>CAVOYV010000001.1:0-932181 GCA_963700855.1 uncultured Actinomycetes bacterium
TCCCCACCATGGCGGAGGTCGTCTTCACGATGCTCGGTCAGTACCGCGTTCCCCGTGGCCGCTTGCTCCCTCGTCTGCGGAACATGCTCGATGACGCGGGTCTGCTCCTGGACGAACCGGAGATCTGGGAGGACCTGCTCGCCCTGTGGGGCTGGCGGGGGCTGTCGTTCGTCGACGCCTACCTGGCGGCCCGCGCGCAGACGGACGGGGGCGGCCGTCCTCACGTTCGACGCGGCGCTCGCCTCGACGCCGGGGCTGGTCGCGCTCCGCCCGCGGTGAGCCGAGCATGTCGGACCGAGGCGCTACGTTCACGCGATGCCGCATGACGTTGAGTGGAGGTACGAGGTGGTCCTATGGGGCCGCGACTTCGTGACCCCGTTCTTCCGCGCCGTTGCCGTCACCGATCCCCAGGACCCGGCGCTCGAGCGTGATCTCTCATCGAACGCGGCGAGCGGGAAGAGGCGTCGCTGGCCGGCGAACGGTTCAGGTGAGGATGCGGCGGACCACCATGCACTGTCGTGCTTCGACACGCTCGAGCAGGCGATGTCGAACGCGCTGGCGTTCGATCACCGGCGGCGACGAGGAGCGTCGCCACGCTGGAACTCGATCGCCCGGTTCACGATCGATCCCCATGAGGGCCACGTGTACGCCGACACCTTCGAGGATGGCCGCTGGTCCGTGTGGGCCGACGCCGAGTCCCTGACATCAAGGGTGGAGGCCCTCTTCCCGATACCTGCGCAGGGGCCTACCATGGACGATATGCCGGGAGATGCGACGCGAGGGATCACTCCACCTTCAAGATCGTCGACGGAGACACGGGGAACACCGTTGAGGTTCTACGAGGACCGCGAGGTGGCGACCGCGGCGTTCCGCGACCTGGTGTCCGACCCCGGCGGAACGACAGGCGCTCGTCCTGATCGCGATGGACAAGATCGGCCGCCCCGTGCGTTCCTGGCTCGCCGAAGAGATCGACGCCATCGCGCCGGCGTAGCCAGACACGCTTGCGGTGAGGGCCCCGGGTGCGAGTCGTCAAGGGGTTGCTCGGTACGGCCGCCGCGACGAGGACCGGTCGTCAACCTCTTGACGAGAACCTCGCCAACCCCTCGACGGGGACCTCGCGGCGCGCGGCGTCGTGCGCACCTGATTGCCCTGGGAGGGATCCTGGTTGCCTGACCAGCTTGTTCCTGTACGGAACCGTGTCAGTTTCTCCAAGCTCGACGAGGTCCTGCCCCTTCCGGACCTCGTGGCCATCCAGAAGGACTCCTTCGATTGGCTGATCGCGGAAGGGATCAAGGAGGTCCTCGACGAGGTCAGCCCCATCGAGGACTTCACCGAGCAGTTCCAGCTCTACTTCGGTCGCCACGAGTTCCGTGAGCAGAAGCACGCCGAGGAAGAGTGCCGGGACAAGGACATCACCTTCAGCCGCCCGCTCTTCGTCGAGGCCACCTTCGTCAACAAGGTGACCGGCGAGATCAAGGAGCAGGAGGTCTTCATGGGGGACTTCCCGATGATGACCGACCGCGGCACCTTCATCATCAACGGCACCGAGCGGGTCGTGGTGTCCCAGCTCGTCCGTTCGCCCGGCGTGTACTTCAGCCGGGACCTCGACAAGACCACCGACCGTGAGGTCTTCGTCGCGAAGATCATCCCGGGCCGTGGCGCCTGGCTCGAGTTCGACGTCGACAAGAAGGAGACCGTCGGCGTCCGGATCGACCGCAAGCGCCGCCAGAACATCACCGTGCTGCTCAAGGCGCTCGGCTGGACCGAGGACGAGATCCTCAAGCTCTTCGAGAACGCCCCCAGCATCCAGCTCACCCTGGAGAAGGACCACGTCCACACCCAGGAGGAGGCCCTCGAGGACATCTACCGCAAGCTCCGCCCGGGCGAGCCGCCCACGGCCGAGTCGGCGAAGACCCTGCTCGAGAACCTCTTCTTCAACCCGAAGCGCTACGACCTGGCGAAGGTCGGCCGTCACAAGGTCGACAAGAAGCTCGGCGCCGCGCAGGGCGAGCTCCTCAAGCAGCTGAAGGCCCACCACAAGGCCCTCGGCGAGCTGGACAACCCCGACCGCAAGGGCTTCGAGCAGTTCAAGGCCCGCGTCTTCTCGGCCCAGCTCAAGGACGAGGCGGTCGCCGGGGCGCCGAAGTACAAGGGCGTCCTCACCTACGAGGACATGCTCAAGACGATCGGCTACCTCGTGAGGCTGCACGCCGGCCAGGAGGGCTACGACCCCGACGACATCGACCACTTCGGCAACCGCCGCCTCCGCAGCGTCGGCGAGCTGATCCAGAACCAGATCCGGATCGGCCTGTCGCGCATGGAGCGCGTGGTCAAGGAGCGCATGACGACCCAGGACGTCGAGGCGATCACGCCGCAGACCCTGATCAACATCCGCCCCGTCGTGGCCAGCATCAAGGAGTTCTTCGGGACCTCCCAGCTGTCGCAGTTCATGGACCAGACGAACACGCTGTCGGGTCTCACCCACAAGCGCCGTCTGAGCGCCCTCGGGCCCGGCGGCCTCAGCAGGGAGCGCGCGGGCTTCGAGGTCCGCGACGTGCACCCGTCGCACTACGGCCGGATGTGCCCGATCGAGACGCCGGAGGGCCCGAACATCGGCCTGATCGGCTCGCTGTCGAGCTACGCCCGCGTGAACGAGTTCGGGTTCATCGAGACCCCGTACCGGCGCGTCGAGGCCGGCAAGGTCACCACGAAGATCGACTTCCTGTCGGCCGACGAGGAGGACCGCCACGTCATCGCGCAGGCCAACACGCCCTACGACGCCAAGACCGGCAAGCTCGCCGACTCGGTCCTGGTCCGCCGCAAGGGCGGCGAGGTCGACTCGGTGCCGCCCGCCGAGGTCGACTACATGGACGTCTCGCCCAAGCAGCTGGTCTCGGTGGCCGCCGCGCTGATCCCGTTCCTGGAGCACGACGACGCGAACCGGGCCCTGATGGGCGCGAACATGCAGAAGCAGGCCGTGCCGCTCCTGCGCTCGGAGGCGCCGCTCGTGGGCACCGGGGCGGAGTTCCGGGCCGCGGTCGACGCCGGCGACGTGGTGATCGCCGAGGAGAACGGCGTGGTCGAGGACGTCTCGGCCGAGGACATCGTGATCAAGGACTCGCGTGGCCAGCTCCACGTGTACGAGCTGATCAAGTTCCGACGTTCGAACCAGGGCACGAACATCAACCAGCGGCCGATCGTCGCCGCCGGCGACAAGGTCACGAAGGGCCAGGTGATCGCCGACGGTCCATCGACCGAGGCCGGCGAGATGGCCCTCGGCAAGAACCTGGTGGTGGCCTACATGCCCTGGGAGGGCCACAACTACGAGGACGCGATCATCCTGTCCGAGCGCCTGGTCAAGGACGACGTGCTCACGAGCATCCACATCGAGGAGCACGAGGTCGACGCCCGCGACACGAAGCTCGGCGCCGAGGAGATCACCCGCGACATCCCGAACGTCTCCGAGGAGATCCTCAAGGACCTCGACGAGCGCGGCATCGTGCGGATCGGGGCCGAGGTCAGCCCCGGCGACTACCTGGTGGGCAAGGTCACGCCCAAGGGCGAGACGGAGCTCACGCCCGAGGAGCGCCTGCTGCGCGCGATCTTCGGCGAGAAGGCGCGCGAGGTGCGCGACACGTCGCTGAAGGTCCCGCACGGCGAGCAGGGCAAGGTGATCGGGGTCCGCGTGTTCAACCGCGACGACGGCGACGAGCTGCCGCCCGGCGTGAACCAGCTGGTCCGCGTGTACGTGGCCCAGAAGCGGAAGATCTCCGACGGCGACAAGCTCGCCGGCCGCCACGGGAACAAGGGCGTCATCTCGACGATCCTGCCCGAGGAGGACATGCCGTTCCTCGAGGACGGGACGCCGGTCGACATCATCTTGAACCCGCTCGGCGTGCCGAGCCGGATGAACCTGGGGCAGGTGCTCGAGGCCCATCTGGGCTTCGCGGCGCTCGTCGGGTTCTCGAAGGACGGCGAGGACCACGTCGGTCCGGTCCACGTGGCCACCCCGGTGTTCGACGGGGCCCGCGAGGGCGAGATCCTCGAGGCGCTGGCCAGCTCGCACCCGAACCGCGACGGTCTCAAGCAGATCGACGCGGTCGGCAAGGCGCGGCTGTTCGACGGTCGCAACGGGCAGCCCTACGAGGAGCCCGTGACCGTCGGCGTGGCGTACATCCTGAAGCTGCTCCACCTGGTCGACGACAAGATCCACGCGCGGTCGACCGGCCCGTACTCGATGATCACGCAGCAGCCCCTGGGCGGGAAGGCCCAGTTCGGCGGCCAGCGGTTCGGCGAGATGGAGGTGTGGGCGCTCGAGGCGTACGGCGCGGCCTACGCGCTGCAGGAGCTGCTGACGATCAAGTCCGACGACGTGCTGGGCCGCGTGAAGGTCTACGAGGCCATCGTCAAGGGCGAGAACATCCCCGAGCCGGGCATCCCGGAGTCCTTCAAGGTCCTGATCAAGGAGATGCAGTCGCTCTGCCTCAACGTCGAGGTCCGTTCCTCGACCGGCGAGGAGATCGAGCTGCGCGAGACCGACGAGGACGTCTTCCGGGCCGCGGAGGAGCTGGGCATCGACCTCAGCCGTCGCGAGCCTGCCGGCGCGGACTTCGAATAGCAGGGAAGGGGACAGCGAGGCGTGCTTGACGTCAACTTCTTCGACGAGCTTCGGATCGGCCTGGCCACCGCGGATCAGATCCGCGCGTGGTCCAACGGCGAGGTCAAGAAGCCGGAGACGATCAACTACCGCACCCTGAAGCCCGAGAAGGACGGTCTGTTCTGCGAGCGGATCTTCGGGCCGACGCGCGACTGGGAGTGCCACTGCGGCAAGTACAAGCGCGTGCGCTTCAAGGGCATCATCTGCGAGCGCTGCGGCGTGGAGATCACCCGCAGCAAGGTCCGCCGCGACCGGATGGGCCACATCGAGCTGGCCGCCCCGGTCACGCACATCTGGTACTTCAAGGGCGTCCCGTCGCGCCTGGGGTACCTGCTCGACCTGGCGCCGAAGGACCTCGAGCGGATCATCTACTTCGCCGCCTACGTCGTGACCCGCATCGACGACGAGCGCCGGCACAAGGACCTGCCCGAGATCGAGAACGAGATCGACGCCGAGAAGCGCGACCTCGAGAAGGACCGCGACGACGACGTCAAGAAGCGCCTGAACGAGCTGGAGGACCGGCTCAAGGAGCTCGAGTCCGAGGGGGCCAAGGGCGCCCAGCTGTCGGCCGCCAAGCGTGAGGCGCAGCGCGACGTCGAGCGGATCCACGAGATGGTCGGGCGCGAGGTGCAGCACCTCGACGACGTGCTCACCGCCTTCAAGGGCCTGCACATCAAGCAGCTGGTGGCCGACGACAACGTGTACCGGTCGCTGCGTGAGCGCTTCGCCGACTACTTCGACGGCGGGATGGGCGCCGAGTCGATCAAGCGGCTGCTGTCCGAGATGGACGTCGCGGCCGAGCAGGAGTACCTGCGCGACCAGATCGAGAACGGCAAGGGCACGCGCCGGCTCAAGGCGATCAAGCGCCTGAAGGTCGTGTCGAACTTCGCCGAGGGCAAGTCCACGCCGCTCGGCATGGTGCTCGACGCCGTCCCGGTGATCCCGCCGGACCTGCGTCCGATGGTGCAGCTCGACGGCGGCCGGTTCGCCACGAGCGACCTGAACGACCTGTACCGCCGCGTGATCAACCGGAACAACCGGCTGAAGCGGCTGCTGGACCTGCAGGCGCCCGAGATCATCGTCAACAACGAGAAGCGGATGCTCCAGGAGGCCGTCGACGCGCTGTTCGACAACGGCCGCCGCGGCCGGCCCGTCACGGGTCCCGGCAACCGTCCGCTGAAGTCGCTGTCGGACATGCTCAAGGGCAAGCAGGGCCGGTTCCGCCAGAACCTGCTGGGCAAGCGGGTCGACTACTCGGGCCGTTCGGTCATCGTGGTCGGGCCGGAGCTCCGCCTGCACCAGTGCGGGCTGCCCAAGCAGATGGCGCTCGAGCTGTTCAAGCCCTTCGTGATGAAGCGGCTGGTCGACCAGGCGCTCGCGCAGAACATCAAGAGCGCCAAGCGCATGGTCGAGCGCGCCCGTCCGCAGGTGTGGGACGTGCTCGAGGACGTGATCCGCGAGCACCCGGTGATGCTGAACCGCGCGCCCACGCTGCACCGACTCGGCATCCAGGCCTTCGAGCCGGTGCTGGTCGAGGGCAAGGCGATCAAGATCCACCCGCTCGTGTGCACCGCGTTCAACGCGGACTTCGACGGCGACCAGATGGCGGTCCACGTGCCGCTGTCGGCCGAGGCCCAGGCCGAGGCGCGGATCCTGATGCTGTCGACGAACAACATCCTGTCGCCGGCGCACGGTCGTCCGATCGCGACGCCGACCCAGGACATGGTGCTCGGGCTCTACTACCTGACGCTCGGCCAGAACGAGAAGAAGAAGGACGAGCAGATCCCGACGTTCGCGTCGGTGGCCGAGGCCGAGCTCGCGCTCGACCGGGGCCACCCGCTGCACGACCCCGTGAGGATCCGGCTGCCCGAGAAGGCGCTGCCGGCCTCGATGCTGCCGAAGGACTGGAAGCCCGAGGACGGTCGTGCCCCGGTCGTGCGGACCACGATCGGGCGCATCCTGTTCAACGCGGTGTTCCCGGCCGACTTCGAGTACCGCAACGACTCGGTGCTCAAGGCCGACATCGCGAAGCTGGTCGACGAGGTCGTGCACCGCTACGACCGGGCCCGCGTGGAGCAGGTGCTCGACGACCTGAAGAACCTCGGGTTCCACTACGCGACCCGCGCCGGCGTGACGATCGGCATCGAGGACGTCACCACGCCGCCGTCGAAGGCGGCGATCCTCGACGAGCACGAGAAGCGCGCGTCGAAGGTCGAGACCCAGTACCGCAAGGGGATCATCACCGACGACGAGCGTCGTCAGGAGCTGATCGAGATCTGGACCCAGGCGACCGACGAGGTCAAGGACGCCATGGAGGCCCAGTTCACGCCCACGAACCCGATCTTCATGATGGCCAACTCGGGAGCCCGAGGCAACATCATGCAGATCCGTCAGCTCGCGGGCATGCGTGGCCTGGTGGCCAACCCGAAGGGTGAGATCATCCCGCGCCCGATCAAGTCGAACTTCCGCGAGGGCCTCTCCGTGCTGGAGTACTTCATCTCCACGCACGGCGCCCGCAAGGGTCTGGCCGACACCGCGCTGCGCACGGCGGACTCGGGCTACCTGACGCGTCGACTCGTCGACGTGGCCCAGGAGGTCATCGTCCGCGAGGAGGACTGCGGCACCGACCGCTCGGTCCCCGCGCGGGTGAACGTCAAGCGCCCCGACGGCACCGTGGTGCGGCACCAGAACGTCGACACGTCGCTGTTCGGCCGCGTGCTGGCCGAGGACGTGAAGGTCGGCTCGAAGAAGATCGCGACCGCCGGGGCGGAGCTCACCGACGAGCTGGCCGAGGCCGTGATCGACTCGGGCGTCGAGGAGGTGCGGATCCGCTCGGTCATCACCTGTGAGGCCGAGGTCGGGGTGTGCGCGGCCTGCTACGGCCGGTCGCTCGCCTCCGGGCGGATGGTCGACATCGGCGAGGCGGTCGGCATCATCGCCGCCCAGTCGATCGGCGAGCCGGGCACCCAGCTCACGATGCGGACGTTCCACACCGGTGGCGTCGCGGGTGAGGACATCACCCACGGTCTTCCCCGCGTGGTGGAGCTGTTCGAGGCGCGCAAGCCCAAGGGCGAGGCGCAGATCACCGAGCTGTCCGGCGAGGTGCAGATCGAGGACGACGACGAGAAGCACGTGCGCCGGATCCGCGTGACGTCCGACGACGCCGACGAGGTCGAGTACCCGGTGTCGTTCCGGGCCCGGCTCACGGTGTCGAGCGGCGACCGGGTCGAGGTCGGCCAGCAGCTCACCGAGGGCTCGGTGAACCCGCACGACATCCTGCGGGTCAAGGGCGTGCTCGAGCTGCAGAAGCACATGGTCGACGAGGTGCAGATGGTCTACCGCTCCCAGGGCGTGACGATCCACGACAAGCACATCGAGCTGATCGCACGGCAGATGCTGCGCAAGGTGCACATCATCGAGCCGGGCGACACCGACCTGCTGCCGGGCGACCTGGTGAACCGTCGCCTGTTCGAGGACCGCAACATCGAGGCCGTGGAGAACGGCGGCGAGCCCGCGAGCGCGCGGCCGGTCCTGCTCGGGATCACGAAGGCGTCGCTGGCCACGGACTCGTGGCTGTCGGCGGCGTCGTTCCAGGAGACCACGCGGGTGCTCACCGACGCCGCGATCGGCGGCCGGTCGGACCCGCTGCTCGGTCTGAAGGAGAACGTGATCATCGGCAAGCTGATCCCTGCCGGCACGGGCATGCCGCGCTACCGCAACGTCGGGGTGCGGATCAAGCCCGAGGCGATCCCGGAGTACTGGCTCCAGCGTCAGCGCGAGCTGGCGGACGCGGCGGCCGACGTGGGCGCCGCGTCGGGCGAGCCGGCGCTGGTCGGGTTGTCCCGCGAGGAGGCGGAACGCCTCCTCGGCGGGGTCGGATCGGCCGACGGCGAGGAGTAGCTCCCGCGGCACGGCAACGCAAGGGGCGCCCCCTCCGGGGGCGCCCCTTTGCGCGTCCAGGGGGGCGGGCTCGGCTCGGAAGCCCCCTGGCCCCGACTCGTCAACGCCTTGCGTCCCACGAGCCTCCTCGCTCCGGCACGTCGTCAACGGCTTGTCGACATCTCGTCAAAGGCTTGACGACTTCCCGTGATGAGGGCCCCCGAGGGGCGCAACAGGTTGACAGGGCCACGACAGCGGTCACAGATCGGGCACCCACATCGGTCCGTGCTGCCCGTCGAGCACCTCGTCAACCCGGTGAAGGACGTCGCCCACCTCGACCAGATCGACCTCGGGGACGTACCGGAGCCGCCCAAGGGCCCTGTCCATCCCACGGATGCACTCCTGTAGGTGCACCCGACCGGCGGGCGTGATCCGCACGCTCTTCGCCCAGCCTTCGTCCACGACCTCGACGTGTCCGGCCGTCTCATGCCGCTTCACGAGGGTGGCGGCGGCCTGCCGCGTGATCCCCATCCTCCGCCCGATCTCGCCCGCGTGCGTCCACCCGCCGTACGCCTCGGCGATCACCCGGAGCGCGCGGGTGCCGGCGAACGTGGCGCCCAGGTGCCAGACGGCGCCATCGAGCAGGACCACGATCCTGTGCCGCGCACGCTCCACCGCGATCGCGAACTCGAACGGCGACATGTCCGGCACATCCACGTGCTCTTCCTACCGGCTCCCTCCGACATCGGCCTCGTAGGAGACCACCAGCGAACCCAGCGGCGCTCCGCACAGCGCCTCGAACGCCCCCTCGTCGTACGACCCGTCGGCCAGTCGCGCGCACAGGCCGGCCACGGTCCCCGGCCACCGTGCCTCGAGCCACGCCAGGAAGTGGGCCGTCGTCTGGTAGCCGGCGTTCGCCTTCCCCGGCTCGAAGTGCGCGAACGTCCACGACGCCTCGAACCCGAGCACGTCGCGGACGTGGTCGGCCAGCCCCTCGATCAGCCAGGCCGTGCGCGCCGAGTACTCGGGCGCGCGCAGGTACGCGTGCGACAGCTCGTGCAGCACGCATCCCGCGTCGTCGGGGTGTTCGTGGAACCAGCGCTCGCCGAGCGTGATCGTGCGACCGCTCGTGGACCCCGGCGCGCCCGCCGAGGCGCTCACCCGCACCGTCACCTCCGGCTGCGGCCACGGGAGCCCCATCACCGCCGCCACGTCGGCACCGTGGGCCGCGACGAGCCCCTCGGCCCACGCCTCCACCTTCGCCCGGTACCGCCGCCCCATCAGCCGGCGGCGATCCGGAGCAGCTCGGCGTGCACCTGCGGCGGGCCTGCCAGGATGTCCCCGGAGAGCCACCCCGGGCCGCCCTGCCAGTCGGTGACGACGCCGCCCGCCTCCGAGATGAGCAGACCGCCGGCCGCCACGTCCCACGCCGCGAGCCCCAGCTCGAAGAACCCGTCGAACACCCCGCAGGCCACCCACGCCAGATCGAGACATGCGGCGCCCGGTCTCCGCAGGTCCTCGAACGTCTCGAGCGCCGAACCCATCGCGGCCAGGTAGCGGGGGAGGCGTTCCTTGCGGCGGAACGGGAACCCGGTGCCGACCACGGCGTGCGCGGCCGGCCGGCCGCTCACCCGGCACGGGCCGTGGGGCTCCCACTCGGTCCCGAGCCCGCGCGCGGCGTGCCACGTCTCATCCAAGAACGGCGCGTGGACCGCGCCCGCGATCGCCACGTCCCCGTCCACCAGGCCGACCGACACGCCCACCGCGGGGAACCGGTGGACGAAGTTCGTCGTGCCGTCGAGCGGGTCGATCACCCACCGCAGGTCCTCGGTCACCCCGCCCAGCTCCTCGCCCGCCACGGGGATGTCGGGCGTCTCGGCGCCGAGGTACGCGCGGATCGCGTGCTCGCTCGCCAGGTCGACCTCGGTCACCCAGTCCCCGGGGAGCCCCTTCGCCTCGCCCTCGGCCGGACGCCGGCCCGAGCGGACGACCTCGCCGCCCACCAGTGCCGCGCCCCGCGCCACCTCCCGCACCCGCTCCAGGTCCACGGTCGCCACGCTAGCAGCGCGGTACACTTTGCCGGCACACCTCGACCGGGGGAAGGCACATCCGCCCGGTCACCCACAGCGCGGTTGACGCGCCCTCGCGTAGGTCGATAGTCTCAGAGGCCGCGCGCCGGTCCGGCGAGCCTGCCGGGCGCGCTGTAACGACACATCCGACGCCGCACCGCGAGATCCCTCGCGCGCGCCGGAACAGGCTCGCGGGCCGTCGGCCAGCGTGCCGACCGGCTCCGGTGTTCTGACAACGGCAGAGAGTGCAGACGAGAGATCTATGCCCACGATCCAGCAACTCGTTCGGAAGGGTCGCCAGACCCCGAAGGTCAAGACGAAGAGCCCCGCGCTCAAGGGATCGCCGCAGCGACGCGGCGTCTGCACCCGTGTCTACACCACCACCCCGAAGAAGCCGAACTCGGCCCTGCGGAAGGTCGCCCGCGTGCGCCTGTCCAGCGGGATCGAGGTCACCGCGTACATCCCGGGCGTCGGCCACAACCTGCAGGAGCACTCGATCGTGCTCGTGCGTGGCGGCCGCGTGAAGGACCTGCCGGGCGTGCGCTACAAGATCGTCCGCGGCACCCTCGACACCGCCGGCGTGAAGGGCCGTCAACAGGCCCGCTCCCGCTACGGCGCGAAGAAGGGCGGCGAGTAGCCATGCCGCGCAAGGGACCTGCCGTACGCCGACCCGTCCAGCCGGATCCGGTCTACCAGAACGCGCTGGTGACCCAGCTGATCAACCGCATCCTGCTGAACGGCAAGAAGACGACCGCCGAGCGCATCGTCTACGACGCGCTCGAGCAGATCAGCCAGAAGACGGCCAACGATCCGGTCATCACGCTCAAGAAGGCGGTCGACAACGTCCGGCCGCTCCTCGAGGTGAAGTCGCGGCGGGTCGGCGGCGCGTCGTACCAGGTGCCGATCGAGGTGAAGCCGCAGCGCGGCACCACCCTCGCGATGCGCTGGCTGGTGAACTTCAGCCGCGCCCGCCGCGAGAACTCGATGGCCGAGCGCCTGGTCGCCGAGATCATGGACGCCGCGAACGGCGCCGGCGCGTCGGTGAAGCGACGCGAGGACATGCACAAGATGGCCGAGGCCAACAAGGCCTTCGCGCACTACCGCTGGTGATGGACGAGAACCTCGGAGCCCGCCCCTCGGGGCGGGTTCGTCGTGAGGGGAACCGCTGATGGCAACGACCGAACAGGACGTCAAGAAGGGCAAGGGGCTCGCGGTCCGCGAGTACCCGCTCGCCCGCACGCGCAACATCGGGATCATGGCCCACATCGACGCGGGCAAGACGACCACGACGGAGCGGATCCTCTACTACACCGGGCGCGCCTACAAGATCGGCGAGGTCCACGAGGGCACCGCCACGATGGACTGGATGGCGCAGGAGCGCGAGCGCGGCATCACGATCACCTCCGCGGCCACCACGTGCGTGTGGAAGGACTTCTGGATCAACATCATCGACACGCCCGGCCACGTCGACTTCACGGTCGAGGTCGAGCGGAGCCTCCGGGTGCTCGACGGCGCCGTCGCGGTGTTCGACTCGGTCGCCGGCGTCGAGCCGCAGTCCGAGACCGTGTGGCGCCAGGCGGACCGCTACGACGTCCCGCGGATCGCGTTCGTCAACAAGATGGACCGCACGGGCGCCGAACTTCGAGCGGACCGTCGAGATGATGGTCGACCGCCTCGCCGCGAACCCGCTCGTCCTGCAGCTCCCCTGGGGCACGGAGTCCGACTTCCACGGGTGCATCGACCTCGTGAACATGAACGCCCACTGGTGGGACGGCGACATGGGCGAGGACTGGATGGACACCGACATCCCCGAGGAGTACCGCGAAGCCGCCGCGAAGGCGCGCCACGACCTGTTCGAGAAGCTCGCCGACCACGACGAAGAGGTCATGGAGAAGTTCGTCCACGAGGAGGAGCCGACCGTCGAGGAGCTGAAGCGCGCGATCCGTCGCGCCACCCTCGAGGGTCACGGCGTCCCGGTGCTCTGCGGGTCCGCGTTCAAGAACAAGGGCGTGCAGCTGGTCCTCGACGCGATCGTCGACTACCTGCCGAGCCCGGTCGACGTGCCGCCGGTCGAGGGTCACCTCCCGTACAAGGAGGACGAGCACGTCGAGCGTGCCCCCTCCGACACCGAGCCGTTCTCGGCGCTCGCGTTCAAGATCATGTCCGACCCCTACGTGGGCCGGCTCACCTACCTGCGGGTGTACAGCGGCATCCTCCACAGCGGCTCCCACGTGCAGAACAGCACGAAGGACCGCAAGGAGCGCATCGGCCGCGTCCTGCAGATGCACGCGAACCACCGCGAGGACATGGAGGCCGCGTACACGGGCGACATCGTCGCGGTCGTCGGTCTGAAGCACTCGACCACCGGCGACACGCTCTGCGACCCCGACAACCAGGTCGTGCTCGAGTCGATCAGCTTCCCGACCCCGGTCATCTCGGTGGCCGTCGAGCCCAAGACCAAGGCCGACCAGGACAAGCTGGGCAGCGGCCTCGCGAAGCTCTCCGACGAGGACCCGACGTTCGTCGTGCGCTACGACGACGAGACCGGGCAGACCGTCATCTCGGGGATGGGCGAGCTGCACCTGGACATCATCGTGGACCGCCTCCGGCGCGAGTTCAGCGTCGACGCGAACGTCGGCAAGCCGCAGGTCGCGTACCGCGAGACGATCACGAAGCTGGTCCACAAGGTCGACATGCGCTTCATCCGCCAGACCGGCGGCCGCGGCCAGTACGGCCACGTGCAGATCGACCTGGAGCCCACGGGTCCCGGCGGCGGCTACGAGTTCTGAACAAGATCGTCGGCGGCAAGATCCCGCGGGAGTACATCCCGGCGGTCGACCAGGGCATCCAGGAGGCGCTCGAAGGCGGCGTGCTCGCCGGCTACCCGCATGGTCGACGTCCGCGCCACGCTGATCGACGGGTCGTACCACGAGGTCGACTCCTCGGAGATGGCGTTCAAGATCGCCGGCTCGATGGCGCTGAAGGAGGCCGCCCGCAAGGCGAGCCCCGTGCTGCTCGAGCCGGTCATGGAGTTCGAGGTCATCACGCCCGAGGAGTTCATGGGCGACGTCATGGGCGACGTCACCGCGCGCCGCGGCCGCATCGAGAACATCGACGAGCGCTCCGGTCAGAAGATCGTGCGCGTGGTCGTCCCGCTGGCCGAGCTGTTCGGCTACGCGACCGACCTGCGCTCGCGTACCCAGGGCCGCGCGGCCCACAGCCCGATGCAGCTGCACGCGTACCACGAGGTCCCGCCGCAGATCTCCAAGGAGATCGTGGCCAAGGTCACCGGCGAGTAGAGCGAAGAAGGGGAGCGGACACGATGGCCAAGCAGAAGTTCGAGCGGACCAAGCCCCACGTCAACATCGGCACGATCGGTCACATCGACCACGGCAAGACCACCCTGACGGCGGCGATCACGAAGCGTCCAGGCCGACAAGGGTCTGGCGGACTTCACGCCCGTTCGACGAGATCGACAAGGCGCCGGAGGAGCGCGAGCGCGGCATCACGATCGCCATCGCCCACGTCGAGTACGAGACCGACAACCGCCACTACGCCCACGTCGACTGCCCCGGCCACGCCGACTACATCAAGAACATGATCACCGGCGCCGCCCAGATGGACGGCGCGATCCTGGTGGTGTCGCGCCGCCGACGGCCCGATGCCCCAGACCCGCGAGCACGTCCTGCTGGCCCGCCAGGTCGGGGTGCCCGTACATCGTGGTCTGCCTGAACAAGTGCGACATGGTCGACGACCCCGAGCTGCTCGACCTGGTCGAGCTCGAGGTCCGCGAGCTGCTCAGCAAGTACGAGTTCCCCGGCGACGACATCCCGGTCGATCAAGGTCTCGGCGCTGAAGGCCCTCGAGGGCGACGCAGGATCCGGAACGACGCGATCGACGAGCTGCTGGACGGCGTGCGACACCTACATCCCCGAGCCCGAGCGCGACATCGACAAGCCCTTCCTGATGCCGATCGAGGACGTCTTCTCGATCACCGGTCGCGGCACCGTGGTGACCGGCCGCGTCGAGCGCGGCGTGCTCAAGAAGATGGAGGAGGTCGAGATCGTCGGGATCACGCGACACCCGCAAGACCACCGCGACCGACGTCGAGATGTTCCGCAAGCTCCTGGACGAGGTCCAGGCCGGCGACAACGTCGGGGTGCTGCTGCGCGGCATCGACAAGGACGAGGTCGAGCGCGGCCAGGTCCTCGCCAAGCCCGGGCTCGATCACCCCCCACACGAAGTTCAAGGCCCAGGTCTACGTGCTTGACCAAGGACGAGGGCGGCCGCCACACCCCGTTCTTCAACGGCTACCGCCCCCAGTTCTACTTCCGCACCACCGACGTGACCGGCACGGTCGACCTGCCCGAGGGCGTCGAGATGGTGATGCCCGGCGACAACGTCGAGATGGAGGTCGAGCTGATCAACCCGATCGCCATGGAAGACGGCCTGCGCTTCGCGATCCGCGAGGGCGGCCGCACCGTCGGCGCCGGTCGCGTGCATCAAGATCATCAAGTAGCGCGAGAGACGGAAGGCGCCTCGACAGCGATGGACAAGTGGCCGGACGAAGATCAGGATCAAGCTCCGCGCCTACGACCACCGGATGCTCGACGTCGCCGCGCGCGAGATCGTCGAGCACGTCCAGCGCACCGGAGCGAAGGTCGTCGGCCCGGTGCCGCTGCCGACCGAGCGCAACGTGTACACGCGTGATCCGCTCGCCGCACAAGGACAAGGACTCGCGCGAGCACTTCCAGATGCTCACGCACAAGCGGCTCATCGACATCGTCGACGCGACGTCGAAGACGGTCCAGGAGCTCCAGCGCCTGAACCTGTCGGCCGGCGTCGACATCGAGATCAAGCTCTAGAGGACCGATGACAGACGTCAAGGGGATCTTCGGCGAGAAGCTGGGCATGACCCAGCTGTTCGACGAGACGCACGCCGTGCCGGTCACGGTGATCAAGGCCGGCCCCTGCGTGGTGGCGCAGATCCGCACGCAGGAGACCGACGGCTACGACGCCGTGCAGCTCGCCTACGGGCAGCTGGCGCCACGCACGTCAACAAGCCCACCCGGGGCCACTTCGACAAGGCCGGGGTGGAGCCCACGCGCCACCTGGTCGAGCTGCGCACCGACGACGCCGGCTCCTACGACATCGGCCAGCTGGTGACGGCCGACATCTTCACCGTCGGCGAGGACGTCGACGTCGTCGGCGGTGTCGAAGGGCAAGGGCTTCGCGGCGTGATGAAGCGCCACGGGTTCGCGGGGCTGGGCGCCGGCCACGGCGTCGCAGCGCAAGCACCGCTCGCCGGGTGCGATCGGCGCCTGCGCCACGCCCAGCCGCGTGTTCAAGGGCATGCGGATGGCGGGCCAGCATGGGAACGAGCGTGTCACCGTGCTGAACCTCGAGGTCATCCGGGCCGACGCCGAGCGCGGGGTCCTGCTGGTCAAGGGGGCCGTCCCCGGTCCCAAGGGCGGCCTGGTGATGGTCCGCTCCGCCGTGAAGACGCCCCTGAAGAAGGGAGCGCAGGCGTGACGACCGTCGACGTGTTCGATGCCACGGGCATGAAGCACGCCGACGCGCGAGCTCGACGCCGTCGTCTTCGACGCGCCGGTGAACGTCCCGCTGATGCACCAGGTCGTCGTGGCCGGGCTCGCCGGGCTCCGCGCCGGCACGCACTCCACGAAGACCCGCGCCGAGGTCCGCGGCGGCGGCAAGAAGCCGTGGCGCCAGAAGGGCACCGGCCGCGCCCGACAGGGTTCCATCCGGTCCCCGCAGTGGGTCGGCGGCGGCGTGTCGCACGGGCCCGCAGCCTCGCGACCACTACGATGCGCGTGAACAAGAAGATGAAGAAGGGCGCGCTGCGCTCGGCGCTCACCGACGTCGTGCAGAGCGGCAAGCTGGTCGTGGTCAGCGAGCTCGCCTTCGAGACCCCGAGGACCAAGGACGCGGTGGCGCTGCTGCGAGCGCTCGAGCTCGCGGGCAAGATCCTCGTGGTCCTTCCCGCGCCGACCGACGCCGGGCTGGTGGAGCTGTCGTTCCGCAACCTGCCGTACGTGAAGGTCGCCTACGCCGGCGGGCTCGGGGTCTACGACCTGCTGAACGCGGACCGCGTCCTGTTCACGGTGGCCGCGCTCGACGTTCTCGAGGGCTCGCCCGACCCGCAGGCCGCCCCGCAGACCGAAGAGACAGGTGAGGACGCATGAAGTCGCCGCGCGACGTGATCATCCGCCCGGTGGTGTCGGAGAAGTCCTACGCCGGCATCGAGCAGAACAGCTACACGTTCCTCGTCGACACGCGGGCGAACAAGACCGAGATCAAGGAGGCCGTCCAGACGATCTGGGGCGTCCGCGTCACCTCGGTGAACACGCTCAACCGTCACGGCAAGGTCAAGCGGCGCGGCTGGACGAAGGGCAAGCGGCCCGACGAGAAGCGCGCGATCGTGACCCTCGCCGACGGCGATTCGATCGAGATCTTCGAGACCGGGAAGTAGGGGAGCGATGGCAGTCCGCAAGTACAAGCCGACGACGCCGGGTCGCCGTGGCGCGAGCGTGTCGACCTTCGACGAGCTCACGCGGTCGAAGCCCGAGAAGTCGCTCGTCGTCAAGGGCCGGAACAAGGCCGGGCGCAACGACCACGGGCGGATCACCACGCGCCACCAGGGCGGCGGCAACAAGCGGCGCTACCGGCTCATCGACTTCCGCCGGAACAAGGACGCACGTGCCGGCCAAGGTCGCGCACATCGAGTACGACCCGAACCGCAGCGCCCGGATCGCGCTGCTGCACTACGCTCGACGGCGAGAAGCGCTACATCCTCGCCCCCGAGGGCGTGAAGCAGGGCGACATGCTGATGTCGGGCCCCGACGCCGAGATCCGTCCCGGCAACGCGCTGCCGCTGCGCAACATCCCGGTCGGCACCGTGGTGCACGCGATCGAGCTGAAGCCGGGCGCCGGCGCCAAGATGGCCCGTTCGGCCGGCGCGAGCGTCCAGCTGATGGCCAAGGAAGGCGCGAACGCGACCCTGCGGCTGCCCTCGGGCGAGATGCGGATGGTGCCCGCGGCCTGCAAGGCGACGGTCGGCACGGTCGGCAACGCCGAGCACGAGCTGATCAACATCGGGCAAGGCCGGCCGCAACCGCTGGAAGGGCAAGCGCCCGTCGGTCCGCGGCGTCGTCATGAACCCCGTCGACCACCCGCTCGGCGGTGGCGAGGGCAAGTCCTCGGGCGGCCGTCACCCGACGTCGCCGTGGGGGCAGAAGGAAGGCCGTACCAGGAAGAAGAACAAGGCCTCGAACAAGTAGATCGTTCGTCGCCGTGGGAAGGGGCGTGGCTGATGCCTCGGTCCGTCAAGAAGGGACCGTTCGTCGACGAGCATCTCGCTCGCAAGATCGACGACATGAACAAGAAGGGCGACAAGCGGGTCGTCAAGACCTGGTCCCGCCGATCCACGATCGTGCCGGAGATGCTCGGGCACACGATCGCGGTGCACGACGGCCGCAAGCACGTCCCGGTGTTCATCTCCGAGTCGATGGTCGGACACAAGCTGGGCGAGTTCGCGCCCACCCGGACGTTCCGTTCGCACGCGAGGGACGAGCGGCGGTCGGGAGCGAGGTAGGTCATGACGCAGGCGCAGGCAACCGCGAAGTACCTCCGCACGTCGCCGATGAAGATGCGCCGTGCCGTGGATCTGATCCGCGGCCAGCACGTCGACGAGGCGGCGCGGATCCTGCGCTTCTCGGGGCTGGGCGCCTCGCGCGACGTCGAGAAGCTGCTGAACTCGGCGGTCGCGAACGCGGAGCAGCGCCCCGGCGTGATCCGCGAGAACCTCGTGGTCGCACGCGCATGGGTCGACGAGGGCCCGACGCTGAAGCGTTTCCGCCCGCGCGCCTACGGGCGCGCCACGCGGGTCCGCAAGCGCACGTCACACGTGACGCTCGTGGTCGAGACGATGGGAGACGAGGGCTAGTGGGTCAGAAGGTCCACCCGTACGGGTATCGGCTGGGGGTCATCTACCCCTGGAAGAGCAATTGGTACGCCGACCGTGACTACGCCGACCAGCTCCACGAGGACGTCTGGATCCGCACGCACATCCGGAGCCGTCTGACGCGTGCCGGCATCTCGTCGATCGACATCGAGCGCAAGGGCGACCAGATCTGGGTGTTCATCCGGACCGCGCGCCCCGGCATCGTGATCGGCCGAAAGGGTGCCGAGGTCGATCGTCTGCGCAAGGACGTCGAGCGCTACACGAAGAAGCGCGTCGACGTGAAGGTCGAGGACATGAACCAGGCCTCCTCGGAGGTCCGTCCCGAGACCGACGCGGCCCTGCTCGCGCAGGGCGTCGCCGAGCAGCTCGCCGGCCGCGTGGCGTTCCGTCGCGCGATGCGCCGCGCCGTGCAGACGGCGATGCGCTCGGGAGCCCTCGGCGTCCGCGTCGCGACGGCCGGGCGCCTCGGCGGCTCGGACATGGGTCGCCGCGAGTGGTATCGCGAGGGTCGCGTGCCGCTGCACACGCTGCGCGCGAAGGTCGACTACGGCACCGCCGAGGCGAAGACCCCGCAGGGCCGTATCGGCGTGAAGGTGTGGGTCTACCACGGCGACGAGGTGCCCTATCGCGAGCAGGAGCTCCAGCGGGCGAAGGCACGGGCCACCGCACGCGCCCGCGGGCCGCGCCCCGACCGTGCCGAGCGCCCGGAGCGTCCGGAGCGCGCGCAACGCGCCGCCGCGCCGGCGCCCGAGGCCGCCGCCCCATCGGCTCCGGAGGCCGCGGCGCCGGCCCCAGAGGGGGGCGAGTCCTGATGCTCGCGCCGAAGCGGGTCAAGCACCGCAAGCAGCACCGCGGGAACATGCGGGGCAAGGCGAAGGGTCACACCGAGATCCAGTACGGCGACTTCGGGATCGTCGCGATGGAGCCGGGCTGGATCACGAACCGGCAGATCGAGGCCAGCCGTGTCGCGATGACGCGCCACATCAAGCGTGGCGGCAAGGTGTGGATCACGATCTTCCCCGACAAGCCGGTCACGAAGAAGCCCGCCGAGACCCGGATGGGCTCGGGCAAGGGCAACCCCGAGGGCTGGGTCGCCGTCGTGCGGCCGGGCCGCGTGATGTTCGAGCTGGCCGGGGTTCCCGAGGCGCTGGCGCGCGAGGCGATGCTCCGCGCCCAGCACAAGCTGCCGATCAAGACGAAGTTCATCAGCCGGGTGGGTGACTGACATGGCAGAGCAAGGCTGCCGAGCTGCGGGAACTGCCCGACGACGATCTCGTCGAGCGGATCGAGGGCGCGAAGGAAGAGCTCTTCAACCTGCGGTTCCAGCTGGCCACCGGTCAGCTCGACAACACCGCGCGGCTGAGGGAGCTGCGGCACGAGGTGGCGCGGATCGCCACGGTGCTGCGCGAGCGCGAGATCGAGCGCGAGCTCGACGCGATCGCCGCGGAGCAGGACGAGGAGGAGCAGTGAGCGACGAAGCGACCGAGACGACGACCGCCGAGCGCGGGCGTCGCAAGGTCCGCACCGGTGTGGTGGTGTCCGACGGGATGGACAAGACCATCCTCGTTCGGATCGACCGCCAGGTGCGACACCCCTTGTACGGCAAGACCGTGCGCCGGTCCTCGAAGCTCGCGGCGCACGACGAGACGAACGACGCGCACGTCGGCGACACGGTGCGCGTGGTCGAGACCCGGCCGCTGTCGAAGACGAAGCGTTGGCGGCTGGTCGAGGTCGTGGAGAGGGCGAAGTAGCGATGATCCAGCAGGAGACCCGCTGCAAGGTCGCGGACAACACGGGGGCCAAGGAGGTCCTGTGCATCCGCGTCCTCGGCGGATCGGGCCGCCGGTACGCCGGCGTCGGCGACGTGATCGTCGGCACGGTGAAGGACGCCCTCCCGAACGGCGCGGTCAAGAAGGGCGAGGTCGTCAAGGCGGTCGTCGTGCGCACCGCGAAGGAGCGCCGTCGGCCCGACGGCTCGTACATCCGGTTCGACGACAACGCGGTCGTGCTCCTGACGACCGACGCCAAGAACCCGCGCGGCACCCGCATCTTCGGGCCCGTCGCGCGCGAGCTGCGCGAGAAGAAGTTCATGAAGATCATCTCGCTCGCCCCGGAGGTGTTGTGAGCATGCCGGGCGTGAACATCAAGAAGGACGACATGGTCCGCGTGATCGCGGGCAAGGATCGCGGCAAGGAAGGCCGCGTGGTGCGCGTGCTGCCCGCCGACGGGCGCGTCATGGTCGACGGCGTCGCCTTCGCGAAGAAGCACCAGCGCACCGCGGGCCGCCGGACCTCGGCCGGGACCCAGCTCCAGCAGGGCGGCATCATCGACGTCGAGACGTTCATCGACATCTCGAACGTTCAGGTCGTGTGCCGGAGCTGCAACCAGCCGACCCGCGTGGGTCGCTCGACCCTCGAGGACGGCACGAAGATCCGGGTCTGCCGCAGATGCGAGGCGGAGCTCTAGACATGGCTGACGAGACCTACATCCCACGGCTCAAGGTGCGGTTCCGCGACGAGCTGGTGCCGACGCTTCAAGAGCAGCTCGGCCTGGCCAACGTCATGCAGGTGCCTCGCCCCGACAAGGTCGTGGTCAACATGGGCGTCGGCGACTCCCAGAAGGACGGTCGCCTGCTCGACGCCGCGGTCGAGGACCTCACGACGATCACCGGCCAGAAGCCCGTGATCACGAAGGCCCGCAAGTCGATCGCCGGCTTCAAGCTCCGCGAGGGCACGCCGATCGGCGTGAAGGTCACCCTGCGGGGCGACCGGATGTGGGAGTTCCTCGACCGGTTGATCTCGCTCGCGCTCCCGAGGATCCGCGACTTCCGCGGCCTCGACGCGGCCTCGTTCGACGGGAAGGGCAACTACACGTTCGGCGTGACGGAGCAGCTGATCTTCCCCGAGATCGACTACGACAAGGTGCTGAAGGTGCGCGGCATGGACATCACGATCGTGACCACCGCGCACGACGACGACGAAGGACGTGCGCTGCTGCTGGCCCTGGGCTTCCCGCTCGCGGTGGAGCAGGCGGCGGCGAGCTGAGAGGACCCCATGGCGAAGAAGTCCCTGATCAACAAGCAGCAGGCGAAGCCGAAGTTCCGCGTGCGTGGCTACACGCGCTGCCGCAGGTGCGGCCGGCCGCGCGCGGTGATCAAGAAGTTCATGCTCTGCCGGATCTGCTTCCGCGAACTGGCTCACCTCGGTGAGCTCCCGGGGGTGACGAAGGCCTCATGGTGACCGCAGCGAGCACACCGGCGACCACGCCGAAGACGAAGAAGTTCTCCTCGAACATCTCCGACCCCGTCGCGGATCTGCTGACGCGGATCCGCAACGCGAACCTCGCCCAGAAGGACGAGACGCTCGCGCCGGTGTCGAAGATGTCGCGGGCGATCCTCGACATCCTCGTGGCCGAGGGCTACGTCGAGGGCTACGAACAGGAGGGCGAGGGGGTGCACCAGCTCTTCCGGGTGCGCCTGAAGTACGGAGCGAAGCGAGTCCGCGTGATCTCGGGGCTGCGCCGCGTGTCGAAGCCGGGCCGGCGGATCTACCGTGGCCGCGGCGAGCTGCCCCGCGTGATGGGGGGCCTCGGCATCGCGATCGTCTCCACCTCGCAGGGCGTGATGACCGACAAGGACGCCTCCCGCAAGGGCATCGGCGGCGAGATCTTGGCGTACGTGTGGTGACGGGAACGAGGACGAGGCGATGAGTCGGATCGGGAAGCAGCCCATCAGCCTGCCGAGCGCCGTGGAGGTGTCGGTGGCCGACGACAACGTCGTCACGGTGAAGGGCCCGCGAGGGACCCTGACCCAGACGATGCACGCGAACATGCGCATCGTCGTGGACGGCGGCGAGGTCCGCGTCGAGCGCCCCGACGACCAGGGGTTCAACCGCGGCCTGCACGGGCTGACGCGCACCCTGATCGCGAACATGGTGGTCGGCGTGACCGACGGGTTCGAGAAGAAGCTGTCGATCGTCGGGGTCGGCTACCGGGCCGCGATGAAGGGCAAGGACATCGAGGTCCAGGTCGGCTACTCGCACCCGGTCCTCGTGCCCCAGCCCGACGGCATCGAGTTCGAGGTGCCGGCGCCGACGTCGATCGTGGTGCGCGGCAACGACAAGGCACAGGTGGGCGAGGTCGCCGCGAACATCCGGAAGATCCGCAAGCCCGAGCCGTACAAGGGCAAGGGCATCCGCTACGAGGACGAGGTCGTCCGCAAGAAGGCGGGCAAGGCCGCGAAGGGTGCAGCCTGATGGATGCGAAGACGAAGCGAACCGCACGCCTGCGCCGTCACGCGCGCGTGCGCAAGACGATCCGGGGGGAGGCGGCGCGCCCGCGCCTGGCGGTGTACCGCTCGAACCGGCACATCTACGCCCAGCTGATCGACGACCGCCAGGCCGTGACGATCGCGGCCGCGTCCGACGGCGAGGTGGGCGGCGACAACCCGATCGAGCGCGCGAAGGCCGTCGGCGAGCTGATCGCCAGCCGCGCGAAGGACGCCGGGGTCGAGCAGGCGGTGTTCGATCGAGGCGGGTTCCAGTACCACGGGCGCGTCGCGGCGGTCGCCGAGGGTGCACGTGAGGGAGGTCTCGAGATCTGATGCGACGCTACGACGCGAGGAGCGAAGACAAGAGCCCGTTCGAGGAGCGGGTCATCTCGATCAACCGGGTGGCCAAGGTCGTGAAGGGTGGCCGCCGGTTCTCGTTCGCTGCGCTGGTCGTCGTGGGCGACGGCGCGGGCCGCGTCGGCGTCGGTTACGGCAAGGCGAAGGAGGTGCCGGCCGCGATCGCCAAGGGCGTCGAGGAGGCACGACGCACGATGTTCGAGGTCCCGATGATGGGCACCACGATCCCGCACGAGATCGTCGGCGAGGCCGGCGCGGGGGTCGTGCTGCTGAAGCCCGCGGCGCCGGGGACCGGCGTGATCGCGGGTGGTCCGGTGCGCGCCCTGGTCGAATGCGCGGGCATCAAGGACATCCTGTCGAAGTCGATGGGCTCGTCGAACCAGATCAACATCGTGAAGGCGGCCGTCGCGGGCCTGCAGGGCCTCCGCACGCCGATCGACGTGGCGAAGGCCCGGGGCCGCGAGGTGCACGAGGTCGCGCCCAAGCCGATGCTCGAGGCCGTGGCCGCGGCGTCGGAGCGGATGAACGCCGCGCGCGCCGAGGCCCTGCGCGAGCAGTACGGCATGGTCGAGGACAAGCCCGCGCCGCCGCGAGGTGGCCGGCGATGACGAAGCTGAAGGTCACGCAGGTCCGCAGCGCGATCGGGCGTCCGAAGGATCAGAAGGACACGGTCCGGCGCCTGGGCATCCATCGGATGCACGGCACCGTGATCAAGGACGACCGCCCCGAGATCCGCGGCATGATCGCGAAGGTGCGCCACCTGGTGACGGTCGAGGAGATCGCCGAGGAGGCGCCCACGAAGCGCCGCGCCAAGAAGGACGCGGAGACGCAGGAAGCAGAGGTCGAGGCATGAAGCTCCATCACCTCCGTCCGGCCGAGGGCGCGAAGACCGCGAAGAAGCGGGTCGGTCGCGGCCGCGCCGGTGTCCGCGGCAAGACCGCGGGCCGCGGCACGAAGGGTACGGGCGCGCGCAAGAACGTCCCCGCGTACTTCGCGGGCGGCCAGATGCCGATCCAGCGCCAGATCCCGAAGCTCAAGGGGTTCTCGAACCCGAACCGGATCGAGTACTCACCGGTGAACGTCGAGCTGCTCCAGACGCATTTCGACGGCGAGGTCACGCCCGAGTCCCTGTACGCGCACGGCCTGGCCCACAAGGGATCCCGGGTCAAGGTGCTCGGCCGCGGGGAGCTCGACAAGGCGCTCGTGGTCAAGGCGCACGCGTTCTCAGAGACCGCGAAGGCGAAGATCGAGGCCGCCGGAGGGCGCGCCGAGCTGATCGCCTGAGGCGGGGTACCCTAGAGCGACCGTGCTGAGAGCCTTCCTCAACTCGTTCCGGGTCCCGGATCTTCGCAACAAGATCCTCTTCACGCTGTTCATCATCGCCGTGTACCGGTTCGGCTCGCACGTCCCGGTCCCGGTGGTCGACGTGAGCGCGCTCCAGGACCAGAGCCAGGCAGGCTTCCTCGCCTTCATCAACCTGTTCTCGGGTGGCGCGCTGACCCGGTTCTCGGTGTTCTCGCTCGGGATCATGCCGTACATCACCAGCTCGATCATCATGCAGCTGCTGACCGTCGTGATCCCGAAGCTCCAGCAGTGGCAGGAGCAGGGCGAGGGCGGCACGAAGAAGATCAACCAGTGGACGCGCTACGTGACCGTCGTGCTCGCCCTGCTGCAGTCCACCGGGCTCGTGTTCCTGTTCAACAACCCGTCGGCGGTCGGGCTGAACGAGAGCATCTTCCCCGACGGGACGTTCACCGTGCCGAACGTGCTGCTGATCGTGCTCGTGATGACGGCGGGGACCGCCCTGATCATGTGGCTCGGCGAGCTGATCACCCAGCGAGGGGTCGGCAACGGCATGTCGATCCTGATCTTCACGAGCGTGATCTCGACGCTGCCGTTCGAGGGCAACGCGATCCTGCGCGCCGGCGGCACCTTCAAGTTCATCGCGATCGTGGCGATCGGCATCGGCATCATCGTCGCGGTCGTGTTCATGGACCAGGGGCAGCGCCGCGTGCCGGTGCAGTACGCGAAACGCGTGGTCGGTCGCAAGATGATGGGCGGCACCAGCACCTACCTGCCGCTCAAGGTCAACCAGGCAGGCGTGATCCCGATCATCTTCGCGACCTCGGTGATGTACTTCCCGACCTTGATCGCGAGCGTCTACCAGGGCGCGTGGTTCCAGAACCTGGTGAACAACTACCTGAACAACCAGACCAGCATCGTCTACATGGCGATCCTCGCGTCGCTGATCGTGTTCTTCGCCTACTTCTACACGGCGATCCAGTTCGACCCGGTCCGTACGGCCGACAACCTGCGCAAGCAGGGCGGGTTCATCCCCGGGATCCGTCCGGGCCCTCCGACGGCGGACTACCTGAACGACATCCTCGTGCGCATCACGCTGCCCGGGTCCCTGTTCCTGGCGGCGATCGCGCTGATCCCGACCGTCGTGCTCGCCGTGTGGAACCTGCAGCAGTTCCCGTTCGGTGGCACGTCGATCCTCATCGCCGTGGGCGTCGCCCTCGAGACGATGAAGCAGATCGAGTCGCAGCTGATGATGCGCCACTACGAGGGCTTCCTGCGGTAGGGGAGGGAGGGCGAGCGTGCGCTTCGTCTTCCTCGGACTCCCCGGCGCGGGCAAGGGCACGCAGGCCCATGTCCTGTCCGAGCAGGTCGACATCCCTGCCATCTCCACCGGCGACATCTTGCGCCAGCAGGTCCAGGATGGGACCCCGCTGGGCATCGAGGCACGGACCTACATGGACCGCGGCGAGTACGTGCCCGACGCGACGATGGTGCGGATGGTCCAGGAGCGCCTGCGGGAGGCGGACGCCTCGAAGGGATTCATCTTGGACGGGTTCCCGCGGACGGTCGCGCAGGCCCAGGCGCTCGAGGACGCGCTCGCCGACGCCGGGACCCCGCTCGACGCGGTGGTCAAGTTCACGATCTCCGATCGCATCGCGATCCGGCGGATCACCGGCCGGTTCACCTGCCCCGCCTGCAAGCGGACCTACCACGTCGAGTGGCACCCGCCGACGGTCGAGGGCGTGTGCGACCTCGACGGTGCGCGGCTCGAGAAGCGGAGCGACGAGGACGAGCTGACGGTGAAGCGGCGGCTCGCGACCTATCGCACCCAGACCGAGCCGCTCGAGACGTACTACTGGGAGCGCGGGCTGCTGCGTGAGGTCGACGCGGAGGCCACGCCGAGCGAGGTGAGTGCCCGGATGATCGCGGCGCTCGCCGACGTGACGTGAGCCGGAGGCAGGTGCCGTGATCGTCCGCAAGTCCTCCGAGGAACTCGACAAGATGCGCCGGGCCGGGCGGATCGTCGCCGACACGATCGATCGGGTCCTTGCCGCGGTGGCGCCCGGCGTGACCACCCTCGACCTCGACGGCGTGGCCGAGGAGCACATCCGTGCGCAGGGTGCGGTGCCGTCGTTCAAGGGCTACCGCGGGTTCACGGGGACGATCTGCGCGTCGATCAACGACGAGATCGTCCACGGGATCCCGTCGCGCACCCGCGTCCTGCACGACGGGGACACGCTGTCGCTCGACTTCGGGGCGATCTGGGAGGGGTTCCACGCCGATTCGGCCGTCACCGTGTTCGTCGGGGGGAGGGCGCCGAGCGACGCGGCCGAGCACCTCGTGCGGACCACTCGGGAGGCGCTCGAGCTCGCGATCGCCACGATCGAGCCGGGCGCGCGGCTGTCCGATATCGGGCACGCGATCGAGACCCACGCCGACGCGGCCGGGGTCGGCGTCGTCCGTGAGTACGGCGGACACGGGATCGGCCGCAAGCTCCACGAGGATCCCTTCATCCAGAACTGGGGCCCGCCCGGGCGCGGTCCGCAGATGCGGCCGGGGTGGGTCGTGGCCGTGGAGCCCATGCTCAACCTGGGCGGCGACGAGACCCGGGCGTTGGCCGACGGCTGGACCGTGGTGACCGCGGATGGGTCCTTGTCCGCGCACTTCGAGCACACGATCGCCGTGACCGAGGACGGGCACGAGGTCCTCACCGCGCGCGACGGGACCTGACGCCGGCGGATCACTCGAACGGCTCGCGCGTCCGGCGACGGAGCAGCCCAAGCAGCGGCATGCCCAGCAGGAACGTGGCGGCGGGCACCGTGACCGGGGACTCGAGCGCCGCGGCGGCCGCCGCCGCCGGCAACGACGGACTCTCTGGCGGGTCGGGGATCGGCGGGAGCGGCGACGTGGGCGGCAGCGGCGCCGGTGGGAGATCCCGCACCGGCGGGGTCGACGCGACGGGCTCGGGCGGCTGCTCGTCCGCTGGCTGCGCGTCCTGCGGCCGAGAGGCCGGCGGATCGGGCAGCCGTCGCTCGGCGGTACCGAGCCACCCACGGAGCCGGTCCATCGGATCGACCGAGGCGCCGGCCGCGGTGACGTAGGAGAAGTGGACGTGCGGCACGCTCGCGTTGCCGGTGGCGCCGCAGTACCCGATCACGTCGCCCACGTCCACGCGCGAGCCCTGCGGCAGGTCCTCAGGGGTGTCACTGAGGTGCGCGTAATAGAAGAAGCCGCCGTCCGGCCTGTGGAGGTAGGCGGCGAGCCCCCCGAGCGTGTTCGTCGACCACGTCACGCTGCCCGGCTCGGTGGCGAGCACCGGGGCGCCGTAGGTGCACAGCACGTCCTGGCCGCGGTGGGGACGCGGGCCGGCGACGAGCCGCAGAGCCCCCCACGAGTCCGACCAGGTCGCGGGACCCATCACGATGAACGGTGCGTAGACCTCACGACGGATCCGGCCTTCGCCCCACCCTCGCTCGCGCATCCGGGCGGCGAACCGATCGAGGTGCGACGTGTCGAACGTGCCGGAGGTCGGGGTCCAATCACGCCAGCGGCGGAGCGGATCGTCGCGATCGGCCTGCGTCGCCGGGTCGTCGGGCTCGGGGGTCGCGGACCAGCCACCGTCGCCTGCCGGGTTCGGATCGGGCGGCGGCGGCAGATCGACCGTGGGCGGGGCGACCGTCGGAGGCGCCATCGTGGTGGGGGGCGAGGGCTCGACGGTCTGCGCCCTCGCGGCCGGGATCCAGATCACGGAGGAAGCCAACGCGACCAGGACCGGGGCGGTCCCGAGCGCCCGGCCCCAACGGCGGCGGCGGTCGGGTTCTCGCACGTCATCACCGTAGGTCACGACCCTAGGGTGGGCCGGGGCCGAACGGCCCCCCCCGCGGCCTACGGTTGGTCCCCGCGGGGCGATCTGGGTGCGTGGACACCGGCGCCGAACCGCCCCTATACTGGCCGTCCGCCCGACCGGAGGTGTGGTTTGCACGCGCTCCGAGGCGGAACCCGTACGGAAGAGGATTCCCGGAGCGTGGCCAAAGACGATGCGATCGAGGTAGAGGGGACGGTCATCGAGCCCCTTCCCAACGCCATGTTCAGGGTCGAACTCGAGAACGGGCACAAGGTGCTCGCCCATATCTCCGGCAAGATGCGGATGCACTACATCCGGATCCTGCCCGGTGACCGGGTGCGCGTGGAGCTGTCGCCGTACGACCTCTCGCGGGGTCGCGTGGTGTACCGGTACAGGTGAGGTCGTCATGAAGGTCCGTCCGTCCGTGAAGAAGATGTGCGACCGGTGTCGCGTGATCCGACGGCGCGGCCGGATCCTGGTGATCTGCTCGAACCCCCGCCACAAGCAGCGGCAGGGCTGAGGAGGGAATACACAACATGGCTCGGATCGCCGGCGTCGACCTCCCCCGCGACAAGCGGATAGATATCGCCCTGCGCTACATCTACGGCATCGGACCGACCCGCGCGTACGCGATCGTGGAGGGTGCGGGCATCGAGGGCGGCACGAAGGTTCGCGACCTGTCCGAGGACGAGGTCGCGAAGGTCCGCGCGTACATCGACCAGAACTACAAGGTCGAGGGTGACCTCCGCCGCGAGGTCGCGCAGGACATCAAGCGCAAGATCGAGATCGGGTGCTACCAGGGCATCCGCCACCGCCGGTCGCTGCCGGTCCGGGGTCAGCGCACGCACACGAACGCGCGCACCCGCAAGGGCCCGAAGAAGACGATCGCCGGGAAGAAGAAGGTCAAGAAGAAGTAGGGGGCAGGGAACCCGCATGGCGAAGCCCAAGGCGAAGAAGACCAAGCGTCGCGAGAAGAAGCACGTCCTGCACGGGCAGGCGCACATCAAGTCGACGTTCAACAACACGATCGTCACGATCACCGACCTGCAGGGCAACACGCTCAGCTGGGCCAGCGCCGGCAACGTGGGGTTCAAGGGCTCCCGCAAGTCCACGCCGTTCGCCGCGCAGCTCGCGGCCGAGAAGGCCGCCCGCGCCGCGCAGGAGCACGGCCTGCTGAAGGTCGACGTCTTCGTGAAGGGCCCAGGGTCCGGTCGTGAGACCGCGATCCGCTCGCTCGCCGCCGCGGGGCTCGAGATCTCGGGCATCCAAGACGTCACGCCGGTCCCGCACAACGGGTGCCGGCCGCGCAAGCGCCGCCGCGTCTAGCACGCGCGCGGACACCCCGGCCACGTGGCTCGTGGTCGGGCGGATCAAGGAGCGGGGTAGCAGTGGATGATCCCCCGCCGAAGGAGGAACCGCCGTGTTCATCGTCGAGAGACCGCAGATCAGCGAGGAAACCATCTCGCCGACCCGGTCCAAGTTCAGCATCGAGCCGTTGGAGCCGGGCTTCGGCTACACGGTCGGCAACTCGCTCCGTCGCACCCTGCTGTCGTCGATCCCGGGGGCCGCGATCTCGTCGGTCCGCATCGACGGCGTGCTGCACGAGTTCGCGACCGTGCCGAAGGTCGTCGAGGACGTCACCGACGTCATCTTGAACCTCAAGGGCCTGGTGCTCCGCTCCGAGCTCGACGAGCCCACCACCATCTACCTGAAGGCCAAGGGTCCCGCCGAGGTCACCGCCGGTGACGTCGCGCCGCCCGCCGGCATCGAGATCCTCAACCCCGACCTGCACATCGCCAGCATCGGCAAGGGCGGAGCGCTCGAGATGGAGATGACCGTCGAGCGCGGCATCGGGTACCGGATGGCCGACAAGAACAAGAAGCCACGCGATCCGATCGGCGTGATCCCGGTCGACTCGATCTTCTCGCCGGTGCGCAAGGTCTCGTACGCGGTCGAGAACACGCGGGTCGGACAGATGACCGACCGCGACCGGCTGATCCTCGACGTCGAGACCGACGGCTCGGTGACCCCGCGCGAGGCGCTCGCCTCGGCCGGCGGCACGCTGCTCGAGCTCGTCCAGCTCTTCTCGGAGCTCGCCGAGGCCGCGAGCGTCTCCGTCGGCCCGGCCGAGGACGAGGAGCTGCCGACCGACTACCAGATCACGATCGAGGAGCTGAACCTGTCGGTGCGCTCCTATAACTGCCTGAAGCGCGAGGGCATCAACGCGGTCGGCGACCTGGTGCAGAAGTCGGAGTCCGAGCTGATGGACATCCGCAACTTCGGGCAGAAGTCGATCGACGAGGTCAAGGCCAAGCTCGAGGAGCTCGGGCTGGGCCTCCGGGAGGAGTGAGGACCGGGTGCCGAAGCCGAAGAAGGGTCCCCGCCTGGGCTCCGGTCCCGCGCACCAGCGGCTGATGTTGTCGACCCTCGCGAAGCAGCTGTTCGTCCACGAGGCGATCGACACGACCGAGGCGAAGGCGAAGCTGCTGCGCCCCTACGCGGAGCAGATCATCACCAAGGCCAAGAAAGGCGATCTGGCCTCGCGGCGCGAGGTCCTCAAGGACATCCCCGACCGCGACGTGGTCGCCTTGCTGTTCCACGACATCGCGCCCCGCTTCGAGGAGCGCCCGGGCGGGTACACCCGCATCATGAAGCTCGGGCCCCGCAAGGGCGATGGCGCGCCGATGGCGCGCATCGAGCTCGTCGAGCGAGGGGCGTAGCCCCGCACGACCCCGACGGAAGCCCCCGGGACCCCCGGGGGCTTTCGTCTACCCTGCGGCCGTGAGCGTTCGCCGCGTGATCCGTCTCGATCTCGCCTACGACGGCACCGGGTTCCGAGGCTGGGCGCGACAGCGCGACGCGTCGACCCGCACGATCGAGGGCGAGCTGACCCCGCTGGTCGCGTCCGTGGTGGGTGAGGACGTCCGCCTCTCGGTCGCGGGTCGTACCGACGCCGGCGTGCACGCGAGGGGACAGGTGTGCTCGTTCGCCACGACGTCCTCGGTGGCGCCCGAGGGGGTGCAGGCGTTCGTGAACGGACGGCTCGCGCCCGAGGTCGTCGTCACGCGGGCCTCGACCGCGCCCGACGGGTTCGACGCGCGGTTCTCGGCGTCGGCGCGCGCCTATCGGTACGTGATCGAGACCGCCGTGGTGCCCGACCCGTTCACTGCGCCGGTACGCGTGGCACCGGCCCGGGTCGCTGTCCGTGCCGGCGATGCGAGCGGCCGCGAGCCGGTTGGTGGGAGAGCACGACTTCACGTCGTTCTGCCGGCATCCCGGCGAGGACCGTCCCACGGTCCGGCACCTCCGCCGTCTCACCGTGCGTCGCGAAGGCTCGCACGTCGTGATCGCAGCGGAGGCGAACGCGTTCCTGCACCAGATGGTGCGCTCTGTCGTGGGGACGCTCGTACGGGTGGGGGAAGGCAAGCTCGACCCCGACGCGGTCGCGCGGCTGCTCGCCGCCCGTGACCGATCCGGCGTCCCGTCGCCCGCCCCCCCGAGGGGGCTCACGCTCGAGCGCGTCATCTACGGTCGCCGGATGTCGCCCTCACGGTGATCGATCCGCGACCGGTTCTCCCCGTCCTCAGATGGCCTCCCGAGGAGCTCCTGGCTCACACCGACCACCGTTCACGTCGAGGACACTTCGCGTCAGTAGGCTCGCGCTCCGTGTCGGCGGACGGGTCGCGAGAGTGAACGCGAGATGAAGCGCGGTCTGATGACGTCGCTGCGGACGATGCGCGTCGCGCTCGCACCACCGGAGCTCCGGCGCGTCGTGATCGCCTTCGGGATCGCCTCGATGATCGAGGCGGCGGCGTGGCTGGCGGTGGGCGTCTACGTCTATGAGCGCTTCGGAGCCGCAGCCGTCGGTGTCGTCGGACTCGCGATCCTCCTGCCGGCCGCCGTGTTCGCACCCGCGGCGGCGGCTCTGGCCGATCGACATCGGCGACAGCGGATACTCTTCGCCTCGTACGCGACGCAGTTCCTCTCGTTCACGCTCGCGGCGATCGCGCTCGGGATGGCCGCACCTCCGTGGGTCGTGGTGGCACTCGCGATCGTGGCATCCCTCGCGCTGACGCCGGTGCGGCCCGCCCAGGGCGCGCTGCTGCCGACGATCTCCCGGGCGCCTTCGGATCTCACGGCGGCGAACGTCGCCCTGACGACGATGCGGAACGTCGGCCTGTTCGTGGGCCCACTCGTCGCCGGGATCGTCCTGCGGACCGGGGGACCGGCCGCCGTGCTCGCCTCGACCGCCCTGCTCGCCGCGCTCGCCGCCGGGCTCCTCGTCGGCGTTCACGCCGAGGCGACCAGGCCCGGCAGTCACCACACCTCGACCGCGACCTCGGTCGTGGAGGGGGTCCGACTCCTTCGAGGAGAGCACCGCGTCGCCCTCGTGATCGGACTCTTCTTCGGGAAGCACGTCGTGATGGGGGCGATCAGAACCTTCGTCGTGGTCGTCGCCCTCGGGCTCCTGCGGATGGGGGACGGTGGCCCGGGGGCGCTGTCGGCCGCGCTAGGGATCGGGGGCGCGGTCGGCGCCGGCACTTCGGTGCTCCTCGTGGGTCGCCGCCGCCTGTCGCCTGCGCTGATCGCCGGCGCGCTCCTGCTCGGGCTGCCGGTCATCGCGATCGGGCTGAGCCCCGAGGTGGCGTGGGCCCTCGTGGCGATGGGGTTCGCCGGCGTCGGTCGGTCGTTGCTCGACGTGGCGGGCAGAACGCTCCTCGGGAGGGTCTCACCGGACGCGGCGATGGCCCGCTTCCTGGGGATCCTGGACGGTTCCTCGTACGCGGGCCTCGCGGTCGGATCCGTGGTCGCCGCGGTCCTCACCGACCTGTTCGGCGTTCGCGCCGCGCTCGTCGTGGTGGGGACGATCCTCCCCGCGCTCGTGCTCGTGCTCGTGGGTCCGCTGCTCCGGATCGATCGAGGTCCCTTGATCTCGCGGGACCGTCTCCGCCTGATCCTCGGCGTCCGGATGTTCGAGCCGCTCCCACCCGAGAGCGTCGAGCGCCTTGCGACGCATCTGGAGACCGTCGTCGCCGATGCCGGCGCGACCCCGATCGTCCAAGGAGAGATCGGCGACCGCTTCTACATCATGGAGTCCGGTGAGGCCGTCGCCGAGGTCGACGGGAAGGTCGTCGCCGCCTACGCACACGGAGAGGGCTTCGGAGAGATCGCGCTGCTGCATGACGTTCCCCGAACGGCCACCGTGCGGATGACGACGCCGGGACGACTGGTGACCCTGGACCGGGAGCACTTCCTCGACGCCCTGGGCGATGCCCCCACGAGCATGATCGAAGCCGAACGTCTGGCGGCCGACCGGCTCAGCGACACGGCCTCGAAGCGGGATCGACCTCGCTGACACCCTCACGTCACCGTGAACGCGGTGCGCATGCCTTCCTGGTAGTGCGATTCGAGCTCGCCATCCTCGTCCTCGACGATGTTGCAGATCAAGACGTAGGCGCCGGCGTCGAGGTCGTAGGTCGCCGACTCCGTCTCGCCGACCGGGAACTCCTCGATCTCGCCGATCAGCTCGATCCCCTCGCCGTCTTCGAGGACCGCTCCGTCGTCGCCGGCCGGGAGCTCGGTGATCCCGAGGTCGGTCTTGATCACCACGAGCTCGTGAGGGTCGTTCGGTCCCTCGTTCGTGGCGTTGAAGGTGACCTCTCCGGCGGCGACGCTCGACGTGGACACGCCGATCGCGAACTCCTCCAGCGTGACGTCGACGGTTCCGTCGTCGCCGCCGCACGCTGGCGCGATGAGCGCGAGCGCGGCGAACACCATGACCACCACACGCGGTCGTGACATCGAACCCTCCCCTTCCCGTTGGGTGAGGTCGCAGCCTGCGCCACCGAGGGGTCCGAGCGCAACCCCCAGAAGGGGCCACGATCGCGTCGCTCGAGCTTCCGCAGACGGTCACGTGGCGTTCCTCGTCGGGTTCGATGAGTGTGATGCCATCGCTGGTGGCAGCCGGACGAACGCAGCCGGACGAACAAGGAGGGACGCCATGCTGCTGCGAACCGAGCCGATCGACCGCGGGCCTGAGCCCGAGGACGACGACGAAGACGATGACACCTGGGGTCGGTGGTTCCAGGACGACGCGCTGACGGGCGACACCTACCTGGTGCGGATGGGCTCCCACCGCTCCTGACCCTGGCGGTCACGACGAAGGCCCCCTCCGATCGGAGGGGGCCTTCGTTCTCTTCGTCCCGAGGCGTGAGACGGAGAACGGGGCGTCATATATCGACATCTGTCGATGGACTCTGCTAAGCTCCTCTACATCGAGGAGTCATCGATAGATGAGAGGAGGCTCCCGCTGATGTCGAAGATGAGGCTCCGGAGGCCGAGGATGAAGGAGCGGGGTCGTTCCGCCGCTCCCGTCTGCGACGCGTCGTGCCGGCTCGACGCGCGCGCGACCGTCGTTCGTTCGGAGGCCGTGCTGCTCACCACGAGGGTCCGATGACACGTCGAGAGCTGGCGGTCCTGGAGCCGGACTCGGCGGCGGCGTGCTGCGCGCCGCTGGCCGAGCCCGGGCTCACCGACGCGGAGGCGCAGGCGACGGCGCGGCTGTTCAAGGCCCTGGCCGACCCGCACCGGGTCCGCATCGTGAACCTGCTCGCCACGACCGGCGAGCCGGTGTGCGGCTGCGACCTGGAAGGTCCGCTCGGGCTGTCGCAGCCGACCGTGAGCTTCCACCTGAAGAAGCTGTCGCGACGCCGGGCTGCTCGATCGCGAGAAGCGCGGCGTGTGGGCCTACTGGTCGTTGAACCGCGAGGCCGCCCGGCGGGTGGGCGACGTCCTGCGGCTGGAAGGGAGAGGGACACGATGAGCGATCTGCAGGCGCAGGTGCGGGATCGGTACGCGCAGGCGGCGAAGGCGGTCCAAGACGGGAACACGGGCAGCTGTTGCGGACCCGACTGCTGCGTCCCGGGGGCCGACGCGCTCGACATCGGCTCGGACATCTTCGGCGCGAACCTGTACGCCGGCGACGACATCGAGGCGCTCCCCGAGGAGGCGGTGCTCGCCAGCCTCGGGTGCGGCAACCCGTTCGCGGTCGCCGATCTTCGCGAGGGTGAGACGGTGCTCGACCTCGGCTCGGGGGGCGGCATCGACGTCTTGCTGTCGGCGAAGCGGGTCGGGGCCGACCGGCTCGCCTACGGCCTCGACATGACCGACGAGATGCTCGAGCTGGCGCGCGCCAACGCCGCGAAGGCTGGCGCGATGAACGTCGAGTTCCTGAAGGGCGAGATCGAGGCGGTGCCGCTGCCGGACGCCAGCGTCGATGTCGTGATCTCGAACTGCGTGATCAACCTGTCGACCGACAAGCCCCGGGTGTTCGCCGAGATCGTTCGCGTCCTGCGTCCCGGCGGTCGGGTCGGCGTGTCCGACGTCGTCGCCGCCGACGACCTCACACCTGCCGAGCGGGCCGAGCGTGGCTCGCACGTCGGGTGCATCGCGGGCGCGCTGTCGTTCGCCGAGTACCGGGCAGGGCTCGAGGGTGCCGGGTTGACCGACGTCGAGGTCGAACCGACCCACGAGGTCGCCGACCGCATGTACGGGGCCGTGGTCAGGGCCGCGAAGCCCGCCTGAGCTTTGACGGTCGGACGGGCCCGCGGGTAACCTGATGCGTCGGTCCGCCGGGACCGACATCTTTCACGCATGAAGACCTACTCGCCCAAGCCTGAGCACATCGAGCACCGCTGGTACGTCGTCGACGCCAGCGGTCAGGTGCTGGGCCGCCTCGCCAGCGAGGTGGCCACGCTGTTGCGCGGCAAGCACAAGCCGATGTACGCGCCGCACATGGACACGGGCGACCACGTGATCGTGATCAACGCCGACAAGATCGAGCTGACCGGCAACAAGCTGACCCAGAAGGTCGCCTACCGGCACTCGGGCTACCCGGGTGGCATCACGGGCGTGCGCTACGACGAGATGCTCGCCGATTGCCCGGTCGCCACGATCCAGAAGGCCGTGCGCGGGATGCTTCCGAAGAACCGCCTCGGGCGCCAGATGATCAAGAAGCTGCATGTCGTGGCCGGCCCCGAGCACCCGCACCAGGCACAGAAGCCTGTGGACCTCGCCGTCGGTGAGCGCCCCGCGTGGGAGGGCCTCCCGGTCCCCGCGCCGAAGGCGCCGGTCGTGAAGGCCGCCCCGCCCGTCGTCGAGGAGCCCGTCGTCGAGGAGCCCGTCGTCGAGGAGAAGGCCCCCGCCAAGAAGTCGACGGCCAAGAAATCGACGGCCAAGAGGTCGACCGCGAAGAAGGACACGACCCCGGCCGACGAGCCGGCGGTCGACGACACGACCGCGGTCGAGGCGAGCGAGCCGCTCGAGGCCTCCGACGCGACCGAGACGACCGAGGAGTGAACCGAGCGTGGCCGTGACCCCTGCGAAGCTGACCACCGGACGCCGGAAGGAAGCCGTCGCGCGGGTGCGCCTGAGCCCCGGCAGCGGTGAGTTCGTCGTGAACGGCCGCCCGCTCGACGAGTACTTCCCGACCCGGGTCCACCGCATGGTCGCGAGGGCGCCGCTCACGCTGACCGAACGGGAGAAGGACTACGACATCGCCGTCACGATCCGCGGCGGCGGCGTGGCCGGGCAGGCGGGCGCCGTGCGTCTAGGTGTCGCCCGCGCCCTGATCGACCTCGACCCCGAGCTCCGGGCCCAGCTGAAGGCCGAGGGGTACCTCATGCGCGACGCGCGTGAGAAGGAACGCCGGAAGTACGGTCTCAAGAAGGCCCGCAAGGCGCCGCAGTACTCGAAGCGCTGATCTCTCAGACGTCGCGGTCGCCCGCGACCTCAGCGTCGACCTCGGGCTCGACCTCTCCGCTCACGTCGGCGTCATCCGCGAGCGCGTACGCCCCGGACGCGACCGCGTCGAGCACGGCCCGCGCCCGCGCCTCATCGTCGGACGACACGAACAGGTACACGGGGCCGACCCGATAGGGTCCTTCGCCCTCTCCCTTGAGGACGACCGCCACGTCCTCGGCCTCGAGACGGGCGCGCATCAGTTCGCCCTCGATCGCGTCGCCGCTTGCCCACACCCGCACGAGTTCGGCCATGCGGGCATCGTGCCACAGGTCGCGCGCAACGATGGCGGCCCGCGTTCACCCGACGTTCACCCGGCGCTGCGATACTGCGCCTCGGCGTCCGACCGAAGGGGGACCCGTGACGACCGCAGAGACGCTTCCGCTCGAGGTACGTGCCCAGATCGCGGCGCAGGTCGCCAAGCTCTCGGTGGAGTTCGAGGGTATCTTCGGATCGGAGACGATCCAGAGGTTCGTCGACGATTCCCTCGACCGTTGGCCCGAGGCGACCGTCACGGTGCATCTGCCGTTGCTCGCCTACCGGTTCGCGCGCGAACGTCTGCGGGCGTTCGGCATCGCGGAAGGGACGATCGTGAAGGAGACGCCAGAGGTCCTGTTCGTCTGCGTGCACAACGCGGGTCGGAGCCAGATGGCAGCCGGCCTGCTCGCGAAGCACGCGAGGGGTCGCGTCGCGGTCCGGTCCGCGGGCAGCACCCCCGCGAGCGAGGTCAACCCAGCGGTGGTCGCGGCGATGGAGGAGGTCGGGGTCGACCTCTCGACGGAGTACCCGAAGCCGCTCACCGACGAGTTCGTCCGTGCCTCCGACGTCGTGATCACGATGGGGTGCGGCGACGCGTGTCCGGTGTTCCCCGGAAAGACCTACCTGGATTGGGAGCTGGAGGACCCCGCGGGCCTCTCGGTGGACGACGTCCGGCCGATCCGCGACGAGATCGATCGCCGGGTCCGCGCCCTCCTCGACGACCTGGTCGGCGACTGAACCCGACCCTCGTCCGGTAGCCTGCCCCGCGATGGGGCGTCTGTTCGGCACCGACGGCGTGCGGGGGCTGGCCGGCTCGGAGCTCACCCGCGATCTCGCGTACGGGCTCGGCCGCGCCGCGGTCGTGGTGCTCGGACGCCACGGGGCAGGCCGTCCGAGCTTCGTCGTCGGGCGCGACCCGCGGGAGTCAGGGGAGTGGCTGGAGGACGCGATCACCGAGGGGATCCGCCAGGCCGGGGGCGACGTGATCCTCGCCGGCGTCGAGCCCACCCCGGCGATCGCCTACATGACGGTCGACCTGGCGGCGTCGAGCGGGGTGGTGATCTCCGCGTCGCACAACCCGCCCGCCTACAACGGCATCAAGTTCTTCGCCGCGAACGGGATGAAGCTCCCTGACGAGCTCGAGGACGAGATCGAGGCGGTGATCGCCACGGGGGGCGAGGCCCTGCCCGATCACGAGCACGGGACGATCCGGCCGGTGGCCGAGGGCCGCGAGCGGTACCTGCGCCACCTCGAGCAGGCGGCCGAGACCCGGCTCGACGGGATGACCGTCGTGATCGACTGCGCGAACGGGGCCGCCTCGGAGCTGGCGCCCGAGCTCCTGCGACGGCTCGGGGCGACCGTGCACCCGATCAACGACGAGCCCGACGGTTCGAACATCAACGACGGGTGCGGGGCGCTGTACCCGGAGGTCGTGGCCGCCGAGGTGGTCCGTCGCGGCGCCGACGCCGGGGTGTCCCACGACGGCGACGCCGACCGGGCTCTCTTCGCGGACGCGCAGGGCAACGTGGTCGACGGCGACCAGGTGCTCGCGGCGAGCGCCCTCGCGATGCACGAGGCAGGCACCCTGAGGGGCGACGTCGTCGTGGGCACGGTGATGTCGAACCTCGGGTTCGTCCGTGCGATGACCGAGGCGGGGATCGACGTCGTCCAGGCGAAGGTGGGCGACCGGTACGTCCTGGAGGAGATGGAGGCCCGCGGGGCGGTGCTCGGCGGCGAGCAGAGCGGCCACGTGATCTACCGCGAGCACGCCACCACCGGCGACGGGCTGCTCACCGCCGCGCGGTTCCTGTCGCTCGCCCGTGCGAAGGGCGTCGGGGTCGGCACGCTCGCCGCGTCGATGCGTCGCTACCCGCAGGTGCTCCAGAACGTCCACGTCGACGACCCGGCCGGGCTCGAGGACGCGCAGGAGGTCTGGGCCGCGGTCGCGGCCGCGGGCTCCGCGCTCGGCGACCGGGGCCGTGTGCTGGTGCGCGCCTCCGGGACCGAGCCGCTCGTGCGCGTCATGGTGGAGGCGGAGACGATCGAGGACGCCAGGACCACCGCCGACGCGATCGCGGCCGTCGTTCGGACGTCCTTCGCCTGACCGCCCGGGTGCGGGGGCGCTGCTAGGCTCGGAACCTCATGTGCGGCATCGTCGGCTACGTGGGGCCCGACGAGGCGCTCCCGATCGTCCTGGAGGGTCTCCGGCGCCTGGAGTACCGCGGGTACGACTCCGCGGGCGTCGCCGTGGTCGGCGACGCGCTGTCGGTGCGCAAACGCGCCGGCAAGCTCAGCGAGCTGGAGGCCGCGCTCGGCGACGGCGCGATGGCGACCGGGACGACGGCGATGGGGCATACGCGGTGGGCCACCCACGGCGCCCCGACCGACCGCAACGCGCACCCGCACACCGACTGCTCGGGCACGCTCGCCGTGATCCACAACGGCATCGTCGAGAACCACCACGACGTGCGCGCATCGCTCGAGAAGCTGGGGCACGTGTTCGTGTCGGAGACCGACACCGAGTGCGTGGCGCACCTGATCGAGGAGAAGCTCGGCGCGGGGCTCCGGCTCCCCGACGCGGTCCGCGCCGCCGTGGCCGAGCTCGACGGCGCGTACGCGCTCGTGGTCGCGTCGGCCGCCGAACCGTCGACGCTCGTGGGCGTGAAGGTCTCGTCGCCGCTCGTGGTGGGGCTCGGCGCTCGCGAGACGATCCTCGCCTCGGACATCCCGGCGGTGCTCGCGCGCACCACCACCGTCGTCCCGCTCGAGGAGGGGCAGGTCGTCGAGATCACGCCCGCGGGGGCAGCCTTCACCGACCTCGCCGGGACGCCCCTGCTCCCGGAGCCGATGCAGGTGGACTGGAACGTGGACCAGGCGCAGAAGGGCGGCTACCCGTTCTTCATGCGCAAAGAGATCGACGAGCAGCCCGACGCGATCCGCGACACGCTCGTGGGACGCACGCACGACGGCCGGCTCGAGCTCGACGAGCTCCGTATCTCGGACGACACGCTGCGCGAGGTCTCGAAGGTGTTCGTCGTGGCGTGCGGGACCGCCTTCCACTCGGGGCTCGTCGCGAAGTACGCGATCGAGCACTGGACCCGCCTGCCCGTCGAGATCGAGATCGCGAGCGAGTTCCGCTACCGCGACCCCGTGCTCGGTCCCGACACCCTCACGATCGCGGTGTCACAGTCGGGTGAGACGATCGACACGCTCGAGGCGGCCCGTCACGCGAAGCGACAGGGCTCGCACCTGCTCGCGGTGACGAACACGGTGGGGTCGTCGCTCTCCCGGGAGGCCGACGGCATCTTCTACACGCACGCGGGCCCCGAGATCGGGGTCGCGGCGACGAAGACGTTCGCGACCCAGATGGTGGCGCAGGAGCTCGTGGCGCTCTACCTGGCGCAGGTCCGAGGCACGAAGTACGCGGAGGAGGTCGCGCAGGTCCTCGACGACCTCGACGAGCTGCCCGCGAAGGTGGCGCGCGCGATCGGGTTGGACGCCCAGGTCGCCGAGATCGCCGAGCGCTATCAGGATGCCCGTGACGTGCTGTTCATCGGACGCCACACCGGGTACCCCGCCGCGCTCGAGGGCGCGCTGAAGCTGAAGGAGATCTCCTACGTCCACGCCGAGGGGTACCCGGCCGGCGAGCTGAAGCACGGACCGATCGCCCTGGTCGAGGAGGGCGTGCCGGTCGTCGCCGTGGCCACCCGGTGCCACGTCTACCCGAAGATGCTCTCGAACATCCAGGAGGTGAAGGCCCGTGGCGCCTCGGTGATCGCGGTCGTCACCGAGGGCGACACCGAGGCCTCCCGGATCGCCGACCACGTGCTGGAGGTGCCCGAGACCCCCGAGCTGTTGTCGCCGGTCGTGGTTACCGTGCCGCTGCAGCTGCTCGCGTACCACGTGGCGACGCTCCGGGGATGCGATGTCGACCAGCCTCGGAACCTCGCGAAGTCCGTCACGGTCGAGTAGCGTCGCGGTATGAGGGGGGCGACGGTCCCTCGGCGTATCTCCCGTGCGGTCCTGGTCCTCGGGCTCGCGCTGTCCGGAGCGCTCGCGTCCACGTCCCCGTGCCTGGCCTGCAGCTGCGTCCCGTCGACCCCCGAGAAGATGCTCCGCCGTGCCGACGCAGCCTTCATCGGAGCGGTCGTGAACGACGTGATGACGGCGACGGGGACCACGCAGACGTTCCAGGTCGACGAGGTCTTCAAGGGCGAGCTCGGGTCGACGGTCGAGGTGTGGGCCCAGGTCGGGACCGAGGTCGTGAACTCCTGCTCGGTGCTGTACCCGACCGGGGATCGGGTGGCGGTGCTCCTGTTCGACGACGGCGAGGGACGCTGGACCACCCAGGCCTGCGCCCACGTGACGCAGGCGGAGCTGCGGAAGGTCGGGGGCCCTGCCCGGGAACCCGTCGAGACCTCCTCCCCGGAGCCGGAGGTCGCCGCGCCCGTGGGGGACCTCGGGGCGGGTGACGGGGAGGCCGCGATGCCGACGTGGGCGGTGGTCGCGATCGGCGCGGTCGTGGCGCTCGTCCTGGTGGCGGGGCAGATCGCCTGGGCGGCGCGCCGGGACCGGCGCGCCGCGCGTCCGAGCGGGTGGGATCCGGTGGATACCGAGGAGCCGCAGGAGGTCGAGCCGTGACGCGCCGCGGCTCACGCCACCCGCTAGCCTTGTCGGCGTGGAGATCGTCGGGCTCGGCGTCGACATCTGCGAGATCGCGCGGATGGAACGGGCGCTCGCCCGGCATCCGACGATGCGTGAGCGCGTCTTCACCCCCGAGGAGATCCGCTACTGCGACTCGAAGGCACGCCCGGCGGAATCCTACGCGGGGAGGTTCGCCGCCCGCGAGGCGGTGATCAAGGCGCTCGGTGGGTACCGGGGCAAGCGCTGGCAGGACATCAGCGTGACCCGGCACCCGAGCGGGGCGCCGATCATCGCGCTGGGGGGCCACGCGGCGCGGCGCGCCGAGATGCTCGGGATCTCCCGGGTCCTGATCACGTTCACCCACGAGAAGACGAACGCCGTGGCGTTCGCGGTGGCGGTGCGCGAGGGATGAAGCCGATCCTCACCCCGCAGGAGGCGACCGAGCTCGACCGGGCCACGCAGGCACGCGGCGTCCCGGGTGAGGTCCTGATGGAGCGCGCGGGGTGGGCCACGGCGCGCGCCGTCGTCGACCTGCTGGGCGGGACCTACGGACGACGCGCGGTCGTCGTCTGCGGGAAGGGGAACAACGGCGGGGACGGGCTCGTCGCCGCGCGCCACCTGTCGCGGTGGGGCATGCGGGTCGACGTGCTGGAGCTGCAGGACCCGGCGAGCCTGCGTGAGCCGAGCCTGGGCAACCACCGCCGGCTCCTCCGCGAGACCGACGCGGTCGTCCACCGGGCAGGGCTCGACCGGTGCCTGGCGCGGGCGGACGTCGCCGTCGACGCCGTGTTCGGGACCGGGTTCCGGGGGGCGCCGGACGGCTCCTGGGCCGAGGCGATCGGATCGCTGAACGACGCGCCCGTCCCGGTGGTGGCCGTGGACATCCCGAGCGGGGTGGACGGCGCCACCGGATCGGTCGCCGGCGCGGCGATCCAGGCCGATCTGACCGTGACGTTCGGGGCGGCGAAGGTGGGGGTGGTGCTGCTCCCCGGCGCGCAGCTCGCCGGCGACGTCCGTGTCGTCGACATCGGGTTCCCCGACGACCTCGTGCCGACGTCCGTGGGACTCACCGAGCCCGGGGACGTGGTCGCGGCCGTCCCCGAGCGCGAGATCGACGGGCACAAGAAGGCGAGCGGGACGCTCGTGGTCGTGGCGGGCTCGCGTGCGATGCCCGGCGCGGCGCGGCTGATCGCCCGCGCCGCGGCCCGCGCGGGCGCCGGGTACGTGTTCGTGGCGGCGCCGGCCTCGGCATTGCCCGCGATGCAGCCCGGCGTGCCCGAAGCGGTGTGGATCCCGCTCCCGGAGACGGCGGCGGGGACCGTGGCCGCGGATGCCCTCGGCGTTCTCCGGGAGCGATGGGTCGAGGCGCACGCGTTCGCGATCGGGCCGGGGCTCACGACCCACGAGGACACCCAGGGGTTCATCCGTGCGTTCGTGCGCGAGGCGCCGGCGCCCGTCGTGCTCGACGCCGACGGGCTGAACGCGTTCGCGGGGCGGCTCGATGAGCTCACGGACCGGGCGTCCGAGGCGGTGCTGACCCCGCACCTCGGGGAGCTCGCCCGCCTGCGCGGTCCCCGAGCGGGCGCGGACGACCGCCTCGCGGCTGCGCGCGACCTCGCCACCCGCGCCCGCTCCGTGGCGCTCGTGAAGGGCACCCGCAGCGCGATCGCCGACCCGTCCGGACACGCCCGGATCAACCCGACGGGCACGCCCGCGCTCGCGACGGCCGGGACCGGCGACGTCCTCACCGGGGTGATCGGGGGGCTCCTCGCGCGTGGGCTCGATCCGTACGACGCGGCGTGGGCGGGCGCCTACGTCCACGGTCTCGCGGGGATCCTTGCAGGGCGAGACCTCGGGGTTGGCGCGGTCGCGGGCGACGTCGCCGAGCGTCTCCCCGAAGCGTTCGGCGCGGTGGGGGTCCAGGCATGACGCGGTACCGCCACCGGCCGACCCACGTGGTGGTGGATCTGGCCGCGATCCGGCACAACGTGGCGCTCCTGACGCCCGAGGGGGTCGAGCTGATGGCGGTCGTCAAGGCGAACGCCTACGGCCACGGCGACGTCGCGGTCGCGCGCGCGGCGCTCGAGGCCGGCGCCACCTGGCTGGGCGTCGCGCTCGTGGAGGAGGGGCTGACGCTCCGCGCGGCCGGGATCGAGACGCCGATCCTCGTGCTCTCCGAGGTGCCCGACGGATCGGAGGCCTTCGCCGTGGCGGCGAGATTGCGCACGACGGTCTACACGGTCGCGGGCGCCGAGCGGCTGGCGGCGGCGGTCCCCGGCGCGGGGGTGCCGGTCCACGTGAAGGTCGACACGGGGATGCACCGCGTGGGGGTGTGGCCCCCCGAGGACGCGGTGGCGCTCATGGGGAAGGTGGTGGGGCTCGGGCTCCAGCTCGAGGGGCTGTGGACGCATCTCGCGAGCAGCGAGGACGACCCGGATCTCACCCGGCTCCAGCTCGCGCGGTTCGACGCCGTGGTGTCCGCGGCACGCGAGGCGGGCCTCGACCCGCCGTACCTCCACGCCGCCAACAGCGGCGGCACGATCCGGCACCCGGAAACCAGGTTCCACCTGATCCGTCCCGGGATCGCGGTCTACGGCGTCGCTCCGGCGCCGGGCGTGGGCGAGGCGCTCGGCCTGCGGCCCGCGCTGAGCTGGCGGTCGGCGGTCTCGCTGGTGAAGCGCCTCCCGGCGGGAGAGCGGCTGTCCTACGGGCACACCTACGAGCTCGCGCACGACGGATGGGTCGCGACCGTGCCGGTCGGGTACGCCGACGGGTACCCTCGCGCGGCATCCTCCCGGGCCGACGTGCTGATCCGTGGTCGGCGGTGCCGGGTGGCGGGGAGCGTGACGATGGATCAGCTCGTGGTGGACTGCGGCGACCTCGAGATCGCGCCGGGCGATGAGGTCGTGGTGCTCGGGCGTCAGGGAGACGAGCAGATCACCGCGTGGGAGCTTGCGGGCCACGCCGGCACGATCGCCTACGAGATCGTCACGCGGATCGGCGAACGGGTGCCGAGGGAGCACGTGGGGTGAAGAGGCGCGTCGCGCTGCTGTCGGCCGGGATCGCCGTCGGTGCCGTCGCCGCCGGCGTCGTGGGACGAGCCGTCGTGCGACGACATCACGGGCCTGAGGCCCCCATCGGAGATCTCCCACCCGAGGACCTTGGCCGCGTCGCGTCGTTCGACGGGACCGAGCTCGCGGTCCGGGCCGCGGGCGATCCGTCGGCCCCGGTGGTGCTGCTCGCCCACGGGTTCAGCTTGGACATGTCGGTGTGGTGCGAGCTCTGGCCGGAGCTGGCGCGTGACGCCCGGGTGGTCGCGTTCGACCACCGGTCGCACGGGGCGAGCGCCCCGGCCGCTCACGGCGACCTGAGCCTGCGCGCGATGGGTCGTGACGTGGCGGCGGTGCTCCGGGCCACGTCGCCGGGCCGCCCCGCGGTCGTGATCGGCCACTCGATGGGGGCGATGGCGATCCTCGCGATGGCCGAGCAGCGACCGGAGCTGTTCGGGCGCGAGGTCGTGGGGGTGGTCCTGATCGGGGCGGCGTCCTCGGACCTGCTTCGGGGCGCGATGGGGTCGGTCACCGAGCTCTTGCGGCCGTGGTCGGGGACCCTGCGCAGCGCCGCACGGCGGGTCGACGCGGTGCGGCGCGTCGCGACCTCGAGCCGGGTGGGCGTCAGTGGCGTGGTCGCCCGCGTGACGCAGTTCGGACCCGATGCACCGCACGCGGTCGTCGACCACGTCGTGTCGCTGGCCGAGCGCACGGCCTCGGAGGTCTGGACCGACGCACTGCCCGAGCTGATGGAGATGGACCTGCGCCACGCGGTCCCGCGCGTCCACGTGCCGACGCTCGTGGTCGTCGGCGAGCACGACCGGGTCACGCCGCCCGCGGCCGCGGTGGACCTCGCGGCCGCGCTCCCACAGGGACGGCTCGCCGTGATCGCCGGCGCCGGGCACATCCCGATGCTCGAGCGGCCGCTCGACCTGGACCGCGCGATCCGGCCCTTCGTCCGGGAGTCGCTGGGGATCCGGACACGGCGGCGCAAGCCACAGGAGGGAGCGGCGTGACGCGCTCCCTCGCCGAGGCCGCCGCCGAGGCGGCGGGGTGCACCCGGTGCGATCTCGCGCAGGGCCGCACGCAGGTCGTGTTCGGCGTGGGGAGCCCCGACGCCGAGCTGATGTTCATCGGGGAGGCGCCCGGGTTCCACGAGGACCGTCAGGGCGAGCCGTTCGTCGGTGCCGCCGGCCAGCTGCTCACCCGGATGCTCGACGAGATCGGCCTGCGTCGGGAGGACGTCTACATCGGGAACATCCTGAAATGCCGCCCGCCGGGCAACCGCGACCCGCTGCCGGCCGAGATCGAGGCGTGCACCCCGTGGCTCGTCGAGCAGCTCACGCTGATCCAGCCGCGAGTGGTCGTCACGCTCGGCAACTTCGCGACGAAGTTCGTCCTGCAGACGACGCGGGGGATCACCTCGATGCGGGGCCGGACCTACGAGTGGCGCGGGCGGACCGTGATCCCCACCTTCCACCCTGCGGCGATCCTGCACGGAGGTGGAGAGAAGAGCCGTCAGTTCCAGGATCTGCGCGACGACTTCACCATGATCCGCGCCACCTTGGACGCACCGGTCGTCGTGCCCGACCCCGACCCGGTCGTCGGACACGCCGACGATGACCACCCGCCGGCCGAGCACCAGATGGAGCTGTTCTGACGATGGCCCTCGAGCTGCGCGCGACCACGGCCGAGGACACCCGTGCGCTCGGCGCGGCGCTCGCGGACGTGCTCCTGGCCGCCGATGTCGTCGTGCTCACCGGGGAGCTCGGCGCGGGGAAGACCACCCTCGTGCAAGGCCTCGCCCGCGGGCTCGGAGCGACCGAGCACGTCGCGTCTCCGACGTTCACCCTGGTCCGTGAGTACCCGAGCGGGCGGCTCCCGATCGCGCACGTCGACGTCTACCGGCTCGAACGGCTCCAGGACGTGGTCGACCTCGCGCTCGATGAGTTGGGGGGCGACGGCGCGGTCCTGCTGATCGAGTGGGGAGATGCCGTCGAGGAGCTGCTCCCGGCGGACCGCCTCCGGATCGAGCTCGCGACGCAGGAGGACGGGCAGACGAGGCAGCTGACGATCGGAAGCGAGGGCCCCTCGTGGGCGGCGCGAGCGGCCGCCCTGTCCCGGGCGCTCGGTCGTTGGGAGGTGCCCTCGTGATCGTGGTCGGCATCGAGACCTCGACGCCCCACGCCTCCGTGGCGATCGGGACGGAGCGCGAGATCCTCGGACGGATCCAGGTCGCAGGCCGCGCGCGACAGGAATCGGTCACGCCCGCGCTCGAGCAGCTGCTGCGGTGGACCGGGGTCGACCTGCAGCAGGTGGGAGGATTCGCGGTCGGGATCGGCCCCGGTCTGTTCACGGGACTGCGCGTCGGCGTCCAGACGGCGAAGACGCTCGCCCAGGTGACGAGGGCGCAGATCCTCGGTGTGACCAGCCTCGACGTCTTGGCCTACAGCGTCCGGTTCACGCACCGCACGATCGTGGCGGTGATCGACGGCCGGCGGGGAGAGGTCTTCGACGCGGTGTACCGGCCGGTCCCCGGGGGGGTGGTCCGGGACTCCGAGTACGCGGTCCGGCGGCCGCAGGGCCTGCTCGCTGAGTTGGAGGCCATGCCCGGGGAGGTGCTGGCGGTAGGAGACGGTGCCATCCTGTACCGCGAGATCCTCGCCGAGTTGGGGGGCCGGATCGAGTTCGCGTCGCCGATCGTCGCGCATCCCGACGCGGCGGCGCTGGTCGAGCTCGCCGTGCCCCGCTTCCTACGCGAGGAACACGACCGTCTCGTCGATGTGGTGCCGATGTACCTGAGGAAGTCCGATGCTGAGATCGCGTGGGATCAGCGAGCCCGGGGCGCCTAGGCTCGAGATCGACCGGATGCGCCGCCGTCATCTGCGGGGCGTGATGGCGATCGAGCGTCAGGCGTACGCGCGCCCGTGGAGCCCGAACCTGTTCGTGGCCGAGATGTCCGAGCCGCACAACCGCAGCTACCTGGTGGCTCGGATCGACCGCGACGTGGTCGGGTACGCCGGGCTGATCTGCTACGGCGACGAGGCGCACGTCACGAACATCGCGGTCGACCCGATGCTGCAGGGCCACAAGATCGCGTCCCGGCTGCTCCTGGAGCAGATCCGGGCGGCGATGCACCTGGGTGGGAACGCCGTGTCCCTGGAGGTCCGCGTCACGAACTGGCGCGCGCAGCGCCTCTACGCTCGGTTCGGGTTCCGCCCTGTGGGGATCCGGCGCAACTACTACGCCGAGCTGCACGAAGACGCGCTGATCATGTGGACCGACGACGTGCGGACCGAGGACTATGCCCTGCGGCTGGAGACGATCGCCGCGAGCTTGGAGAGGTCCCGGACGCCGTGATCACCTTGGGCATCGAGACCTCGTGCGACGAGACCGCCATCGCCGTCGTCGAGGACACGTTCGGGCTCCGGGCGAACCTGATCGCGGCCCAGGTCCACCTCCACGAGCGCTTCGGGGGGGTGGTCCCGGAGGTCGCGGCGCGTGCGCACGTGGAGGCCCTCAACCCGCTCCTTGACGAGGCGCTCGAGACCGCCGAGATCCAGGTCGGCGACATCGACGGGGTGGCGGTGACCGTCGGCCCCGGTCTGGTCGGCGCGTTGCTCGTGGGGATGGCGGCCGCGAAGGCGATCTCGCTCGCCGCCGGGGTGCCGCTGATCGGCGTCCACCACCTGGAGGCGCACTACTGGGCGAACTTCCTGGAGCACGGGCCTCCCGAGCCCCCGTACGTGGCCCTGATCGTGAGCGGCGGGCACACGATGCTCGTGCACGTGCCGGAGATCCATCACCACGTGGTCCTGGGGCAGACCCTCGACGACGCCGCCGGAGAGGCGTTCGACAAGGTCGCGCGGTTGCTCGGGCTCGGCTTCCCCGGGGGGCCGGCGATCGACCGGATGGCGGCCGAGGGCGATCCGACCGCGATCCGGTTCCCGCGGGCGATGGAGGACTCGGGTGACCTCGACTTCTCGATGAGCGGGCTCAAGACGGCCGTGCTGCGCCACGTGAAGGCGGAGCGAGCCGCCGGACGCGACCTCCACGTCCCGGACCTCGCGGCGAGCTTCCAGGAGGCGATCGTCGACGTCCAGGTGACCAAGACGATCGAGGCAGCTCGGTCCACGGGTGTGCCGACCGTCCTGCTCGGCGGCGGGGTGGTGGCGAACACGCGACTGCGCGAGCGGCTGCAGGAAGCCGGTGCGGCCGAGGGCCTCCGGGTCCTGATCCCGTCGCTCGGGCTGTGCACCGACAACGCGGCGATGGTCGCGTGTCTGGGAGCGGCGCGGCTCGCCCGGGGCGAGCGCACGACGTTGGACATCGGCGCCGACCCGAACCTACAGTTGCCGGCGTGACGACCGTCCTGGTGACCGGGGGCGCCGGCTTCATCGGCTCCCACCTGGCCGACCGCCTCCTCGCCGAGGACCACCGCGTGATCGCGGTCGACGACCTGTCCACGGGACGGATCGCCAACCTGGCGGAGGCCCGCGGCTACGGCAAGGCCTACACGTTCTTCAACATGGACGTGCGCGCCGACGGCCTGTCCTCGCTGTTCGAGCGGCACCGGCCGGAGGTGGTGTTCCACCTGGCGGCGCAGGCCGGCGTCCGTCCGTCCCTCGAGGACCCCGTCCGCGACGCGAGCGTGAACATCATGGGCACCCTCAACGTCTTGGAATGCGCGGCGAAGGTCGAGGCCCGCAAGATCGTCTACGCCGCGAGCGGCGGGACCGTCTACGGCGAGCCCAAGCGGTTGCCCGCGAAGGAGACCACGGCCCAAGGCTCGATCCCGGCGAGCCCCTACGGCATCTCGAAGAAGGCCGTCTTGGACTACTTCTCCTTCTATCAGCGGTACCGCGGGGTGGACTTCACCGCGTGCGCGCTCGCGAACGTCTACGGGCCCCGGCAGGACCCCCACGGGGAGGCCGGCGTGATCTCTGTGTTCGCAGGGAAGATGCTCGCCGGCGAGCGCCCCACGATCTACGGCGACGGGAACCAGACCCGCGACTACGTCTTCGTGGACGACGTCGTCCACGCGTTCGTCCAGGCGGTCGAGCGAGGCTCCGGCAAGCTCGTGAACGTGGGGACGGGGCTCGAGACGAGCGTGAACGCGCTCTATTCGATGCTCGCCGACATCATCGGGTTCACCGAGGAGCCCGAGCACGGGCCGTTGCCGCCGGGGGAGCTGCGCCGAAGCGTCCTGGACATCTCGCTCGCCTCGAGGGCGATCGCGTGGAAGCCCTGGACCCACCTGGAGGACGGGCTCGCGGAGACCGTCGCCTACCTCAAGGGGGTCTGAGGGTGCCGGGTCCCGTCACCGAGGTCGCGTCCAAGCTCGAGGCGATTGCCGCCTCGTTCGTGAAGGAGCACCGGCTGCCCGGGGCCGCCGTCGGGGTCGTCCACGGCGACGATCTGGTGTGGTCGGCGGGCATCGGGTTCGCGGACGTGTCCACGGGTCGACCGCACGACCCGACCACCCTGCACCGGATCGCCTCGATCACGAAGACGTTCACGGGCACGGCGGTCATGCAGCTGCGCGACGAGGGGCTCCTCCACCTGGACGACCCGGCGGTGACCTACCTGCCCGAGCTCCGGTCCTCCCAGAGCCCGTTCGGCGCGATCGAGACCGTGACGATCCGGCGCCTGCTGTCCCACGAGTCGGGGATGAAGGGCGATCCGCCCGGCACGGAGTGGGTGAGCGCGACCTACGAGGGCGATCCGGCCGTCAACCTCGCCAACGCCGCTGCCTTGGGGACGATGGTTCCGCCGAACACGCAGCAGAAGTACTCGAACCTCGGGTTCCAGCTGCTCGGTGAGGTCGTCGCGAGGGTCGGCGGCCAGCCGTACGCGAGCTACCTCAGGGCCAACGTGCTGGAGCCGCTCGGGATGTCGTCGACGGCGTTCGACCCCCTCGACCCCGCGCTCGAGGGTCGGTGTGCCACCGGCTACCGAGGCCGGGCCTTCTCCGACGAGCTCGAGCCCGCGATCGCGGTCCCCCCGATCGAAGCCGAGGGCGGCCTGTGGTCGAGCGTCGAGGACCTCGCCCGCTGGGTGTCCTTCCAGTTCCGGCGCGACGCCGGGCCGCGCGGGGGCGCGCAGATCCTCGCGGGCGCGACGCTGAAGGAGATGCAGACGCCGCGGTACCTGGGTGACGACGCGTGGACCGAGGCCTGGGGGATCGCCTGGTACGCGCAGCGCAAGGACGACGTGATCTGGGTCGAGCACTCCGGAGGGCTCCACGGCTTCATCACGAGCGTCTGCTTCGACCCCCTGGAGAAGGTAGGTGCGATCGCCCTGGTGAACGGGGTGGGACCCGCCTCGGAGCTCGCGGTGTCGCTCGCCGGGGTCGCGCGCGCGGCGGTCCGCGACGCGCCGCCGCCGGTCGTGTCGCCCGCCCCGACGCCCGCGCCGTACCGTGAGCTGCTCGGTCTGTACACCGACGACCCGACCGTCGGAGACGGGTACATGGTGCGGCTCGAATGGCGAGACGGGGCGCTCGCCTTCCTCAACCCCCAGGAGCCGACCTGGCGCCCGACGCTGACCCCCGCCGGTGACCCCGACGTCTTCACGGTGGAGCCCGGCGTCCGCGAATCCGGCGAACCCGTGCGGTTCGAGCGACGGACCGATGGGCGGATCAAGGCGGTGGATCTCGCCGGAACCCGCCTGGTGAGGCTCGACCCGGTCGAGTGAGCGCTCCGCGCTGGCGCGAGGCCGAGCCGACGGCCTTCTGGCTCGATCGTCCCGACGCGCCCGAGCCGGCCGCCCCGCTCGAGGGTCCGTCCGAGGCCGACCTCGCGATCGTCGGGGGAGGGTTCACCGGGCTGTGGGCCGCCGTCCTCGCGAAGGAGGAAGATCCGGGACGCGACGTGGTGCTCCTGGAAGCCGACACGATCGCGTTCGGCGGGAGTGGGCGCAACGGCGGCTTCGCGATGTCGACCCTTACCCACGGGCTCGACAACGGCGAGGCGCGCTTCCCCGAGGAGCTGGACCGCATCGAGATGGAGGCGAAGGCGAACCTCGCCCAGATCGGTGAGACCGTGACCCGCTACGCGATCGGGTGCGACTGGACCCCCTCGGGTGAGATCGAGGTCGCGCGGGCGCCGCACGAGCTCACCTGGGCGGCCGAGGCCGCGGACCTGTACGCGCGGTACGGCTACGACGTCGCGCTGCTGGACCGCGACGCGATCCGGGCCGAGGTCGACTCGCCGACCTACCTCGGCGCCTGGTGGAACCGGTCCGGGTGCGTGATGGTCGACCCCGCCCGTCTCGCGTGGGGGCTCGCCCGGGTCGCCCGCGACCTCGGCGTCCGGATCCACGAACGCACGCCGGTCACCTCGATCGACGGTGCCGGGCCGGCGGTCGGGCTCCGGACACGCACGGGTGACGTCCGTGCGCGGCGCGTCCTGCTCGCCACGAACGGGTTCCCACCGCTCGTGCCGGCCGTCGGTCGCGCGATCGTCCCCGTGTACGACCACGTGCTGATGACCGAACCGCTCGGTCCGTCGCAGCGCGACGCGATCGGGTGGCATCGGCGACAGGGGCTCGCCGACATGGCGAACCGGTTCCACTACTACCGGATCACCGAGGACGACCGGATCCTGTGGGGTGGCTTCGATGCCGTCTACCACTGGCGTAACGGCGTCGATCCGCGCTTCGAGGAGCGCGCTGAGACCTTCGACGCGCTCGAACGCCACTTCTTCGAGACGTTCCCGCAGCTCGAGGGGATCGGGTTCTCCCACCGGTGGGCAGGCGTGATCGACACGTGCACGCGGTTCAGCGTGTTCTTCCACCGCGCGTTCGGCGACCGGGTGGTATCCGCGGTCGGCTACACGGGGATGGGGGTGGCCGCCTCACGCTTCGGCGCGCGCGTGGGCTTGGAGCTCCTCGACGGTCTCGACACCGGGCGGACGCGGCTGGAGCTGGTGCGATCGCGCCCGCTGCCGTTCCCGCCCGAGCCGCTGCGCTCGGTCGGGATCGGCCTCACGACCCGGGCGCTGGCCCGCGCCGACCGCAGGCGCGGTCGCCGCGGCCCCTGGCTCAGGCTGCTCGACGCCGCCGGGCTCGGGTTCGACTCCTGAGCAACGGAACAACAGGTGAACGTTCGCCATCCCCCGTTCGTCCTACTTTGGCCGATGTCAGCCGTAGGAGTACCCTATGCGGGCTGCGGTTCGGCATCGTCTGCTCTAGGTAGTTCGGACTAGGTCGGTCCGGTTCCCCTACCGCTGAGCAGGGAACACAGGATCGAGCGTCGGAGGGACGCTGATGACACACGACGAGATTCCTTAGCCTTTCCGCCGATTGACCTAACCCCCCGATGGGCCCCAGCATCCGTGGTAACGCCCGGGCGGTCCCCTCGATGGAGGATTGGGGGGGAGGCACGTCGGGGATACGCACACGCGAGCGGTCGTTCCGGGGCAACAGACGGATGAAGGCGTAGGGGATGAGCACGCAGGCTGGTACCGAGGGTGACGAAGAACTGAGGGTCGCGGTCCGCGATCCCCAACGTACAGATACGGTCAGCGTCGCGAGCGGCGACGTCGTGGTCACGGTCGAGGCGGCGCCGCGGGATCAGGTCATCCAGCCGTCCACGTCGGGGTCCCGCCAGCGGGTCGCCGTCGGGATCGCCGTCGGGGACGTGATCGCGTTCGTCGTGGCCGTCGCTGTGTCAGGGGTGCTGCGGGGCGTGGACGCGCCGATCGCGCTGCTGGTGGCGGCGCCGATCGCGCTGTGGCTCGCGCTCGTCGGCGCCTTCAGCAACATCTCGTCCAGCGTAATCGCGGGGCGGCTGGGGCTCGCCCGGGTCGCCGGGAGCGTCGGCATCCTCGGCTGCGGCGTCGCGGTGATCGCGGGGGGCACGCCCGGGTTCGGGATGCGCATCTTCGCCTTCGCGACGACGCTGCTGTTCCTCGACCTCGTGCAGCGCGCCTCGTGGGCGACGTACGCACGGCGCAAACGCCGCAAGGGTGGGCTCCGTCTGCGCACCGTGCTGGTCGGCACGGCGGGGGAGCCGTCGGACTTCCTGGAGATCCTTCGGTCCGAGGGTTCCGATCTCCTGCCGGTCGGGCGCCTCGTGACCCATGCCGGGGGTTCTCCTCGCGACGCGCTCCCGACCTTCTCGCGACTCTCCGAGATCTCTGACCTCGCGGCTGACGGGTCGATCGACTGCCTGCTGGTGGCCTCCGGATCGTTCACCCGTGGGGAGCTGACCGAGCTCCGCCGCTTCGCCCGGACCGAGGGGCTCCAGCTCCGCCTGTTCACCCGAGCTCCGGAGGCCCTGGGCTCGCACCTCGACATCTTCCCGCTCGGGCCCGGCGCGCTCGTCGCGGTGCTTCCGGCCAAGCTGAACGGCATCCAGGCCCTCCTGAAGCGTGGGATGGACGTCGCGGGGTCGGCCGTCGGCCTGTTCGTGCTGGCCCCCATCTTCGCCGTGATCGCGCTCGCGATCCGGCTCACGTCTCCGGGGCCGGTCTTCTTCCGGCAGAAGCGCGTGACCCGCGAAGGCCGGGTGTTCCGGATCGTCAAGTTCCGGACGATGGTGTCCGACGCGGACCGCATCCTCGCCGAGAACGGGATCGATCCGACCGAGGCCTTCTTCAAGCCGAGGGACGACATCCTCGTCACCCGCATCGGGCGCCTGCTCCGTGCGACCAGCGTCGACGAGCTCCCGCAGCTGTGGAACGTGCTGATCGGACAGATGAGCCTCGTCGGACCCCGGCCACTGCCCGAGGATCAGGTCATCGCCAACCCCTCGTTGCTCGAAGCCCGGCACGACGTCCGCGCGGGCCTCACCGGATGGTGGCAGGTGAACGGCCGCAGCGACGTCTCGGCGGAGGAGGCGGTGCGGCAGGATCTCTTCTACGTCGAGAACTGGTCGGTCGGGCTCGACATCAGGATCCTCCTGCGGACCCTCGGCGTTCTCGTGTCGCGGCGGGGTGCATATTGAGCGGCAGGATGCGCGCCGAGTCCCAGCACGGGGCTCCCACCGGGGATGACGTTCCCCAGCTGCGGTCCCGGGAGATCGCCGGGATGCGGGTCGACGCGACCTCGTACGACGACTCGATCGACCGCGTGATCTCGTGGGCCGGACGCGGCGAGTCCCGCAGCGTCGCGATCGCCACCGTGAACAACGTGATGGAGGCGCACGACGATCCGACGTTCGCGTCCGTGATGGCGGCCTGCGATCTCGTCACGCCCGACGGGATGCCCCTCGTGTGGGCGCTCCGCGCGCTCGGGGTGAGCGACGCGACCCGGGTCTACGGCCCCGAGCTGACCCCCCAGCTTCTCACGCGGGCCGCGCGTGACGGGGTCCCGGTCGGCTTCTACGGGGGCACGGACACCGTGATGACCGCGTTGTTGGCGAGGATCGAGCGTGAGCTCCCCTCGCTGCAGGTGGCCTACGTGTTCTCGCCTCCGTTCCGGCCGTTGACGGTCGAGGAGGACGCCGCCGTCGTGGACGCGATCGCAGCCTCCGGATGCCGGATCCTGTTCGTGGGCATCGGCTGCCCGAAACAGGAGCGCTGGATGGTCGAGCACCAGCCGGCCGTCGCAGCGGTGATGCTCGGGGTCGGCGCGGCCTTCGACTTCTACGCGGGCCAGAAGCGTCAGGCGCCGGGGTGGATGCAGCGGAACGGGCTAGAATGGGTATTCCGCCTGGTGACCGAACCCCGTCGCCTGTGGAAGCGGTACCTTCGACACAACCCTCGTTTCGTGGCGCTGTTCGCCGCGCAGCTCGTCCGAGCCAGGCGCGATCGTGGGCGCGGGGCGGAGCGGGGAATCGATCGGAAGGAGTCACGAGGATGAAACGAGCGGTCGTCGCTGGCGCGGGTGGATTCATCGGCCATCACCTGGTCGGCTACCTGAAGGCGCAGGGGTACTGGGTGCGTGGGGTGGACCTCAAGGAGCCCGAGTACGAGCCCACCACGGCCGACGAGTTCGAGTTGCGGGACCTGCGCGAGTACGAGCACTGCCTGTGGGCCACCGACGGGATCGACGAGGTCTACCAGCTCGCCGCCGACATGGGCGGTATCGGCTACATCACCGGGAACCATGCCGAGGTCGCGCGGAACAACGTCCTGATCAACGCCCACATGCTCGAGGCCGCCTACCGCAACGGTGTCGGGCGTCACTTCTACTCCTCGTCCGCGTGCATCTACCCGATGTACCGGCAGCTCGACCCCGACGTCACCGCCTTGAAGGAGGACGACGCCTACCCCGCGGAGCCCGAGGAGGGCTACGGGTGGGAGAAGCTCTACGCCGAGAAGCTCTGCCAGTACTACACCGAGGAGGGCAGGCTCGAGACGCGCGTGGCGCGTTTCCACAACATCTACGGACCCCTCGGCACGTACGAGGGCGGTCGCGAGAAGGCGCCGGCGGCGATCAGCCGGAAGGTGGCGCTGGCGCACGACGGTGACGAGATCGAGATCTGGGGCGACGGCCTCCAGACGCGGTCGTTCACCTACGTCGACGACTGCGTCGAGGGGATCCATCGGCTGATGATGTCCGACCACGCGATGCCGCTGAACCTCGGGACCGACCGCCTGATCACGGTCGACGGCCTCGTCGACCTCGTCAGCGACGTCGCGGGCAAGCAGCTCGTGAAGGTGCACGACACCTCGAAGCCGCAGGGCGTCCGCGGTCGCAACAGCGACAACACGCGTCTGCGCGAGGTCCTGGGCTGGGAGCCGCAGGTCTCGCTCGAGGACGGGATGAAGACGACCTACGACTGGATCGCGTCGGAGCTCACCCGCGCCGGCCGCGTCCCCGCCGGGATCGAGTCCTGATGCGGATCGGGGTGATCGGCACCGGGCACGTGGGGTTGATCACGTGCGTCTCCCTCGCGGAGGTCGGTCATGACGTGGTCGGCATGGACGCCGACCCGGCGAAGGTGCGCGCGCTCACCGAGGGCACGATGCCGTTCTTCGAGCCGGGCGTCGAGGACCTTCTGACGAAGAACGTCGCGGCGGGTCGCTTGCGGTTCACGGCCGCTCCCCATGAGGCGGTGGCGGGAGCCGACGTCGTGTTCATCTGCGTGGGCACGCCTCCGCGCGCCTCGGGCGAGGCGAACCTCCTCGCCGTGGAGCAGGCGGCGCGTCAGGTGGCGGCCGATGCCACCGGGCCCCTCGTCGTCGCCCAGAAGTCGACCGTGCCCGCCGGCAGCGCCGACAGGCTCCATCGCACGATCGCGCTCGAGCGCCCCGACCTCGCCACGATGATCGACGTCGCGTCCAACCCCGAGTTCCTCCGGGAGGGCAAGGCGATGAAGGACGCGCTGGGTCCGGACCGGATCCTCGTGGGTGCATCGAGCGAGCGTGCGTTCGAGGTGATGCGCGAGGTGTACCGACCGTTCACGGAGCGAGGAGCGCGGCTGATCGAGACCGATATCCGGAGCGCCGAGCTCGCGAAGCACGCGAGCAACGCGTTCCTGGCCCTGAAGATCAGCTACGCGAACGCCCTGGCGAGGATCGCGGAGCGCGCGAACGCCGACGTCCAGGCCGTCACCGACGTGATGGGCGCCGATCCGCGGATCGGCGCAGACTTCCTCGGCGCCGGGCTCGGGTACGGGGGCTATTGCTTCCCGAAGGACCTGGTGGCGTTCGAGCATCTCGCGTCGACCCTCGGGTACGAGTTCGGTCTGCTCCGAGAGGTGGCGAAGATCAACGACGAGGCCGTCGAGGCCGCTGTCGAGAAGGTCCGAGACGCCCTGTGGAACATCGAGGGCAAGCGGATCGCGCTGTTCGGCCTGTCGTTCAAGCCGGGCACCGACGACGTCCGGTTCTCGCCCGCGCTCGCGGTCGCCCGCCGTCTCCTCGAGGCGGGTGCCCACGTCGTCGGGTACGACCCGCAGGCGGGGCCCGAGGCGGAGCGCGAGGTGCCCGGGCTCGAGCTCGCGCCGAGCGCCTACGAGGCGGCGAGGGGCGCCCACTGCATCGTGCTGTCCACGGGATGGGACGAGTTCCGCGAGCTCGACGCCGAGAAGCTCGGAGAGCTCGTCGCGTTCAAGATCGTCGTGGACGGGCGCAACTTCCTCGATGCCGAGGCGTTCACGGCCGCCGGGTTCTCGTTCCGGGCCATGGGACGACGGGGGGTCGGCTAGGAGCCCATGGCACGAGCGGTGATCACCGGCGCGGCGGGCTTCCTGGGATCCCACCTCGCCACGAAGATCCTCGACGACGGCTACGAGGTCGTCGGCTTCGACAACCTCGTCACCGGGCGTGACGCGAACGTGGCGCATCTCGAGGGACACCCGAGCTTCGAGCTGCGACACGGCGATGTGTCCGACGGCCTCGTCGTCGAGGGTGGCGTCGACGTCGTGCTGCATTTCGCGTCCCCGGCGTCGCCTCCCGACTACCTCGATCATCCGATCGAGACGTTGCGCGTCGGCGCGGTGGGCACCCAGCACGCCCTCGACCTCGCCCTCGCGAAGGGCGCCCGGTTCGTCCAGGCGTCGACCTCTGAGGTGTACGGGGACCCGCTTGTCCACCCGCAGACCGAGGACTACTGGGGCAACGTCAACCCGGTCGGCCCGCGGTCGGTCTACGACGAGGCGAAGCGCTACGCGGAGGCCCTCACGATGGCCTACCACCGCGTGCACGACCTCGACGTCAAGCTTCCCCGCATCTTCAACACGTTCGGCCCACGGATGCGACGTGACGACGGTCGCGCCGTGCCGACGTTCTTCGCACGGGCCCTCCACGACGAGCCGATCTCGGTCCACGGGGACGGATCGCAGACGCGGAGCCTGTGCTACGTCGACGATCTCGTCGCCGGCATCTGGGCGCTGGCCAACAGCGCCCATGTCGGTGCCATGAACATCGGGAACCCGTTCGAGCTGACCGTGCTGCAGCTCGCCGAGCGGATCCGAGAGCTCGTCGGAAGTCGTTCCGAGATCGTCTTCACCGGCCGCCCGGTGGACGATCCCAACGTGAGATGCCCTGACATCACGCTCGCGAGGAGCGTGTTGGGGTGGGAGCCCATGGTCGACCTGGAGGAGGGGCTCCAACGGACGCTCGAATGGGCGAAAGGGAGATGGTAGCTGTGCGTGGTACTCGGATGGTGGCGGTGCTTGCGGCGGTGGCGATGCTGTCGGCGCTGACCGTGACGGTCGCGTCGGCGGCGGACGGAACGTGGGTGACGAAGGCCCCGGCCCCGGCGGCGCGCGACGAGGTCGGGTACATCCAGGTGGGCGGGAAGTTCTACCTGATGGGCGACACGAAGGCGGTCAGCATCTACGACCCCGGCACGAACACGTGGTCCGGCGGCGCTGCCATGCCCGTCCCCGACGCGCTGCATCACATCCAGCTGGCGGCCATCGGCACGAAGATCTACGCGATCGGCGGGTTGGCGACGTGGAAGGGTCCCGCGGCGACGACCGTCATGATCTACGAGACGACGACGAACTCCTGGTCGCAGGGAGCCACGATGCCGTGGCCCCGCGGCGCCGCAGGGATCGCCGTGCATCAGGGCAAGATCTACGTCGCCGGCGGCATGTCGTCGTCGATCCCGACCGCTCGGTTCGACGTCTACGACCCGGTCGCCGACTCGTGGACCCAGCTGCCCGACATGCCGCGGACGCGCGAGCACTTCCACGCCGTCGTGGCGAACGGCAAGCTGTGGGCGATCGGGGGCCGGAACTTCGGGATCACGAACTACGTGACCCAGACCGACGCCTACGACTTCTCCAGCGGGCAGTGGCAGACGGGCTTCGCCCCGATGCTGACTCCCCGCGGCGGGTACGGCGCGAACGTCGTCGGTGGCGAGATCGTCGTGATGGGCGGCGAGGGCGGCGGCATCGCCCGTCCCGAGGTCGAGGCGTACAACCCCTCGACGGACACGTGGCGGACGCTGACGCCGATGGCCGTGCCTCGGCACGGGATCCAGGCGGCCGAGTGCAGCGGCGGTCTGTACGTCGCGGGCGGTGGCACCGACCAGGGCGGCGGGCATCAGACGGCCCACCACGACGCCTTCTTCGTCGGATCCGCGACCGCCTGTGGCGGGGGCGGTGGAGGCGAGCCGGTCCCGGTGGGCTTCGGCGTGAGCGACCTTGCCGGCACGTCCGGTGCGGCGCCGACCACGCTCGCGTGGGGCCCCGACGGCAGGCTCTACGTCGGATACTTCGACGGCACGATCCGGGCGTTCACGATCTCGCGGACGGCCGCGAACTCGTACGCGGTGACCGCGACCCAGACGATCTCCGCCGTGTCGAACATCCCGAACCACGACGACGACGGGACCGTGAACGCGTCCGTGGCCGGGCGACTGCTCCTGGGCATCGTCGTCACGGGCACATCCTCGAACCCGGTGATCTACGCCAGCTCCTCGGATCCACGGATCGGCGGCGGCACCGAGGGGAGCGACCTCAACCTCGACACGAACTCGGGGACCCTATCGAAGCTCTCATGGAACGGATCGTCGTGGAACCACACGATCTTGGTCCGCGGGCTCCCTCGTTCGGAGGAGAACCACGGTCCCAACGGCATCGAGCTGATCCCGGGGACGAACACCCTGCTGTGGGCGTACGGGGGCAACACGAACAAGGGCGGGCCGTCGTTCAACTTCGCCGGCTTGCCCGAGTACGCCTACTCGGCCGCGGTGCTGTCGGTCGACCTCGGGGCGATCGGCAACACGACCTACGACATGCCAACCCTCGACGACCCCAGCCGCACGAACTCCGGCGGGCAGGACGTCGACGATCCATTCGGTGGCAACGACGGCGCGAACCAGGCGAAGATCACCGCCGGCAGCCCGGTCCAGGTCTTCTCGCCCGGCTTCCGGAACCCCTACGACGTGGTCGTGGGCACGGTCGGCAGCCACGCCGGGAAGATCTACGTTCCCGACAACGGTCCGAACGGCGGGTGGGGCGACACGCCCCAAGGCGAGGGGACGCCGAGCTGCACGAACGCGCTCGTCGGCCAAGCGCAGTCCGGATCGAACGATGCCCTGCATCTCGTATCCGAGGGCTACTACGGCGGGCACGCGAACCCGACTCGCGGCAACAGCGCCAACACGTTCAACGGTCAGTCGCCGATCGTCTCCGCGAACCCGGTCGAGTGCGACTGGCGTGGCTCGAACACTTCGGCCACCACGTCGATCTCGCTCCTGCCGAACTCCTCGGACGGGATCACGGAGTACCGGACGGGCAACTTCGAGAACGAGATGCTGGGCGACCTGCTGATCGCGAGCTACCAGGCCCGCAAGATCGTCCGCATCAGCCTGAACGGGGCGGGGACGGTGGTCACCCTGCGAGATGACAACTTCGCGACCTTCGCGCAGCCGGCCCGCCCGCTCGACGTCACGACCGTCGGTCCGCTCGGGCCCTTCCCGGGGACGATCTGGATCGCCGACCTCAACGGTGGCATCGTCGTGCTCGAGCCGAACGACTACAGCGGTGGCGGCGGTGGTGGCAACTGCACCGGCGCCGACAGCGCGAGCCTCGATGAGGACGAGGACGGCTACACGAACGCCGACGAGATCGACAACGGGACGAACCCGTGCTCGGCCGCGTCGGTCCCGCCGGACAACGACGGGGACCAGGTCTCCGACCTCAACGACCCCAACGACGACAACGACGGGACGCCCGACCTCAACGACGCCTTCGCGATCGACCCGGATGACGGGACGACGACGAACGTGCCCGTGGTGATCTCGTGGGAGAACGACGCGCCGCCTCCGGGCGGCATCGCGAACACGGGGTTCACCGGCCTGATGACGAACGGGACTACCAACTACCTGAACCAGTTCAGCGAGAACGGGATGGTGGTCGGTGGAGCAGCCGGCGTGTTCACCGTCGCGCAGGTCCCGGCCGGTGACGCCTTCAAGGCTGGGAACAAGCAGCAATATGGGTTCCAGCTCGGCATCGATCCGCCCTCCGGGAAGTTCCACGTCTACGGACGGATCGTCCAGCCGTTCGACGGCCTGGTGCCCGACGCGCATCAGTCGATGGGGATCTTCCTCGGGGACGGAACCCAGGACGGCTACCTGAAGATCACCACGAAGGGGACCGCCGGATCTCCGGAGCAGATCAACGTGATCAAGGAGGTCGCGGGGGTCTCCGAGGTGAGCCGCAAGAAGAGCATCACGCTGCCGGGGCCCGACTACGTCGACCTGTGGCTGGTGGTCGACCCCACGGCCGGGACGGTGCAGCCCTCGTACCAGGCCAGCGTCGGCGGGGTGCTGCAGCCGAGGGTGAACGTCGGGGCTCCGATCCCTATCCCCGCGTCGTGGTCCTCGACCCCAGGACGAGGTCTCGCCGTCGGCATCATCTCGACGTCGAGAGGGCCCGGCCCCGAGTTCCCGGCGACGTGGGACTTCATCCACGTCGAGGCGGTGTGAGCGCCGAGGACGAAGCCTCCCTGCGCGGGGGAGAGGCGCCGGCCTCGGCCGGCGCCTCCTCCGCGACGGGGTCCGAGGCGGTCCTCGAGCCGGTCCTGCTGCCCCCTCTCGTCGGCGACCCGCTCGTCTCCATCCTGATCCCGAACAGGGACTACGGTCGCTTCCTTGCGGACGCGCTCGAGGGGCTGATCGCACAGACCTACGATCGGTGGGAGGCGGTCGTGTGCGACGACGGCTCGACCGACGATTCTCGCTCGGTCGTCGCTGCCTACGCCGACCGCGAGCCTCGGGTGAGGCTCGTCACCCACGATCGGTCGCGCGGGCAGGCGGCCGCGTTCAACAGCGCCTTCCGCGAGGCGCGCGGCGAGGTCATCGCCTTCCTCGACTCCGACGACGTCCCCGCGCCCCGCAGGCTCGAGATGACGATCCAGGCGTTCCGTCAGAGCAGGGCCGGCCTCGCCGTCCACGCGCTCACGCTGACCGACGGGATCGGCACCCCGATCCAGCGGATACCGGCGTTCACGCGGTTCGAGCGGGGCTGGCTCGCTGAGCGGGTCGTGCGTCGAGGCGGGCGGTGGCGATGGGTTCCCACGAGCGGGGTCGCGCTGAGGCGCGAGATCGCGGATCTGGTGTTCCCGATGCCCGAAGAGGGGTATCCGAGTTCCGCCGACACGTACTTCCTCGTCCTGGCGCCGCTGCTCACCGAGGTGGCGGCGATCGACGTGACGCTCGGCTCCTACCGCCGGCACGGGGCGAACCACTTCGCGAGGGCGGGGATGGACGTGGAGCGTATCCCCCGGACGATGGACAACCTCGAACTGTCGGCGACCCGCGTGAACGAGCGGCTCGACGAGCTCGCACGTCCCGGTCGGCGCCTGCGGGTCACGGACAACCTGCGGTATCGGGAGCTCGGGTTCCAGCATGCGTTGTTCTCCGGGGATCGCCGGTCGGATCTCTTGAGGCAGTACCGTGGACTCGTGAGGGCTCTGATGGCCGATGACCTGTACGGGGGCGTCCAGAAGGTCTGGGCGCCGGTGCTGTACGGCGTCGCGATCGTGCTCCCGAGGAGCGCGCGAGGGCCGTGGCTCTCGGTGAGCCTGTCCGCGTCCAAGCCCAAGGAGCTGGCGCGCCGCATCCTGACGTCTCGCGGGGGGCGGGCAGGTCGGTGAGCCTGGTCCAAGCGCCGGCCCGCCGGGCGTGCTCCGGACGTCGAACGGACGGCGGGGTTCGTCGGCGGTGAGTTCCCGTACGGCTCCGCGCCGAGCGACGTGGGGGCTCGCGGACCAGGTGTTCTCGAGCCTCACGAACTTCCTGCTCTCGGCGGTGGTCGCGCGGAACACTTCCGCCGACGCGTTCGGCGGCTTCGCGATCGCCTTCTCGGTATACCTCCTGGTGCTTGGGGTCTCGCGCGCCGCCACGACGCTCCCGGTTCTCGTGCGGTACAGCGCTTCATCGGAAGGCGAGTGGCGCGAGGCCGCGGCGTCGGCCACCGGAGCGGCGATCGTCGTGGGGCTCGCCGCCGGGGCGGTTACGGCAACAGCCGGGCTGGCGATCCCCGGAGCGCGGGCGCCGTTGCTCGCCCTGTCGGTGTGCCTGCCCGGCCTCCTGCTGCAGGAGGCGTGGCGCCACGTGTTCATCGCGCACGGATCGCCGATGAAGGCGCTCGTGAACGACGTGATCTGGACGCTCGTTCTCGTGCCGTCGCTCTGGTTGGTGATCACGAGCGGGTGGGAGTCGACGCCTGCCTTCATCCTCGCCTGGGGCCTCGCGGGGACGGTCGGGGCGCTCGTCGGGGTCGCGCAGTCGAAGGTGGAGCCTCGGCCGACGCGCGCTCTCGAATGGGTGAGGGCGCACCGGGACATCTCGGCGCGCCAGATCGGCGAGTTCCTCGCCAACACGGGGTCCACCCAGCTGGTGATCTATTCGGCGGGCGCGATCGCGGGTCTCGCGGCCGCGGGCTCGCTCCGGGGGAGCCAGGTGCTCCTCGGACCCCTGAACGTGGCCTTCCAGGGGATCTGGATCGTGGGCCTCTCGGAGCTGGTGCGGGTCCTCCGGGATCGCCCGCATGTCTTCGACCGGACGGCGATCGGCCTGTCCGGGCTCCTGGGGATGGCGGGCTTCGCCTACGTGGGGATCTTCGTCGTCCTGGGAGACGAAGATCGGCCCCTGGCTGCTCGGCGACACATGGCCCGGCGCCGAGCAGATCTTCGTCCCGATGGCCCTCGTCGCGATCTCGAGCGGTCTGTGGCTGGGAGCGACGGTCGGACTCCGCGCGCTGCAGGAGGTCTCGAGGAGCCTGCGAGCGCGCCTCGTCGTGTCCGCGATGAACGTCATCGGGGGGATCGGCGGGCTGGTGCTCGGGGGTGCCGAGGGCGCCGCGTGGGGACTCGCGATCACGTACATGGCCGGCGTGATGATCTGGTGGTACGTGTTCTGGCGAGCGCCGTCCAGACGGCGACCGAGCGGCCCGGCCCCGGCGTCCGGTGGAGAGGTGTTCTGATGCGGGTCCTGGTCCTGCACTCCCGGTACCTGTCGGGTCCGGTGTCGGGGGAGAACCGCGTGGTGGAGGACGAGACCGCGCTGCTCAGGGAGAACGGGCACGAGGTGGTCCCGTGGACCCCCACCCCGGACGAGCTCCGCAACGATCTGCATGCGGGCGCCCGTACGGTGTGGTCGCCCGACGCCGTGCGGCGGGTTCGAGCGCTGATCGCGAAGCTCCGGCCCGACGTGGTGCACGTCCACAACCTGTTCCCGATGCTGTCCCCTGCCGTGCTGCGGGTGGTCCCGCCGGACACAGCCCTGGTGATGACGCTCCACAACTACCGGTACGCTTGCCTGCCGGGGACCTTCCTGCTCGACGATCGCGTGTGCGAGGACTGCCTCGGCCACACGCCGTGGCGCGGGGTGCTGCACGCGTGCTTCCGGGGCTCCCGGGCCGCGAGCGCGGTGCTCGCCACGTCGATCACCGCCCACCGTGCTGCGGGCAGCTTCACCCGGATCGACCGGTTCCTCGCGGTGAGCGACTTCATGAGGCGCAAGCACATCGAGGCCGGGATCCCGAGCGATCGGATCACGATCCAGCGGAACTTCGCGACCGCCGAACACCGGCGTTCCGGGCCAGGGGAGTACTTCCTCTACGTCGGCCGGCTGTCGGCCGAGAAGGGCCTCTCGGCACTCATCCGACTGTGGACGGAGATCCCCGCACCCCTGCTCATCGTCGGCGAAGGCCCGCAGCTCGACGAGCTCCGGGCACTGGCCGGACCCAACGTGACCTTCCGGGGCGCCGTGCCCGGCGCCGAGGTCCCGCAGCTGCTCCGGAGCGCCCGCGCCCTCGTCGTTCCGTCTCAGTGGTACGAGGGGACCCCGCGGTCGGTGATCGAGTCCTACGCGGTCGGTGTCCCGGTGCTCGCCAGTCGGATCGGCTCGCTGGCCGAGGTCGTGGAGGACGGCGTGAGCGGTCACCTGCTTGGCCTGGGTGATGCGGCGGCGTGGACCCGAGCGATCCGGTCCATGCTTGACGACCGCCAGACGCAGGAGCTCGGCGACGGGGCGTATCGCCTCTGGGAGCGCGATTACCGTCCCGAGCGGGCGGTCGGGTCGCTGGTCGCGTCGTACGAGACGGCGATCGAGCGACGTCGGGCGACGCGATGAGCAGCGGGGTCCCGCGCGTCCTGTACGTCACTGGATTCGGCCGGTCGGGGTCCACGCTGCTCGCCAACGCGCTCGGCAGCGTGGATGGTGCCTTCTCCACCGGCGAGCTCCACCTGCTCTGGGTGGCGCTCGTACGAGGAGCCGGGTGCGCCTGCGGCGAACGGGTCGACGAGTGCCCGGTCTGGTCGGAGGTCCTGGAGCGACTGACCGCCGCGCGTGGCGCAGCTCCCGACCCACGCGAGGTGCACGCGTGGCAGCTCGCGGAGGCTCGTGTCGTGCACACGGGCCGGATCCTGCGGACGGGGTCCGCCGTCGCGAGCCGGCCCACGCTCGAGCGCTACGTTGAGTTGCTCGGCCAGCTGTATCGGGCGATCGGCGAGACGACCGGCGCGAGCGTGCTCGTGGACTCGTCCAAGACCCCCGCCGACGCGGCCCTGCTCGCTCAGGTCGCGGGCATCGAGCCGAGGATCGTCCACCTGGTACGCGATCCCCGGGCCGTGGCCTTCTCCCAAGGCCGCGTCCAGCCGACGCTCGATCGCCATCGGGGCGATGCGACGATGCATCGTCGCGGCGTGGTCGAGAGCGCGGCTCGATGGGTGGCCGTGAACCGGTACGCGGAGCGCATCGTGGATCGGATGCCGGGTGCCTCGATCCAGCTCCGGTACGAGGACATGGTCGACGCGCCCGCGGAGGCGCTCTCACGCTTGGTCGATCTCTGTGGCCTCGGCGGCCGGCCGCTGCCCCTCCACGACGAGCGCACGTTCTCGATCCGGGCCGGCCACGCGGTCTGGGGGAACCGGAGCCGGTTCGCGAGCGGGCCGGTGGAGATCCGGCGGGACGATGCATGGCGTCGCGCGGCTTCCTCGTTCTCGCGATGGACGACGACGGCGCTCACCGCCCCATGGCTGCCTCGCTACGGCTACGCGCTCTCGGCCCGAGGCTCGGACGGTGGCGGGTCGCCGCCCGCGTCGTAACCGAGCGAGCGCATCGCCGGGTCGAAGGCATCTCGGATCGCCCGGGCGTGCGCCGTCGACAGCACCGACCGCCACCCGCTGGTCTCTCCCGACCTCACGAATCTGAACTCCCGGCGCACGCCCTTGGCGAAGGCCTCGTCGGGTGCCTGTTGTTCCTTGCGCTGCATCGATTCCAGGCTGTTCCGTTCGACCGCGTGGGCGAGCGTGCCGGGCGTCGCGTCGCGGCCAAGGAACCGCACGGCGTGGCCGAGCACGCCGACCGGGTCGGCCCGGAGCGTTTCGTATCTCACGAGGCGGAGCGTGCCTGCGCGGGCGGCCTCGGAGCGGCCCCAGCGCTCGACGTGGTGACCCCACGATCCCCATGGGTTCGAGCGGCCACGCACGAAGTCGCGGATGAAACGATCGAGGTCCTCCTCGATCAGTCCCCGCCTGATCAGCCACCGGAACTCCGACACCGCGACCGCCCGAGGATCGCGGACCACATAGAGGACACGCCGCGGGCCGGCTGGCAGCGTCTCGTGCGTCATGATCAGCCGCCCGTCGCCCGGGAGGATCGCGGGGGCCCCCGCGTGATCCCCCACGTAGGGGACGACGGTCCCGTCAGGGTCGAAGCTCGAGGGCGTGCCCGACAGGACCTCCGACAGGAGGAAGCGGAGCCACGTGGTCCCCGACCGAGGGTACGACGCGAGGAGCGCGTCGTCGGGTCTCAGGCCGGCGTAGCGACGTCGCACGGTCGGCGCCCGGAGCACCCTGCTCCGGAAGCGCGCCCGACGGAGCCGGGTGGCCACGTCCACGTCAGGGTCCCCCCAGGGTCCCAGCGCCGTAGCCGTAGCGCCATCGCAGCGGCAGGGTGACGACGTCGGTGAGCAAACGATCGGAAGCATCCATCCGCGAACGCCACTCGGTGTCGGGGCGGATCGGGACGACCCCCCTGCGGAACCTGCTCGGATTACCGGAGACCGTGTGGTTCTCGCCGAGCGTCACCTCGTCGTCGGATCCGAAGGGCAGGCGGGTCGTCGGCGCCCCGATCATCCGCGCGATCTCGACGATCGTCTCGCGGGGTCGCGCGGCCAGGTCCTCGTAGCGGAGCAGCCGCCCGCGGGCCCCGGCCTTGCGGCGGACGGCCTCAGCCGCGAGGTTCAGGCCTACCCATCCGGCAGCGCTCGCGATCACGGAGCGCTGGGGCATGTCGGTGGCGTCCGGGTGATCGAGCTCGCGCTTCGTGCGCCGCCACGAGAACACCACGGCTCGTGGGTCGCGCACCAGGTGGACGATCGACGCCTCGACACCGTCGAGCAGCATCGTGAGCGCCCCGTCGGACGGGCGCTTCGAGGAGTCGACGATCACCTCACAGCCCGTCACGTCTGCGATCGACCGGTAGACCGACGAGAGCGTCCGCGAGTAGGCGCGGAGGGCTCGCTCGTCGATCGGCCCCCGACCACCGGCGAGGAGCGCCGGGGTATGTCGCGTCCGCGCCGCCCTCGACTGCCAGTCCACGACCTGTCGCGGATCGGGCGCTCGATCACCGAAGCTCCGTTCGAGGACGGCGGACCACACCTCGCAGTCCGCCACGCGTTCGCCGCAACCGCAGGTTCGGTCCTCGAGCAACCCTCGCTCCCACAGGTAGTACAGCTCGCCCGCAGAGAACACGCCGTCGAGTTCGCCGAGGAGGGAATCCAGGAGCGTGCTCCCGCTCCGTGTGTAGCCGATGATCGAAAGGACCCGGACCATCGGCCGATGCTAGCAGTGGGCCTCCGCCGGTACCCTTCGGAGCGAGCGGCGGGTATCATCGGTCGTCAGCGCGAGATCGACCCAGTCAAGACGACCGCGCCCCCCCGCCCCCCCGAAGATGAACGCATGATCGCAGACACGCGGCAGGTAGCCGCACTCCGTGCCGTCCCGACCCCGATCGTCCACCGGGGCAGCTACTGGGTGCTCGCGACCCTCGGGGTCGTCGGCGGGTACATGGTGTTCCAGCGAGCCTTCGCCTATCTCGGCGTCCCGGGCACCCCGATCTTCATCGGCGAGATCCTCCTCGTGGCGTTCTTCGTGCTCCGGCCGGAGGTGTCGGGGCTGCGGTTCGCCGGCGCACTGCTGCGTCCGAGCGTGCTCGGTCCGCTCTCTTGGTCGATCCTCGTGCTCATCTTCTACGGGGTGATCCTGGTGGCCCGTGGTGTGCTCGAGGGCTATCCGCAGCGGCTCGCCCTGCAGGAGCTCGTCTTCAACGTCTACCCCTTGTACATCTTCCTTGGGCTCTGGCTCGCGGAGCAGGAGCCCCGGCTCCTCGAGCGCTTCATGGTCGGCCTCGCGTGGGTGAACGGGATCTACGGTCTCCTGTACATCGCCAACCTGAATCACGTGGCGCTCACCTTCCCCGGAACCAGCGTGCTGCTCTTCCGGCCCCCACTCGGGCAGGTCGCGGTTCTCCTTGGGCTGATGGCGTTCCCCACGAAAGGGTGGCGGACCTGGATCCCCTTCGCCTTGAACCTCTCGGTCCTGATCGCCATCCAGAGCCGGGCGTCCTACGCCGGGTTCGCGATCGGGCTGTTCGTCTGGGCCTGGATGTCGAAGCGCCTTGGCCGGACCGCGGCGATCGCCGCGATCGTAGGGGCGCTGTTCGCGGTCGCCTGGACCTTCAACCTCCGGATCGAGTACTCGAGGGGTGCGAGCGAGCTCTCGGCCCGCAACGTCGCCGCTGCGGTGGTCGCGCCGTTCGACGCGCAGGCCGCGGCTGCCTACTCGAGCGACGCGCGCAACTTCTCCGGCACGGTCGAATGGCGCAAGGCGTGGTGGAGCGGGATCTGGGACTCGACCCACGACGACCCGATGCGGACGTTCGTTGGGGCCGGGTACGGGTTCGAGCTGACGAGCGCGGCCGACCTGGGCTCGAGCGAGGACGATCTCCGAACGCCGCACAACTGGTTCATGTACGCGCTCGGCTACGGAGGCTGGATCGGCGTCATCGTCTTCTCCTTCTTCCTCCTCGCCCTCGGGTACCTGCTGTGGCGTTCCGACCGACTGACGGGGATCGCCTTCGGGCTGCCGGTCCTCGCGGCCTCAGTGACGGTGGCGACGTTCTCGAACTTCTTCGAGACGCCCTACGCCGCCATCCCGACCTGGGTCATCGCCGGGATGGCCATCGCTCCGGCGGTGCTCGCGGCGAGCGGCGCTCGCGTGGCCCCGACGCCCGGCACGCCTCGCCATGGCTGACCGGTCAAAGGTGCTCTTCATACTCGGCACGACCCGGTGCGGCTCGACGATCCTCGAGAACGTCCTCGCGAGCGTACCCGGGTTCGTGGCTGCGGGTGAGATCCACATGCTGTGGCGTGGGATCGGCCGGCGGTTCCGCTGTGGATGCGGTGAGGAGATCGGGTCGTGCCCTTTCTGGTCGGAGGCGCTCGATCGCGTGCAGAGCCCCGAGGATCCCGATCGGGTGTATCGATGGCAGCTCTCGGACGTGCGGATGATGCACACGCCGAGGCTGCTCCGCATCGACTCGTGGCCCGCGACCGGCCGTCCGGGGCTCGACCACTACGCCGATCTCTTGCGACGGCTCTACCCCGAGGTCGGGCGCGATGCGCGGGTGATCGTCGACTCTTCGAAGTCGCCCGCCGCCGCGGCCGTCCTCCGCGGGCTCGATGAGGTGGACCTGTACGTCGTCCACCTGGTCCGGGATCCTCGCGGGGTGGCCTACTCGTGGGCACGCGGGCGGCCCGCTGGGGCCGGGCTCCACGGCCCGCGCGACTACCGGCCGGGGAGCGTGCGGTCGACGGGCCGATGGATCGCGACGAACCTCCTCGGGGACGCCGTCCGACGCCGGTTACCGCGGGACCGCGAGATGCTCCTGCGCTACGAGGACTTCGTGGCGCACCCGAGGGAGACGGTGGAGGCGCTGGTCCGCTTCGTCCGGGAGGAGCCCGTCGATCTTCCGTTCGTGTCGGATCGCACGGTCCGGCTGGAGCCGAACCACTGCGTATCGGGGAACCGGAGCCGGTTCGCGCAGGGCGACGTGGAGATCCGGCTCGACGACGAGTGGCGCCGGGCACCCGGTGCGTGGCGGCCGGCGGTCACGGCGCTCTCGGCTCCCTGGCGTTCACGCTACGGCTACCGACGGGAGGCGTGAGTGGGGGACAACAGCTCGTCGACGTCGGCGTGGCGGGCGCGGCTGGCGTCGCTGCCACGGAACCTCTGGACGTTGCAGCGGTTCGGGCTCACGCCCACGAAGCTCCGCCACCGGCTCGTCGACCGGAGCGCGCCGAGGGTGCTCTCGGTGTCATTGCCGAAGGCCGGCACGCACCTGCTCGAACGAGCGCTCTGCCTTCACCCGCTCCTGTACCGGAAGATCCTGGCCACCGTGTGGCCGGAGGCGCTCCCGCGGTGGGGGAGTCTCGCGGGACTGGTCGGGACATTGTCTCCGGGACAGATCGCCCTCGCGCATCTGCCGTTCGAGCCGAGCTTCCCCGACGAACTGGGCGACACCAGGGCAGTGTTCCTGATCAGGGACCCGCGCGACGTCGTGCTCTCCGAAGCGCACTACGCCGCGTCCCGCCCGAACCATCCGTACCACGCCGCGTACGCCGGCTGCACGACGCTCGCGGAGCGGGTCCGCGTCGCGATCGACGGGGATCCGCGGGTCGAGTTCCGGTCGATCGCGGAACGCCTCGATCGGTACGGAGGCTGGCTCCACGGCTCCGCGTTCGTGGTCCGGTTCGAGGACCTGGTCGGCCCGCAGGGGGGTGGGAGCGCCGAGCGTCAGCGGGAGGCCGTGCAAGGCCTCTACGCGCACCTCGGTGTGGAAGCCGACGAGCGTCTCGTGGCCGACGTCTGCTCGCGGCTGTTCTCCGGTGACAGCCCGACGTTCCGTCGCGGCGCGGTCGGCCAGTGGCGCACGGAGCTCGACGAGGAGAACGTCAGGCACTTCCGCGAGGTCGTCGGGAGCCGTCTCGAGGACTTCGGCTACACGTACTGATCGGCCGAGTGCGGTGCGGCCGTCGAGGGCGTCACCCGCAGGTGACGCCCTCGATGTCGCAACCGATGAGCTCGTTCCCGTTCAGCGTATTGTCGCGGATCGTCACGTTCGAGATGACCCATCCATGCTTGTCGCCCTCGAGCCGTCCGTCCTGGCGAATGACGACGGCTGCGCGGTGGTTCCCGCCGAACACGTTGTCCTCGATCAGCACGTTCTTCGAACTGACGAGGCCGATGCCGCCATCCGCGGCGTGCTCCCGACCCTCCCATCCGTTGTCCTGGATCACGTTGCGCGCGATGTACGCGGAGCCCTCGTACGTGACGAACTCGTCGGAGGCCCCTGACTTCTCGTAGTGCACGCCCTTGCGGCTGTTGTGGACGATCACGTTGTCCACGACCGTGTAGTCGCCGCACTGGACGTCGCACCACACGCCGTTGCCCAGGTTGTCGTGGATGAAGGAGTCTCGAACCACGATCCCGTGACCCCGAGCGAACTTCATCCCGCTCGCTCCACCCCCGAGCTCTGCCTCGGAGCCGTTGTGATCCACCTCGACCCCGTCGACCAAGACACCTCCGAGTCCGTCGAGACCGCAGCCGAAACCGTTGCGTCCGTTGTGGTGGTAGCGGCCCCCGATGATCCGGGTCCCGATCGAGCAGTCGATCCCTCGAAGGACGAAGCCCGACATGTCGAGGTCCACGAAGCTCACGTTCGGGACCCTGACCGAGAAGCCGGTGTCGTTCGCGCTCGCCCCCACGATCGCGGCCGGGCCGACGAAGGTCTGTCCGGCCTTCGGCTTCACCGGCGCCGACAGCGTGTACGAGCCCGTCAGGCACAAGGTGGCGCCCTCCGGGGCCCCGTTCACGGCCGACTGGATGTCCCCGCCCGACCGGACGGCCACGCCGTCGCACGAGCCACCCGACGAAAGCCCCGGGTCCGAGGGCCCGGGGTCTGAGGGTGGCGGATCCGTGGGCGTGGGCCCGGGCGACGACGGATCCGTGGGCGTGGGTTCGGGCGATGGCTCCGGGGTCGGGGATGCGGGTGCGCTCTCGACCTCGGTGTCGACGTCGAGGGCGATCAGCTCGATGCCCGACACGATCGGTCGCCGCTGGATGTCGTCGAACGCGATCTCGAGGACGTTGTCTGCCTCGACGGTGAAGTCCGTCACCAGCCCGCGGTTAGCTCCGACGAGCGCGTAGATGTCGAAGCGGGTCAGGACCGCCCGACCCTCGATCGAGACGTCGAAGAGCCGTTCGCCGACCGACCAGGCGTTCGGGTTCGTCTCGGCGAAGTAGAGATTCACGTGCCACCGTCCGGGGTCGACCGGGAACGCCCATCGCATGTCTCCTCCGCGTTGCGGATCCCACCGACGCGTCTGGAAGACCGATTGCGGGGTCCCGGGCGGGACGGACGGGTCGCTGATCTCGATCGGTCGGGTCGTCGACGCCGTCGCGTTCGAGTCATCCGCGAGATACGTCGAGGGGTTCGAGGACGTGTCGGCGGCCCACCCTGGCGAGCCTTCGACGGCGGACCCGCCGGCGTTCACGCGGAAGTGCTTCGGGATCGGGCCCTCAGCGATCGCAAGCTGAGCGAGGACCAACGACGTGGCGAGGAGAACGAACGCGAACCATCGTGCGACCCGACGGGCAGGACTAGTCATAGATGACCCCCTCAAGATTCCCTGTGCCTCTGCGGCGCTATCCCCTGGTTGTCGTTCCTTGATCGCATATCGACCGACGGGCGCGCGCCCTTGAGCACGGGACGACCTGGGATCCCTCGGCGAGCCGTTATCGTGGGTTCTTCATGTCCACGACGAAGGGAACGCCGCCGTGAGCGACGCTCGGGTGCACCTCAGCGCGCCAGCGAAGACGATGCTGTACCTGCGGCTCTGGGCGTCCCTCGCGGTGGTGTGGGTCACCCTCCGGCGCATGCCCCTGCCTGAGGCCGTCGCGTACCTCGGGCGGGTGGGGGAGCCTCGGCGTCCGCGGCTATCACCGAAGCGGTACGGAGCGATCGTCGGGCGCGCCCTCCACGTCGGCCGCTGGCGTCCCCGCTGTCTGTTCTCCGCACTCGTCCTGTTCCGGGCGCTGCGGCGTCAAGGCGACGACGTGCAGCTCGTGATCGGCCTCCCGATCGAAGCGGTGGACCACGAGGCGCACGCATGGGTCGAGATCGACGGCCACGACGTCGGACCGCCGCCGGGACGCGGCGTGCACGAGCCGCTCGCGCGTTATCCCTGAGGCTGGTCGGGCGCGCCCGGCAACGCGCGGCGCTGCGCGTCCCTGGCGGCCTTCACGGCGGGCCCGGCGTGCAGGAGCATCCATACCGGCCGCCAGAGGTACGCGAGGACCAGCCCGGCCCGGCCGCGTCGGGCGAGCGGCTGCCACGCCCGCATGAAGTCCGGCGTGGGGAACAGCTTGTGCAGGGCGACGCGCGCCCGGAGCCTGAAGCCTCGCTCCTCGAGGAACCATTTCGCTCCGACCGCCATCGGGGGCGGTCGCTCCTGCCGCAGGAGGAACTCGGCGGACGCATCGTCCGGAAGGTCGAGCTCGCCGACGAGCGCCGCTCCTCGGTCGACCCGCCGGAGCCCCGCGACGAGACCCGGAAGCGCGTCGAGCCTTGCGGCAAGGACGGCCGTGTCACGCCAGACGCTTTCCTCGATCACATCCAGTGCTCGCTCCATGTCCCCGATCACCTGTGGCGACCTCGCGCCGTCCTTCGCCGCATGCAGACACAGCGCCAGGGCCGTGCCTTCCCGCGCGAGGATCTCCACCGAGGCACCGCCGACCTCGATCCATCCGGTCCGCTCGGTGAGAACGGCCCATGCTGCATCCTCGGCGACGCCGATCCCGACGAGCCGCCGGTGGAGGTCGATGGCGAGCGAGTCAGGGCGTCGGAGCGTCATCGCGTAGTGAGGGCGGTCGACCGGGAGGGTGTCCAACCCCATCCGGCGGAACCCGATCTCACCGAGGGCGGACTCCGCCCGCTCGAAGGTATCCGGCGCGACGAGGAGATCGGCGTCGTGATAGTGACGGTGAGACTCGTCCGGGTAGATCCACCGTGAAAGCGCAGGACCTTTCAACAGGATGGAGCGGATGCCGGCGTCGCGGAGCCGATCGACGGCCTCAGCCGTCGCTCGATCCAGAGCCAGTACCCGCATCGCGGCGCGCAGGGACGGGTCGTCCGGGATCATGGCGGTCTCCGTTGGCAGGGAGCAGCTCCTCGATCGGAGCTTCGTCGTGCGCCGTATCCGGTTCCTGCTCCGTAGGCACCGCGTACCGGTAGTCGCCGGCGTAGCTCGCGAACCGCTCGGCCTCGAAGTGCGTCAACACGACTCCCAGGACGGAGGCGCCGACCGACTGCAGTTCGTGGAGCGACTCGAGGATCACGTCCTTGCGAGCGCGGCTCGCGTCGACGACGAGGATCACGTGGTCGACGAGCGATGCGAGGTCGAGCGTGTCGGACACGCCGAGCACGGGTGGCGCATCGAGGACCACGGCCTTCGCCTCGTGGGCGAGCGTTGCGAGCGCGTTGAGCATCACGTTCGTCCCGAGGCCGGCCTCGGGGCTGAGGCTCGTGGTACCGCTGGGGACCAGGACGAGATGCGGCTGTGAGGTATCGACGAGGAGCTCCGCGACCTCATCGCCGTCGTTCAGGACGTCGGCGAGTCCCCGGCCGACGCACTGGGGGAAGTAGCGGTGGACGGCCGGCCGGCGCAGATCCGCTGACACGAGGATGACGTCGATGTCGGTCTGCGCCATGGCGATAGCCAGGTTCGTGGCGACCGTCGTCTTCCCCTCGCCGAGCATCGCGCTCGTGACCATGATCGTGCTGGAGCCCTCCCGCGTGGCGAACAGCACCCGCGTGCGCAGCGATCGGAACGCCTCCGCGGCGCCGACGTCGCCTCCGGGCGTCACGGCGATGTGTCGGTGGAGCGATGGCGCGTTCGGGATCCGTCCGAGGACGGGGGCGTGCACCGTTGACTCGATGTCCTCCCGGCCCCGGATCCGTTGGTCGAGCCTGTCCCGGAGGAACGCGACCCCGACGCCGAGCAACAGCCCGATCAGCGCTCCGAGGACCAGCGCCCGGCGGGGGCGCGGACTCGACGGGAACGACGGGAGGTACGCGGGCTGCAGCACCTGACCCACCGGCGTCTCCGACGCGAGCTCCAGGGTGTTCCGTCGCTGCTGCTGCTCCTGGATCTGCGTGGACAATGAGGCGATCTCGATGGTGAGCGCCTGCCGGTCCGCGTCGGACGTCGCCTCGGTCAGCTCCCGCTGAGCGTCCCCAACCCGATCCTCGAGATCGACCAGCAGCGCGTCGATCGACTTGATCTGGGTCCTGATGCTCGACAGGAGGTTGTCCTCACGGAACTCAAGGTAGGCGTCGGCGTACGCCTGGGCCGATTCGGCGGCGGAGCGAGGATAGGAACCACGGGCGACGAAGTCGATCGTCTGGGTGTCGGGCGGGCTCGCGATGGACACCCCGGCGGGCTCGACGTCCGTGCTCGCGAGCTTCTCCGCCGCGATCTCAGCCACCGCGGCCGAGGCGGCGATCTGCACCTCGTTCGCCATGAACACGTAGCCGGGGCTCGTGATGCCGGCCTCCGGGACGTTCACCGGCAGGACGAGGACGCCCGCCGTCGAGGTGTAGGAGCGAGGCTGGAGGTCCGCACGGACGTACCAGATCAGCGCGAACACGATCGCGCAACCGACGATCCACCACTTGCGCAGCCAGAGCACCCCCAGCAGGTCGCGAAGGGGCAGCTGATCTTGTCGCATGGACATCGGCGTGGATCCTAGGGTCTCGAACGGGACGAACCCAGCATCGGCTGGGAACCGTCATCGTCCCACGAACGCACTACCGCTGTCATGGGACCTTCGGGGGGAGACCTTCGGCCGACGAGGGCGCGTTGACCGTCTGGCACTCACATGGCTATCCTGTTAGCACTCAGGCCTCGGGAGTGCTAATCGAGGCGAAGTAGGAAGAAGACCGTCCAACCACAAGGAGGGACTGAGGGATGGCTGACTTCAAGCTCCAGCCGCTCGAGGACCGGATCGTCGTCCAGGCGAACGAGGGCGACCAGACCACCGCGTCGGGGCTCGTGATCCCGGACACGGCCAAGGAGAAGCCCCAGGAGGGCACCGTCGTGGCCGCAGGGCCAGGGCGTTGGAACGAAGACGGCGACGGACGCATCGCGCTCGACGTGAAGGTCGGCGACATCGTCATCTACTCGAAGTACGGCGGCACCGAGGTCAAGGTCGACGGCGAGGAGTACCTCATCCTGTCGGCCCGCGACGTGCTCGCCATCCTCAAGAAGTAGGGCCGAGGAACGAGGCCCGGAAGCAAGGGAGGCACCACGTGGCGTCGAAATTGCTGAGGTTCGGCGAGGAGGCTCGCCGCGGCCTGGAGGCCGGCGTCGAACAAGCTCGCCGATGCGGTCGCGATCACGCTCGGCCCCAAGGGTCACAACGTCGTGCTCGACAAGAAGTGGGGCGCACCCACGATCACGAACGACGGCGTGACGATCGCGCAAGGAGATCGAGCTGGAGGACCCGTGGGAGAACATGGGCGCCCAGCTCTGCAAGGAGGTCGCCACCAAGACGAACGACGTCGCCGGTGACGGCACCACCACCGCCACCGTGCTCGCGCGCGCCATGGTCAAGGGTGGCATGAAGAACGTCGCCGCCGGCGCCAACCCGATGGCGCTCAAGCGGGGCATCGAGAAGGCGGTCGAGGCCGTCGTCGAAGGCGATCATGGACGCAGTCGAAGGACGTCGAGTCCAAGGACGAGATCGCGCAGGTCGCGTCCATCTCCGCGGCAGACGCCACGAGATCGGGGCGGTCATCGCCGAGGCGATGGACAAGGTCGGCAAGGACGGGGTCATCACCGTCGAGGAGTCGAACACCTTCGGCATCGAGCTCGAGTTCGTCGAGGGCATGCAGTTCGACAAGGGCTACATCTCGCCCTACTTCGTCACCGACCCCGAGCGGCATGGAGGCGGTCCTCGAGGACCCGTACATCCTGATCGTGAACAAGAAGATCTCCAGCGCCCAGGAGCTGCTCCCGGTTCTCGAGAAGGTCCTGCAGGCGGGCAAGCCGCTCGTGGTCGATCGCCGAGGACGTCGAGGGTGAGGCCCTCGCGACCCTGGTGGTCAACAAGATCCGCGGCACCTTCAACGCCGTCGCGGTCAAGGCCCCCGGGTTCGGCGACCGCCGCAAGGCCATGCTTCAGGACATCGCGATCCTCACCGGCGGACAGGTCATCTCGGAGGAGGTCGGCCTCAAGCTCGAGAACGCGACGCTGGACCTGCTGGGCCACGCCCGCAAGGTCGTGGTCATCAAGGACGACACGACGATCATCGAGGGTGCCGGCAGCGAGCGACGACGTCCAGGGTCGCGATCAACCAGATCAAGGCGGAGATCGACAAGACCGACTCCGACTGGGACACGGAGAAGCTCCAGGAGCGCCTGGCCAAGCTCTCCGGCGGCGTGGCCGTCATCAAGGTCGGCGCGGCCACCGAGGTCGAGCTCAAGGAGAAGAAGCACCGCATCGAGGACGCCGTCTCGGCGACCCGCGCGGCGGTCGAGGAGGGCATCGTCGCCCGGCGGCGGCGTCACGCTGATCCATGCCGAGGCTGCCCTCGACGCGCTCGACCTGTCCGACGACGAGGCGACCGGCGCGAAGATCGTCCGAGGGGCGCTCGCCGAGCCCAGCCCGTCGGATCGCGGCGAACGCAGGGTACGAGGGGGCGGTCGTCGTCTCGCAGACCCGCACCGAGGGTGACGGCCGTGGGTTCAACGCCGCCACCGGCGAGTGGGTCGAGATGATGAAGGCCGGGATCATCGACCCCGCGAAGGTCACGCGCTCCGCGCTGCAGAACGCGGCGTCGATCGCGGCGATCGTGCTGACCGCCGAGTCGGCCGTCGTCGAGAAGCCCGAGGAGGAGGAGCCGGCGGCTGCCGGCGGCCACGGGCACGCGCACTGACCCGGAGCGACCGTTGCGACCCATGGGGCGGGGTGGATCCCGCCCCATGGTTGCATCCCACACCATCCCCTGCGAAGCGGATACGTTGTGGGGCAGGGGTTGACGTCCTCCGAGGGTCAGCGTAGGACTTTCGGCCTAGTTTTCCCAAGAAATGGGCAGATGGGGTTTACGTCAGTTGAAGTATTGGGTAGCCTCTGTCCCCAGAACCACGACGAGGAATTGGGAGGAGGTAAGCGCATGTACGAGTCCCCCCGGATCACCGACTTCGGATCGATCACGGCGCACACGTTCGACAACAGCGGCGGCGTCGTGCCCGGTGTAGGCCCGAAGGGCAAGGACTGGCGTGACTGCTCGTTCGACAAGTTCGACGAGGAGTCCTGCGGAACGCACAGCTGACGCTGGACCATTCCTCGTCGACACGACCGTGGACGGCCGTCCCGTGAGGGGCGGCCGTTCCGCTGTCCAGCCCCGTTCCGCCTCCTGATGGCGCACCTACTCCGTAGACTTCCCTCCCATGCCGTCGTTCGCCGCCGCTCTCGTCCCTGACCCTCGGGATGCGGGCGCCGTCGTCCGGCGGATGCTCGAGGCGTCGCCCCACCGGGGGACGGTGGGGAGTGATCGTCCAGGCGGGCGCGTGCGCGCTCGGTGTGACCTACCGCGACGATCTCCCGGAGACGTCCGTCGCGGAGGACTTCGGGTGGGCCGCTGCGGTCGCTGGTCCGATCGACAACGCTGGCGACCTCGCTCGCGATCTGATGCTCGAACCCGATGCCTCCGACGCGACCGTCGTCGTGCATCTCGTCCGGCGTCACGGACCCGGCGCGCTGGTCCGTCTGCGGGGTTACTTCGGTCTCGCGGTCACCGACGGGGCGGTCCTGTACGCGGCGCGCGACCACGTGGGGGGTCGCTGCGTGTTCTTCGCCGACCAGGGCGGGCGAGTCTTCGTCGCCTCCGACGTACGGCAGGTGCTGGCGGGCGCGGACAGGCCGGCCGAACCCGACCTCGACGTCGTCGCGTCCATCGTCTACAAGGACTACGAGTCGGACACGCCGACGGCCTTCCGCGGTGTCCGACGCCTGCAGAAGTCGCAGATGCTCCACGCCGACGGCCGACGGGTCCGGACGTCCCTCTACTGGCATCCCGAACGGGTCCTCGAGACGGCGACGTTCACCTCGTCGGAGCTCAAGGAGCGGTTCGACGAGGTGCTCACGACCGCCTCCCGCCGTTCGCTCACGGGCGCAGACGTCGTCTCGTTGTCGGGGGATCGACTCCCCGGTGGTCGCCGCCTACGCGGCCCCCGAACACCTCGCCCTCACCGGGCGTCCGTTGCCTGCCCTGTCGGTCGTGTATCCGGAGTTCCCGGAGATCGACGAGTCGAAGTACATCCAGGAGGTCGCTTCGTTCCTCGGGATGCCCGTCACGACCTATGAGGAGAGCGCGAGAGCCCTGGACGGGGTGGAGGACCTCAGTGCAGTCCTGAACGGCCCCATCCCCGGCTACTTCCTCGGCGAGTCTGCTGAGCACTACCAGCGAGCCCGCACGCTCGGGTACCGGTCGACCCTGACCGGCGAGCTGGTGGAGTGGGTGGTGTCGCGCCGCGATCAGCTCCTGCCGTACCTGCTCCTGCGGGGTCGCTGGGCGGCCGTTCGTCACGAGATCGCGGAGCAGCGCGCGCTGGGGCGCCGGCCTCGATCCCTGGTCCGACAGGCGGCGATCGGGGTCGCTCCCCCGCGGTTCGAGGCCGCGTGGGCCAAGGTGCGGCCCGCCACCGTTCCCACCCCTCCGTGGATCGACGAACGGCGCCTCCGAGCGGTCTACGGACGGTTCGCCGTGCCCGCGCGGCGCCGGTGGCCTGAGCACCAGCTGGCGCTGTTCCGCGGCGCCGGGATCGGTGAAGAGGCACAGGATGTCCTTGAGGAATGGTGTGGCGTGCGCACGCGACGCCCGTTCGCCGACGTGGACGTGTGCGAGTTCTTCCTGTCGCTGCCCGCGGAGGTCAAGTTCCCCTCGTCGCATCGCAAGGGTCTCCTGATCGATCTCGTCCGCGGGCGTGTCCCGGATGTCATCCTCGATCGCACGGACAAGACCTACTTCAACCGGGCGGGACTGGCCCGAGCCGACTACGCGAAGATGCAGCGGTTCCTCGGGGCGCCGAGCGTCCGGATCCGGGGATCGACTACCGGATGCTCGGGGAGCGTCTCGCGGCGGGTGACCTGCCGATCAACGAGTACCAATGGGCGAAGAACCTGGCGGCCGTGCACGCGTTCCTGGCGCAGTGGGAGGGCTCCTGAGGTGCGGTCCATCGACGATCCGGATGCCGTGGCGACGCACCCGAGCACCGTCCCCGACGAGACGGTGGCCCCTCGCGGCGGTCCCAGCGTGGAGGTCGTTGGCGTGTCGCGACGGTTCCTCGACGTCGAGGCGCTCCGGGACGTGTCGCTCTCGGTGCAGCCCGGTGAGAGTCCATGCCCTGCTCGGCCCCAACGGCGCCGGGAAGACCACGCTCCTCAGGATCTTGACCGGGGGTCTGCTCCCCGACGAGGGTGAGGTGCGGGTGATGGGCCTGCGGGGCGAGGGGCTCGTGTCGCGCGAGTACCGTCGGCTCTTCGGGCTCGTCCCGTCGGGCGATCGGACCTTCTACCTCAGGCTGAGCGGACACGAGAACCTCATGTTCTTCGCGCGCTTGTACGGGATGTCGAAGCGGGACGCGTCCGCGCGGGCCGACGAGCTCCTGGCGGCGGTGGATCTCGACGACGTGGCCGCCAGGGGGGTCAACGGGTACTCCCACGGGATGCAGAAGCGTCTGTCCGTGGCGCGTGGCCTCCTGATGGATCCTTCCGTCCTGTTCGTGGACGAGGCGACCCACGACCTGGACCCGGGGGCCGCGAGAACCGTCCAGCGGCTGGTGGCCGGTGCGGCCTCGCACGGGGTCGCCGTCCTGTGGACGACGCAGCGTCTCGAGGAGATCCGGGGGTTCGCAGACTCGGTCACCCTGCTGCACCGCGGCGCGGTCCGGTTCTCGGGGTCGGTGCCCGCCTTCCTCGCCCAGGTGCCCGAGGTCGGGTACCTGCTGCATCTGCGGCCGCCGCCCGGCGTCGGCGCCATCCTGGACGAAGCGATCCAGGCGATCGGGGACCGAGGCATGGTCCGCGCGGGCACCGGAGGTGACGGGTCCTCCGACGACGAGCACGTGGTCCTGACCCCCGCTCCCGGGGTCGATCTCGGTGGCGCGCTCGAACGGCTGATCGCCCGGGGCTTCGCGATCCTGTCTGTCCGTGAGGAACGTCCCGGGGTTGAGCAGGCGTTCCTGTGGTTGACGCGCGAGGAATCGGCGTGAGCGCGCAGATCCGGGTCGAGACGGGAGCTCTCGCCGAGCTCCGGAAGATCGTCGCGTTCTTCCGTCGCGACCTCCTCGTCAGCTTCGGCTATCGGCTCGCGTTCTTCTCGGATTGGTTCAACCTCGCCGTGCAGATCATCGTGTTCGGACTCGTCGGGAAGCTCGTGCCCCCGTCGGCCCTTCCCACATTCGACGGCCAGGAGGTCTCCTACGTGGAGTTCGTGGCGGTCGGCATCGCGATCTCCTCGTTCGTGCAGCTCGGGATGACGAGAGTGACGACGGCGGTGCGCTCCGAGCAGGTGATCGGCACCCTCGAGTCGATCCTGGCGACGCCTACCGCGCTCGCCACGGTCCAGGTCGGGTGGGTCGTCTACGACATCGTCTACGTGCCGCTGCGGACGGTGCTGTTCCTGACGGCGGTGTGGCTCTTCGCGGGCGTGGACTTCGACGGGTCTGGCATCCTGCCGTCGATCGCCGTCCTGCTCGCCTTCATCCCGTTCGTGTGGGGGTTCGGGGTGCTCAGCGCGGCGGGGACGCTCACGTTCCGTCGTGGGTCCGGCTCCGGACTGATCATGACCGCGCTCACGATCACCTCCGGCGCGTACTTCCCGCTGTCGGTGCTCCCGGAGTGGGCCCAGACGCTGGCGGAGTGGAACCCGATCGCGGTCGCGGTCAACGCCCTCCGCGAGTGCCTGCTCGGGAGCGCGGGGTGGCCCGAGGCCAGGGACGCGATCACCGTGCTCGTGCCGGCGGCCGCGATCACGCTCTCCCTTGGTATCTGGGCGTTCCGCGTGGCGCTGCGACGGGAGCGTCGCAAGGGCACCGTAGGTCTCTACTGACGGTCGCCCTGTCCTGGGTCGACCTGTCCGAAGTCGCGGGAGATGCTGGCGATCGTGGCGAGCACGTCGTCGAGCAGGTCGTACCGGAGCGGCCGGTACAGGTTCCAGACCGGCACGCGAGAGGCGAGCTCCGCGGTCCCTGCGAAGCACCTGACGCGGTCCTCGTCGGTCGGCAGACGGAACGAGAGGCTCCACAGCTCCTGGATCGCCTCTTGCGACCCCACCCGCTCCACCCTGAGCTCGTCGGCGACGCGCAGGAGGACGAGGCCCGCGATCGGTACCGGATCGGCCGTTCCACGTCTCGATGCGTCGAGCGCGAGGTGGACGCGATCTGGGTCCTCGCCGACGATCTCGACGTCGTGCAGCGCCATCTGCTCGAAGGAATCGCGGCGGAGCCTGATCAGCGCAGGTCCCGGGAGCACGTCCGGCCGTTCGCCCGGACGACACACCGTGGCGTCCTCCGACAGGAGTCGGTACCCCGCCAGGTGGGCGGCGGCGGCGAGCGTGGTCTTCCCGAACCGCCCGGGCGCGGCCAACAGCATCGCGACCCCGTCGATCTCCACGCACGATGCATGGATCGGGTGCGCGCCGAGCGTGATCGCGCACAGCGACGTGGGGATCCCCCACAGGCGTTCTTCCCGTGGGATCTGCGCGGCGCCCGCCGGGACGACGATCTCTCCCCTGCGGGCATCGACGAGATACCAACCCAGCCCTTCGATCCACAGGTGGGTGACGGCCTCGTCCCGGTAGATCTTGGCGTGGAACGGGTTGTCGGGACGGGGGCGGTACTCGAGGAGCGGCGGCTCGTCGGGGCGCGGAACCGCGTCGCCCTCGGTGATCTCCAGCGACGGTCCCTCGGCAGGGGGGCGGCGCAGGTACAGGAGTGGAACCGACGACGAGACCAGGAAACCCGCCACGGACCCATCGGCAGCCGTGACGGGCTCGCCTCGTTCCGTCGACGGTCTCACGGTCGCGAGGATACCGTTGGGGGAGACGGGACCACGCGCGGCCGGGCTTCAGGTCCGTGGCCTCGGAGCCGAACGGAAGGGTGACATGGGAGCGACGCTCGAGCAGGGGGACCGGATCCAGCCCAACCCGCGCGTGACCTACCGCAAGCTCGCGGACGGATCCGGCGGGGTCCTGCTGCACCTCGACACGGCTGCCTACCACGGTCTGAACGAGACCGGCGTCACGATCTGGGGGCTGATCGGCGACGGCGTCACGTTCGGCCAGCTGATCGAGGGCCTCCGAGGGACGCTCGACGAGGTGCCGGACGATCTCGAGGACGACGTGGCCGGCTTCATCTCGGGGCTGGCGGAGCGTGGGCTCGTCGTGATCGGCTCCCTGCCCGACGACTGAACCGGTGCCCCGATGAACCCGGGTACGGGTCCTGCGTAGACTCGGCGCATGCGGGACGATCTGCTCCGTCGATGGCACGGAGATCACCTCGTCGTCCGTCACGACGACGACGCGGGCGCCTGGATGCTCGTCGCGATCCACTCGAGGGTGCTCGGGCCGGCCATGGGTGGCACCCGCCTCACGTCGTACCCGTCGCTCGATGACGGGGTAGCCGACGCGCTGCGTCTCGCGGGCGCCATGACCTTGAAGAACGCGCTCGCCGGACTCCCGTTCGGTGGGGGCAAGGCCGTGCTCGCGGTCCGCGGGCTGCCGACCGGTGACGAGCGTCGAGCGCTGTTCGAGCGCTACGGCGATCTGGTGGACGGGCTCGGGGGCGACTACGTCACGGCCTGCGACATGAACACCTCGTCGACCGACATGGACGTGGTGGCGACCCGGACGCGCCACGTCCTCGGCCGGAGTTCGGCCGCCGGCGGATCGGGCAGCTCGGCCCCCGACACCGCCATCGGCGTGCTGCACGCCATCCGCGCCGTCTGCGGGCACGTCTTCGACAGCGGCGACCTCGCCGGTCGCACGGTGGCGATCCAGGGCGTCGGTGCGGTCGGCGCTCACCTGGCGGACCTGCTCGCGGGCGCGGGCGCGGAGCTGGTGATCGCGGACGTGGCCCCCGACGTCGCCCATGGGGTCGCGGAGCGAACGGGTGCCCGAACGGTCGGCGCCGACGAGATCCTGACGGTGCCGTGCGACGTACTGTCCCCATGCGCCACGGGTGGGGTGCTGAACCCCACGACGATCCCGACGCTCTCCTGTCGAGCGATCGCCGGTGCGGCGAACAACCAGCTGGCGTCGGACGACGACGCCGAGCGGCTGCGCGCCCGGGGCATCGTCTACGCGCCGGACTTCGCCGCGAACGCGGGAGGCGTGATCCACCTCGCCGGGTACGAGACCCTCGGATGGGACGAGGCGCAGGTGGCAGCGCGTCTCGCGGGCATCGAGGTCACCGTCGCCGAGATCCTCCGCGCGTCCGCGTCGGGCGGGGCGACGACCGCGGAGGCAGCCGCTCGCCTCGCGGCCTCGCGCATCACGGCCGGATCGTCAGCCTGAGGACACAGCCATCGGTCCGCAGGGTCTGCTCGGTGCGCTCGTAGCGCGTCGCGGTCCAGGGGTCATCGTCCGTGCCGGGGTGCAGGAGGTACCGCGGGAAGCAGCTCGACGCCAACTGCAACCTGAGGCGATGGCCCGCCCGCAGTCGGTAGGCACAGTGGCCGAGATCGACCCGGATCGTCCGTTCGTGCCTGACGTCGCGGACGAGCGCGGCGCCCTCGGCGAACCGGCGAGCGGAGCCGTCGGGGGCGACGTCGACGAGCTGGGCGACGGCGTGGGTCGACGGACCGCTCGAGCGGAGCCGCAGGACCAGCGACTGCGGGCCGACCACGTCGAGGGATGTGGTGAGCTCCTCGCCGGTGAACGACACGACGTCGGGTCGCCTCGTGGTCACCTGTTCGTCGGGGAGGTCGGCCAGGCTCGCCCACGCATCGTCGACCCGTGACAGCACCGGATCCGAGGGATCATGCGTCCACCGGAGGAGACCTCCCCCTCGTGGTCGGACGGACAAGGCTCCCTCCTCGCCCGGCGCGAGGTGGAGCTCGTGCGGGATGGCGCCGGTCGGGGGCCAGCGAACGTCCTCGTGCCACCCACCGTTCGACAGGTGCCAGCGCACCCGTGGGACCCGGGTCGTCTCGTCGCCACGCAGGTATCGGGCGAAGAAGCGGAGGGCGGGCGCCACGTACGCGGGGATCCACGTCTCGAGCGTCGCCGGGTCGTGGATGTCAGGGGCGGGCTCGCCCGGTGTTCGCAGCTCCAGGTCCCAGTGATCGCGTGAGCCCATCTCGAGGTGCTGATCGGCGAACCGATCCTGTCGCGCGAGGAAGTCGCGCACCTGACCGCCCACGAACACGTCCCACCAACCGCCGGCGCCCATCATGGGGATGTCCGCGCGATCCCGCGGGTTCCCGCGGCCGGCGAAGACCGCATCGGTCCACCACGGGTCGTCGGGCCCCCGGGTGACCCAGTCGTCGAGGCTCTTCGAGCGGCGACCACGGTGCGCGGCGGGGAGGATGTCCGCGAGCGGCCGGACCGACCAGTCGACGCCGCCCGACCACAGGTGCTCGTCCACCCAGGTGAGCGAGGCCCAATCAACCATCGTGAACAGGTTGAAGACGCCCTGCGAGTACATCCACGTGGTGCCGATCTCGGTGGAGGTCATGCGCGGGACGATGCAACGCAGCGCAGGATGCTGGCTCGTCGCCGCGGCCCACTGCGTGAACCCGTAGTACGAGTCGCCGAGCATCCCGACGCTGCCATCCGACCACGGCTGGGCGACGATCCACTCGAGGGTCGCCGCGCCGTCCGCGACCTCGTGGACGAACGCGAGCGTCTCGCCGTCGCTCCGGATCTTGCCGCGGACGTCCTGGGTGACGACGGCGTACCCGTGCCCGACCAGCTCGCGCGCGATCCACGGGACCATCGCGAACGGACCGAGCTTGTCGTACGGCAGCCGGATCAGGACCGTCGGCATCCGGCCCGGCCGGTCGGGGAGCCAGACGTCGGTCGCCAAACGGACACCGTCGGCGACGACCCAGACGGCCTCTGCGCGCTCGTCCGGGCCGCCGAACGGCTCGCGGACGGGACCACTCATGCGATGGGCTTGTCCTGCCCGGCCTTCGCGAGACCGATCAGGTCGAGGGTGCCGAGCGCGATCGCACCGACGCCGATCGCCCACCACGCCCACACGAGCGAGCCGTTCGGGACCCCGAACAGCGCGTTCAGCACGGCGATCGTCGCGATGCCCGCCTCGAGGATCGCGAACCCCCATGCCCACCACCACGTCTCGGTGACGTGCTGGGACACGAGCACCATGAACAGGGCCAGCACCACGCAGGTCACGCCGAGCATCCGGATCCACGCGCCGTCGCTCGGCATCCGCTGATCGAGGATCGTCCGGACCGTGAAGACCGGGAGGGCCGCGAGCGCCACGCCGGTGAGGGCCCACAGCGCTGCCTGGACCTTCAGGACGCGTCGCAAGAACGTCATCGTGGGTGCCCTCCTCGGCCGCTGGGCGAGATGAACCGGCTGCTAGGATGCCATATCGCGGACCCGCGCCGGTAGGAACGCGCCGACGGTCCGCCCCCGAGGATCAACCGCCTCCGAAGGAGTCAGTCATGCAGCAAGGGCCAAGGGTCGTGGTCGTCGGCCTCGACTGCGGTACCCCCAAGCTCCTGTTCGAGGATCTGGCTGCCGAGGTCCCCACCATCGCGAAGCTGATGGGCGAGGGCATGTACGGCTCGCTCGCCTCGATCACCCCTCCGATCACCGTGCCGGCCTGGGCCTGCGCCCTCACGGGCCGGGTTCCGGGGCAGCTCGGCATCTATGGGTTCAGGAACCGGAAGGACACCACCTACGACGGGCTGTCGATCGCTCACTCTGGTTCGATCAAGGAGCCGGCCGTGTGGGACTCGATCGCGGCGCAGGGCAAGAAGAGCGTCTTGATCGGCGTCCCTCCCAGCTTCCCGCCGCCGAAGGAATTCCCCGGTTGGCGCGTCGGTTGCTTCCTGACACCGCCCTCGGCAGAGCGCTGGGCCTACCCCAAGGATCTCGAGGTCGAGATCGAAGAGGAGCTCGGGGGTCAGGGCAACTACATCTTCGACATCCCGAACTTCCGCCAGGCCGGGTTCGACACGACCCTCGACCAGGTCTTCAAGATGACGGAGCGGCGGTTCCAGGTGGGCCGACGGCTGATCACGAACAAGCCCTGGGACTTCTTCATGCTGTGCGACATCGCACCCGACCGTCTTCACCACGTGTTCTGGCAGTACTACGACTCGCGTCATCCTCTGTACGAGGCCGGCAACAAGTACGAGACGGTGTTCCAGGACTACTACCGGTTCCTCGACAAGGAGCTGGCGAGCTTCCTCGAGTTGGTCCCCGACGACGCGGTCACGATCGTCATGAGCGACCACGGCGCCCGTCCGATGATGGGTGGTCTGTGTTTCAACGACTGGCTGATCCAGGAGGGATACCTGACCCTCACCGAGCCGGTCACGGGAGGTCCGGTCCCGATCAAGGATGCCTCGATCGACTGGAGCCGAACGATCGCCTGGGGCGACGGCGGGTACTACGGCCGTCTGTTCCTGAACGTGAAGGGTCGCGAGCCCGAGGGTGTGGTCGAGCCTGCGGACTACGAGGCCACCCGCGACGAGTTGATCGCGAAGCTCGAGTCGCAGCTCGGTCCCGACGGGGCATCGCTGAACACGAAGGTCCACAAGCCGCAGGACGTCTACCCCGAGGTTCGTGGCGTCGCGCCGGACCTGATCGTCTACTTCGGCGATCTCGAGTGGCGGTCGGTGGGCTCCGTCGGAAACCCGAGCCTCTACACGTACGAGAACGACACCGGCCCCGACGGGGCCAACCACGACCGCGATGGGATCTTCATCATGACCGGCGCCCCGGGCCAGCCCACGGGCGAGGTCCACGGGCTCAACCTGATCGACGTGGGTCCCACGATCTTGTCCCTGTACGGCATCGAGTCGACCGAGGCCTTCCCCGGCGCGGTCGGGAGGAGCTTCCTGAAGGCATGAGCGAGCAGAAGGGTTTCACCGTCTGGTTCACCGGGCTCTCGGGCTCGGGGAAGTCCACGATCGCCGAGATGCTCTATCACGAGTTCCAGGCGCGGGACATGAAGACCGAGATCCTCGACGGCGACGTCGTGCGCCAGAACCTCTCGAAGGGCCTCGGGTTCTCGAAGGAGGACCGCGACATCAACATCATGCGGATCGGGTTCGTCGCGGATCTGCTGACCCGCAACGGCGTCGCGACGATCTGCTGTCCGATCAGCCCGTACAAGGCCACCCGTGACGCGAACCGCGAGCTGATCGGCAACTTCGTCGAGGTCTACGTCCACGCGACGGTCGACGAGATCGCCGCGAACCGCGACCCGAAGGGGCTCTACAAGAAGGCGCTCGCGGGCGAGATCACCGGCTTCACCGGGGTCGACGATCCCTACGAGGTGCCCGAGGACCCCGAGGTCACGGTGGACACGCTGACGCAGACCCCCGAGGAGTCGCTCCAGCACGTGATGACGCGACTGAAGGAGCTCGGCTGGCTCGAGTCCGACGAGGTCCTGATCGAGGGCGACCGCGTGCACTCAGGGATGACCGACCTGCGGGTGGCCGACTCGGGACACGTCGTCAAGGAGCACTGAGCAGAGCGCCGTCCACCCTCGCGGATCGCCGCTTGCGATCGGGCGGGGTTCAGTCGCCGATGCGTGCGTTGTCCCAACAGGACACACCGGGCTCGGTGCACCCGGAGAGGTCGTCTCCTGCCAGATCGTTGTCGTAGACGACGACGTCGTCGAGGACGTACGGGCGACGATCCTCCCACACCTTGATCCCGTGCTCCTGGTTCCCTCCGAGGGTGTTCCCGTAGATCTCGACACCGACCGACGACACGGCGGCGATGCCACCGCCAACCCGCTGCTGGCTCGCGTTGTTGCCCGTGGCGGTGTTGTGGCGGATCACGGCGCCGTCGCCCTTCTCGAAGAAGATGCCCTTCCGCGAGTTCCGAACGGCGACGTTGTGTTCCACGAGCCAGTTCGAGCAGAACGCGTCGCACCAGATCCCAACACCGAGGTTGTCGTGCACGTGGTTCTTGCGGATCACGACCCCCCGCGACCCCGCAACCTTGATCCCGGCGGAGCCCGAGCCCAGGTGCTCGTCGCCGCCGTTGAACGCGAGTTCGGTCCTCACCACCAGCATCCCGTGGCACTCCCCACCACCCATCCCGTTGCGTCCGTTGTGATGGAAGTAGGAGTTGCGCACGAGGCTCCGTTCCCCGCACTTGAACGCGCGCTCGGTGAACCCGTGGATATCGAGGCGGAGGATCGAGACGCCCACCGCCTTGGTCGCGTCGATCGCCTCGATCACGTCCCCGTGTGCCACGAGCTCGGCAGGGCCCCGTAGCGAGATCCCGTCCTTGGGGCGGATCTCCGACGAGATCTGGAACGTCCCGCTCAGGCAGAAGCGGGTTCCCTCCCGATGCCGATCGATCGCACGCTGGATGTTCGCGCCGGAGCTGAGGTTGACGTCGCATGAGGCGCGCGTGCCGGCGGTCGTCGGCGCCGGCCCGACCGCGGTGGTGGCGACGACGAGGGCGAGCCAGATCAGATGTCTGCGCATGGGCTTGGCCGGCCGGGTCGGGGGGACCGGAGATCGCCACACGGTAGTCGAACCGTGGTGGGGGGTCCAGTCGCTCCTACTTCGAACGTGGGCGCCCGTGGGTGATGATGACGGCGTGCCAGAGCGGGTGGACCGGAGCAACGCGTACGAGCTCTTCATCTTCCTGCTCACGCTGCTGTCGCTCGCCGTCATGGTCGGGCTCCTGCTGCCCCTGTCCGACGCCACGGAAGGACTGCTGATCGCGTACGACAACGCGATCTGCGTCGTCTTCCTGCTCGACTTCGCGATCCGGCTCCGACGGGCCTCGCCGAAGCGTGACTACCTCGTCGGTGAACGGGGATGGCTCGACCTGCTCGGCTCGATCCCGAGCCTCGGGGTCCTGCGGATCGCTGTGCTCTTCCGGCTGGCCCGACTCAGCCGTCTCCTGCGGATCGTCCGGGTGGTGCGTGCGAAAGGGCGTCGCGGGATCCTCGTCGACATCGTGAAGAACCGCGGCCAGTACGCGGCGTTCATCACCTTGTTGTCGGCCTCCCTGGTGATCACGGTGGCCAGCGTGTTGGTGGTCGAGTTCGAGAGCGGCTCCGCGGACGCGAACATCACGACCGGCGGCGGGGCGCTCTGGTGGGCGATCGTCACGATCACGACCGTGGGGTACGGCGACCAGTACCCCGTGACGATGGCGGGGAGGATCGCCGCCGCGTTCGTGATGGTCACCGGTCTCGGCATCATCGGCTCGCTCGCGAGCATGCTGGCCTCGATCCTCGTGCCCACGCCGGAGGACACCACGGTCGAGGACGCGGCCCTCCGTGAGGAGCTGTCGGCGGTCCGCACCGAGCTCGAGGCGCTCCGCCGGTCGATCGAGTCCGGCCGTACCGGCGACCGCTGACCTGCGCCTTCCCGGCGCTGCTACGCTGAGTCGCATGCAGGTTCGCTGACGCCCGCTCCGGTCACGGGGTGGGCGTCTGGCGTCTCAGGCCACGGCGCGCACGAGGGGTGGGAGCAGATGGAGTCCGAGATCGGCATCGGCAAGACGGCCCGGCGGGCCTACGGGTTCGACGAGGTCGCGATCGTCCCGTCGAGGCGGACGCGCGACCCCGAGGACGTCGACATCTCGTGGGAGATCGACGCGTACCGGTTCCCGCTCCCGATGATGGCGAGCGCGATGGACGCCGCGGTCAGCCCGACGACGGCGATCCAGATCGGCAAGGTCGGCGGGCTCGCGTGCCTGAACCTCGAGGGCCTGTGGACCCGCTACGAGGACCCCGAGTCCGTCTACGACGAGATCGGGTCGCTCCCCGACGAGAAGGCCACGCGTCGCATGCAGGAGCTCTACGCCGAGCCGATCAAGGAGGAGTTGATCGGGCGGCGGATCGAGGAGATCAAGGCCGGCGGCGTCACGAGCTGCGCCTCGCTCACCCCACAGCGTGTCGAGCGGTACGCGAAGCTCGTGCTCGACGCGGGACTCGACATCCTCGTGATCCAGGGCACCGTGGTCTCGGGTGAGCACGTCTCGACGAAGGTCGAGCCGCTCAACCTGAAGGAGTTCGTCCCCTCGTTCGACATCCCCGTGATCGTCGGCGGCTGCGCCAGCTACCAGACCGCGCTGCACCTGATGCGGACCGGGGCGGTCGGCGTCCTCGTCGGGGTCGGACCCGGGAACGCGTGCACGACCCGCGGGGTGCTCGGTGTCGGCGTGCCCCAGGCCACGGCGATCGCCGACGCGGCGGCCGCTCGTCGTGAGCACCTGCACGAGACCGGGCGGTACTGCCACGTGATCGCCGACGGCGGGATGCGCACGGGCGGCGACATCGCGAAGGCGATCGCGTGCGGCGCCGACGCCGTGATGATCGGCTCGCCGATGACCCGCGCGTTCGAGGCGCCCGGCCGTGGCTACCACTGGGGGATGGCGACGTTCCATCCGACGCTCCCGCGAGGTGCGAGGGTGAAGACCCAGCAGGTGGCCTCGATCGAGGAGATCCTGACCGGTCCCGCGCACGAGAACGACGGCACGTTCAACCTGTTCGGGGCGCTCGCGACGTCGATGGCCACGACCGGCTACGCGAGCATCAAGGAGTTCCAGAAGGCCGAGCTGGTGATCGCCCCGTCGATCAAGACCGAAGGGAAGACCTACCAGACCCAGCAGCGCGTCGGGATGGGCCACTAGACGACGCCGCCCACGGTGGGTCCTCCTGGGTTCGACGAGGTGTTCCGTGTGGGTTAGCCAGATATATGGTCCGTCCGATATGGTTGTAAGGCTATGAAGACGACCCTGAACCTGGATGATGGGCTCCTCCGGGAGGCCAAGAGGAAGGCGGCCGACGAAGGGACGACGCTGACGTACGTGGTCGAGCAGGGCCTTCGTGCCGTCCTGAACGACGAGGGGTCACCGGCCGAGCCCTACGTCTTCGACTTCCCGGTCGTCGACGGCGGCGGTCCGCCCGTCGTGGACGTCGCTGACCGCGAGGCGCTCTACGACCGGATGGAGGGTCGCGTGTGATCGCGATCGACACGAACGTCCTGGTCTACGCGCACCACTCGCTCGCCCCTCAGCACGCGAAGGCTGACGAAGCGGTGCGGAGGCTCGCCGAGGGGCACGCCGCGTGGGCGATCCCCGTGTTCGTGATCGGCGAGTTCCTCCGGGTGGTCACCCATCCGAGGGGGCCGCTGCGCCGTCCGACCCCTCCGGCTCAGGCGCTCGAGGCGATCGATGTCCTCGTGGCGAGTCCGAGCGCGCGCGTGCTGATGCCGGGACGCCGGTACCTGCCCCTGCTCCGCGGGCTCGTGGCCGATACGAACCCACGCGGGGAGGAGGTGTTCGACGCGCAGATCGCGGCGCTCTGTCTGGAGCACGGGGCGAGCACGATCCTGACGAACGACACGGACTTCCGGCAGTTCTCCGGCCTCACCGTCAGGGGGCTCGGATGAGGCTGGTAGCGTGCCGGGCATGAGCGCACCGCGGCCGGTCCTCGTCGTCGACCTGGGGGCGCAGTACGCACAGCTGATCGCGCGCCGGGTCCGCGAGGCCCACGTCTATTCCGAGATCGTCGCGCACGACCTCACGGCGGCCGAGATCGCGGCGAAGCGTCCTGCCGGCATCATCCTGTCCGGCGGCCCGTCGAGCGTCTACGAGCCTGACGGGCCCCAGGTCGATCCGGGTCTGTTCGAGCTCGGGATCCCGGTGCTGGGGATCTGCTACGGGCACCAGCTGATGGCGCAGGCCCTCGGCGGCGAGGTCGGGGCGACCGGCGACCGCGAGTACGGCGGCACAACCTTGCATGTCGCCGAGCCCGGTGTCCTGCTCCAGGACCTGCCGGGGAGCGACACCGTCTGGATGAGCCACGGCGACGCGGTGACGCGAGCGCCGGACGGGTTCCGCGTCACCGCGACCACCGACGCGATCCCGATCGCCGGGATGGAGGACCGCGAGCGCGGGTTCTTCGCCGTCCAGTTCCACCCCGAGGTCTCGCACACGCCGCGCGGCCAGGCGGTGATGAAGCGGTTCCTGTACGAGGGGTGCGGCCTGCTGCCGGACTGGACGCCGACGAACATCATCGACGACCAGGTGCAGCGGATCCGTGCGCAGGTCGGCGACGCCCAGGTGCTGTGCGCCCTGAGTGGCGGGGTCGACTCGAGCGTGGCCGCCCTGCTGGTGCACCGTGCGGTCGGCGACCAGCTCACGTGTGTCTTCGTCGACCACGGGCTGAACCGCGAGGGCGAGCCCGAGCAGGTCGAGGAAACGTTCGCTCGGCACTTCAAGGTGCCGCTCGTCCACGTGAAGGCGCACGATAGGTTCCTCGCGAAGCTCGCCGGCGTGACCGACCCCGAACGCAAGCGGAAGACGATCGGCGAGGAGTTCATCCGGGTGTTCGAGGAGGTCGCACGCGAGCACACGGGGGCGCGGTTCCTGGTCCAAGGCACGCTCTACCCCGACGTGATCGAGTCGGGCTCGAAGACCGCCGCGAACATCAAGAGCCATCACAACGTGGGTGGCCTGCCCGAGGACATCGACTTCGAACTGGTCGAACCGCTGCGCGACCTGTTCAAGGACGAGGTCCGCACGGTCGGCGCCGAGTTGGGCCTGCCCGAGGAGATCACCCAGCGTCAACCGTTCCCCGGCCCCGGTCTCGCCGTGCGGATCGTCGGCGAGGTGAGCATGGACAACCTGACGAAGGTCCGCGGCGCCGATCGGGTGGTGCGCGAGGAGATCCGCCGCGCCGGGCTCGAGCGCGAGACCTGGCAGGCCTTCTGCGTCCTGCTCGCCGATGTGCAGTCGGTCGGCGTGATGGGTGACGGTCGCACGTACGAGAACCCCGTGATCGTCCGCGTCGTGACCTCCGAGGATGCGATGACAGCCGACTGGGCGAAGCTGCCCTACGAGGTCCTCGATCGGATCGCGAGCCGGATCGTCCGCGAGGTCCCCGGCGTGAACCGGGTCGCGTACGACGTCACGAGCAAGCCCCCAGGCACGATCGAGTGGGAGTGACGCTCGACCCCTCGTCGTGGCCGAGGGTGCCCCCGACGCTCGAGGCCGGGCCGTTCCGGCTCCGTCCCTTCGACGAGCGCGATCTGCCGCTGATCGAAGAGGCGAGCCGCGACCCGCTCGTCACCCTGATCACGACGGTCCCGAGCCGCTACTCGCAGGCCGAAGGTGCCGCGTTCCTCGAGCGACAGCGCGAGCGGGCGCGGTCCGGACAGGGCTACGCCTTCGCGATCGAAGATCTGGCGATGGGCAGGGGGATCGGTGGATGCTTCGTGTCGCTCCGCAACGTCGACCTCGGCCGGGTGTCCTTCGGGTACTGGGTGGTGGCGTCCGAGCGTGGCAGGGGGGCCGCCGGCCACGCCCTCCGCGCCTGCGTGGCCTGGGCGACCGCCGAGTTCTCGCCGCGCCGGCTCGAGTTGTACGTGGAGCCCTGGAACGAGGCGTCGATCCGCACGGCGGAGGGGGTCGGGTTCACGCGGGAGGGTCTGCTGCGCAGCTGGGAACGGGTAGGTGACGAGCATCGGGACATGCTGATGTTCTCCCTCCTCCCCAGCGACCTCGACCCCGCTCGAGCCAGCACCGATCTGGGTGAGATCGATGGGTGAGGGGCGTGAGGTGCGCCTCCCGTCGTCGTGGATCGCGGGAGCAGGCGTGGTGGCGGCGATCTCCTGGCTCGGCGTCCCCCTCTCCGGAGGGCACACGATCGGGTGGCTGGGGTTGATGCTGGGCGTCGCGATCGGGTGCACCGTGTTCGTGATCGCGGCGTGGGCCCAGCGGGTGCGGTTGGACGGGGACCGCCTCAGCGGCAACGTCCTGCTCCGGCGCTCGGTCGACGTCTCGTCGCTCACCCGGGTCCGGGTCGGCGGGAACCCATTGCCTGGAGGTGCCCGCTCGAACGACGTCATGATGCTGGAGGACGCGAGGGGCGGCCGCGTCACCATCCCGCTGAGGAGCTTCCCCGCCGAGCGGCGGCGCGAGATCGTGGAGATGCTCAGGGGGCCGCTCCTCGCCAGCGACGCTGAGCTTGACGAGGGTGCCCTCGAACTGCTCGCCGAGCCCTAGCCGGCGGGGGACGAGACCAGGTCGGCCTCCACGATGAGCCGTTGGCTGCTCCCGTACTTCGGGTGACACGTCGTGAGCACGAGCGTCGGTCGTTCCGTCTGCTCCAGCACGATGCCCGATCCGTCCTCCGGCAGCACGAACGTGTCGGTGACCTCGTACTCGAAGGGGCCGTACTCGGTCAGGAGGCGGATCGGGTCACCCTCGTCCACGTCCTCCAGGTCGAAGAACGGCGCCATGTAGGTGGTGCGGTGCCCCGCGATGCCCACGCGACCCTTCAGGTCCCACGGGTCGGCGGTGTCGGGGTAGTGACCGGGCCCCTTCTTGAGGGATGCGTAGTCGGTCCCTTCGACGACCGCGAACTCGATGTCGATCGAGGGGATCTGGATCATCGCGTAGGCGCTCCCGGGGATCTCGCGGGTCCCGGGAGGGGGCGCCTCGTCCAAGGAGGCGGGGTTCGCGAAGCTCCGCTCGAGCGCCGGCCGCAACGAGTCCTGGGCCTGCGCCGTCTCGATGCCGGTGCCCCACAAGAGCCACGCCACGTACCCCGCGAAGAAGGAGGCTCCCATCAGGCACGCCAAGCCGAACCAGCGCACGGGCGTGCGCCAGTCGAGTCCGCGATGAGAGGCGGCGTCGCTCATGCGTTCCACGGTACCTGCGGTGCGTGCGAGGGACATCCACCTGACGACCGAGGCCGAGCGGCCTGCCCCTAGACTCCCCGGGTGGAACCGGATCGGATCGATCTCCCGTGGGGTCGCATGCGTGTGTGGCGAGGCGGCCGTGGGCCCGCGCTGCTCGCGATCCACGGGCTCGGCGGGTCCGGCCGATACTGGCAGGGACTCGAGGACCTCGCGGGTGACCGGTTCACGATCGTCGCCCCCGATCTCCCCGGGTTCGGCTCGTCCGAGAAGCCGAAGCTCGTGTACGACCGACCGTTCCTGCTCGACGCGCTCGACGCCGTGACGACGCCGGACGGACCGGTCGTCGTGGTCGGGCATTCCCTCGGAGGGGTCCTCGCGTTCCTCTGGGCGGCTCGGCACCCGGATCGGGCTCAGGCCCTGAGCCTCAGCGCGGCGCCGTTCCCGCAGCCGAAGCCCGATTGGGACCCGGCTCGGTGGGTGGGGGCTCGGCGCCTGGCCCCCGCGGTGGTCGGGGGGCTGGCCAAGCTCGGCTGGCCGCTGCTCAGCCTCCCGGCGCAAGCGTTCTCGAAGTATCCCGGGGCGGTGGTGCGCGACTACGGACGCCAGACGATGCACAGCCGTGCGTGGACGCTCTGGTCCCTATGGTCCGATCCCGACCTGCAGATCGAGGTCCCGGTGGCCGCCGCCCGGCTCGCGCCCTCGATGCCGGCGCTGCTGCTTCACGCGGCCGACGATCGGAGCGTCCGCCCCGAGGCGATCGAGGGATGGGCGAGGGTCCTGCCGGAGGCCCGGCGGGAGATCCTCCCGCACGGCGGGCACCAGTTCCTGCTCCACGAGCGGTTCGCCTCCCTCGCTCCCTGGCTCGACGAGCAGGCACGCGCCGTCGACGACGGCTGATAGCTCATGAGCCGCAGCTGAGAAGACCCCCCTTTCAGACGCGGAGCCCGTGTGGGCGGGCCCCCCTAGACTGAGCTGGTGAATGCGGTCTCGCCCCTGCTGGAGGGGCTCAACGACATCCAGCGCGAAGCCGTCCTGCACACCGAGGGGCCCGTCCTGATCGTCGCCGGTGCCGGGAGCGGCAAGACCCGCGCACTCACGCACCGGATCGCGCATCTGATCCGTGGCAAGGGGGTATCGCCGTACGAGATCCTCGCGATCACCTTCACGAACAAGGCGGCTCGCGAGATGGCCGAGCGCGTCGAGTCGCTGGTCGGCACCGGGATCGCCAGGGGCATGTGGATCCTCACGTTCCACTCCACCTGCGCGCGGATCCTCCGTCGGGAGCACACGCACCTCGGGGTTCCATCGGGCTTCACGATCTACGACGACAGCGACACCGAGCGGCTGATCGCCGGGATCGGCAAGGACCTCGACATCGACCCGAAGCGGTTCCCCCCGCGGCAGCTCGCGGCCGCGATCGGCAAGGCGAAGGACCGCGTGCTGAGCCCCCAGGACATGGCCGGGCTGGCCTCGAACTTCTACGAGGAGATCGTCGCGAAGGTCTACGGGGCCTACGAGATCCGCAAGCGCGAGGCCGGCGCGCTGGACTTCGACGATCTGATCAGCGAAACGGTCCGGCTGTTCCGTGACCATCCCGAGGTGCTCCGCCACTACCAGGAGCGGTTCACCTACCTGCTGGTGGACGAATACCAGGACACCTCGCGGGCGCAGTACGAGTTGGTCAACCAGCTCGCGGCGCGGTCGCGCAACGTGTGCGTGGTCGGCGACGCCGACCAGGGGGTCTACTCGTGGCGCGGCGCCACGATCCAGAACATCCTGGACTTCGAGCGCGACTTCCCCGACGCGCAGGTGTTCCTGATGGAGCAGAACTACCGCTCGACCGGGAACATCCTCGACGTCGCGAACGCGCTGATCGAGCGCAACACCCAGCGCAAGCCGAAGACGCTGTGGACCGACGCCGCCGCCGGCGAGCTGGTCGTGAGCTTCCGGGCGAACGACGAGCACGAGGAGGCGCTGTTCGTCGCGTCGGAGATCGAGCGCCTCCGCGACGAGGAGGGCTCACGCTTCCGTGACGTCGCGGTGTTCTTCCGGACGAACGCGCAGGCCAGGGTGGTCGAGGACGTGTTCATGCGGGTCGGTATGCCGTACAGGGTCTTCGGCGGGGTTCGCTTCTACCAACGCAAGGAGATCAAGGATGTCGTGGGGTACCTGCGGCTGCTCGTGAACCCGCAGGACGTGATCTCGTTCCGGCGGGTCGTGAACATGCCGAAGCGTGGGATCGGCGACGCCACGGTCGCCGCCGTGGAGTCGTTCGCACGGCAGGAGGGGATCGACGTCGTCGAAGCCTGCCGGCGCGTCGACGAGATCTCGGTGCTGCAGAACCGTGCGAAGGGCGCCGTCGCCGGGTTCACCCAGATCATGACGGCGCTGCAGGCACACCTCGACGACGGCGCCGGGCCGGCACGGATGGTCGAGTTCGCCACGCAGGAGTCCGGCTACCTCGCGGAGCTCGAGGACGATCGGTCGATCGAGTCGCAGGGCCGGATCGAGAACCTCCAGGAGCTGGCGGGTGTCGCGATGGAGCTCGCCGCGCGCGACCCCGACGTCGACCTCGAGGCGTTCCTCGAGCAGGTCTCGCTCGTCGGGGAGCAGGACGAGTACGACGAGGACGACTCCACGGTGACCCTGATGACCCTGCACATCGCGAAGGGCCTCGAGTTCCCGGTGGTGTTCATCGTGGGGATGGAGGACGGGATCTTCCCGCACTTCCGGTCGATGACCGACCAGCACGAGCTCGAGGAGGAACGCCGTCTCGCGTACGTCGGGATCACCCGCGCCCAGCAGCGGCTCTACCTGACCCATGCGTGGAGCCGAACCCTGTTCGGCCAGACGAACTTCAACCCCCCGTCGCGGTTCCTCGGCGAGCTGCCGCAACACCTGGTCGACGTGCGCGAGTCGGAGCTCCGACAGCGCACGCCGTCGCGGTACGGCGGCGGGTCGGGGTCGGGTTCGAGCCGCTCGGGCGGTGGCGGGTACTCGGTCGTCGGGCTCCCCGGTCAGGACCGAGAGGTCGTCGTCACTCCCGGGTGGGTCCCGCCGCAGCCAGCGGGCGTGCAGAAGCGCGATGCGCCCGCGATCGCGCCAGGCGACACGGTGACGCACGACCGGTTCGGCGAGGGTGTGGTCCTCACCGTGAGCGGTCACGGTGAGGACGCCGAGGCCCGCGTGGCGTTCAGCGAGGTCGGCGAGAAGACGCTGCTCCTGGCGTACGCACCGCTCAGGAAGATCGGCTGACGGATCAGGTCGCGGCGTCGGGGTGACGCAGCTCGCGGAACCCACCGGCATCGTCCCATCGCCACGCCACGGGCTCGTCGCCGAACCGCAGGTAGATCGCCTCGCGGACGTCGAGCGAGAACAGGTGGAACCCAGGCTCGTCGGGGGCCCAGTCGATCCTGGCGCGGAGCGCCTCGCGGTACGTCGCGCGGACGTCCGGGTCGCGCTCCTCGATCGCGACGCCCCTGAGCTTGACGTCGCCGCCGGGGTTCATCCGCGTCTGCGGCACGCTGTGAACGACCAGGCGAGGGTCCCGGAGCAGGTCCTGCGCCTTGCGGCTCTGCCACATCATCCCGAACAGCAGCCGGCCGGCGGCGACGTCGACCTCGCAGGGGCTCAGACGGGGGGCGCCGTCGGAGCGCACCGTGCCGAGCATCACGACCTCGTCCTGCCTGAACCGCTCGCGCGCGATCCCGGCGATCCGCGGGCAGGCGGCCTCGAAGTCGTCCCAGCGCATCAGTCGACGGCGCCCAGCCGGTCGAGGACGTTGCGCGTGATCCGAACGACGTCTGGGTCGTCGTGCTTGAGCCCGAACGCCCAGTCGGTGCATCCGCCGTTGAAGATCGTGGCGCCGCTCTCGGGCCGGTGGAACACCGCGCAGACCGCGTGGTTGTTCGCGACCTCCTCCAGCCGTTCGGGGTTCGCCTCCCCGAACAGCGCCTCGGCGACGTTCTCGAGCTCGCCGGGCTCCTCGGCGTAGCGGGTCGGCTGCTCGTGCTGCGCCCACAGACGCGCGGGCGCCGACGCGAGGATCTCGAGCGTCTCGGGGGCGCCGTCGCGGTGGGTGGGGATCGGGATCCCGCATCGCATCCGCAGCTCGCATCCGTCCACCTCGTAGGCGACGATCGCGTCGCGCTGCCCGAAGTGGTCGCCGTAGTGCAGCTCCGTCCCCTCGAACGCCCAGTGGTCGGGCTTCCACACCGTGTACCCGCCCGACGCGCGCGGTGCCCCGAGCCCGTAGCGCGAGTAGCCACCGCGGGTGAAGGACAGCCCGATCGACTCGTGCTCGGGCCTGCCCACGCGCCGGTCGGCCCAGATGCCGGTCAGGAACCGCTCGTCGTCGGTCCCGAGGACGGGATCTTGGTGCGCCTTGTACTTGAAGCACGTCATCGCGCGATGGTCGTCCTCGAACCGGACCTGCCAGAAGCACGTGTTGCCGCTGAAGATCGCCGCGTTGCCTCCGGCCTGGGTGAACCGGTCGAGCGCGTCGCGCATCGTCCACGACCAGTACTCGTCGTGGCCGGCGCTCACGAAGCTGCGGTGCCCGTCGAGCACCTCGGGGTGCTGCTCCAGGTCCTGGCTGATCGCGAAGTCCAGACGGTAGCCGTTCGCCTCCGCCCACCGGACGAACGAGCGCTCCCAGTTCCACCAGCCCGAGGAGCCGCTCCAGTCCGACAGCCCCAGGGGGCGTGCCCACTCGCGGTAGCCCATCGCCTCCTTATCCGGGACCGTCTGCATCATCCGTCCGACCGGTTCGGGCTTCACGAGGAACCCCTTGGCCATGGGGCGCTCGAACGAGACCCGGGTCCCGCCGGTGTACAGGGACGGACCGCCGAAGTCGTTGTAGGCGTTGTAGGTGGTGGTCGTGAGGACAAGGAGGTACGGGGCGGGCTCGGCATCAGGGGGGCGGCGGACGACCAAGAACGCGTCGGCCCGTTCGCTGCCCGCGGTCAAGGTCACCGCGTAGTACCCCGAGCGCCAGTCGGGACCCACGGGTATCTCGAAGGCGACGGGCCAGGCACAGCCTTGGGATGACGCGTCCTCGGGGAACGGGTGGTGTCCAGCCGTCAGGCCCTCCGCGCGCCAGACGACCTCGCGCTCGGCCCCGTCGCGCGCGACCTCGACGTCGAACGACGGCGCGTCGGTCGAGGCGTGCACCTCGACGGGCTCGCCTGGCGCGACCGACTGCGGCCAGCAGTACGCCTCGAGCACGGTAGGCCTCCTCAGCGGAAGAGCGCGAAGTACCCAGCGATCACGATCACGACCCCGGCGACGATCGGAGCGATCACCCACGCGAGGCCGAGCCGTCCACGGTACGGACCGAGCGTACCCACCTTCGTCGTGGGCTTCAGGCCGGGGGGGCGGATCGTGACCTTCCTGCGGGGCATCGGGGCCAGTGTACGAAGGAGGGCGGGTCGTCCCGCCCTCCTACGATCGTGCGGTCTCGATCCGACGGGGCCGCCCCCGAAGGGGCGGCCCTGTGGGAGCGCCGTGATCGGCGGTCCGTCAGGACTTCATCGCGACGAGCTCTCGCTCGCTCGGGTGACGCACGGCGGTCACCGGAATCACCTCGGGGGCATCGCGTTGCACCGTCGTGACGGCGGGCGCCCGGTCGGGGCCGTCGTGCTCGTACGCGACGCCGCCGGCGAACGAGGCCACCATCAGCACGATCGCCACCAGCAGCAGAGGGAGCCACGCCGCCGGAGCCCTGTGGGTCGGAGCAACCTGGACCTGCATCGCCGTCTCCTTCCCCTCCGTGAGGCGGTCCGTCCGCCTCTTTCCGAGCACCACGGTAGGGAGTGACGGCGTGCGGCACGAGGGAGACGGACCCGGGTGGACGGGTACTCGTACCCGTCGACGGCGAACCTCAGGAAGCCCTGGCGCGCAGCGCCTCGACGTCGAGGACCGTGATCGACCTGCGCCCCGTCCGCACCCACCCGCAGGAGCGGAACCTCGCCAGCGCCTTCGTCACCGCCTCGCGAGAGGCGCCGCACCACTCCGCGATCTCTCGCTGCGAGATCGGTGCCTCGAACGGGCCATCGCCCGGTGCGAGCCGGTCGTGAAGCTCGACCAGGGCGGCCGCGAGCCGCGCGGGAACGTCGTAGGCGACCAGCTCGGTCCGCTGGTGCATCCCTCGGCGGAGCTCGCGGGTGAGCCGGATCGCCACGGCGATCGCGATGGACGCGTTCGCCGCGAGGATCGCCCGGAAGTCGCCGTCGGCCAACAGGACCGCGTCGATCTCGTCGAGGGCCACGACCGATGCGGAATGCGGGCGGCCGTCGAGCGCCGACATCTCCCCGAGGATCTCGCCGGGTCCCGTGATCGCGATCAGCACCTGGCGGCCGTTCGCGGCCGTCGCGAAGATGCGCGCCGTCCCTCGCAGGACCAGGACCACGCGATCGGAGAGGTCCCCCTCGAACAGGAGCGACGCGCCGGCGGGGATGCGCAAGGGCCTGCCGGCGTCGAGCAGCCGCCGCCGATCCTCCTCCCCGAGCTGGGCGAGGAACGAGCCCGCCGGATAGCTCGACATCAGCCCACGACCCGGTAGAGGTGCCAGCGGTCGGGGACGCCCTTCAGCTCGTGCTCGCCGGCGTCCTCCAGCGTGAGCCCAGACCCCGCGGTGAGGTCCTTCACCGTCTGCGACACGAGGACCTCGGAGGCGCCGGCAGCCGCCCCGACCCGGGCGCCGATCGTGACGGTGAGCCCGCCTGCCTTCCCGGCGATCGTCTCGACCTCACCGGTGTGGACGCCGGCGCGGACCTCGATCCCGAGCGGTCGGACGACCTCGACGATGGCCTGCGCGCAGCGCACGGCTCGGGCCGGCCCGTCGAACGTCGCGAAGAACCCGTCGCCGGCCGTGTCGACCTCGGTCCCCCGGTAGCGGGTGAGCATCGCCCGCACGATCGCGTGGTGGCGCTCGACGAGCTCGCCCCAGCCGTGATCCCCGAGCTCCGCTGCCTTCTGGGTGGACCCGACGATGTCGGTGAACAGCACGGTGGCAAGGACGCGATCGAACCGTGCTTCCTCCTCCAGGAGCTCCGACAGGAAGCGGGCGACGCTTCGGAGGATGCCGTCGGCCCGCCCGTACCAGTGGAGCCAGTTGAGGGGAGCGACGTCGGGGATCGCTTCGAGGCGGGCCCCCGGGATCCGCTCGGCCGCGAAGCGCCCGCCCCGGCTGCTCTCGTTCTCCTCGGTCTCGACCAGCACCAGCGTGGGAGCGGACACCGTGGGGAGCACCGACCGGATGTCGGTCTCCATGAACCGGCGCAGCTCGGCGATCAGCGCTCCAGGGGCGATCGACGCGCGCACGTACCGCTCGAACCATGCTCGCTCGGAATGGTCGAGCGGACCCGCCCACCATCGGGGGAGGGGGTAGTCGCCGCGCAGGTCTCGAGCCCACGTTTCGAACTCGGGCCGCGTCCACATCCACGGCGTGTCCTCGGTCGCGCCGAACGTCACGGTCGGGTCGCAGAGGATCAGGCCCTCGACCCGCTCCGGGTAGGTGGCAGCGAACAGGATCGCGAGCGGGGCACAGTCGATCGACGCGAAGATCACCGGCCGACCGGAGCCGGCAGCGTCGAGGACCGCGAGCAGGTCGTCGGTCATGTCCTCGAAGGGCGGCACGTCGGTCGGGGAGAACCGGTCCGAGCAGCCCCACCCCCGGCGGTCGCTGAGGATCAGCCGGGTGCTCGTCGCGAGCCCACGCAGGAACGAGGCGAGGTACGGGCTGTCCCACCCGAGATCCATATGCGAGGACCACCCCTGGAGGTAGACCAGATCCGTGGGGCCGTCACCGAGCACCTGGTACGCGAGCGCGACGTCACCGTTCCACGCGTAGCCGGTGCGTGGGACGTCCATGTCAGCCCGCCACCTGCGAAGGGGGAACCATCGCAACGCATCGTGGACCTCCCGGAGGCGGTTCTGCAAGCTGACGTGCGTCGGAGACTACGGGGTCGTGCGTCCGTATCGCGGCGACTCGAGCCCCACGGTGAGATCGGCGAAGTTGGCGCTGGTCTTGCCGAACTCCCACCAGCCGTCGACCCACGGCTTGACCACGGCGAGGCTCCGCCCGTACACGAGGGGGATCACGGCGACCTGCTCGGTCACCGCCATCCGGTCCGCCTGGTGGAACAGCTCCAACCGACCGCGGTCGCTGCGTTCCTGGCGCGCACGCTCGATCAGATCGTCGAAGTCCACGCAGTCGAACCCGCCTTCGTTCGTGCGGCTCTTGGAGTGGAACAGCAGGCGCAAGAAGTACTCGGGGTCTGCGTAGCCGGGGAGCCATCCGGTGAAGTACACGGGAGCGTGTTCGACCGGTGGTGGCATCGTGGCGATCTGGGCGCTCGTCCAGGTCCGGACCTCGACGTCGATCCCGAGCACGTCCCGCCAGGAGGTGACGACCGGATCGAGCACCGGGAGGTCATCGTCGAGGCACGCCACGGCGATCGCGGCCGCCGGATCGGGCAGCAGGCTCCGCGCGAGATCGGGGTCGAACCGCAGCGAGATGTCCGGCGTGTGCCCCTGAAGGGCCGGCGGCACGATCCCACCACTGCCTTGCACGAGGTTCGGGGGCAGGGCGGCCGCGAGGGCCTCGCGGTCGATCGCGTGCGCGAGCGCTCGACGGACCCGGACGTCTCCGACGACGGGGTCGGCGTGGCGGAAGGCGAGGTAGCCGGACCATGCCGGCGGACCCAGGTGCTGGTCCGGGAGCGTCTTCGGCACGAGATCCGCGAGTCGCGGCGTGTACCGGACTGCCACCAGGTCGAGCTCGTCAGAGCCGTAGGGTCCGGGCGCGTCGGCCACCGGCATGCCGACGTACTCGACCCGCGCGACGTTGCCTCGGCGGACCGCACCGGCCGTGGGCCGTCGCTCCAGCGTCAGCGTGTCGGGCGCGCGCTCGGCGATCCGGAACGCGCCGGACACGATCTGATCGCCGCCGATCCAGGCGTCGCCGTGGGCTTCGATCGCGTGTCGGGGCTGCGGCCCACCGTCGGGTCGATTCATCACGCTCAGGAAGTACGGGGCGGGCGCGACCAGCCGGAACTCGATCGTGCGGTCGTCGAGCGCCCGCACCCCGATCGTCGCGGGGTCCGTCTCCTGTCCCAGGTAGTACTCGAGGCCTCGCTCCAGCACGAAGTAGATCGCGACCGACGACCCCGGCGCCTCGGGGTCGAGGACCCGGCGGATCCCGAACTCCACGTCGTGCGTGGTGAGGGGGGTGCCGTCGGACCAGGTGAGGCCGGGGCGCAGGTGGAACACGTACCTGAGGCCGTCGTCGTCGATCTCCCAACGCTCCGCGAGCGAGGGCACGATCGTGCGCTCGGGCCACTGCTCCACGAGGCGGTCGAACAGCTGCATGCACAGCTGGATGTTGGGCCACGCGATCGCGGATCTGGGGTCGGGGTCGTTCGGCAGGAAGCTCGTCGCGACCCGAAGCACCGCCGTCGCTGGATCCTCCGGCGGTTCCGCGGGGGTCCACAGGTCGAAGGCGCGCTGATAGGCGGCGTTCGCCTCACCGAACCGCAGCGACATGTGGAGCGCGAGCGCCAGCTTGAACAAGACGAGCGCCATCTCCTGGTACCGATCGCGTCGCTCGAGGAGCACGAGCAGTTCCCGGTAGTGGGCGACCGCCTCGTCGAGCGCGTACGCGAGCCGGGCCTGATCCCCGGCGAGCGTGAGGTAGTGGATCGCCTTGTCCTCGTCGTCGGCGCCGAGCCAGTGGTGCGCGAGCAGCCCTGCGGCCTCGTGCTCGCGACCGGCCGCGCGGTGCTCGAGCCACTCGGCTGCCCGGCGGTGGAGCCTGGCGCGGTCGTCGTGCACGAGGGTCCGGTAGGCGGTCTCCTGGATCAGCGCGTGCTTGAAGCGGTACTCCGTCTCCGGCCAGCGCCGTCCCTCGCGCAGCAGGTCCAGCCGCATCAGGTCGACGAGCGCGGTCCGGACGTCGGGCTCGTCGCTCACCGCGTCCAGCAGGGACTGTCCGAACGAACGACCGAGCACGGCCGCCGCCGTCAAGACGTTGCGGCTCGCCGCTGGCAGGTTGTCGATCCTCGCCAGGATCACCTTCTCGACCGTGAGCGGGATCTCCGGGATCGCGCTCTCGTCGATCCGCCAGCCCGTCTCGTCGCGCAGGAAGGCGCCGGCGTCGATCATCGAGCGGACCAGCTCCTCGAGGAAGAACGGGTTGCCCTCGGTCGAGCCGAGGATCTGGTCGCTCAGCCGTGGCGGGAGGGGGTGCCGCACAGCGTGTCCAGGAGCTCACGCTCGGCTGCATCGGAGAGCGCGCGCAGCCCGACGTCCGTGAGGCGATGGGGCAGGGCGTTCGCCATCTCCTCGCGGACGCGCCACGAGGGGTGGTCGCGCTCGATCCGGCTCGTGCAGACGAGCAGCAGCGCCTCGTCCTCGGTGTCGTTCGCGAGCTGGGACAGCAGGTCGAGCGACGTCGGGTCGGCCCAGTGCACGTCCTCGATCGCGACGGCGACGGGGCCGTCGTGCGCCAGCCGCGCGATCAGGGAGCGCACGACCTCGAAGGTGCGGAACCGAAGCGCCTCGGGCGAGAGCTCGGCCAGCCTCCCGGCCACCTCCGGTTCGAGGTCGATCTCGAGCAGCGCGGACAGGTACGGGAAGAGCTCTCGGACCCGGTCGGGGAACAGGCGGTCCAGCTGCTTGCGCAGGGTCACGCGGACCCGCAGCTGCGGCTCGTCCCCGTGGATCCCGAGCCACGACCGCAGCAGGTCCTGGAAGGGCGAGTACGGGAGCGACTCCCCGTAGCTCACGCACCGGCCCTCCAGCCACAGGGGCCGGCCGTGGGAAGGGGAGGCCGTGAAGATGCGTCGCAGCTCGCCCGTCAGGCGTGTCTTGCCGATCCCGGGTTCCCCGGTGAGGATCACGATCCGCCCCGAGCCGGCGAGGGTCGCGTCGACCGCCTCGCGCATCCGCCGGAGCTCCTCGTCGCGGCCGACCGTTCGCACGGCGCCGCCGGCCCCCGCGCGAGGCGACACGCCCGTCACCCCGCGGACGGTCGCGGCGGACGTCGGCTCGGTCTTGCCCTTCAGGGTGAGCTCGATGTCGGGCCCCCACGTGAAGGCGGTGAGGACCTGCTCGCGTGCCGCGGTGCCCACGAGCACGGTGCCGGGGTCGGCATGGGTCTGGAGCCGCGCGGCGACGTTCACGGGATCGCCGATCGCCGAGTACTCCACCCGCGAGCCACCCCCGATCGCGCCCGTGATCGCCTGGCCACTCTCGATCCCGACCCGCACCGCGAGTCCCTCCACACCCCACGCGAGCGCCACCTCGCTCGAGAACGCCGCGATGTCATCCACGATCCGCAGGCCGGCGAGGACGGCTCGCTCCGTGTCGTCCTCGTGCGCGATCGGTGCGCCGAACAGCGCGAGCACGCCGTCGCCCGCGAGGTCCTTGACCGTGCCCCCGTAGTTCTCGACCGCGGCGACCATCCTGGCGATCGCCTCGCCGATCACGAGCTTGTACTCCTCGGCGTCCAGGCGTTCCCCGATCGGGGTCGAGCCGACGAGGTCCGCGAACAGCGCCGTGACGACCCGGCGTTCCTCCCGCATCCCCATCGCGGCATCGTGCCCCGCCGAGGGGCGGACGACAACCCGCGACGTCAGGGCACCGCGCGGTAGAGGCGCCAGGTGTCGGGGACGCCCTTCAGCTCGTACTCGCCGGCATCCTCGAACCTCAGGTCAGAGCCCGCGACGAGGTCCTTGACCGTCTGCGACACGAGCACCTCGGAGGCGCCGGCCTTCGCCCCGACCCGGGCGCCGATGTTGACGGCGATCCCGCCGACGTTGTCACCCATCCGCTGGACCTCGCCGGTATGCAACCCGGCGCGGACCTCGATCCCGAGCTCCCGGACGGTGGCGACGATCGCCTGCGCGCAGCGGACCGCCCGCCCGGGGCCGTCGAAGGTCGCGAAGAAGCCATCGCCGGCGGTGTCGATCTCGACGCCCTGGAACCGTGCCAGCTGACCTCGGACGCGGGCGTGATGGGCCTCGACGAGATCCTCCACCCCCGGTCGCCCAGCGCCGCCGCCCTCTCGGTCGAACCGACGATGTCGGTGAACATCACCGTGGCGAGGAACCGCTCCAGATCCGCCTCTTGGTCACGGAACTCGCCTACGAACCGCTCGATCTCGTCGATCATCGGCTCGTGGTCGGCGACCCAGAAGAAGTGTTCGTCACCGGGGAGCTCCACCAGGCGAGCACCCGCGATCCTCGCCGTCGTCTCGCGCATCCCCTCGATCGGGAACCCGACGTCGCCGCTCTTCGCCAGGACGAGCGTGGGCACGTGGATCGCGGGCAACGCGTGGCTCACGTCGATCTGGCGGTTCATCCTCGACAGCGCGATCGCCGCGCCGGGGCTCGCCGCTCGGCGCAGATAGGAGGCGAGCCACGACGCGAGTCGTTCGTCGTCGGCCCTGCTCGGCGCGCCCCACCAGGCGATCTCCTTGCGCGCGTGCTCGACCGTCCCCCAGTGCCGATCGATGTAGTCGAGGTACTCGTCGTCCGCGGCCACGAACGGGTCGTCGGTCTGCATAGAGGTGTAGTCGGGGTCGGTCCCGAACAGGATCAGCGCGATCGTGCGCTCCGGGTAGGTGGCGGCGAACAGCATCGCCATCGGGCCTCCCTCCGAGACGCCGAACACCACCGCGCGCTCCGAACCCGCCGCCTCCATCACGGCCCGGACGTCGTCCATCCGCGTCTCCATCGTGGGCAGCTGCGCGTCGGGGACCCGGTCGGAAAGGCCGACGCCACGCTTGTCGAACAGGATCAGGCGCGAGAACGTCGCGAGGCTCGAGAGGAACCGAGCGAGGTTCGGCTCCTCCCACATCACCTCGATGTTGCTGGCCCATCCCATGACCCAGACCAGGTCCACCGGGCCGTCGCCGATCACCTGGTAGGCGATGTGCACCCCGTCGACGGCGCGCGCGTAGCGGGTCTCGGGCACCGTGGTCACGTCAGGTCACCACCCGGTAGAGGCGCCAGCGGTCCGGGACGCCCTTCAGCTCGTGCTCGCCGGCGTCCTCGAAGGCCAGGCCGGAGCCGGCGACGAGGTCCTTCACGGTCTGCGAGACGAGGACCTCGGAGGCGCCCGCGAGAGCTCCGACCCGGGCACCGATGGCCGCGGTGGGGCCACCGAGGCGGCCATCGATCACCTCGCACTCGCCGACATGGACGCCGGCCCGGATCTCGATCCCGAGATCCCGGACCTTCGTCGAGATCGCCCGGGCACATCGCACGGCGGTCGCGGGACCCGCGAAGGTGGCGTAGAAGCCGTCCCCTGCCGTGTCGACCTCCTCCCCCCCGAACGCGACGAGCTCTGCGCGCACGATCGCGTGGTGACGTTCGAGGAGCGCCTTCCACTCCTCCAGCCCGAGTCGGAACGCGGTCTCGGTCGACCCCACGATGTCGGTGAACAGCACCGCCCTGAGCGCACTATCAGACCCTTCCGACCGTGGGGTCACGCCGATGAAGTCCCGGATCGCGGCGATCAGGGAGTCGGTGTCGCCCGCGGCGGAGTAGCGCTCGGAGCCGGGGAGGGTCACGAGGGTCGGCACCGGGGATGGCACCGGCGACGTATGCCGCCTCCTCCGTTCCGCCTTCGAAATCGCGCGTGATGCAGAGCGTCGGCACGGAGATCGTCGGGAGCACGTCACGGATGTCGGTCTCGTAGGAGCGGCGCAGCAGCTCCGCCGCGTCCCCCGGGGCGACCCAGTGTCGCTGCAGACGTGCGTACCACCGGATCAGCGATCGGTCGCTCGCCAGCGAAGGGGCAACCTCCTCCATGAATGCGGCCGCGTACGCGTCCGTCCCCAACCGCGCCGCGCGGCGTCGATGTCGGCCTGAGCCTCCTCTGGCGTGGCCCCCCACGGATAGTCGTCCGCCACGGTCCCGCGCGCATCAGGATCGAACAGACAGAGGGCCCGGACGCGCCGTGGATACGTCGCGGCGACGAGGGGACCCACGACGTTGGCCGCGCAGACGATGACGGTCGAGCGCGAGCCCGCGGCGTCGAGCACCGCGATGATGTCCCGGGCCTCGGTCTCCAGATCGGGAAGCCCCGCGTATCGGTCGGACAGGCCCGTACCGCGCATGTCGTGGCGGATCACTCGGGCGAACGTGTTCAGCTTCGCGGTGAGCGCCGGTATGAGTGGGTGCTCCCACTGAAGCTCGAGTCCGCCGTTGAAGCTGTGGATCCACAGGATGTCGACGGGCCCGTCTCCGGAGACGTTGTAGGCGATGTGGACTCCGTCGTCGGAAAGGGCGTACCGGGTCTCGGGGATCTCCACGTCAGCCCACCACCCGGTAGAGGCGCCAGCGGTCGGGGACGCCCTTCAGCTCGTGCTCGCCGGCGTCCCCGAACGCGAGGCCGGAGCCGGCGGTCAGGTCCTTCACGGTCTGCGAGACCAGCACCTCGGACGATCCGGCCAGCGCGCCGACCCGGGCACCGATGTGGACCGCGATGCCCGCGGACCTCCGCGCCCGCGAGCTCCACCTCCCCGGTGTGGACGCCAGCACGGACCTCGATGCCGAACGAACGGACGCCCTCGCAGATCGCGAGTGCGCAACGGACGGCGCGCGCCGGCCCGTCGAACGTGGCGAAGAAGCCGTCGCCCGCGGTGTCGCGCTCGAGGCCGCCGAAGCGGCCGAGCTCCCGTCGGACGAGGGCGTCGTGGGAGGCAACCAGGTCTCGCCACGCGCGGTCGCCGATCGCGCTCGCCCGGTCGGTCGACCCGACGATGTCGGTGAACAGGACGGCGGCCAGGACGCGATCCGGCGGTCGTGGTGTGCCGCTCGCCGGTCAGGAACTCCTCGATCTCCTCGACGATGTCGTCGCCGTTGACCACCCAGAGTGGTCGTCACCCGGCAGCTCGACCAGCTTCGCGCGTGGCACGAGCGACGCCGTCGTTCGCGAGCTCTCGATCGGCGTCAGCCGATCATCCTTGCGGTGCAGCACCAACGTGGGGACCCGGACCGCCGTGAGGAGATCGCTGACGTCGGTTTCGTTGTACAGGGTGAGGAACGCCACCGCCGCGCTCGGGCTCGCCCCGAGTCGCTGGGCCACCGTGAGCCACTCGACCAGCGCCTCGTCGTCCACGCGCGAGGGATTCGAGAGTGTGAGGTCCCACCGCGCGTACTCGAGCGTGCCCCAGTCGCGTCCAACCCGTTCCAGCAGGTCCCCATAGAAGCCAGCTCGCTCCTCCACGGATCGGACCCCACGAATCACCGCGGTCGGGGGTCATCGCGAGGAGGATGAGTGCCGTCACCCGGTCCGGGCGGCGGGCCGCGAGCATCGAGCACACGAGGCCGCCGTCCTCGGCCCCGAACAGAGCCGCCCGCTCGGAACCGACGGCGTCGAGCACCGCCTCGAGGTCATCGGCCAGGTCCTCGAGCGGCGGCAGGTCCTCGGGGGAGAAGCGGTCGGAGAGCCCGGCGCCGCGGCGGTCGACCACGATCAGGCGAGCGAACGAACCGAGCTGCTCGAGGAACCGCGCGTAGCTCGGGAGCTCCCACTGCCACTGCAGGTTCGAGGCGTAGCCGGGGACGAAGACCAGGTCGATGGGGCCATCGCCGACCACCTGGTAGGCGATGTGCACCCCGGTGGGCGTGCGCACGTAGCGGATGTCCGGGAGCGGCATCTAGTCCGACACCACCCGGTAGAGGTGCCAGCGGTCGGGGACGCCCTTCAGCTCGTGCTCGCCGGCGTCCTCGAACGTGAGACCGGAGCCGGCCGTCAGGTCCTTCACGGTCGAGGAGGCCCAGACCTCGGAGGTGCCCGCCATCGCGGCCACCCGGGCGGCCACGTGGACGCCGATCCCCGCGAGGTCGTTCTCGCCGAACGTGACCTCCCCGGTGTGCGCGCCGGTGCGCACCTCGATCCCGAGAGGCTCGACCGCCTCCAAGAACGCCTGAGCGCATCTGCACCGCCCTCGCGGGACCGTCGAAGGTCGCGATCAGCCCGTCACCGGTCGACTTGCGGTACTCACCCCTATACCGGCCGATCAGGCCCTTCGCGATCCGGTCGTGCTCGTCAACGAGGGCCCGCCACTTCGCGTCGCCCATCACGGCGGCCGTCGCGGTGGAGTCCGACGATGTCGGTGAACAGGACGGTGGCGAGCACCCGATCGAGCTCGGACTGCTCCTGATGGATCGTCGCGAGGAACTCCTCGACCGCTCGGAGGTTGTTGGCGGTGTCGCCCAGGAAGGGAGGGAAGTCGTCGATCCTCAGGGAGCATCACGAGTCGGGCGCCCGCGGATCTGCGCGATCATCCACTCGACCGACTGCATCCACTCGTCTTGCCGATGCGAGGATGACGGTCGGCACGTGGATCGAGCGGAAGGATCGGACGGAAGTCGGTTCCTTGGAACACGCGTTCGTGGACCAGGGCGTCGCCTCGGCTCGCCGCGTTCCGCATGAGTCGCGCCCAGCGGCGACACGCCGCGGGATCGTCGAGGATCGACGTGACGCCGGCGTCGCTGAGCAGCGCGGCGACCGCGTCCTCGTCTCCCCAGTTCCGCGATGAGGCGCACGGAGTTGTCACCGAACTCGCGCGTGATGCTCCAGGGGTAGTCGGGCTCGTGGCCGCCGCAAGGCATCCCTGACCACAGGAGCAAGCCGAGGGTCCGTTCCGGGTAGGTGGCGGCGAACATCGAGCAGATCGCCCCACCATCGACCCCCTGCCCGTACAGGATGGTCCGCTCGCTGCCGGCCGCGTCGAGCACGGCCCGCACGTCGTCGACCTTCGTCTCGAGGTCGATCGTCTGGGTCATGCGGTCGGAGAGCCCCATGCCCCGCTGGTCCAGCATGATGACACGCGGGCGAACCTCGCGAGCGAGCGGAGCCAAGGACCCGACATCCGGGTCTTCCCAGATACAGCTCGAGGTGCGAGATCCACGGCCACGTCACCAGGACGGTCGCGGGCCGCGTCCGAACACCTGGTAGGCGATGTAGGTGCCGTCGGCGCTCCGTGCGTACCGGGTCTTCGGGCTGTCCACCAGGGCATCCTGCGCCCTTGCGCCGCAACCTCGCAAGACGGGCGCGCGGGCCCCTTCGCTAGACTCGGGCGCGCATGCCTGCCAAACACCGCATCATCGTGGCGAAGCCAGGCCTCGACGGGCACGACCGCGGGGCGAAGATCGTCGCCCGCACGCTCCGCGACGCCGGCTTCGAGGTCGTCTACACGGGGTTGCACCAGACGCCCGAGCAGATCGTCGAGACCGCGATCCAGGAGGATGCCGACGCGGTCGGGTTGTCCCTGCACTCGGGCGCGCACATGACGCTGTTCCCCAAGGTCGTGCGCCTGCTCCGCGAGGCGGGCGCCGGCGACATCGTGGTGTTCGGTGGGGGCGTCATCCCGGCCGACGACATCCCGGCACTTCAGGCCGAAGGCGTCGAGCAGATCTTCACGCCTGGCGCGACCTCCACCGAGATCGTCTCGTGGCTGCGCGAGCGCCTCGGCGACACCGACTGATCAGGAGCCCGGATGGATCTCTACGAACACATGGGCAAGGACCTGTTCCGCGCCTACGGCATCCCCACGCCGCTCGGGCGGGTCTGCCGGACGCCCGGCGACGCCGCCGAGGCCACGCAGGCGTTCGGCGGGAAGTCCGTGGTGAAGGTGCAGGTGCAGGTGGGGGGCCGCGGCAAGGGCGGCGGCGTCGTCCTGGTCGATTCGGCACAACGCGCCTCCGAGGAGGCGGCGCGGCTGATGCGCGACGGCTTCCAGGGCCACGAGGTCGACCGGGTCCTGGTCGAGGAGCTGCTCCCGATCACGAGGGAGTTCTATACGTCGTTCCTGCTCGACCGGTCCAAGGGCGAGTACCTCGCGATGATGACGAGCGAGGGCGGCGTCGATATCGAGACGCTCGCGCACGAGCAGCCCGAGGCGATCCGCCGGGTCCACGTCGACCCGATGCTGGGCCTGCGCACGTACCACGTCCGCGAACTGGTCGGCGTGCTCCCGCCGGATGCCCGCGAGGGCGCCGCCCAGGTGCTCGGCCAAGCTCTTCGAGATGCTCTGGGAGTGCGACGCGACGCTCGTCGAGGTGAACCCGCTCGTGCTGCTCGAGGACGGCCGGGTGGTGGCGCTCGACGCGAAGGTGACGATCGACGACAACGCGCTCTGCCGCCAGCCCGACCTGGCCGAGCTGACAAGGCAGTTCCCGATCGACCCGGTCGAGAAGCGCGCGAAGGACGCGGGCCTGCAGTACGTGAAGCTCGAGGGCGAGGTCGGGATCATCGGCAACGGCGCCGGCCTCGTGATGTCGACGCTCGACGTCGTGGCGCAGGCGGGCGCGAAGGCCGCGAACTTCCTGGACGTCGGGGGAGGGGCGAGCGCCGACACGATGGCGACCTCGCTCGAGGTGATCCTGTCGGACCCGGCCGTGAAGGCGGTGTTCATCAACATCTTCGGCGGGATCACGCGCTGCGACGTCGTGGCGAACGGGGTGCTCGAGGCGCTCGGGCGGGTCGAGGCCGACCGTGCCGTCGTGCTCCGGCTCGACGGGACGAACGCCGACGAGGGGCGGCGGATCATCGCCGAGGCCGCGACCACCCGCGGATCGTGCAGCGTCCCGACGATGGACGAGGCCGCCGCGGAAGCCGCCGCCTGGCGAAGGGCGGTGAGGCGGCATGAGCGTCCTGGTCGGGACCGACACGAAGCTCGTGGTGCAGGGCATCACGGGCAGCGAGGGCACGTTCCACACGCTGCGCGACCGCGACTACGGCACGAACGTCGTCGCGGGCGTGACCCCCGGCAAGGCCGGGCAGGACGTCGACGGCATCCCGGTGTTCGACACCGTCGCCGACGCCGCGCGCGAGACCGGCGCGAACACCTCGATGATCTTCGTGCCGCCGAGGTTCGCGGCGGAGGCGATCCTCGAGGCCGCCGACGCCCAGCTGGACCTGGTCGTGTGCATCACCGAGGGGATCCCGGTGCGCGACATGGCCGAGGTTCACTCCTACGTGAAGGGGACGTCCACCACGCTGGTCGGGCCGAACTGCCCGGGCGTGATCAGCCCCGGGAAGGCGAACGTCGGGATCATCCCCGGCGAGGTCTGCTCGCCCGGCCGGGTGGGGTTCGTCAGTCGTTCGGGGACGCTCGTATATCAGATCGTCCACGAGCTCACGTCGAACGGGATCGGCCAGTCGACCTGCATCGGGATGGGCGGCGACCCCGTGCACGGGATCGGGTTCATCGAGTCGCTCACGATGTTCGAGGCCGACCCCGAGACCGACCTGATCATCATGACCGGCGAGATCGGGGGCGACGACGAGGAGCGCGCGGCCGCCTACGTCGCCGAGCACGTGACGAAGCCGGTGGTCGGCGTACATCGCCGGGTTCGAGGCCCCGCCCGGCAAGCGCATGGGCCACGCCGGGCGCGATCGTGACCGGCTCGAGCGGGACCGCGGCCGCGAAGGCCGACGCGCTCGAGGCGGTCGGGGTCCAGGTGGGCCGGACGCCGTCGCAGGTCGCGCGGATCGTGGCCGAGCGGCTGGGTTGATGAGCGCGGGGGGTCCGACCCGAGCGGAGATCCCCCCGATACCCGGCCGAGCGCACTGCTGCTGAGCGGCCTGCGCCGTGGCGTCGTGCAGGTGTTCCTGCCGGTGGCCATCGCCGCGCAGGCGCTCTCCTGGACCGCGTACCTGATCTCCGGCGCGTATCGGCCGGTGTCGTGGTTGAAGATCGGGTTCGCCTACGCGCTCGCGAGCGTCCGCGTGCCCTTCGAGGTGACCGAACGGGACCTCGGCGGTCCTGTTCCGGTCCAGACCGAGACGATGGCCGTCGCCCTCGGCGCGCTCACGGTCGCGGTCATCGTGCTGGCGTTCCGCGCGGGACGGGACCAGGGCCACGGGCTCGAGCGACGGCCCGTCGCCGCGGGCCTCGCCGGCGCCGTGGTCGGGGTGGGGTTCGCGGTGCCCTCGCTCCTGGTCGCGGTCCCGGTGCGTCTGTCCTTCCCCGCGGCGGGGATCGCGTCCGTCCGGCCCGGTGCTGTGGGCTGCGTTCGTGATGCCCCTCGCGGTCGGCGCCGCGGTGGGTGCGATCGGCGGCCTGGCGGCCGCGCGCGAACGTGTCGAGGGCTCCGCGTGGGGCGCGCGAGCGGTCGCCGCTGCCCGCGGAGGGTTCGCCGCGCTCTGGTGGGGTCTGGCCCTCGCGTTCCTGGGATTCCTGGTGGTGGCGGTGGTCCAGACGGGGGTGACCCGCGCCTACGGCCGGGCGATGGGAGGCGCCGGGGCGGGGGGAGCGGTCGCGGTCGTGCACCACGCCCTGCTGCTGCCGAACCAGTCGGCGATGATCCTGTCGGCCTCGATGGGGTCCCCGGTGGAGTTCACGGCCGGAAGGCGGGGAGCGACGGTCGGGCTCACCGGGATCGACGTGGTCGGTGAGGGGTCGCTGCTGTTCGGCCTGATCGGCCTGGAGGGCGGGCGCCTCGACCTGCCCGCGTGGTTCTGGGCCTTCCTGCTGGTTCCCCTCGCCGCGACGATCGCCGGCGGGCGTCGCGCCGGCGAGGGCGCCCGATCACCTCGCGAACGCGCCCTGGTCGGCGCCCTCGCCGGGCTCTTCTACGCGCTCGGGGCGACCCTCGCCGCGTGGGCGGCCACGCTGGTGGTCCCCGTCCTGACGGCGCTGTTCGGCGGTCCGACGCGCCTGGGTCCAGACCTGGGTAGCACGTTGGCGCTCGGTGTGGTCTGGGGGGTCCTCGGGTGCACCGCCGGGTCGCTGGCGGCCCCTAGGAGACCTCGGTGAAGTGGTCCTCGATCTGCGTGTAGCGTCGCCAGGCCTGCGCCCACCCGTCGTCGGTGCGCGGGAACCGTTCGACCGGCGCCGAGGGGTCCTGCCGGTCCCAGATCCCGAAGAAGTTCGCTCCGTAGCCCAGCAGGTAGCGGGTGCCGGTGTGCGTGTACTGGATGACACGGTCGCCCTCGTCGGTGGCGGTGTCGGCGCTCGCGCCGGCGTCCGCCGTGTCGGCCTTCCCCGGCTCTGGCGCGGGCGCGGGCGTGCCGCCTTGCGGCACCTCGACGTGCTTCGGCTCCAGCGCCACGAACCGGAGCCATGCGCTGCGCCACCCTTCGTCGGTCCGTGGGAAGGACTCCGTCGGCCTGGTCGGTGAGTGTCGGTCCCAGATCCCGAAGTGATCGGCGTCGTAACCCAGGACGTAGCGATACCCGGAGTGCGAGTAGCGGACCGCCGCATCGGCCGGCGACTCCACCGGCTCGGGCCCGCTCCGCGTCTCGGCGGACGAGGGCTCCTGCGTGTCACTCCACGGCGTCGCCGCCGTGCCCGGTGACGGAGCCTCCGACGATCCGGTCTGCGACGGGGTGGCGGCCGGGGTGGTCGACGGTGCCGACGATGCTGGCCCCGGCCTCTGGCCCAGCGCCTCCTCGCGCGGAACCGTCAGGTCGCTGAAGCAGTAGCGGCACTTGATCGCCTCGTCCTGGATCTCTTCCGCGCAGTAGGGGCACTTCTTCACGGTCGTCCTCCACCTCGGGGCCCGCATCCTCAGGCCTGCGTCACTCTACCCGGGACCGCTCCCACGGGGGACCGTCCGTCGCGCGCCAGCCAGACCATCCGCGAGCATGTCGTTCGATAGCATGGCGTCCTCGATGGGCGCTCGGGTCGCGGTGCTGGTCTCCGGTGGGGGGACGAACCTCCAAGCGCTGCTGGACGACCCGGGCGTCGCGCCGGCGATCGCGCTCGTCGTGTCCGACCGGCCGGGCGTTCGGGCGCTCGAGCGGGCCGCCGAACGAGCCGTGCCGGCCGTCGTCGTCGACCCGAAGGACCATCGGGATCGCGTTGCCTGGGAGGGCGCCCTCCTGGACGCGCTCCAGGCCCACGAGATCGACACCATCGTGTCGGCGGGCTGGATGCGACTGCTCGGCGCCGCGGTGCTCGAGTCCTTCCCCGGTCGCGTGGTGAACGTGCATCCCGCGCTGCTGCCGTCGTTCCCTGGGATGCACGGGGTCCGCGACGCGCTCGCGTACCGGGTGAAGGTCACGGGGGTCACCGTCCATCTCGTCGACGAGGGGACCGATACCGGGCCGATCGTGCTGCAGGAGGCGGTGGAGATCCGCGAGGACGACGACTGGGATTCGCTCGAGCCCCGGATCCACGACGTCGAACACCGACTGCTGCCCCGTGCCGTTCGGGCGTTGCTGGAGGGCCGGCTCGTGGTGGAGGGTCGCCACGTGCGGATCGAACCGGAGGCGGAAGGGGAGGCGTGATGAGCGAGCAGGCAGAGGTCCGCAGGGCGTTGCTGGCCGTCTACGACAAGGGTGGCGTCGTCGACCTGGCGTCGGGACTGCGCCAGCTCGGGGTCGAGCTGGTCTCGAGCGGCGGCACCGCCGCGACGCTCCGCGAGGCGGGGGTCGAGGTCACCGAGGTGGCGCAGGTCACCGGGTTCCCCGAGATGCTCGACGGGCGCGTGAAGACGCTCCACCCGGCGATCCACGCCGGGCTCTTGGCCGATCGTCGCAAGCCCGAGCACGTCGAGCAGCTCGCCGCGCACGGGATCGATCCCTTCGACCTGGTGGTGGTCAACCTCTACCCGTTCCGCGAGACCGTCGCGAGCGGCGCGGGGTTCGACGACGTCATCGAGAAGATCGACATCGGTGGTCCGGCGATGGTCCGCGCCGCCGCGAAGAACTTCGAGTCGGTGGCCGTCGTGGTGAACCCGTCCCGTTACCACGACGTGCTCGATGAGCTCCGGGCCAAGGGCGGCATCACCCGCGAGACCCGCCTGGCCCTCGCCGCCGAGGCCTTCGCGCACACGGCCGCTTACGATGCGGCGGTCGCGAGCTGGTTCGCCTCGCAGGACGCGGAGGGTTTGCCCGCGTTCGTCGGGTTCGCCTTCGAGAAGGTCCAGGACCTGCGCTACGGCGAGAACCCGCACCAGCGGGGCGCCCTGTTCCGTGAGGTCGCCGGCCCGGGGGTGCTCGGTGGCGCCGTCGTGCTCCAGGGCAAGGAGATGTCCTTCAACAACTGGCTCGACGCCTGGGCGGCCTACGATCTGGCCGCAGCACTGCCGGACCAGGCATGCGTGATCGTGAAGCACAACAACCCGTGCGGGGTGGCGGCCATGGACACGCTCTCGGCGTCGTACGCGGCGGCGTTCGCCTGCGACACGGTGAGCGCGTTCGGCGGGATCGTCGCGTTCCATGGGACGTGCGACGAGGCCGCGGCCGGCGCGATGCGCGAGGTCTTCACCGAGGTGGTGATCGCCCCGGCCTTCACCGAAGGCGCGCTGGACGCGTTCGCCGAGCGTCAGAACCTCCGGGTGGTCCGGGCGCCGCTCGTGCAGACCCCCGGCTGGGACGTGCGCACGATGCCCGGCGGGGCGCTCGTCCAGGACCTCGACATGGTCCGGGAGACCCGCGCCGACTGGGAGGTCGTCTCCTCGCGCGAGCCCGACGAGCGGGAGTGGGCCGACCTCGAACTCGCCTGGACGATCGCCTGGCGTGTCAAGTCGAACACGATCGTGCTCGTGAAGGACGGCGCCACCGTCGGGGTGGGTGCGGGCCAGATGTCCCGGGTCGACTCGTCGTGGATCGCCTCGCGCAAGGCGGGGGACCGGGCGGCCGGCTCGGTCGTCGCCTCCGATGCCTTCTTCCCGTTCCCGGATGCGCTGGAGGTGGCCGCCGACGCCGGTGCCACCGCGGTGATCCATCCGGGGGGCTCGAAGGGCGACGCCGAGGTGCTGGAGGCGGCAGAGGCTCGCGGGATGGCCGTCGTGCTCACCGGAACGCGTCACTTCCGGCACTGACCAGACGACCGGGGCCGCTCCCGGGTGGTCGGTAGGATGCCGTCCATGACTGCGACGATCATCGATGGCAAGGCGATCGCGGCCCAGGTCCGGGCCGACGTCGCCGACAAGGTCAAGGCCCTCCAGGCCAAAGGCATCACCCCCGGGCTCGCGGCGGTCCTCGTGGGCGACGATCCCGCCTCCCACGTCTACGTGGGCTCGAAGGAACGGGCCTGCGCCGAGGTCGGGATGTACTCCGAGCGGGTGGAGCTCCCCGCGGAGACACCTCAAGAGAAGGTGCTCGACGAGATCGAGCGGCTCAACGCCGACCCGAGGATCAGCGGGATGATCGTCCAGCTCCCGGTCCCGGACCACATCTCCGAGCTGGCCGTACAGATGGCCGTGGCGCCGGGCAAGGACGTCGACTGCCTCGGCCCCACGAACGTGGGTCTGATGGCCCGAGGCGCCGGCCTGTTGCTGCCTGCGACCCCGTTCGGGGTGGTCGAGCTGCTGGTCCGTGATGGGCATGAGATCCAGGGCAAGGATGTCGTGATCGTCGGGCGCAGCGGTCTCGTCGGTCTGCCGCTCGCCGTGATGCTCGCCCAGAAGAACGAGCGCGCGAACGCCACCGTCACGGTGGTGCACACACGCACCCGCGGCATGGCCGAGCACACGCGCCGCGCGGACATCCTGGTGGTGGCCGCGGGCGTCCCGAACGCGGTGACCGCCGACATGGTGAAGCCCGGCGCCGTGGTGATCGACGTCGGCATCAACCGGACCGAGCGGGGCCTGGTCGGCGACGTCGACTTCGCGGGTGTGAAGGAGGTGGCCGGCGCGATCACACCGGTCCCCGGTGGGGTCGGGCTGATGACCGTGGCGATGCTCCTCGTGAACACGGTGAACGCCGCCGAGGCGCAGGCGTCGGCGTGAGCGACGGCCGCGGCCGGCTCGCCGCCCTCCTCTCGGCGGGGACGTTCGTCGTCACCAGCGAGGTCGTGCCGCCGCGCTCGGCCTCGGGCGCGACCGTCGCCGAGAGGGCCAGAGGACTCGTCGGGTACGTGGACGCGGTGAACGTGACCGACAACCCGACCGCGAGCGCCCACATGTCCCCCCTCGCCGGCGCACGGTTCGTCGCGGGCGCGGGGATCGAGCCCACCCTGCAGCTCACCGCTCGGGACAGGAACCGGCTCGCGCTCACCGCCGACCTCCTCGGAGGGTGGGCGCTGGGGGCTCGGAACCTGATGTGTCTGAGCGGCGATCCGCTGCATATCGGCGACCATCCCGACGCCGTGAAGGTCAACGACCTGTCGGTGAACGACCTCGTCGCGCTCGCGCGACGGCTCCGCGACGAGGGCACGACGCTTGCCGGCGCCGAGGTCGCCGACCCGCCCGGATACACGATCGGCGTGGCCGACGTCCCCCTCGCCGATCCGTACGACCCCGCGCGGCTCGAAGGCAAGCTCGACGCGGGCGCCGAGCTGGTCTGGACGCAGATCGCCTACGACGTCGAGGCGCTGGCCGCCTGGGCCGAGGTGCTTCGGGCCCGCGGTGTGTTCGAGCGGGCGAAGGTCCTCGTCGGGCTGGTCCCGCTGCGGAGCGCGTCCCAAGCGTCGTTCATGGCCGAGAAGCTCCCGGGTGTCCGGGTCCCCACGCGCTTCGTGGAGGCGCTCACCCAGGCGGGGGACGCGGCCGAGGAGGTCGGGGTCAGCCTGACGGTCGAGGTGGTCGAGGGTGCGCGAGCGCTCCCGGGCGTCGCGGGCATCCACCTCATGGGGATGGGTCGCGACGACCTGGTCCGCGAGGTCGTGCAGCGCGCCGGCTTGTTCCCTCGCCCGACGGCGCCCTAGCGTCGCGGGGTCAGGGCGTTGATCTGCACGCCGTCCTGCCCGCTCACCGGCTATCCCCGTTGTTCGATGGGCAGGTAGACGCGATCGGTCGGACCGATGTATTCGGACCCGGGGCGGATGATCCGGTTGTTCGCGTACTGCTCACGGACGTGCGCGGTCCAGCCGGCCATCCGCGCGAGCGCGAACAGGGGCGTCATCAGGTCGGTGGGGATGCCCAGGACGTGGTACACGCCCGCGGCGTAGAGGTCGACGTTCGGGAAGAGCCCCTTCTGCTCGAAGGTCGTCGCCTCGAGCGCCTCGAAGATGTCGCTCCAGATGGGCTCGCCTCGGCGCTCGCCGAGCTCGCGTGACATCTGCTTCAGCACCGTCGCCCGGGGGTCCATCGTCCGGTAGACCGCATGACCGAACCCCATGATCTTCCCGTGGTTCGCGAGGCGGTCGCGGACGAACGCCTCGGCGTTCTCGGGCTTGCCGACCTCCTCGGCCATCTTCATCGACTCCTCGTTCGCACCGCCGTGCAAGGGGCCCTTCAGGGCGCCGATCGCGGCGGTCACGGCCGAGAACATGTCGGACAGCGTCGAGGCGACCACGCGCGCGGTGAAGGTCGAGGCGTTCATCGTGTGGTCCGCGTACAGCGTGAACGTGGTGTCGAGCGCGTCGGCGTCGGCCGGATCGGGCGTCTGCCCGTGGAGCATCCACAGGAAGTTGGCCGCGTGCGACAGGGTCGGGTGCGGCGGGATCACCTCCTGGCCGGTCCGAACCCGGTGGTAGGTGGCGATCACCGTGGGGGTGATCGCGATCAGCCGTAGGGCCTTGCGGTACTCGGCCTCGGGCGAGTCGTCCCATCCGTCGGGGTCGAACGCCGAGGACGCCGAGATGCTGGTGCGCAGCATCGACATCGGCGAGGTGTTCTGCGCGAGCGTGGGCATCATCCGCGCCAGGAACGGTGAGAGGTTCCGCTCCGTCCGCAGGAACGCCGTGATCTCGTCGAGCTGGGGCTGCGTCGGCAGGTCGAGGTTGTGGAGCAGGTAGATGACCTCTTCGAACGAGGCGTTGCGGGCCAGGTCGCCGATCTCGTAGCCCACGTACCAGAGGCGCCCGTTCGCCCCGTCGATGTCGGAGAGGTTCGTCTCGGCGGCGACGATCTCCCGGAGGCCCTTCTCGCCCAACGCAGTCAGCTCCTCACGCGCGTCGTGCCCGGGCGTCCCGGGCGGTGTCTGCCAGGATAGTCCCCGGCTCCGAACCGGACCAAAGGGGCCGACCAGACCCCATGGCGACGGACACATGACCCATCGCGTGACGCTGATCCCCGGCGACGGCGTCGGCCCCGAGGTGATCGAGGGCGCCCGCCGCTGCGTGGAGGCCACCGGCGTGGCCATCGAGTGGGACCGCCAAGACATGGGCGCGGGTGCGTTCTCCCGGACCGGGGATCCCCTCCCGCGCGCGACCCTCGAGTCGATCCGGGCAACCCGGGTGGCGCTGAAGGGCCCGATCGAGACGCCGGTCACGAGCGGTCTACGCAGCACGAACATGGCCCTCCGCCAGGGGCTCGACCTGTACGCCAACGTACGGCCGTGCCGCCTCTATCCGGGGGTGCCGTCGCCCTACGAGGATGTCGACCTCATCGTCGTCCGGGAGAACACCGAGGGGATGTACACCGGCCACGAGCTCGCGATGGGGACCGAGGCCGTCGCGCAGCTGATCGGGTTCATCGCCGAGACCACCGGGCGCACGGTGCGCCCCGACAGCGGCATCTCCGTCAAGCAGATCTCGGAGTTCGGCAGCGAGCGGATCGTCCGGTTCGCCTTCGACTGGGCGAGGCGCGCCGGCCGGTCGAAGGTCACCGCGAGCCACAAGGCGAACATCATGAAGTTCTCCGATGGGCTGTTCCTGGAGGTGGCGCGTCGCGTCGCGGGCGAGCACCCGGACGTCGCCTTCGAGGACCGGATCATCGACGCGCTCTGCATGCAGCTGATCCAGGCTCCCGAGCGGTTCGACGTCCTCGTGATGCCGAACATGTACGGCGACCTCGTGGCGGAGCTCTGCGCAGGCCTGATCGGTGGGACCGGGGTCGCGCCCGGCGCCCACTTCGGGGACGACATCGCCGTGTTCGAAGCGACCCACGGGACCGCGCCGCACCTCGCGGGTACGAACCGCGCCGACCCGATCGGCGTGATCTTGTCCGGGGCCATGATGCTCCGTCACCTGGGTGAGGCCGACGCCGGGGATCGTCTCGAGGCCGCCGTCGCCGATGTGCTCGCCGAGGGCCGGTTCCTGCCGTACGACCTGCGAGCGCCCGGCGACGACCGGCCGGCGGCCGGGACGTTCACGGTCGCCGACGCCGTCGTGGCCCGCTCGTAGCGGCGCCCGATAGCATGAGCCGCGTCACCCACCTCGAAGGAGTCGTGCGATGAAGATCACCGTCGTGGGAAGCGGGTTCGTCGGCCAGACCGCTGCGATGCGCATGCTGGAGCGGAACTACGCCGACGTCGTCCTGATCGACATCGTCGAGGGCAAGCCGCAAGGCATCGCCCTCGACCTGAAGGAGGCCGCTCCCGTCGAGGGATACGAGCCTGCGATCGTCGGCACGAACGACTACGCGGATACCGCCGGCTCCGACATCGTCGTGATCACCGCGGGGCTGCCGCGGAAGCCCGGGATGAGCCGGATGGACCTGCTCGGTATGAACGCCGGGATCATGAGTGACGTGATCGCGAAGGTCACCCCCGGGTCGCCCGACGCGATCGTGATCGTGGTCTCGAACCCCCTCGATGAGATGACCTTCCTGGCCGCCGAGTCGAGCGGGTTCCCGAAGGAGCGCGTCCTCGGGATGGCCGGGGTCCTGGACTCCGCTCGCCTGCGCTACTTCATCGCCGAGGAGCTCGGGGTCTCCCCCAGCGTCGTCCACGCGATGACGCTCGGTTCGCACGGCGACGCGATGGTGGCCCTGCCCCGCCACGCGACGGTGGACGGGAAGCCGCTGCCGGAGCTGGTCGACGAGGCCGCCCTCGAGCGATTGTTCCAGCGGACGCGCGACGGCGGGGCGGAGATCGTCGCCCTGCTCAAGACCGGCTCGGCCTACTACGCACCCGGCTCCTCGGTCGTCGCGATGGTCGACGCGATCGTGAACGACGCGAAGGCCGTCCTGCCGGTCTGCGCGTGGACGACGGGCCAGTACGGGGTCTCCGACGTCTACCTTGGTGTGCCCGCACGGATCGGCCGCGGCGGCGTCGAGGAGATCGTCGAGCTCGATCTGAACGACGGCGAGCTCGCGAAGCTCCGCGAAGCGGCCGAGGGCATCCGCGCGAAGTGCGCGGACCTCAAACAGCTCTAGTCCGAACCGATCGGGGGCCGGCTCACCCACGCGAGCACGAGCACGCCTCCCACGACGCCGGCGAGTCCGCCGGCGATCGCCAGGTAGGGGCCGGGTCCGACCGTGGTGAAGGCGCCGAGCTCCTCGAGGGTGTCGTCGATGCTGGCCCGGACCTGATCTTCGGGCACCCCGGACGCCTCCGCGATCGCCGAAACGAGGGCATCGTCCTCGACCGGGTCGAATCGCGTCGTGGCCGAGAGCACGAACGCCGTGGCGACGGCGAGCGTGACGAAACCGGCGCCGATCACGACGGCGGCGAACGACCGGCGGAGTCCGTCCGACGACGCCATCCGCGTCACCAGCACCGCGATCAGCATGACCAGGGCGCAGGCCAGGACGACCTGCCCGTCCCACAGGTCGATGCCCTTGGTGACGCTGTCGATCCCCTCGGCGACCTCGATCCCGACCGTGACCCAGGTCAAGGTCGCGCCGACACCCGCCAGGAGCCCTCCCGCGACGGTCGTGAGGAACCCGGCCAGCCTGAGCGGTGACGGGCGAGAGGCGTCGACGCGGGGCGTGCGATCCATGTCGGGCGAGTCTGGCATCCCATGCACCGAGCTCCAACAGGACCGAGCGGCGTTCTCGCGGCTTACGATGAGAGGCACGATGGGTCGATTCAGCGACGAGCTGCGCGAGCACGGCCGGAACTTCTTCACGAACTGGTCGGAGTCGGACCTGCCCTACGGGCAGCGCGCGAAGGTGTTCGCGAAGAACCGCACGAAAGCGCTCAGGACCGGCTGCTGCGGGAATCACGGCCAACCCGGCTGTTGACGCGTTGACACCGGGGGTTCCGGTCGGAGTCCCGAGGAGCACCACGATCACGGCCCGGACGACAGCCATGACCATCCGGCATGACGGCTAGCTCGGGCCGGCCTCCCACGCGGTGACGAGCATGGCGACGGCCTCGGCAACCTCCATCGTCGAGGCCGTCCCACCCAGGTCGCGGGTGCGGACCTCGCCGCGACGGAGCACCTCGTCGACCGCCCACTCCACGTTCTCGGCCGCCGGCCGCTCCCCGACGTGGCGGAGCATCATCGCCCCCGACAGGATCATCGCGATCGGGTTCGCCAGTCCCCGCCCGGCGATGTCGGGAGCGCTTCCGTGCACCGGCTCGAACACGGCGTACTCCCATCCGATGTTCGCCCCGGGGATCAGCCCGAGACCACCGACGAGCCCCGCGCACAGGTCGCTGATGATGTCGCCGTACAGGTTGGGCAGCAGGAGGACGTCGAAGTCGGCCGGCCGCTTCGTGAGGCGGCTCGACAGGTGGTCGATCTGGATCTCCTCCCACTCCACGTCCGGGTAGTCGGTGGCGTCCTGCTCCGCGGTTCGCAGGAAGAGCCCGTCTGAGTACCGCATCACGTTCGCCTTGTGCCCGAGCGTGACCTTCTTCCGCCGGTTGGCTCGCGCGTACTCGAACGCGAACCGCACGATCCGGTCGGTCCCGCTCACGCTGATCGGCTTCAGCGTGACCCCGGCGTCCTCGCGGACCTCGAATCCACCGAGCGTCGCGAGCGTCTCGCGGAGGGCGGCGGCCTCCGCCGACCCTCGCTCGTACTCGATGCCCTGGTACAGGTCCTCGGTGTTCTCCCGCACGATCACGAGGTCCACGCTCGGATGCCGGGTCGTGACCCCCGGCAGGGATCTCGCGGGCCGGACCGCCGCGAACAGGTCGAGGTCGTGGCGGAGCGCGACGTTGATCGACCGGAACCCCGTGCCGACCGGCGTGGTGATCGGCCCCTTCAGGGCGACACGATCGTGACGGATCGAGTCAAGGGTCTCCCCGGGGAGCAGTTCGCCGTACGTCTCGAGCGCGCTCGAGCCGGCCGGGCGCTCGGTCCACTCGATCCCGACGTCGGCAGCGTCGAGCACGAGCCGGGCCGCGGCCGTGACCTCGGGCCCTATCCCGTCGCCGGGGATCAGGGTGACACGGTGGCTCATGCGCGAGAGCGTACCGGTGGCCGCGCGCCTCGCCCGGGGGCGCTCAGAACCGGTCGAACAGGATCGCGCGCTTCACTTCCTGGATCGCCTTCGTCACTTCGATGCCGCGCGGGCACGCGTCCGTGCAGTTGAAGGTGGTCCGGCATCGGAACACGCCCGTCTTCTCCGACAGGATCTTCATCCGGTCACGGCCGGCTTCGTCGCGCGAGTCGAAGATGAACCGGTGCGCGTTCACGATCGCCGCAGGCCCCATGTACGTGTCGTCGCCCCAGTAGATCGGGCACGAGGTCGTGCAGCAGGCGCACAGGATGCACTTCGTCGTGTCGTCGAAGATCGCACGGTCCTCGATCGACTGCAGGCGCTCGGCGCTCGGTTCCCCGGAGTCGTTGATCAGGTAGGGCAGGACCGCCTTGTAGCCGTCCAGGAACGGCTCCATGTCGACGATCAGGTCCTTGAGCACCGGCAGGCCGCGGATCGGCTCGATCGTGACCTTCGGCGCGACGTCCTCGGCCAGCAGCTTGCAGGCGAGCGCATTGCGGCCGTTGATCATCATCGCGTCGGAGCCGCAGATCCCGTGGGCGCACGAGCGGCGGAACGCGAGCGTGCCGTCGTGGTACCACTTGATCTGGTGCATGACCTCGACCAGACGGTCGAGGGGGTCGACCTCGAGCGTCCACTCGTCCCACCAGGATTCCTGAGACTTCTCGGGGTTGAACCGGCGAATCTTGACGGTGAGCGAGATCATGCGCGGCTTGGCGCCGACCCGCTGGTCGTCCGACCCGTTGAGGACCTCGGCGGCGGTGGCCATCAGTACTTCCTCTCCATCGGCTCGTAGGGGCCCGTCTTCACCGGCTTGTACTCCATCCGGATCGATCCGTCGGACTCCCGGTAGGCGAGGGTGTGCTTCATCCAGTTCACGTCGTCGCGGGTCGGGAAGTCCTCGCGGTAGTGCGCGCCCCGGCTCTCCTCACGCACGAGCGAGCCGGCGACGATCGCGTCGGAGCAGTCGAGCAGGAACCCAACCTCGACGGCCTCCATCAGATCCATGTTGAACACGGAGCCCTTGTCGCCGATCGCGACACGGTCGAACCGCTCGCGCAGCCCGCCCAGGATCTCCTGCATCTTGCGCAGACCCTCGTCGGTCCGCACGACGAACGCCAGGTCGAACATCTGCGTCTGGAGCTCCTTGCGGATCTCCGCCATGTTGTCGCCCTCGTCCCGCTCGAGGATCCGGTTGAGCGTCTCCAGCGTGGGCCCGGTGGCGTCTGCGGGCACCGGGGGAAGATCGAGGACCTTCGCGTCCTCGGCCGCCGACACGCCGGCCCGCTTGCCGAACACGAGCAGATCCAGGAGGGAGTTCGTCCCCAGGCGGTTCGCGCCGTGCACGGAGACGCAGGCGCACTCGCCGGCCGAGTACAGCCCCGGGACGATCGTCTCGTCCTCGCCCGTCACCACCCGCGCGTCCACGTCGGTCGGGATCCCGCCCATCGCGTAGTGCGCGGTCGGTTGGATCGGCACCGGCTCCTTCGTCGGCTCCACCTTCAGGTAGATGCGCGCGAACTCGGTGATATCGGGGAGCTTCTCCTCGATCAGGTGAGGGTCGAGGTGCGAGATGTCCAGGTACACCCAGTCGCTCGCGGGACCGCCGCCGCGGCCCTCCTTGATCTCCTGGTAGATCGCCCGGCTCACCAGGTCACGCGGCGCGAGGTCCTTGATCGTGGGCGCATAGCGCGCCATGAAGGGCTCTCCGTCCCTGTTCCTGAGGATGCCGCCCTCGCCGCGTGCGGCCTCCGACAGCAGGACGCCCAGGCGGGCGAGGCCGGTCGGATGGAACTGGAACATCTCCATGTCCTCGAGCGGGATGCCCCGGCGCCACACGACGGAGGGCCCGTCGCCGGTCAGCGTGTGGGCGTTCGACGTGACCTTGTACGCGCGGCCGAACCCGCCCGTCGTGAAGATGACGGCCTTCGCCCGGAAGACATGGAGTTCGCCGGTCGCCAGCTCGTAGGCCACGACCCCGGCGGTGGAGCCGTCGTCGGCGCGGAGCAGGTCGAGGCAGTAGAACTCGTTGAAGAACCGCACGTCCCGCTTGACGCACTGCTGGTACAGCGTCTGCAGGATCATGTGACCCGTCCGGTCCGCGGCGTAGCACGCCCGTTTGACCGGGCGCGCGCCGTGCTCGGCGGTGTGCCCGCCGAACCGCCGCTGGTCGATCTTCCCGTCGGGCGTGCGGTTGAAGGGCAGACCCCACCGCTCGAGCTGGTAGATCGCGGGGATCGCCTCTTCGCACATCACCATCGCGGCGGGCTGGTCGACCAGGTAGTCGCCGCCCTTCACCGTGTCGAAGGCGTGCCACTCAGCGGAGTCCTCCTCGACGTTGGCGAGCGCCGCGCAGACCCCACCTTGGGCCGCACCGGTGTGCGAGCGGGTCGGGTAGAGCTTGGAGATCACGGCCGTGCGGACCTTGTCCGCCATCTCGATGGCCGCGGCCATGCCCGCGCCGCCGCCGCCGATGACCAGCGCGTCGTAGGTGTGTGTCGTCACCATGTCAGCTCACCCCCGGCCACTTGGACACGTCGAACGTGAGCACGACCACCGTGCCGAGGACGAAGATCGCGAACCCGAGCACGTAGAAGACCATGTTGATCGCGAACCGGGTGCCCGCGCGCCGGACGTAGTCGAGGGTGATGTTGCGCAGACCGTTGACGCCGTGGACCAGCGCCAGCGACAGGAGCATCCAGTCCCACACACGCCAGAACGGGTACTCCCAGCGCGAGGCGACGAAGCCGAAGTCGATCCGGGAGACCCCCCCGTCGGGCACGTGCATGATCAGCGTGTGGCCGACCGCCAGCAGGACCAGCAAGATCCCGCTGATCCGCATGAAGAGCCACATCCACAGCTCGAAGCCCCCCATCGGGCGCTCACGACCGATCCGGTGGTCGCGCTGCGGCTGGCCGGTCGGGCTGACCGGGGGGGTCGGGCGAGAGGTCGTCGTCGTCATGTCAGCCTCCCACCACGACTTCTTCGAGTTGGTAGAGATCCCAGACCTGCTGGAGCATCACGATCGCGACCCAGATCGTCGCGACGAGGAACACGCTCGTGAACGCCAGGCTGACGCTGCGGATGCGGCTCACCAACGAGGGGAAGAAGTCGATCAGCGTGATCTTCAGCCCGTTGATGCCGTGGTACAGGACGGCCACCACGAGGCCAAGCTCCAGCAGGCGGATCACGACGTTCTCGTAGGCAGCGGTCACGCGGTTGTACGCCTCTGGGCCCCAGCCCACGAGCGACGTGTCCACCACGTGCGCGAAGAGGAAGAAGATCACGGCGACGCCGGTGATGCGGTGGAGCATCCACGACCACTGGCCCTCGTGACCCTTGTAGATGGAGCCGTAGTCGTCCTTCGACTTTCGAGCTCTGATCGCCACGGGTCGCTCCTTGCGTTCGAGTCGACTTCCCGGCTAACGCTGGGCCTGCGGCGCAAGGCCCCCGCGGTGTCCAGCGCACCGTCGCGAGTCTACTGCGGGCCGGCAGTTCCCTCCGGGGACGGAAGGTCCCGCGGTCACCGGGGAGGCTGGCCGGTGTCGGACCCGAGGCTCACGCGATCCTGAGGGCGGCCATGACGCCCTGGCGCGTCGGGATCAGCGCGCTCACGTACCGCTCGTCGCCGGCGATCAGCCGGTTGTGCTCGCGGATCGCGCGCGTCCGAGCGTTGTCGTCGAGCACGGTGTCGCTGCTGGTCCCGAGCGTGTTGTCGCACAGGTACAGGCCCCCGAGCCTGATCCGCTCGGCGGCAGCGCGCCACGCGTCGGGGTAGCCGGGCTTGTCGATGTCGCAGAACACGACGTCGAACTCACCTTCGATCGCCGCCATCTGCTCGACCGCATCACCCACGTGGTTCGTCACGCGATCCCTGAGGCCGGCCTCGGTCAGGTAGCGCTCGGCCGCGGCGGCGTTCGCCGGGTCGCCCTCGGTGCAGTGGACCTCCCCGCCCTCGCCGACCCCTCGGGCGAACCAGTAGGCCGAGTATCCGAAGCCGCTGCCGAGCTCCATCACTCGCCGCGCGCCGATCGAGCGGGCGAACAGCTCGAGGGTGACACCGACCGCGCGGCCGACGATGGGGAACCCGCGCGCCGCGCCCTCGGCCTCCATCGCGAGGAGCGTAGGTTCGTCGTAGCGGTCCAGGAGCGACCGCTGGTAGGCGTCGATCCCTGGGTCGAGGATGCTCGGCATCCTCGAAGGGTAGTCCTTCGCGGTGATGTGATTCGAAACGTGACGGCCGTCCCCTGTCCCGTCGCCCGACGGGTCGGTGCTCGAGGCCCGCGGTCCGTCGTGAGGGTGCCCGTCCACTAGTCTCAAGGCCCATGGGCGACGAACACCGGACCGATTCCGGGATCGAGCTGCGGCCCTACTACGGGCCGGACGTCCTCGAGGGCTGGGACCCGGGGGAGCGGCTCGGCGAGCCGGGGGCCTACCCGTACACGCGGGGTCCCTACCCCTCCATGTACCGCGGGCGCCTGTGGACGATGCGCCAGTACGCGGGGATGGGGACCGCCGACGACACGAACCGGCGATTCCGGTATCTGCTGGCGCACGGCCAGACCGGCCTGTCGGTCGCCTTCGACCTGCCCACGCAGATGGGCTACGACTCGGATCACCCCCGGGCCGAGGGCGAGGTCGGCAAGACCGGCGTCGCGATCGATTCGGTCGAGGACCTGCGGCGGCTGTTCGCCGAGATCCCGCTCGGCGAGGTGTCGACCTCGATGACGATCAACGCGACGGCTCCGATCCTGCTGCTCATGTACGAGCTGGTCGCCGAGGAGCAGGGGGTCGACGCCGCCGCCCTGCAGGGGACCGTCCAGAACGACCTGCTGAAGGAGTACGCCGCTCGCGGCACCTACATCTACCCGCCCGGTCCCTCGATGCGGCTGATCACCGACCTGTTCGCCTACTGCGGCGAGCGGATCCCGAAGTGGAACACGATCTCGATCAGCGGCTACCACATGCGCGAGGCGGGGGCGACCGCGGCGCAGGAGATCGCGTTCACCCTGGCGAACGGGATCGCCTACGTCCAGGCGGCGATCGATGCCGGCCTCGCCGTCGAGGACTTCGGGCCGCGCCTGTCCTTCTTCTTCGCCTGCCACATGAACGTCTTCGAGGAAGTCGCGAAGTTCCGGGCGGCGCGGCGGCTGTGGGCCACGATCATGCGTGACCGGTTCGGGGCAACCGACGAGCGTTCGACGGCGCTGCGGTTCCATACCCAGACCGGCGGGGCGACCCTCACCGCTCAGCAGCCCGAGAACAACATCGTTCGCACGGCGCTCGAAGCCCTCGCCGCGGTCCTCGGCGGGACCCAGTCCCTCCATACGAACGCCTTCGACGAGGCGCTCGCGCTTCCGACCGAGCGGAGCGCCGCGATCGCCCTGCGGACGCAGCAGGTGATCGGGTACGAGTCGGGGGTGACCGACGTGGCCGACCCGCTCGGAGGCTCCTACTACGTGGAGTCGCTCACCGACGAGCTCGAGTCGCTCGCCCGTGGCTACCTCGACCGGATCGACCGCATGGGGGGCGCGGTCGCCGCGATCGAGCGGGGCTTCATGCAAGACGAGATCCACGAGAGCGCGTTCCGGATCCAGCAGGCGATCGAGGACGGCTCCCGCGTCGTCGTGGGCGTGAACCGGTTCGTCGCCGAGGACGATCAGCAGCCCGAGCTGCAACGGATCGCGGAGGAGGAGGTCGCGCGCCAGGTGGCGCGGGTCCGTGAGCTCCGCGCGACCCGTGACCAGGTCGCGGTGGATGATGCGCTCGGGAGGCTCGACCGGACCGCGCGGGGGACCGCCAACGTCCTGGTGCCGATGAAGGACGCGCTGCGCGCACGGGCGACGCTGGGAGAGGTGTCCGACGTGCTCCGGGGGGTCTTCGGGGAGCATCGCCCCGGCTACTGAGCCAGCCGGGGCACCGCGTGGGCGATCGCCGCTCCGCCCGCGAGCGCGAAGACGACCGCGCCGACGCGCAGGATCCCTCCGTGCCGCCAGGCGACGACGCCCAGCCCGCAGCACGCGAGCCCTACCAGGAGCTCGACGACGTAGGTCACGCTCCGCGCCATAGCATCGCAGCCTAGGGGCCGTTGACGCGTCTGCGTGGGTCCGGGCCGAACCTATGCACGCATGCGTGGATGCCGTCCGACTCGGGGTCCTGCCCGAACCCCAGGCGTTCGTCCCGGGGAGGACGACGTCGGACGAGAAGGAGGAACAGACGATGAAGAAGTTCATCGGGCTCGCGGTGGCCGGGATGGTCGCCGCGTCCGTGTTCATGGCGGGTGGCGTGGCGACCGCTGCCGGCCACAAGAGCGCAACCGTGCACGTGCTCCACGCGGTGCCGGGCGCGAAGGTCGATGTCTGCGTCGACAACAATGAGGTGAAGTCGAACTTCACGTACAAGGGCCACTTCATGGCGGAGCTCCCTGCGGGCAGCTACAAGGTGGCCGTGCGTGCGGCTGCCGCCGGTGAGTGCCAGGGCGACGTCATCAAGTCCGCCAAGTACGACCTGGCGGCCAACAAGAACTACACGGTCGTCGCCGGCCTGACCGGCAAGGGCGCGCCACGTCTGTTCGCCTTCAAGAACAACATGTCGAACATCAAGGACGGCGTGGCACGGGTGCAGGTCCGCCACGTGGCCGCCGCTCCGACGGTCGACGTCTGGGTGAACGGCGCCCCGGCGATCACCGGCTTCACCTCGGGCGAGGAGGCCACCGTGGCCCTCCACGAGGGTGACTACACCGTCCGAGTCGCGCCGAAGGGCACGACCACCACCGCGATCGGGCCGCGCACCTTCTCGCTCAGCGAGGGTATGGCCTACCAGGTGTACGCGGTGGGTTCGGCTGACGCCGGCTACCGGTTCCTGGTGCTCGCACAGAGCGTCTGACCGACCTGTCTCCACCGAAGCGCAGCGGGGTCGCCCGAAGGGCGGCCCCGCTGCCGTCTACCCTTCGTCCGACATGACCTGCCCCGGCCAGCTCGTACGGATCGACGATACGTCCCTGTGGGTCGTCGAGCGCGGCCCGTCGGACGGCCTCCCGCTGATCGTCCTGCACGGTGGTCCGGGGCTCGATCATCACGAGTTCGGCGCTCACCTCGATCCGCTCGCTGAGCGAGGGATGCGGCTGCTCCTCACCGATCTGCGGGCGAACGGCCGGTCCGAGCCCTGCCCGCCGTCGACCTGGACGCTCGAGCGGATGGCCCAGGACGTGATCATGCTCGCGCTCGCCCTGAAGCTGGGTCGCTACGCCGTGCTCGGGCATTCCTACGGCGCGTTCGTGGCGCTGCAGAACGCGGTCGACTACCCGGGCATGGCCGCCGCGACGATCGTGAGCGGAGGCGTGCCGTCCACCCGCTGGCTGGAGGAGGTCGGCGACGAGCTCGCGGCGTTCGAACCCGAGGAGCTGCGTGAGCAGGTCGCGACCTCGTGGGATCGTGAGGCCGGCGTGCGGACGCCCGATGACGTGGCCTCGCTGATGCACGACCAGTGGCCGTTCCACTTCGCCGACCCACGCGACCCACGGATCGCCGAGTACGAGGTGGCGACCGCCGGTGCCGTGTACGCGCCGGACGTGCTTCGGCACTTCGCCACGGCGAGTACAGGGGGGATCGAGGTCGAGGATCGGCTCGGCGAGGTCACGCAGCCGGTGCTGGTCCTCGCGGGCCGTCACGACCGGGTCTGTTCGGTCCAGGCGGCGGAGCACATGATCCGTCTGCTGCCCAACGCGCAGCTCCGCGTGTTCGAGCACAGCGCCCACATGATGTTCGTCGAGGAGCCCGACGCGTACGTCGATGCGGTCGCCGGGTTCCTGACCGGCGTCTAGTCGATCACGGCGAGGAGCTGGCCGGTCTCGACGACCTGCCCGGCGCGGATCGGCAGGTCGGTGACCTCGCCCTCGCGCGTGGTGGCGATGTGGTTCTCCATCTTCATCGCCTCGAGGATGCAGACGACGTCGCCGGCTTGGACCTCCTGACCCTTCTCGACGAGCACCTTCACGATCGTCCCCTGCATCGGCGCGTGGATCTCGCCATGGACGTGCTCCCCTTGATGTGCCCCGTGCCCGCTCGGGGCCTTCGGCGCGACCTCGCGCCGCTCGTCGAACACCCGCACGGGGACCCGACGTCCGTCGACCTCGACGAGGATGTCGCTCGGCCGGCCGGTGCGCGGCGCCGCCGGGGGCGGGGTCAGGTCCACCTGGGCCGGCAGGTGTGCGTCCGCGAGCGCCCGCTCGAGCCACGTCGTCGTATGGGTCGAGGTCCGGAACTCCTTCGAGGCGAGGATCCAACGGTGGACCGGGATCGTGGTGGGGACGCCCTCCACCGTGTACTCGTCGAGGGCACGGAGCATCCGCAGCCGGGCCTGCTCCCGGTCGGCACCGCCGACGATCAGCTTCGCGAACATCGAGTCGTAGTCGCCGGGGATCTCGCGGCCCTCGGTGATCCCGGAATCGACCCGCACGAACGGCCCGCCGGGCTCCCGGTAGCGCGTGACGCGCCCGGGCCCGGGCAGGAAGTTGCGACCGGGATCCTCGGCGTTGATCCGGCACTGGATCGCGTGGCCCCGTGGGATCGGCTCGACGCCCTTCAGGCTGCCGCCGAGCGCCACCTGGAGCTGCAGGGCCACCAGGTCGAGCCCGGTGACCATCTCGGTGACCGTGTGCTCGACCTGCAGGCGGGTGTTCATCTCGAGGAAGTAGAACGAGCCGTCCTCGTCGAGGATGCACTCGACCGTGCCCGCGTTGACGTAGCCGGCCTCCTTCGCGAGCGACACCGCCGCCTCGGCGAACCGCTCACGGACCCCGTCGTCGAACAGCGGCGAGGGGGTCTCCTCGATCAGCTTCTGGTGGCGTCGCTGCACCGAGCAGTCGCGCTCGCCGAGGAACACGACGTTGCCCTGGGCATCGCCCACGATCTGCGCCTCCACGTGGTGGGCCCGATCCACGTAGCGCTCCAGGAAGACCTCGGGCCGCCCGAAGTAGGACTGCGCCTCGCGTGAGGCTCGCTTGAGCGCCTCCTCGAGGTTGGCGCCGTCGCGGACCACGTGCATGCCCTTGCCGCCCCCGCCGAAGGCCGCCTTGACGAGCAGCGGGTACCCGATCCGCGGCGCCTGGGTCTTCGCCTGATCCATGTCGACCGGCTCGGGGGTGCCCGGGACGATCGGCATCCCGGCGGCGTCGGCGATGCGCCGCGCCATCGCCTTGTCGCCCATGCGCTCGATCGCGTCCGGCGACGGGCCAACGAACGTGAACCCCGCTTCGACGACGGCGGTGGCGAAGTGCGCGCGCTCGGCGAGGAACCCGTAGCCGGGGTGGATCAGCGTGGCGCGTGCCTTCTGGGCGGCCTCGAGGATCGCTCCGATCGACAGGTAGGAGTCCGATGCGAGCGCCGGCCCGATCCGATAGGACTCGTCTGCCATCTCGACGTGGAGCGCATCGAGGTCGGCATCGGAGTACACGGCCACGGTCGGGATGCCCATCTCCCGCGCCGTGCGAACGATCCGCACGGCGATCTCCCCGCGGTTCGCGATCAGGAGCTTCGGTTTCCTCGCCACTCGCGTATCGTTCCTCCGACGACGCCCCTCCGGAAGAGGAAACGTGCTGACCCGAGACGACCTGCTGCAAGCGCTGGCAGCCATCCGCGTGATGGCCCCCGTTCGTGCGGAGGAGGTTACCGCCTCCACGAACGCGACGGCGACGGCGATGGCCGAGGAGGGGACCCCCGAGTGGACCCTGGTCTCAGCCTCGCACCAGACCGAGGGCCGCGGGCGCCAGGGGCGGACCTGGGAGGACGTCTCGGGTCGCGCTCTGCTCTTCTCGGTGGTCCTGCGGCCCGAGGGGATCGCGCCGAACCGCGCGGGGATGCTCTCGTTGCTCGCGGGGGCATCCATGGCGGAGGCGATCCGTAGCGTCACCGGCCGACGCGTCACGTGCGCGTGGCCGAACGACCTGGTGCTCCACGATCGGAAGGTCGGGGGCATCTTGCTGGAGTCGAGCATCGTGCAGGGGAACCTCCGCTACGTCGTCGTCGGGATCGGGGTCAACCTCGATCCACCCGACGGCGTCGAAGGGGCTGCCGGGATCGGTGAGGCGTCGATGCGTGACCTGCTGGTGGCGTTCCTCGAGCGGTTCCAGGCCATCTACGACGCGGGCGAGCCGTCGTTCCCGGAGCGGGTGCGGATCGCGTGGCTCCCGGTCGCCGCGACGATCGGCCGCCTGGTTGAGGCCACGACGATGGACGGACGGGTGATGACCGGGCGCGCCACCGGGCTCGATGGCTTCGGGGCGCTCAAGTTGTCGACCGACAGCGGCGAGGTTCGGGTCGGCTTCGGCGATGTCCAGCACCTCGACCAAGGAGCGGCCTGAGCGTCGCTGGTTGCCGCCAGGTCGAGCGCGGTCTAGCGTTCGCCCATGGCCTTTCCGAAGAGACTCCTCATCCAGGGCGAGCAGCTCGTGCTCGACCTCCGTCCGCACTGGATCGCACTGGTCATGCCCGTCCTCGGCGTGATCGCCATCTTGGTGGTCCAGTACTTCCTGTACCAGCTGAACGACTCCTGGTTCGACGACAGCAGCTTCGTGAACATGGCGATCGGCATCGTCGCCGTCGTAGCGATCGTCGCGTTCCCGGTGCGTCGGTTCGTGTCGTGGTTCACCTCGATCTTCGCGGTGACGAGCGACCGTGTGATCCACCGGGAGGGGTTCATCGCGAAGCGGTCGATGGAGATCCCGCTCGAGGCGATCAACGACGTCCGGTTCGAGCAGGGCGTGATCGACCGGATGGTCGGCGCCGGTTCGCTGCTGATCTCATCGGCGTCCGAGACCGGGACGAACACGTTCCGTGACATCCGCCACCCCGAAGAGGTGCAACGGACGATCTACCACCAGGGGGAGCTGAACAAGAAGCGGATGTACCACGGCGACCAGCCCGCCCCGGTCGCGCCGTCGGCGACGGTGGAGCTGGAGCGGCTCGCCAAGCTCCGCGCCGACGGGGTCATCACCGAGGAGGAGTTCCAGGCCCAGAAGGCCAAGATCCTCGAGTCCTGAGCGCCGGGACGCTCAGTCGAGCGAGGAGGTCTTCGGCAGCAGCAGCACGACGTCGCCCTCGCCGAGTTGGACCTCGGGCGCAGGCGAGGGCTCGACCTCCCCATCGGTACGACGGATCGCGAGGACGGCGCCCGGCGCGTCGGCGACCGTCCGGCCGGCGAGCGACGAGCCCGGTTCGATCAGTCGCTCCTCGACCTCGATCGAGAGCCGAGCCCCCGAGCCTTCGTCGAACAGGTCGACGATCCCCGGGTCCTGTGCCATCCGAACCATATGGCGGCCGCTCGAGACGAACGGCGACACGATCCGGTCGGCGCCCGCACGCTCGAGACGCTCGGCCGAGCCGGGCTCCGAGGCCCGCGCGACGATGAACAGGGACGGGTTCAGCGAGCGCGCGGTGAGCGTGATGTAGACGTTCGTGGCGTCGGAGTCGACCGCGCAGATCAGGGCTCGGGCCCGCTCGACCCCGGCCTTGCGGAGCGTCGGCTCGAGCGACGGATCCTCCACCAGGAAGGGCACCCCGTCGTCGGCCATCCGCTCCCGCAGCTCCTCCTTCGTGTCGAGCACGACGAACGGCATCCCTGCCGCCGTCAGCTCCCGCACCGCCGCCCGTCCGACCCTGCCGTACGCACACACGATGAAGTGGTCGTGGAGGGCTTCGATCCGCTTGTCCATCCTCTTCCTCCTGGGAACGCCTGCCAGCTCCGCCTCGGCGATCACGGCGGCGGTCAGCGAGATGCCCACCAGCGCGACGCCCGCGCCGAGCAAGACGACGCTGAGGGTGAAGATCCTGCCTCCGGTGTCGAGCTCGTTCACCTCACGGAACCCGACCGTGGTCATCGTCGTGACCGTCATATATAGGGAGTCGATGAAGCCCCAGCCTTCCAGCAGCATGTACCCGGCGACGCCGTACACGACGGCGACGATCAGCGCGACCCCGATCCACAGCAGTCGGCGCCGCAGGGGCGAACGTCCGGGCTCTGCCACGGCGCACACGGTACCCGGTCGCGGGTAGCATCCGAGGAGCAGATGATCGGGCCCGTCGACCACGTCTACTACTGGACCCGCGACCTCGACGTGAGCGTCGCGTTCTACCGTGACGTTGTGGGGCTCCCGCTCGTGCGCCGTGCCGGGAACGAGTGGGCGGAGTTCGAGGCGGGGCCGGTCCGGTTCGCGCTGCACGGCACCGACGACGATCCCGCTCCGGCGGGCGGGACGGTCGTGCTCCGCGTCGAGGATCTGGACGACGCCCGGCGGACGCTCGAGGGCCGGGGCGCCATCTTCGACGCCTTCGTCGGCGAGGTCGAGGGGTTCGCGCGGTTCGCCACGTTCCGTGACCCAGACGCGAATCCCGTCCAGCTCATCGAGTACCGAGGCTGACCGGCTGCCGCACGGAGCGAAGCGGGCACGCCTCTTATGCTGGGCGGTGTGAGTGCCGTCAGATGCCCCCGCTGCGGGCAGCCGCTGCCCGAGGAGGCCAACTTCTGCCCGAACTGCGGGGCGCCCGTCTCCTTCTCGGAAGCATCCGAGCGGCGCGTCGTGACGGTCGTGTTCGTGGACCTCGCGAGCTCCACCGAGCTGGCGGGGAGGCTCGACCCCGAGCGGTTCCGCGAGGTGATCGCCGGCTTCCACGGCATGGTGAGCGACGAGATCGCGTGGCTCGGCGGCGTGGTCGAGGGCTTCATCGGCGATGCGGTGCTCGGCGTCTTCGGGCTGCCGGTGGCGCACGATGACGACGCGGTCCGTGCGATCCGCGCCGCGCTCGCGGTGCGTGACCGGGCCGGCAGGCTGGGATCTCAGCTCGACCTGCCGCTGCCGATGCACGTGCGGATCGGGGTGCGGACGGGGCAGGTCGCGGTCGGGACCGCCGCCGACCGCAACATCGTGATCGGGGCAGAGGTGAACATCGGGGCTCGGCTGCAACAGGCAGCCGTTCCCGACGAGATCCTCGCGGGCGGGGTGACCCATCAGCTCGCGCGCGCCGTGGTCGAGTTCGGCGAACCCCGGGAGATCGCCGCGAAGGGGTTCGACGACGCCGTGGAGGCCTACCCGGTCATCGGCATGCGGGCGGGCGTCCGGACCGACCGTTCGAAGATCCCGCTCGTCAACCGACGACGCGAGCTGACGCTGCTGATGGACACGTTCGAGCGTGTCGCGGGCCGGGAGCGTGCCCACCTGGTGACCCTGCTCGGCGAGCCCGGGATCGGCAAGAGCCGCGTGGTCGAGGAGTTCCTCCGGCAGGTCCCGGACGGCACGACGGTGCTCGGGGGAAGGTCGAGCCCTTTCGAAGAGGAGGTCACGTTCTGGCCCCTCGCCGAGATGGTGTACCGGCAGATCGAGCGCGATTCCTCCGCGCCGTCCGAGGAGGTGGTGGATCGGCTCCGCGACGTGGTCCGCGTGTGGGTCGACCCCGACGAGGTCGACGTCGCGGCGCGCCGGCTCGGGCTCGCGCTCGGGCTGGAGGAGACCGGCGAGGAGGTCCGCTACCACGCGGCCGAGGTCCGCCGGGGGTTCCTCGCGATGATCGGTGGGCTCGCCGCCCACGGCCCGGTGATCCTGGTCTTCGAGGATCTGCACCGCGCCGATCCCGTGCTGCTCGATCTGATCCAGCAGCTCGTGAAGGAGGCGCGACGCCTCCCGCTGATGGTGGTGTGCGTCGCGCGATGGGGGTTCCTGGAGGACCAGCCGAGCTGGGCGGGCGGGATCGCGGATGCGGTGTCCCTGTGGGTCGAGCCGCTGTCGCTCGCTCACGGCGCCCGGCTCGCCTCCGAGGCGGGGGCGCTCGATGGCGACGACGCCGAACGGGTGGCCCAGCACGCTGGTGGGAACCCGTTCTTCATCATCGAGATCACCGGGATGCTGTTGCGCGAGGAACGGGACCTGCCGCCGCAGGGCCCCGCTCCGAGCGGCCGCTTGCTCCCCGCGACCGTCCAGGCGGTGATCGCGTCGCGCATCGACCAGCTCTCGTCCGGGGCCCGTGAGCTGGTGCGGCGCGCCTCCGTGTTCCCTCGTGGACGGTTCGACGTGGACGAGTTGGCCCTGATCGTGGAGCCTCGCAAGGCCTGGCTGGACGAGGCCCAGGACGAGGAGCTGCTGGTCTCCGATGGTGAACGGCCCGGCGTGTGGCGCTTCAGGTCCGACGTTCTCCGCGACGTCGCCTACGAGTCGCTCGCGAAGCGCGAGCGGCAACGGCTCCACCTGCGTGTGGCGAACAAGCTGACGGAGGCGAAGCTGGCGGAGCGGTACCCGCGGACGATCGCCTTCCACCTGGAGCAGGCGGCGCGGGCGGCGCTCGACCTGAACCCACGCGACCGTGCCCTCGCCGAGCGTGCGGTCGAGGCGCTCGCGAACGCCGGGGACATCGCCCGGCGCCGGATCGAGTCCCGGGCGGCCGCCGATCTCTACGAGCGGGCCCTCGCGCTGGCCGGACCTGAGGAGTCTTGGGGGCCGCGGGAGGCCGTGATCACCTCGATGCTGGGCGAGGCGCGGTACTGGCTGGGGGACTTCGACGCTGCGGAGGACGCGCTGCGCCGCGCGGCCGCGATCGCCTCGGACGACGACCGTGTCGTGGCGCACACGTCTCGGTTCCTGGGCGACATGGCCCTGACGGTCCGCGGCGATGATCACCTCGCGACGGCGCTGTTCGAACGCTCGCTCGAGGCGGCGCGCCGGGCCGACGACCCGTACGTCCTGTCGCGCACGCTGCTGATGGCCGCATGGGTGCCGTTCTGGCGCAACCGTCTCGAGGATGCGGAGGGGCTGTTCCAGGAGGCCCTCGACACGACGCGGGCCGCTGAACGGCGTGACCCGTGGGCGGAGTGCCGGGCCCTGGTCGGGCTCGCGTCGGTCCGCTCGTCCCGAGGCAGTGAGCACCTGGCCCTCGCGATCGCGGCCGAGGCCCTCCAGGTCGGCGAGACGTCGGGACAGGCGTTCACGGCCGCCGTTGCCCACCAGACGGTGGCGGTCTCGCTCCGGCGGTTGATGCGCCTGGACGAGGCGCTGTCGCACGCCGACGCCGCGGTTCGGACCCTGCGCGAGCTCGGCGCCCGGTGGGAGCTCGCGAGCGCCCTGGGGGATCGAGGGTCCACCCTGCGTCTGCTCGGAGAGCTGGACGATGCCGAACGCGACCTGCGAGAGGCGTTCATCCTGTGCCGCGACCTGAGCGAGCGGGCCCTGGTGACGTGGACCGCCGCGGAGCTCGCGCGGACGCTCGCGGCCCGCGGCGATACCGCCGCGGCTCGCGGGGTGCTCGACGATCCCCTCGCCCGGATCGCCGAAGGCGAGCCGGGCTCCGCCACCGCGCTCCTGCTCGCCGAGGCTGCCGTCGCCCTGACCGAAGGCGACCGTGAGACGGCCCTGGTCAAGTCCAGGGCCGCGATCGAGGTCGAGGCCGTCACGGGGCTGGAGAACCCGCAGGCGGCGGTGTCCTGGTGGACGGGCTCGCTCTTCGGCGCCGAGGTCGTCGGCGGCGACAGGGCGCTCTCCGCAGCCCGTGAAACACTGGAGCGCAACGGATGGCGGCAAGCGATCCGTGAGCCGGAGCTCGTGTCCGCCAGGGCGTGAGCCGCGCAGGCGGATCGGCTGACCTGCCGAAGGTCGAACAGGCGCCCATCGGAGCGCCAAACGTTCGCGTCCGGTTGTCGCCGGGACGCCTCGGAACCGGTACCGTAGAGCCTCCGCATGACGAGAACGGATCGACACTTCCCCGTCGCGTTCCGTGTGCTCGCAACCGCGTGCGCCCTGTTCGCCATGGCGTGGCTCGTGCCGGCGGCGACCGCGCAGACCGGTCCCACCCAGCAGGAGGTCGACGACGCCGAGGCTCGTCGCGATGCCCTCGAACAGGAGCTCGCCGGCATGAACGCCGAGCTCACCGCGATCCAGCAGCGCCTGAACGAGGCCGCGTTCCAGGTCGACGTGCTCGAGGGCGAGGTCGAGAAGGTGACCGTGGAGCTCCTCGAGGTCCGTGACCGGATCGAGGATGTCCGCGCGCGCTACGAACGTGTTCGCGAGCGGTTGAACGAGCGTGCGGCCGCCGCCTTCATCGCGGGGCCGGGGTCCGGCCTCGAGTTCCTGCTCGGCTCGGCGAGCCTCGCCGAGCTGTCGGACCGGGTCGAGTTCGTCGACGCCGTGGCCGAGTCCGACGCCTCGCTCGCGCAGCAGGTAGAGAACCTCGGCAACCAGTTGCTGGTGGACGAGGCCGACCTCCAGCGGCTCCGAGAGGAGCAGCGGGTGAAGCTGGCCGAGGCCGAGGACCAGGAGCAGGCGGTCCTCGCCGACCTCCAGCGCCAGCAGGAGCTCCGCGACGCGATGTCCGCGAAATTCGCGGAGGCGCGCGCGCTGGCGAAGGAACTGGGGGACGAACGCGAGGAACTCCTCGAGAGGCTGCGCGCCCAGCGGGCCGCCGCCGTCGCCGCCGGCGGGCACGCCGCCGTCGCGATGCCGGCGGGCTACGAGGACATCCTGCAGGCGTGCCCGGTCGACCAGCCGCGCGGCTTCGGGGACGGCTTCGGCGCGCCGCGGTACGTCGGTGGCTACCACCCGCACCGCGGCGTCGACATCGTGGCGCCGGAGGGGACGCCGATATTCGCGGCCTTCGACGGGTACGCGCGCGACGCGACGAACCTCTACGGCGGGACGTCGGTGATCGTCGAGGGCTCCTACGGCTACGTCTACAACGCGCACATGAGCTCGATCGCGAGGCTCGGTCCCGTGGCGGCCGGGGATGTGATCGGCTACGTGAGCAGCACCGGTCTGGCCGGGGGGAGCACCCCCCACAACCACTTCGAGTTCCACCCCGACGTGATCCCGGCCGGGTGGCCCGACAGCTACTACGGGTACTCGGTGATCGGCTCGGCGATCAACCCGTATCCGCTGCTCGTCGCGGTCTGCGGCTAGGTCCGACGGGTCCGCAGGCGCACGGCGATCCCCACACCGATCAACGCGATCGCGCCCGCGATCGCGACGACGATCGGCGTGCTCGTGCCCTCGATGTCCTCAGGCTCGCCGGTGGCCGTGGCCGACGGGTGGGGGACCGGGACCGCGCCCACCACCACGTAGCCGGGAGCCTCGATCGTGGCTTGGGCCAGCTGGGTCGCGAGGTTGTCGGTGGTGTCGAGCGGTCGCCACGCGTCGCCGTCGACCGACCACAGGATCTCGTGGCGCGTGGCGTGCAGCGACACCGTCTCCGGGTACAAGAGGACGACGTCGACCTGGCCGTCGAACCGCACGACCCCCCCGGCGTCGATCCGCACGGCGTTGCCGAACGCCGTCAGGTCGCCGGGGAGCCGGCCGAGCGAGGCTGGGTCGAGCGGGGTCACGTCGATCGTCACCGATCGCAGGCCCGGTTCGGGCCCGATCGCCCCGCGGTCCATCACGAGCGTGACCTGGTCGTCCGGGGTGAGCAGGACGTCCGGCTCGCTGCCCTCGGCGTCGACGGCGAGCTCGAAGCTCGCGGACAGCGGCGCACCGTCGTCGGTCGCGCCCGGGGGCGGGTTCACCCAGCGGTAGGGGGCGAGCGGTCCGAGCCCGTCGAGGAGCGGTCCGCGCCCGAGCGGTGACCAGGCGGCCGAGACCCAGGCGAGCACGAGGAAGGCCCCGGCTACCAAGACGCCCGCGAGCGCGGTCCGCCGGGTCATCGCAGCACCGCGGCGACGTTGGCCGCCACATGGGTGAGGGCCGGCGCCGCCCACGATCCCGACGCGTGGCGCTGCCAGCCGAACACGAGGCCCGCGCCCAGATCGACCGGGAACGCGACCCAGCCGTACGCGGGGACGTGCAGGAGCGCGAACATCGCGGCACTCACCACGACGGCGACCACGGGACCCCGGCGCAGGAGCACGCCGTAGAGGGTGCGGCGGAAGACCGCCTCCTCCGCGACCGCGGCGAGCAGCGACAGCCAGAGCGCGGTCGCTGCCCACGGGACCGTCGGCCGTGGCCCGGTGATCGCGGCGGCGAGCGCGAACACGGTGAGCCCCGCGCTGGTGACGGCCACCACGGTCCGGGGACGGGCGCGCCGCTCGGCGACAGGGACCAGGAGTGACGCGACGAGGATCGCCCCGAGGACGAACCCCAGCACCAGCGACCGCACGGGGTCCTCGAGGCCGATCAGACGCAGACGCCAGGCGAGCAGCCCGACCCCACCGAGAGCCACCGCGAGGGACCAGGTGGGAGTGGCCGTGCGGTCGCCGACCCTCACCGTTCCTCCACGGTGAACGCGACCGCTGCGAGCACGCGGGGCTCGAACGGAGCGTGATCGGCGGCGACGTACTCGGCCTTCAGGAGGTGGAGACCGGGCGTGAGGTGCTCGAGCTCCTGGCGGAGCCCGCCGGTCATCGACACGAGGGCCCCGTCGACGGTCACGTGCAGGTGCCCTTCGTCGGGGCGGACCTCGGTCTCGGCGAGATCGACCAGCGTCCCGCCATCGAGCGCGAAGACGACCTCGACCGAGTCGCCGGTGATGACGGCGTCGTCGGCTGGCTCGACGATCGCGAGGGTCGCGCTGCTCTCAGGTCGCGCCGTCGCGCCGGCCGCGGTGGGGGTCGCCGTCTCGTCGCCGGCGCACGCCGTCAGCAGGAGGACCGCGGCGAGGAAGAGCAGCGCCAGGGTGATCCGGAGGGTCGTCATGCAGCCTCGATCGTCTCGTCGAACGTCGCCTGGAGGGCCGAGCCGTCCCCGGTCGTGGCGACCACGTCGAAGCTCCAGTCTCCCGCCTCGAGGTCCACGTTGGCCACGACGTGCCCCGGTCCGAAGTCGGTCACCTCGAGCCGCCGTGGTTCGCCTCCGTCGGGGATCGCGACGATCGTCACGTCGTCGAGCGCTGCCTCGGTCCCCTCGGAGGTGAACGCGGTGGCGTGGACCTGGTTCGTTCCCTGGGCGGCGGGGTCGACGTAGGTCTGGATCGACGTGCCACCGGCGAACGTCGTCGTGGTGACCGTCGGGAGGCCGGGTCCGACCTCGACGGACGTGGTCGCGTCGGCGTGCCTCGTGACGACCACGAGCGGGACCTGGACGGCGTCGGCGCCGGTGATGACGACGGCCGTTGCCGTCCACGTCCCCGCGAGCGAGAACGCGGAGGTCGTGGCGGTCCACGCCCCGCCCTGGGCCGCGAGGACGATCGACTCGGCGGGCACGTCGGGCCGCGTGACCGACCGCACCCGCAGGGTGACGTCGTCGACCGGGAGCGGATCGCCCGTATCGGGGTCGGTGACCCCGACCTCGAGCGTGGAGGGGCCGGGAACGCCGGGTGCGAGCGTGAGCGTGACCGCGGTGGTCGTGGCGAAGTCGGTCCCCTCCGCGGTGACCGGCCGTGGCGGCGCCGAGATCTCCGGGCCTCCCGCGTCCGGAGCGGCGCCGGTCAGGGTCGCGGTGAGCACGATCACGCCGAGGGCGACCATCAGCTCCACCGTGACCAGGCGCCGCAGGGGCCGGGGGTCGGCGGCCAGGCGTGGGATCGACCGGCGGCGGTTCAGTGCCCCCAGCGCGATCAGCGCGAGCGCGCCGAGGACCTTCCCCGCCAGCGCACGCCCGTACGTGGCGTCGAGGAGGTCGGCCGCCGCGCCGAACCCGCCGAGCTCCTCGAACGAGCGCGCGAGCCCGCTCGCGACGACGACGACGACCGCCACGAGCGCGACGTTCGAGAACCGCCGAACCTCGCGGACGGGCGGGCCGCCGACGGGATCGTCGGCGGCCGTAGCCTCGCGCAGCAGGAGCCACAGCAGCACGAGCCCTCCGATCCACAGCCCGGCGGCGACCATGTGGGCGGTCTGGAGGAGCTCCTGGGGGAGCGGTGGGTCCGCGGCCGCGGCGTGACCACCGCCGGCACGGACCCACATCGCCGCCGCGGCCGCGGCGCCCGACCCCCACAGGGCCGGCCGCCACGCATCCTTCGCCGCCCCGAGCACGGCCAGGGAATCGGCGAGGAGCACGGCGATCAGGAGCCAGAGCAGCGGGCGGCCGGTGGCTGACCTCAGCAGCTCTCCGAGCGGGACCCCGATCGCCCGCTGCTCGGTCAGGAGCAGCCCGATCGCCCCCGTCAGCGCCAGGACCGCCGCGACCATCGCCACGAGGTGGATCGACCGAGGGCGGCCCCCGAAGGCGCCGAGCCCGATCCCCGCGACCGCGACCAGCAGGAGGAGTCCCGCGTACAGCGCGCTCTTCGCGGCGACCCCGCCCGCGGAGGGACCCGCGATCTCGTCGTCGGCTGGCTCCGCGGTGCCAGGGGCGGGCGCCACCCCCACCCCGAAGACGAACCGCCCCGAGGTGAGATGCCCATCGACCGTCGACACGACCCGCCATGACACGGTGTACGAGCCGTCGGGGAGCGTCTCGGTGAAGGCGACGTAGACCGTCCGCGACCCCTCGAGCGTCGGCGGGCGGGAGGGGACCGTCCTTCCGGCGACGTCGACGACCTCGATCGTGGTCAGGTCGGGGTCAGGTGGTTCGGTGAACGTGAGCGTGAGCCCCTCGGGCGAGGTGGGCAGGGTCGAACCCGGCGCGGGGTCCGCCGACTCGAGCGAGGCATGCGCGCCCGCAGGTGACGCCGAGGCGAGCGCGATCGCGACGAGCCCCAGGACGCACAGCCGCCTCACGTGCTCTCCTTCGTGAACGTCACGGAGGCGATCACCGGCGGGTCGAACGGCAGGTGATCGGCGGCGACGAACTCGGCGTCGAGCGTGTGTTCGCCGGGATCGAGCTCCTCGATCCCCACGACCTGGACGGTCCCGTAGGTCATCGACACGAGTGCCCCGTCGACCGACAGGTGGATGTGCCCCTCGTCCGGCCGGATGTCGGTCGTGGTCGCGTCGATCACGGTGCCGTCCTGGAGGTCGAGGACGACCCGGAGCTCCTTCCCGGCGATCGCTTCGGCCTGGGTCGGCTGCGCGAACGCGAGGGTGGCGGTCGAAGCGATCCGCGGGCCGGCCGGCGTCTCGGTCGGCTCCGCGGGCGAGGTCGGCGTCGGCCCGAACACCATCCCCGGCACGATCGCCGAGGCTCCGAGGGTCACGACCGCCAGCACGAGCAGGCCCGGCCCCGCCGCGGTGGGCAGTCGCCCGAACCCCGTGCCCCGCATGCGGCTCCACCCGATCCAGCCCACCCACAGCGCCGCGAACACCATCGCGATCGCGAGGGACTCGTCGGCGGCGCCGGCATGCGCGAGCATCAGGGCTTCCGTCGCGCGACCACGAGCGCCCCCACGCCCACGATGAGCCCGGCGGCGCCGAGGAGCACCCCGACGAGTCCGAGGGTCCGGGCGCTCGCGGCCGCGTCCTCGGCGCTCGCGGCCGCCGCCTCAGCCGCGCCGACGGCGCCGGAGGCTCGCTCGGCCTCTTGCTCGATCCGTTCCGCGAGGTCGTCGGTCGATGGTCCCGTCGCCGCCGGCGGGAACGCCGCCTCGGCCGGATCGATCACCTCGCTGAAGGTGTCGGGTCCAGAGGTCATCGACAGGTCGACCTCCTCGCCGTCGATCTCACCGGCGAACGAGAAGGTGTACGGCCCCGGCTCCGAGGGCACGAACCACGCCCGGTAGTCCCCTGGGGTGCCCCACTCGCCGACCTGGAAGTACGCCTCGAGGGGCAAGGTCGTGGAGGCGTCGCCGAAGGCCACCTCCACCTCGAGTCCGCCGCCGAGGTCGGTGACGGGCTCGTCACCACGAGACACGAGCATCTGCACGCTGTTCGGCTGGTCGACGTACGCGGGCTCGTCCCCGAAGCCGATCGACAGCGTCAGTTCGCCCTGTTCCTCGTCGCCATGCGCCCACGCGGAGACCGCGGGCAGCAGCGCGAGCAGGGCGGCTCCGAGGACGACGGCGCTGGTTCGTGCGAGATGGCGCATGGGTCTCCTGACAGCGACGGGCGAGGGGGTGCGTCGTCTATGGTACGGGCGCCCCCTGTCACGCAGGCCCCGGCACGGAGGATGACGTGGAACCGCAAGACGTTCGGCACGTAGGTGTGGTCGGGTGCGGCCTGATGGGTGCCGGCATCGCGGAGGTCGTCGCACGGGTCGGCATCGACGTGACGGTGTTGGAGACGACCGACGATCTGCTGGACGCGGGACGCGCGCGGATCGAGGCCTCCACCGCGCGCGCCGTCGAGCGGGGCCGGCTGTCCGAAGCGGACCGTCAGGCGCTGCTCGGCCGGATCCGGGGCGAGGTACGGGCCACGGCCCTCGCCGACGTCGATCTGGTGATCGAGGCGGCCACCGAAGACGAACGTGGCAAGCTCGAGATCTTTCGAGCGGTCGACGCGACGACCCGCCCCGACGTGGTGGTCGGGTCGAACACCTCGTCGATCCCGATCGCGACGCTCGGGGCCGCGACCTCGCGTCCGGAACGGGTGGTGGGGCTGCACTTCTTCAACCCACCGCCGGTGATGGGGCTGATCGAGGTGACCCCCTCGATCCTCACGTCGGACGAGACCGTGAGGTTCGCTCGTGGGTTCGGCGAGCGGCTCGGCAAGACCACCGTGCTTGCGAAGGACCACGCCGGGTTCATCGTCAACCGGCTGCTGACCCCGTACCTGTGCGACGCGATCCGGTTGCTCGACGAAGGCTTCGCGACCCGCGAGGACATCGATGCATCGGTGACACTGGGGCTGAACCACCCGATGGGGCCGCTGCGGTTGGCTGACCTGATCGGGCTCGACACCGTGCTCCAGATCGCCGAGGTCCTGCACAAGGAGTTCCGCGACCCCGCCTTCGCACCGCCGCCGCGCCTGCTGCGGATGGTTGCCGCCGGGCAGCTCGGCAGGAAGACCGGCCAGGGCTTCTACACCTACGAGCGGGACTGACGCCCCGGACGCCGCCGCACGCGATCGGCGAGGCCGGCCGCGTAGCCGGCGATCTTCGCGGCGTCGATCGACGCCATCACGGCCGGGACGGCGGCAATGGCGACCGCACGGGAGCCGGGGGACCGCAGTCGGGCTCGAGCGCGTCGCACCTGCGGTCCGGCGTAGACGACGGCGCCCGCCGTGACCAGCGCCTTCGGCCAGGTCCGGCGCGACGTCAGCGCGAGGGCCAGGCCCACGTACGTGCCGACCCGGATCGCGTGGCGCTCCGGGTACATGCCCGCCTGCCCGTCGCCCCTCGCGTAGCGGAAGTACTGGCGCCAGGTCGCGTCCAGCGTGGAACGCGGGTGCCACGCGGCGACGGCGTCGGGGGCGAACCGCATGTCGAGCCTCCGCTCGCGCCAGCGGTGGTTCACCCACATGTCCTCCCCGATCGGGAGCCATTCCGGGTAGCCGCCGATCGCCTCGAGCGCGTCGCGGCGGAACGCGACCGACCGGGCGCTCGGCATGAACGTCGCCGGGTCGACCTCCGACGCGTCCAGGGGGATGTGTCCGGTGGTACAGGCCTCCAGGAACGATCCGATCACCGGCTCGGTCCAGCCCATCGAGACGTCCGCGCCGGCCTCGAGCGGGCGGAGCAGCTCCGCGAGCCACGTCGGCCCATAGCCACAGTCCGCGTCGGCGACCGCGATCACGTCGTGCGTCGCGGCGGCGAACGCGAGGTTGCGCCCCCGCGCGATGTTCGCGCCTTGCTCCACCAGGACCGTGATCTCCGGATCGGTCCGGAGGATCTCCAAGGTTCCATCGGTCGAGCCGCCGTCGACGATCACGACCTCGTCCGGGAGGCGGGTCTGCGCGGCGATGCCCGCGAGGAACGCGCCGACGTGGTCGGCGGCGTCCAGCACGGTGGCGATCAAGGTGACCTTCATCGGCGGCTCGCGGCGAGGTCCACGGCCTCGCGGTAGGCATCGAGGGTAGCGCGCGCGGTGGCCGCCCACGAGAACCCCGCGGCGCGCTCGCGGCCGCGCGCTACCAACGTCGCGCGCAGGCCGTCGTCGGTCAGCGCGGCCGCGAGGGCGTCGGCGATCGCGCCGACGTCGTCGGGATCGGCGAGCAGGGCGGCGTCGCCGGCCGTCTCCGCGAGCGCCTCGGTCGTCGACGCCACGACCGGGGTCCCGCGTTCCATCGCCTCGAGCACCGGGAGCCCGAACCCCTCGTACCGGGAGACGTAGGCGATCGCGTCGGCCCGCCGGTAGAGGGCGTCGAGGTCCTCGGGCGACACCCGGCCCGTCCGGATCACGGCGCCCGGGCCAGGCCGAGCGCACTCCTCGGCGATCTGCTCGACCCCCCAGCCGTCGGGACCCGCGAGCACGAGGGTATGGGGGAGCTCGGGGGCGATCCGGCGATAGGCGCGGATCAGCGTCACCTGGTTCTTGCGGGGCTCGAGCGTCGCGGGGCACAGGACGAACGGCCCCTCGATCCCCAGACGGGCCACGACCTCCTCCGGATCGGCGTCGGTCGGGGGCAGGAACGAGGCGAGAGGGGTGATCCGGATCCTCGCCGGGTCCGCGCCCCGTGTCGCCAGGGCCCTCGCCGTCGCACCCGAGGGGGTCAGGAGCAGGTCCGCGCGGCGGATCGCGGCGCGCACCCCCAGCCGGTAGAGGCGCCGCCACGTGGCCGGGAACAGGTCCGGGAACTCGTCGAACGCCAGATCGTGCACGGTGGCCACGAGCGCCTGGCCACGCGAGGCCGGCGGGATCGCCGCATGGTTCGTGGCGTGGACCACGTCGCACGTCGCGAGCGGTCCGGGGAGCGGAGGTCGCCCGAACAGATCCCACGACGGGTAGAGACGTCGGATCGACCCCGCGATCTCGACGTCGGGAGCCGGCGTGCCGGCCGGTCGCTCGCTCGCCTGGAACGTGACGACCTCGGGGGCATCGTCAAGGTCGCCGAACGCCCGGCGCAGCTCGGTCACGTAGGTCCCGATGCCGCCGGGGACCGAGAACCACAGCTGGTCGGTGTGGAACGCGACCCTCACGGCGACCCTTCGACGCAGAACCGCACCTTCTGGAAGGCCGCGACCGCCTGGGCTCGGGTGGCCGTGCCGGGGGCGAGGTGCACCGCCGTCACCGCTCGATCCCCAGGACGCGCCGGGCGAGCACGAGCCGTTCGCGCGGGACGAAGACCGACGCCATCTGGGGAACCTCGTCCGCCTCGGGCATCTCGACGTGGGGCGTCAAGCCGGCGTCACGGAGCCGACCGAGCGCGAGCGCGATCTCGGTCGCCGGGAGGGTCACGACCTCGACGCAGCCGTCGTCGTCGGTCGGGAGTTCCTCGTCGGCCGGGGTGTCGATCGCGTCGAGGGCCGCCAGGAAGTCGTCGAACCCGAAGTCGTCGGGCAGCCGTTCACCGCGCGGCACGGGTCACGCCCCCTCGGGCGGCACCAGCATCGCGGCCCGTTCGACGTCCTCGGGAAGCACCAGGACCGGCGCTTCGCGCTCGTCCAGCGAGCCGTCGCCGAGGGGGGCGCCGACCGCCGCCCGGATCCCGCGGCGTCCGAGCACCTCGACCAGGTCCCACGCCTCGTCCCACGGAAGGACGACGAGCGCGATCGGCGTGGGCCGTGGCCCTTCACCGGAGGCGATCTCGGCGGTGTCGTCGCGCCCGTCGACGTCGGTGTGCAGCTCCTCCTCCACGAGCGCCCGTGCCCGCGCGACGTCGGCGGGGGACACGATCACGTTCCAGGACGGTCGGAGCGTCGAGTAGGCGTTGTCGAGGTACGGGTCGCGCCCGGAGCCGGCGACCCTGCCGGGCTTCATCAGGCGCAGCTGGCACGTGATGTCGGCGTCCTGCAGCACCTCGCGGATCCGCTCGGCCTCGTCGATCCGGAGCAGCCGGGTCGCGAGCACGTCGCCATCCGTGAGGGGATCGGCTGCGAGCAGCAGTCGCCGGGCGGCCTTCGGGTCCATCAGCGGACGTCGCTGCGCCCATGCAGCGGCGGGACACCCTTGCGCGCGAACTCGACCCACTGGCCGTGCCACGGTTCGCGGGCGAACCGCCGGACCTGCAGCGCCCCGAAGCCGGTCGCTTCGATCCGTCCCTGGAGCACCCACGGCGCGGGTTTCGGATTCTCGGCCACGAAGTAGCGCTCGAGGGCCATGAGGATCGCACGCTCCTGCTCGGGGTCGAGGCCCTCCGGGAGCTCGAAGCGCCGTCCGCCCTCCGTCTCGAACATCGAGCATGCCTCCTAGAGCGGGATGTTGCCGTGCTTGCGCGCCGGGATCGACTCGCGCTTGGTGGACAGCATCCGCAGCGACTTGATCAACCGGGGGCGGGTCTCGGCGGGCTCGATCACGTCGTCGATGAACCCGCGTTCGGCGGCCGCGTACGGGGTCGAGAACTTGTCGCGGTACTCCGTGATCAGCTCGGCTCGGCGCGCGTCCGGGTCGGTGGCCTTGTCGATCTCCCGGCGGAACACGACGTTGACCGCCCCGTCGGCACCCATCACCGCGATCTCGGCCGTGGGCCACGCGAACGCGACGTCGGCGCGCAGGTGCTTCGAGTTCATGACCAGGTAGGCGCCACCGTAGGCCTTCCGCGTGATCACCGTCATCCGGGGCACCGTCGCCTCCGCGTAGGCATACAGGAGCTTCGCCCCGTGGCGGATGATCCCGTTGTACTCCTGCTGCGTCCCCGGCAGGAACCCGGGCACGTCGACGAAGGTCAGGATCGGGACGTTGAAGGCGTCGCAGAACCGCACGAACCGGCTCGCCTTCTCGCTGGCGTCGATATCGAGCGTCCCGGCGAGCACCTTCGGTTGGTTCGCGACCACGCCGACGCTCCGGCCGTCCAACCGAGCGAACCCGGTCACGATGTTCGCCGCCCACAGCGGGAAGACCTCGAGGAACTCGCCGTCGTCGACGACGTAGCGGATCACCTCGTGCATGTCGTACGCCTCCTGGGCGCGGTCGGGCACGAGGTGCGTGAGCGCGTCGGCCTCACGGCCGGGATCGTCCGTGGTGGCGTAGGCCGGCGGGTCCTCGAGGTTGTTCGAGGGGAGGAACGACAACAGGTAGCGCACGCGCATCAGCACGTCCTCGTCGTCCTCGCCGACGAAGCTCGCGACCCCAGACTCGGTGGCGTGGGTCATCGCACCACCGAGCGCCTCCATCGTCACGTCCTCGCCGGTGACGGTCTTGATCACGTCGGGGCCCGTGATGAACATGTGGGAGGTCTCCTTCACCATGAAGGTGAAGTCGGTGATCGCGGGAGAGTAGACCGCACCGCCGGCGCACGGGCCCATGATCACGCTGATCTGCGGGATCACGCCCGACGCGCGCACGTTGCGCTCGAAGATGTAGCCGTAGCCAGCGAGCGACGCGGCGCCCTCCTGGATCCGGGCGCCGCCCGAGTCGTTGATCTGGATGAACGGCGCGCCGGTCTGCAGCGCGAGGTCCATCACCTTGCAGACCTTCTGCGCCATCACCTCGCCCATGGACCCGCCGAACACGGTGAAGTCCTGCGAGGCGACGAACACCTTGCGGCCGTCGATCGTGCCGTACCCCGTGACGATGCCGTCGCCGGGCGGTCGGCGCTTGTCCATCCCGAAGTCGTGCGACCGATGGACCGCGAACGGGTCCGTCTCCACGAACGACCCCTGATCCATGAGGATGTCGAGCCGCTCGCGGGCGGTGAGCTTGCCACGGTCGTGCTGCTTGGCCGCGGCGTCACGTCCTCCCGGTTGGAGCGTGGCGCGCCGGCGCCTCCGCAGCTCCTCGATCCGGTCCTCGACGGTGCGCTCTGGAGGCGTGGCTGACGTCGCGGCGGGAGGCTTCTGGGTCTTCGCCATGCGGCGCAGTGTAGCGAGGCCGCCCCGAAGGGGGCGGCCTCGCGTCCCCTCCCGGCTCAGCCTTCGCTCACCTGCAGCCCCGAGACCTCGACCACCGTGTGATTCTCGATCAGCCCTTCGGCGTTCATCTCGAGGATGCCCAGGGCGGGTGACATGTCGCCCTCGGCCCCGTAGGCGATCACCGTGATCGCCGTGTTCCCCTCGACCACGGTCGTGCTCATGGCCTCGGCCACGAAGCCGCGTCCATCGAGCTCTTCGACGTAGTCCGCGATCGCTTGGGCGCCCACCAGGTCGCGTCCGTTCGCGAAGGTCGCGTCCTCGGCGTAGAGGTCGAGGATCGCGTCGCTGTCGCCCGTGTCCCACGCCTCGAGCGAGCGCTGCGCGGTCGTCGCGACCTCGTCGGCGGGCAGGGTCTCGCTCCCCGAACGGTCCACGATCACCCACGCACCGAGCGCGACCAGCGCGACGGCCAGCACCACCGTGAGCGCGATCAGCCACGTCGGGGCGCGCGTCACGGCGACGGGCTGGCCGGCGTGCGTGCCCAGCCCTCGTTCCTGGATCTGCATCGGACTCCCTCCTTCCGCGGGTCTCACCCGTTGAGACACGCGGGAGACCTCGGGTGCTGCGTCACTCGGCCGCGACGGCACGACGATCGATCTCGTCCGCCAGCGCCCGGAACTCCTGGAGGGTGAAGTGCCCCTGCGAGGCGAGGAAGAACACGGCGTTGCTCCTGCGCCACACGATCGCGAGTGCGGGCTGGCCCCGCAGGCGCCCGTCGGCGACCCAGCCTTCCTCGCCGCGCTGATCCGTCGAGGTGGGTCGGAAGATGCTCCAGTCGTCCTCGCCGTCCGCTCGGATGACGTCGAGGCCGCGATCGGCGCTCGCGGTATCCGGGAAGCGCAGGACAAGCGAGATGAGGTCGGTGCCTCCGGAGGTGGTGCCGCCGAAGCCCGGCGTCCCGAACCACCCGATGTACGCCCCCTGCAGCCCAGCGCCCTGCAGGGCCTCGGCATCGAGCGAGAGGCGGCTGCTGAGGAGATTCGGGCGGGCCTCCCGTGACGGGAACGCCCTCAGACGCCGCGCGATCGCTCGCCCGTCGAGCGCGCGGTCGACGTCCTCCTCGGTGGCCAGGACCAGACCCTGGAGCTCCGGGGACGTGAAGGCAGGCGGCTCGGCCGGCCGGGGAACGTACGCATCGTCGACGCGATCCCAGGCGACGGCGGCACCCCCGACGACGAGTGCGGCCACGATCGCCAGGCCCAACCACGTGACGGCGATCCTCCGTCGTGCCCGCCGGACCGCCGTCGAAACACCGACCGGCTCCAGCGGCGCCTCGCGTGCCATCTGCTCCAGGAACGCCCGGACGCCGGGGTCGCCGAGTTCGGTCTCACGCATGATCCATCACCTCGCTCGACGCGCGGAGGGCGGCGGTCCCTCGACTGACCAGCGAGCGGACCGTGCCCGGCCGGCACCCGAGGATCTGGGCGATCTCGTCCTCGGGCAGGTCCTCGTAGTAGCGCAGGACCAGCGCGGCTCGCTGCCTCGCGGGGAGGTCGAGCAGCGCCCGACGCATCGCCACGTGGGCGATCGCGTCCTCCTCGACGTGCGCGTGCGTGACGCGGGGGTCCTGCATGGCCAGCCAGGCGCGCTCCACGTCGCGGTGGCGGTAGTGGTTCTTCGCGAGGTTGACGACGCTCCGCCTCAGGTACTGCCACGTCGCGTCCGGCTCCCTGAGGAACGCGAGGCGCGCCGCGGTCCGTGCGAACGCCTCCTGGGCGAGATCCTCGGCGAGCGCCCGATCGCCGGTCATGAGGTACGCGAGCCGGACCGCGTCCGGGCCGTACCGGCGATACGTGTCCGCCAGCCGTCCCTGTGCGCCGGCTCCTGCCGCCATCTCGATCCCCGAGCTCCACGCCACCGTATCCACGCCGACCCTCCACCCGGAACGACACGCAGGGTCTCGTCCTCGTTGCGGCTCGATGCGCAGACGAGCCGATGCTGGTGCCGGGCGCTGGTCCGTGGAAGGGCCGATGGGCCACAGGGCCCGGGGACCGTCAGCAGCCGTGAGCTGGCCAGCCGGCGGCCTTCCAGCCCCCCAGGTCGCGGACCATCCGGATCGTGACGATCGCGTTCGTCCTGCCCTCGAGAGCCGAGGTCGGGAGGGCCCACACGGGGCGGGTCCAGGTCTCGTATCGCTGGTCCCAGTACGAGGCCGTGTGCTGGTAGAGGCCCAGGTACTGCTCGGTTGCCGACGTCGCCTCGGGGTCGAGCCCGCTCTCGCGCTCGGCGATGCAGACGGCCCGCACGCGTCCGCCGGGGACGGGTCCGAAGCGCTCCACCGCGCATCGGATCTGCCGCTTCGAGAGGTGGTGGATCGTCTCGTCCGCGGCGCGGTGGACGTCGCACGGGCCACGGTCGTGGAGGGCAGATGCGACGGGCAGGGCGACGAACGTGGACGCGGCCACCAGGATCCCCAGCAGCGCAACGGTCGGGAGCCGTCTCCGCACGGCTGAGGACCCTAGCAGGACGGCCCGGCGTCAGTCGACGTCGACCCGTCCGCCAGAGCGCCAGTACTCGCCCCGATCCCGGTCGAGGAACCCCTCGTCGACCAGGTATCTACGGATCGCCGCGTAGTCGCCGAAGAAGCGTCCCACGACGACGTTGACCTCCTTCTCGTCGTAGCGTCGGCCGGGCTCGAACTCGAGCGCGATCCGTTCCAGGACGATCACGCGCTTCGCGCGCTTCACGGGGATCTCGGTCAGTCGTCCGTCGCGGAAGAACGTGCGCAGGACCGCCTCTTCGTCGTCCGAAGCGGCCCCGAGCGCCATACCGGCGCCGCGCGGGGGACCGACCTGGGATGCGGCCCACCGGAGCGTCTCCACGTCGAGGCGGTAGCCCGTTCGATCGTCTCGCAGGCGCGCGATCCCGGTGGCGCTCAACCGGTTCAGGTGCATCCGGACCCGCTTCAGGGACAGGTCGAGCGTCTCGGCGAGCTGCTGGGCGCTCGCGTCGCCGCGCGCCAGGAGGCCGGCGATCGCCAGACGCTCGGGATCGGCGAGAGCACGCAGGATGTCGTCGGGTGTCTCGGGCATGGTTCGACCTCCCAGGCTCGCACCGATCGGAGCGTCGCGTCAGGTCCGGTCGCGAGGGCGATGCGAGCGTGACGCGCATCGTGATGTCGGCCCCGCCTCCTAGCATGGACGCCATGCAGCTCACCGAACCGCAGCGTCGCACCCTCGAGCAGCTGATCGGGACTGGGGAGCGGCCCATGTTCCCGGCGGGGCTCGCGCAGCGGCTCCGCGACCGGATCGAGGAAGCTGCTCGAGGGCTCGACCTGGCCGACACGCTGTGGCTCGGCAAGGAGCGTCTGAACGACCTCGCCAAGTGCGAGGGCACCTTCTGGTCGAAGCTGAGCGGCGAGGGGCCGGCGTTCGCCCATTCGAAGGCGACCGCCACCGGGGTCGTCCAGCACCGCGCGATCGAGGCGCTCGTGGGTGCGCGCGAGGCGCTCGATCCCCACACAGCGGCCGAGGTCGCCGCCGAGCGCACCGTCGGGCGCGAGGAGCGGTTCGCGGAGTTCTGGGGCGGGCTCGACGCCGCCGAGCGCGACGACCTGCTGATGGAGGTCGCGCGGCGCACCGTCCTGTTCGAGGGGTCGTTCCCACCGCTGCGCGATCTGCGCGTCGACCTGGCCCCGGTCGCCGAGCTCCCGATGAAGGCGGAGCTCCTGGGCGGCGCCGTCGTGATCTCCGGCAAGGTCGATCTGATGCTGGGGCGGCCCGACCAGCGAGAGCCGATGCGCGCGACCCGGCTGCTGATCGACCTGAAGACCGGGGGCGCCTACCCCGAGCACGTGGAGGACAACCGCTTCTACGCCCTCGTGCACGCGCTGCGGTTCGGGGTGCCGCCGTACCGGGTGGCCTCCTTCTTCCTCGAAGGCGGCACCTGGCAGGCAGAGGACGTCAGCGAGCGGATCCTCGAGCATGCAGCCGACCGTGTGATCGACGCGGCGCGCGCAGCGTCGAGCCTGCGAGCGGGACGCGAGCCGGCGCTCGCCGCCGGACGGTGGTGCGGGTGGTGCCCTCGGGTCGACGTCTGTCCCGCGGCCGAGCCAGGCGACGCATAGGACCGGGCGTTGTCGCCGCTCCGTGGGGCTCGCTAGGGTTCGCCGCACGGCCTCCGGCCGCCCGGGCTCGGGCTTCGGATCCACGGAAGGGTGAGACCTGATGGGCAAGGATTTGTACGACATCGGCGAGCTGCCCCCGATCGGGGACGTGCCGAAGCAGATGCACGCGATGCTGGTGCGTCCCGATCGGTACGGCGACCCGAAGGACGCGATCCGCGACGAGGTGATCGACGTCCCCGAGCTCGGCCCCCATGACGTCCTCGTCGCGACGATGGCGGCCGGCGTGAACTTCAACAACGTCTGGGCGGCGCGAGGCGTCCCCGTCGACGTGACGAAGAGCCAGGCCCGATGGGGCGAGCCCACCGATTTCCACATCGTGGGCTCCGACGCCGCCGGCATCGTCTACGCGGTCGGCTCGGACGTGCGGGGCGTCGAAGTCGGTGACCACGTCACGGTGAACCCGGCTCAGTGGGACCTGGACGACCCGTGGGTCCAGACAGGCAACGACCCCGGTCTCGCCGGGACGTTCCGCGTCTGGGGGTACGACTCCTGCTGGGGCTCGATGTCCCAGTTCACCAAGGTCCAGGAGCACCAGGTGATGCCGAAGGCCGAGCACCTGACCTGGGAGGAGGCCGCGGCGCCGACCCTCACCGGCGGCACCGCGTACCGCATGCTCTTCGGGTGGCCGCCGCACACGGTGCAGCCCGGCGACCCCGTGCTGGTGTGGGGTGGCTCAGGCGGTCTCGGATCGCTCGCCGTGCAGCTCGTGGCGAACGCCGGGGGCCGTCCCATCGCCGCCGTCTCGTCCGACGAGAAGGGCGAGTACGCGAAGTCGCTCGGCGCCGTCGGGTTCGTCAACCGCACCGCGTTCGACCACTGGGGGGTCCCACCGGCGTGGGACTCGCCGGACTGGAGGACTTGGTTCGAGGGTGCGAAGGCGTTCGGCAAGGCGTTCTGGGACGCGCTGGGGGAGAAGGCGAACCCGAGGATCGTCTTCGAGCACCCGGGCCAGGCAACGATCCCCACGTCGAACTTCGTGTGCGAGCGCGGGGGCATGATCGTGATCTGCGCCGGCACGTCGGGCTTCGACACGATGATCGACGTCCGGTACCTCTGGTTCATGCAGAAGCGCTATCAGGGCTCCCACCTGATGAACGCCGAGCAGGCGAACGCCTTCAACGACCTGGTCCGCGAGGGCAAGATCGTGACGACGCTCGGGCACACCTACCCGTACGCCGAGATCCCGCTCGCGCACCAGCTGATGGGCGAAGGGAAGCTCCCGGAGGGCAACGTGAGCTGCCTTGTGGGCGCACCGAGCCCGGGCCTGAAAGGGCTGCCGTAGGCGCGGACGCGCGCCGCTCAGCGTTCCTGGACCAGCTCGACCAGGACTCCGCCCAGGGCTTTCGGGTGGACGAAGGCGATCAGCGTGTTCCGCGACCCGGGCCGCGGGTCCTCGTCGACCAAGCGCGCTCCTTCGGCCCGCAGGTGCTCGAGGGCGGCCGCGATGTCGCCGACGCGGTACGCGACGTGGTGGACACCGGGTCCCCTCGTGGCCAGCGCTCGACCGACCGGGGTGTCGGGTCCGAGCGCCCCGAGGAGCTGGATGTAGGACGACCCGACCGCGAACAGGACCTCCTCGACGCCCTGGTCCTCGACGCGCTCCCGGTGGACGGGTTCCACCCCCAGGAGTCGCCGGTACTCGGCGACCGACGTCTCGAGATCCTCCACTGCGATCCCGACGTGGTCGACGTCGGTGAGCTCGATCGTCACGGTCGCTTCCGTACGTCGGGTCGCATCCGGGCGATCAGCCGCATCGCCTCGACCATGTTGTAGGCCGGCAACGTGAGCGCGTGGGTCACCGCGGCCACCCCGGTCGCCTTGAGGTCGGGCTCGGCCTTCGCGCCGGGACCGTGAGGAGCGGTGAGGACGTAGAACTCGACCAGCTCCAGGAACTGATGCAGCGACGGGGTCAACCCGCCCCGCTCGTAGGAGTAGATCGTCTGGCGGCTGGCGGGGCATCCCTCGAGCAGCGCGACGGCCTCGACGGAGCGGTATCCGGCTGCGCGTCGGACGTCGCGGAGCAGGCTCCCGATCACGGCCTTGTCCTCCGGGCTGATCGGCGGTTTCTTGGTGCGGGCCACCCCATCCTCCTGCCGGCACGCGGGCGCGGTGCGCGAGGCACAACCCTAGCAAGAGGACCTCGCAGGTCGGCGCATGCGGCCCGGGAGGTCCCTGCCGATGGGTACCCCTTCCGGTGCCCGGAAGGTCCCCCGTGTCCGACCAACGACCGATGCGTGGGTGAGGACCTACGGGGTACCGTGTCCTCCAGGCGCCCGACACCGGGGGGCCGCCCGACCGCGACGCCAGGAGCGAGCCCGTGAGCGAGACGAACAGGAGCACCGCCGCCGACGCCCTCACCGCCGGCATCCTCGAAGGGTCTCAGCTCACCACCCAGGGGCGTGCGGATGTGTTCCGCACCCGCGAACGGACGCGGTTCAAGAAGGTCCTGCGGGCGATGCTCCTGGTGCTCGGTCTCGACCTGTTCCTCTGGTACTGGTACTCGACGGGTCACTCGATCGGGTTGCCGACCCTTCCCCCTGACTTCATCTTCTTCCTGCCCGTGATCGGGATGCTCCTGGTCGTCGTGTTGATGGCGACCCTGCCGCTGTGGAACGGGCGCTCACCGCACGTGATCGTGTACCCGGAGCAGGTCGAGGTCGGCCTCACCGACATCAAGGGTCTCGACGGGCAGGTCGAGGAGGTCGTGCGGACCCTCGACGTCTTCCTGGGCTACGCGACCTTCCGCAACGAGCTCGGGGGCACCCCCCGCCGTGGGATCTTGTTCGAGGGTCCTCCGGGTACGGGCAAGACGTTCCTCGCCAAGGCGATGGCGAAGCAGGCCGGCGTGCCGTTCCTGTTCATCTCCGCCCCGGCGTTCCAGTCGATGTGGTTCGGGATGACCGCGTTCCGGATCCGGTCGTACTTCAAGAAGCTCCGCAAGCTGGCGCGCAAGGAGGGGGCGCGATCGGCTTCATCGAGGAGATCGACGCGATCGGGATGACGCGGGGAGGCATGGAGGAGATGAGCCCGATGCCGGCCGACCTCGCGTCGGGCACCCCTGGCCTCGGACGGGCCGTGACGCCGTTCATGGGGTCGGGCTCCGGTGGCATGGTGAACGAGCTGCTGATCCAGATGCAGTCGTTCGACCAGCCTCCGTTCAGGGCCAGGACCCGGGCCAGACTCGTGACCTGGCTCAACGGTTATCTCCCGCCGAACCGTCAGTTCGTCGCGATGCGCTCGGAGTACCACAACATCCTGTTGATCGCCGCCACGAACCGGGGCGATTCGCTCGATTCGGCGCTCCTGCGCCCCGGGCGCTTCGATCGTCGCCTGTACTTCGACGTCCCGTCGAAGCAGGAGCGGCGCGACCTGATCGACTACTTCCTCGCCCGCAAGAAGCACCACGAGCAGCTCGACGAGGAGGCCGCGAGGGAGCGGATCGCCCACGAGACCTTCGGCTACACGCCGGTGATGATCGAGCACCTGCTCGACGAGTCCCTGCTCGTGGCGCTTCGCGAGGGGCGCAAGCAGATGACCTTCGCCGACGTGATGGAGGCGAAGTTCACCGAGGAGATCGGCACGAAGCAGCCGGTCGCCTACACGGACACGGACCGCGAGGCGGTGGCGACGCACGAGGCGGGCCACGCCACGGTGGCCTACTTCCTGGGGAAGGGGCGCCGCCTCGAGGTCCTGTCGATCATCAAGCGTCGTGGCTCGCTCGGGCTGCTCGCACACAGCGACGAGGAGGAGCGGTTCACCCGGACCCGGTCGGAGATCGAGTCGGGGATCGCGATCGCGCTGGGCGGGCTCGTCGCCGAGGAGATGTGCCTCGGTGAATCCGGCACGGGACCGGGCGCGGATCTGTCCCATGCCACGGCGCTGGCCGCGCAGATGGTGGGTTCCTTCGGGATGGCCGGATCGCTGATCAGTTACGAGGCCGTCACCGACGGTCCGATCACCCGGTCGAACCTGGTCGGCAAGATCCTCGCGAACGAATCCACGAAGCAGCGCGTCGAGGACATCCTCGAGGCGCAGCGTGAGCGGGTCCGAGCCGTCCTGGCTGAGAACCGCGATGTGCACGCGGCGCTTCGCGATGCGTTGATCGCCCGCGATGAACTCGTTCGCGACGAGATCCTCGATGTCGTCGAGAAGGCCATCGCGTCTCGCGTCTGACGCGGGATCGCGGGTCGCCCGTAGACTCGGGCCATGACCCGCTCGTTCATCGTCGCCGGGGCGCGCACGCCCTTCGGGAGGTTCCGTGGATCGCTCGCGGGCTCGCGCGCCGTCGAGCTGGGCTCGATCGCGATCGGTGCCGCCCTCGAGCGTGCGGGCGTTGCGGCCGATGCCGTGGACTACGTGATCATGGGCCACGTCCTGCAGGCGGGCCAGGGACAGATCACCGCGCGGCAGGCCGCGATCGGCGCCGGCATCCCCAAGGAGATCCCGGCGATCACGGTGAACAAGGTCTGCCTGTCCGGGATGTCCTCGATCGCGATGGCCGACCAGATGATCCGTGCCGGCGAGATCGAGGTCGCGGTCGCGGGCGGGATGGAGTCGATGACGAACGCGCCGTTCCTGTTGCCGCAGGCGCGGGAGGGGTCGCGCCTCGGGAACACCGAGATGGTCGACTCGATGATGCGCGACGGCCTGTGGTGCGCCTTCGAGGATCGGGCGATGGGCGCGAGCACCGACGCGATGAACGCGGAGCTCGGGGTGGCGCGCGAGGACCAGGATGCGTGGGCGGCACGGTCCCACGCACGTGCCGAGGCCGCGTGGTCGACCGGGGCGCTCGCCGAGGAGGTCGTCGCCATCGAGATCCCGCAGCGCAGGGGCGATCCGGTCATGTTCGACCGAGACGAGGGCATCCGTCCCGACACCACCCCTGAAGGTCTCGCGACGTTGCGCCCGGCCTTCACGCAGGACGGGACGGTCACCGCCGGCAACGCGTCGCAGATCAGCGACGGCGCGGCCGCGGTCGTCGTGGCGAGCGAGGCGGCCGTCCGGCGGCTCGGGCTGAGCCCGCTCGCTGGAGATCGTGGCGTACGGGATGTCGGCGGATCGGTACCCGTCGTTGCACACGGTGCCGGCGCTCGCGATGGACCAGGCCCTCACGAAGACCGACCTGAGGGCCGCCGACCTCGGGCTGATCGAGATCAACGAGGCCTTCGCCGCGGTCGCCGTGCACGCCACGCGGATGCTCAGCGTCGACGACGAGCGGGTCAACGTGAACGGCGGCGCGGTCGCGCTCGGCCACCCGATCGGTGCGAGCGGGACCCGGATCGTCTTGACCCTCGGCCGCGAGATGCGCCGGCGAGGCGTCGAGCACGGCGCCGCCGCGATCTGCGGCGGCGGCGGCCAGGGCGACGCCCTGGTGCTCCGGACCGTCTAGCGTCGCCTACCGTTCGTCGGCTGGGAGCTCCGCCAAGCGCCGAAGCTCCTGCGACAAGATCCGTTCGGCGGCGGCCGGTTCCCACCCGTCGGCCCCGTCCGCCCCGTCGATCACGATCTGCAGCGCCGGGGTCGTCGAGGTCTCGGGTGCACGCTCGGACACCGGCGCTTCCGCGTCGGCGAGGAACACGCGGAAGATCGATCCACCCTCGTCGTGGCTCTCGACCTTCGCCCAGCCGCCCTGGATCTCGGCGAGCCGGCGAACGACAGGCGACATGGAGGCATCCGACGACGGTTCGGGGTCCTCGACCGAGAGCAGCGCGCCACCCTTGGCCGGCTGGAGGCGCACCGTGATCGCCTTCGACGCCGACGTTCGGTCGCCCGAGACCCGGAGCATCCCCGCGAGGATCTGCTCGGTCCGCTGCGGGTCGATCCGGATCGTCGCAGGCTGCACGAACACGTTGACCTCTCGCTCGCTCGGCATCCCGGATTCCTCGACCACCCTCTGGACGAGCGCCTCGAGGTCCGTCCGTCGCGGCTGGAGCTCGATCGTGCCGGCCACCAGCTTCTCCGCATCGGTCAGATCGGCGACCGTGGCGTCCAGGCGCCGGGCGTAGGCGGAGAGTTGCTTGACGAGCTGCTGGTGCTCCTTGCCGTCGCGCTTGTGCTTCATGATCTGGGTGATCCCCATGATCCGCGTGAGGCTCTTCTTCGCGTCGAGCGAGAGCTCCTTCATGAACGGCGACGTGGAACGGCGGTCCTCGATCGGGGTCGTGGCCACGACCTCATGGGTCCCGCCGTCGGTCTCGCCGTCACCGGCCGGGTGCTCGCGCATCTCACGGAGGGCATCGGACATCTGGTGGGTGCGGAGCTCACCTTCGACGATCTCGAGCCGCTCCCTCGCGCCGCCGATCTCGGCCTCCAGCTCCTTCACGCGGTCCTCGGCCGCGATCAGCTTCTCGGTCTGGCCGGCGAGCCGCTCCTGGGTCACGTGCAGGAGCTCGTCGATCTCGGCGCGACCCGGGTCGTCGGCGAGCTCGAGCTGGCGCCGAGCCTCGTAGTCCTGGAGCCGCCGGTTCAGCTCGGCGTTCTCGTTCGCGGCCTCTTCGAGCATCTCGGTCAGTCGTTCGACACGCTCGGTCAACGACCGGCGATCGCGGTCCGCGGTCGCGGCCGCCGTCGCCGTCTCGGCGACGCGGGCGCGCTCGGCCTCGAGCTCAGCGCGCATCGCTTCGACCGAACCGTCGGTCTGGGCGAGGTCCGCCTGCATCGACACGAGGGAGCGGCGCAGCTCGTCGGTTTCCTTGCGGGCCTGCGCGACGGCGACCGTCCTCTCCTTGATCTCACCCTCGAGGGCGGCGATCTGCTGCCGCTGCGTCGCCATCTCGTCGGCGGCCTCGAGCAGCCGGGCCTCGCGTCCGGCGGCCTCCGCACGGGCGGCCTCCGCCTCGGACCGGGCGGCCTCGAGCTCACCGGTCGCCTCCCGCGCGGTGGCCTCAGCCTGGGTGATCCTGCCGGCCAGGTCGGCCTCCCGCTGGCCCAGTTGGCCGCGGTACGACGCGTCGATCTCCGTCAGTTGCCGCTGGAACTCCTCGCGCGTGGCCCGGACCTTCTCCTCGAACTCGGCCTCGCGCTCGACGAGGTCGGCGCGGTGCGACGCGCGGAAGCTCTCCAGCTCGGCCTTCGTGGTCTGGAGCTCGTCGTGGAGCATCGCGGCCCGCTGTTCCTCGGCCCGCAATGCCCGGAGCTCGGTGCGGAGCTCGTCGAGCTCGCGGGTGGTCGATGCGACCTGCGCCTGCGAGCCGGCCAGCTCGTCCTTCACCCGGAGCAGCTCGCGGCGTGCGGCGTCGCCGGTCGCCGATCCCTCCGTCCCTGGCTCGGGACGTGCCCGCAAGCTCGTCGATCTGACCCCGTGCCACCTCGAGTTCGCGGGTGGCGTCGCTCAGCTCCCTGCGGAGCGTCGCGGTGTCGTGTTCGGCCTCTGCGAGCCGAAGATCCCGATCGGGGTCGCCGGATGCCGTCATGGCCCGCAGCGCCTCGAGCTCCGCGGTCAGCGCCTCGAGCTCCGCCTGTGCGTGCTGGCGTGCCGAGGTCTCACGCTGACGCTCCTCCGCCGCGGCGCGCAACAGCTGCTTCGCCTCGCGGAGCTCTTCTTCGGTGTGGCGGGTCCGCTCCTCCAACTCGGGATCGTGGGTCGTCGGTTGAGGCTCGCGGGCGAGCTGCTGGTACTGCTGGAGCTCGTCGAGCGAGCGACGGTACTGCTCCTGGAGGAGCGTCAACCGCTCCTCTGCGGCGGCGGCCCGTTCCTCGGCCCGGCGCCTGGCCTCACCCTCCTCGCGCATCCCCGGCCTTGGCGTCGCGATCTGCCGAGGCGCGGCCGCGTGCGTCGGAGCGGGCGCCGGTGTCTCCGCCGCCGTCCCCTGGGCGACGGCCTGGAGGACCCGTGCGACCCCGAAGACCGCCACACCCAGCAGCACGAGCATCGCGAACAGGAACGCCGCGTTCGTGCGCCAGGGCCCCGCAGCCGAGGCGATCGGTCCACTCGAGCGATCGAGTTCCACGACGGCTGGCCCGCCGACCCCCGAACGGAAGCGGAGCGGCAGCATGACCGAGATCACGCCGTCGACGTCCTGGGTCTGTGGCGTTCCCTTGAGCGACTCGCGGATCGCCTCCTGCTCGCCCGGCAGTTCGGTGCCGATCCGGCTGGTGGCGGTCGAGTACAGGATCGTGCCCTCCGGGGAGAGCAACGTCACCGCGTCGAAGCTGCTCGGGTCGACCACGATCGCCTGGATCTGCTCCGTGAGTTCGATCGCGCGCTCGAGCGAGACCGGCCCGGCGAGGTCCTCGGGCGTGAAGGCGAGCGTCAACGAGCTGTCGGCGATCGACGTCGCCTGCGAGATGATCTCGTCGCGGGCTGCGTTCGTCGCGCGCACGCTCATCACGAGCGAGCCGACGATCCCCAGTACCAGGAGCCCCGCGATGACCCCCAGCACCGCTCTCGCGATGCGGCCGTAGCCCTTCAACGACGCGATCATCTCCGGTCCTCTCACTTCGCGCGCAGCCCTGGCCTGAGTGGCCTGGTGAGGTGGTTATCGGCAGCACTTCCGCTGTGGTTCATCGGGCATGGGTACTACGTCCTCCGACGCAGACGCGACCTTCGGCGTAGGCCGGTCGGGGCTTCAGACCGCGACGGACGCGCCCGATTTGACGATCGTGTCGCCGGTCCGTGGGTCCTTGTCGAGGACGATCAGGTCTTCGAGCGTCTCGCGCATCTGATCGACGTGGGAAACGAGGACCACGAGCCGATCGGAATCGCCGGCGACCAGGCGGGCGATCCCGTCCATCGCGCGGTCGAGGTGCTCGGGATCGAGGCTGCCGAACCCCTCGTCGAGGAAGAAGGAGTCGAGGCGACCACCGCCGCGGGCGACCATCTCGGCGAGTGCGAGCGCGAGGGCGAGCGACGCGAGGAAGGTCTCGCCGCCCGACAGCGAGTCTGCCTTGCGGACGTTCGATGCGGCGTTCATGTCGACGATCGCGAACGTGTCGTCGTCGGAGAAGCGGTAGGCGCCGTCCGTCAGATCCTCGAAGTGCGCGCTCCCGAGCTCCGCGAGCTCGATCCGTTCCTCGGACAGGAGGAAGCCGAGGAAGCGCGACGGCTTCAGATCCTCGGCGAGGCGGTTCATCAGATCGCGCGCGCGCTCGGCTCCCAGGATGTCCCGTTCGACGTCGTCCGCCTCCGAGACCTGCCGCTCGAGTTCGTCGACGACCGTCGCGGCGGACGCGTGGGCGGCCTGCGTCTGCGCGAGCGCCCGGACGAGGTCCGTCCCGGCCGGCAGATCGAGCCCGGCGATGATCTCGGCCAGGGACGAGGTCGCCCGTGCCGCGCGCGCGCTCGCGGCCTCTCGGGCGGCACGGGCGCCCTCGTGTCGAGTCGTGATCGAGGCTGCGAGTTCGGCGAAGGCGTCGCGTACCGCCATCGGCTCCGAACGCACGTCATGCTCTTCCCCGAGCCGGCCCCACGCGCCCGCGAGCCTGTTCGCCGCCGTGGCGAGCTCCTCCCGAACCCTTGCGGCCTCCTCGCGGGCACGCTCGACCGCCTCACGGGCCCGGTCCACCACCGCCTCCGCCTCCTCCGCGGCGGACTCGGCCGCCTCGAGCTCCTGCTCCCGGGCCTCGAGAGCCTGGCGGGGATCTTCCCCCAGCCCGAGCCACTCGGTGAGCTGGCTCTGCGTCGCCGCGAGCGCGGCCTCGGCCGAGGACTGCGCGTCGGCCGCCCGGACGGCGGCGCCTGCCGCGACCGCCTCCCGTTCCCTCGCGGCCGTCACGCCCGCGTCCGCCCGAGCCGCCCGGGCCGCCGCCTCGTCCTTGCGAGCCCGGGCGGCGGCTTCCGCCCGGGCCGCCGCCCCGTCCGCCTTGCGTGCCGCCGCCGATCTGGGTGCGGCCGTCTTCCTGGGAAGCGTCGAGACGGGCTGCGCACAGACCGGGCACGGTTCCCCGACCGAGAGCGCCCCGCGGAGCTCGTGCGCCATCTCCTCGTGCTGGGCCTGCGTCAGCGCCTCCCGCGCCGCGGCGACCGCGGCGGCGGCCGTGGTCACCTCTGCCTCCGCGGTGGTCAGGGCCGCCGCCGTCTCCTGGGCCGCGGCGAGCGCCTCCCCGGTAGCGACGGTCGCCGCCGCGTGCTCCTCCTCGCGCGCCTGTCGTTCGGCGATGGCTCGGCCGCGCTCCTCGATCTCGCGTTCCATCTGCTCCACGAGGCGTTCGAACGAGCGGAACCGCTCCCGGTCGCCGAGCCGTGCGCGCACGTCGGCGAGGGTCGCCTCGACGCTCGCCCGCGAGGCTGCGGCTTCGTCACGGATCCGCTCGGTCTCGACGACCGCCGCCTCGGCTCCCTCGGCCGCCCCGATGATCGCCTCGACCTCCTCGGGGGGCGGCAGGGACACGACGATCGCCTCGAGCTGCCGGACGGTCTCGTCGGAGCTCTCGACGTCCGCCTGGGCGGAACGGATCTCAGACCCGAGCCGATCGACTTCGGGCGCTGCGGCCTCGAGCTTGCGGTGTCGGTCGAGGGCGGCGCCTGCGACCGATCGCGCACCATCGAGCCGCTCGCGCGCCTGATCGATCCGTTCCCGTCGATCGCAGAGCGCCTCCAGGCGGGTCTCCTCACGCTGGAGACGGCCCTTGGCGACGACGTGAGCGAGATCGAGGCGCTCGTACCCGAACACCCCCTTGAGCACCTTGTCGCGGTCGGCGGGCGTCGCCTTCAGGAACTCGCTGAACCGGTTCTGCGCCAGCAGCACCGATCGACAGAACGCCTTGAAGTCCATCCCCAGGAGCTGCTCGACGCGCTCCTTCATCGGATCGTCGCCCGTGACACGCTCGAGGACCTCTGCGTCGTCCATGTCCGAGGCGAGACGCTCCAGCTGATGCCCGGACGCGCCCTTCCGCCGGAGCGCCCGGACCGCGCGCCACACCTGCCCGTCGACCTGGAACCGCAGCTCGACGTGGGACTCCGAGCAGAGCTGGTGGATCAGGGTCTTCGTCGCGCCCTCGACCGCAGGCGTCTTGCCGTACAGGGCGAACGAGATCGCGTCGAGGACGGACGACTTGCCCGCTCCGATCGGCCCGACGATGCCGACCAGCCGCCGCCCCCGCCAGTCGAACGTGGTCCGGTGACGGTGCGACCGGAACCCCTCGACCGTGAGCTCAAGCGGACGCATCGAGCGCCTCCTCGAGGACGTCGCGAAGCAGGACGACGAGGTCGTCGGGTGGCTCCTCGTCGTGCTCCGCCCGGTAGTAGTCCACGTACAGTTCCGGCCACGAGCGGTGGCCCTTCACGAAGCGCTCCATCCGCTCGGTCTCCCGGCGCTGCGCGCGGACGTTCACGAGGTAGGGGAACGCCTCCTTCGCGCGTTCCGCGAGGCCGGTGTCGGTCGCGGTCGCCGTGACGGTTAGGTCCACGTAGGAATCAGCCAGTTCCGCGGCGCGACCCACGATCGCATCCCAGGTGTCGGCGACACGCACGAGCGGCCGCCCCGATCGCAGGGGCACGCTCCGGACCACGGCGCGTGCGCCCGGTTCGACGTCGACCAGGACGACGCGCTTGCGCTCGCCCGCTTCGCCGAAGTCGAGCGCGAGGAGCGAGCCGGCGTACTCGGCCGGCACCGGCGCCGAGGGCACGGGCTGCGGAGCGTGGATGTGTCCCATCGCGACGTACTGCGGGCCCGGGGGCACCGCCTGGGCCGTGGCCGCGTAGGCATCGCCCATGTGCAGCTCGCGCTCGCCGCGCGGCGCCGCTCGATCGACCTTGACCCCGCTCACCATGAAGTGCGCGACGAGGAGGGGGACGAGGTCGGCATCGGTGCGCTCGACCAGCGCCCGGTTGTACGCCGAGGTGAGGCTCGCGACCCGTTGCGCGTAGGCCCCGTACCACTCGCCTGCTTCTTGCATGAAGTCGACCACGCGGCCCTCGCGGAGGAAGGGGAAGCAGGCGACCACCGCGGGCACGCCGAGATCCTCGGGGCCGAGGATGCCTCCCGTGTCCGGGCGTTTGATCGTTCCGACGAGGTGAACGCCCGCGCCCTGATCACGGAGGAGGGGTGCGAGGGCTTCGAAGAGCTCGGGGGAGTCGTGGTTCCCGGCGACGGCGACGACCGGGCGACGCTCGGCGAGCCGCAGCAGTGACTCGAGGCCGAGACCGAGTGCCTCGACGGGCGGGATCGGTCGGTCGAACACGTCGCCCGACACGAGCACCAGGTCGACGGCCTCGGCGTCGGCGATGCCCACGACCTCGTCGAGGACATCGTGGAACTCCTGGGTTCGGTCGTGACGTCCGAGGCGTCGCCCGACGTGCCAGTCCGAGGTGTGGAGGATCTTCATGCGGTTCGGGAGGGAGTGCGTGCGGAGATCACAGCCCGTCGAAGGGGTCGCCGCCGGCGTCGTCCGCCACCTCCTCCTTCCTCGTGGCCCACGGAGGGAAGGGGAAGGTCACGACCAGCGGAACCGGGATGGCCGGCTGTGCGACGACCATCGTGCCGGGCTTGAGGAGCCGCGCGCGAGCCCGGGTGGACGGGAGCATCCAGCCGTACTCGGCGCGCTCGGCCTCGGCGGCGTCGAGGCGACCGCTCACCCGGATCGCGGCGTTCTCGAGCACCTCCGGCGCCACCCGGCTCGCGGTCTGTTGCGCGCCGACGAGGAGCACGCCCAGCGAGCGCCCCCGCTGGGCGATGTCGATCAGCATGTCCTTCAGGGGGCCGGTGCCCTCGCGCGGGGCGTACTTGTTCAGCTCGTCCAGGACGATCACCGACAGGGGGAGCCGCTGGCCGGTCTCCTCCTTCTCGCGGAAGGTCTCCTTCAGCAAGGCGCCCACGACGAACCGCTGGGCTTGTTCGTGGAGCGACTGGATCGCGACCACCGTCACCGTCGCGGCCGACCGATCGATCCGGCGGCTCTCGCCCGCCCGGATCAGGTGCCCGAAGCGCGCCGCGGCCGCGTGGAGCCGACGCATGAACGCCGAGACCGTCCCCTGCTGGACCTTCGCGGTCCACGAGAGGTCGGGCTCGCGCCCGTCGGGTGGATCGAGGTACTCCTCGAGCGCCTCGACCAGCGTGGGGAGGTCGGTGATCACGTGTCCCGCCTGATGGGCCGGCACCGACTCACCCGGGTGCCAGCGGCCGTCGGGAGCGTCGCGCGGGTCGCGCAACGCGATCGCGCCGGGCAGCCCCTCCACGTCCACCGCGAAGCGCTTGAGCTGCACCTGGACCCGCTCGGAGATGAACCGGATCTGGTTGCGGGTGTCGACGGCGTCCGTGAAGCAGAACTCGAGCAGGTCCTCGTCGACGAACTCCCGCGGGGTCCAGGTGAAGGGCTCGACGCCGCTCAGCCGCCCGCCGGTGTCCGGGACGATCACGTCCCCGCTGCGCCGCCGTGGAGGGGCCCAGAAGCGGACGCTCGGGAACGGCGCCGGCTCCACACCGAGGGCTCCCCAGGATTCGCGCGCTCCCTCGTGGCTCTCGAAGTGCCGGTTGGGCATGTCGAGCCAGAGCAGGTCTTCACCCTTCACGTTGAAGACGAGGACCCGGAGGTTCGCGGCCCCTTCGCCCACGATCCGCGGCGAGCTGGTGAGCATCCGAAGGAAGAACAACGCGAACGAGGTCTTCGTGGCCACACCGCTGATCCCGCTCACCGACATGTGGCCGCCCTTGCGCCCGTCGAAGAAGTCGAGGTCGACGTGGACCGGCGCCCCGTCGCGCCCGAGCCCGATCGGGAGCGGACGCTCCATCTCGTCGGCGTAGAGGGCTCGTGCGCGCTCCTCCCCGGCTGCCCGGTCCACCTCTTCTCCGGGGTCGGCCGAGACCCAGACCTCCGGATCGACGCGGGTGACCGCGACGCGGGCGGTCCTGACCTTGGCGCCGGGCATGATCCCGAGTTCCGCGATCCGGTGGGTGTCGGACTCGTACTGCGCTCCCTCGTAGACAGCCTCGGACTCGGTGACCACCCCGTACGTCCGGACCTCGCCGACCGTGGGTACCTGGGTCCGGACGACGACCAGGTCGTCGAGCTGGAGGTACCGGTCCTCCTCGATCACGACGCGGAACTCGGCGGTGGTCGTGTGCTCCGACCCGAGCACCCGCCCGACGCGATGATCGCTCACACCGGCACCTCCTCGGCTGCCCGCGCCGCCTCCCGCAAGGCTCGCTCGACCAACCGCGGGTCGCCCATGCGGTGACGAAGAGCCCGTTCGAGTGCCCCGATCGGCACGAGGTTCTGCGGCGCTCGGGGGTCGAGGTGCGGCTCACTCGCCAGGATCGGGAGCAACCAGGCGGTGCGATCGGCGAGCCCGACGATCTCGGCGAGCGGCAGCCGGTTCGAGGCCTCGCATCGGGCGATGCCGGAGAACGAGTGCCCTCCCGCGATCCTCGCGAGCCGGACGTACCAGGAGTACCGCGTGTACCCGGAGATCGTGAACAGCGGTGTGCGCTGGCCGGGGCCGAGTTCGGCGACCGTTCGGTTCCGCTCGGGGGACAGGTAGAGCACGCGGTGGCTCTTCACGTAGCCGACCGCGGGCCGTGGGGCCAGCTCGTTCAGCGGGCCGTCGGCGATCACGAAGCACTCGGCGGCAAGGTCCGATGCGACGCGGCCCTCGGCGGCCCGCATGGCTGAGTGCAGGACCCGGATCAGCCCCGCCGGGTCGTGGTCGGGGGTCGTGGTGGTGCCGTAGGCGGGGACGAGCGCCACGGGAGGGAATCGCTCGGCGCGGCCGCCGGCGAGCACCGCCATCCGCTCGACGCGCTCGTGGACCACCTCGGATCGCCTCGCGGGTCGGTCCCACCGGACCGCCCCGACCGCGAACGTGCCGCAGATCCCCGGCACGGGTCCTGCCTCGGGATCGTCGACCGTCAGCCGGGCGTCGACCCGGCGCACGCCGTCGACGAAGGCCACCTGGTCCACGCCGTCGTCGTGGCCATCGCGCGGGGCCCAGTCGATCGTCTCGACGGTCTCGTCGACCGAACCCTCGGCGGGGGCGAGCGCCTCGTCGGGGTCGAGCGGGGCGCCGTACTCGGGCGACCAGCTCTCGACGACGATCCGGGCCATGGGCGGATACTACCGGCGTCCACCGACGCCCCCTCGGCCGTCAGGACGCCGAGGTCTCCTCGCTCACCACGTCCCACGCACCGTCGCCCGCGTAGGTGAGGACCGTGCGACGGAACGCGCTCGGACAGCAGTGCGGGTCGCCCGGCTCGTAGACGGCCTCCGTGACGAGGAGACCCGTCGGGCCTCGATGGGGCTCGACCCGTCGGTCGCATCCCTGTTCGTCGTACGCGATCGCCGCCGCCGCCAGGTCGAGGACGAGGGTGCGCGCGCAGGCACCCGAACCTCCGGTGTCGAGCCGCAGCACGACGTCGTCCGAGCCGTCGCCGGTCACCTCGGCGGGCACGCCGCTGATCCCGAGGACACCCGCGGAGCGAGGGACCGCCTCGCCGGCGACCGGCCGCCATGGCGCGCCGCCGTCGTCGAACCGGCGCCAGACCGCGAACCCGCGGTCGAGATGGAGCGGGTCGCGGCCGGGGACCTGCCAGGCCACGACGATCGCCTCCCCGTTCGAGGTCACCCCGTACCAGGTCCCGGTCACCTCGGTCTTCAGCGGGACCAACGCGGCCGAGGGCACGTTCGCCGCACCGACGTCGCCCTCGAACATCGGGGGGACCCCCGGCGGCAGCTCGGGCACCGGGGACGATCCAGGCGTGCCCGGCGCGGACGTGGACGTCGACGACGATGTCGGCGTGCCCATCGCGGTGTCGCTCGACGCAGGGGGTGCAGATCCCGCGCTCGACGCGGGATCGCCATCACACGCGGTGAGCATCAGCAGGAGGGCCACCGCGAAGGGGGGGAGAGGGTTCCGCCGCACCCTCGGATGCTACCGGGCGGCTTCCGCGACGGGTGCAGATCGCGAGCTCGTCCCGAACGTCGGGCGCATCCTCCGCCCGCTTGGGAGGGCGCCGGGAGGGTTCGGAAGGGGGTTCCCGGCTGGAGGCGGAGGATGCGCCCAAACGTTTCGGCAACGGTAGCACACGGATCGGCCGCAGGGAGGAACCCGGATCTCGGTCCGCGAGGGGGGCCGGAGCACCCTGGAGGCCCGTGGGAGGCCCGTGGGAAGCCCGCGGGAGGGCCCGCGGGAGGCCCGTGGGAAGATGGATGGCGTACCCGTTCGACCGTGAAGGGATCGAGATCGATCCGCTGGACCCGCGACCGACCTGGCCGGCGCCCGGATGCGGCTGGAGACCGCCGACGGCGCCGTCGACCTCTACCGCGTGAGGTGGCTCGCCGACCACGGCGTCGCCGACGTGAACGCCCTGCCGCACACCGTGCGGATCCTCCTGGAGAACCTGCTGCGTCGTGCTGGGACCCGCGACGTCGGCGACGAGGACGTTCGGGCACTCGCAGCCTGGCCCGGCCCGGCGCGCGATGTCGCGTTCATGCCCGGCCGCGTTCTGATGCAGGACTTCACGGGGGTCCCCGCGGTCGTCGACCTCGCCGCGCTCCGCAGCGCCGTCGAGCGGGCCGGCGGCGACCCCACGTCGGTGAACCCGCTCGTTCCCGTGGACCTCGTGATCGACCACTCGGTGCAGGTCGACCTGTTCCGCTCGGCGGACGCGTACGAGACGAACATCGACCACGAGTACCGGCGCAACGCCGAGCGCTACCAGCTCCTTCGTTGGGCCCAGCAGGCGTTCGACGGACTCCGTGTCGTCCCGCCGGGCGCCGGGATCTGTCACCAGGTGAACCTGGAGCATCTCGGCGAGGTCGTGTCCCTGCGCGACGGGGTCGCGTTCCCCGACACGCTCGTCGGCACCGACTCCCACACGACGATGATCAACGGGCTCGGCGTCCTCGGCTGGGGGGTCGGCGGGATCGAGGCGGAGGCCGCGATGCTCGGTCAGCCGATGTTCCTGCCGCAGCCGGTCGTGATCGGCGTCCGCGTGAAGGGCGAGCTGCCCGCCGGCACGACGGCGACCGACCTGGTGCTGACGCTCACCCAGATGCTCCGCGCACACGGCGTCGTCGGCACGTTCGTGGAGTTCTTCGGTGAGGGGCTCTCGACCCTCCCGATCGCCGACCGGGCGACGCTGTCGAACATGTGCCCCGAGTACGGGGCGACGTCCGCCTACTTCCCGATCGACGAGCAGACCCTCGCGTACCTGCGGTTCACGGGCCGTGCCGACCGGGTCGACCTGGTGGAGCGCTACGCGAAGGAACAGGGGTCGTTCCGCACCGACGCCGATCCCGAACCGGTCTTCAGCGAGGTGCTCGAGCTGGATCTGTCCGCGGTGGAGCCGTCGCTCGCCGGTCCCTCCCGGCCACAGGACCGCGTGACGCTCGCGGGGGTCTGGCCGTCGTTCACCGAACGGTACGGCGACCGCCGCCACGAGCGATCGAGCGAGGTCCGTGACGGAAGCGTCGTGATCGCCGCGATCACGTCGTGCACGAACACGAGCAACCCCTCGGTGATGCTCGCCGCGGGCCTGCTCGCGAAGAAGGCCGTCGAGACGGGCCTCGTCGCGAAGCCGTGGGTGAAGACGTCGCTCGCGCCCGGCTCGCGCGTCGTGACGGACTACCTCGATCGCGCCGGGCTCACTCCGTACCTCGAGGCTCTCGGGTTCGGGCTGGTCGGGTACGGGTGTACGACCTGCATCGGGAACTCCGGACCGCTGCCCGACGAGGTCGCCGACGCCGTCGACGCCGGAGGGCTGAACGTCGTCGCCGTGCTGTCGGGGAACCGGAACTTCGAAGGCCGGGTCCACCCGCAGGTCCGTGCGGCGTACCTCGCGTCGCCCCCGCTCGTGGTCGCGTACGCGCTCGCCGGACGGATCGACGTCGACCTGGCGACCGACCCGCTGGACGAGGGCCCGAACGGACCGGTCTCGTTGCGCGACCTGTGGCCATCTCCCGCTGAGATCGAGGCCGCGGTCCTGGCCGCCGTGACGCCCGAACAGTTCGACGAGCAGTACGGCCGGATCTGGGAGGGCGACGAGCGGTGGCAGGCGCTGCCCACCCCCGAGGGGCCGGTGTACGCGTGGGACCCGGCGTCGACCTACGTGGCGGAGCCACCGTTCTTCGCAGACGTCACACCCAGGGCGATCGGCGACGTCGAGGGAGCGCGGATCCTGGTCAGGGTCGGCGACTCGATCACCACCGACCACATCTCACCGGCGGGCTCGATCAAGGCCGACTCGCCTGCCGGACGCCACCTGCAGGAACGTGGCGTGGCGGTCCGCGACTTCAACTCGTACGGATCTCGCCGCGGGAACCACGAAGTGATGATGCGGGGCACCTTCGCGAACATCCGATTGCGCAACGATCTCGCCCCGGGAACCGAGGGTCCGTGGACCACGCACCAGCCGGACGGCGAGGTGCAGAGCGTCTTCGAGGCGGCCGAGCGATACCGGCTCGAGGGGGTGCCGCTCGGTGTGCTCGCGGGCAGGGAGTACGGGAACGGTTCGAGCCGCGACTGGGCGGCCAAAGGCCCGTCCCTGCTGGGCGTGCGGTTCGTGATCGCCGAGACGTACGAACGGATCCACCGGTCGAACCTGGTCGGCATGGGCATCCTGCCGCTCGAGTTCCCGCCGGGGGAGGGCGCCGCATCCCTCGGCCTCGACGGCACCGAGACGTTCGCGTTGCGCGGCCTGGGTGGCGGCGTCACACCGGGTCAGGACGTGGCCGTCGAGGCGGCGCGTGAGGACGGTGCGACGGTCGCCTTCACCGCGAAGCTCCGGGTCGACGGGCCGGCCGAGGTCGAGTACCTGCTGGCTGGCGGGGTCCTGAACCTGGTGCTCCGGGGGATGCTCGAGCGATGACGGAACCTGCGGCGGGGACCCGCAGACCGAACCGCGAGGGCCCGCTATTCGACGGACCCGGGCGTGGTGGTGTGGCGAGCCAGGTAGGCGGCGGCCTCGGCGCGACGCGCCACCTCGAGCTTCGACAGGATGCTCGAGACGTAGTTCTTGACGGTCTTCTCGGCCAGGTGCAACTCGTCGCCGATCTCCTTGTTGGTCTTCCCGTCGGCCACGAGCTGGAGGATCCGCTCCTCCTGGGGCGACAGACGTGCGAGCTTCTCGTCGCGCAGGAGATGCTTTCCCTTGCGAAGCCGGTCGAGCACTGCGCTGGTCACGCTCGGGTCGAGCAGCGAGTTGCCGGCGCCCACGGCGCGGATCGCGCGCAGGAGGTCTCCGGACTTCACCTGCTTCAAGACGTAGCCGGAGGCTCCTGCCATGATCGAGGCGAACAGCGCCTCGTCATCGGCGAACGAGGTGAGCATCAGGACCCGGGTGGTCGGCAGCTTCGCTCGGATCTCGCGCGTGGCCTCGATGCCGCTGCCGTCGGTGAGCCGCACGTCCATCACGATCACGTCAGGACGGGTGCGGTCGGCCTCGTCGATCGCCTCGCGGACGGTGGAGGCCTCGGCCGTCACCACCACATCGTCCTCGGGGTCGAGCATGGCGCGGATGCCGTCGCGGACGATCTCGTGGTCGTCGACGAGCATGACCGAAGAGGCGGCTTCTTCGATCCCGGCACCCGCCTATCCTATCGGCGGCGAGGATGGGTGCGGGGAAAGGTCGGCAGGCGCCCTGAGACGATCGACCCGTCGGCGGCGGCCTTCGCCCCGACCTCGAGCGACAGAGCCTCGCCCACCCGGTCGAGGAAGTCCTTCAAGGTCGCCTCCGCCACCCGGAAGAGCATCGCCCGGTCGATCGCCCTGCCCAGCGCCCCGAGCGGCGGCACGTACCGGGCGCTCACCGCGAGCTGGGTCCGGCGCGGACCGAGCGGCGCGATCTCGAGGTCCGCGTCGAGCGCCGGGAACAACCCTGCGACGCCCGTGGCCTGCCAGCGCATCGGCACGACGGTCTTCGAGGGCATCCGGACCACCTCGCCCAGATCGATCGCGACCTGTCGCGCGATCCGCACGTCATCGCCGAACCCGACCTGGGCCAGCAGGACGTCTCCACGATGGTTCGCGTCGCGCGCGATGCCGGGGAGCCAGTCGTCGGTCGTCGCGTCCACGAGGGCGGTCTCGACCACGTCGGCCCCGATCGGCAGTTCGACGAAGTACCGGGCGAACATAGGGGATGAGTGTCGTGGGTGGGCAATGGACCCCGCAGGGACATTGGTCCCTCGCTGGCCGGGACCTTAGACTCCCTGAGCCGCCCGAGGGGTGCGAGAGGTTCACCCCTCATGTCCGCACGGCCGACAGGAAGGAGCAAGGTTTGCGACGGATGCGTCGGAGCGCGCTCGCGCTCTCGCTCGCCTTCGTGGTGCTCGGTGCCGCGTGCAGCGGCAGCGAGGACGATGGGGGCACCACAGGAACGGGCGATGGGGAACAGGCCGCGGCCGGCGCCCCGGTCACGCTCGACGTGACGCTGACCGATTTCAAGATCGATCCCGCGAACCTCGAGGCACCCGCGGGCTCGGCCATCACGTTCTCGATCTCGAACCAGGGGCAGGCGCCGCACACCTTCGCGGTGACCGCGGGGGATCAGACCTACGAGACGGCCGAGATCCAGGCGGGCGGGACCGACACCCTCGAGGTGCCGGCGCTCGAGGCGGGGACCTACGAGACCCTGTGCACGGTCGTCGGACACGCCGAACTCGGCATGGTCGGGACATTGACCGTCGGGGACGGGGCCGGGGAGCCCACCGATACGTCCACCGACGCAGCGGGCGGCGACACGGGCCACGGCGGCATGACCGCGGAGGAGATGGCGGCCGGCCATGAGCAGGGCGTCGTGGACTTCGTCGGGCAGATCGAGAACGGCCCGTTGTCCGAGCCCGTGGGTAACCAGCCGATGAAGCCGACGATGGACGGCGACGTCAAGGTCTTCGAGCTGACGGTCACCGAGATGGAGTGGGAGGTCCGTCCCGGCGAGACCTACCCGGGGATGGCGTTCAACGGCCAGATCCCCGGTCCGCTGCTCGAGGTGTTCCAGGGCGACACGGTCCGGTTCGAGATCCAGAACCAGATGACCGAGCCCTTCACGCTGCACTTCCACGGGCTGACCGTCCCGAACGACCAGGACGGCGTGCCCTACGTGACGCAGCCGCCGATCATGCCGGGCGAGTACTGGACCTACGAGTTCCCGATCGTCGACCCACCGGGCATGTACGTCTACCACTCGCACTTCAACTCGGCGGAGCAGGTCGGCAAGGGGTTGTACGGCGCCCTCAACGTCGTGCCGAAGGCCGGCTGGCAGTCGGTCTACGGCCAGCAGCCCGACGTGGAGTACTCGCTGTTCCTCGGCGACGGGCCGCTCAGCTATACGCTGAACGGCAAGTCGTTCCCGGCCACCGAACCGATCGTGGCGAACAAGGGCGACTGGGTCCTGATCCACATCGCGAACGACGGGGCGCTGCTGCACCCGATGCACCTCCACGGCTTCCACTTCGAGGTGGTCGCCGAGGACGGGTTCCCCTTGTCGGACACCAACAGGTACATGGCCGACACGCTCGTCGTGGCGCCGGGGTCCCGGTACGACATCATGTTCCGGGCCGACTACCCGGGGGCGTGGGCGTATCACTGCCACATCCTTCCGCACGCGGAAGGACCCGACGGGATGTTCGGGATGGTGACGGCGGTCGTCGTCGTCTGACGTCTGAGTCGTCGACGTCGAGGGGCCGGGCTTCGCCCGGCCCCTCGCACGTCTACAGCGGGAGCCGGGCGGTGACGGTGGTGCCCTCACGATCGACGGAGTCGATCGTGAGGTCCCCGCCCATGGACACGACGCGGTCGCGCAGGTTCCCGAGCCCCATCCCGCTCGTTCCCCGCGACGTGTCGAACCCGGTTCCGTCGTCGTCGATCTCGAGCACGGCACCGGACGGGCCGCGGAACAGTGAGACCCGGCAGGTCGTCGCCTCGGCGTGGCGTCCGACGTTCGACAGCGCTTCGCGCGTGAGCTGCACCACGTCGGCGGCGACCGACGCGAGCTCGGCGGCGACCGTCTCGTCGATCCGGACCACGGTGAGGACGCCGGATTTGTCCTCGAACTCGCGTCCGAGCTCCTGGAGGGCCTGGTCGAGCTGGCGGTCGACGAGGATCCCGGGCCGCAGTCCGAAGATGTAGTTGCGGAAGATCGCGGATCGTGCGGTCGATGTCCTCGACCGCGTTCTCCAGACGGGTCGCGAGGTCGCGATCGGGAGCCATCGCGGCCGCGCCCTGCAGGCTCATCCCGACGGCGAACAACGCCTGGACGACGCCGTCGTGGAGCTCCTTCGCGATCCGCTCGCGCTCCTCGAGGACCTCGAGGCGTCGCAGCTCTCGCTGTGCGTGCGTCATCTCGGCGTACAGCCGTGCGTTCTCGATCGCGACGCCGGCCTGCGTGGCCAGCACCGTGAGGGTGGTCTCGTCGTCCTCGTCGAACTCGGAGGCACCGCGCTTCTCGGTCAGGTAGATGTTCCCGAACACCCGGCCGAGGGCACGCACGGGGACCCCCAGGAACGACCGCATCGGAGGGTGACCCGGCGGGAAGCCCGAGGACCGCTCGTCATGGGTGAGGTCCGCGATCCGCAGCGGCTGCGCCTCGGCCGTCAACAGCCCGAGGACGCCGTGGCCCGTCGGTGGGTCGCCCATCGAGGCACGCTCCTCGGGGGTGATGCCGGCGGTGACGAAGCGGGTGATCGCGCCGTCGTCGTCGAGCACGCCGAGGGCGCCGTACCGGGCGCCGGTGATGTCGACCGCGAGATCGACGATCCGTTGCAGGACCGCGTCCAGGTCCAGCTCGGCCGCCAAGGCGAGGCCGGCCTCGATCAGGACCCGGTGCCGGTCACGGTCTGTGGGGAACGGCTCGGTGGTGCTCACCCGCGAAGGGTAGCAACGCGCCGGTCCGTGACGTCTCCGCCTCCGCCTCCGCCTCCGGAAGGCTGGAGCCGAGCGCGTTCGCCAGGGCATCGGTCCCCCGGTGCGGGGGCCGTCTGCCCCGACCTCGGCGTCACCCCTCGGCCTACCGTGTGTTGGGAGCCCGTTGACGGCTCTGCCCCGAGGAGGTGGCGTGATGGCGGGGACCGTGCGCGACGTGATGACCAGGACCGTGGTTGCCGCGCCGCTCGGGACGACGTTCAAGGAGCTCGTGCGCCGGATGCACGAGTACCGGGTGGGCTCGATCCCCGTGATCGGTGAGGACGAGACGATCGTCGGGATCGTCAGCGAGGGGGACCTGCTCCTCAAGCGTGACCCCGAGCTGCTCGAGTGGCACCTGCTTGAGGGCTCGCACCGCCGGACGGAGCGTCGCAAGGCGCTCGGCCGTGTGGCGCGCGACCTCATGTCGGCGCCCCCGATCACGGTCGGCCCGGATGCATCCACGAGCGAAGCGGCGCACCTGATGCACGATCGGTCGGTGAGGCAGCTGCCCGTGGTGGATGACCACGGGCACATCCTGGGGATCGTGTCCCGGGTCGACCTCCTCGCGTCGTTCCTCCGCAGCGACGATGCGATCGCCGACGAGGTGACGGGGTTCCTCGCGGCCCGGCTGCCCGACGAACGGGCGGTCGAGGTCCAGGTGCGCGACGGGGTCGTGCGGCTCGAGGGCCTCGTCGAGCATCGAACGCTCGCACAACGGATCGTCGACCGCGTCCGGTTGCTCGATGGCGTCGTCGCCGTCGAGGCCGAGCGGCTCGACTGGGAGGTGGACGACACGGTCCAACCCGTGTCGCCCGTACCCTGGGTCGGCTTCTAGCCGATCCGGATCGCGGGAGCCGGTGTCAGGCGGCGGACGCCGGCTCCCGCTTCACGTCCCGGGTGGGTCGCGCGGCCGCGGGCGCCGGCCGCGGTGGCCGGTAGCCGTACGTGAACCCTCGTACCAGCACCAAGAACAGGGTCGCGATCCCGGTCGTCGCGTAGATGGCGAACATCCACGGGCGCTCGGTGTCGGTCCCTGCGAACACCCCGTGGAGCAGCGAGAGGACGAAGGCCGGGACCGCCAGCAGGTGGATCCCGCGCCACACCGAGGTCGGCATCCGTGATCGCACCCAACTGGTGACCGAGACCGCGACCAACGCGTACATCGCGACGATCCCGAGCGCCACGCCGAACGGGCGGTAGCTCGATCGCACGGGCACGAGGATGTCGAGCAGGTCGAACGGCACGAAGTCGTGCATCAGCAGCAGGACGAGGTGGATCCCGAGCAGCGCCAGGCCGCTCGTGGCGATCGAGGCGTGGAACCGGTTCGACGACGCCTTCGAGACCCGCGTCGTGACGACGCCGGTGGTCGACACGAGACCCCAGGCCACGGCCAGGAACAGCGCCACGTACGCCCCGATGCCGGCGGCTCGGAGCCAGATCCACTCGGTCATGCGGCCTCCTCGGCGGGCATCGACGTGAGCACGTCGCCGTCGTGCGCGACCAGCACGGCGAGGTAGCGGTCGGCGGCGGACAACCCGAGCAGCAGGGCGTCGGTGGCGTCGATCTCCGCGTGGGTCGCGTCCTCGGCCCACACCGTGGCCTGCAGCAGTTCCGTCTCGGCCGGCCGCCCGGTCGACGGGTCGATCACGTGGTGGGCGCCGGGCGCCCACGTCCGCTTCGCGATCGAGGAGGTCGCCACGCCGCCCGAGCCGAGCCGCAGGCGGAGCATCTCCTGCCGGGGAGCCTCCGGGTCCTCGACACCGACCTCGAGCGACGGCGCCGCGCCGGCGATCCGCAGGTCGCCGCCGGCGTTGACCACGACCCAAGGGAGCCCTGTGGCGATCGCGTCCTCGGCGGCCCGGTCTGCGGTCCAGCCCTTGGCGATGCCGCCCAGGTCGAGGTGGATCCCCGCGGGGAGGGTCAGGGTGCGGTCGTCCACCTCGGCCTCGGCCCATCGCCCACAGGGCCTGGCCGCGTGCAGCGCCCCTCGGGCGCCTGCGATCAGCTCGTCGAAGTCACGGTCGTACCCGGCCGCGACCAGGGCGTCGTGCACGGTCGGGTCGAAGCGGCCGCCGGTCGCCGCCGCGCCGTTCAGCGCGAGACGGGTCAGTGCCGCGAACGGAGCCGACACCCGGGTCGGCGTGCCCGCCCGGGCGTTCACCTGCGACAGCTCGCTGTCGGCCCGGAACCGGGAGAAGCGCCGCTCCTCCGCGGTGAAGCGATCGTGGACCCGGCGGGCCGCGTCCTCGAAGGCGGGATCATCGGCCGGTCCGAGCATCGTGACGGTCGTGCCCATCGCGCGGAAGGCGAACGCATCGGCCATGGGTCACGAACCCCCGGTGCTCGTCGGTGCCGGGGCGGGCGCGGGCGGCGGTGCGGCGGGAGCCGACGGCGCCTGGACGACGATCGTCGGCGCGGAGACCGGCGCGGCGGGGGCTGCGTCGACGATCACGATCCGCCGGATCACGTGTCGCTCGATCACGCGGCGGGGCGGCGCGGTCTCGCGCCGCCCCGCGGAGGTCGTCGCGTCCGAGGCCGGCAGCGGGGCCGCCGCGAGGGCGGCCCCGCTGCCGATCGCGGTGGCGGCTCCCGCGAGCCATGCCACTGCGCGGATCCGTGCGGGTGACCAGCGGCTCCTTCGGGGGGGCCGGTCAGTCATCCTCACCCTCGTGATCGCCCTCGTCTTCGCCCTCGTCTTCGCCCTCGTCTTCGCCCTCGTCTTCGTCCTCGTCCTCGTACGCGTCGTCGTCCTCGTACGCGTCGTCGTCCTCGTACGCGTCGTCGTCCTCGTACGCGTCGTCGGACGAGGTGGCGGCGGAGGTCGGAGCCGACGGGGCCTGGGTGATGACCACGGGGGGTGGCGTCGTCGTGTCGTCCGAGGGCTTCGCGTCACGGTGCACGGTCACCGTCTCGGTGATCGTCCGGACCTTGGGTTCACGGCGCTGGAGGTCGCCTGTGGAGACCTTCGGCCCACTCGCGGCGGCCTCGGGGCCGGTGAACCCGGCGGCGACCGCCATCCCTGCGACGAGCATCGCGAGGACGAGGCCCGCCGCCGCCATCATCGCGGAGCGCTTGTTCATCGTTGCATCTCCTTCCGTTTCGAGGATCGACCGGCGCGATCCGACGGGTGCCACGCTAGGCGTGCGTGACTCAGCGGCCGGGCAACGCAGGGTTAAGGGCGGTCAAAGGATCGCCTGGGCGATCAGGAGAGCGTGGCGGTGAGGACCTGGGCGCCGGTGGGCTCCTCGGGGCATGACGTCGGCTCGACCGTCACTGCCATGCGATCCGTGGTGCCCACGTTGGCATCCACGAAGACGGCGATCCGACCGTCGACGGGGGTCACGCACCCGCCCTTGATCGGGGTCTCGTCGTCGATCATCCAGATCTCGTAGGTCTGGTCCGGCCCCGGGTCGGGGAGGTTCTCGCCCCAGAACGCGACGCCCGGCTCGCCGGGCACGTATGCCATGGCGAGCTCGCCCTCGGCGCCATCGAACCGCACGACGGTCTGGGCCCATTCGGTCGTGACGTCGGTCGCTCCGGCCAGACGGGGTACCACGACGACGGCGAGCAGCACGAACGCGGCCGCGGCGGCCAGCCACACGGGCAGCGCACGTCGGCTCCTCCGCGCGGCGAGCTCGTCGGACGGTCGTGCGTCACGGGCCGGCGGGCGGGCCACCCGCGCCGCCGCGAGCAGGTTCTCCATCGGCCCGCCGATGATCGGTACCGGATCGAGCGAGGCGGCGAGGAACGCTGCGGTGTCCGTGTACCCGGCCTCGAGTTCTCGGCAGGTGGCGCAGTCCCCGTGGGTGGCCAGCGCGATCTCGAGCGCGACCTCGTCCTCGCGGTCGAGACCATCGAGGGCGCGGATCGCGAGCAGCTCCTCGATCGAGCCGTGGTCACGCGTGCTCATCGGTCCAGATCCTCCAGAGCCTCGCGGAGCCGCCGCATGCCAAGCAGCGCACGCGACTTCACCGTGCCGAGCGGTTGCCCGCTTCGCTCGGCGATCTGGGACTGGGAGAGCCCCTCGAAGTACATCTGCTCGAGTACCGCTCGTTGCTCGTCCGGCAGATCCTCGAGGGCGGCGCGAACCAGGCGACGCTCCTCGGGTCGGGCCAGTTCCTCGATGACCTCGTCTGAATGGTCGACCGCCTCGTCGCGGAGCCCGGCGACCATCTCGTCGGCCCGTCGGCGTTGGGCCTCTTCGCGGCGGATGAGGTCGACAGAGCGATGGTGGACCATGCCGAACAACCAGGCCCGCACCGAGCCCCGCTCGGCGTCGTACCCCTGGGGGTCTCGCCACACGCCCAAGAACGCTTCCTGCACGATCTCCTCCGCCAGGTGAGGCTGTCGCACCACCCGTCGAGCCAACGCGGTCGCCGCCGGGCCGTGTCGCCCGAACAGCCGGCGGAAGGCGTCTTCGTCGCCCTCGACGATCCGCTCGATCAGACCCCGGTCGTCTGCCGCGTCGATCTCAGGGGTCGACACGGAACGCTCCCCGGGTCACGAGGTCGTCGTGGGAAGGCTCGGTACGCCGTCCTGCCCTCACGTATCCGCAGTCGAGTGAGCTTCGGATGACTTCGCGCATCGCGTTCTTCAGCTGGTGGTCCGCGCGGCGAGACCCCGGGCGGCGTCCTCGAGGATCTCCGCGAGCCCCGTCCCGCTCCCCGGCTCGTACCGGGCCGTTCCGACGGACAAGGCGAGGGAACGGGATCGCTCCCGTGCGGCGTCGTGGAGGGCGATCGCCTCGACGAGCCGCGACAGGACCAGCGTCTCGGCTCCGGCCGCGTCACCGGTGAGCAGCACGCAGAGCGTGTCGGGAGCGACCCGCGCGGGCACGTCGGCATCACGCACCGCCTCGAGCACGACCTGGGCGGCGTCGCGGGCGAGTGCGTCGGATTCCTCGTGATCTCGCACCCGCTCCTGCTCGTCGAACCGCAGGAACACGAACACGACCTGGACCTGGAGTCGGTCGGCCATCCGCAGGTGGTGCTCGGCGATCGGGGCGAACCCGCGGAGGTTCGGCAAGCCCGTGACCTCGTCGGTGGTCGCGAGTTCACGTCGGAGGCGACGCAGGGAGGTCGCGTACCGGACCGACCTGGGCAGGAGCAGATCGAAGCTCGCGTCGTCCAGCAGGTGGTCGTCTGCGCCCGCGTGAAGGGCGACGGCGGCGTCCGCGGCGCCCGCCGCGTCCGTCACGACGACCACCGCGGCGTCGGGCGCGACCGCACGGACCGCGCGGAGGGTCTCCAGCGGTGCCGATCCCGACAGCGCGATCACGACCGCGTCGTCGGTCAGGGGCGCGTCCAGATCGGCCACGCTCGCCACGCGGCGAACCGCGACATCGTCGTCCTGGCTGAGGGTCCGTTCGGCGGCCTCGGGGAGGCCGACCAACAGGACCGACAGGGATCTGGTCATCTCCGTCGTCTCCTGGGGGATGGCTGCGGGGCGGCGCGCCGCGCATCATCCCACACGGGAGGGTGACGTCACGAAGGCACCACGGGAACGCAACAGCTCCCGGGGGGTCGGGCGACACGCGGGAGGCTACGCTCGTTCCCGTGACGGATCCCACCGCACCCCGAGTCCACGGGCGCCTGCTGCGTGCCGTCGTCGGAGCCTCGGCCTCGCTCGCCCTCGTGATGGGGCTCGTCGTCGGTGCGACAGCCGTGCGGTGGGTGCAGCTCGCAGACGTGGGGACCGACGAGACCTTCGTCCCGGTCGATCCGCAGGGCGACGTGGAGGCGGCGCCGCCGGAACCGGAGAGCCCCGGTGGATGTGCGGATCGCCCCTGCAACTACCTCCTGCTCGGCAGCGACTCGCGCGCGACGCTCACGGAGCAGGAGCAACAGGACTGGGGGACGATGGAGGACATCGGGGGCGAGGCACGCGCCGACACGGTGATGCTGGTCCACACCGATCCAGATCTCCAGAAGGCGATCATCCTGTCCTTCCCGCGTGACCTGTGGGTGCCGATCCCCGACGTCGGATGGGGCAAGATCAACAGCGCCTTCGAAGGCGGCGTGAAGGGTGGTGGGCCTAGCCAGATGGCGCAGACGGTCGCGAACCTGACCGGCCTTCGGATCGACCACTACCTGTACGTGGATCTGGCGGGGTTCCAGGATATCGTCGACACCCTCGGAGGGGTCGAGATGTGTCCGCCTGCGTACCTCGCGGACCCGGTCACCGGTCGGATCACGGACCCGCTGACCAGCCTCGACATCGAGCCCGGGTGCCAGCGGTTCGACGGTGCCACGGCGCTGGGCTTCGTCCGCTCTCGGCACCTGCGTTGCGACGATATCCCCGACTTCTCCCGCATCGGGCGGCAGCAGCAGTTCCTGCGTGCCGTGATCAATCAGATGGTGGCGCCCCAGCAGATCGCGAAGGCGCCGACGCTCGTCGAGCCGGTCCTGCGCAACATGCGCCGCGACGAGAGGCTGCGACCTGCCGAGCTCGTCTACCTCGTCGGACAGCTCCGCGGCATCACGACCGGGGCCGCCGAGTTCCGCGCCGTCCCCGGGATGCCGGGATGGGAAGGCCCGCTCTCGGTGGTGCACGTGGACCCGAGCGCCGAGAAGATCTTCCGCGCGATCCGGGAGGGATCCCCGATCGCCGACGTCGGGGTGCAGCTCGTGAACACCCCGCCATCCGAGGCGAACATCGCCGCGGCGATCATCGACGCGTCGTCTGCCGGTGCTGCGACGCGGGCCGAGGGTCTCCTGTCCGGCGCGGGCTTCGACGTATCGCCCGGCATCTGGCCCGCCTCCCGCGTCCCGAAGGGCGTCACCGGCGCGGCGATCGTCTACGCGCCGGGCCAGGACGCGAAGGCGCAGGTCGTCCTCCGGTACTTCCCCGGCCTGAAGGTGCTCGAGGCGCCGAAGCTGCAGGGTGCCGACGTGGCCGTCGTGATCCCCGCCGGATGGGCGCCGCAGGCCCCGGCGGACGGCGGCGTGGCTTCCGCGTGTCCAGACTGACCCCACGCAGCAGCGGCACCCCCTAGACTGCGCGCCATGCGCGCGCTCGTGCTCTCGGGCGGAGAGGGCTCCCGTCTGCGTCCTTTGACGCACACGAACGCGAAGCAGCTGATCCCGATCGCCGGCGCCCCGATCCTGTTCCACGGACTCGATGCGATCAGGGCAGCCGGTCTGACCGAGGTGGGCATCGTGGTCGGACACACCGGCGACGAGGTCCGAGCGGCCGTCGGCGACGGGTCCGCCTGGGACATGCGGATCACCTACATCCAGCAAGAGGCGCCGCTCGGTATCGCGCACGCGGTGAGCATCGCGGCCGACTTCGTCCGCGGCGAGCCCTTCCTCCTCTACCTGGGGGACAACGTCCTGCTCGAGGGCGTGTCGCGGTTCGTGCGGGAGTTCGAACGGACCCGGCCGGACGCACAGATCCTGCTCACCCGTGTCGATGAGCCCGAGCACTTCGGGGTGGCGGTCCTCGATGGCGAGCGCGTCGTGCGGCTCGTCGAGAAGCCGAAGGAGTTCGTCAGCGACATCGCGCTCGTCGGCGTGTACCTGTTCGACGACTCGATCCTGGAGGCGTGCGCGAGCCTCGTGCCCTCGTGGCGCGGGGAATACGAGATCACCGAGGCGATCCAGTGGTTGATCGACCACGGGAAGAAGGTGAGAGCCGAGCTCGTGGACGGCTGGTGGAAAGACACCGGGCGCCCCGAGGACCTCCTGGAGGCGAACCGGGCGATGCTCACGATCGGCGCCGCGGGGATCGACGGCGACCTGGACGCAGCGACCGAGGTGGTCGGCACCGTGCGGGTCGCCACGGGAACCAGGGTCGAGCGGAGCCGGCTGATCGGACCCCTGGTGATCGGCCCGAACTGCGTGGTCCGCGACTCGGTGATCGGCCCGGACGTCTCGGTCGAGGCCGGCTGCCGGATCGACGGCAGCACGGTGCGCGATTCGATCCTGATGGGTGGATGTCGTGTCAGCGACGTCGCTGGCATCGTCGGGTCGATCCTGGGCCGCAACGTCGAGGTGTGCCATTCGGGGTCGGCCGGGGTCCATCGCCTGGTGGTGGGGGACCAGAGCAGGGTCGAGGTCGACTGAGCCGTGCGGGTCGTGATCGACGCCCGTGCCGCCGTCGATCCCCGCCCGACGGGCGTGGGGGTCTACGCGCGGCAGATGGTGCGCCACCTGCCTCGCGAAGATCCATCGACCCGGTACACGGCCTGGTACGTGCACGGACGGGGGTTCTGGCGTTCTCGGCCCGCGTTCGGCGAAGCCCGCGCTCCGAACCTGCGGGAACGGGTAGTCAGGGTACCGAGCCGGCTGGCGGAGCCGGCGATGAATCGGCTCGGTGTCCCCAGGATCGAGTGGTCGGCGGGTGGATTCGACGCGTTGCTCGCGACGAACTTCCTGCCACCTCCCACCTCGAGCCGCGGCGTCGTGATGGTCGTCCACGACCTGGCCCACGAGCGGCTGGGTGACGGCATGGCTCCCCACCTGAACGACCGCTGGCGGCGCCGCCTGGATCGATGGCTCGGGCGCGCGGCGGCCGTCCTCGTCCCTTCCGTCGCCACCCGTGAGGATCTGGTTGCCGGACACCCCGTCGACCCGGCGAAGGTGCAGGTGGTCCCACTCGGCGTCGACGTGGACGGGTACGCGCCCGTGTCCCCGTCGACGGTGGACGCGGTCCGTGATCGGTTCGGGATCGACCGGCCCTATGCGCTGTTCGTGGGCGGCGTCGATCCGAGGAAGAACCTGCACGCGCTCGTCCGCGCGTTCGCGTCGGTCGATCCGGGGACCCAGCTCGTGATCGCGGGTGGACCTGTCCGATGGAACCCCGGGGCGAACGAGCGGCTCGATGCCCTCCTCGGGTCGCTCGATCACGACGTCCGCTCACGGATCGTACGGACGGGTTGGGTGAGCGACACGGACAAGGTCGCGCTGCTGACAGGCGCGACGCTCCTCGCGTATCCGTCGCTGTACGAGGGTTTCGGCTTCCCCGTCCTGGAGGCGTTCGCGGCGGGCGTCCCCGTGCTGACATCGTCGGTCTCCTCGCTCCCGGAGGTGGCCGGCGATGCGGCGATCCTGGTCGATCCACGTGACGAGGACGCGATCGCCGCCGGCCTTGCCCAGCTGTTCGGGGACCCGGACCTCTGCGGGGTGCTGTCCGCGGCCGGGCTCGTGCGGGCCGCAGGGTTCACGTGGGAGCGATGCGCACGGACGACGGTCGAGGCGCTGCACGGCGCGGCCGAAGGCGCTCGATAGACTCGCTCGCGTCTATCCACACGGAGGTCCCCCACGAGCGATCTCACGCATGTCCTGGTCACCGGCGGCGCCGGGTTCATCGGCTCGCACCTCGTCGATCTGCTGCTCGCCGATCCCGGTCGCCGCGTCACGGTGCTCGACCGGCTCTCGATCGGCGGCTCGAGGATGAACCTCGAACAGCACCAGGGAGACGACCGGTTGCGTCTGGTCGTGGGCGACGTGACCGACGGGGGCGTCGTGCGCGAGCTGGTGGCCGAGGCCGGAGCGGTCGTCCACGCGGCGGCGGAGTCCCACGTCGACCGTTCGATCGACGACCCGCGCGGGTTCTTCGTCACGAACGTGCTCGGGACCCAGACCGTCCTGGAGGCGGTCCGCGCGACCGGCCGGCGGATGCTGATGATCTCGACCGACGAGGTGTACGGTCCCGGCGACCCTTCGGGAGGGGTCTTCGAGGAGGATGACCCGATCCGGCCCCGCTCGCCGTACGCCGCGAGCAAGGCGGCGGCCGATCTCGCGTGCCAGGCGTACGTGGCGACGTACGGCGTCGACGTCACGGTCGTGCGAGGGACGAACGCCTACGGTCCCCGGCAGATCGAGCGCGTGATCCCGACCTACGCGGTCTGTGCTCTCGATGGGCAGCCCGTGCCCGTGTACGGGAGGGGAGAACAGCGCCGGGAGTTCCTTCATGTCCGAGATTGGGTGCGGGCGGCGCTCACCGTGCTCGAGCGGGGCCGAGCGGGCGTCCTGTACAACATCGGGGACGGCACCGAGCTTTCGAACCTCGAACTCGCCGAGCGGATCGTCGCGCTCGTGGGCGCGTCTGACGATCTGATCGCGTTCGTGCCCGATCGCCCGGGCCACGACTTCCGTTACGGCGTGTCGGCGGCACGTCTGCGGTCCTTGGGGTGGACGCCGGCGATCGCCTTCGATAAGGGGCTGGCGGAGACGGTGGCGTGGTACCGGGATCACCGCGAGTGGCTCTCGCTGGCCCACGAGGTCGACGTCGTCACGGCGCCCCGGGCCGGGGGGTCGACGTGAGGATCGTGATCACCGGTGCCGGGGGCGGCCTCGGGTCCGCGCTGTGCGAGCGCCTGCCTGGTCACCACGACGTGGTCCCACTCACCCGAGCGGATCTCGACATCGGCGATCACGACGCCGTCATGCGGGCGATCCCGGCCCTTCGACCCGACGCGATCGTGAACGCTGCCGCGTTCACGAAGGTCGACGAGAACGAGTCCGATCCCGGTCGCGCGTTCCGGGACAATGCTCAGGGGCCCCACTCGCTCGCGCTCGCGGCGCGCACGTGCGGCGCCGTGTTGCTGCACGTGTCCACCGACTACGTGTTCGACGGCTCCAAGGGCGCCCCGTACGACGAGACCGACGACCCGCGGCCGATCAGCGTCTACGGCCGGGCGAAGCTGGCGGGGGAGCGGTTCGTCCGCGACAGCATCCCGGAGCACATGATCGTTCGGGTCGGATACCTGTTCGGGGGTGGGCGCGACTACCTGAGCGGTCAGGTCGAACGGCTCCGCGGGGGTGGATCGGCTGCCGGGTTGCAGGATCGTGTGGGGACCCCGACCTCGGTCGTGCACCTGGCCGAGCGCCTCCTCCCGCTCCTGCTCACCCACCGATGGGGGACGTATCACCTTGCCGGCCACGAGGAGGCGTCCTGGTACGACGTCCTGCTCCGCTGCAAGGAGCTCGGGGGGTTCCCGGGAGAGGTGGTCCCGCAACGGGCCGACGAGCTCGGCCTGCCGGCCCCACGCCCGCCCGCCTCCGCGCTGACGAGCGTGTTCGTCCCGAACCTCCCGGTGCCGAGGTTCCCGTCGCTGGACGACGCCCTCGGTCCGCTCCTCACTCGATAGGCTGAGGGTCGATGCAGGCCCGTCGCACGATCGTCGTCCTCGCCGCCGCGGTCGCCGTCCTCGCCGTGATCGCTGCCGCCTGCGCGCCCGTGGGCGACGACAGCCTCCCGGTCGCGAGCGCGTCCGCCGAGCCCGGCACGGTCGATCCCGAGACCGGACAGCTGCTGTTCGGCCCGCCGGACCCCGTGAGCGGTCCGCTCCCGGCCAAGGTCGACGCCTCGGTGATCGACACCAAGTGGCCGATCAAGCACGTCGTGTTCGTGATCATGGAGAACCGGAGTTTCGATCATGTCTTCGGCAGGTTCCCGGGAGCCGACGGGGTGACGGAGGGGATGGACAAGGGGGTATCGCGCCCGCTGACCCGTGCCGAGCTCCAGCGGGCTCACGATCTGCCGCACTGCTACAACTGCAACGTCGCGTCCATCAACGGCGGCGAGATGGACGGGTTCAACCAGACCGAGTACGCGGACCTGTACGCCTACACGCAGTTCGAGGAAGACCAGATCCAGGCGTACTGGAACTGGGCCGAGGAGTACGTGCTCGCCGACCGATTCTTCGCTTCGGCGGTCGGGCCGTCGTTCCCGAACCACCTCTACACGATCGCGGCGACCTCCGGCGGCGCCCTCGACAACTCCTGGCAGCCCTTCCCCCGCCTGCGGGAGCAGCAGGAGCAGGGCTACGCGAAGTCGTGGGGCTGCGACATCGCGCAAGGGGGGTTCGTCGAGATCGTGGACCCCGAGGGGTTCCTCGTGAAGGTTCACCCGTGCTTCGACTTCAAGACCGAGGGCGACCTGCTGAACGAGGCCGGCATCCCGTGGGCCTACTACGCGGCCACGAACAGCCAGCTCGGCTACATCTGGTCCGCGTACTCGGCGATCGAGCGGTACCGCAGCGATCCCGAGCTGTGGGGTGCGCACATGCGACCGATCGACGACGTCGTCCGCGACATCGAGGCGAACCGTCTCCCGCCGGTGACCTGGGTCACACCGCGGTTCCAGCTGTCGCAGCATCCCGAGTACAGCTGGTGCTGGGGGCAGAACTGGTCGATCGAGGTCGTCAACTCGATCATGGAGAGCCCGATCTGGAAGGACACCCTGATCGTCTTGACCTGGGACGACTTCGGCGGGTACTACGACCACGAGCCGCCGGTCGTCCTCGACGACTTCGGCCTGGGCGTGCGGGTGCCGACGCTCCTGATCAGCCCGTACGCGAGGCGCGGGTTCATCGATTCGACGACCTATGAGTTCTCGAGCGTGCTGCGGTTCATCGAGGACAACTGGGGTCTGACCCAGCTCACGAGGCGTGATCGGATCGCGGACAACCTGACGAACGCGCTCGACTTCAGCCGGGCGCCGAGGAAGCCGTTGCCGCAGCCGCTCCGAACCGACTGCCGCGGAGCGATCTGGGATCCTCCGCCGCCGGCGGAGTAGTCACAGAACCGCCATCGGACCACTGGTAGGCTTCGCCGCGATGGCCGCTGCGACCGAGCACGATGCCGCGTACCTGGCCCTCAGGCGGCAGCTGTACTGGGCGCTCGAGGCCGGCTCGGACGAGGTGGTCGGTGCGCGTCAGGTCCGCGAGCAGTTGATGGCGTTCGCCTGGCGGATGCGCGTTGACGAGGGCCTCTCCGTCCCGATGGGTGAGCCGCACCTGACGTCGCACCTGAAGTGGCGCCGCCGATGGAAGTACCTCGTGTTCCGCTCGGCGCGCTTCGCCTTCCGCCGCTACGACCGGCTGCTCGCCGAGGTCGCCGACCTGGCCGTCGCCGTCTCGGAGCGGGTCGTCGAACTGGAGGTGGAGACCGAGCACCTGCGCGAAGAGCTGGCGAGGCTCGAGGGAAGGAGCCCGCCCCGATGAGGATCGCGGTCCTGCACCCGCAGACGGCCTTCGTCCGAGGAGGCGCCGAGATCCACACCGAGGCGCTGGTCCGTGCGCTGAAGGCCGCCGGGCACGAGGCCGAGATGGTGACGATCGCGGGGAAGTGGTATCCGGCCGACGAGCTGGCCCACCAGATGGCCGTGTGGCGGAGCTTCGACTGCAGCGAGTCGAACGGCATGACGATCGACGCGGTGATCCCGCTGAAGTTCCCCGCCTACCTGACTCCCCACGACCGCAAGATCGTGTGGCTGATCCATCAGCACCGTTCCGCCTACGAGCTGTACGACCACCCGGACTTCGGCGACCTCGCGGTCCAGGAGTCCGGATCCGAGGTACGGGACCTGATCCACCAAGCCGACCGCGTGGCCCTCGGGGAAGCGGCACGGGTCTTCACGAACTCGCGCAACGTGAAGGATCGCCTGTGGAACTCGCTGCGGATCTCGTCGGAGGTCCTCTACCATCCGTCGCCGGCGACGGAGGCTCTGCTCGAGCAGGCTCCGGGGCCCTACGGCGACTACGTCTTCTACCCCAGCAGGTTCGAGGTGCTGAAGCGCCAGTCCCTCGCGATCGAGGCGATGAGCCACGTCAGCTCCGACATCAAGCTCGTCCTGGTCGGGCGTGGTCCGGACGAACGCAAGCTCCGCGACCAGATCAACGATCTCGGTCTGGCCGATCGTGTCCGGATCGAGGTCGGTGTGTCGGACGAGCGCCTCTACGAGCTCTACCTGGGCGCGTGCGGCGTCTTCAACGGCCCGTTCGACGAGGACTATGGCTACGTCACGCTGGAAGGGATGGCCGCGCACCGTCCGGTCGTCACCCTCACCGACGCCGGAGGCCCGCTCGAGTTCGTGACCGACGGCGAGAACGGCTACGTCACTGAGCCCGACCCGAAGGCGATCGCGGAGGCGTTCGACCGGTGCCGGCGCGACCCGCAGGTGGTGGCGCGGATCGGCTCGGCCGGCCACCAGCTGATCCGGGAGACCGTGCCCACCTGGCCGGAGGTCGTGGCGCGGCTCCTCGAATGAGCGGGCCGGTCTCCTGGCTGTCCGGTCGTGCGGACGGTCGTGGACGGGGCACGAGGCTTCGCCGCGTGGCATTCCTAGGCCCGGTCCCGCCGACGAAGTCGGGGATCGCGACCTACGACCGGGCGGTCCTCGACGGTCTCGCACGGATCGGATTCACCGATGAGCTTCCGATCGACGTCGTGTGGCCGCTGCAGCAGCGCCACGTGACCGAGGTACCCGCCTACGAGCTCGCCGTGTACCAGATGGGCAACAACGTCGAGTTCCACCTGGACATCTACCGGATGGCATGGTTCGTCCCCGGACTGGTGGTCCTGCACGATCTGGCCCTCGACGACTTCGCGCGGGGGCTGCAGGCGGCGAACGATCCCCTCTCGCTCGTGGCCGTCCGAGAGGCGAACGAAGCGCGGCGATACCTACGCTCGACGGAGGCTCGGCGCAACGAGCCGCTCCGCACGCCGTGGGCCGCGGCGATCGCCCGTCGCGCGCGGGGGATCGTGGTGCACGCCGACTTCGGCCGTCGGTACCTGGAGGAGATGGGGTGCCTCACCCCGGTCTTCGTCGTGCCGCACCCGCCGGTTGAGGCACAGGAGTCGATCGCCGGAGCCGAGGCCCGAGGTCGGGCCCTCCGTGCGAAGATCGAGGCACGGGGTGGCCGCGTCCTGTTGGTGGCCCCCGGGGAGGTGAACGAGGCCAAGCGACTCGAGACCGTGTTCGCCGCGATGGCGCAGCTGCCCGACGACGTGCATCTGGCGGTCGTCGGTCGGCCGGTGTCCACATGGCTCCTATCCCATGCCACCGGTCGGTCCGGTCTCGGCGGGCGGCTCCACGTGGAGCTCGACGCACCCGACAGAGATTTCCTCGGGTGGCTGCACGCCGCCGACGTCGTGATCGACCTGCGGTACCCGCATCGCGGTGAGGTGAGCGGGTCGCTCGCCCGCGCGATGCAGGTCGGGCGCCCCACGATCGTCTCCGCCACCGGGACCTACCTGGACATCCCTGCGGGGCTCGTGCGTTCGATCGCCGCCGGCCCGGGAGACCCACTGGAGCTCGCCGAGCGCCTGCGTGAGCTGATCGACGATCCCGACCTGCGCCGGACGATGGGGGAGGCCGCGCGCCGTTACATGGACGATCTCCGTGTCTCCGATGCGACCGCCCGCGGCTACGCCACCGCGATCCGGGAGACGGCGGGGATCGTGCACGATCCCACGGGTCCGGCGATGGCGCGCTGGGCCGGTTCGCTCGTCCAGATCGGGGTGCGCCAGGGCGAGCTGGACCGGGGGTACGGTCTGCGCTACGCGCGCGCCCTCGAGAGCTTCAAGGGAACGCCATGACGATGGCGAGGTGGCCGGGGGACCCTTGCTAGACTCCGGCTGACCAGCGGGTTCGCCTCCCGCCGACCACCCGAGGAGCCAGCCATCGCCACCGTGACCGGGTTCACCGAGCGCACCTCCGAGCCGCCGCGGCTGCGGGTGCGCGCCCGGGTAGCGGAGTTGTGGGTCTACCGCGAGATCCTGTCGAACCTCGTCCGCAAGGAACTGAAGGTCAAGTACACGGCATCCGTCCTCGGCGCGGTGTGGTCGCTGCTCAACCCGCTCGTGTTCATGGGCGTCTTCTGGTTCGTCTCCCGTGTGTTCGGCGGGGGACCCGAGGACCTCCCGATCTTCCTGCTGTGCGGGCTCCTGGCCTGGAACCTGTTCTCGGTCGCACTCGCGAACGGGGCCCAGTCGGTCCTGGCGAACGCGAACATCGTGAAGAAGGTCTACTTCCCGCGCGAGATCCTGCCGCTCGCGACGGTTGGGGTCACGCTCGTGGACTTCGCGTTGCAGTCCGCCGTGTTCTTGGCGTTCCTGATCGTCAGGGGATACGGGTTCGTCCTGGACACGATCTGGCTGTACCCGATGGCGGTCGTGGCGTTGCTCGTGTTCGCGACCGCGATGGCGCTGTGGGTGTCGGCGCTGAACGTGCGGTACCGGGATCTCCAGCACCTGATCGGCCTCGGACTGCTCGTGTGGTTCTGGCTCACGCCGATCGTCTACGCGCCGATGATGGTCTACACGAACATCTCGGACGCCCGCTACGGCGAGGTGTTCTGGACCGTCTACCTCGCGAACCCCGTGGCGTGGATCGTCTTCGGCTTCCAGGGGGCGCTGTACCACTCCGGGGATGCAGCCGGCGTGTTGGCGCCCTTCAGCGTCGGTGGACTCGCGCTCGGCCTCGCGATCGTGATCGTCGCGTCGACCGTGCTCCTGTTCCTCACGTGGCGCGTGTTCTTCGCGCTGTCCGGCGACTTCGCGGAGGAGCTGTGAGCGGCACCGTGATCGAGGTCGCCGGCGTCTCGAAGCGCTTCCGGATCTTCCGCGAGAAGCCGATGTCGCTCAAGGCCCGGATCTTGGCGGGCAGGATCCGGGCCGAGGACTTCTGGGCGCTCCGGGACGTGACGTTCGACGTGGCCGAGGGCGAGTCGCTCGCGTTGATCGGGCACAACGGCTCGGGCAAGAGCACCCTGCTCAAGGTCGTCGCAGGGATCCTGCGGCCGACGGAGGGCATGGTGCGCCAGCGGGGGCGTATCGCCGCGCTGCTGGAGCTCGGCGCCGGCTTCCACATGGAGCTGACGGGCCGGGAGAACGTCTACCTGAACGCCGCCTTCCTGGGGCTCTCCCGCAAGGAGACCGACCGCGTGTACGACGACATCGTCGCGTTCGCCGAGCTCGAGGACTTCATGGAGACCGCGGTGAAGTTCTATTCCTCGGGGATGCTCGTGCGGCTCGGGTTCGCGTGCGCCGTGCACGTCGACCCCGAGATCCTGCTGATCGACGAGGTCCTCGCGGTCGGCGACGAAGCCTTCCAGGCGAAGTGCCTCGACCGGGTCCGGTGGTTCCAGAAGGAAGGACGCACGATCGTCCTGGTCAGTCACGCGCTCGACCTGGTCCGCCAGATCTGCGACCAGGCGGTGATGCTCGACCACGGGAAGGTGCACGCGATCGGCGCCCCCGACGACGTCGTGCGCGAGATGCGGATGACGATCCTGCACCGCGACCTCGCGTTCGCGCACGAGGAGGGGACCAAGGAGATCGAGATCGTGGGCGCGACCCTCGGGAGGGACGGTGCCGCGATCGACGGCCCCTTGCACCCCGGCGACGTGCTCTCGCTCGAGGTCGAGCTCCGCGCCCACCAGGCGGTGGACGACCCGGTCGTGTCGTTCGCGCTTCACGACGGGACGAACAACTTCGTGTTCGGTGGCGACACGGCGCGAGAAGCGATCTCGTTCGGACGGTTGGACGGGACCCGCACGGTCCGCTTCGACCTCGGCCCGCTGCCGTTCACGGGGGGGAAGTACTGGGTCACGCTGGGGGTCCACTCGCGCGACAACCAGCGCGTCTACCACGTCCAGGACCAGCGCTACTCGTTCGATGTCACCCAGGTGGAGGACCGTCGCGACCAGCTCTTCATCCCGGTCAGGGCGACCGTGGAGGACCCGTGACGTCCGAACCCGCCGCTGCCGCGGCGCCGATCATGAAGGAGACCTCTCGCCCGATGCTGATCGCTCTGATCCTCCTGTCGGTGGCGCTCGCATCCGTGGCCCAGCTCACCTTGAAGGCCGGGATGAACCGCGTGACCGAGGCGAACGGGACCGCGTCGCTGTCGATCGACTCGCTCAAGGCGATCGCTTCGGACCCGATCGTCTGGGCCGGGCTGGCGCTGTTCGGGTTGTCGGCGGTCGCGTGGCTGTTCGTCCTGTCGAGGACGACGCTGTCGTTCGCGTATCCCTTCGCCTCGCTCACGTACCTGCTGATCGTCCTGGTCGACCGGTTCGTGTTCCACGAGGAGATCCCGCCCGCCCGTTGGGCGGGGGTCGCGCTGATCATGACCGGGATCGTGCTCGTGGCGCGCACCGCCCCCGACGCATGAGCTCCCCGGCGGCGGAGGTCGCCGTCGTCATCGTCAACTTCAACACCGGCGCGTTCCTGGCTCGGTGCCTCGCGTCGCTCTCACCGTTCCACGCGGGCGGCGAGATCGAGGTCGTGGTCGTCGACAACGCCTCTCGTGACGGCTCGGCGCGCCTCGCCGTCACCGCGCACCCGTGGGCGCGCCTGATCGAGAACCCGACGAACGAGTACCTGTCGCCGGCGTGGAACCGGGGCGCACGCGAGTCGAGCGCCCCGTTCCTGCTCTTCCTGAACCCCGACACCGAGTGGTGGGCGGGGTCGCCCTCGGACCTTGCCGAGGTCGCCCGCGCGCATCCGGGCACCGGGATCGTCGGACCGATGATCCGCAACCCCGACGGGACGGTGTACCCGAGCGGCCGACGGTTCCCGAGCGTCCCGGACGCGATCGGACACGCCTTCGTCTCGCCGTTCACGCGCGACAATCGATGGACCCGCCGCTACGAGATGGACGGGTGGGACCGTACGAGCGAGCGTGAGGTGGATTGGGTGAGCGGCGCCTGCATGCTGATCCCTCGCGAGGCGTTCGACGTGGTCGGCGGGTTCGACGAGGCGTTCCCGCTGTACGCGGAGGAGCTCGACATCGCGACCCGGATGCGCGACGCGGGCCGGTCGGTACGGTTCACGCCCACGGTCGAGGTGCTCCACGAGGTCGGGGTGTCGACCGGCGGTGAGCGGCGGCCGCACCGGCTCGTCGTGATGCATTCGAGCAGCCTGTACCGTTACTACGCGAAGCATCGAGCGACCGGGTGGCGGCGCGTCACCCTGCCGTTCGCCTGGGGGGCGCTCCGGCTGCGGGCCGAGATCGCCTGGCTGCGAGGGAGGATCGCGAACCGATGAAGGCCGTCGTGCTCGTGGGTGGCGAGGGGACGCGGATGCGCCCGCTCACCGAGACCACGCCGAAGCCGCTGATCCCGTTGGTCGACCGACCGGGGCTCGACCACGTGCTGGATCATCTCGCTCGCCATGGGGTGCACGAGGTCGTGCTCTCCTCGCCGTATCTCGAGCGGACGTTCCACCCGTTCATCGAGTCACGTCACGGCGATCCCGCGATCACGTGGATCACCGAGACGGAACCGCTCGGGACCGGGGGGGCGATCGTGAACGCGCTGGAGACCCTGGATGAGGAGCCGTTCTTCGCGCTGAACGGCGACATCCTCACCGACCTCGACCTGACGGCGATGCTCGCCCGCCACCGCGACGCCGGCGCCGCGGTGTCGATCGCCCTGCACCACGTCGAGGACGCCAGCGCCTTCGGCCTCGTGATCACCGACGACGACGGTCGCGTGCGTGAGTTCCGCGAGAAGCCCGAGACGAAGATCCCTGGCGACGTGAATGCGGGCACGTACCTGCTCGACCCGGCCGTGCTCGGTGACTGGGTACCCGATCGGTCGATCTCGATCGAGCGAGAGATCTTCCCGGCGGTGATCGAGGCCGGCCACACGGTGATCGGGTTCCTGGGACAGGCGTACTGGATGGATCTGGGAACGCCCGAGAAGTACCTCCAGGCCCACTTCGACCTCCTCGAGGGCAAGGTGAGGGGGGTCACGTACACGGCCCCATGGATCGCCGGCAACGCCGACGTCCACCTGCGGGCTCGGCTCGGCCGCTGGGTCGCGGTCGGCGCCGAAGCTCGGATCGGGGACGGTGCCGAGGTCGACGAGTCGGTCGTGCACCCTGGCGCCTCGGTGGGAGCGGGCGCCCGCGTGCGCCGCACGGTGGTGGGACCGGGCGCCCACGTGGGCGCTGGAGCCACGCTCGAGGGCTGCGTCATGGGCGCCGGCTCGCGCGTGGCCGACGGGCTCGCCCTGATCGACGCGAGGGTCTCCGCCGACAGCGATGCCGTTGCCGGCTGAGCGCCGATCGAGTGGATCGCTCAACCGTCACGGACCCCCCGCCGATGGAGTGGGTGCCGGCACCCTGCCGGGGGGATGGAGCCCGCAGCCCGATGCGTCGATGGATCTCGCTCACCGTTGCGTCCGCACTCGCGGTCACCCTCAGCGTGTTCCTTGCGGTCGCGCCCGCCGGTCGGACGCCCGCCCGCGCGACCTCGACCTTCACGTTCTACGGGTCCGGCTACGGCCACGGGATCGGGATGTCGCAGTGGGGCGCGTACGGGCTCGCCCAGATGGGGTGGAGCCATCAGCGGATCGTGACGCACTTCTACCAGGGCACGAACGTCGAGCGGGCCGATACCCTGCCGTCGACGATCCGGGTCGGGCTCACCTCTGGCCGAAGCGTCGTCCACCTGACGGCCCGTGGCGGCCCGGTGATGATCTGGGAGGATCGCCCGGCTCTGGATCAGCTCGTCGGCCGGATCGCCGCCGACGAGACCTGGACGGTGACCGCGAAGGACGGCGCGTACGCGGTGCGCGACGGTTCGGGCGAGCCGGTCGGCCCGCGTCGGGGCTCGCCAGACACCCATCTGTACGTGACCTACGGGCGCGGCGCACGCGTGTTCGTGCCCGAGGCCGATGCGATCTGGAACGACGGCTTCTCTTACAACCGAGGCATGCTCGAGTTCAACCTCACCGAGTGCCGCGATGCCGGCGGATGCTCCGAGCGCCTGATCGCCCTCCTCGACCTCGAGGACTACCTGTACGGGCTGGGGGAGGTGCCGGCGTCATGGCCGGTCGAAACGCTCGAGGCCCAGGCGGTCGCGGCACGCTCGTACGCCGTGTACGCGATCCGCAAGGGCGGCATGCGCGCCGACTGCAACTGCCATCTCACCGACGGATCGGGTGATCAGGTCTACGTGGGCGCCGACCGCGAGCTCGGCGCCCAGGGTGACCGGTGGGTCCGCGCCGTCGACGCGACGCGGTCGCAGGTCGTGACGTACGAGGGCGCGGTGATCCAGGCGTTCTACGCCGCCTCCGACGGCGGGCATAGCGAGGACGTCGAGAACGTGTGGCACGGAGGCAACGACGCGTACGCGATCCCGTGGCTCCGAGGGGTGTGCGACCCGGGGGAGTGGACATCCGCGAACCCTTGGGACGAGTGGACCCGGTCGTTCGATGCCTCGTCGCTCACGTCCCGACTGTCTCCGTACACGGGGTCGATCGGCACGGTGACGTCGTTCTCCGGCGTCAAGAGGGGAGGCTCGGGCCGGATCCTGACCGCCGTCGTGCGGGGCACGAGCGGGAGCCGGACCGTCACGGGCAACGAGATCCAAGCCGCGCTCGGCCTCCCCGACGACCGCGTCTGGATCAACTCGAACAGGAACGTCACGGGGGCACTGCGAGAGACGTACGACGCGTTGATGTGCGCACCCGGCCTGCCGCACTCCTCGGTGACGTCGGTGCCGGGTGGGGTGCAGCAGCTGTTCGCGAAAGGCGGCCTCTACCGCAACGGCGGCCTCGATCTGACGCTGTGGCTGCGCGGGGCGCTCGATCGCGAGTACCGCGCGGTCGGTGCGGCTGCCGGGAGGCTCGGCGTCCCGATCGGACAGGCACGCACGCTCGCGGCCACGACCTCGTCGACGCTCACCTGCCGCGACTGCAGCCGTGTGGATTTCGCGGGCGGGCGGATCTTCTTCAAGCGGGGGGTCGGTGCGAGCGCGTTGTGGGGCCCGGTCCTGGAGACCTACCTGGCGAACGGCGGGATGAACGGCGACCTCGGGTTCCCCGAGACACGCGTGCGTCGCATGGACGGCGGCGGCACGCGGGCGCGGTTCGAAGCAGGCGTGATCCAATGCCCCCGGGGTCAGGCCTGTCAGGTGCTCCCGGGCTGACCAGGAGCCTCAGCCCGTCGCGGCTGCGCTCGGGAACCCGGCGGGGATGGGGTCCGGAAGCTCGTCCTCGGTCCCGAACGTGACCACGATCGCCTCCGTGTCCTTGAGGACGGCGTTCCGCGGATCGCCCGTGATCTCCTCTGCTCCGGAGAAGACCCGCAGGGTTGTCTCGACCGCTCGCGCAGTAGCCGCCGACGCAGTCCTCATCGAGACGGACGCCCCAGACGTCGAACGCCTGCCCGAGCGTGAAATCGCGGATCTCGGCCGACTCGACGTGCAGCGTGCCGAGCTCGTCGTGGGTGTGCAGCGGGGACACGGCGTCCACGGCGATCCCCAGGTTCGTAGGCACGGTGACGGCCTCGCCGTTCACGAAGACGTACAGCGGGACGTGCAGGTGCTGCGCTACCCCCTCGGCGGGGAGATCGAGCTGAGCGAGCCGTCCGGCCAGCTCGTCGGTGTTCGCGGGCCATGGTGCGTCCGATACGAGCATGCCGGGGAGCTCCTGCGCTATCTGGTCCTCCTCCGTGGCGTCGGTGCCACCCGACATCATGACGACGATCGCGACCACGGCCAGCGCTCCGAGCACTCCCACGATCAGCGCCAGGGTCCGCGATCGGTGGCGCGATGCCATCCGGGCCTGGATCTCCTCGCGCTCGTGCCGGGCCTGCTCCTTGCGTTCGGCCTTCGTCGGCCGACGCCCCTGGTCGCTTCCCACCGTTCGTGCACTCCTTCGCCGATCGGGTGTCGGAGTCGCCAAGGGTAGCCGACGGCTCACGTTCAGTGAGGGTGCTCCTTGCGAGGGTCTCCGGTGGTGCCTATGCTCGGGCCGCCTTCCCCGCAGCGGATGCCGGCCGTCGCGCCGGCCCGGACGAGGAGGCGGTGGATGGCGAAGACCGAGCTCGATCGGATCGTCACCGTACCTGATGCGGGCGGCGTGTTGGATCGCTACTTCAGGATCTCCGAGCGCGGCTCCACCGTGCGTACCGAGATCCTCGCGGGCATCACGACCTGGCTCACGATGGCCTACATCCTGTTCGTGAACCCGCAGATCCTGGGTCTGGACGGGGCCGGGCTGCCGTTCCCGGCAGCCCTCACGGCGACGGCGCTGTGCGCCGGGGTGATGACGATCGCGATGGGTGTGATCGGCCGGTATCCTTTCGCGCTCGCGGCGGGCCTCGGGCTGAACGCCTTCGTGGCCTTCACCCTGGTGCTCGGCAACGGTCTGTCGTTCCCGCAGGCGATGGGTGTGATCGTCGCCGAGGGCGTCCTGATCACGATCTTGGTCCTCACGGGGGTTCGGACGATGATCCTGGAGGCGATCCCGATGGACCTGAAACGGGCGATCGGGATCGGGATCGGCGCCTTCATCGCGCTGATCGGTCTGATCAACGCCGGCGTCGTGACGAACCAGGGAGCGACCCCCCTCGCGCTCGCCCCCGAGCTCACGACCTGGAAGATCTTCGTGTTCGCGATCGGGTTCTCGATCAGCGCCGTGCTCGTCGCGCGCCGCACCCGCGGCGCGCTGTTGATCGGGATCGTCGCGAGCACGGTGATCGCGATCGTGGCGAACGAACTGAACGACGCGGCGATCTGGGCGAACGGCATCGCCACCGTCCCGAACGACGTCGTAGAGATGCCCGACTTCTCGATCATCGGGGACTTCTCCTTCGGCTTCGTCGAGGCGCTGGGATGGGCGACGGCTCTCGCCGCGGTGATCTCGGTGATGCTGTCGGACTTCTTCGACACGATGGGCACCGTGATCGGCATCGGAGGTGAAGCGAAGCTCCTCGATCGCGATGGCAAGCTCCCCGGGATCAAGCGCGTGCTGCTGATCGACTCGCTCGCGGCGGCGGCCGGGGGGGTCACTTCCTCGTCGTCGAACACGACCTACATCGAGAGCGCGTCGGGTGTGTCGGACGGGGGGCGAACCGGCCTCGCATCGGTCGTCACCGGGGTCTTGTTCCTGGCGGCGATGTTCTTCTCGCCGGTCGCCGGCGTGATCCCGCCCGAGGCGACCGCGCCGGCGCTCGTGCTCGTCGGCTACTTCATGATGACGATGGTGAAGGATATCGACTGGGCCGACCCCGGGATCGGCATCCCGGCGCTGCTCACCGTCGTGATGATGCCCTTCACGTACTCGATCACGAACGGTGTGGGGGCCGGCTTCGTCTCCTACGTCGTGATCGCGGTGCTTCGCGGTCGCTGGAGGGACGTCCATCCACTCCTGTACGTCGTCGCGGGGATCTTCACCTGGTATTTCATCCACGGAGTGATCTGACGGCTCACGCGAACCGCAGCACCTCGCCGAGATCGATCGGGGGGCGGGGCCGCGAGGTCCCGCCCTCCGGCATCGGCCCGCACGCGACGATCCCGAGCGCCGTCCACCCGGACGGCGCGTCCAAGACCGCCCGCGTCTCTTCCTGACAGAACAACGTCGAGCTGATCCAGCACGACGCCACACGCTGCGCGTGCAGCGCGAGCAGCAGCGTCTGGATCGCCGCGCCCCCGGAGAGCAGGAACATCATCCGCTCGGCCTCGGCCCGCTCGGCGTCGGGGTACGCATGCGCGCCGTCCATCCGCGACCACGGCACGATCAACACGGGGGCCTCGCCCAGGACGGCATCGCTGCGCGCGATCCGTCGGGCGATCGCGTCTTCGGAGAGACCGTCGCGGCGGAGGTCCTCGCGCCACGCCTCGGCCGTCGCGGCGAGCAGGGCGCGGATCGCCGGCGCCGTGTCGAGCACCGTGAAGGCCCACGGGCGCGTGTGGTGCGGTGCGGGCGCGGTGCATGCGGCGCGGACGGCCTCCCCGATGACGTGGCGAGCGACCCCGCCCGCGCCGAACGAGCGGATCGTCCGTCGCGCGTGGAGCGCCTGCATCGGCGACTCCCGGAACAGGTCCTCGGGGGAGGACCAGGATCAGGTCGGTGGCGCGGCCCTCGTGCGCGGCACCGGTCGTCAGGCCGCGCACCAGGGCGACCGGGATGCGGTCCGCCTTGCCCATGACGAGTCCACTCGCGGCCGCGACCTCGTCGGCGAGCGCCACGACCGTTGCCTCGAGCTCCCGGCCGCCCTGGTCGAGGGTCCCGCGGAGGTCGACGAGCGCCGGGAGCCCGGCCACGCCGATCGCGACGTTGACGACGCCTTGACGCCACGGCCGTCCGAACGTGTCCGTCACGACGACCGCCGGACCCACGCCGAGTCGCTCCGCGAGCGCGTCGCGGAGCCGCGCCGCCGACGCGTCGGGGTCTTCGGGGAGCAGACACAGGAACCCGTCGTCGACGTTCGACGCATCGACCCCCGCGTTCGCGCACACGAACCCGTGGTGCGTCTCGGCGATCACGAGGTCGCCTCGGCGCGCGACCACCCGTCGCGTCTCCGACGCGATCGCTCCGTCGCGGTCGTCCGCACGGACGAGTCGCCCCTCGGCCTTCGACACGACCTTCTGCGTCACCACCACGACGTCGCCGTCGGTGAGTGCGAGGTCCTCGAGGGCGCCGGCCACGATCGCACCGAGGTCGTCGCCGGGCCGGATCTCCGGGAGACCGGCGAGTGGCACGATCTCGAGGCTCACGACAGCAACCCGAGGGCCTCGCGGGCGACCGCCTCAGCCCGATCGTCGTCCCTCATGATCGTGTCGGTTACCCCGACGCGGACACCTAGTCCCTCGATCCGGGGGGCGAGCGCCGCGTCGGTCGTATCGATCAGCCACGCCCCGAGGAGGTCGCGATAGTGCGTGGCGACACCCGCTGCGCTCACCTCGATCCCGACCGCGGGCATCAGCTTGTCGGCCATCCCCACCACCGGGCCACCCCCCACGATGCCGCTCACCCCGACGACCCGGTCGCGGCGACGCTCGACCGCGCCGCGCACGCCGGGAACGGCGAGGATCGGGCCGATCGAGACGACTGGATTCGATGGGCACACGACCACGATGTCCGCCTCAGCGATCGCCGCGAGCACGCCGGGGGCGGGTCGGGCCCGGGTCGCCCCCTCGTACCGAACCCCTTCCACGGGGTCGCTCGCCCGCCGCTTCACCCAGTACTCCTGGAAGTGGAGGTCGATCGGCGCCCCGGTCCGGAGGTCGCGGCATGCGATCCGGGTCTCGATGGGCTCGTCGGTGACCGGGAGCAGCCTCGCCGTCACCCCGAAGTGGGCGGCGATGCGATCGGTGACGACGGACAGAGGGACGCCTCGGCGCAGGAGGTCCGTGCGGAACACGTGGGTCGCGAGATCGAGGTCGCCCAGCGAGAACCACGCATCGTCAGCGCCGAACGACCGCAGTTCATCGCTGGCGCGGAACGTGTCCCCTCGCCGCCCCCATCCGCGCTCGCGATCGAAGGCACCCCCCAGCCAGTAGGTGACCGAATCGGGGTCCGGCGACACGTGAAGTCCGTGGATCTCGACGTCGTCGGCGACGTTCACGATCACGGTCGAGGTCCGGGCCGGGCACCACGCGGGCGAGCCCGCGGAGGAACTTCCCGGCACCGATCCCACCCGCCAGCGCGACGACCCTCATGGCGCGTAAGGGTAGTAGGCTCGCCGACGATGGCCGAGGGCACCTCTGCACACCGCCTGCGCCGCGCCCTCGCCCGCGCCGAGGCCGGCAAAGCCCTGTCCCTCGACGAGACCGAGGCGCTGATCGGCGCCCGTGGTCTCGACTCTCGACCGCCTGATGGACCTCGCCCGGGGGCTGCGGACCCTGGGGTGGGGGAGCACCGTCACCTACTCCCGGAAGGTGTTCGTCCCGCTCACGATGCTCTGCCGGGACCGGTGTCACTACTGCACCTTCGCGAAGCCACCCGCCCGCCTCGACGATCCGTACCTGCCCCTCGACGAGGTCGTCCGCATCGCCGACGACGGCCGGCGTGCGGGGTGCAAGGAGGCCTTGTTCACGCTCGGAGACCGCCCCGAGGACCGATACGAGGCGGCGCGGACATGGCTGCAGGAGCGCGGCTACGCCTCGACCCTCGAGTACGTCCGTGCCGCCGCGATCCGCGTGATCGAGGAGACGGGCCTGCTCCCGCATCTGAACCCCGGGGTGATGTCGTACGAGGAGCTGGCCGGTCTCAAGCACGCGAGCGCCTCGATGGGGTTGATGCTCGAGACGTCCTCGCCGAGGCTCGGTGAGTCGGGGCTCCCGCATGCCGGATCGCCCGACAAGGTCCCCACCGTCCGGCTGCGCACGATCGAGGACGCGGGTCGACTCGCGGTGCCGTTCACGACGGGCATCCTGGTGGGGATCGGTGAGACACCACGCGAGCGAGCCACGTCGTTGTTCGCGATCCGCGATCTCCACCGCCGCTACCACCACGTGCAAGAGGTGATCGTCCAGAACTTCCGGGCGAAGCCGCGTACCGCGATGCACGCCGCGCCCGAACCCGCAGACGAGGAGTTCCTCGCGGCCGTCGCCACCGCGCGTCTCGTCCTCGGGCCGCACGTGAGCGTCCAGGCGCCTCCCAACCTCTCGGACCCGGTCCAACGCTCGAGGCTGCTCGAGGCCGGCATCAACGACTGGGGCGGTGTCTCGCCGCTCACGCCCGACCACGTGAACCCGGAGCGCCCATGGCCGCAGATCGACTCGCTCGCCGACACGACGGCCGCGGCTGGTCTGACCCTCCGCGAGCGGCTCGCGATCTATCCGCGGTACGCGACCGAGCCCGATCCGTGGGTCGCGAGCCGCATGCGGGCACCGATCGCGGCGCTCCTCGGCGAAGACGGGCTGGCGGTCGAGGGGCGACGGCCCGAGCCCCTCGCCTGGCAAGACCCCGACGTCACGTGGAAGCCCCGGACGATCTCGCTCACGTTCGCCAAGCGGGCAGGGGCGGGGCTCCGCGCGGACGCCGAACCCGTGTACGGAAGCTTCGACGGCATCGAGAACGAGGTCACGCGCGCGTGGGCGCGACGCGACGTCGAGCCGGCGCGTCTCGATGTGGGCATCCGCGAAGCGCTGGGCAGGGCCGAGGCACGCCGTCCGCTCACCGATGCGCACGCGCTCGCTCTGTTCCAGGCGGACGGCGACGCGCTCGACGCGCTCTGCCGGGTTGCCGATGACCTCCGTGTCGAGGTGGTCGGCCCCGAGGTGACGTACGTCGTGAACCGCAACATCAACTTCACCAACGTCTGCTACGTGGGGTGCCGCTTCTGCGCCTTCGCGCAGCGTGAGGTCGACCCAGAGTCCTACACGCTCACCCTGGGCGAGGTGGCCGACCGCGCCGAGGAGGCATGGACCCGCGGCGCGACCGAGGTCTGCATCCAGGGCGGGATCCATCCGGATCTCCCGGGGACCTTCTACTTCGACATCGTCTCGACGGTGAAGCAGCGGGTGCCCGGGATCCACGTCCACGCGTTCAGTCCGATGGAGATCCTGAATGGCGCCACGCGGCTCGGGATCTCGTACGGAGAGTTCCTCTCGGAAGCGAAGACGCGCGGGCTCGACACGATCCCGGGGACGGCCGCCGAGATCCTCGACGACGACGTCCGTTGGACCCTCACGAAGGGGAAGCTGCCCGCAGACACGTGGGAGGCGATCGTGCGCGCGGCCCATGGGGTGGGGATCCGCAGTTCGAGCACGATCATGTTCGGACACGTCGACGCACCGCCGCACTGGGTCGCACACCTTCGGCGGATCGCCGCCATCCAGGCCGACACGGGCGGCTTCACCGAGTTCGTGCCGCTCCCGTTCGTCCACCGCAACGCTCCCATCTACCTGGCTGGGCGAGCGCGCGCCGGAGCCACCCGCGAGGAGAGCCTGCGGATGCACGCGGTCGCGCGGATCCTGCTCGACGGCCTCGTTCCGAACATCCAGGTGTCGTGGGTGAAGCTCGGCGTGGACGCGTGCCAGGAGATCCTGCAAGCGGGTGCGAACGACTTCGGGGGGACGCTGATGGAGGAGACGATCAGCCGGATGGCCGGCGCAGAGCACGGCATCGAGATGACCCCCGACGGCTTCGACGCCGCGATCCGTGCGATCGGCCGCGTCCCCGCGATCCGCACCACGACCTACGACCGGGTCGTGCGCGTCTGAAGGTCAACTCGGTTGACCTGATCGGTCAATCTCGTTGACCACGCGATCTCTCCTCAGAACGCTTGTCATCACGCTGTCGGCGGGTCCACCATGGGACGTGACGAGAAACAGATGAGGGATGAGGCAGAGGATTCCTTCGGCGAACTCTTGTCACCGAGGGCGTTCTTCCCTCAGAATCACACGGATGTGATTTCGGGGGGAGTGACGAGTGCACCACTACATCCCTTGGCAAGAACGAGCGAGGTGCCGGGACTATGACCCGGAGATCTTCTTCCCCGAGAAGGGAGGCTCATCGAGGGAGGCCAAGAAGGTCTGCAGCGAGTGCTCCGTTCGGATCGAATGCCTGAACTACGCGCTCCGTCGCGACGAGCGGTACGGCGTGTGGGGCGGCATGAGCGAACGGGAGCGCCGGCGCCTCAAGCGCATGGCGTCGTAGGGGACACCCCGATGGGTGTCATCCGGGCCGGCGGGTACCTCGATCCCGCGACGCGGGTCTGGACGACCTAACCGAGAGGAAAGGGAGGCAGCATGGCAGTGGCGAAGAAGACCACCGCTCGGAAGAAGACGGCGGCCGCGCAAGCCCGCCGCGAAGAAGACGACGGCGCGCAAGCCCGCCGCCAAGAAGACCGCGGCTCGCAAGCCCGCCGCGAAGAAGACGACCGCTCGGAAGAAGACGACGGCGCGCAAGCCCGCCGCGAAGAAGACCGCGGCCGCAAGCCCGCCGCGAAGAAGACGGCGACCGCCTGCGCGAAGAAGACGACGGCCGCAAGCCCGCCGCGAAGAAGACCGCGGCCCGCAAGCCCGCCGCGAAGAAGACCGCGGCCCGCAAGCCCGTGGCCCGCAAGCGCTGAGGATCGCGCACCGCACGACGAGGGGGGCCGGATGGCCCCCCTCTGCGTGTCCGGCGTCGACCCCGTGCTAGGCTCGCCGCCGCGCTGGAGGCGCGACCCATGACCGCAGCCACCGCACCCCACGCCGAGTCCCCACTCGCGCCGCCCTCGGTCCTCGCGGTCATCGTCGTACGCGATGCCGCCGAGTGGCTCCGCGAGAGCCTTCAGGCCCTCGCCGCTCAGACCTACCCACGGTTGGCGATCCTCGCGATCGACGACGGGTCGAGCGACGGGTCCCACGACCTGCTCGTGCAGGCGCTCGGGGACGGGCGCGTGACGCGCCACGATGACGCACGGGGTCTCGCGAGGTCGCTCCAGACCGCGATGGCGCTGCCGGTCGCAGCCGAAGCGGACTTCCTGCTGCTGCTGCATGACGACGTCGCGCTCGATCCCGAGGCCGTGCAGCGGATGGTCGACGCGACGATGCTCCCCGGGGTCGAACGGGTCGGGATCGTCGGGGCGAAGGTGGTGGACTGGACCGAGCCGCGGCGACTGCACGACATCGGTCGTTCTGCGGACGGTTCGGCCATCCGTACACGCCGCTGCAGGCTGGCGAGATCGATCAGGGGCAGTTCGATCGCGTGCTCGAGGTCCTCGCGGTCGACGCCTGCGCGATGCTCGTGCGGCGCGAGGTATGGCAGCGCCTCGGCCTGCTGGACGAGCGCCTGGGTGACGACGATGGCGACCTGGACCTGTGCTGGCGCGCCCGCGTCGGGGGGTGGCGGGTGCTGATGACGCCGCTCGCCCGAGCCCGCCATCGGGGCGTGGGGGAGCGCGCCGATCGACCGACCGAGGGCCGGAGCCGTCGATATGACGAGGATCGGGCGGCGCTCGCCACGATCGTCAAGAACTACGGTCTCCTCACGCTCCTGTGGGTCGTCCCGCTCGGCATCGTGCTGACGGTCGTGCGGGTCCTGTTCCTGGTGCTGTCCAGGCGGTTCGAGGAAGCGGTCGACGTCGTCGCCGCGGTCGGGTGGAACCTGGTGCACCTCCCCGGCACCCTCTCGCGACGACGACGTGTACAGAGGGCGCGGGAGGTGCGCGACCGGGGCCTCCGTCGGTTCACGGAGTCGGCGGGGCTCCGGATCCCGCGCTGGTTCCAAACGGCGGAGAGGATCTGGGAGGAGCAGCGCGACCTCGGCGAGGAGGATGAAGGCGAATCCACCCGGCTGCGGCTCCGTCATCGCACCACCTCGCTCGTGTCGACGCATCCCGTGATGGTGGCGTCGTTCCTGGGGGTCCTCGTCGGTGCCTTCGCGGTGCGTCACCTGATACGGATCGGCCCGCTCGCGGGGGGTGTGGTCCCGACGTTCCCAGATGACGTCGCGGGTTTCTTCGGCGAGCTCGTCTCGGCGACCCGCACGACGGCGCTCGGAGGCCCGCTCGCAGCCAGCCCGGCTCTCGCCGCGATGGGCGGCCTCTCGGCGCTGATGCTCGGGAGCACCGAGCTCGCCCAGAAGGCGTTCCTGATCGTGCTCCCTGCCCTGGGGTCGGTGTTGTGCTACCGGGCGTGCGTCAGGCTGACCGGGAGCCCCGGACCGTCCGTCGCCGCCGCGGCCGCGTATGGGTTGTCGGCGGTGATGCTCTGGTCGTTCTCTGAGGGGCGGATCGACGTGCTCGTCGCTCTCGCTGCCCTTCCTCCGATCGCAGAACGGATCGAGTCGTCGTTCTCACGTCCCGGGCCGTCGGATCGATGGTGGCGCGTCGTGGTGGGGCTCGGCGTCACCGTCGCAATCGCCGTCGCGTTCTGGCCCGGTGCGGCGCTCGCCGTGCTCGTCGTGGCCGCCCTGCACGTGATCGCGGGACCATCGCGTGGACGCGGCCTCGCGGTGCTGGTGCCGTCGCTCTTGGCGGGGACCGTCCTCCTCTTCCCGTTCGTTCCTGCCTTGATCGCGGGAGGAGGCGTCGGGCTCGGCTCTGAGATCGGCACCGTCGACCCCTGGGCGCTGGGCCGCCTGGCGCTCGGCGACGCGCCTGGATCGTGGGGCGTGGCGTGGTTCCTCCCGGTGGCGGCCGCGGTCGGGCTCGCCCTGTCCACGGGGGAGCGGCGCGCACCGGCCGCCCGGGCGGGGCTCACGGTCATGGTGGGACTGGGCCTCGCGTGGGCCTCGAGCGCGGGGTACCTCCCTACGGCCCTGGCGAACGCGCCCGCATACGTCGCCATCGTCGCGGTCGGCGAGGCGTTCCTCGTCGCGTACGGTCTCGCGTCCGCGGTCGGGGGCCTCGGACACGCGGCCTTCGGCTTCCGTCAGATCGGGACCGTGTCGATCGTCGCTGTGCTCGCCGGCGGGCTCGCACTCCAGGGTCTGACCGCGGCGCTGGGCGACTGGGGCGTCGGGGGGTCCGACCGGGAGGTGCCGGCATGGGAGGCGATCGTCGACACCCCTTCGACCGGCTCGATGCGGGTCCTGTGGATCGGGGCCGATGACGGTCGCCCCTTCCCCTGGCCTGGGGGGGACCCGGCGGGGGTCGTAGAGGCGGGGGACGCCACGGTGCGGTTCGGCCTGACCGATCGCCGTGGGCGGCTCGCGATCGACGTCGCCCGCCCGCTGGCCGGGCCGGGTGCCGACGCGTTGCGTGGCACGATCGCGGAGATCCTCAGCGGGTCGACCCGGCACGGGGGAGCGTTGCTGGTTCCGTTCGGCGTGAAGTACGTCGCGGCGCGCGAAGGCGAGCTGCCGCCCGTCGCGGAGGAGATCCTCGGTGGCCAGGCAGATCTCGATCTCGTGCCCGCGACCGACCTCGTCCTGTACCGGAACGCGGAGGCGATGCCACCGGCAGCCGTGATCGGGGCAACCGACGAGCTCGAGCGGCTGGTCGCCACCGGGGACCCGGCCTTGCTCCAGACATGGCACGACGTGCCGTTCTCGACGTTGCGTCCGCGACGAGATGGCGCTGGATGGGAGGGCCCCACGAAGGGAGGGGACCTCGCGATCGTCTCCACCGAGTTCGACGGCGCCTGGCGGGTGGAAGCGAGCGACGTGGCTCCCGAGCGCGCGTTCGGGTGGGCAACCTCCTTCCCGGTCTCGGGCGATCGAGTGACGATCGACTACGGAGGGCAGCTGCCGCGAACGATCGCGTCGGTCGTGCTCTTCGTGCTGTGGATCGTCGCGTTGTGGATCACGCGGAAGCCGGTGCGCCGATGAGGGCATGGGGTGCCGTCGCGTTCCTCGCGGTGACGGCGATGGCGGCTGCCGGCGTGGCAGCCGAGCAGATCGGTCCGGCGGTGCCTGCCGAGGTCCCCGCAGGGACCGCCGTGTCGTCGGTCTGGGCCTGTCCCCACGGCGGGGGTTCCGGGTGGGAAGGGACGGTCGCCCTCGCGAACCCTGGTGTCGTCCCGGTGGAAGCTCGCATCACCGATCTGTCCGGCGGGCCAGCCGGGCCGTCCGAGACGGTGACGGTGCCGGCCGGGGGGCAGGTCCTGCATCCGGTCTCGGCGAGGCACCTCGAGAGCGCGACCATCGTGGAGGCGTTCGGAGGGTGGCTCGCTGTCGGGTGGCTCGTGCGGGCCGCCGAGCCGGACAGGGGCGTGACCGCCGAGCCGTGCGCCCCGCAGACGGGGACCACCTGGCTCACGACGGAGACCTCGACCGAGGACGGGGAGGAGGCGTTCCTGATCGTCGCGAACCCCTTCACGGCGGGCGCCGTGTTCGATGTGGTCCTGTACAGCCCGGACAACCCGCCTCTTCGCGATCCGGATTGGAGCGACATCGTCCTGAGGGGCGGACGGAGCATGGCCCTCCCGATCTCACGCAAGGTGGTCGGAGAGACGGCCGTGGCGGCGGTCCTTCAGGCGAAGGTCGGCCGCGTCGCGGTCGGGACCCTCGCGGTGAGCGCGGGGGGAGGGGTGCGCGGGACCCTCGGGACACCGGTTCCGGGCACGACCTGGTACCTGCCGACGAAGGCGGGTGCGGGCCAAGCGTCATTGATCACCTTCGTCCCCGATGACCGAGGTGTGTCGTTCGGGGCCGACCTGCTCTCGACGAGGGAGCCACAGGTCGTAGGTGATCTGGTGGACGCGCAGCAGGGGGGAGCCTCCACGCAGGTGGCGCCCGTGATCACCCGGGGACCGTCAACGATCGTCGTCACGTCGACCGACGAGGGCACCTTCGTCGGAGCGTTGCGCGCCGACGGTCAGAGCGGCGACGACGCGGCCACGGGCGGCACGGTCACGCCGGGTCCTACGTGGGTGATCCTTCCCACCGTGGTCGACGAGCCGTCGTTCCCCGGCATCGTGGTCGCGAACCCGGGCACCGACGCTGTCACCGTGACGCTGCGGCGCCTGCCGACCGAGGACGGTGCTCCCGCCGACGAGGTGTCGTTCCAGATCGGCTCGTCGAAGGTCTCGTCCGCCCCCGAGGGATTCTTGGAGGCAGACCCGCAGGCCGCCGTGATGGTGTCCGCGAGCGGTCCCATCGTCGCGGCCGGCGTGTCGACGTCGGCAGGCGTCCGCGGCCTCTCGCTGTACGCGATCGCGGTCGGGACGGCGGTCCCTGATGGGGTGGTCGCCGCAAGGTGATGCGTTCGGGCGGACCTGCCTGTACCATGAAAGGCTACGCTGGAACCGAGGAGCTCCATGGCGAAGGGTCGGCACATCCGGAAACGCGGTCTGCGCACGTTCGCCGTCGTCGTCGCGGCGATCGTCGGCGTCAGCATGCTCGCCGCCGGCGGGGTGGCGTTCGCGGCGTACCGCTACGAGCAGGCGCGTGCTGACCGGATCTTGCCGGGTGTGGCGATCGCCGGCGTCGACGTCTCCGGGATGACGCGCGCCGAGGCGGTCCAGGCGCTGAGCAAGACCACCGGGAGATCCTTGCGCGCCCCGATGACGATCCGCGTCGGCGACACGCGCTGGGTCGTGACGCCCAGGGAGCTCGGCCGTCGCGCCGACGTCGAGGGAGCGGTCGATCGTGCGATGGATGTCGCCGGGTCGATGGGGACCTTCGACCGGTTCTGGCACCGATTCCGTGAGGATCCGGTCGACGTGACGATCGACGTCCAGTACGCACGCCGGGGGGCCGGGATCGACGAGCTCGTGTCGAAGATCGCGAAAGACGTCTTCGTGGCCCCCTCGAACGCAGCGATCGGCATCGAGGACGATGCCTCCGGACTCGTCTTCCAGCGGGCCAAGGCGGGCGAGAAGCTCGATTCCGAGCTGGCGGCGGCCCAGATCGCTACCGCCGTCGACGCGGGTCGGGCGGTCGTGAAGCTGCCGACCCGCCCGGTTGGTCCCAAGGTCACCGCCCCCATGATGGGCAAGACGGTCGTCGTATGGGTGGATCGCAACCAGATCGAGCTGTACGACGGGTTCGAGGTCGAGGAGACATGGAGCGTCGCGACGGCCAAGCCAGGGTGGACCACGCCGGTCGGGGACTGGAAGATCTGGGACATGCGCGAGAACCCCACCTGGTACAACCCGGCGCTCGACAGCTGGGGCGCCAGCCTTCCAGCGGTCGTGCCGGGCGGTCCCGGCAACCCGATGGGCACGAGGGCGATCTACATCGACGCGCCGGGGCTGATCCGGATCCACGGCACGACAGATCCGTCGTCGATCGGACGCTACGCCTCGCATGGCTGCATCCGCATGCAGAACGAACAGATCGAGGATCTGTTCGAGCGGGTCGAGGTCGGGGACCACGTGTTGATCGTTGGGCACCGGCCGGCGAACGCGGCCTACTGGGATACCCCGGCCGTCTCAGACATCTGATCCGTTCACGCCTCGGGCAGGTCGAGCCGTGGGTGGTTGGAAATCACACGCGTGTGATCTAGGCTGCGCGCCATGCGAGCGTGCGCCAAGATCCGATGCGGCCAGGAACCCGTCGCCACCGTCGCGCTGTCGTACGGCGAGCGCGACGTGGTCATCGTCGACCTCCTCCCCGAACGAGACCCGAACCTGTTGGACCTGTGCCGCGAGCACGTCGAGCGGATGACCCCGCCGGTCGGGTGGACGGTCACGGATCGCCGCCGGTCGGCGCCGATCGCGGTCTGAGGATCGTCCTCCGTCCTCGGTCGGACGTGGTATCGATCGCCCCCGGATGGGGGACCCTGTCCACCGGCTGGGGGGCGTCGTCGGTGCGGCGTGGCCGAGGAGAGGAATGACTGCAGGAGGCTATGGTCGCGCGCGGCGCTACGCCCGACACTACCTGCATGCGCTCGTCGAACCTCGTGTGCCCCACGTGCCAGCAGGGCGACCTGATCACCATCACGATGGCGGTTAGCGAGCGGGACCTCACGTTCACCACCTGTCACCTCTGTGAGGCGAAGTGGTGGGAGCGCGACGGCGATCTGGTGCCGCTCGCGTCCATCATCGATCTCGTCGTGAAGAAGTAGCGTCCCGCGTCTCGTCCGCCCTTCCGCGGGGGTCCGCCCGCGGTGGCTCCGGTAGGATGCCTGGACCGTGAGCACGACCGATCTCGACCGCATCTTCAAGGCATACGACGTGCGTGGCGTCGTGCCCGACGACCTCGATGCCGACCTCGTCCGCCGGATCGGCGCGGCCTTCGCCGCGTGGACCGGGCTGCCGCGGCTCATCATCGGTCGCGACTGCCGGCTGTCGTCGCCCGAGCTCGGCGCGGCCTTCATCGAGGGCGCGACCTCGCAAGGCGTAGATGTCGTGGACCTCGGGCTGGCCTCGACCGACCTGTTGTACTTCGCGAGCGGCTCGCTCGACCTCCCCGGGGCGATGCTCACCGCGAGCCACAACCCGAAGCAGTACAACGGGCTGAAGTTCTGTATGCCGGGCGCGCGGCCGGTCGGAGAGGACACGGGCCTGCGCGACGTCCGCACCCTCGTGGAGTCGGATGACCTGCCCCCCGTCGCGTCGCCGGGTGTGGTGGAGTCCCGAGACCTGCTCGACGCGTACGCCGAACACGTCCTCGGGTTCGTGGACGCGGAGACGATGCGTCCCCTTACCGTGGTGGTCGACACCGCGAACGGGATGGGCGGATTGGTCGCACCCGCGGTGCTCTCGCGCCTGCCGGTGACCGTCCACTACCTCTACCCGGAGCTCGACGGGACGTTCCCGAACCACCCAGCGGACCCGCTCGACCCGGAGAACCTGGTCGATCTCAGGGCGGCGGTCCGCGAGCACGGAGCCGATGTCGGGCTCGCGTTCGACGGCGACGCCGACCGGGTGTTCCTGGTCGATGAGCGGGCTGACGACGTGAGTGGCTCGCTGCTGACCGCGCTCGTCGCGGCGGCCATGCTCCGACGCGAGCCCGGCGCGAAGGTGGTCCACAACCTGATCTGCTCGTGGGTCGTCCCGGAGACGATCCGGGCGAACGGAGGGGAACCCGTCCGTACGAGGGTCGGGCACTCCTTCATCAAGCAGGTGATGGCCGAGACGGGCGCGATCTTCGGTGGTGAGCACTCGGGTCACTACTACTTCCGCGACAACTACCGCGCCGACTCCGGGCTGATCGCTGCGGTGGTCGCCCTCGGGGATCTGTCCGCAGGCGGGGTGCCGTTGTCGGAGCTCCTCGCGCCGTACCGCACGTACGTGGCGTCGGGCGAGATCAACTCGCGCGTCGAGGACCAGCGGGCCAAGCTGGAGGAGCTGGCGGGCGCGCTGGCCGACGGCCGCGAGGACCGTCTCGACGGGCTCACGGTCGAGTTCGACGACTGGTGGTGCAACATCCGCCCGTCGAACACCGAGCCGCTCCTGCGGCTGAACGTTGAGGCCACGACCCCAGAGTTGCTGGCCGAGAAGACCGCGATGGTGCTCGACATGATCCGAGGAGGACAGCAGTCGTGACGCTCGACCCCGAGCTGCTCCGCATCCTGGTCTGCCCGAACGACCGCGGCGAGATCGACTACCACGAGGACCAGCAGGTGATCGTGTGCCGCACGTGCGGATACCGCTATCCGGTGCGCGACGGGATCCCCGTGATGCTGATCGACGAGGCCGAGAAACCGAGCTCCGGGAAACGGCGATGATCGATCTCGACGATCCGACCGCGCTGCGTGCCGGGGACCCGGCCGACATGCTCGGGACGGTGGCGGCGCTCGGCTCGCACGTGCGGCACTCGTACGACGTAGGGCGCGGGGCCCCCCGGGTCCCCGATCTCGACGGGGTGACGTCGGTCGTGTTCTGCGGGATGGGCGGATCCGCCGTGGCAGGCGACGTCCTCAAGCAGGCGTTCCGCGATCGACTTCCGGTGCCGGTGGACGTCAACCGATCGGGCCTGCTGCCCGCCTTCGCAGGGCCTCACACCCTGGTCGTCGTGTCGTCCTACTCGGGGAACACATCGGAGACGTTGTCCGCGTTTCGTGAGGCGGTCGAGCGCGGCTGCCGGATCCTCGCGATCACGAGTGGGGGAGAGCTCGAGCGCTCGTGCGCCGAGCGCGGGCTCCCGGTCGTGCCCGTGCCCGGAGGCGGCCAGCCGCGCGCGGCGCTCGGTCATCTGTCGTTCGCGATGCTCGGCGCGCTCGAGACGGCCGGGCTCCTGCCTCGGCTCGCTGGCGACGTCGAGGCGACCGTGGCATCCCTCGAACGCGTGGCGGCCGATCTCGGCCCTGACGTTCCGACATCGGCGAACGAGGCGAAGCAGGTCGCCGAGTGGATCGGCGAGCGCGTGCCGGTCGTGTGGGGGGCCGACGGCATCGCCGCCGTCGCCGCGATGCGGTGGAAGACCCAGCTGAACGAGAACGGGAAGGTGCCCGCGTGGCACGCGGCGATGTCCGAGCTGGACCACAACGAGGTCGTCGGCTGGCTCGCACCCTACGGTGAGCGGCATGCGATCGTGACGCTGCGGCACGACGACGAGGACGACGAGATCGCGGCGCGGTTCCCGCTGTCGGTCGACATCGTGCGCGACGCCGGCGTCGAGGTGCGGGAGGTGGCCGTCCGCGGGGAGCCGCCGCTCGCCACCTTGTTCGCGCTCGTCGCGATCGGCGACTTCACGAGTTGCTTCGTGGGTCTGCGGCGCGGCGAGGACCCGACCCCCGTCGTGGTGATCGAGGGATTGAAGGCTGCGCTGGCCGAGCGGGGTGCCGGGTGAGCGACGGCCTCCCGGGGCCCAGCGACGATCTGGCGGCGCGCGGGGCGGCGGTCGTCCGCGCCGTAACCCACCTGGAGCCCAGGGTGGGGATCGTGCTCGGGTCGGGGCTCGGCCCGGCACTCGTCCCGGAGCTCGTCGAGGACGCGTCGCTCGCGTTCACCGACCTGCCCGGGTTCCCGCCGCCCGGCGTTCCAGGGCACGCCGGCAGATTGATCCTCGGACGACTCGCCGGGGTCCCGGTGGCGGCGTTCAGCGGCAGGGTGCACGTCTACGAAGGACACGGGATGGACGTGCCGGCCTTGCTCCCGAGGCTCGCGCACGAGCTGGGCGCCCGCACGATGGTGGTCACCGCCGCGGCCGGGGGTCTCGTCCCCGGTACGCCGGCCGGCACCGTCGTCGTGCTCCGCGACCACCTGAACATGATGGGCGAGGCGCCGCTGCGCGGCTGGCGATACCCCGACGGGATGCCGGCGTTCGTGAGCACGCAGCACGTCTACGATCGTCGGCTCCGCGAGATGACGCTCGAAGGCGCCGCCGCGCTCGGGATCCGCGCCATCGAGGGCGTGTACGCAGCGATGAGCGGGCCCGCCTATGAGACCCCGACCGAGGTGGAGATGCTCCGACAGCTCGGCGGGACGGTCGTCGGGATGTCGATGGTGCCCGAGACGCTCCCGGCCCACGCGCTGGGGATGCGCGTGCTGGGCCTGTGCAGCCTGACGAACGCCTTCGGCGAGCCCGTGACGCACGAGGAGGTCGTCCGGGTCTCGAACGAGACCGCGATGGCCGTGGGGAGGCTCCTCGTCGATCTGTTCCCTCGTCTCCCCGTGGAAGGAGCCTGAACGACATGCCCGACATCAAGGACCCAGCGCTCGCGCCCAGCGGGCGCGAGCGCATCGAGTGGGCGGCCGGCGAGATGCAGGTGCTCGCACAGATCCGCGAGCGCTTCGAGAAGGAGAGACCGTTGGCCGGCGTCCGGATCGCCGCCTGCCTGCACGTGACCACCGAGACCGCGAGCCTGATGGAGACGCTCGCCGCGGGCGGCGCTCAGGTGCTGCTCGCCGCCTCGAATCCCTTGTCGACACAGGACGACGTCGCGGCGGCGCTCAGCGAGCAGAGCGGCGTCGAGACGTTCGCCATCAAGGGCGAGGACAACGACACGTACTACAAGCACCTGAACGCGGTCCTCGACGTCCGCCCGCAGGTGACGATGGACGACGGCGCGGACCTGGTGAACGTCCTGCACACCCAGCGAGCCGACCAGCTGACCGACGTCCTCGGGGGGACCGAGGAGACGACGACCGGCGTGATCCGCCTGCGCGCGATGGCGGCCGACGGGGCGCTCGCGTACCCGATCGTGAGCGTGAACGACGCGGACACGAAACACCTGTTCGACAACCGCTTCGGCACCGGCCAGTCCACGATGGACGCGGTGATGCGCTCGACGAACCGGCTGATCGCGGGTCGCACGATCGTGGTGTGCGGGTACGGCATGTGTGGCCGCGGGGTGGCGTCGCGGGCTCGCGGGCTGGGGGCACACGTGATCGTCACCGAGGTCGATCCGACCGCCGCGATCGAGGCCGTGATGGAGGGCTACCGCGTGATGCCGCTTCGCGACGCGGCGAGGATCGGTGACCTCTTCATCACGGTGACCGGCGACACGACGGTGGTCGGCCGCGAGCACCTGGAGCTGATGAAGGACGGCGCCCTGCTCGCGAACAGCGGTCACTTCGATGTCGAGATCGACAAGGGCGCACTGCGCGAGCTCGCGACCGGCGGGGTCCGGCGGATCCGCGAGTCCGTCGACGAGTACACGCTCGCGGACGGACGACGCCTGAACCTGCTCGGGGAGGGCCGCCTCGTGAACCTCGCGGCCGCCGAGGGCCACCCGTCCGCCGTGATGGACATGTCGTTCGCGAACCAGGCACTGGCGGTCGAGTGGATGGTGAAGAACCACGCCACGCTCGAGAAGCGCGTCTACCCGGTGCCCGTCGAGATCGATCGCGAGGTCGCGCGGCTCAAACTGCACGCGATGGGCATCGAGATCGACGAACTGACGGCCGAGCAGGACGCCTACCTCCACTCCTGGCAGCAGGGGACCTGACCGGTGGCGGCGTTCGGGGCCTTCGCGGAGGCCGGACGGACGCTCGCTGCCCATTGCCTGGTCCGCGCGAGCGAGGGGAACCTCTCGACGTTCGACGGGACGCGGCTGACGATCACGCGGACCGGGTGCGAGCTGGAGACCCTGGCGCCGGGTGACGTCCTCGAGGGGACCCTTGACGAGCCGCCGGCCGAGGCGTCCACGGACCTCTCGATCCATCTGGCGACATATCGGGAGCGCGGGGAAGGCGCGATCGCGCACGCGCATCCGGCGGGCACGGTGCCCGAGGGCTGGGTCGAGGGGGAGCCCCACGGCGTCTACGACTTCGGTCCGACGCTCTCGGACGCGGTCCGTGAGATCGTCGATCGCGCCGGGCGGGGCACGTCGTGACGCGCCCGATCGTGCCCGTCGGATGGCGGGGCGACGCGGTCGCGATCTTGGACCAGCGAGCGTTGCCTCATCGTGAGGTCGTCCTGGACTGCCGGACGGTGGACGACGTCGCCGAGGCGATCCGGACCCTCGCCGTGCGGGGCGCCCCGATCATCGGGGTGGCGGCCGGGTACGCGATGGCACTGGCGGCCGCGACGTCGCGGGCGCGGGGTGTCCGAGAGCTGTTGCGTGAGCTCGACGCCGCGGCGGCGACGCTGGTCGCGACCCGACCGACCGCCGTGAACCTGGCGTGGGCGGTCGAGCGGATGCGCCGGGTCGCCGACGCCGAATGCTGCCGGGTCGGCTCGACCCACGCCCGGGTCCACGAGGCGATGGTCGCCGAGGCGATCGAGATCGAGCGCGAGGACCGCGACGCCTGTGAAGCGATGGGCCGACACGGGTTGGCGCTGGTGCCCGACGGCGCGAACGTCCTCACCCACTGCAACACGGGGATGCTCTGCACCGCGGGGATCGGGACCGCCCTCGGCGTGATCTGGACGGCCCACCGGGAGGGCCGGGAGATCCACGTGTGGGTCGACGAGACCCGGCCCCTGTGGCAGGGAGCCCGGCTCACAGCCTGGGAGCTCGGCCAGCTCGGTGTACCGCGGACCCTGATCGCCGACGGTGCCGCCGCGTCGCTGATGGCGGCGGGGAAGGTCGATCTGGTCATCACCGGCGCCGATCGGATCGCGGCGGACGGCTCGGCGGCGAACAAGATCGGCACGTACGGGCTGGCGGTCCTCGCGCACCATCACGGGGTGCCGTTCGTGATCGTCGCTCCGACCTCCACGATCGACCTCGCGACCCCGACCGGCGCCGACATCCGGATCGAAGAACGCGACCCTGCCGAGGTGACGACCCCGTTCGGAACCCCGGTGGCCGAGGCGGGGACCCCGACGGTGAACCCCGCCTTCGACGTGACCCCGCCCGGATTGATCCACGCGATCGTCACCGAGCGTGGGATCGTCGAGCGGCCTGACGGTGTGCGGATCCGGGAGCACCTGGCGGACGCGGCGACGGGCTCGTCGCTCGCGTAGGCTTCGACCCGATGGACGAACGGGTCTCCTTCCGGGCGGCGTACGAGCGGTTCCCCACCAGCGTGAAGGGCGCGTTCGTCTTGCGTGGCGCCGACGGCATGCCGCACCAGGTCCGGATCGGCGCGGCCCGGGCCGCCGAGTGCGGTGGTCGCCAGGGCGCGCCGATCGCGATCGAGCCCTCGATCATCGAGACCGCCCCCACGATGGATACGTTCGTGCCGTTCGAACTTTCGACGTTGGAGCTCGGCGCGGGTTGGTACCAGCTGGAGTGCGACGTGATCGTCGACGGTGACGCCGGCACGGTGCGCCCGGGGGCGCGGTTCCTGGTGTCGTGGCCACGGTCAGCGGTCCGCCGGGGAACGGTCGAGGTCGGGATCTCGGGTGTCGGGGCGGTCGAGTGCGCTGGGGACTGCATCAAGATCACCTACGAGTCTGCTCGACCCCTCCACGCGAAGCTCTCCGTGGACGGTTCGAGCCATCCGGTGCTGGACGTCGAGCACGACGCCGACGCCGCGACGGGGCGCGTCGTGGCCTATCCGGTGCTCCGTCAGCACGAGCGTCTCGTGATCGAGCTCCGCGACGCCGACCCGATCGAGGTCGTCCTCCCGTAGCCGATGTCGGTGGCGGCCACTACGGTCGCCCGATGCTCGCGCGCGCGCTCGACGTCGTGTTCCCTCGCCGCTGTGCGGGATGCGGCGGCGTCCCGTGGCCGTTCTGCCAGACATGCGTGCGGGCGCTCGAAGCGCTCGAGCCCCCGTGGTGCGCCCGTTGCGGCGTCCCGTCGGTCCTCGAGGTCCCTCGGTGCCGTGACTGCCCGCCGCCACCGATCGCGACGGTTCGAGCTCCGTTCCGCTACGAAGGACCGGCTCGTGAGGCGATCCATCGGCTGAAGTTCACCGGGTGGCGCGACGTCGCGGCTGCGCTGGCGTCGGCGGTCGCGGCGTGCGACGACCAGGCTCCGGTCGACGCGATCACGTGGGTGCCCTTGTCCCGCCGGCGCCTGGCCGAACGCGGCTACGACCAGGCGCGCGCGCTCGCGGTGGCGCTCGCGAGCGAGACGGGGACCCCGGTCGCGCGCCTGCTCCGAAGGACGATCGCGACCGGGCCTCAGGCGCGTCGACCCGGATCCGACCGACGCCTGGCGATGCGCGGCGCGTTCTCCGCCTCGCGCGACGTCCCCGCGCGGGTGCTCCTGGTCGACGACGTCCTCACGACCGGAGCGACCGCGGCGGCCTGCGCGGAGGCGCTCGTCGCGGCCGGGGCTCGCGAGGTGCACGTGTCGGTGGCGGCCCGCGCCGTACGTGCATTGCCCCCGGCGGGGCGTGGCGCCTATCCTCGGGTGGGCCCTCGTCCGGGTCTGTGGTTGCCCGGGGATCATCCCCGGTAGTCGATGCCAGCCGCGGGCGAAACGACCCACGTAAGGCGACCGTTGGTCGCCGAGCATGGCGCGGTTTAGATGTAAGTCCTGCCGCGCAGCGGTTCTTACCGGTGCGCGAGAGGGCGGGAGTTCGGTCGCCACGGACGTCCAGGCGACCGAGCGAAGGCTCCGGCAGGCGGATGTGGGGGCAAAGACCAGGTCAGCCGGCGGGGGCCCACCCGAAGCTGAACGTCACGGAGGAAGGGACACGGACCGAGATGGACATGACCTTCACGGGTCGCGACCTCGAGATCACCGACGAGATGCGTGAGACCGCCACGCGGAAGCTCTCGTCGCTGGAACGCCTCGAACCCAGGGCCGTCGCCCTGGATCTGGAGCTGATCGGCGAGCACCATCCCAAGGTGGATGGAACGAAGCGAGTGGAGGCGGCCCTGCGGATTCCTCGGAAGACCTTCCGGGCCCACGCGGAGGCGCCGGACGTTCCCACGGCGATCGACCGCGTCCGCGACAAGCTCGAGCGTCAGGTTCGCGACCACCACGGGAAGAGGCGGAGTGCCAAGAAGCCACGTGGCATAGAATCCGCCCGGAACCCGACGCCCGTGGAAGAGTGAGACGGGCGCCACGCCCCGGGAACCCCAGGAGGAGCGGTACGTGACGAAGGACGGCGAGCACGGCGAGAAGCTCCGCGTCATGGTGGTCGACGATCACGCGCTGTTCCGGCGGGGGCTCGAGATGGTCCTGGGCGACGAGCCGGACATCGAGATCGTCGGCGAGGCTTCCGACGGTCAAGAGGCTATCGAGCGCGCGCAGGAGGTCATGCCGGACATCGTCCTGATGGACGTGCGGATGCCGAAGCGCTCCGGGATCGAAGCCACGGCGCAGATCAAGGACCTGTTGCCGCACGTGAAGATCCTGATGCTGACGATCAGCGACGAGGAGGCCGATCTCTACGACGCGATCAAGGCCGGGGCCTCGGGGTACCTGCTCAAGGAGATCCCGATCGAGGAGGTCGCCGACGCGATCCGCAGCGTCTGGGCCGGCCAGTCCCGGATCTCCCCGTCGATGGCGTCGAAGCTGCTGACCGAGTTCGCCGCGATCTCGAAGACCGCGGACGAGGGGCCGAAGATGCCCACGCCGCGACTCACCGACCGCGAGATGGAGGTCCTGCGGCTCGTCGCGCAGGGACTGAACAACCGCGACATCGCCAAGCAGCTGTTCATCTCCGAGAACACCGTGAAGAACCACATCCGCAACATCCTGGAGAAGCTGCACCTGCATTCGCGTATGGAAGCGGTCGTGTACGCCGTGCGCGAGAAGATGATCGAGATCACCTGACCCTCTCGTGGCCGACCCCCTCGTCACCGCGGCTCGCGAGATCCTCGTCGAGAGCCTCGCGGAGCTCCGTTCCGCCGTTGCGGGGCTCCCTCCCGACGACCTGAACCGTCGCCTCGCCGTCGAGGGATCGAATCCCATGGCCGTCATCGTCGCGCACGCCCTGGCGAGCACGCGGTCGTGGGTGAGCCTCGCGGTGGCCGCGCCGCTTCCCCCACGCGATCGTCCCGCCGAGTTCGAGACCGTCGCGGACGACGGATACCTCGCGTGGGTCGACGAACGGTTCGCCGAGTGCCTCGCCCTCCTCGACGGCGTCGAGGCGTTCGACACCGCTCGCGAGGGTGTGGCGCCGTGGACGTCGGATCCCGATGAGCCCCTGACGGCGGGATGGGCGTTGCTGCACGCGATCTCCCATCTCGGCGAGCACGTGGGGCACGCGCAACTGATGCGCGACCTGCTGGCGGGTGGTCACGCGGGTTCCACAACGGGGTCGGAGTGACCGCCGCCGGCACGCGCACCGTCGCCCAGCTCATCGTCGAGTGCCTCGAGAACGAGGGGGTCGAGGTCGTCTTCGGCCTCCCGGGCGAGGAGAACCTCCACATGATCGAGGCCCTCGCCTCGTCGTCGATCCGATTCGTGACCACCCGCGACGAACGAGGTGCCTCGTTCATGGCAGACACGTACGGCGCGCTCACCGGCCGTGCTGGGGTGTGTCTCGCGACCCTCGGTCCGGGGGCGATCAACCTGATGCTCGGCGTCGCGAACGCGCAGCTGGACTCGCATCCCCTGGTGGCGATCGTGGCACAGGCGGGTCTGGACCGCCTCTACAAGGAGAGCCATCAGGTGGTCGACCTCGTCTCGCTGTTCCGGCCGATCACGAAGTGGGGCGACATGGTGACCCTGCGCGATGCCGCACCCGAGATGGTGCGCAAGGCCTTCAAGCAGGCGCAGACCGAGCGGCCGGGCGCGACCTTCATCGTCCTGCCGGAGGATGTCGCCGAGCGTGAGACCGACGCACGTCCGCTCCGCGTGAACATCCCCCGGGACCCATCCCCGGCCGACGAGCAGGTCCACCGGGCGGCCCACGTGCTCGCGCGTGCCGAGCACCCGGTGGTGCTCGCGGGCGCCGGGGTGGCGCGCGACCAGGCGTCGGACGCGCTCATGCGCTTCAGCGAGCAGCTGAACGTCCCGGTCGCGACCACCTTCTTGGGGAAGGGGGTGTTCCCCGACGATCACCCGAACGCCCTGGGGACGATCGGATTCATGGTGAAGGACTACGCGAACTTCGGGTTCGACCGAGCCGATGTCGTTCTCGCCGTCGGGTACGACCTGGTGGAGTATTCCCCGCGGCGTTGGAACCCCGCGGGTGACAAGAGGATCGTGCACGTCCACCGGACCGTGGCGGAGGTGGACGCCGCCTACGGGCTCGAGGTCGGCCTGCAGGGCTCGATCGGTGGAGCGCTCGATGCGATCGCTGGTGCGAGCTCGGTACACGAGATCAAGGGCGAGGTGCCGCCGGTCCGCAACCTGGTGCGCGAGGAGCTTGCCCACGGGGCCGCGAACGGCGCCTTCCCGCTGGTGCCCGCACGGATCGTGCACGACGTCCGGGACGTGATGGGGCGCGGCGACATCGTGCTCACCGATACCGGTGCGGCCAAGATGTGGATGGCGCGTCTGTACCCCACGTACGAGCCGAACACGTGCCTCATCTCGAACGGCCTCGCGACGATGGCGTTCTCGCTCCCCGGGGCGATCGCGGCGAAGCTCGTCCACCCCGATCGGCGGGTGCTCGCCGCGATGGGCGATGGAGCGTTCGGCATGAGCGTCACGGAGCTCGAGACCGCGGTCCGTGAGGGGACGTCGATCGTGGTGCTCGTGTGGGTCGACGGTGGCTACGGCTTGATCGGGTGGAAACAGGACCTGCACTTCGGGCGACGCACCGCCGTGTCGTTCGCGAATCCTGACTTCGTACGGCTCGCGGAGTCGTTCGGCGCGAAGGGGTACTCGGTCACGGCCGCCGACGAGCTCGCGCCCATGCTGCGGGTCGCGCTCGCCGACGACGCCGTGAGCGTGATCGCGTGCCCCGTGGACTACGCGGAGAACGCCCGGCTCGTGGAGCGGCTCGGCGCGCTCGAGGGTTCCCTGTGAGTGTCCGCACCCGCCGCGACGCGGGCTCGGTCGGGGCTGACGACGACGTCGTGCCCTTCTCCCAGCGGCTGACTTCGCACGTGTGAACGCGATGGTGATCCATCGACCGGAGGCTCTGGGGTGAACGTCGCCGTCGCCGACCGGGCGCTCGCGGTCCGTCGCAACACCCGGTTGTTGACGGTCGCCCACACGGCGATGCAGATGACCTTCCCGGTGATGCTCGTCGTCGCAGGGCCGGCGGCGAAGGAGATCACCGGGCGCGCCGGGGCGGTAGGGCTCCTGTCGGCTGTCTACTTCGTGGCGGTGGGCATCGGCGCGGTGTCGATCGGCAGGTGGATGGACCGGGTCGGTCGGCGTCCCGGGCTCCTCCTGTCCGTCGTCCTCGGGGGGGTCGCCGGCATCGGAGCTGCCGCCGCGATCGCCGCCGGCTCGTTCTGGCTGCTCGTGCTCGTGGCGGTGCCGTTCGGGGTCGCGAGCGGGGGTGCGAACCTGACGCGGGGCGCGGTGGCCGACATGCACGAGCCCGAGCGGCGTGGGAAGGCGGTCGGCCTCCTGCTCGCGGTGGGCACGATAGGCGCGGTCGGCAGCCCGCTGGTCGTCGCCGCGCTCCAGGAGGCCGCGGAGACGTCGGGGACGTGGGATCCGATGGTGGTGCCGTGGATCATCGTCCCATTGGCCGCCTCGATCGCCTTCGTCGCGAACGCGGCCGTGCGACCCGACCCCCGGGACCTCGCCGTCGACGCCGACACGGCCGCTCCGGCATCGAGCCGGTCCGGTCGGGAGCTCCGACGGATCGCTGCGATCCGGCTCGCGATCGGGGCGGCGGCCGTCGGTCAGATGGCGATGGTCGGCGTGATGACGGTGACCCCGACGGCGCTGCACGACCACGGTCACGGGTCGGGGGCCATCTCGCTGATCATCAGCGCTCACATCACCGGGATGTTCGCCCTCGGGCCCTTCATCGGAGCCCTGATGGACCGGTTCGGCCGGCGCGCGGGACTCATGGGCGGGTTCGTCCTCAGCATCGCCGGCGCGCTCGTCGCGGCGACCGAAGCGTCCGCGGCGGCCGTCGGTGCCGGGCTCCTGTTGATCGGAGTGGGCTGGTCGGCCACCTACCTGGGGTCGACGGCGCTGATCAGCGACGCGACCGAGGCCACCGAGCGCGGCGCCGCGCTCGGGTCGATGGACCTCGTGGTGAGCTCGATGTCGGCGGTCGCAGGGCTGACGGGCGGGCTCGTGCTCGACGTCGCCGGGTACCGGACACTCGGCATCGGCGTCGCCGTCGTCGTGGCGCTCGCCCTCGTGCCGGTGGTCGGGTTCAGACGTCAGCCGGTCCCGATCCGGGGTCGTCCTGACGGCGGGGGCCCGTAGGATAGGGGGCTGAACCCGATAGCCGCGAAGGATCCACCATGCCGGTACTCGACAAGATCAGCAACCTCGGTGAGGGGCGCAAGCTCAAGAACCTCCAGGAGCTGGCACGCCTCGTCGCCACCTACGAGCCCGAGATCGAGGAGCTGACCGACGACGGGCTGCGCGCGAAGACCGCCGAGCTGAAGCAACGCATCGCGAACGGGGAGTCCGAGGACGAGCTGCTCCCCGAGGCGTTCGCGGTCGTCCGCGAGGGAGCTCGTCGCACGATCGGCCAGCGCCACTACGACGTCCAAGTGATGGGCGGCGCCGCGCTGCATCAGGGCAACATCGCGGAGATGAAGACCGGGGAGGGGAAGACCCTGGTCTCCACGCTTCCCGGCTACCTGAACGCCCTGTCGGGCGAGGGCGTCCACATCGTCACCGTGAACGACTACCTCGCGAAGCGTGACTCCGAGTGGATGGGGGGTATCTACCGGTTCCTCGGGCTCAACGTGGGTCTGATCCAGTCGGCGATGACGCCCGCCCAGCGCCGGCCCGCCTATGCGGCAGACGTCACCTACGGCACGAACAACGAGTTCGGGTTCGACTACCTGCGCGACAACATGGCGATGCGCCTCGACGCCTGCGTCCAGCACGGCCACCACTTCGCGATCGTCGACGAGGTCGACTCGATCCTGATCGACGAGGCGCGGACGCCGCTGATCATCAGCGGCATGGTGTCCGACAGCGCGAAGTGGTACCAGACGTTCGCGCGGGTCGCGCCCCGCCTCGTGCGCGACGAGGACTACGAGGTCGAGGAGTCGAAGTATCAGGTCGCGGTCACCGAGGGCGGCGTCACGAAGGTCGAAGGGCTCCTGGGCATCGACAACCTCTACGACAACGTGAACACGATGCTCGTGCACCACCTGCACAACGCGTTGCGCGCCAAGGAGCTCTACAAACGCGACGTGCAGTACGTGGTCGCCGACGGCGAGGTGAAGATCGTCGACGAGTTCACCGGCCGCGTGCTCGAGGGCCGTCGGTACTCCGAGGGTCTGCACCAGGCGATCGAGGCGAAGGAGGGCGTCCGGATCAAGGAGGAGAACCAGACGCTCGCCACGATCACGATCCAGAACTACTTCAAGATGTACGACAAGCTCTCGGGGATGACGGGGACGGCGAAGACCCAGCTCACCGAGTTCGAGGAGACGTACAAGATCAGCGTCGTCGAGATCCCGACGAACCGCCCGATGGTCCGCGCCGACAAGCAGGACCTGATCTACAAGACCGAGGACGCGAAGTGGAACGCGGTCGCCGACGACATCGTCGCTCGCCAGTCCACCGGGCAGCCGATCCTCGTCGGCACGGTGTCGATCGAGAAGTCCGAACGCCTGTCGGGCGTGCTCACGCGCCGGGGCATCCAGCACGCCGTCCTGAACGCGAAGAACCACGAGAAGGAGGCGATGATCGTCGCCCAGGCGGGCCGCAAGGCGGCGGTCACGGTCGCGACGAACATGGCCGGCCGAGGGGTCGACATCCTGCTCGGCGGGAACCCGGAGTACGCGGCCCGCCAGGAGATGTCGGCGAACGGCTTCGACAACGACCGGTACCTGTTGTTCGAGATGGACGACGAGGAGCGGGTCGCCTACGAGGCCGAGTACGGCCCCGTCTACGCGAAGCACAAGACGCGCACCGACGCCGAGCACGTCGAGGTCGTCGACGCGGGCGGGCTCTACGTCTTGGGGACGGAGCGCCACGAGTCCCGACGGATCGACAACCAGCTGCGAGGGCGCTCGGGGCGTCAGGGCGACCCGGGCGAGTCGCTGTTCTATCTCTCGCTCGAGGACGACCTGATGCGGATGTTCGCGAGCGACCGGGTCGCCTCGATCATGGAACGGTTCAGCTGGCCCGAGGACGAGCCGATCGAGCACAAGATGGTGTCGCGCGCGGTCGAGAACGCGCAGAGGCAGATCGAAGAGCTCAACTACGAGCGTCGCAAGAACGTCCTGAAGTACGACGAGGTGATGAACGGCCAGCGCACGGTGATCTACGCCGAGCGTCGGAAGATCCTCGAAGGAGAGGACCTCAAGGAACAGTGCCAGGACTTCGCCGCGCAGGTCGTGAGCGACGTGGTCGAGACGTGGTGCCCGAGCGGCGTCTACCCGGAGGACTGGGACCGCGACGGACTGGTGACCGCCCTCGCCGAGTACTTCCCCGTGGCCAGCCGCCCGACGGACCTGGAGGGCATCGCCGACGTCGAGGAGCTCCGCGAGCGGTTCGTCGAGGAGGCGCTCGACGCCTACGGGCAGAAGGAAGCGTCGGTCGGCACCGAGACGATGCGCGAGCTCGAGCGGGTCGTACTGCTCAACATCACCGACACGAAGTGGCGCGAGCACCTCTACGAGATGGACTACCTGCAGGAGGGCATCCACCTGCGGGCGTACGCGCAGAAGGATCCGATCACCGAGTACCGGCGCGAGGCCTTCGACATGTTCGAGGCGCTCACCCAGTCGATCCAAGACGACTTCGTGAAGTACATCTACCGGGTCGAGCTGGTGAAGCGCGACGAGCAGCCGCCGCCCGCCCGCGTCCAGCGGGTGCAGGAGAACCGGGACGAGGTCGCCTCGGGCGCCGGGGGAGCGGGGACCGGCGGCGGACCGTCGTCGGGGTCCGCCCCGGGGATCGGGACCCGCGCGGGAGGGGCCCCGCAGCAGGCCGTGAGCGACAAGGTGCCGCGCAACGCCCCGTGTCCGTGCGGGAGCGGCAAGAAGTACAAGAAGTGCCACGGCGCCGTGGCATAGCGAAGGTCAGAGCCGCCGAGCGAACAGGACAGCGGGGTTCTCAGGCCCCCAGATGTCGAGCTCCTCGACGGCGACGAACCCCATCGCCCGGTAGAAGGCTCGCGTCGCCTCGTACGGCGGGTAGACCTCACGTTCAGACAGGGTCTTCACGCGGAGTTCGCGGACGCCCACCTCGCTGAGGCGGACGACGAGGGCACCGATCAGTCGCGTGCCGGCTCCCGTGCGACGCCGGTCCGGCCGCGCCGCCATCCAGGTGATCTCGGCGGTGTCGCCATCACGGATCCACGTCACGAACGCGACAACCTCGCCTCCGTCGTCCGCAACCAGACCGTCGTGCGAGCGGACGGCGGCGGTGCAGTCGCGGATCCCGCTGTTCGTCGCCGAACCATTCAGGCAGGGCCGCGATGATCGCATCGCACGCGTGGGGGTCCGTCACGTGGTCGAGAGGGCGGATCTTCACGATGGGCCGATGCTACCGGCCGGTAGACTCGGGCCCGATGAGCGACTTCACCGACCGACTCAGGGCCCTCGCGGAACGGGTCCACGCCGCCAGGGGGTTCCTTTGACGTCGACGGCAAGCGCTCGCGGGCTGCGGAGCTCCAGGAGCAGGCGTCCGATCCCAGGCTCTGGGACGACCAGGCTCGGGCGCAGCAGATCACCTCGAAGCTCGCTCGGCTGAACGCCGAGATCGAGCGGTTCGACGCGCTGCAGCGCAAGCTCGGTGACGCCCAGGCGATCGACGAGCTGCTGGAGGACGCGGACGACCCCGAGCTGGCGAAGGAGCTCGCGCAGTCGGTCGACGGGCTCGAGCGAGAGCTCGAGAAGGTCGAGCTCGCGGCGCTGCTCTCCGGTCCCTACGACTCGCATGACGCGATCGCCACGCTGCAGGCAGGCGCCGGCGGCACCGAGTCGATGGACTGGGCCGACATGCTCCTGCGTATGTTCACCCGTTGGGCCGAGCAGGAGGGCCTCAAGGTCGAGATCGACGAGGTGCACTGGGGGGAGGAAGCCGGGATCAAGTCGGCGACCTTCACGGTCCACGGGACGAACGCCTACGGGTTGCTGTCGGCCGAGCGCGGTGTCCACCGCCTGGTGCGGATCAGCCCCTTCGACGCGAACAAGCGGCGGCAGACTTCCTTCGCGGCCCTCGACGTGATCCCGGCGCTCGACGAGGCCGAGGCCGAGGAGGTCGAGGTCGACGAGCAGGACCTTCGGATCGACGTCTACCGTTCGAGCGGCCCGGGTGGGCAGGGCGTGAACACGACCGACTCCGCGGTGCGGATCACGCACCTCCCCTCGGGGATCGTGGTCGCCTGCCAGAACGAGCGCTCCCAGCTGCAGAACAAGGCGACGGCGATGGGCATCCTCAAGTCACGCCTCGCCGACCTGGAGCGTCAGCGGCGCGAGCAGCAGATGGACGAGATCCGCGGTGAGCGGAAGGCCGTCGACTTCGGGTCGCAGATCCGGTCCTACGTCCTGGCTCCGTACCAGATGGTGAAAGACCACCGCACGGACACGGAGGTCGGGGATCCGGCTCGCGTGCTCGGCGGCGACCTGAACCGCTTCATCGAAGCGGAGCTGCGGCGACGGGCCTCCGCGTAGTCGACCCGAAGAGCGATCCGAGCCACGCGAGGATCAGGAACGCCCACGCGATCGCTGACAGGAGGAGGCCCCGCAGGACCCATGGGTCCTCGTAGCGGAGGACCACCTCGTGCGGGCCGGTCGGCACCTCGACCGCCTGGAGGAACCCGTCGGCGACGAGCACGGGCGCCGGCTCGTCGTCCACGGTGGCTCGCCATCCGGGGTCGTACGCCGCACGGATCAGCAGGACGCCGGGCCGTACGGCGCCGACCTCGATCCGGGTCTCGGACAGCGAGGGGGTCGTCCACCGCACCCCACCAGGGGTCCCCGACGAGGGCCGGGCGTTCGGCCGCTCCTCGAGCACCACGGTCGCTCGCTCGTCGAAGTCCTCGGACGTCACCCGTGCGATCGCCTGGGAGGCCGAGCCGATCACCTCCCATGAGCCTCGGAACTCGACGAACCGCGCCGCGTCGTCCACCTGGACCAGGTCGTACCCGTCCGCGGTCGCGATCACCTGGCCCGGCACGGTCGGCGACACGGCCTGCGGGGCGATCAGGTAGCGGACCCCGAGCACCCGGACATCGTTGCGCGTCGGGCGCGCCAGGACCGACGCGTTGTAGGCGATCGGCAACGGGTTCGTCGCGCGGATCCAGGCCCAGTACCGAGGGAGTTGGACGGGGTTGTAGCCCAACGCCTCACGGATCTCGAACAACGTCCCGCGCTCGTTCGCGAGCGCCGGCCAGTCCACGGGGTCCTGGTCGAACAGGTATCCCTTCTCGTAGGCCGCCGCCGGCGGGACCCAGGTCAGGTACCGATCCTCGCCGATCCGTGCGACGAAGTCGGTGGGGGTCAGGAAGGTGTCGAGGTCGATCTCGGGGGAGCGCAACGGCTGGAACGCGAGCGGGGTGCCGCGGTCACCCTCGAGACCGGTCCGCACCTCGTCGCCGTCCCACGCGTTGCCGACCGCGATCCCAACGGTGAGCTCGAGGGCGAGCACGCCGACGAGCGCCGGCGCCCACCGCGCGTCGTGCGCGGCGACCAAGTAGGCGCCGATCGCGAGCCCGGCGCCGATCACGAATCCGATCCAGTGCCCGACGTGCGCCCCCGCGGCTACCGGGAGCAGGAACCACAGCGCCACGCCGAGCCCCAGCCACGGGATCAGTCGGCGCGCGGGCAGCGGGTCGTCGCGAAGACCCTGGATACCCCCCGCCGCGAGGACGGGCAGCGCGAGGACGGCGACGTACCGCAGGCGCCCGGGGTTGTGCAGCAGGACGTCGCCGTACGGGAGGGCGCCGACCAGGTCGCGGATCCATCCCGCGCCCAGGACCGGTGGCAGCACGAGGGCCCACGTGGCGACGAGGGTGCCCGCGAACGCGACGACGAGACGCCGGCGTCTCCGCGCCCGCGCGGCGAGCGGCACCGACAGGAGCGCGACGGCCCCGGCGGCCGCACCCGGCGTCGCGGCGAACGCGAGAGGCCACCCCGCCCACACCCCTCCGGGCATGATCGGGGGCTCCTCCTCGATACCGGAGGATCCCCCGGCCCAGCCGGTCGTACCCCTGGCCGAGCGATGACGCTTCGATGAACTGCAGCCGCGGCACGAGCACCGCGAGCGACAGGACGGGCAGCACCGCGACGAACACCGCGGTCCGCCCCCAGGCCGCCCCGCCCCGGCCCCACGCCCTCGCGGCGAGGTACGCGACGGTGACGGCCGTCCCGACGACGAGTCCGTGCGAGAGATGCGCGCTCGCCACCTGTGACCACGCGAAGCCGGCCAGCGCGAGCCACCCGAGCCGGGCGCGCCACCGGCCGGCACGGTCGAAGCCCGCCGCGCCCGCGAGCAGCACCGTGGACCAGGCCATCGCGCCCGCGAACGGCATCGCGATCGCGATCTCGCTGCCGCTCATGATCCCGGCGATCGACAGCCCGCCGACCGTGGCGGCGATCCGTCCGAGCCCGTCGAGCCGCAAGAACGCGTACATCCCGAGACCCGCCAGCAGCGGGTTGAGCACGACCATCGCGCGTATCGCCACCGAGGGCGACAGCACCGAGAAGAGCACCATCGGGGGTGCGTACAGCCACCCGCTCTGCGGGTCCGCCGCGAAGCGATACCCCGCCATCTCGAACGGATTCCACACAGGGATCGTCCCGGCTGCCACCGATCGCCCCAGGAACGACCACCGGGGGAGCCAGAAGGAGAGGATGTCGGGGTGCTCGCTCGTCAGCCGCTCGTCGAACACGAAGCCCCGCAACGCGAACACGACGAGGCCCGCGATCAGCAGCGGCCCCGCCCAGGAAGCCGCGATCCGGCGCCACGACATCGGCACAGCGTATCCGGCGAGCTTGCGCGGTTCCGGCCGAGGGCTCTGGTACGCTCGCCCAGTCCTTCCCTGACCGCTTCCTAACCCCCTCCATGACCTCTCCATGATCAGTCTCCAGCACGTCTCGAAGGCCTATCCGAAGGGCGTCGTCGCCCTCGATGACGTCTCGATCGAGATCGAGAAGGGCGAGTTCGTATTCCTGGTCGGCCCGTCCGGCTCGGGTAAGTCGACGAGCCTGCGGCTGCTCACCCGTGAGGAGGAACCGACCGGCGGCGAGGTCTACGTCGCCGGGAAGAACCTCGAGAAGCTCTCGTCGTGGGGTGGCGTGCCGAAGCTGCGGCGCAACATCGGATCGGTGTTCCAGGACTTCAAGCTGCTTCAGGACAAGACGGTCTTCGAGAACGTCGCGTTCGCCCTCGAGGTGATCGGCAAGCCGAAGCACGTGATCGACTCGCGCGTGCCCGAGATCCTCGACTACGTCGGTCTCGGTGACAAGCTGAACAACTACCCCGACGAGCTGTCCGGCGGCGAGCAGCAGCGTGTGTCGATCGCGCGTGCCTGCGTGAACCGCCCGCTCGTCCTGCTGGCCGACGAGCCCACCGGCAACCTCGACCCGAACACGAGCGTCGACATCATGCGGCTGCTCGACAAGGTGAACAAGATCGGCACGACCGTGGTGATGGCGACCCACGACCAGGCGATCGTGGACGCGATGCGCAAACGGGTGATCGAGCTCGACAAGGGCAAGGTCGTCCGCGACCAGTCTCGGGGGGTCTACTCCTAGCGTGCCTCGGATCGAGTACTACTTCCGCGAGACGGCGTCGGGGCTCCGACGGAACGGGATCGTGGCGTTCGCGGCCATGTCGACGGCGTTCATCGCGCTGTTCCTGTTCGGGCTCGCGTTGCTGATCGGACGGCAGCTCTCGTTGGTGATCGACGCGTACACCCGCAACGTCGAGGTCGCGATCTACCTGACCGACCCGGTGAAGGAAGACGTCCGCGTGAACCTCGAGCAGACCCTCCTGGAGCTCCCCGCGGTCGCAGAGGTCGAGTACGAGAACAAGCAGCAGGCGTACGAGCGGTTCAGGGACCTCTATCGGAACCAGCCGACGATCGTCGAGAACACCGATCCCGACGCGATCCCGGCCTCCCTCCGCGTGAAGCTGAACGACACCGCACAGTACGACCAGGTGGCCGCGGCCATGGGCTGCGCACCGAACCTAGAGACCGGACAGGTCGAGTGCACCCAGCCGGGGGTCCGGGAGGTGCGCGACTACTCCGATCTGCTCGACCGACTGAGCACGATCAACCGCGTGCTCTCGCGCGGGATCTTGTTCATCGCGATCTTGATGCTCGCGTCGGCCGTCGCACTCGTCGCGAACACCCTTCGGATGGGCATGTTCGCCCGCCGTCGCGAGATCGGGATCATGCGATTGGTCGGAGCGACCAACTGGCGGATCCGAACCCCGTTCCTGATCGAGGGGCTCGTCGAGACGCTGATCGGCGGCGGGCTCGCGATCGTGTTCCTGTTCCTCATGAAGGTCGCGTTCGTCGACCGGTTGCGGGGGCAGATCGCCTTCTTGCCCCTCGTCCGGAACTCCGACGTGATCGCGATCGCGCCGTGGATCGCGATCGTGGCCGTCCTGATCGCCTTGATCGCGGGTCTGATCGGGATGCGCCGCTTCCTCGACGTCTAGGCTGAACGCCCATGACAGGGCGAGCGCACGAGGGCGAGCACACGGTCGCGTCGAACCGGAAGGCGCGGCACGACTTCGACATCCTCGAGACCTACGAGTGCGGCATCGTGCTCACCGGAAGCGAGGTGAAGTCCCTGCGAGCGGGCCGAGCATCGTTGGTCGACTGCTACGGGAGGATCGACCGAGGCGAGATCTGGCTCGAGGGGATGCACGTGCCGCCGTACGAGCAGGGTGATACGCGCGCTCACCAGCCGGTGCGCCCGCGGAAGCTGCTGCTCCACCGCAAGGAGATCGAGTCTCTCGGTGCGCAGACGGCGGAGAAGGGCCTCGCCCTCGTCCCGCTGCGCGTCTACTTCGCGCACGGGATGTGCAAGGTCGAGATCGCGCTCGCGAAGGGGCGGCGTCGGCACGAGAAACGCCAGGCGATCGCGAAGCGCGAGGCCCAGCGCGAGATGGAGCAGGCCGCGAGCCGCAGGCGGTAGGGTCCGTCCGGCATGGATGAACCGACGGGCGATCAGAGGCCCGCGCCCCTCGTCGCGTCGCTTCGGGGCCATCGGCGCATCCCGTGGCGCACCGCGCTGTGGCCTCTGCCGATGGCGTTCGCCGTCGGGGCGATCGTGGCGCAGTACGTCACGGTCTGGCTCGACACGCTCGCCCGTGAGGGAACGATCTCGCTCCCGGCTGCGTTCGGCGAACGGACGCCCGCGGGCGTGATCGAGGTCACCGGTCTGATCGCCGCCGCGTCGGCGACCGCGCTCGCGCTCGTGGTGACCCTGACGGTGACGGTGCTCGCCAACGCCGGCCAGGCGTTCGGCCAGCGGCTGATCCGCAACTTCGTGCGCGCCACGATCACGAAGGTGACGCTCGGGCTGTTCCTCGCCTCGACGGTGTTCTCCCTCGGCGTCCTGTACCGAACGACGGGCGGTCCCAGCGTCGCTTCGCCGAGCGTGTCGACGGCCGTCTCGGTCACCCTCGCGCTCGCCGCCGTCGTGACGCTGATCCTGTACATCAATCACGTTGCCGCCGAGCTGCAGGCGCCGAGCGTGATCGCGGGTGTGGCGCGCGACCTGTGGGAGGTGATCGAGGAACGTCGCCACGACGCCGAGCACGGTCGGGTCCCGCGCGCAGCCAGCGGAGACGACGCGCGGGAGGCGGAGGCGCTGCTCGCGCGCGAGGGGCGCGCGATCCTCGCGGGCCGCAGCGGCTACGTGCAGTCGGTCGATGCCGACGTGCTGTTCCGAGCCGCCGACGACGCAGGCGTGATGCTGCGGTTCCGCCATCGTCCGGGTCACTTCGTCCTGTACCACTCGACGATCGCGCAGGTCTGGCCACCGGACCGGGCCCCCGAGCTGATGCCCGCGATCGAGCAGGCCGTGCGGGTGGGGCGATACCGGACGCTGCAGCAAGACCTGAAGTTCGCCGTCGACCAGATGGTGGAGGTGGCCCTCCGTGCGTTGTCACCGGCGATCAACGACACGTTCACGGCGCTGCAGTGCGTCGACTGGCTCGGCGACGCGCTCCTGTCGATCGCCGACGCCCCGGAACCCCCGCGTGTCCACGCGAGCGAGACGGGCGACGTCCGGTTGATCGCTCCCGTCCTGACGTTCCACCGGGCGGTGGAGGGAGCGTTCGACAAGCTGCGGCAGAACTCGACGCACAACCTGTCGGTGTCGATCCGGATCCTCGGGGTGATCGCGCGTCTTGCGCCGCAGCTGCGCGATCCCGCCCATCGCGCACCCCTGTCCGCGCAGCTGGACATGACGGCGGAGGGGGCGCTCGCCGTCACGCCCGTCGCGGCCGACCGCGAGATGCTGCTCGACGCGTATCGCGCCGCGTGTGCGGCGCTCGGTCACGCCCCGCAACACGGGTGAAGCTCCGGCCGTGTCGGGACGGTCCGTATACTCAGGGCAGAACTTCATAGGGGGTGTACTGGTTTCGACTCGGACGTTTCACCGTCTGGGAGAAGCGGGCCGTGATCCCGGATGTCACGTTAAACGCCGGACCAACACAAGCGCCAACGACGAGTTCGCGCTCGCTGCTTAACCACGGTTAGGTAGCTGCCCGCCCCGTGGGCCTGCGGTCGGGGGTCGGGTATCACTGAGCAGGCTTACTCCGCCGGTTCCGTCCGGAGGCCGGCGGGGGACATCGCATCCGGGCTGGCCCCGGGGTCCTCCGCCGACGGACACCGAGGGGCGAGATCTGATCGTCGGCTGCGCCCGGAGAAGTCCCAGTCGGTCGCCCGAGCACGGGGGTTCGATTCCCCCCACCTCCACGATCTTCCAGGCCGCTCGACCCTGCGGGGTCCGGGACCTTCGGCCTTGTGTGCCGACCGCTCACCGTGCGAGGCTCGGTCCCGACGCCGGAGGAGGCGATCGGATGGAGTGCCCGGTGTGCGGCTGCCACGTCGACGTGAGCGATCGCGACGACGTCGTCCTCGTGACCTGTGCGTGCTGCGACGCCAGCTGGCTCGCCGTTCACGACGAGCTGGAGCGCATCCTCGTCGGCCCCGAGGACTGAGGTCCCCCGGGTCAGTGAGGTCGCGCGGGCGCGCGCCCGGGCCCAAGCGGGCATGCGCGGCCGCTCCGCACCCACCGATCGCCCCCGGCGTCGTCCTCGTTCCCTCCGGGACCGGCGGTGACGAGCCGATAGGATGCGACGACCCTTCAATCGACCTGAGGAGCCCCCGATGACCCGAACGATCGTTGCGCGCGCTGCGGCCGTCGCCCTGCTGGTGTTCAGCTTCGCCGCGTGCAGCAGCGACGAAGACGGTGGCTCGGAGGGCACCTCGACCGAGACGGCCGCGGCGGCGGTTCCGGTGGAGGAGTACCTCGACGGGCTCTGTACGGCGATCGTCGACTACCAGGACGAGCTGACCTCGCTGAACGTCGACCTGGAGACCCAACTGTCGGGCGATGTGCCCACGCCCGACGCGGTCAAGGACCTGCTCGTGTCGTTCCTCGGTGACGCGGTCGTCGCGACGCAGGGCCTCGCGGAGGAGGTCCGCGCGCTCGGCTCGCCCGACGTCGACGGCGGCGACGAGATCGCCGTGACGTTCGTCGGCGCGTTCGAACAGGTCGAGGATCTGTTCGCCGTGTCGCAGGACGACGTGGAAGCGCTCTCGACCGATGACCCGGCGGCGCTGGCCGAGGGGCTCCAGGGAGTGGCGACGAACCTCGAGGCAGGTGGCGAGCAGATCGCCACCGTGTTCGACACGCTCCCCGAAGACGACGTCGACGTGAACCCCGAGGACATCCCGAGCTGCCAGGGGCTGGTCTAGCGAGCCACGATCCGCGACTACCGGTGGGTCCCGGCGCTCGCGGCGTCCGGGACCATCCGGTCGTTCCGGAACCGGTCCGGGGAGAACGGGGCGATGAGCGGGTCGACCCGCCCCGTCGCCAGCATCTCGGCCATCGTCTTGCCGAAGACCGGCGCGCCCTTGAAGCCCCAGGTCCCCATCCCCGACATCAAGACGAAGTTGCGGACCTCGCTCTCACCGAGCAACGGTGAGGAGTCCGGCGTCATGTCGCACAGGCCCGTCCACTGGCGCATCAGCCGGGCCTTCGCCATGAACGGGAGCAGCTGGATCGTGCGTTTCGCGGTCTCGGCCGCGAAGTCGAACGTCGAGCGCGTCGAGTACGTCGTGTAGGGGAGCGTCTCGCCGCCGACGACCAGCTCGCCGCGGTCGGTCTGCTGCGTATAGACGTACAGGTCCATCGACGACACGAGGCCCCACAGCACGGGTCGGTACGCCTCGGTGACGAACGCCTGGAGGGCCTTCGTCTCGATCGGCAGGCGGATCCCGGCCATCTGCGCGAGCACGGTCGACCATCCGGCGACGGCGCTCACGACCCGGCCGGCGCCGATCGGTCCGCGGTTCGTCTGGACGCCGCGGCACACGCCGGCGCCGACGTCGACCCCGGTCACCTCGACCCCCTGGTGGATCTCCACACCGCGACGGTCGGCGGCGCTCGCGTAGCCCCACACGACCGAGTCGTGCCGCGCGAACGCTCCGGGTGGGTGGTACGTGGCCCCGATCACGGGGAGCTCGCCGCCGGCGGTGAGGTCCACGAGCGGGCAGACCTCCAGCACCTGCTCGGGCGTGAGGATCTCGGTGTCCACCCCGTACTGGCGGTGGATCAACATCTTCTCGCGCTCGACCTGCAACGTGTCCTGTGAGTGACACAGGTCGAGGTTCCCCTGCGTCGAGAACAAGATGTTGAAGTCGAGCTCCTGCGACAGCGTCCGGTACATGTCGAGGGCCGTTGCGTACAGGGGCACGGTCTCGGTCGTGTTGTAGGTGGCGCGCACCACCTGGGTGTTGCGCCCGCTCCCGCCGCTGCCGATGTACGAGCGTTCGAGGACCGCGACGTCACGGATCCCGTGGTACTCGGCCAGGTGGAACGCGAGCGACAGCCCGTTCACCCCGCCGCCCACGATCACGACGTCGTAGCGCGGCTTCAGGTCTCGCTGCCGGAGGAACTCCCGCCGCCGGAGCAACCCGGTCACGAGAGCACCTCCCGGGCGTCGGTTCGGAGCCGTTCGTCGACGTGGGCGGCGAGGTGCGCCGGGACGAGCAGTCGGAGCCCGCCGGGCTCCGCGACGACCTTCGCGGGGACGTGCGCCACCTCGCCCTGGGTCCATCCGCCGGCCTCGGGCGGCTCGAGCTCGGTCAGACGGGCGAGCACCTCGTGCGCGTCGACACCCGTCACGACGAAGGCGACCCAGCCCTCGCTCACGTCGTCGACCAGCGCCGTCGGCTCGTCGACGACGGCCCGGAGCGCGCCGGGATCGACCTCGCCGAGCACGAGCGCCTCTCGCGGCGCGGTCCGCAGCACCTTCGGGCCGTCGAGGTCGAGGCGGTCGCACGCGCCGGCGGAGGCCAGCACGGCCGTGACCGTCGGATGCTCGATCCGCAGCTCAGCCACGCATCCGCCCTCCCTCGGGGTCGTAGAACGGCCTCGGCACGATCCGCACCTGCACGCCCGAGCCGGTGCGCAGCCCCTCGGCGACGTCGTCCCCGTCGACGCGGACCCACCCGAGTCCGATCGCCCGATCCAGGACCGGGGAGCGTTCGGCGGAGGTCACGCGCCCGATCAGTGCGATCCCCGACGACGAGCGGCTCTCCCCGCAGCTCGGACGTCGTCGACGGCCCGCCCACGAACTCGACGCCGATCTGGCGACGCCCGATCGGCAGCTCGGCCATCCGCTCGAGCGCCTTCTTGCCGACGAACCACGGCTTGTCCATCGCGACCGCCCACGACATCCCGAGCTTCGCGGGCGTGTCGTCGGGCATCGTGTCCTGGCCCAGGAAGAAGTGGCCCTTCTCCAGACGGAGCAGCTCGAGCGCGTCGAGCCCGTGCGGCCGCAGCTCCCACTCGCGGCCGGCCTCGAGGAGCGTCTCCCACAGCTCCGGGCCGCGGGTGCGAGGGTGGTGGAGCTCGAAGGCCAGCTCTCCCACGAACCCGGTCCGGATCGCGCGACACGGGACCCCGGCGACCGTGATGTCGGCGAACCCCGGATAGGGGACCGTCGTCGCGTCGATCGGGTCGTCGGTGAGGCGCTCGAGCAGGTCGCGAGCGTGCGGCCCCGCGACGTTGATCGCGCCCCACTGGGCCGTGCGGTCCAAGACGTGGACGTCGAGCTCGAGACGGTCGGCGAAGTTGCGCAGACGAGCGTCGGTGCGACCGGCGCCACCCGACGTCGAGTTCAGGTACCACTCGTGCTCGTCCACGCGGGCGAGCAGCCCGTCGTCCATCACGTAGCCCGCCTCGTCGAGGGTCAGGACGTAGCGCGTGCGGCCCGGCGCGAGATCGTCGGTCCGGCACGGATACAGACGGTCCACGAGCTCGCCGGCGTCGGGTCCCGCGATCGTGAACTTCCCGAGCGTGCCGACATCCATCACGCTCACCCGCTCGCGGACGGCGAGGTACTCGGCCCGCCGATCCCCGTAGGTGAAGGGTCGGAGCCACCCCCCGGAACGGTCGATCCGGGCTCCCGCCGCCACGTGGAGTTCGTGCAACGAGGTGCGCTTGTCCGCCAGCTCGTGCACCCCCGCAGCGAGCGTCTCGAGGGTGACGGGCCGCGCCGGCGGACGGGCGGTCGTGCGGGGGACGTCGTCGGGCCTCGGGAGGGTGACGTCGCCGCGATCTCCCGCGAAGCACGTGAGGGCGTTCGCGCACATCGCTCCCTGGCACGGTCCCATCGTGGCCGTCGTGTACCGCTTGAGGAGCTCGGCCGAGCGGAACCCCTCGTCCCACGCCTGCGCCAGATCGTGGAGCGCGACGTCCTCACACAGGCAGACGGTTCCGTCGCGATCCGGCGTCGCACGGGGGAACGCCGCGGCGGCGTCGCCGACCACCGTGACCGGCTCGCCGGGCAGGGCCATCCGTGCGAGCGCGTCGCGGGGGACGAGCCCGTTCGAGAGCACGAGGAGGTCGGCCGCGAAGCGTTTGCCCTGGGTTCCCCGACGCAGCACGACCTCGTCGAGCCGGCCATCGCCTCGCGCCTCGAACACGTCGCCGCCGACGACGACCTCGCCCGCGCCGCTCGGCAGACGGTCCGCCAGCTCGGGGGTGGCCGCGGTCGCCACGACCCGGACCCCGGCCGCCGCGAGCGTCGCGAGGTGCTCGAGCCCCTCCTCGGTCCCGACGACCACGACCGCCCGGTCGCCGGGACGGACGCCGTACCGGCCGGCCAGCGCCGCCGCGGCCCGCCCGAGCATCACGCCTGGCAGGTCGTTGCCCGGGAAGACCCCGTGGGCCTCCGTGGCTCCCGTCGCGACGACCACGCGCCCGGGGTGGACGTGGACGAGCTCGCCCTCGGAGGCGACCGGGACCAGGATCCCTTCGTACACGCCGATCGCGGCATGGTCCTCGAGGATCGTCACGCCGGGGAACGCCCGGGCCTCGACCTCGAGCGCGCGCACCCGTTCGAGGGACGGCCCCGGCGCCATCTGCGCGCCGATCCGTCCGGCGTCGACGACGAGCACGGTCGCGCCGTCGTCGGCCGCGTCGCGGGCGGCCATCAGGCCGGCCGCACCTGCGCCGGCCACCACCACGTCGACGCGGACGTGACGCATCACCTTGCGTTCGGCGCCTCGGGTGGACGGCAGCGTCCCCAGGCCGGTCGCCCGCCTGATCACCTTGGACGCGACGTCCCAGGCGAACCCGGGCCTCACGAAGGTCTTGTAGTAGAAGCCGACCGGCATCAGGCGATGCAGCGAGTCGGTCACGTGGAGCAGGTCACGGTCGGGTGAGGGCCACCCGCCCTCGCGCTCGACCTGCATCTGGTCCTCGCACGGCGTGACGCAGGTGCGCACCGCGGGTAGCCCGTCGACCGTCATCAGGCAGTTCGGGCAGTCACCGGTCCCGCAGTAGAGGCCGCGCTTGCGGTGGTACTTCAGCGATCGCGAGAAGGTCCGCAGGCCGTCGCGGTAGAGCGCGGCCGCGATCGAGTCGCCGTCCGCGAAGGACTCTGCCGGCCCTCGAACCCGAACGTCCCCATCTCAGCCGACCTCGTTCGTCCGCGTGTCGCGGCTGATCGTGGTCCACGTCCGGCAGCCCATCGCGTGGTACCACCGCTCGCGCTGCGGTCCTTCGGGGTTCTCGGGGAGGTACACGCGGGCGAAGTCCGCCTCGGCGTCGGGGGCGTCGATCTCCCGCCATTCGCCGCCGAACGTGAACTCATGGAAGGGCCTGTCGCCACAGACTGGGCAGGGGATGTGCAGCGCCACGCGTCCGCCTCTCGTCCGGGGATGCCGGGAAGTCCGTCGGCAGCGTATCCGTGGGCGGCGAGCGGCGTCGACGTGGCGGCCACACCGGACGTGACCCGGCGTCACGGGGATACTGGGCATGTGCGGTGGGCGCTGGAGGAGACGGTCGCGAACCCGACGCTCCTGCGGCTCCACGTCGACGAGGAGCTGACGACCCACACGATCGTGTCTTGCCCGCCCGCGACCCCACCCGAGCCGCTCGACCGGCTCTTCGAGATCGAGGCGATCGTCCGGATCGACCTGCATCGGTATCGGGCCAGGCTGCAGCTGCGCCCGGACGCGGATCGCACCGCTGCGGCGGATCATGCGCGAGGGGTGTTGGCATCGTTCCTCGGTCCTGCCGCCGATCTGCCTCCCGACGAGGGCCCGCGCGCGTTCGGGTCGCCCTATGCGGGGCAACGGCGCGTCGCCGAGAGCCCGGCGATGGCCGAGGGTCTCCCGCTGTTCGAGGCGTTGTTCGACCTCGAGGGGATCGTCGAGGCGATCGCGGCGCCGCATCTCGTGCTCGTGCGGCTGGGACGGCTCCATGCCTGGGCCGACGTCGAGGCGGGAGTGGCGACGGTGGTTCAGTCCAGCACCGACAGCGGCGGGATGCCCGGGTCGACCTCGGGGTCGTCGTAGACGGTCGGGCCGAAGCGCGACAGGTCGCCGATCCGATCCAGGTAGCTCGTGGCGAACACCGCCGCGAACTCCTCCTTGTCGAGCAGGTCCTGCTGCACCGCGCTCTCGGGTACGTAGGGGCCGAGGTTCTGCCGGTACGTGAGGTGCCGCAGGAACGCCGCGACGTCCTCGGGGGTCGCCGCCGCGTCGCGGAGGGCATCGGTGTCGAGGTAGATCTCCGACGGCACGACGCTCTTGACCGCGTCGGCGAACCCGGCGCCGAACTCCTCCTCGATCACGCGCTCGAGCTGGATCGGGTCCAGACGGACGCCGCCGGCATCGTCGGGCAGAGGGCACTGCCCGTGGTCGGCGGTGACGATCAGCGCGTACTCGCCCGGGAAGCGCTCCTCGAGCATCTCGACGGTGCGACCGATCTCCTCGTCGACCGCCCGGATCATCAGCTCCTCCCACTTCGAGGACATCCCGTAGACGTGGCCCGTGTAGTCGGGGGACTTGTAGGTGGTGTACAGCAGGCTCGCCGCACCGTCGCCGATAGGCTCGGAGTCCAGCGTCGCCTCGATCAGGTCGCCCTGGTATCCGGCGATCTGCGGCGCGCAGCAGTGCGGGTTGCCCCAGTCCGCGTAGTCGACGTCCCACCCCGGGTCGGTGAACCCCTCGGCCCGGCTCTGGAACACCTCGAGCCCGGGTACCTGCGCGGGGAGACGATAGAGGTCCGGGTTGTGCGGGAGCCAGCCGGTGTCGCCCTGTTCGTCGAAGTAGACGGCGACCGGCGTGTCGCCCTCGGTGCGGGTGGTTCCGCCGCGACCCAGCATCCCGAGGTGCCAGACCTGGTACCCGATCTGCCCGACCCACGCGCCGGTGGCGTCGTGCCAAGGATCCGACAGCGTGGGCACGACGATGTCGGACGGGTCGGCCCGGCCGATCTCTCCGTAAGCCTTGCGGACCTCGGACCCGTCGCGGATGTTGTGCCCAGTGATGCCGTGCTGGCGTGGGAACGTGCCGGTCCCGATCGTGGCGTGCGCGGCAGCCGTCACGGCGGGGAACGACCCCACGATCGCGTCGCGGTAGTTGGCCCCCTCGCGCATCAGGCGCTTCAGGTTCGGCCACGCGTCCGGCCACTGCCGCAACACGTTCCACCCGCCGCCGTCGATCACGAACGTGAAGACGATCTTGGGTGTGACGCCGGTCGTGCGCAGCCCCGGCAGCACGCGGCCTTCCCGATCATCGGGCCAGTCCTCGAACCCGATCAGCTCGGCGGTGGTGGGGGCGAGGTCCGCGAGCGACACGCGCTCCTCGGAGTCGGACGGCTCGACGACCCCTGGCCCGTAGACCACGAGCGGGATCCGCTCGAGGTACATCCACACGGCCGCGTGGCTCGTTCGCGGGTCGCGCGGCAGGAGGGCGACGGATTCCTGGGAGTAGTTCGCGCTGTTGAAAGGGGCGACCAGCAACTGGAGATCGCCCGAGCGCCCGGGCATGTACGCCCGCGCGACGAGGTCCATGTACTCGGCCCCCAGGTCGGTCGCGGCCGCGTCCTGGACCGCGCGGGCGTCGGGACGGCCGAGGGTCGTCGCGACCCGTCCGATCGCGGCTCCGCCGAGCACCCAGGCGAACCCGGCAACCGCCGACCCCCACAGGAACCGCCGGCGGGAAGGATCGTGGTCGCCGAGCGACCCGTGGCGTGATGCCCAGCGGGTCAGGGCGAGCCCGACGAGCCAGACCACGAGACCGGCCGCGAGGGCGACGACGGTGCTCCCCACCCACGCGAGCGCCAACGCCACGACGCCCCCGAGCAGGGCGAACACGATGAGGGAACGAGGGATGCGCTGCGTCACTGCGCCCCTATCGTCGCAGACCGAGGGTCCCTCGCCCGGGCGCGGGGTGTGGAGTTCCCGTGGCGCAGGCGTCAGGTGCGCTTGCGATCGAGGTCCAGGAACGGGGTCTTCACCACGGTCGCGCCGACCTTGCCACGTTCGCCCTCGACGCTCCACTCGACGCTGACCCGGGCGCCGAGACGTTCGAGGTTCTTGTCGATGCTGCCGAACCCGATCATCTTCTTGATCGTCGGTCCCCAGGTGATCGAGGTGGCGCGGCCGACCTGCTTGCCGTCCTTGTACACCGGTACCGGGTCACGGTGAACCATCGGTGAAACCGCGGGCGCGAGCTCGTGCTTCGCGTACAGCCCCTCGATCCCGCTCCAGTCGAGCTCGAGTCCCACGAGCCGCCGTGGCGGACCGCCGGCGCGCTGCTCGGCCTGAAGCGCCCGCTTCCCGACGAAGTCGCTCGCCTTGCCGAGCTCGACCAGACGCCCCAGGCCGACCTCGAACGGGGAGTACTTCAGCTCAGGGCTGGTCACGTGGCGGGCGCTCGAGAACTCGACCTCGGCGAGGATCAGGCCGGCCTCGACACGACAGACGTCGAGGGCGCGGATCCCCGCGGGATGGATCCCGTAGGACTGCCCGGCCTCGAAGATCGCGTCCCACACCCGCACGCCCGCGTCCCACGGGATCCACAGCTCGTAGCCGCGGTCGCCCGTGTAGCCGGTGCGGGTGACGTCGACCTCGACGCCGTCGATCGTCGTGACGCGGCGTCCGAAGTACGGGACGTCGCTCCAGTCCTCGCCGGTGGCTTCCTCGAGGACCTCGCGGCTCAGCTTGCCCTGCAACGCGAGCGCCGCGAGGTCGTCGGTGACGTCGATCACCTCGACGTCGAGGTGCGTCGCGTTCATCGAGAACCAGCGGTACATCTGGTCGGCCGCGGTGACGCGGTACTCGTCCTGGCCGATCCGGGCGATCGTGCCGTCGTCGATCAACTTGCCGTCCTCGTCGCACCACGGCGTGTAGAAGACGCGGTCGAGCCGGAGCTTCGAGATGTCGCGGGTCATCACACGGTCCATCAGGCGACCGGCGTCCTTGCCGCGGACGACGTACTTGTACAGGGGCGTCGTGTCGATCGCGGCGGCGGCCTCGCGGACCGCGTTGTACTCGATGTCGTGGAAGTCGGCGTAGACGGCCGGGGAGAAGTAGCCGGACCACTCGCCCCACGCGAGCTTCGTGTTCAACTCCTGCTGGCGGGGGAAGAACGCGGTTCCAACCGTCACGGTGCTGGCCTCCTTGAACGGCGCGCATCGACGTGCGCGAGGGCGCTTCCGGGCCGCTAGCGTAGTCCCGGCCCCGGGCGCCCGGCAGGGGCCCAGTGACCTGAGGTCATGGGTCCCGTGGTAGGCCCTCAAGGCCCCGACTAGCATGCCGGACCGGCGCCCTGCGCCCCATCCCCGAGGGTCGTTCCGGACCCCCGGTCATGTTCCGTGCGAAGGAGGAGGGGTCGATGGCCAAGCGGTACGACGCCGTGGTGATCGGAGGCGGCCACAACGGCCTCACGACCGCCGCGTACCTGGCCAAGGCCGGGATGTCGGTCGTGGTTCTCGAGAAGAACCCGATCCTGGGTGGGGCGGCCACGACCGTCGAGCACTTCCCGGGGTTCCGGTTCTCGGCGATGTCCTACGTCGTGTCGCTGCTGCGGCCGGAGATCATCCGCGAGCTCGAGCTGCCGAAGCACGGTCTGGAGATCCTCCCGCTCGACGGGACGATCACCCCGCTCGAGGACGACTACCTGTGGCGCGTGAACGACCACGGCAAGACCGTGCGCGAGCTGCGCCGCTGGTCGCTGAACGACGCCGAGGTCTACGGCGAGTACTCGATGCTGATGGCCGAGATGGCCCGGTTCATCAAGCCGATCCTGTCGATCGTGCCCCCGGACCCGGGCAAGGTGAACCCGCTCGAGTGGCTCCCGCTCACCGGTCTCGCCAAGTCGTTCAAGGACCTCCCCGAGCGGCTGCAGACCTGCTTCATCCAGCTGATGACGATGAGTGCGGCCGACTTCCTCGAGCAGTGGTTCGAGACCGAGCCGCTGAAGGCCACGATGAGCGCCTCCGGGATCATCGGCACGTTCCAGGGGCCGCGCTCGCCCGGCACCGCCTACGTGCTCCTGCACCACTACATGGGTGAGATCGACGGCGCGTTCCGTGCGTGGGGCATCCCGCGCGGCGGCACGGGCGGCATCTCCTACGCGATCGCGAGCGCGGCCGAGGCCGCCGGCGTCGAGATCCGCACCGAGGCGACCGTGTCGAACATCATCACGCAGGGCGGCCGGGCCACCGGAGTGGCGCTCGACACCGGCGAGGAGATCCTCGCGAACGTCGTGATGTCATCGGTGGACTCCAACCTCACGTTCTTGAAGTTCCTGGAGAAGGGCACCCTCGATCCCGAGTTCGAGGCCGAGGTGCGCCGCTACAAGTACCGCGGCTCGAGCGGCAAGGTGAACCTGGCGCTCGACTCGCTTCCCGAGTTGGCCTGCAAGCCGGGTGTCGGCCCGTGGCTGCGCGGCGCGATCTCGTTCAGTCCCTCCCTCGACTACATGGAGCGGGCGTACGACGACGCGAAGTACGGACGGTTCTCGCAGCGGCCCTACATCGACACGATCTTCCCGACCCTCGTCGACCCGTCGATGGCGCCTCCGGGCAAGCACATCATGTCGTGCTTCGTGCAGTACGCGCCCTACAAGCTCTCGGACGGGCGCGAGTGGACCTCCGAGGAGCGCGACGCGTTCGGCGAGACCGTGATCGACACGCTCGAGGAGCGGTTCCCGGACATCCGGTCGAAGATCCTGCACAAGCAGGTGCTGACCCCGAAGGACATCGAGGACTGGACGGGACTCACCGAGGGCAACATCTTCCAGGGCGAGCTCTCGCTCGAGCAGCTGTTCTTCAACCGGCCGGTGCCGGGCTGGGCGCGCTACCGCACGCCCGTCAAGGACCTGTGGATGTGCGGCTCGGCCACGCACCCCGGCGGCGGGATCATGGCGGCGAACGGTCGACTGGCCGCGCTCGAGTACCTCAAGGAGAAGAAGAAGGGACGGAGGGCGGCCTGATGGCGAAGGACACGATCGTCGTCATCGGCGGTGGGCACAACGGGCTGATCGCCGCCGCCTACCTCGCGAAGGCGGGCAAGCGCGTCACGTTGGTCGAGCGCGCGGAGCAGGTCGGCGGGGTGCTGCGTCCCGTCCAGCTGGCCGACGGCTTCACCGCGCCGGGCCTCGTCCACACCGTGGGGCGACTGCGCGACTCCGTGGTGACCGACCTCAAGCTCGCGCGTCACGGCTACGAGCCGATCGTCCCGTCGGTGCGGATCTTCGCGCCGCAGCCCGACGGCCCGGCCGTCACCTTCTGGGGAGACGCCGAGAAGACCGCGTCGGAGCTGAAGGCCGACTTCCCCGACGATGCCGCACGGTACCCGGCCTTCGACAAGAAGATCCGCTCGATCGCGAGCTGGCTCGCCTACGTGAACGTGGCGACGCCGCCGGACGTCAAGTCGCCCTCGATCGCCGACGCGATGGCCGGGCTGAAGCTCGGGAAGGCGTTCAAGGGCCTGGGGGCGAAGGCCGGCCGCGAGGTGACCCGCACGCTGCCGATGGCCGTCGCCGACCTGGTCGGGGAGGAGCTGGAGGCCGAGGCGCTCCGGGGGCCCTTGTCCACCCGCGGGATCCTGTACACGAACCTGGGGCCGTGGGCCGCGGGGACCGCGACGACCTTCCTGACGGACTCCGCCGGCAACGACGGCGGGGCGCCGGGGCAGTCGACGTTCGCACGGGGCGGGACCGGGGCGCTCGCGAGCGCGCTGGAGTCGGCCGCGAAGGCGCTCGGCGTGACGATCCGCACCGGCGCCGAGGTGGCGGCGATCTCCGTCCGCAACGGCCGTGCCACCGGCGTCGTCCTCGCCGACGGCTCGGAGCTGAAGGCCGACCTAGTCGTGTCGGCGGCCGACCCGAAGCGGACGCTCCGCCTGATCGACCCGGTCGAGCTCGGCCCCACGATGGTGTGGCGAGCGGAGAACATCCGTCAGCCCGGGGCGACCGCGAAGGTTGACCTGGCGCTCGGCGGTCCGCCGTCGTTCCCCGGCGGGGACGAGGAGCGGTTGCGCGGGCGGATCGTGATCGGCCCGTCGATCGACGCGGTCGAGCACGCGGCCGACAACTACAAGTACGGTCGTCTGCCTTCAGAGCCGATGCTGGAGGCGACGATCCCGTCGCTCACGGACGCGTCGCTCGCGCCCGACGGCAAGCACGTGATGAGCGTGCTCGTTCAGGCGGCGCCGCGGCATCTCCGCGAGGGCGACTGGTCGTCGCAGGCCGACGCGCTCGGCGACGTCGTGCTGAAGACGCTCGATGCGTACGCGCCAGGGCTGTCCTCGCTCGTCGAGGCCCGCACCGTGACGACGCCCGAGGCCTTCGAGACCGAGTACGGGCTCACCGGGGGCGACCTGCTCCACGCCTCCCCCGGACTGGACCAGTGGTTCGCGTGGCGGCCGCTGAACCAGCACGCCCGGTACCGGTTCGTCGTGAACGGCCTGTACCTGGCTGGTTCGGGGGCTCACCCCGGCGGCGGGGTCACCGGTGGCCCCGGCGCGAACGCGGCGCGGCAGCTGCTGAAGGACCTGACGAAGAAGCAGCCGTAGGGTCTGGGCATGGCGACCCAAGACGGCGTCGAGCGGCGCCGGGTGGACCTGCTGGCGGTCGCCGTCGGGCTCCTGCTGTTCGCGCCCGCGGCCGTCGTCGCCAGCAGCGGCGCCGTCGGCGACCTCGAGGCCGCCGTCTTCCGTGCGATCAACGGGCTGCCCGAGGCGCTCTTCCCGGCCGCGAACGCGGCGCAGTTCCTGGGCGTGCTCGCGATCGGGCCGATCGTCGCCGTCATCGCCCTGATCGCGCGGCGTCCCAGGCTCGCCGTCGCGGCGCTGGTCGTCACGGTCCTGAAGCTCGTGGCCGAGCGGGTGGTCTGGGAGCTCGTCACCCGCGAGCGTCCGGGAACGTCGACGCCCGACGCGATCATCCGAGGCGACACCGCGACGGTGGGCGTGTCGTTCGTGAGCGGTCACGTCGTGCTGGTGACCGGACTCGCCTGGGTCATCCAGCCGTACCTGCGGAGCGGGTGGAAGGTCGTGCCGTGGATGGTGGTCGCCGCGGTCGCCTTCGCTCGGATCTACCTCGGGGCCCACAACCCGCTCGACGTCCTCGGTGGCCTCGGCGTCGGTCTCATGATCGGCGCCCTCACGAACCTTGCGCTCGGTGTTCCCTCTGCGACAGGGTCGAGGCCCGCTGACGCGTGATTCACTAACGCCATGAGCGACGCTCCCGACTTCCGGCTGGAGAACTCCGAGCTGCGTGCGGAGAACGAGTTCGACGAGTTCGACAGCACCGACCTGCCCTACTACTCCGACTGGCACGGCTCGTTCGACAAGCTGCCGTGGGCCCTCGACGACGAGACGCTCCGCGCGGCGAACGCCGACGTCGCGATCGTCGGGGCCCCGTTCGACGAGGGCGTGTCGTCGCGGCCGGGCGCCCGGTTCGGCCCCCGGGCGATCCGGATGGCCCCGACCGCCTACAGCCCGAACGACGCCTGGTCGATCCAGCTGCGAACCGCTCCGTACGAGAAGCTGAAGGCCGTCGACGCGGGGGACGCGCCGATCGTGCCGACCCGGTTCGAGCGGTCGCTCCGCGTGATCCACGAGAAGGTCTTCCGGGTGGCGAGCGCGGGGCCGATCCCGATCGTGCTCGGCGGCGACCACTCGATCACCTACCCGAGCGCGGCGGCGGTCGCGCGGCACGTCTGGCCGAAGAAGCTCGGCGTGCTCCACTTCGACGCGCACGCCGACACCGGCGCCGACCAGTGGGGGAACCTCCACGCACACGGCGAGCCGATGCGCCGGCTGATCGAGGAAGGCTGGGTGGCCGGGCGGAACTTCGTCCAGATCGGGCTCCGCGGCTACTGGCCGGACCGCGAGACGTTCGAGTGGATGGACGAGCAGGGCATGCGCTGGCACCCGATGACCGAGATCGAGGAGCGGGGAAGCGAAGCCGTGCTCGCCGACGCGATCGCCGAGGCGCTCGACGGCCCCGAGGTGATCTACCTGTCGGTCGACATCGACGTGGTCGACCCGGGGATGGCGCCGGCGACCGGGACGCCCGAGGCCGGCGGGATGCTCGGCCGTGAGCTGCTCCGGGCCGTCCGACAGATCGTGAGTCAGGTGGAGCTCGTGGGGATGGACGTCGTCGAGGTCTCGCCCCCGTACGACCACGCCGAGGTGACCGCGATCCTGGCGCACCGGTGCGTGATCGAGGCGATCAGCGCGCTGGCCGCGAAGCGCCCGTGAGTGGCTTCGACCGGGAGCTCGCCGACAACCGGAGGCTCTGGGACGCGTGGACGGCGATCCACACGACCGGGGAGTTCTACGACGTACGACGGTTCCGCGACGACCCGAACGACCTGCGGATCCAGCCGTGGGAGCGTGAGGAGGTCGGGGACGTCACCGGCAAGAGCCTCCTCCACGTCCAGTGCCACTTCGGGCTCGACACGCTGTCGTGGGCGCGCCTCGGCGCGGCGCAGGTGACCGGGGTGGACTTCAGCGAGCCCGCGATCGCGTTCGCGAAGGAGCTCGCGTCCGAGACGGGTCTGGCCGATCGTGCTCGTTTCGTCGTGTCGAACGTGTACGACCTGCCCGGGCCGCTCGAGGGTGAGACCTTCGACGTCGTCTACACGGGCCGAGGGGTGCTTGGGTGGCTGCCCGACCTGGCGCCGTGGGCGAGGGCGGTGGCCGGCTTCGTGAAGCCGGGGGGCATCTTCTACATCCACGAGGGGCATCCGGTGATCTGGGCGATCGACGACGAACGGACCGAGCCGAACCCGCTGTACCTGCGCTACGACTACTGGGGTGGCGAGACGATCTCGTTCCCGGTCGAGGGGTCGTACGCGGATCCGACGGCCGAGGTCGACGCCGAGGTAGAGCACGGCTGGAACCATTCCCTCGGTGAGGTCGTGTCCCTGCTCGCTCGTGAAGGGCTTCGGGTCGAATCCCTGGACGAGAAGCGCGAGCTGGCTTGGCCGATGCCGTTCCTCGTCGAGAGGGGCGCCGGCAACTTCGGCTGGCCCGACGACCAGGCCGGGACCCTTCCGTTGATGTACTCGCTCCGCGCCCGCAAGGATCCCTAGGTCGCGCGTGCGGCGACCACGGGCTGATAGAAGCCCGTCGTCTCGGGCTCGAGCCACTCGATGTCGGTGAGGCCCGCGGCGGCGAGCCCGGCGTTGAGATCCACGCGGCTGAGCGCCCGATACCGGGTCGTCCGCACCTCGGATCGCCATCCGTCGCCCTCGGCCCGCGCCACCATCAGGTGGATCAGGACCGACGTCGCGTCCCACTCCCAGGCCTGTCCACTGATCCACGCGACGTCACCACGGCGGTGCAGGACCGGCGTCACGCCCTGGACCCCGTCGGCGCGCAAGCGATCGTAGTCGCGGACGCTCGCGAGGAAGATCCCCCCGGGTGCCAACAACGTCCGGACGACCGTGAGCCCGGTCACGAGCGTCTCCTGCGTGGGCAGGTGGGGCAAGGAGTTGTCGAACGAGATCGCGGCGTCGAACCCTGGCGCGACCCGTCCACCGAGCTCCCGGATGTCCGACGCGAGCAGCGACATCTCGATGCCGCGGGCGGCGGCTTCAGAACGGGCCCGTTCGATCGCGCGTCCGCTGAGATCGCCGCCGACGACCTCGTACCCACGCGCGGCCAGCGGGAGCGCCTGGGTCCCGATCCCGCACGTCGCGTCGAGGATCCTCGCCGGTGGACGGACCCCGGCGGCGTGGAGCAGCCGCTCGACCGTGTCGCCGTGCCACACCGCCGCCTCCCACCAGTCGTCGAACAGCAGGTGGTAGTCGCCGGCGAGGCCGTCGTAGAAGGTGAGGACGTCGTCGTCCATCGCGACACACTCGCACCCCCACCTGCGGCGCTCAAGCGTCCTACCCGCGGCGTCGAAGCCTCACGTGTGATCGAGCCGCAGGCTGCCCCCGGTGAGGCGACGGCGGCGTTCCGGCGTCTCGTCGACAACGTCCGCCTCGTGATCGCCGGGAACGACGACGCCGTCGAGACGGCTGCGATCTGCCTGTTCGCCGACGGGAACCTGCTGCTGGAAGGTGTCCCGGGGGTGGGCAAGACGACGCTGGCGCGGGCACTGGCGATCTCGATCGGGGGCGAGTTCTCACGGGTCCAGGCGACGCCCGACCTCCTGCCGAGCGACCTGACCGGGATCAGCGTCTACGACCAGGCCCACGGCGAGTTCCGGTTCGTCCCCGGACCCGTGTTCGCGAACGTGGTGCTGGTCGACGAGATCAACCGGACGACGCCGCGGACCCAGTCGGCGTTGCTCGAGCCGATGGAAGAGCGCCAGGTCACGGTCGAGGGCATCACCCACCGCCTCCCCGAGCCGTACCTCGTGATCGCGACCGAGAACCCTGTGGAGCAGCACGGCACCTATCCGCTGCCCGAGGGGCAGCTCGACCGGTTCGCGCTACGGGTCGAGATCGGATACCCGGACGCCGCCGGGTCGACCGACCTCGTGCGGCGCCAGCTGGAACACCACCCACTGCGCGACCTCGAGCCGGTGTTGTCGCCCGAGGAGGTCCGGGCCGCCCAGCGCGCCGTGCGGGATGTCTACGTCGACGAGGCCGTGCTCGGGTACGCCGTCGCGCTGGTGAGCGCCACCCGCGAGGCGCCCGAGATCGCCCTGGGCGCCTCGCCCCGCGCGAGCGTGTGGCTCGTACGCGCCGCCCAGGCCCGCGCGCTCACCCAGGAGCGTGACTTCGTGCTGCCCGACGACGTCAAGGCGCTCGCGCCCGCGGTGCTCGAGCATCGGCTCGTGCCCGCCCATGGACGGGGGAGCGCGGACGCGGCTCACGCGGTCGTCCGTCGGCTCTTGCAGGAGGTCCCGGTCCCGCTCCACGTCACCTCGCGGACGGGCTAGCCGTGCGGATCCGGCGGCGGGCGCTCGGCCTGCTCCTGGGAGCGGCGGTCCTGTTCCTCATCGGCACGAACGTCCAGGCCGGCTGGCTCTACGTGCTCTGCGCGCTCCTGCTCGGCGCGGTCCTCACCGGCGTGCTGCTGCCCTTCGCGGCGCTCCGCGGTGTGCGCGCCGAGCTCATCGCACCTGCCGAGACCGAGCAGGGCGGCGAGGCGTTCGTCGACGTCAGGCTCTCGAACACCGCGCGCGGCGTCCGCTGGTCGGTCGTCGTCGCCGATGCGCACCTGGAACATGCGGAGGTCTTCGTGCCCTCGGTCCACCCGGGGGAGCGGGTCGAGCTGACGACGCTTCGGACGCCGTCGACGCGCGGTGAGCTCCGAACGACACGCTTGGAGGTTCGCTCGAGCGCACCGTTCGGCGTCGCGGAGCGCCGCCGGCGCCTGGTGGTCGACGCCGGAACGCTCGTCCTGCCTCGCGTGTTCCCCCTCGGGTCGATGCCCTTCGTCGACGCGACCTCGACGAACGACACCGGGATCCATCCGTCGCCACGGCGCGGGCACGGGCCCGAGTACCTGGGGGTGCGCGAGTACCGCAGCGGTGACTCGATGCGCCACGTCCACTGGGGCCTCACCGCCCGTCACGGCCAGGTGATGGTCCGCGAGTTCGAAGAAGAACGGACGCGGAGGCTCGCGGTGGTGATCGACACCGAGCGTGACGAGGGCGAGGCGTGGACCCCACTCGACCGTGCGTGCTCCGTCGCGGCCTCGTTGCTCGACGCCGCCTCGGCCCATGGCCACGGCGCCCGGCTCGCCGCCGCCGTCGGCGACGAGGTCGACGTGCTCGCTCGCGCCGACGAGGACGCCGCGATGCGGTGGCTCGCGCGGCTCGAGCCGTCGGGGATGCCGCTGGCGACCGCGCTCGCGCGCCTCGGGCCTGAGGAGCTCCGAGGCGTCGAGACCCTCGTGGTCGTGGCTCCGGCGTGGGCCGACCGCGACCTCGCCGCCCTCGGGCGGGCCCTCACGGGGACCGCCGCCGGGCGGAGCGCTCGTCGTCGTCGTCGCAACCGACGAGGTGACCGACGTGTCGCCTCTCGCCGAGGCCGGGATCGAGGTCCACCCCTGGGCCCTCGACCAGGACCTCGCCGACGCGCTGGGGGCGACACCGTGAGGTTCGCCCCGCGGCCTCCCACCGCGCCGCCGGAGGACTCGGTCGCGATCCGCGTCGTCGTCGCGCTGGCCGTCGAGGTCGGGATCCTCGCGGTCGTGCTGCAAGGCGCCGTCGACGCGGGGACCGCCGTCGCCGCGCTCGGGCTCGCCCCGTTCGGCTACGTCGTCTCGTACCGGCGGCGTCACGCGAACAACCTCGCGATCAAGGTCGCGCTGTCGCTCGCCCTCCTCGCCGCCCTTGCCCTCTTCATCGGCTCGATGGGGTCCATCACGACGGTGGATCAGGCCAGGAAGCCGCTCGCCGGCCTGTTCCTGTGGGTCCAGGTGCTCCACGCGTTCGACGTGCCCCGGCGCCGCGACCTCGCGTTCTCGATGGTCTCGAGCGTCACGCTCGTCGCGGTCGGCGGAGCTCTGTCGCTCACCACCTCGTACCTGTTCGTCCTGATCCCCTGGACCGTGCTCGCCGCCGCGTGGCTGTGGCTGAGCGCCCGTCCGCGTCCCGACCAGGTCGCCCACCCGATCTCGACACGTCGGATCGCGGAGGCCGCACCCTTCGGGCGGCCGGGGTCAGGTCGTCGGCCACGGCGAGCGTCGTCGCGGTCGTGATCGGCGCGCTGGTGTTCCTGTCGATGCCTCGGCTGCCCGCGACCCTCGTACGCACCCCTCCGTTCCAGCTGGGGGACCGGGGATCGACCGAGACCGACCCCGGGGCGATCCAGAACCCGGGGCTCCCGTCCGCCGGCACCGACGGGGTCGTCGACTTCGCCCCCGACGGGTACCCGGGCTTCAGCTCGGCGATGGACCTTCGCTCGCGCGGGCAGCTGTCCGATGAGATCGCGTTCCGGGTTCGGGCCGACCAGCCGGCCCTGTGGCGCGCAGAGGTCTTCGACACGTTCGACGGCGTGCTGTGGACGGCATCGGCGGGGGAGAGCGAGCCACTGCCGCGTTCCCTCGATGACGACGGGTACCTGGTGCCGGCCACCGACCTCGAGTCAGATTCTACCGTCGGCGTTCAGCCGGAAGGTCGTCCAGACCTTCTACCTGGATTCGGTGCAGCCCAACGTCCTGTTCGGCGCCGCGAAGGCCGAGCGCGTCTACTTCCCCTCCGCCGGCCTGGAGATCGACCGTCACGGGACGATCACGTCGCCGATCCTGCTCGACGAGGGGCTCGTGTACTCGATCGTGTCCGAGGTCCCCGCGGTGCCACTCGGGATCCTGCGCCGGCTTCCGGCTCCGAACCCGGAAGCTCGGCCGTTCGCCCGGTACCTCCAGCTCCCGGTGGATCAGCCGGCCAGGGTCGGAGAGCTCGCGCGCCGCATCGTCGCCGGCTCCCGGTCGCAGGCCGACGCCGTCGCCGCGACCGAGGCGTGGTTGCGGACCAACACCGTGTACGACCTCGGCGTGCCCCGCGAACCCGAAGGCGTCGACGCCGTCGATCACTTCCTGTTCGAGACCCGTCGCGGGTTCTGTGAGCACATCGCGAGCGCGATGGTGGTCCTGCTTCGCGAGGTCGGCATCCCGGCCCGGATCGCCGTCGGGTTCGGCGCGGGCCAGCGCAACCCCTTCACCGGCTACTGGGAGGTCCGTCAGTCCGACGCCCACGCGTGGGTCGAGGTCTGGTACCCGGACGCCGGGTGGATCTCGTACGACCCCACCTTCGGCGTGCCGGCGGCCGACCCGTCGTTCGCGAGCCGGTTCCCGATCACCGAGGCGGTCGCGGCGATCGGCGGGTTCCTCCGCGAGCACACGCCCGAGGGCGTGAAGGCCGCGGTCGGAACGGTCGCCGGGGTCGCGCTCGGTGGTCTCCGTTCGATCGTCGGCTCGTGGCCGGCGCTCCTCGCCGTGCTCGCGGTCGCCGGCCTCGGCGTCGTCTTGGCCCGCCGCGGCCGGCGACGACGCCGCGCTCGGGGACCCACCGATCCCGCCGGCCGCGCTTACGAGGATCTCGTGCGGGCGCTCACCTCGAGCGGCCACGCGCACGACCCGGCCGAAACGCCCCGCGAGGTCCTCGCGGCGGCTCGCGTCGCCTGGCCCGACGAACGCCGCGACGCGGCGGAGCTGGTCGTCGTCACCTTCGAGCGCAGCCGCTGGGCGCCGCCCGGGGATCGCCCTGACGCGGGCGAGACGGGGCGCGCGGCGGACCAGGCTGCCACGCTCCGCAGGTCGTCCGCGCGCCCCTGAAGCGCCGAGCGGCGGTACGCTCGCCGCCATGTGCCGAAGCATCATGCGTCTGCGTGAGGGGGCGGTGCCGGCCGACGACGAGGCCGTCCGGGCCGCCGCCCGTCAGTTCGTCAGGAAGGTGAGCGGGTTCCGGGAGCCGAGCGCCCGGCACCGTGAGGCCTTCGAGGCCGCCGTCGACGAGATCGCGTCGTCGACCGAGAAGCTCCTCGTGGCGGTCACGAAGGAGCTCAGGTGACGGACGGTTACCCGTTCGACCCGTCGCCTGAGGAGATGCGGGCGATGGGCAGCGCGGTCCTCGACGAGCTGATCGCCTGGATCGGAGGCCTCGAGGACGCGCCCGCCGAGGCGACCGAGCACGCGCCGACGGTCGCCGAGAAGCTCCGCGCCGCCCCCGCCGAGGAGGGAACGCGGGACTTCCGGGGGCTGCTCGACGACGCGCTCGAGGCCGCGCGGCACACGTTCGAGTACAGCGGGCCCGGCTACCTCGCGTACATCCCCGGCGGCGGTCTGTTCACCGCGGCGCTCGCTGAGTTCCTGGCGCAGGGGCTGAACCGCTACGTCGGCCTGTGGCAGCCGAGCCCCGCGATGGTCCAGCTCGAGGAGAACGTCACCGCCTGGCTCAGCTCCCTGTTCGACATGCCGGACACGGCGCAGGGGATCCTCACGAGCGGCGGCTCGATGGCGAACCTCTCGGGGGTCGTCACCGCGCGGCACGCGAAGCTCGGCGAGGACTTCCTGGACGGCACGTACTACGCGACCGCCCAGACGCACGCGAGCGTCACGAAGGCCGCGATGATCGCGGGGCTCCCACGTCGCGCCCTGCGCCTGGTCCCGACGGACCGCGAGCTCCGGATGGACCCCGAGGCCCTGCGCGACCTCGTCCGCACCGATCGCGCGAAGGGCCTGAAGCCGTTCCTCGTCGCCCCGGCCGCCGGCACCACGAACACCGGCGCGGTCGACCCCCTCGACGCCGTCGCCGACGTGGCCGCCGACGAGGACCTGTGGATGCACGTCGACGCCGCGTACGGCGGGTTCTTCCAGCTGACCGACCGGGGCCGGGCCCTGTTCCGCGGGATCGAGCGCGCCGACAGCGTCACCCTCGATCCGCACAAGGGCCTGTTCCTCCCGTACGGGACCGGCGGGCTCGTGGTCCGCGATCGCGAGGCGCTGCGCGCCGCCCACTTCGAGACCGCCGAGTACCTCCAGGACCTGCCGCCGAGCGGCGATCTACCGAACTACTCGGAGCTCTCGCCCGAGCTCTCGCGCGACATGCGGGGCCTCCGCGTGTGGTTCCCGCTCGTCCTGCACGGCGTCGAGCGGTTCCGCGAGGCGCTCGACGAGAAGCTCGACCTGGCCGATGAGCTCGACGCGACGCTCCGCGCCGACCCGCTCCTGGAGGTCCCGTACGCGACGCAGCTCACCGTCACCGCGTTCCGCCTCAGGGACGGCGACGACGATGCGAACAAGGAGCTGCTCGCGCGGATCAACGGCACGAAGCGGGTCTTCCTGTCGAGCACGATCCTCGACGACCGCTTCACGCTGCGCGTGTGCATCGTCAGCCACCGGAGCCACCGCGAACGCCTGCGCGAGTGCGCCGACATCATCCGCGAGGCCGCGGCGTCGATCGCGGGGTGAACCTGTCGTGCCCGAGCTCCCAGAGATCCGCGCCCTCGCCGAACGGCTCGACGAGGTCGTCGCCGGCGCCACGTTCGTCCGCGCCGACCCGCTGCAGTTCTCGTCGCTGAAGACGTACGCGCCGCGCCCCTCCGAGCTCGAGGGCGCGGTCGTGCGGGACGTCACGAACCGCGGGAAGTACGTCGTCATCCGCTTCGAGGACGGGAAGCGGCTGCTCATCCACCTGTCGCAGGGTGGACGCGTCGACGTCGAGCCCGCCCCGAAGACCACGAAGCCCCGCGGATCGGTCGTGCGCCTGCGGTTCGAGGGTCGTCCGGCGCTCCTCGTGAAGGAGTTCGGGACGCACCGGAAGGCGTCCTGGTGGGTGCTCGCCCCCGGCGACGAAGGCCCCCTCGAGAGGCTCGGCCCCGAGGTCCTCACACCCGAGGCCGACGAGCTGCTCCGTTCCGCGTCCGACAATCGCCGCGTCCACACGATCCTGCGCGACCAGCGCACGATCGCGGGGATGGGCCGCGGTTACACCGACGACGCGATGCACGAGGCGCGCCTGTCACCGACCGCCCAGCTCGCGAAGCTCGGCCCCGAGGACCGCGAGCGCCTGATCGCCGCGATCCACGCGATCCTCGACGCCGCCCTCGAGGTCGAACGCCGGCGCGAGGGCGGCCTCCCCACCAAGCTCGGCGACCACTTCACGGTTCACAACCGGGCGGGGGAGCCGTGTCCACGTTGCGGCGCCGATCTCCGTCGCGTCTCCTACGAGGACTTCGAGGTCGTGTACTGCCCCGACTGCCAGACGGGCGGCAAGGTGCTGGCGGATCGCCGGATGTCCCGCCTGCTCAGGTAGCGCCGATCGGCCGCGGTGCCTCCCTCGGCCCGCTCGTTCCGGGCCGGGCGGCCGATGACGGACATCCCTCCTCGCGCGATGGTCGGGCGGAACGTCGTGGGGGGAGTCCGATGCGACCCGGCAGGCTGATCCGATGCGACACGTTCCCGTGCGGTGACGTTCGGCACGACCGCTTCGAGGTGCCGAGCATCTCGATCGACGCCGAGGCGATCTCGGTGATCATGGTCTCGGAGGTCGCGCCGCCCGATCCGAGCGACGGCTACTACGCTCGGGGGGATCCGCTCTTCGCGCGAACGACGCTGCAGGCGTTCCGCGACGCGGGGCGTGACGTCCAGGGCATGCGCGACATCGTGGCGCTGGGCGTCTACCTCACGACCGCGGTCAAGTGCGCGAAGCAGGGCTCGAGCGTCTCCGCGCCCACGATCGCATCGTGCTCGGTGCTCCTCGAACGTGAGCTCGGGCTCTTCCCGAACACTCGGGCGCTCCTGCTCATGGGCGATGTGGCGATCAAGGCGGTGAACGCGATCGCCCGCCGCAGCGGTGAGCCGCGCGCGATCCCTGCCGGCTCGACGTACAAGATCCGCGGGGGCGACTTCCGGTTCCGCGGAGCGCGGGTCTTCCCCTCCTACCTCCAGGCCGGACCCGCGTTCTTCATCGAGACGAGCAAACGCCGGATGATCGCCGAGGACATCGACGCGGCCCTGCGGTTCGCCGACGTCTGACGCTCGACCCCATCGGGCGGCACCGACCCGCTAGCCTGGGCGACTCCGATGGACCACATGGAGCCGCCGCTCGCCGACCCGGGGCCCGAGGAACCGAGGGGCCTGCTGGCGCGCGCCCGCGGGCACCTGATGGACCTCACGCCGCTGAAGGTCTCGAGGGACTTCCGGCGGCTGTTCATCGGGCGCTCGATCTCGGACTTCGGCGACGAGGTGATCGCGGTCGTGATCCCGTTCCAGGTGTTCGACCTGACCGGCTCGACGCTCGCGGTCGGGCTGCTCGGGCTCGCGCAGCTCGTGCCCGTGTTCGTCGCGCCGATCGTCGGGGGCGCGGTGGCCGACGCGCTCGAGCGACGGCGGCTCGTGATCATCACGCACGTGCTGCTCGTCGGGCTGTCGCTCGTGATGGCGTTCAACGCCTCGCTCGACGAGCCGCTCGTGTGGCCGCTGTACGTGTTCGCGTTCATCTCCGCGGCGCTGTACACGTTCAACCGGCCGGCGCTCGACACGTGGCCGGCCCGGCTGCTCGAGCCCGGGCTGCTGCCGTCGGCGAACGCGGTCGAGTGGAGCCTCGGGACGCTCGATTCGATGGCGGCGCCGATCGCGGCGGGGTTCATGCTCGCGACGATCGGGCCGGCCGGCGCGTTCGTGTTCGACGCCTTCACGTTCGTGGCGGTGATCGCGATGGTGGCCCGGATGAAGCCCTCGCCCGGCCACGATGACGTCGAGGTCAGCTGGGAGGCGATCAAGGAGGGGTTCCGCTTCCTGAAGGGCAAGCGCAACGTGCAGTCGGTGTTCCTGGCCGACCTGAACGCGATGATCTTCGGGTTCCCGGTCGCGCTGTTCCCCGCGGTCGCGCTGTCGTTCGGCGGCGAGGCACGTCAGGAGGAGGTCCTCGGCTTCCTGTTCGCGGCGCCGGCGGCCGGCGCATTCCTCGGGACGCTGTTCTCCGGGAGGGCGAAGCATGTGCGCTACCAGGGCCGAGCGATCCTCGTGGCGATCACGATCTGGGGCGCCGCCATCGTCGGGTTCGGGCTGTCCGAGACCCTGTGGATCTCGCTCGTGATGCTCGCGATCGCGGGCGCCGGCGACCTGGTGAGCGGCCTGTTCCGCTCCGCGATCCTGCAGACCGCCGTCGAGGATCGCTACCGAGGACGCCTCGACGGGATCGGGATGGCGGTGTGGGCGACCGGGCCCTCGCTCGGCGACGTCGAATCGGGGGTGGTGGCGAGCGTCACCAGCGTGCCCTTCTCGATCGTGTCGGGCGGGGTGCTGACGATCGTCGGCGTCGGGCTGCTCCGGTGGTTCGCGCCGGGGTTCTGGCACTACGACGCGAGGCATCCGGTCCCGTAGGTCAGCGCCGGCCGCGCCATGACGGTCCGAGTCCTACCCCGAGGCAACGTTCCTTGCCTCATCGGGGCCCGTGGTGTCTGATACGCGCGTCCACGGCACCGATGAGGGGGGATCCGCGTGCTCGCGTACACCGAGGGCGTCTACGAGACGCTGAAGTACATCCACATCCTGGCCGCGATCGTGTGGGTCGGCACCGGTCTGTACTTCCAGTACCAGGCCACGCGCCTGAACCGGATCGGCGACGCCGATCGGATGGCGGTCTTCACGAAGGACATCGAGTTCACGGGCAAGACCCTGCTGCTGCCCGCATCGATCCTGGTGCTGGTGATGGGGATCGCGATGGTGCTCTACGCGCCCTTCCTCGAGTTCGAGGACACCTGGATCGCGATCGGCCTCGTCGGCTCGATCGCGACCGCGGTCACCGGGTCGGTCTTCATCGGTCCGACCGCCGGCAAGATCGGCCGCGCGATCGAGGAGCAGGGCCCGGCCTCGCCCGAGGTGCATGCCCTCACGACGAAGATCTTCACGATCTCGCGGATCGACCAGCTCGTGCTGCTCGTGGTGATCTGGGCGATGGTCTTCAAGCCCGGTCAGTGAACCCGCCTCACCGGGCCGGCGACCGGCGGAGGGCGCGTGGCGCCCTGGTCCGGTCGCCGGCCCGGTCGCTCGACCATTCGGCCGGTGGGGCCGTCGTGATGTCGGCCATCGCCACGAGCACGGCGTCGTAGTTCACGCGCCACCCGGTGAAGTCGCGCCACGCCTGCTCACGGTCGGCCTTCAGCGGCACGCCGGCCTCGTCGAGGGTCGCGATCGTCGCCTCCCATTCCTCGCGCGTGACCGAGATCGGGTCGCCGGGGGAGGGGTTGGGGTCGTACGGGAGCTGGAAGAAATCCGCGATCCTGCGCAGGCACAGGTAGCCGGCACGGATCATGAACTCGGCCTCGACGTCGCGCGGGACGTCGACGCTCGAGAGCGTCAGCGCCGCGCCGTCGAGCACGGCGCCGGAGGCCGTCACCCAGGAGTGGTCGGGCTGCGGAGAGCGCAGGAACACGAGCGCGGGCAACGAGGTGTGGGTCTCCTCGACGTCGACGAACCAGCGCTCCCACTCGACCCAGACCCCGTGGAGCTCGTCGATCCGCTCGAGCACCCAGTGGCGCCAGATCATCTCGCGCCCGGACGGAGGCTCCCCGGCCCGCACGGACAGCGCCGTCACCCCGAGCTCGCGCCGCGAGAACGCCGTGTAGATCGAGGGCAGGTACGTGATCAGCAGGGCTAGCAGGAACAGGCCCGTCAGGGCCTCGAGGAACACGAGCCACATGTCGAGCGCAACCTCGGGGCGGACCATCCCAAGGGTCAGCAGCGACGAGCCGGACAGCTCGAACGCCTCGCGCGGTCCTCGGTCCTCGATCGCCCAGAAGATCAGCGCGAACCCGGCGAAGACCATGCCGAGCCAGACCCCCAGCGTGGCGACGAGGCTGACCGGTGCGTACGAGGCCAGGACCCGGTCCCGCCACGCGTACGCCGCCGAGCGCGGTGCGAGCATCAGGTAGAGGCGGCGCATCACGAGGAACACGATCCTGGTCACCTGCGACGCGGCCGCCCGCGGGATCACGACGGTCTTGATCGCCGAGACGACCGCCGCCCCGACCAGCAAGGCCCCGACGGCGACACCCAGGACCTGCAGGACCCTGACCACGGCTCAATGTCCGGCGGCGACGGGTTCGGGATCGGCCAGGCGCGCCTGGCGGGCGGCGACCCTCCCCGGGATGAACCGGTTCGCGATCACGGCGGCCGTGAGCAGGACGAGCCCGCCGACCGCGACCGCCAGGTGGAAACCGGACATGAACGCCTCTCGGTAGGCGGCGGCGACGGCCCCCAGCTGCTCGGGGGCGATCTCGATCGACGCCAGCGCGTCCGGTGTGAGGACGCCGTGACGTGCGACCTCGGCGATCGCCTCCTGCTGCGCGGGGTCGAGCCCCGATCCGGCGAGCAGCGGCCCGATCGCCGACGCGACCTGGGCGAACGCGATCGTGCCGAGCGCCGCGATCCCGAGCACCCCGCCGACCTCGCGGCTGGTGTTCGTCATCGCCGAGCCCAGGCCGGCGCGTTCCGCGCCGACCGCGCCCATCACCGCCGCGGTCATCGGCGCCATCGTCGAGCCCATGCCGTGGCCCATCACGGCGAACAGGATCGCGAGGGTGCCGTACGGCGTCTCGGGGGTCACCTGGGTCATCGCGAGCATCCCCGACCCCACGAGCACGAGGCCGTACGTCATCGGCGCCTTCGAGCCGATCTTCTGCGCGACGCGGCCCGCGTTCGGCGCGGTGATCACGATCATCAGCGTCATCGGCAGGAACCGGACCCCCGCCTCCATGGGGGAGTAGCCGCGCACGATCTGCATGTAGAGCGTGAAGAACAGGAAGATCGAGAACATCCCCAGCGACACGGCGAACGCGACCGCGTTGCCCGCCGCGAACGCCGGGATCCGGAAGTACGACAGCGGCATCATCGCGTTCGGGTTGCGCGCCTCCCACCACAAGAACGCGCCGAGCAGCACGACCGCCGCCGTGAGCGAGGCCACGATCAGCGGGTCGGACCACCCACGGACGTTCGCCTCGATCAGCCCGAACGTGAGACCGAGCAACCCCGCGGTGCCGAGCAGCACGCCGGGCAGGTCGAGCGAACGCGCCTGCTCCGAGCGCGACTCGGTCACGGTGCGGGTGGCCACGAGGAAGGCCACGATCCCGATCGGCACGTTGAGGAAGAAGACGGATTCCCAGCCCCAGTTCTCGACCATCCAGCCGCCGAGCGTCGGGCCGAGCGCGAGCGCCAACCCGGAGATCCCCGCCCACAGGCCGATCGCTTTCGCGCGCTCGTGCGGCGGGAACGTCACGGTGATGATCGAGAGCGTGCCCGGCATCAGGAACGCCGCGCCCACGCCCTGCAGGCCGCGCGCCCAGATCAGCTGGTTGTCCGTCTCCGCGATGCCGCACAGGAGCGACGCGAGCGTGAAGATCGCGAGCCCGCCCAGGAACACCTTCTTCCGCCCGTACCGGTCGCCGGCGATCCCGCCGGTGAGCAGGAGCGACGCGAACGCGAGGACGTACCCGTCGATGATCCACTGCAGCTCGCTGATCCCCGCGGACAGGTCTCGGGCGATCGTGGGGAGCGCCACGTTGACGACGGTGTTGTCGAGCATCGCCATCGCCAGGGCGAAGCACATCGTGAGCAGGACGGCGACCTTCTCGCGAGCATGCGGACCCTCGAACCCGAGGACCCGTTCGGTCACGTGAGCTTCCGGTACAGACGGATCGACAGCGGGATGAAGATCGCGAGCAGCCCGACGATCCAGGCCGCGGACCGGACGACGAGCTCACCGAGCGTGTACATCGCCTCGCCGGTCTCCATGTCGATCACGGCGACCTCGCCGATCGACAAGTACCTCGCCAGGTTGCACCAGTAGGTGATCGGGTTGTGTTCGGCGATCGGCTGCAGGAAGTCGGCCATGAAGGCGACCGGGATGAACGCCGCGCTGACGAACACGATCGGGAAGACCATCGTGAAGATCGCCGCCTGCACGGCTTCGACCTGCTTGATCGCGAGGCCGACCGTGGCCGAGATCCACGAGAACGTGAAGCTGACGGCGAGCACCAGGACCACCACGCCGAGCGCGGCGAGCAGCCCCTCCTGGAAGCGGAAGCCGACGAGGTAGCCGACCCCGATCATGATCACGACCAACAGGAAGTTCTTCACGAGGTCCGCGGTCGTCCGCCCGGCGAGCACCGCAGAGCGCGCCATCGGCAGTGATCGGAAGCGGTCCAGCAACCCCTTCTTCAGGTCCTCGGCGAGGCCGATCGCGGTCGTGGTCGAGCCGAAGATCGCGTTCTGCACGAAGATCCCCGGCATCAGGAACAAGACGTAGTCGCCCCCCGGGATCGTCTCGGGGGGGAACGCGTTCGCGTAGATGAAGCGGAACAGCAGCACGAACATGATCGGCTGGACGAGCTCGAACACGAGCACGGTGGGAACGCGCCAGATGCCGACCAGGTTCCGCCAGGCGACGATCGTGCCGTCGGATACGGCCAGGCTCACCCTCGCGGCGATCCCGGTCGGCGCCTGCATCGCGGTCGTGGCGCTCACGTGCGGGACTCCTTCTTCTTGCGGTCTCGTCGCCCGCTCGTCGCGACCGGCTCCTCGCCGGTCACGTCCTCGGCGGTCCGACCGGTGAGCGTGAGGAACACGTCGTCGAGCGTTGGCTTGTGCAGGGCGAGGATCGTCGATCCAGATCTTCGAGCCGTCGAGGCGGCGGACCGCCTCGAACACCACGGCGGTTCCGTCGGGGCCGGCGTGAACGCGGACGAAGCCCGTGGCCGGGTCCACCGTGTGGTCGCCGGTGCCGAGCCCGGCGAGGACCTCTGCGGCCTTCGCTGTCTCGTCCTTGTTCGCGACGTGGAGCTCCAGCACCTCCCCGCCGATCTTCGCCTTCAGCTCGTCGGCGGTCCCCTCGGCGATCACCGCGCCGCCGTCGATCACGGCGATCCGGTCGGCGAGGACGTCGGCCTCCTCCAGGTACTGCGTGGTGAGCAGCAGCGTCGTGCCGTCCGCCTGGAGCTCGCGGATGAACTCCCACACGTCGGCGCGGCTCCGCGGGTCGAGCCCGGTCGTCGGCTCGTCGAGGAAGAGCACCTCGGGGCGACCGACAAGGCTCGCGGCGACGTCGAGTCGACGACGCATACCCCCTGAGTAGGTGCGCGCGGGGCGATCCGCCGCATCCGAGAGATCGAACCGCTCGAGGATCTCGCCACCGCGACGCTTCGCCTCGACGCGGCTCAGGTGGTAGAGCATGCCGACGAGCATCAGGTTCTCGAGGCCCGTGAGGTTGTCGTCGACCGCGGCGAACTGCCCTGCGAGGCCGATCCGGAACCGCAGGGCCTCGGCGTCCTTGACCACGTCGAGGCCAGTGACCTCGGCGGTGCCGCTGTCCAGCGGGAGCAGGGTCGTGAGGATCCGGACGGTCGTGGTCTTGCCGGCGCCGTTCGGACCGAGCAGGCCGAAAACGGCGCCCTGCGACACCTCGAGATCGACGCCCGTCAGCGCGTGGACGTCGCCGAAGCTCTTGCGGACCCCCTCGGTCCGGATGATGGCCCCCCCCACGAGGCAGCAGCCTAGCGTCCCTGGGCGTATCCGACGAACGGGAATATACCCCCGGGGGTATCCTGTTCCAACCGAGACCGACCAGGGAGGACCGACGTGGACATCACCCAGGATGAGACGCAGGCCGTCGTGGCGCGGCTGCACCGCGTGCAGGGCCAGCTCGCCGGGGTCGCACGGATGATCGAAGAGGGCCAGGGGTGCCGCGAGGTGGCCCGCCAGCTGTCGGCCGCCTCGAAGGCCCTCGAACGCGCGAGCGCGCAGTACCTGGTCGCGAACCTCACCGCGTGCCTGCGTGACGAGGAGGCGGCGAAGGCGGAGGGCTACACCGCCGACGAGATCCAGAAGCTGTTCCTGCAACTGGCCTGACCGACGAGCACCGACGACGAGGAGGACGAACACCCCGATGGACCCCGTGACCCTGTCGAACGCCCGCGAGACCCACCAGATCCTCGACGTGCGCGACCCGTACGAGTGGCATGCCGGCCGGATCGAGGGCGCCGTGCACATCCCACTGCACCAGCTACCGGCGCGGCTCCCCGAGGTGGATCGGAGCAAGCCGGTCGCCGTCGTCTGTCGCTCGGGCAACCGGAGCGCGCTCGCCACGAACTGGCTCCGCCAGCAGGGCGTCGACGCACACAACGTGCACGGCGGCGTCGCGGCATGGGCGATCCACGGATTGCCGCTCGTGTCGGAGGACGGCCGTCAGGGCAGGGTCGCATAGATGGAGCTCCGGCAGTTCCACCTGGAGAGCCTCGGGCACGCGTCGTACCTGGTCGGCGACGAACGCACCGGCGAGGCGCTCGTCCTCGACCCCAAGCGTGACGTGGACGACTACCTGCGCGTCGTGCGCGAGCGCGGGTTCACCCTCGCCTACGTGATCGACACGCACGGCCACAACGACTACCTGTCGGGGATCTCCGAGCTGATCGCGCGGGTCCCCGGGATCCGGCCGCTCGCGCCGGCGCTCGGCACGTACGGGTACGAGCATCGGCCATTGCGTCACGGCGAGATCGTGGAGATGGGCGATGTCGCCTTCGAGGTGCTCCACACGCCGGGACACACGCCCGAGCACGTGAGCCTGCTGATCCGCGACCGTGCGGTGGGCGACGAGCCTGCGGCGCTCCTGGCCGGCGGCGCGCTGCTGGTGAACGACGTCGCGCGCCCGGACCTGCTGGGAAGCGATGCACAGACGCGCGAGAGCGCGGAGGCGATGCGCGCCATGCTCCGCGACGTGATCTTGGCCCTGCCCGATCACGTGGAGGTCTTCCCGACCCACGTGGCCGGGTCGCTGTGCGGCGGGAACATCGGGGCGCGTCTGACGACGACCGTCGGATACGAGCGCCTCACGAACCCGGTCCTGCGCCGCGTGATGGAAGACCGGCCGCTGGAGGAGATCTTCGGACTCGGCACCCTCCCGTCCGTACCGCCGTACTGGCGGCGGATGCGATCGCAGAACATGGCGGGGCCGGCGCCGCTCGGCGTGGTGGCCGAGCCGCTCGCCCTCACGGTCGAGATGTTCGACAAGCTTCGGCATGGGGGTGCCGTCGTGATCGACGCGCGGCAGCCCGAGTCGTTCGCGGGGCTGCACCTGCCCGGGTCGATCAACGTCGGGCTCGGCAACTCCTTCGCGACGTGGGCGGGCACGGTGCTTCCGGCCGACGCGGAGGTCCTGCTGGTGCTCGATCGATCCGAGGACCTCTGGGAGGCCACGTGGCAGCTGCTGCGGACCGGCTACTCGGCGCCCGTCGGTTGGCTCGGGGGTGGGATGCACGACTGGCGCACGAGCGGCCGGGAGGTGGCGACGATGCCGCAGCTGACCGTCGAACGGGCCGCCGCCGCGCTCGCGAACGGTGAGCTTCGTGTGCTCGATGTGCGTCAACCCGCCGAGTGGGCCGACGGCCACGTCGAGGGCGCGACCTTCATCACCGGCGGCGAGCTGCCGTCGCGGCTGGACGACGTTCTACCGCCCGACGGGCGTCCGCTCGCCGTGATGTGCGGCAGCGGGTTCCGTTCGTCGGTGATGACGAGCTTGCTGCGCGCGAGCGGCCGCGACGACGCGATGAACCTGGTGGGCGGCGTCGAGGCATGGCGGGCCGCGGGGTTGCCGCTCGTCAGGGCCTGAGCTTCACGGCGAGATCTCGACCTCGTCGAAGACGCGTGCGTCCTGGTCGACCGCCCGCAGCAGCAGGCGATCGGACCAGATGTTGACGTCCACGTAGTGGTACACGGCGTACGAGGTGACGGTGAACGCCTCTTCGCCGGTCCCGCGGGTCCGCCCGCCCGCGCCGGAGATCACGTAGGTGACCCCGTCGATCGGAACGCTCCGTTGGTAGTCGTGCTCGTGCCCGGACAGGACGAGCTGCACGCCGTAGCGCTCGAACAGCGGTGAGAACGCCTCGCGGATCGCCAGGCTCGAGCCTTGGTAGCCGGCGGAGTACGGGGGCTCGTGGACCGCGACGATCCGCCAGCGCTCGGTGGCGTCGCGGAGCGTCTCCTCGAGGAAATCGCGCTGCGCGGGGTCACCGACGCGGTTCGAGTCGAGGCCGATCACCAGGACGTCGCCGGGGAGGTGGGCCGCCCACCACGTACCGGTCATGCCCAGGAGCTCCATCTGCTCGTCGGCGTGTCCGGCGTCGTGGTTGCCGACGATCGCGTACAGCGACGCGCCGTCGTCCAGCACCCGGTCGAACGGGCGGAACACCGTGTGCACCAACCGGGCGGGGTCGCCGCTCGGGTAGACGTTGTCGCCGAGCAGCAGGAGCACGCCGTACGGCATCTCCGTGCCGGCCTCGCTCATCGCCCAGGAGGTCTGCCAGTCCTCGTACTCGCCCTCACCGACGTCGCCGACCGCGGCGATCCGTAGCTCCGGTGCGGTGGGCAGTGGCTCGAGCGCCCACGTCTGGCTCGGAGCACCCTTGCGGTGGGTGAGCATCGACACGGTCTGAGGGCCGAGCTTCCACCAGTAGACGAGGGCGAGCGCCCCCAGCACGAGCGCGACGACGATCCAACGGCGACGCCGACGTCGCGGTGGCGCTCGCACAGGCGCCGGCGCGGCGACCGAGGGTGTGGTCGTGCGCATCGTGAACCCGAGCATCATCCTCGCGCCCAGGGGCTTCCTCGCCCACGCCGGACCGGCCCCCCCATGGCGGGACCGTCGCCCCGGGCCACGACGGGGCCCTGCGGGGCACGATGGGGACCGAGGAGGGATCCGGATGGGTGCCGACCGCGGCGTGCCCGTGGTGCTGGATCTCCGGCGCGAGCCACGGGCCCGCGATCCTTCGTGGGCCGGCAGCAAGGCGGCGGCGCTGGCGCGCGCCGCCGCGGCAGGGTTCCCCGTGTTACCGGGCTTCGTGATCGCGACCGACTCGCAGCCCGCGAGCTCGGAGGTCCGTCCGGCCTGGGAGGCGCTGTCGGACGGCGGGCGGGTCCCGCTCGTGGTCCGGTCGTCCTCGACGATGGAGGACGTGGAGTCCTCGTCGATGGCGGGGCGGTTCGCCTCGGTGACCGACGTCCGCGGGTGGCGCGCGTTCCGCGAAGCTGCCGCGCACGTGCGGGCGTCCGCACATACGCCCGAGGGAGTCGCCCCGATGGCGGTCCTCGTCCAACCGGCGCTCGATGCCGTTCGTGGCGGGGTCCTGTTCGGCGTCGACCCCGTCACGGGCGACCGACGCCTGGTCGTCGAGTGCGCGCCCGGCCCGCCGCACGCGATCGTCGGGGGGCAGGTGACCGCTGCTCGGTACGTGCTGTCGCGCCGCGGGCGGATCCTCGAACGCGACCCGGGCGAGCTGCGACTTGGCGTGCGGGATCGCCGGCGGCTGGCTCGACTCGCGCGTCGGACCGAGAGCGCGTTCGGCCGCCCCCAGGACGTCGAGTGGGCCGTGGACCGGCGTGGACGGCTGTGGCTGTTCCAGAGCCGGCCCGTGACGGCGATCGGCGAGATGGGCAGGGCCTCCGGTCCGCTGTTGGGACCGGGACCGGTGGGGGAGACGTTCCCCGAGCCACTGCGGCCCCTCGAGCGCGATCTGTTCGTGGCACCGCTGAGGATCGGGATGATCGAGGCGTTGCGGGTGGTCGGTGTCGTACCCCATGCGCGGATCGCGCGGTCACCGGTCGTGACCACGGTGGGCGGCCGGGTGGCGGCCGACCTCGAGCTGCTCGGATGGGCGCCGCCGCGCCGCGGGTGGCGGGTGCTCAACCCGGTACCGCCCGCGCGTCATCTGTGGGCCGCCTGGCACATCGGACGGCTCCGGACATCGTTGCCGCGGTCGATCGAGCCGCTCGTCGCCGCGGTCGACGATCGGCTGCGGGCGGTCCCTCCGCTCCCCCTCCTCGCCGACCCGCAGCTCCTCGGGCTCCTCGGGAGGGTCCGTCGAGAGCTGGTGTCCGTGCATGCGTATCAGATCCTCGCCGGGATGCTGCTGCCGTCGTCCTCGGACCGCCCGGCCGCATCCGTCCTGGCGCTGGCCGCGCTCGCGACCCACCGTGAAGAGGGGCGCGACGACGCCGCGATCGTCGCCGACGCGCCGGTCGTGCTCGCGCTCGTGCCGCCATCGGTGGGGCCGCCCGTCCCATTGCCCGGGGGTGAGCTCCCGCACGGGAGCCCCTATCCCGACGTGTCGGTCCTGGAGCCGCGCGAGGCGCTGCGGCTGCGCGCCAGGTGGCTCGACGAGCTCGCCGCGCGCGCCGCGTGGGAGCTCGGCGGGCGCCTCGAAGCGGCGGGCCGGCTCGAGGACCGAGCGCTCGTCGGCGAGCTCACGCTCCGCGAACTTGCCGCGGTCGTCGGGGGGAGCGAAGCCCCGCGGAGCCTGGCCGACAGGGCCGCGGAGCGGCCCGGTCCGCCGCTCCCCGCGGTGTTCCGGCTCACCCCCAGCGGCGACGTCGTGCCTTCGCGACCCACGGGCAGGCAGCGACCGCGTGGGGTCGGCGGTCGCGGCGCCGGGGGTGGACGGGGCGCCGGCCCGGTCCGTCACGAGGGTGGCGATCTGCGGCCCGGCGACGTGCTCGTGGTCCGGGTGCTCTCGCCGTCGCTCGCCGGGGTGCTTCCGTCGCTCGCCGGCCTCGTGTCGGAGACGGGGAGCACGCTGTCGCATCTCGCGATCGTGGCGCGGGAGCTGGGGATCCCGACCGTCGTGGGGTTCGAAGGAGCCGTCGAACGGATCCCCGAGGGGGTGACCGTCGTGGTCGACGGCGCGACCGGGGAGGTCGCCATCGCCGAGGACGCGGCTCGTCAGGAGGAGGCGGCGTGAGGACCACGCGGGTGGCGTCCGTGCTGCTGCGGGTGCTCGGATGGGTCGTCCTGCTGGCGTCCGGGACCTACTTGCTGGTCTACCTGTACCGGTGGGAGTGGAACCGGGCACTGATCTCGGGGCTGTTCTTCGTGGCCGCCGAGGTCGCGCTCGCATCCTCGGCGATCCTGCGGCGCCTCACCTCGGTCGAGCACCGGCTCGACGAGGCCTCGAGGGCGGCGCCCGCGGCGCGCCCCTCGACCGGCGGCGGCGGTGGTGAGGGAGGTCCGTTCGCGTGGATGAGCGACGACCGGCTCGGCGTGTTCGTCCCGGTCCTGCTGGGCGTCGGCGTGATCTTGTCGGCGATCGCCTACCTCGTGGAGCGGACGGCGGCCGCCACGGGGGCGTGGGCCGGTGATGCGGTGACCGAGCGTCGACTGCGACGTCTCGCGCGCGCGCACGGGTCGCTCGTCCCGTCGGCCACGGAGGTGTCGGCGATCGCACCGACGACGAGCGTCCGCTTCGTGCCGCCGCCTCCGGCCCTTCCGCGGGCGCACCGAGCGGCGACCTGGTTGGCGGCCATGCTCGCCGGGCTCGTCCTGCTCGTGGGGGCGGTCGGAGCGCTCGCGCAGCTCACGATGTACCGCCCCGACGTCCGGCCGACGACCGGGAGCACGACCTACGAGATGCGGGTCGAGCTGCGGGAAGGCGACGGGGATCAGGCCCGGGTGGTCCAGGCCCTGTGGCTCTCCTGCCGCGACATCCTCGCCGACAGCTCCCGTGCCGAGATCGTCCCCGCCGGGGTCGACCAGGTCACGATGACCGTCGAGCCGCGGATAGCTCACAACGACGACCGTCGGTTCGTAGGGTGCCTGGAGGACGTGACGCTCGACCGCGTGCGGGTCGACGTGGTCGGCGGCGTCGACCGCGAGGGCATCGAGGTCTGAGGCCGCGTCGTTCGCGTGGCCGCGCGGTACCGTACCGTGCCGTGCTGGCGACCCCAGGGAGATGCGCACGGGTGGACGTGGTGGTGTTCGGCGCGACCGGGCGGGCCGGTTCGGCGGTGGTCGAGCGGGCGCTCGCGCGGGGCCACCTGGTGACGGCGTTCGTACGGTCACCGGCGAAGCTCGGCGACGTCGCCGGGCGGGTCGAGGTGGTCCAGGGTGACGCGCTCGACGAGACAGCGGTCCGAGCCGTCCTCGGCGGGCACGACGCGGCGATCGTGGCGCTCGGGGGCCGGATGCGAGACGGCTCGGAGCTCTCCGATGCGCTCGCGGTCGTGGTCCGCGCGGCCGAGGCGGTCGCGCTGCCCCGGCTCGTGACGATCTCGCAGGTGGGCGTGTTCCTGACGAAGACCGCGCCCGAGTTCGTCCACCTGCGTCAGGAGCACCTGCGGGTCCTGGAGACCCTTCGGGCGACGTCCCTCGCGTGGACCGCGGTGGCGCCGCCCGCGATCGAGGACCGGCCACGGGTCGGCCGCTACGCCGTCGGGATCGACGAACGCGCTCCCCGGTGGACGATCAGCCGTGCGGACCTCGCCGACGCGGTGCTCGACGCGCTCGTTCGGCCCGAGTGGGTCGGGCACGTGGTCGGGGTCTCTGAGCCGGTGGCCGACGAGGCGCCCGCCTGATCGGATCGATCGCCCGCCTATCCTGGTCGAGCCCGTGCTCGAATTGATCGATCTCTCGCGCCGTTTCGACCAGGTGGTCGCGCTCGACGGCGTGAGCTTCGAGGTGCCCGAGGGGAAGATCGTCGGGTTCGTCGGTCGCAACGGGTCGGGGAAGACGACCACGATGCGGATCGCGCTGGGCGTGCTCGACGCCGACGCCGGGGAGGTCCGGTGGCGGGGAGCGCCGATCGGCCGCGACGAACGGCGCCGGTTCGGGTACATGCCCGAGGAGCGTGGCCTCTATCCGAAGATGCGGGTGCAGGAACAGCTCGTCTACCTCGCCCGCCTCCACGGCGTGCCGAAGGACGTGGCCATCCGCCGTGCCGACGAGCTGACCGTTGCGCTCCAGCTCCTCGGAGGACCCAGGGACCGGATCGAGACGCTCTCCCTCGGGAACCAGCAGCGGGTGCAGCTGGCGGCCGCACTCGTGCACGACCCTGAGGTGCTGGTCCTCGACGAGCCCTTCTCCGGGCTCGATCCGGTCGGCGTCGACGTCCTCGCCGACGTCCTGCTGCGCGAAGCCCGGGGTCGCGGCGCGGCCGTCGTGTTCTCCAGCCACCAGCTCGACCTGGTGGAGCGTCTGTGCGACGAGGTGGTTCTGATCGAGAAGGGGAAGGTGGTCGCGCGTGGGACGATCGCCGATCTGCGCGCCTCGCGCGCGCGGAACCTCTGGGAGATCCAGGTGACCGCCGAGCCGCGGACCTGGTGGGACGTCATCCCGGGGGTGCACGGGGTCGACGGGGCGGACGGGGCCGTCATGCTCGAGCTGGACGACAGCGTCGACCCGCAGCGGATCCTCGACCTGGCGCGTGCGGAGGGGGACGTGCAGCGGTTCGGACCCGTGCGTCCCACGCTCGCTGAGCTCTTCCGCGAGGTGGTCCAGGAGTGAGCGCGGCAGGGGACCGTGGCACCTGGCGGCTGGTGGCGCGCCGCGACTTCTGGGTACGGCTGCGCGAGCGGAGCTTCCTCGTGTCGACGATCCTCAACGTGACGGTGATCTCGATCCTGGTCCTGGCGCGCTCCTTCTCGGACGGGGGTGGCCCGCCGTCGTTCGACCTGGGTGTGGTGGGCGATCCGGCGGTCGCCGTGGCCGCCGCGGACCTCGGGGCGCAGGCCGGGGTCGACGTCGAGGTCCGTGAGCTCTCCGACGGGGCCGCGGCCGAGCAGGCCCTGCGGGACGGCTCGGTCGACGCGGTGGTCACCCCGGACCAGTTGATCGGGATGTCAGGCGTCGACGAGAGCCTGATCCGACTGGTCGGGGCAGCCGAGCGTCAGCTTCGCCTCGATGGCCTCTTGGATAGCTACGAGGTCCCGCAGGACGAGCGTGAGGCCGTCGCCGACGCACCGACGGTCGCGGTCGCGGTGCTCGAACCCGGCGACCCGAACCGGGGAGACAACGCCGCGGTGGCGTTCGTCGGGGTGATCCTGCTGTACGGGCAGCTGTTCGGCTACGGCATCTGGGTCGCGAGCGGGGTGATCGAGGAGAAGTCCTCACGCGTCGTCGAGATGCTGTTGTCCGCGATCGGGACCCGTCAGCTGCTGGCGGGCAAGATCATCGGGATCGGGCTGCTCGGGCTGGGCCAGCTGGTGGTGATCGCGACGTTCGCGATCGGGCTCGCGATGCTCACGGGGGCGCTCGACATCCCGGTGACCGCGATCGGCGCCGCGGGGCTCGACGTGGGGTGGTTCATCCTCGGGTTCGCGTTCTACGCCTCGCTGTTCGCAGCGGCGGGGGCGCTCGTGACCCGGATGGAAGAGCTCCAGAACGTGATCGTGCCGATCAACCTGACGATCCTGGTCTCGTTCTTCATCTCGATCGAGGCGCTCCAGGACCCGGAGGCGCCGCTCGTGGTGATCGCGTCGATCCTGCCGACGTCGTCGGCGCTCGCGATGCCGGTGCGGATCGTCTTGGGCGCCGCCGAGCCGTGGGAGATCGCACTGTCGCTCCTGCTGATCGTCGGCGGAACCCTCGTCCTGGTCCCCGTGGGTGCGAGGCTCTACGCCGGAGCGGTCCTGCGCACCGGCGCCAGGGTGAAGCTCCGGGAGGCGTGGCGCGCCGCCGCGCGCCCGACGTGATGGGCACGCTCTCGTGGGACAACGTGCGCCATGCCGTCCGGATGCTGCGGTACGGGCGGAACCCGGCCGCGACGGTCTACGACAGCCTGGGACCCGACTTCTTCCTCGCGCTCGACGACGGGTGGCTGAACCTCGGGCTGTGGGAGGGGGACGGATCGGATCCGACCGAGGCCCCGACCGCGGTCCGGGCGCTCGTGCGTCGGATCGCCGAGTCCTTGCCGGCCGGTGGCGACGTCCTCGACGTGGGCAACGGCCTCGGCGCCCAAGATCCGTTGATCGCTGGGGTGGCGCGGACCCGGTCCCTCACCGTGCTCAACGTGACCCTCTCGCAGCTCCGTGCCGGCCGCGCGCGGCTCGAGGAGGCCGGCGCTCGAGCCGTGAACGGCGACGCGAGCCGGATGCCGCTGCGGGCTGCTTCGTTCGACGGCGTCATCAGCGTCGAGGCGGCGTTCCACTTCCCTTCACGTCGTCGGTTCCTCGACGAGGCGTTCCGGGTGCTGCGCCCGGGAGGGATGCTCACGATGAGCGACATCCCGACCCACCGGTTGCCCCGGACCCTTCTCGAAGGGCTCGCGGCCGTGTCCCAGCTCCGTGTGTGGGGACTGCACCGGGGGACCGTGGCCACGCCCGAGGAGATCGTGGCGATGGCGCACGCCGCGGGGTTCGTCGACGCGCGCGCGACGCTCGTGGGAGACCGGACGATCGCACCCGCCCTGCGGTTCGTCCGCGATCGCCTCGACGGCGCGCATCACGGATCGCGCACGCAGGCGCTGGCCGCTCGCGCGATGCTCGCGCAGGTCGACCTGCTGTGGGAGCGTCGCCTGATCGACTACCTGCTGCTCAGCGCCCGTCGGCCGTGACCGATCAGGAGCGCTGCGCGGGCATCTGGGTCTTGAGCCACCCCACGAGATCCTGGGCGCTGCGGGTCTGCAGCCAGACGCGCCCGGGCCCCTGGAACCGGACGACGAGTCCCTCGGCGCCGAGGATCGTCGACTTCCACGATCCAGCCTTCTCGACCCCGAACTGGATGCCTTCCTGGAACGCGACCACGTGGCCGGTGTCGACGACGTAGCTCTGCCCGGCGGGGATGTCTTGCTCGACGATCGCCCCGTAGCTGGAGACCAGGACGTCGCCCTGACCGCTGCACTTCAGCAGGAACAGGCCCTCGCCACCGAAGAACGTCTTCGCGCCGCCCCACTTCGTGTCGACGTCGACCCCCGGGTCCGACGCGATCCACGAGCCGGACTGGACGAACCACGTCGCGCCGCCTAGGGGAAGCTGCCGCATGTCCCCCGGGAGCTTCGCGGCGACGGCGACGTGCCCTCCGCCCGGCGAGCGGAAGGTGTTGATGAAGAAGCTCTCGCCGCCCAGGACCGACCGCTTCAAGCCGCCCATCAGCCCGCCGGTGGCCTTCGTCTCGATCTCGACGTCGCCCGACATCGAGGCCATCGCGCCCGCTTCGACCTTCACCTCGCCGCCTGGCGTGAGGGCGATCCGCCCGTACGCGTACGCCGGTGCCGCCTCGATCTCGACCTGCATCCCGACCACCTCCGCTCGGCTGGATCCGCCCGGGAGCCTATCGCGCGGGTCTGCGGGCTCAGGCGATCTCGAACACCCGGCGGAACGACGGCAGCGGGAGCTGCCCCTGCGCGAGCACGCGGTCGTGGAAGTCGCGGAGCGAGAAGCTCGCGCCTTCTCGGGCCATCGCCGCGTCGCGGGCGCGCTCGATCTCGATCAGCCCGATCGTGTAGCAGAGGGCCTGGGCAGGCATGCCGATGTAGCGGTCGACCTCGATCACGCTGTCGCTGTGGGTCTGGCCGGCCTGCTCGAGGACCTCGATCGCACGCTCGCGCGTCCAGCCGAGGGCGTGGATCCCGGTGTCGGTGATCAGGCGAGCCGCGCGGTGCGCCTGGTTGTCGAGCATCCCGAGGCGCTCCCACTCGTCGACGTACAGCTCCATCACGTCGGCGAGGCGCTCCGCGTACAGGCCCCAGCCCTCCACGAACGCGGAGCCGGCACCTGCGGCGCCGAACCGGCGCAGCGGCGGGCGCCCTTCAGCCTGCTGCTCGAGCGCGATCTGGAAGTGATGGCCGGGGTTGGCTTCGTGGTAGGTCACGCTCGCGACGTGGTGCAGGGCGCGATCGTGCAGGTCGTACGCGTTGATGTAGTAGACGCCGGGGCGTGAGCCGTCCTCGGTCGGAGGGTTGTAGAAGGCGAGCGGTGAGTCGGCCTCGCGGATACTCCTCGACCCGGCGCACCTCGCAGTTCGCGTCGGGCAGGCGTCCGAAGAACCGCGGAGCGATCTCCCAGCTGCGTCGGACCTGGTCCTCGGCCATCGCGACGAGTTCCTCGGGGGTCTCCGCGGTGTTCGCCCCACTCGCGGTGTGCGCGGCGATCGCCTCCTCGGCGCTGGCGAAGCCGAGCGTCGACGCGATCTCCCGGCGCTCCTGCTGGATCGCGTCGAAGGCCTCCCAGCCGATCCGGTGGACCTCCTCGGGGTCGAGGGCGAGTGAGGTCCACCCGAGGATCTCGGCCGCGTACATCTCGTCGCCCCCCGGGAGCGCGCTGAGCGCGATCGACTCGGGAGCGTGGGGCAGCACCTCGTCGCGCAGCATGTCGCGGAAGCGCTCGTGGGCGGGCAACACCTCGTCGCGCACCACCTGCGCCACCCGATCGCGGTCCTCGGTCGAGCCGTTCAACGGCTGCATCGCCGGTGAGCCGTCGACGCCGAGGGCGACGATCCGGTCGAGCTGCGCGACCGTTCGCTCGGCCACGACGCGCGGCGCGATCACCTTCGAGGCCACACCTTCCCTGGCCACGTCCGCCGATGCGGCCAGGAACGGCGTGAAGGCGCGGAGTCGAGCCAGGTACCGTTCGAGCCGCTCGGGGGTGTCGACCAGCTGGATCGACGCGACCTCCCCCAGGTACGTCGCGGGGCCGTAGAGGTGGTTCGCGACTTCGAACCGATCGATCCTGCCGCGCAGCTTCGCCAGGAATCGCTCGCACAGGGCCTCGAGGATGTCCAGGGTGATCGCGTCGTCCTCGTCGATGCCTTCACGGTCGATCGCTCGCGCGGCCTCGAGCCCACGGCTGAGCACGTCCGCCTCGCGAGCGCGGCCTGCCTCGCTCGGATCGGGGAGCCGATCGTCGAACCGCTCGTCGCCGACCAACGTCCCGAGGGTCGGGTACGTCTCGAGCAGCTCGTCCCAGGATCGGGCCGCCAGGTCGGCGACGCGCGGGTTTCCGGTCACGATCGCTCCTTCCGTTCCTTCTGCGGTTCCATCCGGAGGATGCTCTTCAGCGCAGGCTCGTCACAGCAGGCCAAGGGTACCCGCGCCGTCGATCGACACCGCGGAGCCGGAGATGAAGCCTGCAGGCCGCGAGCACAGGAACGCGACGACCCGCCCGAAGTCCTCCGGGTCACCCAGCCGTCCGGTCGCCCCCAACTCCTGGATCCGGTCGGTCGCGTGCAGGCCCGGGCACACGAGGTTGAGCGTCACGCCGTCGTCGACCAGGTCCTGGGCGGCGGTCTTCGCCCACCCCCACAATCCGGCACGCGCGGTGTTCGACGCGGCGAGGGTGGGGATCGGCTGCTTCACCGCGCTCGACGTGATGAGCACGATCCGACCCCAGCCCGCTGCCCGCATGTGGGTCACGGCCTCGCGGACCAGGCGGACCGACGTCAGCAGGTTGGCCTCGACGGCGGCGCGCAGGGCGTCGTCGTCGATCTCGAGGGCGCGGGCGGGAGGCGGGCCCCCCGTGTTCGCGACGAGGATGTCGAGGCGGCCCACGCGCTCGACCGTCTCTGCGACGAGGCGAGCCGGCGTGGCCGGATCGGTCACGTCACCGGGCAGCGCGAACCCCTCGCCGGGGAGTCCCGCTGCCGCAGCGGCGAGCCGTTCGGGGTCGCGCGCGTTCACGGCCACGGCGACGCCTTCTGCGGCGAGCGCCCTGGCGGCGCCCAGTCCGAGGCCTTTCGAGGCGCCGGTGACGAGCGCCACCATGCCCGCGATCCCCAGGTCCACGGGCGGCATGCTACCGCCGCGCACCGCCCTCACGGCCGACGCCGCCCCTCGTCGGCCCCCTCCTCGGATTGACCCTCGGTGACGGCCGTCGGTACGCTCGGGTGACCGTCCAACCCGTTCGGACCGGCTGCTGGCCGAGGAGGAGGCCCGATGCGCGCTCGGCTCGTCGCCGCGATACTGGCGGTCGCGCTCCTCGGCGCCGCCTGCACGTCCACCCTCGACACCGAAGGGCTGGAGGACCAGATACGCTCGCTGATGGAGGAGCGCGGCGGACCCGCGGTGACCGAGGTGACCTGCCCCGACGAGATCGAGGTCGAGGCCGGCGCGACGTTCGAGTGCACCGCCACCGGTGACGGCGTCGAGTGGGTCGTCCAGGTGACGCAGACCGACGACCAGGGCAACGTCGAGATCGAGATCGCCGGGACCGAGTAGGCGCCGAGGGAGGCACCGTGCTGCTGGAGGGAAAGAAGCTCCTCATCACCGGCGTGCTCACGCCGCAGTCGATCGCGTTCGCCGCGGCACGCATCTGCCAGGAGCAGGGCGCGGAGATCGTCCTGTCGAACTTCGGACGGGGCGTGAGCCTGACCGAGAAGCTCGCGAAGCGCCTGCCAGACCCGCCCGACGTCCTCGAGATGGACGCGAACGACGACGAGCAGATCGACGCGGTTCGCGTCGAGCTGGAGCGTCGCTGGGGCATGCTCGATGGCTACCTCCACGCGATCGCGTTCGCGCCGCAGGACGCGCTGGGGGGCAACTTCCTGGCGACCCCGTGGGAGAGCGTGGCGATCGCCGTGCGCACGAGCGCGTTCTCGCTCAAGGCGATCTCGGTGGGGCTCCAGCCGTTGATGGAGGCCGCCGGACGGGCCTCGGTGGTGTCGCTCGACTTCGACGCCACCGTGGCGTGGCCGATCTACGACTGGATGGGCGTCGCGAAGGCCGGGCTCGAGTCGGTCACCCGTTACCTCGCGCGAGACCTGGGGCCGAAGCACATCCGGGTGAACACCGTGAGCGCCGGTCCGATGCGCACGATGGCCGGCAAGTCGATCCCGGGGTTCGACCGCATCACCGATCACTGGAACCGCCGCTCGCCGCTCGGCTGGGACGTCGAGGACCCCACCCCGGTCGCGAACACGGTGGCGTTCATGCTTTCCGACCTGTCGGACGGCATCACCGGCGAACAGATCCACGTGGACGGTGGGTTCCACGCGATGGGGTTCGACATCGACTGAGCCGCGGCGCTACGTGCTCGTGATCACCAGGTCTGTCTCGAGCCGTCGCTGGGCCGAGCGGATCACTCGGAACGCCTCCTTGAGCCCGCCACGCTCCACGGCGCCGAGCGCGGTCGGGTCGACGGCATCGCCAGGCGGGAGTCCCGCGCGGATCTGCTTCGCGTGGTGTCGCAGGCGCACCTCCCACAAGAACCGGAGGGTGTCCGCGAGCTCACGCGCCACCGTCGGATCGAGGAGGTCGGCCTCGACGGCTGCGTCGAGGCGACGGAGGGTCTCCGCCGTCGTCGCGCCGGCCGCGAGCCCCCAGACCCGGGAGAGGTCGGTGACGATCTCGATCGCGTGACGCAGGTCCAGGCCCTCGGCCTGCGCGCCGAGACGCGCCACGACCAGACCGCCGGCGAAGCCGCTCGGTGGGACGCGTTCGAGCGCGCGACGTCCGATCCGAGCCAGGGACCCCTGGTCGCGGACGGCCCGTCGCAGGGCCGCATCCAGCGGGGGCTCGATGTCGAGGTCTCCCGCCTGGCGTCGGACGTCGAACAGGATCGACGGAAGGAACGCCGTCTCGGGGTCCGGGTGCGCGATCCCTCCCGCCACGCGCTCGATCCAGCGCTCGAGGGGCTGCCGCATCGACGGGGAGACCGCCATCGTCTTCCCGGGGCCCCGGGGAGTCCCTGCGGCCTGGAGACCGGCCGCGATCCGCTCGGCCACCTGCGCGAAGTACCCGTCCACGTCGGAGTCGGGGGCCTCGAACACGAGCGCGTGGTGTTGATGGTCGGTGAGCGCCTGCTCGGATCGGGCGGTGCTCCCTAGCGCGAGCCACGCGAACGCCGCCGGAGGATCGCCGAGCTCCTCGACGGCCATGGTGAACAGGCGCTCCGTCAAGGCGTCGGTCACCAACGCGGTCGTCCGAGCGACGTCGAGGGGATCCGCGCCCACTTCGACGAGCGCCGCGACGAGCGAGGGCAGCTCTCCGCAGGCGTCGGCGAGTTCCTCGGGGGTGGTGGCACGTCCGATCGCGCCCCTCAGCGCGAACGGGGTGTCGCGTCCGATCCCCATCAGATCAGAATCGGTGACCACACCCACCAACCGCCCACCCTCGAGGACCGGGAGATGATGGACGCCCCCCGCGAACATCTCCGTCAGCGCCCCCTGGGTATCCATGCCCGCGTCGACGGTCCGAACGGGGAACGTGGCGATCGTCTCGGCGGCTCCTGCCGTGTCGACCCCCGCCGCGACCACCCGCGACCGCAGGTCGCGGTCGGTGAGGATGCCCCACGCACCGCGCATCGGGATCAGGAGGCTGGACACCCGCTCATCGGCCATGACCGAGGCGGCTCGGGCGATCGTCGTCCCCGGATCGGCGGTCACGACGGGTCGCCGCACGAGCTCGCCCACACGGCGGGACCTCGGTTCGGGCACCCCGCGAGCGGCGTCGGCGCGGAGGCGACGTGTGCCGGCCGAGAGCAGGGATCGACGTATCTCGAGGATCTCGACGGTCATCGGCCCGGGGACCACGTAGCACAGCGTGTCCTCACGGACCCGGAAGCCGACCGTCGGTCCATCGTCGACCAGCAGGCTGGAGGGCCCGAACAGCTCTCCCTCGCCGAGCTCGTCGAGCAGCGCACCGCCGTCGAAGACCTCCACGATCCCCTTGCGGATCACGCGGAGTTCGTCCGACGGCGCCATCGCGGTGCCCTCGGGGAGGTGGACGATCTCGACCGACCGAGCGACGCGGGTCAGCCGGTCGTCGGGAAGATCCGAGAACGGCGGGTACCGACGGAGGAACGCCGCGATCTCCACGCGAGGAGCATCCCATGGCCGCGGCTAGACTGCGGACGACCATGGCCCGTCGCACGTTGCTCGCCCTGCTCGCGCTGGTCCCCCTCCTGCTGACCTCCTGCGACCCCCAGAGCGAGTCCCCGTCCGGCGCGTCGCCGACGCCGACGCCGCGAGCCACCTCCACCGACGCCTCGTCCCAGGCGCCCGAGGGCCCAGATCCACTCGTGCCGTACTCGCCGTCGCCGTCGGAGCTGGTGCCGAGGACGACCGGGTTCGTCACCGAGACGCTGACGTTGCCGACGGCGGGTGGTGCGACGATGCTCGTCAGCGTCGACTCCACGGCGATCAAGCGCGAGTACAACGGCTCGTACCGGGCGATGTCGGTCTGGGCGACGTTCGAGAACCCGGGAGACGAACCGTGGACCGGCGTCCCGGCGGCATCCGCGAAGATCGCCGACGAGGTGGGCGCGGTCTTCGAGCCGATCGCCGACCCGCCGGCAAGCGATCTCCATCCCAAGCCCGAGCGGTACGACGCGTCGAACCGGGACCTCACCCGCCGGGTGACGATCGGTCCCGGAGAGCGGCTGCAGGGCGTCATCGTGTTCCATCCCACGGGCGGCAACCGCTTCATCACGATCTCGATCAGCATGAACGCTGGGGGCGTGTGGGGCGAGTGGGCAACCACGATGGGCCCCTTCTGAGCCGTTCAGCTCGGGCGACCCGTATCCTCGCGTCGATGCGTGACGAGGTGCGACTGACGCGCTTCAGCCACGGCGCCGGGTGAGCGTGCAAGCTCGGTCCTTCTGACCTGACCCAGGTCCTGGGTCTACTCGGCCCGTCGGTGAAGCCCGACGAGGTGCTGGTCTCCGAGGAGACCGGCGACGACGCTGCCGTCTATCGGCTCCCGGACGGCGGCGGCCTCGTCGTGTCGATCGATGTGTTCACCCCGATCGTCGACGATCCGACCGATTGGGGCCGCATCGCGGCCGCGAACGCCTTGTCGGACATCTACGCGATGGGGGCGGATCCTCGGCTCGCCCTGAACCTCGCCGGGTGGCCCGTCGACGACGTGCCGCTCGCGCTGCTCGCCGACGTCCTGCGAGGTGCTCGCGACACGGCGGGGGAGGCAGGCGTCGCGGTCGTCGGTGGCCATACGATCACGACCGAGCGCGAACCGCTGTTCGGGATGGTCGCGATCGGTTTCGTGGATCCGTCGCGCGTGGTCCGCAACTCGACCGCGCAGCCGGGGATGCGGCTCATCCTCACGAAGCCCATCGGCACCGGGCTGATCGCGACGGCGCTGAAGCGCGACCTGCTCGGATCGGGACAACTCGAGGCAGCCGTCGCGACGATGACCACCCTCAACGCGGCGGCGGCCTCCGCGATGACGGTCACCCAGGCGGGGGCAGGCACCGACGTGACGGGGTTCGGCCTCCTCGGCCACCTGCGGCGCATGCTCGAGGCCAGCGGGGTCGCCGCTGAGGTCGATGCGGCGGCGGTGCCGCTGCTCCCCGGGGTCCTCGACCTCGCCTCGCGTGACGTGGTGCCGGGTGGGACGAAGCGCAACCATGCCTGGCTGCGATCCACGACCGACTGGGGGGAGCTGACCGCGCCCGAGCAGCTGGTGCTCGCCGACGCGCAGACGAGCGGCGGGTTGCTGATCGCCACGCATCAGGTCGACGCGCTCCGGACGGCGCTCGAGGCCCGTGGCGTCATGAACGCGGAGGTCGGCCGGATCCTGGAGGGCCCATCCGGCCGGATCGCCGTCGCCGGGCGTCTGGTCGCGTGATCCGGCGAGCCGGGGAATATCTACCTCACTGGTAGCATTTGCACCTGCAACGGGCGCGTCCGCGCCCTGAGGCGACCCGGAGAGCACATGGCGGAACTGGACGGTGTCTTCACCAAGGAGATCGTGGAGCAGGGGCTCCGAGAGTTCCCGAACGAGTGCTGCGGTCTGATCGCGGCCGAGGACGGCGTGCCCGTCAAGGTGTTCCCGATGACGAACGCCGACGCGTCGCCGGTGACGTACCGTCTCGATGGCAAGGAGCAGCTGCGGGTGTTCGACGAGATGGACGAGCAGGGCTGGGAGCTGTGGGGGATCTACCACTCCCACACGCACTCCGAGGCCTACCCGAGCGAGACGGACATCAAGCTCGCCTTCTACCCCGACGCCAGGTACCTGCTGCTGTCGCTCGCCGACCGGAGCGCGCCGATCCTCCGCTCATTCCGGATCGCCGACGGCGAGGTCACCGAGGAGGAGCTGACGTTCGCATGACGCAGCCGATGTTCAACGAGGAGCAGGTCCAGCGCTACGCGCGCCACATCATCCTGCCCAACATCGGCGGGGCCGGACAGCGCAAGCTGCTCGACGCGAGCGTCCTGTGCATCGGGGCCGGCGGGCTCGGTTCTCCGATCGCGATGTACCTCGCCGCTGCGGGGATCGGCAAGCTCGGGGTCGTCGACTTCGACCGCGTCGACGTCTCGAACCTGCAACGCCAGATCCTGCACACCGACGGGGACGTCGGCCGCCCGAAGGTCGAGTCCGCGGTCGAGCACCTGCGCGCGATCAACCCGACGATCGAGGTCGAGGGTCACGACACGCTGCTGTTCTCGACGAACGTCTACGACGTGTTCGACGGCTACGACGTGATCGTCGACGGCACGGACAACTTCCCGGTGCGCTACCTGGTGAACGACGCCTGCCAGTTCACCGGCAAGCCGCTGGTGTACGGCTCGATCTACCAGTTCGAGGGCCAGGCCACGGTGTTCATGCCGGGCCAGGAGACCCCCTGCTACCGGTGCCTGTTCCCGTCCCCCCCGCCGCCGGGGACGGTCCCTTCGTGCGCGGAGGGCGGCGTGTTCGGCGTGCTGCCCGGGGTGATCGGCGCGATCCAGGCGACCGAGGCGATCAAGCTGATCACCGGCGAAGGGCGGTCGCTCGAGGGGCGGCTCCTGCTCTACGACGCCCTTCACATGGACTTCCAGGAAGTGAAGATCCGCTGGGACGCGGACTGCCCGGTGTGCGGCAAGGAGCCGTCGATCACCGAGCTGATCGACTACGAAGCGTTCTGCGGCGTGCCCGCCCGGAGCTAGGACCCAAGGAGAGAGAACCGACGATGGCCGTGACCGTGAAGCTCCCGACGATCCTGCGTAGGCACGCCGGCGGCGAGGCGAAGGTGGGCGCCGACGGTGCCACCCTCCGCGATGTCCTCGGCGACCTCGAGTCGAAGTACCCGGGCATCACGAAGAACGTGATCGCTGAGGACGGCGGCCTGCACCGGTTCATCAACGTGTACGTGAACGACGAGGATGTTCGCTACCTCGGCTCGCTCGAGACGAGCGTCGCCGACGGCGACACCGTGAGCATCCTTCCCGCGGTCGCCGGCGGCTGATCGATCGCCCTTCCGCGAGGACGGCTCGCGATCCCGATGGACGAAGGCGGGAGTTCGTCGCCGGCCCGGGCGGAAGCACGGGTCGGGTCCCTCAGGCTTCCCAGGTGCGGCGCTCGCCCGGCAGGGACACGCGTTCCCCCCACGCGAGCTCGTCGTCCGTGTTCAGGTACGGCTGCAACCAGGTCACGGGCTCCGCGTCGCGATGCTCGAGCTCGATCCGGATCGCCTCGGGGAATGCGCCACGCGTGACGCTCACGTCCGAGCAGACCCCGATCGCCAGCAGGTGCCCCCGGCGCTCGCGCGCGAGCGCCCGCAGGTCGTCGAGCTGCTGCTCCGCGGTCTCCTCGCCGTCGGCCGGACCGAGGAGCTCGACCTGCCCGTCGGGCGCCATCGATGCCCCGAAGGGCAGGAACCCTCCGGCTTCGTCCACCTCTCGCTGGGCGGCCGGGAGCAGGAACCGCAGCAGTGCCTCCATGTGGTCCAGGGGATCGCCTGGCAGCCTCGACATACCTTGAGTGTAAGAGCGGTGGTGTCGGAGCGGTTGCCTCCGTCCGCCTCCTCGGGAGAAGCTCTCGCGATGGAGATCCGACGGCTGGGACCCGGAGATGGCGCCCTGCTCGATGCCGCCGTCCGCGCGTTCCACGGGTTCGAGCATCGGGGCGACCCGTCGTGCCTGACCGACCCGGGTGCGCTCGCGTTCGTCGCCGTCGAGGGTGAGGCGGTTGCCGGGTGGGCGTTCGGGCACGAGCTGCCGCACCCGGCGGGTCCAGCGACGCTCGCCCTGTACGAGCTCGAGGTCGCGCGCGCGGCGCGCGGCGGTGGGGTCGGCCGCGCGTTGCTCGACGCGTTCGCCGGTGCTGCCCGGGCACGTGGCTTCGCCTCGATGTGGATGATGACCGACGTCGAGGGTCAGGTGGCTCAGCGGCTCCACCCGGGGGCCGGCGCGCGCTCGGACGGACGTGCGGGCTCCTGGTGGATCTTCGGATGAACCCGCGAACCCGTGCAGTCGGGACACCGCGGACGATCGTGACCTCCCCGCTGGGATAATCGCCCCGTGCCCAGGTTCGACTCGATCCTCGACGCCATCGGTGACACGCCGCTCATCGGCATCCCTCGGATGTCGCCGAGCCCGCGCGTGCGGATCTGGGCGAAGCTCGAAGGGCAGAACCCGACCGGGTCCACGAAGGATCGCATCGCGCTCAAGATGATCGAGACCGCGGAGGCGACGGGCGAGCTGACCGTCGACCGCACGATCCTCGAGCCGACCTCCGGGAACACGGGCATCGCGCTCGCGATGGTCGCCCGGCGCAAGGGCTACCAGCTGACCGTCGTGATCCCCGATAACGCGAGCGACGAGCGGATCGGGCTCCTGCGCCTGTTCGGCGCCGACATCGTGTTCAGCGACGGCGCGAAGGGCACGAACGGCTCGATCGAGGTCGCCCGCGCGCTCGCGAAGGACGACCGCTACTTCATGCCGTTCCAGTACGGGAACCCGGCGAACCCGCTCGCCCACGAAGAGGGAACGGCACCGGAGATCATCCGGGACCTCCCGAGCATCACCCACTTCATCGCCGGGATGGGCACGGGGGGCACGCTCACCGGCAACGGGCGAGCGCTGCACGCCTACCGTCCCCAGATCCAGGTGATCGCGGCCGAGCCGGAACTCGGCGACCTCGTGTACGGTCTGCGCTCGCTGGACGAGGGCTTCGTCCCCCCGATCTTCGACCCCGAGCAGATCGACCGGAAGTTCCTGGTCAACTCGTCGGACTCGCTGCGCGCGACACGGGAACTCACCGCGCGCGAGGGGATCTTCACCGGCATCTCGAGCGGAGCCGTGATCCACGTGGCGCAGCGGATCGCCCAGGAGATCGACGAGGGCGACATCGTGTGTCTGCTCGCCGACGGCGGCTGGAAGTACCTGTCGACCGAAGCGTGGGCCGACGACCTCGAGACCGCCGAGAAGGGCGTCGAGGAGTCGCTGTGGTGGTAGCGCGTGCCCGATAGCAGACCGATCGGGGTGTTCGACTCCGGCGTCGGGGGCCTGACGGTGGCACGCGCGATCATCGACCTTCTCCCCAACGAATCGCTGGTCTACCTGGGTGACGGGGCCCACTTCCCGTACGGCCCTCGCTCCGTGGACGAGATCCGCGGGTTCGCGCTCGACATCGCCGCGTACCTGGTCGAACGCGGCGTGAAGATGCTCGTGATCGCCTGCAACTCGATCGAGGTCTCGGCGATCGGCGACATCGCAGCCTCGCACGGGGTGCCGGTGGTCGGGGTGGTCAACCCGGGCTCGAGGGCCGCCGTGCGTGCCACTCGGAGTGGGGTGATCGGGGTGATCGGGACCGAGGCGACGATCGCGACGGGTGCCTACGACCGCGCGGTGGGCTCCTCCGCGAGGCTTCACCACGCGGCGTGTCCGGTCTTCGTGGAGCACGTCGAGCGCGGCGACACGACGTCCGACGAGTTGCGGGGGGCCGCGCGCAGGTATCTTGCTCCGCTGAAGGAGGCAGGCATCGACACGTTGATCCTCGGCTGCACCCACTACCCGCTGCTCTCGGGGCTGCTCCAGATGGAGCTCGGGTCCGACGTGGTGCTCGTGTCGTCGGCCGAGGAGACCGCGAAGGACGTCTACGCGACCCTCACCCGCGACGACCGGCTGCGGGCGGACGAGGCGGCTCCGCATCACGCGTTCATGACCACCGGCGACGCGGCGCGGTTCCGCGAGCTCGCCGAGATCTTCCTGGGCGGCCACGAGCTGGCCGCGGTCGAAGCGGTTCACGTCCAGACGGGAGGCGCCCGGTGAAGCTGACGGTCCTCGGTTCTCAGGGCACCTGGCCCGGACCGGCGGGGGAATGTTCCGGCTACCTCGTATCGAGCGATGGGTTCCACCTGTGGCTCGATGCGGGGACGGGGACGTTCGCCCGGCTGCAGGAGCAGGTCGAGGTGGGTGACGTGGGTGGGATCTTGATCTCGCACGGCCACGCGGATCACTTCCTCGACATGGTCCCGGCGTTCTACGCACGACACTACGGTCGTCTGGGAAGCCCGGGACTGCCGTTCCACTCGCCGACCGGGTTCACCGATCTCGCCGCGCTGCTCGTGAGCGAGAACGGGCGCGACGTGATGGCGGAGGCCTACGCCTTCGAGGAGCGCAAGGCCGGTGACGTGTTCGAGGTGGGCCCGTTCCGTGTGACCGCCTACGAGATGACCCACATCGGCGTCTACTCGCTCGGGTTCCGGATCGAGGCCGACGGGGTGACGCTCGCCTACACGGGGGACACGGGTCCGTGTGACGAGGCGGTCGCCCTCGCGCGCGACGCCGACCTGTTCCTGGCCGAGGCGACCTATCAGAACGGCGCCGACCTCACCTACTTCCACATGAGCGCGCAGCAGGCGGCCGAGCATGCGGCGGCGGCGGGCGCCGGGAGGCTCGTGCTGACGCACCTCGTGCCGGGGCTCGATCCCGCGGTCTCCCGACAGGAGGCAGCCGCGGCGTTCGACGGCCCGGTCGACGCCGCGACGCCGGGCGCGTCGTGGGAGGTGGGCGCGTGAGCCGGCCCGACGGACGCGCGGCCTCGGAGCTACGCCCCGTCAGGTACGAGCTCGGGTTCCAGGAGTGGGCGGACGGTTCCGTCCTGTTCTCGATGGGCCGTACGCGGGTCCTGTGCTCCGCGACGATCGCCGACGAGACCCCTCGATGGCTCCGCGGGTCGGGGAAGGGCTGGGTCACCGGCGAGTACTCGATGCTTCCGGCGTCCACGCTCGAGCGGTCGCCCCGCGAGGTGAACAAAGGCAGACCCGGGGGGCGTACGCAGGAGATCCAGCGGCTGATCGGCCGCGCGCTCCGGAGCGTGACCGACCTGGGTCGCATGGGGGAGCGGATGGTGACGGTGGACTGCGACGTGCTGCAGGCCGACGCGGGGACACGGACCGCGTCGATCACCGGCGGATACATCGCGCTCGCCCTCGCCCTGCGGCGGCTCCATGACGAGGGCCTCGTCCCGGCGGACCTGCTGCAGGAGAGCGTCGCCGCGGTGTCGGTCGGCCTCGTCGAGGGGGAGACGCGGCTAGACCTGTGCTACGAGGAGGACGCCAGCGCCGAGGTCGACTTCAACGTGGTGATGACGGGAACCGGAGCGCTCGTCGAGGTCCAGGGCACCGCAGAGGGAGAGCCGTTCAGCCGGTCCCAGCTCGACGGCCTGCTCGATCTCGCGACCGACGGGATCGCCGAGCTCACGCGGGTCCAGCGCGAGGCGCTCGCCGGCTGATGGGCTTCCCGCCTCGGATCGCGCTCGCAACGCGCAACGCTCACAAGATCCGCGAACTGGAGCGGATCTGTGGCGATTGGCCGGTCGCGTGGGTCACCGTCGAGGACCACGACCCCTCGGACTTCCCCGACGTCGAGGAGACCGGCGAGACCTACCTGGAGAACGCCACCCTGAAGGCGGCGACGGTCGCGGCGGCGCTCGGCATCCATGCCCTGGCGGACGACTCGGGGATCGAGGTCGACGCGCTCGGAGGTCGCCCGGGGGTGCGCAGCGCTCGGTACGCGGGCGAGGGCGCGACGGACGAGCAGAACCTGCGCGAGCTCTCGCGGGCGATCCGCGGGATCCCCGCAGGAGGACGGACCGCCCGCTACCGCTGCCTGGCCGTGCTCGCGGCCCCCGACGGGACGATCGAGTACGCGGAAGGGACGTGCGAGGGCATCCTGGAGACGTCGCCCCGTGGGTCGGGGGGGTTCGGCTACGACCCGATCTTCCAGCCGGCCGGCTGGGACGAGACGATGGCCCAGCTCACACCCGAGCAGAAGGACCGGATCAGCCACCGCGGGCGGGCGTTCCGGGCGTTGCGGGACCTGCTGGCGGTCTGATCGCCGGACGAACCCGTCTACCTAGCTCAAGGTAGGACCGAAGACGGTCGACGATTCCCCCGTGGATCGCGAACGGATCCTTCCCGTGACGCCCGAGGCCCAGCCGCTCGAGGTCTTCTTCGGCGGACGGCCCGCGTGGCTGGTCGCCGTGCTCGGCGTCCTGTTCGTGACGGCGGTCGGCATGGTGGACGTGTCGGCGAGCCTCGACGTGTCGCTCGCGCCCTTCTACCTGATGCCGGTCCTGCTCGTGACGTGGAACGTCGGGCGCACCTGGGGGATCGCCGTGGCGGGCCTGGCGGCCGTCGCGACCCAGCTCGCCGACGTCAGGACCCTCGGGACCGACGGGATCATCCTGTCCTGGAACGCGGTCGTGTGGTTCGCGGTCACCGTGTTCGTCGTGTGGCTCTTGTCCACCCTGAAGATGGCGGTGGTCTCGCAGGGCCGTCGCTTGACCGCCCAGACCGAGACCTCCGACGACCTCCGCGAGCAGAACGAGGTCAAGGACACGCTCCTGCACGCAGTCTCGCACGACCTGAAGGGGCCACTCGCCGGGATCTTGGGAGCGATGCAGACGATCAGGCGCGCCGAGCGCCTGCACCTGACCGACGAGCAGATCGACGATCTGTACCGGGTGATCGAGCAGTCTGGGGCGAAGGCTGCGAGGCTCGTGGAGGACCTGCTCGACCTCGATCGGCTCTCGCGCGGCCAGCTCCGTCCCGAGCGTGAGTCGACCAACCTCGTCGCGCTCAGCCGTCGTGCCGCCGACGAGGTGCCCGCCCTCGAAGGGCATCCGGTCAGCGTCGAGGGCGACGACGTCCTCGTGGACGTCGATCCCGGGAAGGTGGAGCGGATCGTCGAGAACCTGCTCGGCAACGCGGGGCGCCACACCGCCGTGGGCACGCCGATCCACGTCGAGGTCCGCGCGCAGCCGGCCGGGGCGGTCCTGATCGTCGAGGACGAGGGCAAGGGCGTGCCCGACGACATCAAGACGGAGATCTTCGAGCCGTTCCGCCAAGGCGGCGACGCGCGTGGAGGCGTCGGGATCGGGCTCTCGCTCGTCCGCAGGTTCGCCGAACTCCACGGCGGTGGCGCGCACGTCGAGGACCGTGCCGGTGGGGGTGCCCGTTTCGTCGTGGTCCTTCCAGGGGCCGTGCGCGCGATCGAGCCCGCGTCCACGCACACCCTGCGGGCCGTCTGAGCAGCCCTGCGCGACCCGTACTAGCCTTCCCGGACCGGCCACCTGGGCCGAGCGGAGGGGACATGGCGCAACGGGCGATCGTGATCATCGGTGCGGGTGTGGTGGGCGCGGCGCTGGCGGACGAGCTCACGGCGCTGGGGGAGCGTGACGTCACCGTCGTCGACAAGGGGCCGCTGTTCGCCACCGGGGGATCGTCAACCCATGCGCCGGGGCTCGTGAGCAGGACCAGCCCGTCGAAGTTCATGCAGGAGACGGCGGATCACACGATCTCGAAGTTCGCCGCGTTGTCGACGGCGCAGGAGCCCGCGCTCGTGCCGGTGGGGTCGCTCGAGGTCGCGTACAACGCCGAACGGCTCCGCGAGCTGTGGCGACGTCACGACGTCGCGCGGTCGTGGGGATGGCGAGGACGGATGATCGACGCCGACGAAGCCCTCGCCCTGTGGCCGATCCTCCGCCCCGATGGACTGCTCGGGGCCTACACGACGACCGGTGAAGGACTCGCGGTGGCGCTCCGTGCGGTCGAGGCGCAGGCGCGCCGGGCCGTGGCGAACGGGGCCGTCTTCCGCGGGGGGGTCGAGGTGACGGGCATCGCGACCTCGGACGGCCACGTCACCGGCGTGCGAACCTCGAGCGGAGAGATCCCAGCCGACGTGGTGGTGTCCTGCGCGGGGGTCTGGGGGCCGGTCGTCGCCGAGATGGTGGGCCTCGCGCTGCCGATGCTCGCCATGGAGCACCAGTACGCGATCACGTCGCCCGTTCCCGAGCTTGCCGCCAACGCCGGAGCGTGGGCGACGATGCCGATCCTTCGCCATCACGACATCGGGGTCTACTTCCGCGATCACGGCGACCGCGTCGGGATCGGCTCCTTCCACCATCGCGGGTTGCCGGTGCCCGCGGCCGACCTCGACACGCATCCCCGGAACGCGACCGGACTCGACTTCGCGTTCACCGAGGAGGACTGGACCGAGGCGTGGGAGCTCACGGTCGAGGCGCTCCCCGCGCTCGTCGGCGCGTCGTTCGAGAAGAGGTTCAACGGCGTCTTCGGGTTCACCCCGGACGGTTATCCGCTGATCGGAGAGCACCCCGACCTCGCGGGGTTCTGGGTGGCAGAGTCGGTGTGGGTCACGCATTCGGCCGGCGTGGCGCGGGTCGTGGCGGAAACCCTGGTCGGGGGTGGGGCGTGGATCGACGCATCGCCCGCCGACCTGTCGCGGTTCGACGAGCGCGAGCTGGAGCCGGCGGTGTTCGAAGCCAGGTGCGACGACCAGTACCGCGACGTCTACGTGATCCATCACCCCGTCGAGCCGCACACGTCGGCTCGCGGTCTACGGTGGTCGCCCTTCGCCGAGGGCCAGCGGGCGCTCGGCGCCGTGTTCTTCGACGCCGCCACGTGGGAGCGTCCGCAGTGGTACGGGGCGAACGCGAGCTTGCTCGAAGGGGTCCGGGTGCCACCGCGCGACGGGTGGTCGTCGGCGCACTGGTCGCCGATCGCGATCGCCGAACACCTGGGCGTCCGCGAGCGCGCTGGTCTGTTCGACATGACGCCGCTCACCCGCATCGAGGTGACGGGCCCCGGCGCGGAAGGCTTCCTGGAGTGGGTCGTGGCCGGGCGCGCGGAACGCCAGGTCGGCTCGGTCCTGTACTCGGTGATGCTCGACGAGCGGGGCGGGATCCGGTCGGATGTCACCGTCGCGCGTCTGGGCGAGTATCGATTCGTGATCGGCGGGAACGGCCCGCGCGACGTGGCGTGGCTGTGGCGGCACGCACCGCGCGACGGCTCGGTGACGGTCGCGCAGGTGACCGACCACGCGACCGCCGCGGTGTGGGGACCGGCCGCACGGGCGATCGTCCAGCCGATCGCCGACACGGACCTCGCGGACGTCGGGTACCTGCGAGCCGGCGCGCTGTCGGTCGGCGGCGTCGACGTGGACGCCGTCGCGGTCTCGTACGCCGGCGAGCTCGGATGGGAGCTCACCTCGTCGGCCGAGGACGGCCCCTCGCTGTGGGACGCGCTCTGGGAGGCGGGTCGTGCATACGGCCTCCTGGTGGCCGGACGTGCCGCGCTCGGCACCCTGCGGCTGGAGAAGGGCTACCGGGCGTGGGGAACCGACATGACGACCGAGCACGCGCCGGCGGACGCGGGTCTCGGGTTCACGGTCCGCTCCGGGGGTGGCTTCCTCGGCGCGGAGGCGCTCGCGACCCGTCCGGCAGCCTCGCGGATCCTCAGGTGCCTGCTGATCGAGGACGAGCAGGTCGCGATGGGCGGCGAGCCGGTGCTGATCGGCGACGAGGCGGTCGGCTACGTGACCAGCGCCGGGTACGGACCGTCGGTGGGACGGAGCATCGCCTACGCGTGGGTGCCGGCCGACCTCGCGGCCGGCGCCTCCGTCGATCTCGCGTACTTCGAACGGACACTTCCGGCGGTCGTGACCGACGAGCCGCTGTTCGACCCTGAGGGTACGAGGCTGCGCGCGTGAGCCCCGAGGCCGTCCTGCTCACCGGGCCTTTCGGATCGGGGAAGTCGTCGGTGGCCGTGGAGATCGCCGATGTGCTGGAAGAGCGAGGGGTCCCCTACGCGGCGATCGACCTGGACTGGCTCTGTTGGGGTGACCCGGGCGACGACCGCGACGGCGCGGAGCACCGGATGCTGCTGCGCAACCTGACGCCGGTCGTCGCGAACTACCTCGATGTCGGCGTCAGCCGGTTCGTCCTGGCGCGCTCGATCCACGAGGCGTGGCAGCTGGACTCGCTCCGCGAGACGATGGGGATGCCGCTGCAGGTCGTCCGGCTCACCGCCCCGTGGCCCGTGATCGAGGCGCGGCTGCGCGACGACCTGACCAGCGGCCGGGAGGACGACCTCGCGGAGGCGCTCGAACTCGGACCGGACGTTGGCGCCGGACTCGAGGATCACACGGTCGACAACGACCGCGATCTCCGCGAGGTCGCCCACGAGGTCGTCGCGCTGCTCGGCTGGGCGTGAGCCGCGAGGCTCACCCGTGCCGGAGCTTCTGCATCTCCCGCTCGATCTGCGCCTCGCTCGGCTCGGGGCGCCGGTAGACGTCCCAGGCGTGGAACCCGATACCGATACCCCAGCCCATGATCGGGAACACGGGCCAGAAGAACGACGACCCGCTCGCAGCCCAGATGCCGACGAGCATGGCGTTCACGAGCACGTAGGCGAGCAGATGCGCGTGGAACTCCCGCTTCTTCTCGATCCGCTCCACGGCGAGTTGGCGCAGGTGGTCCCGGTCTGTGGCGTCGCTCATCGTGTGCACCTCCCGTGGTGCATCCTCGCCGCGTGCTCTGGCGGCGCCCACGGCCGAGCGGCCCCGTCGCCGAAGGCCGGCTGGACGTTGAGCGGTCAGCGGGCGCGTCTGCGGGAGCCCCAGACGGTCCCGACCTCATCGGTCGCTCGCGTGCGGGGGCGACCGATGAGGTCGATCGCCGCCCGCACGCTGGCGCGTGGCCTACCCCTCGGAGATGTCGCGCCCGTGGGCCGTCAGGGCCCAGATCACGAAGATGTTGACCGTGATCATCATGATCGACCAGAACGGGTACCAGGGCAGGAACGCGAAGTTCGCGATCGCGCTGATCGTCGCGAGGATCACGCCCACCGTCCGCGCCCACACCGAGCCCTTGAACAGGGCCATGCCCGCAAGCAGGACGATCAACCCGGCGATCAGGTGGATCCAGCCCCACGTGGTGGCGTCGAACTGCAGGAAGTACACGTCGCCACTGGCCTCGGTCCCGATCGCGGGGGCCACGCTCCAGAACTCGTTCTCGATGATCCCGGCCAGTCCCGCGATGATGTGGAACGAGCCGACCATGATCATCATGAACGCGGCGAACATCGTGAAGCCGACCGCGGTGCCGCTTCTGCGCTCTTGCGCCATCGATCCTCCCTTCCATCGGCCGCACATCGCGTGCGGTCGAGACCATTCGAGTCCCTCGGTGTGTCGCGCGGCATCACCCGGGACGGGTGAAACCGACCGAGGGGGTCGGACAGGTCATCCTATGCGGGTGACGTGGGCGTTCCCGTCCTTCCGCTAGTTTGGGGTGAGCCATGAAGGGCACACCTTGGTCCCGTCTCACGTTGAGCGTCCTGCTCCTCATGCCGCTCGTCCTGACCGCCTGCGACGGCGAGGTCAGCCTCCCGACGAGCCTCCCGTCGATCAGTCGCTCGCCGGGCGACGGCGTCTCGGTCCCGACGGTCCCTTCCCTGCTCCCGAGCCAGACGGCCTCCCGGTCGCCCAAGCCAACCGAGACGGAGACAGAGCCGCCCAGCTCCTCGACGGCGCCGCCCGCGACCGAGACGACCACCGAGACCGAGACCCAAACGGAGACGACGACCTCCTCATCGACCCAAACGGTGACGGCGACCTCCTCGACGACCGCCACGGAGACGTCGACCACCACCCGGACCGAGACCGAGTCGACCGCGTCGAGCCCGTCCGGCGACGGGTCGGCGAGCCCCGTCGGGGACGACGTCGAGGACGAGGGCTCAGCCGCGCCGTGGGCCCTGATCGTCCTGCTCGCGGTCGTCGCGGTCGGGGGAGGTCTGCTGCTGATGCGTCGTCGGAGCGGTGAGGTGAGCGTGCAGGATGCGTACCTGGCGGGCGCCACGATCCGCGACCGGGTCTCGGCGGAGGTGGGGAGGGAGGGCCCACTTCCCGTGCCGCTGCTCCTGGATGAGCTCGACGCTGCGGACCTGACGATCCGCAACGCGCGGGCCGCCGCGACGGGGGAGGACCTCGTCCGGCTCGACCGGCTCGTCGTGGCGGTGGCCGCCGTGCGGTCGGGGGTGGAGGCGTCCACGCCGTCGGCCGGAGGTGCCCACGCCGCTGACTCCGAGGGAGATCTGCTGAGGGCGCTCGCCCAGCTCAACGCCACGCTCGGCGATCTCGCCCCCGGCGCCCCGCGCGCCTGACGTCCAGACGCGGACTTGACACAAGCTAATGCTCTTAGCCATACTGCTCTGCGAGGCTAAGGACCTTAGCTGAGGGGGGACCGATGACGATGACCATCCACACCGGCGACACCCACCATCTGGCGCGCCCCGGGGGCCGGATCGCCTACGACGTGATCGGCGAGGGTCCGCTCGTCGTCGCCTCACCGGGGATGGGGGACCTCCGATCCGTGTACCGGTTCATGACCCCTGTCGTGGCGGAGGCGGGGTTCCGCGTCGCGACGATGGACCTGCGCGGTCACGGCGACAGCGACGTCGGCTTCGACGCGTACGACGACGTTGCCGCCGGTACGGACCTCGTGGCGCTCGCCGAGCACCTCGGGGGACCGGCGGTGCTGGTCGGGAACTCGATGTCGGCGGGCGCTGTCGCGTGGGCGGCGGCCGAGGCGCCCGAGCTGGTCGCAGGACTCGTGCTCGTCGGGCCGTTCGTCCGCGACGCACCCGTCGGCCGTTTCGCGATGCTCGCGTTCCGCGCGGCGCTCCTCCGGCCGTGGGGCGCGGCGGCATGGAACGCGTACTACGCGAGGTCCTACCCGGGACGCCCGCCCGCCGACCTGGACGAACACCGGGAGGCGATCCGCGCGAAGCTCCGGGAGCCTGGTCGCTGGCAGGCGTTCGCGGCCACGTCACACACGACGCACGCGCCCGTCGAGGCGCGGCTGGGCGAGGTCCGAGCGCCCGCCCTGGTCGTGATGGGGGAGCGCGACCCCGACTTCCCGGAACCCCGGGCAGAGGCCGACTGGATCGCGGCGCGGCTCGACGCCCAGGTCGTGATGGTGCCGAACGCCGGTCACTACCCGCAGGCCGAGTTCCCTGAGATCGTGACGCCCGCGATCACGGCCTTCTGCGACCGGGTGCATGCCCGTGCCTAGAGCCGGGCTGACCACCGAGATCGTGACCGCCGGAGCCGCGGCGATCGCCGACGAGGTGGGTTTCGAGCGTCTGACGCTCGCCGGGGTCGCGGAGCGGTTCGGGGTCGCGGTCCCCAGCCTCTACAAGCACGTGGACGGGCTGGGGGATCTCCGCCGAGAGGTTGCGACGCTCGCGATCCTAGAGCTCGGGCGGGCACTCACGGCGGCGGTGGAAGCGGCTCCCGACGATCCGCTCCCCGCGCTCGCTCACGCCTACAGGGACTTCGCCCGGGCCTACCCGGGCCGGTACGCGGCGACCGTCCGCGCACCCGATCCGGACGACGCCGACGCGGTCGCGGCGAGCGACGCCGTGCTCGCGACCGTGCTGTCCTTGATGGCGCGCTACGGATCGACGGGCTCCGACGCGATCGATGCGACGCGGGCCCTGCGGGCTGCGCTCCATGGGTTCGTGACGCTCGAGGCGGGAGGGGGATTCGGCCTCCCTCGCGACATCGACCGCTCCTTCGAGCGGCTCGTGGAGCTGCTGGGAGACGCTCTGCGCCTCACGCCCTCATCGGGTCGGAGGGGGCGAATCGACCCCTGACGGGAGGTCGTCCGTCCTCCCGAGCCCGGCGCCCGGCTGCGAGTCTGGAGCCATCACAAGGGGAGAGGCTCGTGAGCGCTGAGACGGAGGGCGGCCGGGGCACGACCCGGCATCTGGCCACTGGATGCCTGGCCGCCGTGGGCCTCTTCGCGCTGGTCGCCCTCGTGCTGACGCCGGAGGGGGCCCCCTCCCTGGGGACGCGGATGCTGGCGATCGCCGCGATCGCCGTCTCCTCGCTGGTCGCCGTCGCGATCGCTCGATGGGCGCCTGGGTGGGTCCGCGGGATCGGGATGCTGCTGGTGGGGTTCGTTTCGGTCGCCCTGCTCCTCGGGGTCGTGGCCGAGCGCATCCTCCGGCGCCCGACGGTGCCGGCGGTCCTCGGCCTGGTCGCGGGCGTCGCGGGCATCGTCCTGATCGTGCTCGGCTGGCAGCGGCTCCTCGGTGGACTCCACCGGCGCTGGGTTCGCGTGGTGACGGCTGTCGTCGGCACGCTCGCCGTGATGCAGATGCTCCTGCTGCCCGCGGTCGTCGCGCTCCTGGTCACGAACCGCGCGCGACCGGAGGCGTCCGGCAGGACCCCGGCGGACCTCGGGCTCGCGTACGAGGACGTGCGGATCCCCACCGCCGACGGGACCGAGCTTGCGGCGTGGTGGGTGCCGTCCGACGGCGACGCTGCCGTGCTCGTGCTGCCGGGGTCGGGGTCGACGCGCGACGATGTGCTGGACCACGCGGCGCTCGTCGCCGAGGCCGGGTACGGCGTGCTGCTCCTCGACGTGCGGGGACACGGCGAGAGCGGGGGCCGGATCATGGACCTCGGCTGGGGGGCCGAGCCGGACGTATCGGACGTCGTGTCGTGGCTCGACTCGCGTGGGGTCGACAGGGTCGGCGTGTTCGGGTTGTCGATGGGCGGCGAGATCGCCCTCACGGCGGCCGCCGAAGACCCGCGGATCGCCGCGGTCGTCGCCGAGGGGGCGACCGGCAGGACCCATGCCGACGGGGCCCTCGTTCCCGAGGACAACCCTGTCGGGCAGGCGGTCAGCTGGATGCAGTTCGCGATGATCCGGGCGCTCGCTCCCGAGTCCGAGCCGGCGCCGCTGGTCGACGCGGTCTCTGCGATCGAGGCGCCGGTCCTGCTGATCGAGGGCTCGGGGCCGCTGGAACCGGAGACCGGCCCGCTCCTCGCCGAGGCCGCTCCCGCCTCGCTCACCCTGTGGGAGATCTCCGAGAGCCCTCACGTCGGCGGGTTGTCGACGCGACCGGAGGAGTACCGGCAGCGGGTGCTCCAGCTCTTCGAGCAGGGGCTCGGCTGACCGCACGCCTGGCGCGAACGTCGACATCGGATGGCCGGGGTGCCCGATCGCATGGCTCGCGGTCGCTGTCGCTTCGGCATAGGCTTCGCCGCACGTCTCGCGAAGGGGGAGAGCGATGGGCGAGCAAGCCGATGCGTTGGCGGAGCGGATCTTCGGATCGCTGATCGGCACGATGGAGGTCTTCACGATCTACCTGGGTGACCGACTGGGGCTGTACGCGGCCCTCGCCGACGGGCCGGCGACGACGGCCGATCTGGCGGGTCGCGCGGGGATCGCCGAGCGGTACGCCCGGGAATGGCTCGAGCAGCAGGCGGTCGCCGGGGTGCTCGAGGTCGACGACGCATCGCTCCCGGCCGCCGAGCGGCGATACGCACTCCCGCCGGAGCACGCCGAGGTCCTGCTGGAGCGCGACGCCCTCACGTACCTGGCGCCGGTCCCTCGGATGTTGGTGGCGGCGGCGCGGCAGATGCCTGCGCTCATGGCCGCCTACCGCGGTGGCGGCGGGGTGAACTGGCGTGAGTTCGGGCCGGACATGAGCGAGGGGCAGGAGTACGGCAACCGGCCCTCGTACCTGGCCTTCATGGATGCGTGGATCGCCGAGGGTCTGCCCGACGTCCACGAGCGGCTCTCCGCCGCCGGCCGGGTCGCCGACGTGGGGTGCGGCGGTGGGTGGTCGTCGATCGCGATCGCCCGCGCGTATCCGGGAGCCACGGTGGACGGGTTCGACCTGGACGAGCCCGCGATCGAGCGCGCGCGGGGCAACGTCGCGTCGCACGGCCTCGCGGACCGCGTCCGGTTCCACGCGGTCGACCCCGCGGAGCTCGACCACGGCGACGGCTACGACCTGGTGACCGCGTTCGAGTGCATCCACGACATGCCGTACCCGGTGCCCGTGCTCCGCGCGATGCGGGCGATGGTGAACGATGCGGGCGCGGTGATGGTGATGGACGAGAGGGTCGGCCACGGGTTCACGGCACCCGGCGACGACCTCGAGCGGCTGATGTACGGCTTCAGCACGCTCGTGTGCCTGCCGGACGGGATGTCACATCCCGACTCGGTCGGGACGGGAACGGTCATGCGGCCGGAGGTGTTCGAGGGGTACGCACGCGAGGCAGGGTTCGGTCGGGTCGAGATCCTGCCGATCGAGGCCGACCTCTGGCGGTTCTACCGCCTGCACGCATGACGGCCGTGGAACGGTCGTGACGGCACGACATACAGCGGTCCACGGGAGGCCCGCAAGGATGGAAGGGGGAGTCATGGCGAAGATTGAGGTGCGGAGCTTCGATGCGCCCGACGAGCATCGGGAGATCCCGAACGGGGGGCTCGATACGGTCAGGTTCGGCTCGTCGACGTTCGGGCGCTCGGTGTTCCAGCCCGGGTGGCGTTGGTCGAACGACGTTAAGCCGATCGCGCAGACCGACCGGTGCATGCTGCGTCATGCGGGGCTGATCATGTCGGGAAGCCTTGGCGTTCAGGACGAGGACGGCAACGAGATGACCGTCAGTGCGGGCGATGTGGTCCTGATCGAGCCCGGTCACGACGCGTGGGTGGTCGGTGACGAGGCGGTCGTGATGGTGGACTTCGGCGAGGACGTCGAGGAGTACGCGAAGCCGCCCACGTCATAGCGCCTCGTCCGTGACCGGCTACCGGGACAGGTAGCGTGAGCCCCGATGATCGCTGAGGACCTCACCGGCCCCGAGGCTGCGGCGATCCTCGCGGCGGTGGGACTCGTGTGCATCTCCGCGTTCCAGGCGGCGATCGCGCTGGGCGCACCGCTCGGCTCCGCGTCGTGGGGTGGACGTCATGAGGGGCGGCTCCCGACGAGCCTGAGGAGGGCGAGCGCGATCGCCGCGGTCCTGTGGCTGATCGCGGCGGGCATCGTGCTCGGCCGCGTGGGGATCGGACCGATCTCTGGGCCCGTCGCACGGTGGGGAACGTGGGCGCTCGTGGCGCTCCTGACGGTCGGGGCGGTGATGAACGCCGCGTCCCCCAGTCGCTGGGAGCGCTTCGGGTGGGCGCCGTTCACCGCTCTGCTCGCCGGCCTCTGCCTCGTGGTCGCCCGGTCGTGACCGACGGCTCCCGCTGAGGCAGCAGCCTCGCGCCTCACCCGGGCGGCAGGGTGCGACACTTCCCGCGTGATCGCGCCGACCGAACGGCCATGACCCTGTCGCCCCTCGAGCTCGCGTTCGTGGCCGGCGCCGGGGTGGTCGCCGGGTTCCTCAACGCCGTCGCAGGTGGGGGCACGCTGGTGTCGTTCCCGGCGCTGACCGCGATCGGCATCCCCGCCGTCGATGCGAACCTCACGAACACGGTGGCGCTGTCGCCCGGGTTCCTCAGCGGCACCGTGGCACAGCGGCGCGACCTGGCCGGGCAGCGGCAGCGGCTCGTCCGGATGCTCCCGGCGGCCGCGCTTGGCGGGCTCGCAGGCGGACTGCTCCTGGTGGCCACCTCCGAGGAGGTCTTCGTGGACCTGGTGCCCTGGCTGATCCTGTTCGCGGTGGGGCTCCTGATCATCCAGCCCAGGTTGCAGCGGTGGCTGCGCGGGCGCGCGGCGCATCAGGGTGCGGCCGATCCGGGCGCCGACCCGTGGTGGGCGCCCGCGCCGATCTTCGTCGCGGCGATCTACGGCGGGTACTTCGGGGCGGGCAACAGCGTGATCTTCCTGGCGGTGCTGGGCGTGATGCTCGCCGACCCGCTTCCTCGTCTGAACGTGGTCAAGCAGGGCCTGTCGTTCACGACGAACGTCACCGCGGCGGTGTTCTTCGTGTTCTCGGGGAAGGTCGTGTGGGCGGCCGCATTGGTGATGGCCGTCGGGGCGATCGCAGGCGCGGCGATCGGCGGGCGGCTCGCCTCACGCCTAGACCCGGAGCGCTTCCGGTGGCTCGTCATCGCGATCGGGCTCGCGGTCGCGATCGTCATCTGCGGTGAGGCCCCCCTCGCTCGGTCGCGTCGTCCGGCGGGGTCCCGCGAGGACCACAGGAAGACGGCCAGACTTACCAGGGCGGCCGCCGTCCACCGCAGGTAGATGTGGGTCCACCCCCCAGGAACGTCGCCCAGCGGCAAGGGGCGGAACCTCGGCGTGACGATCGTCGACCCGACGAATCGCGATGAACAAGACCCGGCGCGACGGCGAATCCCCCATGACCGTGCGGCGAGCGCCGGGCGGCGACCCCGGCGATCCCGAGTCCCAGGCCGGTCAGGCCCGTGTACAGGGCGGTCACTGCCCACGTCTCCTCCGGCCCCGTCGTTCCCTGCCAGGCGAGGAGGACCAACCACACCACGACCATCGGCGGGAGGAGCGACCCGACGCGCATCAGGCGCCGTCGCATCATCGACGTCGGCGAGGCCGCATGAGTTCGGCGGCGGGGTCGTCGAGCGCGAAGCCGACCCCGCTCGCGAGTGCGATGGCGACCACCTGGAGCGGGAGCGCCGCGCTCTGTCCGTGCCGCATCGCGACCACGAACGTGGCGATCGCCGCGGCGGTGACCGGGAAGGGATCGGGTCGGGATCTGAAAAATCCGGCGGCGTATCTCCAGGCCCCCGGCCGCCTCAGAGCAGACACACGGTCTCGCTCGGGCAGGCGCGCGCCAGCAGGACGGCGCCGGAGGTCGAGAACGACGGAGACGGAAACGACCGACGGGGCGAAGAGCGATCGCGGCGGGCATGAGCTTTACGAGCGCCACGATCACGACGCATGCCGTAAGGCCGAGCACGTAGGCGAGGTGCCATAGCGCGAGCTCGGCCGTCTGGAGCCCGGCGAAGAGCGTGAGGCTGTGCCAGGGCCCGGCGGTCTCCACCGGGTGCGATGAAGAGCATCGCCCAGGCGAGGATGGGGGCCGCGAGGGGGTTCGGAATCCACGTCGCGACCGCGATCCCAAGGGCGCCGAACGTCGCGACCTGGCAGATGCGCTCGACCAGTTGGACGGCCTCCGAGCCATCGAGGGAGGGCCCCCGCCACGTCCCGATGGCGACGATCGTCACGAGCACGACCGCTGTGGCCGCCATCGGCCACGACAAGGCGGTGAGGAACCCGCCGGTCCTGAGCGCGGCGCTCATGGGGAGCGACGCATGCTGCTCCCGCGTCGCGTCGCGTCGGTCGCGGCGTGCGGTGCTGATCCGCGCACACCATCGTCAAGATCCCCAGGACCATGAACCCCACGGCGACCATCCACCCGTCATCTCCCCAGGTTGCCCACGGGCGCGCCAGGACCGCCCGGACGAAGACCAGACCCCCGGCCACCGCGAACCCGACGCCGGCGAGGAAGATCGGATGACCGACGAACCGGCGTCCTTCAACCATCGCGAGCGCGAGGACCCCACGGGCAGGAGCTCCGCCGACCGTGGCGTGCGCAGGAGGATGGCTCACCACCTCCCTGTCGTGACCTCAGCGGCGTACGGTTCACGCGTAAACGATCGGGGCCGCTCGCGCGTAGGAAGGCCATGGAGCTCGAGGTGGATCTCGACGAGGCGCCGGTCGAACGGTGACGGACTTCGATCCGTTCTTCCTCGATCACTTCCCGAAGGTGGCGCGGGCGGCCGCGTTCGTGACGAGGGATGCCGGGGTCGGCCAGGAGCTCGCGCAGGAGGCCTTCGTCCAGCTGCTCCAGCGGTGGCCCGGTATGGGCTCCGCCGATCATGCGAGGAACTTCGTCTACAAGGTGGCGATCAACCTGGCGCGGTCGCATCTTCGCAAGCACGGCCGCGTCTTCTTGTACGGGCTCCGGGGACCCGACGTACCGGGACGCGGGAGCGCGACGAACCCGTCCGACGACTGGCTCTCGATGCTGGAAGCGCTCGGGACGCTGTCACCACGCCAGCGGGCCTGCGTCGTCCTCGTCGACTATGTGGACATGGCCTCGGCGGACGCGGCGGCGGTGCTGGGCATGTCACCGAACACGGTCCGGGTGCATCTGATGCGTGGGCGCCAGGCGCTCCGCAAGGACCTGGCCATCGTGGCCGAGGAGGATCCATCGTGAACGCAGACCCGAAACTCCGCGATCGCTTCGAGCGAGCCGCCGGCTCGATGGACGTCGACGCCACTCCGTGGCTCGACCGGGTCCACGTCGCCGCGACACGACGTGAACGCTCCCGACGCGTGCAGGCGCTGGCGGTGGCAGCGGTGATCACGGTCGCGATCCTCGCGGTCGCCTGGGAGCTGAGGGCGGGGGGCTCCAACCGTGTCGTGATGGGAGGAACGATGACAGGGCAGATCGCCTTCCTCGGCTCCCAGGGCTCCGCCGACCGGACCCTGTTCACGTTCGACCTGGCCGGCGGGAACCCCGTGGAGGTGGGTGAGGGGCCGGTGCTGTGGGCTGCGTGGTCGCCGGGCGGATCTCGGCTCGCCACGATCATCGGACAGCCAGGCTCGTCGCCCCGGTCCTCGGTTGTGGTCTCGGGCCCCGACGGGAGCGATCCTGTCACCGTCTACGGAACGGCGGACACGGGCCTCGTCGGTCCGGACGTGCTGAACCTCTCGTGGGCACCCGATGGGGCACGTCTCGCCGTCGCAGCGAGGGCGCCCGGACAGGGCCGCACGATCGTGATCGTCGATGCGCGCGGTCGGGCCGAGCCGACGGTGCTCGATGGCACCTGGGAGTCCGTGTCGTGGTCGCCCGACGGGGAGCGCCTTCTCGCCATCGGGTTCCCCACAGGGGCGCCCGAGCGGTTCGATATCTACACGATGCGTCCCGACGGCTCGGACCTCGTGCAGCTCACCGATGACGGGGTGGGGGAGCACAATGCCTCCTGGTCACCCGACGGCGCGAGCATCGCGTTCGCCGAAGGCGGGGAGTACGACCAGGACGTCTTCGTCATGGAGGCGGACGGCGAGAACGTCCGCCGGCTCACCGGATGGGAGGGGATCGACATCCTCCCGGTCTGGTCTCCCGACGGGGACTGGATCGCGTTCGCGAGCGACCGAGAGGCGATGGACGCGCAGCAAGAGCGCAACCGAGGGATGGAACGGATGTGGTCCGGGTTGTCCATGTTCGTGATGCGAGCCGACGGCTCGGACGCGTTCCGGGTGTTCGACGCAGGCGACGGTGCGGCCCTCCCGACGTCGTGGGCGCCCTGACACCGAACCCACCGCGCCGACCTTCGACGGATTGACCGAACGCGCCCCCACCCCGTAGCGTTCCTCGGGTTCATGCCTCCGGCGATGGCGGCGGGGGCGCCACATGACGACATCGGGAGGATCAGGGCATGGAGGCGATCGATCGGAGGACGCTGCTCCGTGGAGGGGCCGTGCTGGCCGGTGCGGCGCTGGTGGCGCCGTCGGCGCTGACGCGCCGCGCAGGGGCGGCAGCACCTGGCTACGGTCCACTCTTCCCGGCTCCGAACGGGTTGATCTCGCTGCCTGCCGGGTTCACCTGCACGGTCGTCGATCAGACCGGCGACACGTTTCCGGGGCTCGCCGACGGGCAGCCGGGAGCGCCCGACGGCCAGGCGTTCTTCCCGCATCCGACCGACCGGCGGCTGTGGCGCACGGTGCGCAACCACGAGCTCGGCTCGGGCACCGCGCTGGGTGATCTCGGCAAGGCGTACGACGAGGGTGTCGCGGGCAGCGTCGCGATCTACGACATCGATCCGTCGACGATGCGGTCGGTGAGCAAGCAGCTCGTCGCCAGCGGGCTCCTGTGGCCGTGCTCCGGCGGCGCCACGCCGCGCGGGACCTGGCTCACGTGCGAGGAGGGGACCGGGTTCACGGGCGCCGCGGCGCTCGACGAGAAGCATGGCTACGTGTTCGAGATCCCCTCCGATGCCGGAGACCAGATCGTGCCCGTGCCGCTCACGGCGATGGGGCGCTTCGTGCACGAGGCCGCGGTCACCGACCCGAAGACCGGCATCGTGTACATGACCGAGGACGACACGCCCGCGGGCTTCTACCGTTTCGTCCCGTTCGATCGAAACGACCTGGCTGCGGGTGGGACGCTCCAGATGTTGGCGATCCGCGGTGTCCCGGGATACGACACCCGGAAGGGGCAGACCGTCGGCGTCGATCTGCCGGTCACCTGGATCACGATCCCCGACCCCGACCCTGACCTCGAGGGCGGCGGCCCGGCGGCGCGGGTGGTGCGCCAGGGCCTCGCGCTCGGCGCCGCGACGTTCGACTACCTCGAGGGCGAGGACTTCCGCAACGGCGCGGTCACGTTCGCGAGCGCCTACGGCGGCAGGAACAACCACGGGCAGGTGTGGCGGTTCACGCCGTCCACCGGGAAGCTGCGGCTGCTGTACGAGCCGAAGAACCGCGCGACGCTCGACACGCCCGACAACCTCGCGGTGAGTCCACGGGGCGGCGTGCTGATCTGCGAGGACGGATACCCGCGCAACTACCTCCGCGGTCTCACGCCAGATGGCGGGGTGTTCGACTTCGCCGAGAACATCCTCGACGGTGGTGGCTCGGAGTTCTCAGGGCCCGCGTACTCGCCCGACGGGCAGACGCTGTTCGTGTCGATCCAGCGCCCGGGCATCATGCTCGCGATCACCGGGCCGTGGGGGAAGGGCCAGCTGTAGGGCCCGCTCGCCGATGGCGGCACCGACGGAGGCCGTCGAGGCGCTGGCGGAACAGACCCGGTTCTCAGGTGTCGTGCGCGTCGACGCCCCGGGTGGCCCTGAGCTCGCAAGGGCCTACGGGTTCGCCGACCGCGGGCACCAGATCGCGAACCGCACCGATACCCGGTTCGGGCTGGCGAGCGGGACGAAGGGCCTCACGGCGCTCGCGATCGTCAGCCTGATCGTGGACGGGTCGCTGACGCTCGAGACCTCGGCGCGTTCCGTGCTCGGGAGCGACCTGCCGCTGATCGACGACGCCGTCACGATCGAGCAGCTCCTGTCGCACCGCTCGGGCATCGGCGACTACCTGGACGAGAGTCAGCTCGAGGACGGCAACGACTACACGATGACGGTGCCCGTGCATCGGCTCGCGACGACCGAGGACTACCTGGCGGTGCTCGAGGGCCATCCCACGGCGTTCCCACCGGGGGAACGGTTCTCCTACTGCAACGGTGGGTTCGTCGTGCTCGCGCTGATCGCCGAACGTCGGAGCGGGGTCGCGTTCCACGACCTCGTGCGGGAGCGCGTGTGCGAGCCCGCCGGCATGCGCGACACGGCGTTCCTTCGATCGGACGAGCTCCCCGGTGACGCCGCGCTCGGGTATCTCGGGGTCGACGGTCTCAGGACGAACGTGCTGCACCTGCCGGTCCGCGGCAGCGGGGACGGGGGCATCTACTCGACGGCCGCCGACGTCGCGGCGCTCTGGCGGGCGTTCTTCGGTGGGCGGATCGTGCCGGAGCCCTGGGTCGCGGAGATGGTCCGTCCTCGTGGGGTCGATGCGCGCGATGCCAGCCGCTACGGCCTGGGGTTCTGGCTCCACCCGTCGCGTGAGGTCGTGATCCTCGAGGGGTCCGACGCCGGCGTCTCGTTCCGCACCGCGCACGACCCCGCCTCGAACGTCACCACCACGGTGATCTCGAACACGACCGACGGGGCGTGGCCGATCGTCGGAGCTCCTCGAGGAACGGCTCCTCGAGGAGGGCTCTGCTACGGTCCCCGCGTGAGCCGATCCCCGCTCGAGGACGCGTTCGGGCACCACGTGTGGGCGACGCTGCGCCTGATCGATGCGTGCCTCGCGCTGAGCCCCGAGCAGCTCGCGACGGTGGCGCCCGGGACGTTCGGGCCGATCCTCGACACGATGCGCCACCTTGTCGGCGCCGACTCGTCGTACCTGTCCGTCACGAGCGGAGGGCGGATCCGTCCGATCGACGACGAGGGCATGGATCTGGCGGAGCTCCGGGCCGCGATGGAGGCCCAGGGTGCCGGCTGGGCGGGGCTCGTGGGAGGAGACTTGGATCCCGACACCGTCCTAACGAGGCACCGGGACGACGGGTCCTCGACCCGGGCTCCGCTGGGGATCCGGCTTGCGCAGGTGCTGCACCACGGGACCGATCACCGGAGCCAGATCTGCACCGCGCTCACGTCGCTCGGGATCGAGCCGCCCGAGATCGATGTCTGGGACTTCGGCGCTCAGGACGGTCGTGTCGTCGAGGTGCCGCCCTCGAGCTGACGGCATCCAGCTTCTATCCGGCGTGGTGCCGAGGGCTGTGCTGTAGGCCGACGTTGGGCGTGGGCCTGAGGACGTACCGGGTCAGCGTCCCGGATCCGACAGCGTTCCACGTGGGCACCGCCAGGTGGATCGTGACGCTCGAGACGCCCGGCGATGTCGATGGTCCGGGAGGTGGTACGGAGCCCCCGCCCGCGCGGGGGCTCCGCCGTCCTCAGCGTGCGGTGCGAACCGCTGAAGGTCGACCTCCGCGTGGCATCCTGAACAGATGCCCTGCGATCCTCGCCACGTGGAGGTCCCGCTTCCCCCCAGGGAGCCGGTCGTCGATCCGGTGGCGGCGGCGCGCTCCTTCCGCGACGCGATGGCGACGCGGCGCTCCATCCGCCGGTTCTCGAGTCGCCCTGTTCCCGACGATGTGATCCGGCTCGCGATCGAAACGGCCGGCTCGGCCCCGAGCGGCGCCAACGTCCAGCCGTGGCGGTTCGTCGTGATCACCGATCCGGCGGTGAAGGCGGCGATCCGCGACGGCGCCGAGCAGGAGGAGCGTGCGTTCTACGGAACGGGCCCCGAGGAGTGGCTCGACGCGGTCGCACCCCTCGGCACCGACGCGATCAAGCCCCACCTCACCGACGCCCCCGTGGTGATCGTCGTGTTCGAGGTCCATGCCAGCGAGTCGGAGCCGAAGCCCTACTACGTCAAGGAGTCCGTGGGCATCGCGACCGGCCTCCTGCTGGCGTCGCTCCACCTGGCCGGCCTGGCGACCCTCACCCATACGCCGAGCCCGATGCGGTTCCTGAACGCAGTGTGCCAGCGCCCGTCGAACGAGCGGCCGTTCGTGGTGATCCCCGTGGGGTATCCGGCGGACGACGCCACCGTGCCGGTCCTTCGGAAGAAACCGCTGGACGAGATCCTGGTCCGCGTCGACGAGCCCTGAGCGCCCCGTATCGGACGGACCTGGGACGATCGTGGGATGGTGGAGCTGCGCGAGATCGTGGGGGTGTACGACGCGGACGGCGGGCTCCGAGGCGAGCTGGCCTACGTGCTCGGGAAGGCGGTGGGGGCGACCCACTGCGCCCTGTGCGACATCACGCACGGCTCCGTGGCCGTGACCGGCCGTCGCGGCTGGAAGGAGCTCCGCCGCAGGCTCCCGATCCGGGCCGTCCACCGTGACGAGCGGGACCCCGAGCTCGCGGCCGCCACGGGCGACGCCCTCCCGTGCGTCGTCGCCCTGACCGACGCGGGCGTGGTCCCTCTCCTGTCGCCCGCCGATCTGGACGCGTGCGGCGGCGCTCTGGAGGTCTTCGAGCAGCGGTTGCATGACGCGCTCGCCGCCGCCGGACTCGCAGGCGGCCGGCTCCACTCCTGATGTGACTGAGCGAGTGGCGTGACCGCTAGATCTGTTCCGACGCACGATCACCGCGGCTCGTCCAACCGGGTCCGGCATGGACGCTCGCGTTGGTCGCGATGGTCTCGGTCCAGGTCGGCTCGGCGCTGTCGACCCGTCTGTTCGACTCGGTCGGACCCGCCGGCACCGCGTGGCTCCGACTCACGGCCGGGGGCGCTCGTCTTCGTGGCGATCGAGTTCCTCGGGCCGCTCGGGGTGGCGGCGTTTCCACGGACGGGAGGCCCGGCGCCTGATCTGGCCCGCGTTGGCGTTCGCCGGCGTGGTTCTGCTCGGAGCCGTGGACGGGCGCGGTCGATGCGCTCGGCGTCGCCCTCGCGGCGTCGGCGGGATGCTTCTGGGCCACCTACATCGTGCTGACCCAGCGTTGTCGGCGACCGGTTCGGCGGGCTGCAGGGGCTGTCCCTCACGATCCCGATCGCCGCGCTCGAGCTGCTTGCGCTCCGGCGCCTCACGATGGGCGCGTTCGGGACCCTGATGGCGCTCGAGCCGGCGCTCGGGATCGTGCTGGTCGTCGTGGCCGGGATCGGGGCGGAGCGCGGGGGCCATCGGGAGGACCTGGCCCCCGGCTCGCCTCCGGTCGCGAAGTGCTCCGCACATGTTTCGACGCCGGAGATGCCGTGGCATCCTCGGGTCCGCGCGCACTAGGCTCGGGCAGAGAGGAGGCGTTGCCATGCGCTCCGGAAGACCGCTCGTCCTCGGGTGCCTCCTGATCCTCGCGTCATCGCTGGCGGCGTGCGACGTGGTCGGCGAGCGAGGGTCGGGGAACCTCTCGACGCAGCCCGTCACGCTCGACGGCGAGGTCGACCGCGTCGAGGTCGGCTCCGCTTTCTGGGTGAGGATCACGGTCGGGACGTCCGAACCGCAGGCCGAGGTCACGATCGACGACAACCTCGTCGACCGACTGCGGGTCCGGCAGGAGGGCGCCACCCTCGTGGTGGAGATCGATGGTTCGGTGCAGGACGCAACGATGCGAGCTGAGGTGTCGCTCCCGTCGTTGCGCGGCGTCCGTACGTCGGGGGCGAGCACGGTCGAGATCGCGGGTGAGGCCGCCGGCGACCTGGAGACCGAGGCCTCGGGTGCCAGCACGATAGAGGCGACCACGGTGGACCTGGAGCGGCTCGACGTTGAGGTGAGCGGGGCGTCGCGCGTGGAGGTGGGCGGCGCGGCATCCGTCTTGGAGGCGGATATCAGCGGGGCGAGCAGCCTCGCCGCGTTCGGCCTGAAGGTCGGCTCGGCGACGTTGGACGTCTCCGGGGCGTCCACTGCCGAGGTGGAAGTCACGGACGACCTGCGGGTGGACGCCTCGGGAGCGTCGAACGTCCGGTTCACGGGCACGGCCGAGGTCGACGTCGATGCGTCGGGCGGGAGCACCGTGGCCCCCGCCTGAGCACGGAGGGATCGCATGTCGACGGGTCCCGTTCGTCCCACCACGCGGTCGCGCCGCCGGCCGTCGCTGCGCGGCGAGTGGCGTGGTCGCTGAGCCGGCCCCGTCGTCCGGTGCACGCGGGCTCACCGATCGCGTCCCGGCCTGGACGCTCGCGGTGGTCGCGATGCTCTCGGTCCAGGTGGGGTCCGCGCTCTCGACGCACCTGTTCGTGACGGTCGGACCGGCCGGCACCGCGTGGCTGCGCCTCACGGCCGGGGCGGTCATGTTCGTGGCGATCAGCCGGCCTCGCGTCCGCGGCCTGACGCGCTCCGACCTCGGTTCCGTCGTGGCGCTCGGGGTCGCGACGGGAGTGGTCACCGTCGCGTTCCTGTCGGCGATCGAACGCATCCCCTTGGGCACGGCGGTGGCGATCGAGTTCCTCGGGCCGCTGGGCGTGGCGGTGTTCCACCGCCCGAACGCGCGGCGACTGATCTGGCCGGCGATGGCGCTCGCCGGTGTCGTCCTGGTGACCGAGCCGTGGTCGGGCGCGATCGATCCCGTCGGGGTGATCCTCGCGGTGGTCGCCGGGTGCGGCTGGGCGACGTACATCGTGCTGACCCAGCGGGTCGGCGATCGGCTCGCGGGGCTGCGCGGACTTTCCCTCACGATCCCGATCGCGGCCATGACGGCCGCGATCGTGGGGATCCCGCAAGCGGCGGGGCACCTCGGTGGGCAGGTCGTGGTGGCGGCGGTCGGCCTCGCGATCCTCATGCCGGTCCTGCCCATGTCCCTCGAACTCCTCTCGCTTCGGAGACTGACCACCGGCGCCTTCGGGACCCTGATGGCCCTCGAACCGGCGCTCGGGCTGCTCGTGGGCCTCGCCGTGCTGTCGCAGGTGCCCAGCCCGCTGCAGACGATCGGGATCGTCCTGGTCGTGGTGGCCGGTGTGGGCGCGGAGCGCGGCGGCCATCGGGACGACCGCGCGCCCGGTTCCCCGCCGCCCCTGATCGAATGATCCGCGAGCACGACGAAGGAAGGACGGGCGCATCTCAGCCGGGACGTTCCCGGCGGGACCTCGAGACCAGCCACGTCCCCAGGGCGATCAGAGCGAGCCCCACCACGAGCAAGGCGAGCACACGCCCGACCTTCCCTTCGCAGGGCACGGGGTCGCACAGGGTCCCGTTCGTCGCGTCGACGGAGGCCGTGAACGCCGAGGCGCCGGCGGCGGCGAGGGCGACGAGCCACGCCGCGACCGCGAGGACCTTCCACACCGTGGGCTTCACCCGGACGCGCGTTCGCCGAGCATGAACCCGAGGGTGAGGTTCCACGTGGCCGCGGATGCGCCTGCGCGGAGGTGTCCCCACCCCTCGACGACGTGGGCTCGACCGTCCGCGACCCGGGCGGCCGTCTCCTCGAAGAGCTCTCGCGGATAGAAGGGGTCCTTCGTGCCGCCGATCACGAGGGTCGGCGCGGTGATCAGCGGTAGGTCGACGAAGACGTCGAAGGCATCCTCGGCTTCCAGCGTGACGAGCAGGTCCGTCGGATCGTCGGGGACCATCGGCGCGGTCACGATCCGGGCGAGCGGACGCGCGGGGCCGCGGAGCGGGGCCGGCAGCAGCGAGGTCATCATGCTCGCCCACGTGTCCTGCGTGCGGCCGGCCCGGATCAGCGCCGCCATCTCCGCCTGCATCGCCCTACCCCGTGGTCCGAGGCGGTAGGCGGAGGCGATCACCGCGAGGCGCCGGACCAGATCCGGGCGGTCGACCGCCAGCTGCTGCACGACGGAGCCGCCGGTGCTCATGCCCGCCAGGAAGACCGGTTCACCCAGGTCGTGTTCGATCGCGTTCGCGAGGTGACCGGCGATGTCCGACATCGACTCGCCGAGCCGCAGCCCCCGCTTGCGGTTCACCGCGTAGACCGTGAAGTGACGTGCGAGCGGTCGCGCGTAGCCCAGCGTCATCTTCCGGTCCCAGCCGGTGGGAACCTCGTGACGAGGGGTCAGCCCCGCCACCGTGACGAGGGGCGGACCGTGCCCGATCCGCAGGAACGGTGTCTCGTCGTGCAGGAAGCCGGTCTGCGCTCGCAAGGTCATGTCGCCACCTCCGCCCACTGCCTACCGTGCCGGCATGGCATCGACCAGGGGCGGATGGGGGGATGCAGATAGGCCCTCGTCGGGCGGCCCGGACGGACGGGGGCCGGAGTTGACCCCGAGCGACGACAGGTTGCTGTCGTCTCGCTCAATCATCGAACAGCGCGAGGCGACACCAGCAGATACGTCTCCATCGTGCTCTTCCCCTTCACCTCGACCGGACCGCGCGGCTCGCAGTCGTACTCGTCCCTGATCAGCTCGTAGGTCGCCCCCGTCACCTGGATCTGGCCGGGCACGCCCGAGGACTCCATCCGGCTCGCGGTGTTCACGGTGTCTCCCCACAGGTCGTAGGCGAACGTGCGGGTGCCGATGACGCCGGCCGTCACCGGCCCGGAGGCGACCCCGATCCGGAAGGCGAGCCGCCGGCCGTCGACCGGGTTCGTCGCCTCGTGGTCCCGGATCTTGAGCGCGAGCTCGGCGATCGCGTGCGCGTGGTCGTCTCGGGGCCGGGGCACCCCGGCGGCCGCCATGTACGCGTCCCCGACCGTCTTGATCTTCTCCAGGCCGAGCTCCTCGACGAACGCGTCGAAGCACGTGAAGACGTCGTCCAGGAGCCCGACGAGCTGACCCGGCGTCATCGCCGCGGACATCGGCGTGAAGTCGACCACGTCGGCGAACAGCACCGACGCGGACGCGATGTCGTCGGCGATCGTGGCGCCCTCCTTCATCCGAGGGACGATGTCGTCAGGCAAGATCGCGTGCAGCAGGTCGTCCGACCGACGCTGGAACCGGTCGCGTTGCCGGACGAAGTACGCGACGATCGCGATCGTGATGAGGCCCGCCATGATCAGGTTCGTGATCAGGTCACCCTTGGGGTCGGCGAGCTCGTAGATCGGATCGACCCACCGTGGGATCAGGGCGGCGTACACGACCGAGACCACGAAGACGCCGAACCACCACAGGGCCGCGCGCAGGGAGACCGCCATCAGGACCACGAGCGTGATCGGGAGCCCGAAGATCACCACGAGCCCTGACGGGAGCAACCCCCCGAACAGCGCGATCTCGACGAGGGTGGACGCCCAGATCACCACGAACATCGCTGAGACGAGCGGGGCGAACCAGCGCGGCCGGAGATGCACCACGAACAGCATGGCGAGGGTGAAGACCTCCACCACCAGGTTCATGCCCCCCACCCACGGGTAGCCGGACGCGATGTCGGCGGCAGCGATCGGGATCGAGAGCACGGTGGCGATCACGAAGGACACGACGAAGACACGCCGTCCACCTCGCGCGATCTCCGGTTCGCCCTCGTACTCGCCGATCGACAGCACCGGTTCCCAGGCGCGCTTCACGCGGGATCTGAAGTCCATCGCGGGACCCTAGCCGAGGGGCGGATCGCGCGGCAGTCGGCGGCTCAGGCGTGCTCCTCGCGCCAGGCCTTGCGCGACTCGCCCCCGGGCTCGGCGGCGGTCAGCGGTGTCGCGCAGTTCAAGCAGAACTTCGCGCGCTCTGGGTTCTCCTCACCGCAGGCCGGACAGCGCATCTGCGCATCCTATGCGGTCGTCCGCACCCGGACGGTCGTGAGGGGGCCCGAGAGGCGCGACGTGGCATGATGCGGAACCGTTCCCAGGAGGTGTCGCCAGATGGCTGGCAGCGAACCGGCGGAGAAGATCACCCAGAGATCGACGAAGCACACGAGCTCGACGTCCAAGGGTTTCACGGCCGAGGAACGTGCCGCGATGAGGGAGCGCGCCAAGGAGCTGAAGGCGGAGGCGCGCAAGGCGGACGGGGAGCAGGCGCTGCTGGCCAAGATCGCCGAGATGCGGGGGTCGGATCGCGCGATGGCCACGCGGATCCACGCGATCGTCACGGCCACGGCGCCGGCCCTCACGCCGAAGACCTGGTACGGGATGCCCGCGTACGCGAGGGACGGCAAGATCGTCTGCTTCTTCCAGAGCGCGGAGAAGTTCGATGCCCGGTACGCGACGTTCGGCTTCACCGACCAGGCGAACCTCGACGCCGGCGCGATGTGGCCGACCTCCTTCGCCCTGAAGGAGCTGACCGCCGCCGAGGAGAAGAAGATCGTCGCGTTGGTCAAGAAGGCGGCGCGCTGAGATCCACCATCGCCGAGAGCCGCGACCGGCTCATGACGTGACGGCGTAGAGCGTCCAGCGACCTGCGATGCCCTTCAGCTCGTGCTCACCGCGGTCGTCGAACGTGAACCCGGAGCCAGCCACGAGGTCCCGGACCGTGCTCGTGACCAACACCTCGCCTGGATCGGCGGCGCCGAGCACGCGCGCACCGATGTGGACGGCGATGCCGGCCGGCTTCTCGCCGACGAGCTGGCATTCGCCGGTGTGGACACCGGCGCGGACCTCGATGCCCCGAGCTCGACCCCCCTCGATGATCGCCCGAGCGCAGGCGATCGCCTTGGCCGGACCGTCGAACCTGCAGAAGAATCCGTCACCCGCGGTATCCACCTCGACCCCTCGATACCGTGTCAACTCTCTACGGACGTCGGCGTAGTGCAGCGCCAGCAGATCCTTCCAGGCGCCGTCGCCCATCCTCGTCGCCATCGCGGTGGAATCCGTGAGGTCTGTGAACAGCAGTGTCGCGAGGACCGTCTCAGGGATGGGCAGGTCAGGTTCTCCGCGGGTTCTCCTCAGGATGGTTCCAACGAGCTCGTCGCCCCCGGTGTAGGGGTCCGCTGCGTCCCCGGACAGTCGGACCGTTTCGACATCGAGGATCGGCCGTGCGAACGCGAGCGCACCCTCGTCCGCGGAGTCGCGATAGGCGATCGTGGTGGGCACGCGGATCGTTGGGAGCACGTCGGCCATGTTCGTGTCCACCTGCATCCTGGCGAACTCGGCCGCCGTCGCGGGGCTCGCCGCCGCCCGCTGCATCCAGATGAACCACTCCAGCAGGTCGGGGTCGTCGACGTACCCGGGGTTGATGGAAGCGGCGAACTCCGTCATCCACGCCCGCTCGCCCCAGTGCTCGCGCATATCCGAGATCCACGCGTCGCCTTCCTCGCGGTCGGTGGCTCCCGTGACGTATGGATTGAACAGGACGAGTCCGTTGCACCGCTCGGGGAACGTGGAGGCGAACAGCGCGCACGAGTTGGCGCTCTCGCTCACGCCGAAGAGCGTGACCCGCTCCGAGCGGGTCGCTTGGAGGACGGCGTTGATGTCGTCCAGCCGGGACTCCAAGGTCACACCACGGGGCCGATCCGACAGACCGGTGCCACGCGGGTTGAACACGATGAGCCTGACCTCCGCGGCGAGCGCCTGCAGGAAGGCTCGAGCGTGTGGGGCACGCCAGAGCCCGTCGATCGTGCACAGGTGGGGGGAGTAGACGACCGTGCTCGGGCCGTCACCCACCACCTGGTAGGCGATCGCCACGGTCCCGCTTCGTGCGTAGCGGACGTCGGGAATCATCGGTTGAAGTGTGCCACCGGGACGCGGTAGGTGTGGCGCCGGCGGGACCGGTTGAGGACCGACCCGGGTCACCAGAGTGTGATCGCCGGGAAGGAAGCGCGCGAGGGACTCCCGTTCGGGCGCGACGTACAGGCGCCATCGACCGGGTACGCCCTTCAGCTCGTGCTCCCCGGCGTCCGACGATGTCCGTGAACAGGATCGTCGACAGCACGGAGTCGATCTCGTCGGGTGAGCGGGCGGTACCGACGAACCTTGGATCTCCTCCTCGAAGACCGCCATGCCGTCCTGCGTATGACCGTGCCCCTTGGATCTAGGTGATGGAGGCCCGGCTCCTCTGAGCCGGTGTCCACCACGTGCGAGAGGGGAGAACCGAACTCCGACCAACCCTGTGATGGGCCGCCTCAGATGGTGATGGGCGCTCCCGAACCGTGCGGGGATCCGAGAAACCGAGAGGGGAGGATGACGGCGCGTGACGGTCGATTGGCGTTGGTCCGTAACCAGATCGTGACCACAGACGCGAGCTAGCCGACAAGGGAAAGCCCGTGTCGGATAGTGTCGGCTGATGCCTTAGACCCGAGTCTGCTTGTCATCGGAGCGGGGTCGATCCTGCAGGGGATGTCATGACGGCCGGACGAGACCTCGAACTGGTCGCGGCACAGGAGCTCCTGCTCGAGCGCTACGCACCTGATACCCGGGTACGACGGATCCGGTGGTCCGGCGGCGAGACCCAGGTGCTCCAGCTCGGCGACGGCCCCCGCTGCTCCTCGTGCACGGGGGTGGGGACGGTGCGTTCGAATGGGTGCCGATCTTGGCCATGTTGGCCAAGACCCATCGCGTGCTCGCCGTCGACCGCCCTGGTCACGGCCTCGCAGATGCCTTCTCGTACCGGGGCGTCGACCTGCAAGCACATGTGCGGTCCTTCCTCGCCGACATGCTCGACGCCCTCGAGCTGGAGTCGACCGACGTCCGGGCGAACTCGATCCGAGGCTATTGGGCCGCGGTCTTCGCGCTCGCCGAGCCGCATCGGGTTGGAAGACTCGTCATCGCGGGCGTGCCGCCGGGCGTGGTCCGCGATGCTCCGCTCCCCCTCCGCGTGATGGGGTTTCCCGTCGTGGGACCGCTGGTCGGGGGCCTCGTGATGGGGAAGCCGTCGCGAGAGGGGAGCCGGAAGTTCTGGAGCCAGATGCTCGTGGCCCGCCCCGAGCAGCTCTCGGACGAGCTTCTCGACGTCGATGCGGCGCACATGCGACGGAACCGTGCGGACGTCCGCGAGCTCCTCTACCGCCTCGTCGGACCCCGAGGCGTACGACGCCATCTCGTCCTCGGGGACCGACTGCGTACCATCGAGGTGCCGACGCTGGGGCCGGCAGGAAGCCCCATCTGAACTGGTCAGACGGGTGCGCGCAGACCGTTCGGACCGGATCCCGCCGATCTCGGAACGCGGTCGGACTACGGTGCGTGATGGTCGCCAGGGCTTCGACTCAACGATGCACCAGACAAGCCAGGGTCTCAGCTAGACCCATGGAAGATCAGGCTGCCCCCGGGGATCGCTCCGGGCCTGGCGGCAGGATCAGCCCGCCGACGCGGCCGGCTGGATCGCGGCCCGACGCGAGGCGAGGTGTTCGGCGACGTACTCGGCGTCGCGACCGATGCCGGGCAGCACGTCGGACGTCACTCCGTACTGGAAGATCTGGCCGACGAAGCACACGTCGGGCTCCGACGTGACGACGCCTCGATCGTCCAAGGGAGCGCCGCCCTCGTCGAAGATCGGCAGGTCGATCCATGAGAAGTCCTGCCGGTACCCGGTGCACCAGATCACGTTCGTCACCTCGAGCTCCCGGCCGTCGTCGAGCAGGGGGAGCCCGCCGCGAGCTCCCGCGACCCGCGGGACCCGCTCGATATCGGCGGCGTCGAGATCCTTCGTGCGGACCCGGATCAGCGGCGTCGCTTCACCGGCGATCTTCGGACCTACCCGGCGACCGAACGGGTTGCCCATCGTCAGCACGTGCGTACCCATGAACCTGATGAACCGGAAGAACGTCCGCCCTGGCCAACGATCGCCGTGTCGGACGGGGGCCTGTCCCGCCTCCTTGCCCGCGAGGAACGTCGGGCGGGTCTTCGACAGCTCGAGCGCGATCTCGGCTCCGGAGTTGCCGACGCCGACGACGAGGACGGGGCCGGCCTTCAGCTGGGAGGGGCGCAGGTACTCGCTGGAGTGCAGCTGCATGATGCCCGAGCCGAGCTCGGAGGCGAACGAGGGCACCTTCGGGATACGGTTCGCCCCGGTGGCGACCACCACGTGATCGGCCTCGAACGTTCGATCGCCCGACGTGACGACGTAGCGCTCGCCACGGCGCGCGAGTCTCGCGACCCCGACCCCGTTCCGTACCGGCAGATCGAACCTGGCCGCGTAGGACTCCAGATAGTCGGCCATGTCGTCCTTCGACGGGAACGACCAGGGCGGCGCCGGGAACGGCCACCCCGGGAGCCCGTCCGCCAGCGCGGGGGTGAACAGGTGCAGCGAATCCCAACGGGTTCGCCACGCATCGCCCACGCGCTCGTTCGCATCGAGGATCACGAACGGCACGCCCCGTTGGGCGAGGTGGTAGCCCACCGCGAGCCCCGCCTGCCCCCCTCCGATGATCACGGTCTGGTATCCGTCGTCATGCGGCTCGTCCATCGTGCTTCCCCCTTCGCTCGACCAAGGTCGAACCTAGGGCGAGGCGGCGATCTCCGCATCGACGGTTTCAACCACACCGATGGGTCGACGATGTGGTCAGTATCAACCACGAGATGCGGGGGGTTCAGGCGAGGCCGTGCTCGAACGCGAACGCCGTCGCCCCTGATCGCGACGAGACACCGAGCTTCGCGAACATGTTCTGCAGATGTCGGGCGACCGTATGTTCGCTGATGACGAGGATCGAGGCGATCTCACGGTTCGAGTTGCCGGCGGCTACCAGGCGGAGGACCTCTGCTTCGCGCGCCGTCAATCCGGCCGGGAGGCCCGGGCCCGTGCCCAGGAACCCGTCGATCACCTCGAGATCGGGGGTGGCCCCGAGGTGTTCGAAGTACGAACGGGCCGCCTCCCATTCGACACGGGCGGCCTCCTCGTCTCCCGTGGCTCGAAGCGCCGAGCCGAGCAGCGATCGAACCTGAGCCGTGTCGTACGGGAGCCTGAGATCGCGCAGGGCGACGGCGGCGCGTCGCAGATGCTGGAGGGCCGCGGATCCGTCGCCCTCAGCGAGCGCGATCCTGCCGCGGGCGACGTCGCAGGCGACGTCCATGGTCGCGGTGGGGAAGTCCTGAGCGATCGTCTCGAGATCGCCGAGCGCCGCCCGCGCCGACGCGAGGTCACCCGCGGCGACCTCGACCTCCACCCGGGCGGTCAGCAGCGGCGCCCTTCGCAGCGACAGGTCGGTATCTCCCGACGACGCGAGCCGTATCGCGGCCTGCGCGGCCCCGACCTTGCCCTGCGCGAGACGTAGCAGCGCGAGGCCGGGCTGCGCATCGCGTCCCCCCGCCTGCGCGTGGCCGAACGCCTCCTCGGCTCCGGCCAGGTCGCCGGTGCGCCGCCGGATCTCACCGATGAGCTCGTGAGCCGACGCGGCGACCTCGGGGTCCGTTCGTTCGGGTCGGCTCGATCCGACGAGCGCCTCCGCAGCGGCGAGGGCCTCATCCCACTCGCCGACGAGTCGAGCGAGCTCGGCTCGGTTGGCCCGACACAAGGCCGGGTACGGAGAACCGGGCGGCAGGGAGGCGCACCACGTCAGCGACGCCTCGGTCCATTCCCCGGCGCGTCGGACGTCGGCGATACCCAGGCACGCCTCGATCACGTTGCAGTAGATCGGCGCCCGTGTAGTACGGATCGAGCCTGCCCGTGAGGACCGCGGCCATGGCCTCGTCGAGCAGCGCCAGCCCGTCGTCGATCCGTCCCGCCGCCACCAGGGCGAGCCCCTCGGTGTGGATCCCCATGGCGATCAGGTCGCGATCCTTGAATCGCTGACCGATCTGGGTGGCCTCCCGGGAGAGCTCGATCGCCTCGGCCAGGTCCCCGGTGAACCGGGAGACGTTGGCTCGGATCATGGTGACGTACCCGTACTCGACGCAGTCGAAGCGGTCACCGAGACAGCGCATCGACTGCATCAGCCAGCCCGCACCGACCGAAGACTCCCCCCGCAGGGCGTGCTCGATGCACAGGCGCGCGGCGACGTAGGCGGCATCGGTGACGTCGTCCTCATCCATGTAGGCGGCGAACGCGCGCTGACGAGCGGCGATCGACTCGTCGTGCTCCGACATCCACCATGCTGCGTCGGCGAGGGCGACGAGATCCCGTGCGGTCATGTCGGATCGGTCGACGGCGCGCAACCCGTCATAGGCCTCGGGCCACTCCTCGCGAGCGACCGCCTCTCGGGCTTGCTCGAGCTGGGAGCCGCGTTCGGTCATGTCCTGGCACCCCCTTAAGTGCCGTCGTTGCGATCCGGTTCTTCTCGATCAGGCTCGGGCAAGTATGGAGCCAGGTGAGGCAGCTCGACAGCCTCGAAGGACCTCTGACCACCTCGATAGACTCTCGGTCGACGGGCGCAGGGATCGCGGCGGGGGTTTCCTGCCACGCTTCCTGCATCCCCCGCCGACGCTGCTTCTCTTCGGTGAACACGACGCGTTCATGACACCCCGGATGATGCAGGCATGGCATGCGATCGCCGCAGACTGTCCCAGCATCGACGTCATCCGCGTGCCCGGAGCGGGTCACCTCCCCTGGATCGACGAACCGGAGCGCGTCGTTCGTGGGATCGAGGGGTTCCTCGGTGCTGCCCGCGACTGAATGAGGCCGGGGCGTCAAGGGGACGACCTGAACGGTTGCCGCGAGGAGAGGAGTTCGACGTGCTGCATACGCCACTGTGTGAGCTGTTGGGCATCCGGATCCCCCTAGTCCAGGCCGGCATGGCCGTCCACACCTCACCCGGCCTCGCGGCGGCCGTTTCGAACGCGGGGGCGCTCGGCAGCCTCGGCGCCTGGATGCGTCCGGTCGACCAGCTGCGGAGGGATCTCGTCGAGCTCCGCAGAGCCACGGACCTGCCGTTTGCCGTCAACCACGTCGTCCCCGACCTCGATCGGGCCGCGTTCGACATCACGCTCGACGCGGCGCCGGCGGTCGTCTCCTTCGCCCTGGACGACGCCGGCGACCTCATGCGCCGTGTCCACGACGTCGGCAGTCTGGTGATGCAGCAGGTCACGACGGTGCGCCAGGCGGAGACCGCCGCGGCGCACGGAGCAGACATCATCGTCGCCCAGGGACACGAGGCCGGTGGCTACGGCGGCATGGTCACGACGCTCGCCCTCGTGCCGCAGGTCGTGGACGCGGTAGCCCCACTACCTGTCGTCGCTGCTGGCGGTATCGCCGACGGCCGTGGTCTCGCCGCGGCGCTGATGCTCGGTGCGACCGGCGCGAATCTCGGGACCCGGTTCCTCGCCTCGCGCGAAGCGCCGATCGGCGAGGGCTGGAAGCAGGCGATCGTCGATGCCACATCCGACGGCTGGATACAGCTCGACTTCTGGAACGACCTGTACCCGACCCCCGGCGCGGAGGGGTTCGGCACCCGCATGCGTGCCCTGCGGACCGCGTTCACCGAGCGGTGGCAAGATCGCCGGGACGAGGTACGCAGCGATCCCCGGGCTGTGCTCGCCGAGCTCCAGGCCGCCGAGGAAGCGGGGGTGCTCGACGAACTGATCGTCGTGGGTGGTCAGAGCGCAGGGCTGGTCGGGGACGTCCTTCCCGCGGCCAAGATCGTGGAGACGATCGCAGCCGAAGCGGCAGCGATCCTCGCTCGGGCGCGAGAGCTCGTCGACTGATCCCGGTTGGGCGGGCGCCAGCTGGAGCATCGCGCTCCACATTCGGTGCGAGAGGGGAGACTCGGACTCCCACGGCCTTTCGGCCACCGGATCCTAACGTTGCTCGCGCCACGCACGGATCTCGGTTCCACGTGTCGGTCCTGTGTCGTTTGGTGTCGTCCTGTGCCCGCGGGTGTCGTCCTGTCGTGAGCAAACGGTGAGCAGGCTCGAAGGGTGATTCGGTGAGCGGCGAGATCCCGACCGCCCCCAGATCACCGATGTCTATGATGCCCCGATGAATCCGGACGTCGCGTATGCGAGGAGTGGCAAGGCGGCGATCGCCTTCGAGGTGCTAGGCGATGGACCGGTCGATCTCGTGTATCTCCCCGGTTTCATCAACAACCTCGAGGCGATCTGGGACAACCCGCTCATGGCTCGCTTCCTCGACCGCCTCGCGTCGTTCAGCCGCCTGGTCATCGTCGATCGACGGGGCAGCGGCCTCTCGGATCGGTTCTCTCCGGAGGATCTTCCGCCCCTCGAGCTGATCTGGCCGACGACATCACGGCCGTGATGGACACCGTCGGGATCGATCGAGCCGCCCTCATGGGGTCGTCCGACTGCGGTTCGCTGTGCGCGATGTTCGCTGCTTCGCATCCAGAGCGAACGAGTGCCCTGGTCCTCTATGCAGCGGGCGCGCGCGGCGTTGCCAACGATGAGTTCGCCTCGACGTGGAGCACCGATGAATGGGAGGGATACCTGGCGGATCTCAGGGGCAAGTGGGGAACCCGTGACTACGCGCGGGAGACGCTCGCGTGGTTCGATCCTTCTCTTCAGGGGGATGACGACCTGGCGACCTGGTACGCCTCGTTCCAGCGGCTCGCGGCGAGCCCGAACGCCGCGGAGGCGATCGAGCGCATCTATCAGGAGCTCGACATCCGTGCGATCCTCCCCACCATCAAGGTCCCGACCCTCGTGCTCAACCGGTCGGGCGACGCGATCGAGTACGTCGACGCCGCGAAGTACGTCGCCCAGGAGATCCCCGGAGCCCGGTTCGTGGAGTTGCCGGGCGACGACCATCACGCGTGGGCGGGTGATCAGGAGGCCGTCCTCCGCGAGATCGAGCACTTCCTCTCTGAGATCCACGGCGACGACACGGGTATCGATCGCGTGCTGGCGACCGTCCTCTTCACCGACATCGTCGATTCGACCTCCATGGCGGCTGCAGGGGGAGACCGGCGATGGAGGGTCATCCGCGAACGTCACGATCAGATCGTTCGGTCGCAACTCGCGAGGTTCCGCGGTCGAGAGATCAAGACGATGGGTGACGGATTCCTGGCGACCTTCGATGGCCCGGCGCGTGGCGTTCGATGTGCGAGCGCGATCGCGTCAGCGGTCCGCGACGAGGGGATCGAGATCAGGGCAGGGCTCCATACCGGCGAGGTGGAGTTCGATGAAGGCGACGTCGTGGGGATCGCCGTCGCGATCGGTGCCCGGATCGGAAGCCTGGCGAGAGCTTCAGAGGTCCTGGTGTCATCGACGGTGAAGGATCTCGTGACCGGCTCGGAACTTGTCTTCGAGGATGCTGGAGAGCACGAGCTGAAAGGTGTCCCGGATAACTGGCACCTGTACCGAGCTGTGTGAACGGAGCTCGGCCCTCAACGAAGTGCGAGAGGGGAGACTCGAACTCCCACGGCCTTTCGGCCACCGGATCCTAAGGTTGCTCGGCTTACGCACGAGATCGGGCGTCCACGTGTCGTTCGGTGTCGTCTGCTGTCGTCCCGTGCCCGCGTGTGTCGTTCCGTCGTGAGCAGGCGGTGAGCAGAGGTCGTATGTGTCGGGCGATGGTCGTGGAAGACCATCCTGGCGAGCACACCGCCCCCTGCTACCGGCGCGTCACGATGGACGGCGCGGTCGTGAGCGGCGAGCGTGCGGCCGCCGAGATCCTGGCCGCGCTCGCGTAGCCCCGCCGGTCACCTGTCTGCGAGGGGTCCGTCTGGGATAGGCTCGCGCGCGTGACGACCAAGACGGCGGCGGGGGCGCTCCTGATCGTGTCACCGATCTGGTTCAACGTGTGGTTCGCGACGCTCGCGCGGCGTTTCGACTACCCCGACGTCCTCCGCAAGCCGACCGAGGAGATCCTCGCGAGGTTCCGGGCCGGCGGCTCGCCGCTGATCCTCACGTGGTGGGCGTTCATGGCCTCAGGGGGGCTGCTCGTCGCCGCTGCCGTGCTGCTCTCGCAGGTGCTCGGCGGGCAGGCACCGACGGTGTCGGCGATCGCCGTCGTGGTGGGCGTGCTCGCCGGGCTGGTGCAGGTCCTCGGGTTGCTTCGATGGGTCTACCTGGTTCCAGCGCTCGCTCGGATGGACGCGGACCCGGACGCGAGTGAGGCGACCCGGGCAGCGACGGAGGTGACGTTCCGCGCGTTCCATCAGTACCTGGGGGTCGGCGTAGGGGAGCATCTCGGCTATCTCCTCACCGGCGCCTGGAGCGCGCTCGTCGGGATCGCGATCCTGCGAGGGGACGTGATCCCCGCGTGGCTCGGATGGGTGGCGCTCCCGATCGGAGCCGGGCTCATCGTTTCCTCCGCCGAGTTCCTCGGTCCGAACGAGGCGCGTGGGTGGGAGCTCGCCGGCAAGGCGACCCCGGTGCTCTACGTGCTGTGGTCGATCTGGCTCCTGGCGCTCGGGATCGTGCTCCTCGTCTGAGCGCGGCGCGATCTCCGTTCCCCGTAGTCGCCAAGGGCTGCGCCCCTTCCGACCGCAGGGCGTCCCGACCGATGCGGTCCTGACCTTCGAAGGGACACGCATGTCGGAGGAGGAGTTCCTCCCCCAGGGCTGTCCCGAGTCATGACCTTCACCGCTCGGGTCCGCCGATCCCCCCCAGGGTCGCCGTGTCGGTCTGGCGTCGCCGAGGCACGATGGGATGCGGCTTCTGTGAGCACGTGTGAGCAAGACGGGCATCTGGGGGCCATCGCTCAGGACGTGCGGGGCCAGGTCCAGGCGGAGCGCAGGATGAAGGCCAGGAGCAGCACCTCGAGTCCGATGGAGAGGCCGTAGAAGTACGTCCAGGACTCGCCCACTGCGTTGAACACCGAGACGGGGATATAGAGCGATGCCACGACCAGGTTTGCGGTGCGGTTCACACGGGCGGGCAGCGTCATGGAGAGCATCACCATCAGGCTCGGGATCGCTATGAGCGCGAGGAAGGCGGTCAACAACGTCTGGCTGATGTCGAACTCCCAGACGACGCCGTTCAGGATGTCGTCGAGAACTCCAGGCTTGTAGAGGTTGAAGAAGTCGACGTAGATGTAGAGGAACATGAAGCTGGTCCAGGCTGCCGCGAGTTTCGCTCGGACCGGAACCGGCGGATCGTGCAGGGCTGTGGTGGGGGTGTCGGTGGTCATGGTCCCTCCGTCTTCATCGGGTTGGCCTCCGGGATGGGTGGCGTCGCATGCTTTCGGCTGTGCCCGGAACCTGTCAACCCCGTTGAGACAACTCCTTGCTCGTTCTGCATGAGCGCTGCTCGGGAGGGGTCGTTGATCCGAAGGCCACCGTGGCGATCGTCGGGATACTCCCAGCCAAAGGGTATCGACGCGATTCCGCGCTGCGAGCGATCGAGGAACTCAACGGGTTCCTCGCAACACGCCGCAACTTCCTGTGAGCAAGTGTGAGCAAGACCGGCGTATCCGGCCCCTCCCAGGGTTGCGCCCCACGCGAAGGACCGCAGGTCAGAGGGGGTGCGAGAGGGGAGACTCGAACTCCCACGGCCTTTCGGCCACCGGATCCTAAGTCCGGCGCGTCTGCCAGTTCCGCCACTCTCGCGTGAGTCGTTGCGCAGGTCAGCCTATATGCGGGTCTCCGTGGAGCCGAAAGAAGGCCCAAGTGGTGCCCAAGTGGTGCCCAAGTGGTGCCGTCAGGCTTCAGAGGCCGCCCTGGCGAGTTCCGCCGAGACGACTCTCGCCGCTTCCTTCGCGACCGATCGCATAACCGAACCGTAGATGTCCATGGTGACCGTGATGGACGAATGACCGAGTCGCTCTTGCACGGCCTTGGGATGCGCGCCCGCCTTCAGCGCCAGCATCGCGTACCCATGGCGCAGGTCGTGGAACCGCACCGGCCGCACGCCGGCAGCAGCCGCGAGCTTGGGGAAGGCCTTGGTCACGCTGTCTAGGTCTCTCTTGCCTTCTCCTGAACGATCGGGGGACCCTGCGCATCCATGCTGTGTGCAGACGGAGGGTGAGATCATGCAGGTCGGGATCGAACAGGCTGCGGGAGCGATCCCACTGACCTTCGACGACCTGTACGCGGCCGAACACGATCGGCTCTATGGGGCGCTGTTCTTCATCACGGGCAGCTCCGCCGACGCCGAGGAGCTGATGCAGGACGCCTTCCTGAAGCTGTGGGAGCGCTGGGACCGGATCGATGCGATCCAGGACCCGGTGGCCTACCTGTTCCGGGTAGCGCTGAATGGGTTCCGGATGCGACTGCGGCACGCGAAGGTGGTAGCGGCGCGCCACCTGCCCACGATCGAGCCGCGCGACTCGTTCGCGGAAGTTGAGATGCACGAGGACGTGCGGCGGATGCTCCTGCGTCTGCCGGACAGGCAGCGTGCGGCGCTCGTCTTGACCGAGTCTTCGGCTACGGATCGGACCAGGCCTCCGAGAGTCCGTCGGTGTCCGGGCGGCCACCGTGCGCTCGTTGGCATCGCAGGGGCGAGCCGCTTTGAGGGAGACGTGAGGAGGCACCCATGCCGGACGTGAGGGAGCTGTACGAGGAGATCCGACCGGCGGAAGCCGCTCATCCCCGACGCGCTGGAGAAGCAGCATCGTCTGCAGGTCCGGCATATCTGCCCGTCGCCGTCACGGTGGCTACGCCGTCGCGGCGGCGATCGCCATCTCGACCTTGATCGCGATCGACGTCGTAGGAGACGGCGGCACCGAGCTGACGCCTGGAGGCTCCGGATCTCCCACCCCGATCTACAAGGTCGACCCTCTCGTCGGCGCGCTCGCGCTCCCACCCGAAGAGGCGACGCCCACCGCGCCCGTGCGCGGGAGGCTCGTCCTGAGCTTCGAAGACACCACGATCAACCGGGGGATCGACGTGTACGAGGATGGAAGGCTCCTTCGGTACGACCTCGGTGACTTCAGCGACGACCCCGATTCGATCGGGGTGTCCGTGCAGCGCCTGACACCCCGAGGCGTCGAGATGCTCCGCCGGTACGCGCTCGCGACCGGCCTGTTCGAGCACGACCTCTCGCTCGACCGCGGCGACGATGCGCCGTTCTCGCAGGTTCGGGTCGCCGACGGGGGTAGCCTCGTCACGCTGACATGGGCCTGGCAGGGCGTCGTCGGACGGGATGCGCCAGGGGCCACGCCGCAGCAGGCCACGGCGATCGAGGAGCTCCTGGGCTTCCTCGGTGAGGAGAGGGCCTGGTCGGCCGGCGCCTGGGGAGACGAGACCGGGACGGCGTTCGTGCCGGCCCAGTACGACGTGTGCATGCGCGGGCTTCCCCGCCGCATCGACGCCATGACCTCGATGGCCCTGCTGCCGACGCCCGTCGTCGACCTGTTGTGGGGCGTCGACGGTGCACCCGCGGGAGACGGCGACGTCGGCTGCACCCGTGTCTCCACCGACGATGCGCGTGCCCTCGCCGAGATGTTCGATGCGGCGGGGATCTATCGGACGCTCGAGGGCGATTTCGCGCCGGAGTGGCTCCACTACGGGGTCCATCAACCCGACACGAACGGGAACACGCTCTGGATCGTGTTCGCACCGGTGCTTCCGAGCGGTGAGGCCATCTTCATCGGGCCCGGGTAGCGCATCGACGGGACTCCTACCGACGACCCCCTGCTTGCGCAACATCCGGGCTGAGCGCTGTGCTCACGAGCATCTTCGCAGGTCAACCTCGCGTGGAGGCGAAGTTGCCGTCTGTGATGTGCGGAACCACGAGCTGAGCGCCGACGCCTGCTGCAGGGGCCGGTCGGTCTCGACGTCCTGCCCGATCAAGCACCAGGAGTGCCCACCCGGCATGGTCGCTGCGAACGTGCCGCCGCCGGACGGTAGGTCCTCAGAGTTGTACGTGCCGTTGCACCGAACCACCAGCCCGGACGGGCGAGCCACTCACGGTCCACTCGGGGACCGTAGCGGGAGGGTCGGACGCCCCAGCAGCGCTGAGCCAGCGTGGGTCAGCCCGCGGGTGGGTGGCGATCAGGGTCTACCAGGGCAGATGGTGGGGCCTCCGCCCGGGGTCAGGTCCGCTCCGGTAATGTGCCGCGATGGAACGACACATCGATCGACCGCTCGGGCTGGCCCGCGACCTGGTCGCCGCGGTGGGGGGCTCGGTCGGCTTCGATCATGCCGTCGGCTACTACGACGAGACCCGCGATCTCTCGCCCGAGGTGCAGGACGAGACCGCGCGACTCCTGTCCGAGGAGTTCGCGGGCGCCGAACGGGTGGTCGAGGTGGGCGCCGGCACGGGGATCGTGACGATCCCCCTCGCCCGGCACGGCGTCCCTGTCCTGGGGTTGGACCTCTCGCACGGGATGCTCGAGAAGCTCGTCGACAAGGCTCGGGACGCGGGGGTGCGACTCCCCGTCCTGATCGGCGACGCGACGCAGCTCCCGTTCCGCGACGACAGCCTCGACGGGGTCGCGATGCGTCACGTCCTCCATCTGGTGTCGGAGTGGCGGACGGCGCTCGCCGAGGTCGCGCGCGTCGTGCGGCCCGGCGGCCGGTTCGTCGTGTCGATCACCGACTACACCGGGCTGTACCACGCCATCCAGGAACGGTTCCTCCACGCAGCGGGCGGCCTCCCGGTCGCCGTCGGCCTGCGTCCGGACGATCGCGAGCTACTCGATGCCGCCATGGAGGAACTGGGCGCGACGGGCCGTCTCCTCCCGGTCGTCCGTGGCCGTCGCACCCTCACGATCTGGGCGTTCCTGCGGAACATGGAACGAGGCACCTACACGTGGACCTGGGCCGCTGACGATGCGACCCGGCATCAGGCCGTGCGCGAGGTCCGCCGTTGGGCAAAGGCGGAGTACGGTGATCTGCACCGCCCCGTGGAACCCGAGTTCGAGATCGAGTGGCGCTCCTACCGCTTCGCCTGAGACCCACCCCCCTGGGGTTCAGTCGTGGGTCATGTCCTCGACGGCGACCGTGATCGCGAGGATCAGTGCGTCGTCCTGGCCGGGCGCGATCTCCACCCCGTAGGTGTCGCGGACCCGGAACCACTTCCTCGAGATCTCCGCGATCTTCCCGTCGTGGCCTTCGATCTCGTACTCGTGGTCCACGAGGTTGCCGTGGACCTTCAGCTCGGCGCCACCCTCGAGGTCGACCTTGAGGTGGTCGCGGAACCCGACGAGCCGCTTGTGGACCGTCGCGATCGTCTCGCCACCGCGCTCGATCGCCATGTGGTCCCGCACGTGCAGCTTGCGCTCCTGGATCTTCGCGACCTCACGACCGTCCGGGGTCTCCAGGACGAACGTGTCTCGGATCCGCATCGCCTTGCCGTTGACCTTGAACACGCGGTTCCCGTTCGCATCCTCGATCCACGAGTCGTCCCCGATCGAGGCCATCTTCTGACGCATCTGATACCGGGTCCCGTCCTCGCCGTGACGACCGAACATCGATGTCGCTCCTCCGCTAGGTGCCTCGTCCAGTCTGCGACCAGGGTCAGCCGTCGTCACCCGGCCGGGGGCTCGACGTGAGCTCCTCGGCAGCCAGCTCGCGGATCCGGAACTTCTGGACCTTGCCCGTGACCGTGGTGGGGAAGGCGTCGACGAACCGGACGTAGCGCGGGATCTTGTAGGTCGCGATCCTCCCCCGGCAGAACGAGCGGATGTCGTCTTCGGTCGCCTCCGCGCCTGCGTGCAGGATGACCCACGCGCAGATCTCCTCGCCGTACTTCGGGTCCGCGACGCCGACGACCTGGACGTCGGCGATCGCGGGGTGGGTATAGAGGAACTCCTCGATCTCGCGCGGGTACACGTTCTCGCCGCCTCGGATGATCATGTCCTTGCTCCGCCCGACGATCCGGACGTAGCCGTCGTCCTGTATCACCGCGAGGTCACCCGTATGCATCCAGCCAGAGCCGTCGACCGCTTCGGCGGTCGAGACCGGATCCTCCCAGTAGCCACGCATCACCAGGTACCCCCGCGTGCACAGCTCGCCGGTCTCGCCGCGCGGGAGCATCCGCCCGGTTGCGGCGTCGATCACCTTCGCCTCCACCCAGGGATGCACGGCGCCGACGGTCGCGACCCGGTGCTCGAGGTCGTCGTCGGGGAGCGACTGGAACGACACGGGCGACGTCTCGGTCATCCCGTAGCAGATCGTCATCTCGCGTGCGTGCATCCGGCCGATCACCTTCTGCATCACCTCGATCGGGCATGGAGAGCCGGCCATGATCCCGGTGCGGAGGCTGGTCAGGTCGACCCGGTCGATCGCCGGGTCCTCCAGTTCGGCGACGAACATCGTGGGAACGCCGTACAGGGCGGTGCACCGCTCGGACTCGACGGCCTTCAGCGTGGCGCGAGGGTCGAACGCCGCCGACGGCAGGACGACCGTGGCGTCGTGGGTGAGCGCCGCGAGGTTGCCCATGACCATCCCGAAGCAGTGGTAGTACGGAACCGGCACGCAGATCCGATCCTCGGCGGTCAAGCCCAATCGCTCGCCCACGAACCACCCGTTGTTCAGCACGTTGCGGTGGGTCAGCGTCGCGCCCTTCGGGCTCCCCGTCGTGCCGGACGTGAACTGGATGTTGATCGGGTCGTCGGGGTCGAGCATCTCGGCCAGGTCGGCCGGCACGCCGCCGCCGCCCCGTTCGAGGAACGCGGTCCACGGCTCCGCCCACACGGGCGCGGTCACCGCGGTCGAGCCCAGGGCATCGAGCAGGACCGTGTGACGTACCCAGGGGACCCGGGGAAGCACCTCGTCGAGCATCGGGAGGTAGTCGGTCGCGCGGAACGCAGGCGCGGTCACGAGCACGGAGATGCCCGCGTGCGCGAGCGCGAACGCCAGCTCGTGCGAGCGGTAGGCCGGGTTGACGTTGACGAGGATCGCGCCGATCCGGGAGGTCCCGTACTGGACCGCGGCCCACTCCCACCGGTTCGCGCTCCAGATCCCGACCCGATCGCCGGGCTGGACGCCGAGCTGCAGGAGCGCCGCGCCGACCCGGTCGGCGACCTCGAGGAGCCCCGCGTAGGAGAGACGGACGCGCTGATGCACGGCCACGATCGCGTCGCCTCCGGGACCCTCGTGCGCAGCACGCACCAGTTCCTGACCGATCGTGCGGCCGATCAGCGGCTGGTCAGAGGTGCCGCACACATAGGAAAGCTCCGCCACGCTCGCCTCCTGTCGCCGCCCGGCACCTTACGCTGTCGCTCACCACGTAGCATGGCCTCGTAGCATGGATGGCACCGTTCGCCGCAGGAGGCCCTTCCGAACATGAGTACCGACCAGGTCGCCGGCAGCCGCACCGAGGGGCTGCTGGCCCTCACCGACCGCGTCGCCGCGCACAACTACCACCCGCTCCCGGTGGTGATCGCCGACGCGGAGGGCGCCTGGGTCACCGACGTCGACGGGAACCGGTACCTCGACATGCTCGCCGCGTACTCGGCGCTCAACTTCGGTCACCGGCACCCTCGCCTGGTCGAGGCGGCGAAGAGGCAGCTCGACCACGTCACGCTCACGTCCCGCGCGTTCCACAACGAGCTCTTCGGACCGTTCTGCGAAGGGCTCGCGGACCTGTGCGGCAAAGACATGGTCCTGACGATGAACACGGGGGCCGAGGCCGTCGAGACCGCGATCAAGACCGCCCGCAAATGGGGCTACGAGGTCAAGGGCGTCGCGCCCGACCGGGCGAAGATCGTCGTTGCCGAGGACAACTTCCACGGGCGGACCACGACGATCGTGTCCTTCTCGACCGACCCGGACGCGTCCCGCAACTTCGGTCCGCTCACACCGGGGTTCGAGGTCGTGCCCTACGGGGACGTCGAGGCGCTGCGGGCGGCGATCGATGACGACACCGTCGCGTTCCTGGTCGAGCCGATCCAGGGTGAGGCCGGGATCATCGTGCCGCCCGACGGCTACCTCCGCGCCGCTCGCGAGCTGTGCACCGAGCGGAACGTCCTGCTGATGGCCGACGAGATCCAGTCGGGACTCGGACGCACCGGCACCACGTTCGCGGTGGAGCACGAGGGCGTGGTGCCCGACGTCTACATCCTCGGGAAGGCGCTCGGCGGCGGCATCATGCCGCTGTCGGCGGTCGTCGCGGACCGCGACGTGCTCGGCGTCTTCAAGCCTGGCCAGCACGGCTCGACGTTCGGGGGGAACCCGCTCGCGTGCGCCGTGGGGATCGAGGTGCTCGACATGCTTCGAACCGGCGAGTTCCAGCGACGCTCCGCCGAGCTCGGGGCCTGGCTGATCGGCGCGCTGCGCGATGCCGGCATCCCTCAGGTCGCCGAGGTCCGCGGCCGCGGGCTGTGGGTGGGGATCGTGCTGCGGCCCGACGCCGGGACCGCACGCGCCTCGTGCGAGCGGCTGATGACGCAGGGCGTGCTCGCGAAGGACACGCACGAGACGACGATCCGTCTGGCGCCCCCCCTCGTGGTCGAGCGCCACGACCTGGAGTGGGCCCTCGAACGGATCGAGGGCGTCCTCGCGACCGCGGGTGGGTGATCTGCTGAACACCGAACACGAGAACGTGCGCACCGAGCCCAGCATCATCCAAGGGGGCATGGGCGTCGCCGTGTCCAGCTGGCGGCTCGCTCGCGCCGTGTCCAGGCTGGGGCAGCTCGGCGTGGTGTCCGGGACCGCCCTCGACGCCGTGTTGGCGCGTCGGCTCCAGCTCGGCGATCCCGACGGCGCCCTCCGTCGCGCGATCTCCGCGTTCCCCGACCAGGAGCTCGCCGGCCGGGTGCTCGGCCGCTACTTCCGGGAGGGAGGCAAGACGGACGAAGCCGCGTTCGTCTCGAGCCCGATGTACACGGCCGACACGAAGCGCAGGACCCACGAGCTCGCCGTGCTCGGCGGGTTCGTCGAGGTCTTCCTGGCGAAGGAAGGGCACGACGGCGTCGTGGGCATCAACTTCCTCCACAAGGTCCAGCTGCCGACCCCGGCGACGCTCTACGGAGCCATGCTCGCCGGGGTCGACTACGTCTTGGTCGGCGCCGGGATCCCTCGCGACATCCCCGGGCTGATCGACACCCTCGTGGCTCACGAGCCCATCTCGATGCCCGTCGTCGTGATCGAGGGCGAGCCCGCGACCCCGGTGGAGCTCAGGTTCGATCCCCGCGAGGTCGTCCCCGGGGAGCGTCCGCCGCTGCGTCGCCCGAAGTTCCTCGCGATCATCGCGTCCGCGACGCTGGCGATCAGCCTGACCCGTCGCGCGACCGGCGTGGATGGGTTCGTGATCGAGGGGCCGACGGCCGGAGGCCACAACGCACCGCCGAGGGGCCCGTTGGTCCTCGAGGACGGCCAACCCGTCTACGGACCCCGCGACGTGGTGGACCTCGAGAAGATCCGGGAGATCGGGTTGCCGTTCTGGCTCGCAGGCGGGTACGCGACGCCCCAGAAGCTGCGGGACGCGTTGGCGGACGGAGCCGCGGGGATCCAGGTGGGGACGGTGTTCGCCTTCTGCGAGGAGTCCGGCATCGACCCGACCCTCAAGGCGCGGGTGATCGAGATGGCCCGCGGTGGCGACATCGCGGTCACGACCGACCCGCTCGCCTCGCCGACGGGGTTCCCGTTCAAGGTGGTGCAGGTCGACGGGACCCTGTCCGAGGCCGAGGTGTACGAAGGACGCGAGCGCAAGTGCGACCTGGGCTACCTGCGTGAGGCCGTGGTCCGCCCGGACGGCAGGGTGGAGTACCGGTGTCCGGCCGAGCCCATCGACGACTACCTGCGCAAGGGTGGCACCGTCGAGGAGACGGTCGGACGCAAGTGCATCTGCAACGGGCTGATGGTCACGGTCGGCCTGGGACAGGTGCGGGGCGGAACCCCCGAGCCCCCGATCATGACGGCCGGCGACGACCTGGCGGAGCTCAAGCGGTTGCTGCCGGACGACCGTGATTCGTACACCGCGGCCGACGTGATCGCCATCCTCTTGGGGTCGGAGCCGTAGACCGCAGGGCGGGCTACGGGGCGGGGAGGAGCACACGTGACGAGGAGCGACCCGACCGTCGCCATCGTCGGCGACTGCATCGCATCTCGGCCGCTCCTTCCCCTCGTCCGACGCGACCTCGCGTTCGCCGCCACCGTCGAGCGGCTCCGCACGGCTGACGTCGCCATCGGGAACCTCGAGACGACCATCGTCGGCCTCGACGTGCCCGAGCTCGCGCCGTGGGGGGTTCCCGACGACTGGCTCGTGCGCGCTGAACCCCGTGTGGCGGCGGACCTGCGGGCGCTCGGCTTCGACGCGTTCGCCCGCGCGAACAACCATGCGATGGACTGGAGCGTCGCCGGGATGCGCGAGACCGCGAGGCTCCTCGATGCCGCGGGCATCGTTCATGCGGGGACGGGGGAGGGTGCGTCGGCCTCTGCTGCGCCCGCGTACGTCGAGTCCCCCTCGGGCCGTGTCGCGCTGATCTCGGCGACCACCAGCCCTTCGCCGATCGACGTGGCGCCCGCCCTCGATCCGTTCGGCGCGGTGCCTGCACGCCCCGGCGTCCACACGCTCCGGGTCGAGGCCACGGTGCGGGCCGGCACGGAGCGCATCGCCTGGCTGCGGGACCTCCGGCCGCAGATCCCGGAGCTCAGCACGGCCTGGACCGACGATCCCGCGGACCTCGAGCTCGGCAGGATCCGGTTCGTCGAGGGGGACCCGTCGGTGACGTACGCGATCGACCCGCAGGACCATCGACGGCTCTCGCGCTCGATCCGACTGGCGAGGAGCCACGCCGACGTGGTCATCCTGATGCTCCATGTCCACCAGGGCGATCGCCCGGGCGAACCCCCGCCGGCTTTCGTCCGCGAGCTCGGCCGTGAGGCGATCGACGACGGCGCCGACGTGGTGGCCGTCAGCGGGCCCCACCGGCTCGGTCCGGTCGAGGTCCACGACGGTCGCCCGATCCTGCACGGCCTGGGCAACTTCGTCTGGAGCGACCTGCACGAGCCGCTGCCCGCCTACTTCTGGGAGCGGACCAAGGGCTCGATGGGCGACGTTGCGCCCGACCCGGCGACCTCGACCGATGCGGACCTGCTGGAGGTGCTGAACGCCGACGCGTTCGACGATCCCGAGGTCTTCCGGGCGGTGATCGCCGAGACCTCCTCCGACGGGGTGCGGCTGCGTCCGGTCGAGCTCGGGTACGGCGAGCCGCTCACGCTCCGCGGCATCCCACGGATCGCCTCGCCGGAGGTCGCCTCGGAGATCCTGGCGACGATCGCGGAGGAGTCCGCACCGCTCGGGACCGAGCTCGCGATCGAGGGCGGTGTGGGGATGCTCGTCCTCGGGCGTTGAGCTGGGCCACGGACGCCGAAGCGCCCGGTCCGTAGGAACATGGCGGCATGCACCTCGAGCACGGAACGGAACCGGTCGTCGGCTGGCGCGTGTGGAACGTGTCCGATGGCGCTGAGGGCCCGACGCTGTGGCCCGCGACGAAGGACACCGATCCGTGGCCGAGACGCCGCCCCTTCGAAGCCCGATGCGCGGCGTCGCGGCTCCTCACCAGGCGACACGAGGCGCCCGACGTGGACTGCGTGTGCGGCGTGTATGCGGGTTCGACGCTCGGGTTCGTGACCCGGAGCCGTCCGGCATGGCCTCCCGCGCCCGTGATCGGCCGGGCCTCGCTCTGGGGCCGCACGATCGCTCACGAGCAAGGGTGGCGAGCGAGGTTCGCCTACCCTGACCGGCTGCGGCTGGTCTGCGTCGTGTGCGCCTGGATCGCTCCGGGACCCGGAGAACCCATCGTCGTCCACGGGTTCCGGCGGCGTCTCTACCCGCTGTGCGCTGAGCACGCGGGGGGACTCGAGCTTCCTGACGGCCGGCGGACGCGGCGCGTCGACACGGGTCCGCAGGAACTGCTCCACGGGCTGCTCGACGCCTATGCGGTGGACATCCTGCCCGCCGAACCGATCGCCGAGCTGATCGGCCGCCCCGCCGCCGCCGCCGTACCTCCGTACATCCCGTCGATCCGGTTGATCCCCCGGTGACGTCGGCGTCGACCTCCTCCGCCATCCCTCGTTGATCGCCCGGAACACCGTGACCTCGGCTCGGCCGTCGGTCGCCCAAGGACGGGAGGAGTACGGTAGGTGGGGGGATGAAGATGCCCACGACTCCGAGGAACGCCGGGAGCAACGCCAACACGACCTGCCCGAAGTGCAAGGGAGCCGGGGTCCTCCGCGCCCGGCTACCGGATCACCCGGGGCAGTGGAGCGAGCGCAAGTGCGGACTCTGCTCGGGGCGTGGCTGGCTCGGGCCACGGCAGATGGCCGACCTGGAGAAGCAGAGCGTCTGGTGAGGCAACGATCCAGTGTCCTGTCCCGGGTGGGTCGAATGACCCGTGTTCGCGAGAGGGCGAACGCTGACGATGGGCGCTGCGTCACGGCGGTGTCGCCCCGGCCCCCCTGGGGTGAGACGGCCAGCCTACGTATCGGAACAGCGGCCCCACCGGGCCCCCTCCTAGAGGGTCCCGTGGGGTGCTGTTCTGTCTGACCCGGTATGTCCCCGCTCCGAGTGTCACCCGTCACGCGGAGACGCGTCACCCATCAGCCGGAGCCGAAGAGTGACGCGTCAGCCGGAACCACACAGCTTGTCGTGGGCCCCCGGGGACTCGAACCCCGAACCTGCGGATTAAGAGTCCGTTGCTCTGCCAATTGAGCTAGAGGCCCGCCGCAGGATATCAACTGCGGAGCGGGCCCTGGACCCTGAACGAGGGCGACCGACGGGAATCGAACCCGCGACCCCCAGGACCACAACCTGGTGCTCTAACCGACTGAGCTACGGCCGCCGCGTGCCGCTCCATGGTAGCAACGGCATCGGGGCGATCGGGGGGGAGGGTTGCCTTCCCTGCGGGGCGTGTGCGACCATCGCCGTTCCTGAACGACCGTTCAAATCCGATCACCGGCCGCCCTGCGGCCCCGACGGGAGGCGAGAACCGTGGCGGTGCGCGAAACGACCGAGTTCGACCTAGCGAGGGTCGACGAGCTGATCGCACGCGAGGAGGCGGCGCTCGAGCCTCGGCACCGTGCGTCGATCGCGTTCCGCTCCGAGATCGAGCAGCACCTGGCCGGGGGGGTCGCCTCGAGCTGGCAGGATTCGCCGCCGCACGCGGTCTACGTCGAGCGGGGCGAGCGCAACCGGATCTGGGACATCGACGGCAACGAGTACGTCGACTTCCACCTGGGCTACGGCGCGATGGTCACCGGGCACGCGCACCCGAAGATCGCCGAGGCGATCGAGCGCCAGGCCCGCCTGGGCACCCACTTCGCCCAGCCGACGAAGGACCTGGCGATCGTCGGGGAGAACCTGACCGAGCGCTTCGGCTTGCCCCTGTGGCGGTTCATGAACTCGGGCACCGAGGCGACGCTCGAGGCGATCCGGCTGATGCGCGCGAACACCGGCCGCGACATGGTCGTGAAGATCGAGGGCACCTACCACGGGCACCACGACTCGATCATGTTCAGCGTAGGTCCGGACCGCAGCGAGATCGGTCCTCGCGAGCACCCGGTCACGGTCCACCAGGCGATGGGGATCCCGCAGGTGTTCGCCGACCTCGTCCGGGTCGTTCCCTACAACGATCTGAACGAGGCGCGCCGGGCCTTCGAGGAGAACCCGGGGAGGATCGCGGGGCTGATCATCGAGCCCGCGATGATGAACTGCGGCGTGATCCTGCCCCACGACGGGTACCTCCAGGGGCTCAAGGATCTCTGCCACGCGAACGGCGCGTACCTCGCGTTCGACGAGGTGAAGACCGGCGCGACGCTGGCCTACGGCGGCGCGACGGAGGCGCTGGGGGTCACCCCGGACATCGTGTGCCTCGCGAAGGCGATCGGCGGAGGCACTCCCTGCGGCGCGGTCGGCGCGACCGAAGACCTGTACGGCATCGTCGTACGGAACGAGCACGACATCGCCGGCACATTCAACGGGAACCCGCTCACGACCGCCGCGAGCGTCGCGACGCTCACGCAGGTCCTGACCCGCGACGTCTACCCGCGGTTCGACGAGATCGACGAGGCGATGAAGGCCGGGCTCCGCGACGTGATCGCGCGATACGGGTTGCCCTGCTACGTGAGCGGGCTCGGCGCGAAGGGCTCGGTGATCTACTCGAGGCAGCCGGTCCGCGAGTACCGCGACGCCGTCGGGATCGATGAGCGCATCTCCTACCTCGCGTGGCTCTTCCAGCAGAACCGTGGGGTCTTCAAGTCCCCCTGGACGAAGCAGGAGACCTGGACGCTGTCGGTGTGGCACACCGAGGACGACGCGAAGCGCTACGTCGCGAACTTCGAGGAGTTCGCCGCCGCGCTGACCGAGTAGCGATCGGCGTCGCCCGTATCGTGCCTGCGGTACCCTCTGCGCTGCCCGAACCCAGGAGGAGCCGGTGAGCGCAGGAGACGACGGGTCGACCGCGCAGGGGACGATGACGCGCGGCGAGATCGTCGACCGGCGCATCGACATCCTGAGCGCGGTCATCCTGTCGCTCGCCACGGTCCTCGCCGCCTGGTCGGCGTTCCAGTCGGCGAAGTGGAGCGGCGAGCAATCCATCGCGTTCGCCAAGGCCAACGCGAACCGCACGGAATCGGTCCGCAACTCGACCCTCGCGGGGCAGCAGACGCAGGTCGACGTCGCGACGTTCATCGGGTTCGCGGACGCGTACGCGTCCGACGAGCCGGAGTTGGCGGAGTTCTACCGGCAGCGGGCACGGGAGGAGTTCCGGGTCGCCCTCGAGGCCTGGCTGGCGCTCGAACCGCTGAAGAACCCCGACGCTCCGCCGACGCCGTTCGCGATGGAGGAGTACGTGCTCGCCTCGACCGCAGAGGCCGATCGCCTCGCCGAGGAGGCGGACCGGTCCGGGCAGCTGGCGCTCGACAACAACCAGCGCTCGGACAACTACGTCTTGTTGGCGGTGCTCTTCGCGTCGGTCCTGCTGTTCGCGGGTCTCGCCCCGAAGAGCCGCACCCTGCAGATCCAGGTCACGATGCTGACGATGGCCGGGATCATCCTCCTGGTCGGTGTCGGGTTCCTCCTCGCCTTCCCGAAGACCATCTGACGGGTCCCCCAGGGCCGGGTCGGGGTAGGCTTGTCGGGCAGGATTGAACGGTGAATCAAAGAACCCGATGGAGGGCTGCACGATGGGCGCGACCGAGACGGTGGAGATCGACCTCGGACTGGTCGAGGAACTGACGAAGCGAGAGGTGGCGGTGCTCGACGAGAAGCACGCCCGCAGCCTGAGCTATCGGGAGGAGGCGCGGGCGCACCTGCCCGGCGGCGTGTCGTCGTCGTGGCAGATGTGGCCCCCGCACCCGATCTACGTCGATCGCGGTCTGGGCTCGAGGGTCTGGGACATCGACGGCAACGAGTACGTCGACTACCACAACGGGTACGGCGTGATGGTGATGGGTCACGCCCACCCCAAGATCGTCGAGGCGGTGCAGAAGCGCGTCGCCCTCGGCACGCACTTCGCGCAGCCGACCGAGGACGCGCTGCCGGTCGCCGAGCAGCTCGCCGAGCGCACGGGTCTGCCCTATTGGCGGTTCGGGAACTCCGGCACCGAGGCGACGCTCGACGCGGTGCGGATCATGCGCGCCTCGACCGGCCGGGACCTGATCGTGAAGATCGAGGGGACGTACCACGGGCATCACGACGCGCTCATGGTGAGCGTGTTCCCGCCGCCGGACCTCGCTGGTCCGCGCGATCGTCCGAACTCCGTCCCGCAGACGAAGGGGCTGATACCCGGCACGACCGACTGGGTCGTGAACGTGCCGTTCAACGACCTCGAGGCTGCCCAGCGCGTCTTCGCCGAGCGCGGCGACGAGATCGCCGGGATGATCATCGAGCCGATCATGACGAACTGCGGGGTCGTCCTGCCCGAGGACGGCTACCTCGACGGCCTCAAGGAGACCTGCCACACGCACGGCGCGCTGTTCGCCTACGACGAGGTGAAGACCGGGTTCACGGTCGGCTGGGGCGGCGCGATCGAGGTCTTCGGCGTGCAGCCCGACCTGGTCGCGTTCGCGAAGGCGCTCGGTGCGGGACTGCCGTGCGGCGCGATCGGCGGCACGGAAGAGGCGATGGCCGGCGTGATCGCCGGCGAGATCGAGCAGGTCGGCACGTTCAACGGCAACCCGCTCACGATGGCCGCGGCCCGCGTGAACCTCGAGGAGGTCCTGACGAAGGACGCCTACGGGGAGTTCGACCGGATCAACGGGGTCCTCGGGGGCTGCAACCGCGTGATCGACGACTACAAGCTTCCGGCCTCGATGAAGCTGATCGCCGCGAAGGGCTCGATCGACTGGCACAAGGAGCCGATCCGCGAGTACCGCGACCTGTGGGAGATCGACGACCGTATCCCGCAGCTCGCGTGGCTCTGGCAGCTGAACCGCGGCGTGTTCAAGAGCCCCGGCTCGAAGTGGGAGAGCTGGACCACCTCGATCGTGCACTCCGACGGAGATATCCAGCGCTACGTGGACAACTTCGAGGAGATGGCGGCCGCGATCACGCGGTAGCGCGGAGGTTCCCACCCCCTCGCGGCGCCGCGGGGTACTGTCGCCGCCGTGAGCGACGAGCCGCGCTCGGCGTACGAGCACGAGGACATGCCGGGCTGGGTCCCGGCGGCGGTCCGCTACGGTGCGCGAAGGGTGTCGATCGCCGTGGTGGTCGGCGCGCTCGTGTTCGTCGCCATCACGAGCCTCCTCGACAGGCTGGGTGGGTTCGCCACCACCCTGTTCATGGCGCTGTTCCTGTCCTTCGCGCTCGAGCCGGCGGTCGGTTACCTGTCGAACCGGTTCGGGTGGCGGCGCGGCTCGGCGACGGGTGCGATGTTCATCGCCGTCATCAGCGGGTTCCTGTTCATCGTGGCGCTGATCGTGCCGGCCGTCGTCACCGGCTTCGACCAGCTCGTCGAGAACGCGCCCGACCTGATCGACCGGCTCGCGAGATGGCTGGCGCGGATCGGGATCGAGATCGACACGGACGAGGCCGTGGAGAACATCAAGGACAACGCGGGCCAGATCGGGACGTACACGGCGAGCGTCGTCGGGGGGGTCCTCGGGTTCGCGTCGTCGTTGGTCGGTGCGGTCTTCCAGTGGGCGACGATCGGGTTGTTCACGTTCTACATCGTGGCGGAGGGGCCGCGGCTGCGCCGGGCGATCTGTGCGGCGCTTCCGCCCGACCGTCAGGAGCACGTGCTGTTCGTCTGGGAGCAGGCGATCTCGCAGACCGGCGGCTACTTCTACTCCCGGCTGCTGCTGGCGATCATCAACGGAACCGGGATGTACGTGACCCTGCGGATCGTCGAGGTTCCGTTCGCGGCGCCGCTGGCGATCTTCGAGGGGGTCGTGGCGGCGTTCATCCCGATCGTCGGTACCTACATCGGAGGCGCCGTGCCGACGATCGTCGCGCTCCTTACCTCGACGACCGCGGGGATCGCGTCGCTCGCGTACATACTGATCTACCAGCAGATCGAGAACTACATCTTGAGCCCGCGCCTCACGGCGAAGACGATGTCGCTGCACCCCGCGGTCGCCTTCGGCGCGGCGATCATGGGCGGTGCGCTCGGCGGTCTGCTGATGGCGTTCCTGGCGCTGCCGGCCGCCGGCGTGATCCAGGCCGCGGTCAAGGAGTACGGACGACGCTACGACGTGGTCCACGACGAGCTGACCGTCGAGCAGGCGGCAGCCGAGAAGGCCGAGAGCGGCGGCGACAGCCTGTTCACGAGGATCCGAGAGAGCCTCCGCGAGGACGAGGACGATCCCGCGGATCCGCCGCCGCAGGCGTGAGCGCCCTCGTTAGACTGCCGCACGATGGCTGATCCGCATCCGGGCCCGCTCGTCGGCGTGATCATGGGCTCCCGTTCGGACTGGGAGACCATGCGGCATGCGTGCGAGACGCTGGAGGCTCTCGACGTGCCCTACGAGACGCGTGTCGTGTCGGCCCACCGGACCCCTGACCTGATGGCGGAGTACGCGAAGGCCGCCGCAGATCGGGGGCTCAAGGTCGTGATCGCGGGGGCCGGAGGTGCCGCGCACCTGCCCGGGATGACGGCGGCCCACACCCACCTACCGGTGCTCGGGGTGCCCGTCGAGTCCAAGGCGCTCAAGGGGATGGACTCGCTCCTGTCGATCGCGCAGATGCCGGCGGGCGTGCCCGTGGGGACGCTCGCGATCGGCCGAAGCGGCGCGATCAACGCGGCGTTGCTCGCGGCCTCGATCGTCGGGCTCTTCGACGAGGACATCCGCGATCGGCTCCGTCACTTCCGAGCCGCGCAGACGCAGAGCGTGCTCGAGAGCCCCGATCCTGCCGAGGGCTGAGACCGGTGCGCGTCGGCATCGTCGGCGGGGGCCAGCTCGGCCGGATGCTCGCGATGGCCGGGCACGACCTGGGGCTCGCCTGCACGTCCCTCGACCCCGCGAAGGACTCGCCGGCCTCCCAGGTGGCCCCGGCGCTCGTCGGCGCCTACGACGACCGGGAGGCGCTCCTCGAGCTCGCCGCCCGCAGCGACGTCGTCACCTACGAGTTCGAGAACGTCCCGACGGCGTCGGTGTCGTTCCTGGAAGAGCGTGGGCTGCCGGTGTCCCCCCCGTCGCCTCGCTCGAGGCCGCGCAGGATCGCCTGGTCGAGAAGACGCTGTTCACCGAGGTCGGGCTCCCGGTGCCGTCGTACGCGGCCGTCCACGACGAAGGCTCCCTGCTCGACGCGATCGCGGCGGTGGGGCTTCCCGCCGTGCTGAAGACCAGGCGTCTCGGCTACGACGGCAAGGGGCAGGCCGTGCTCCATCACGCCGAGCTTGCCCAGGAGGCCTGGCGGGCGGTGGGGGAGGTGCCCTCGATCCTCGAGGCGTTCGTGCCGTTCGACCGGGAGGTCTCGGTCGTGGCGGTGCGGGCCCGCGACGGCGAGCTCCGGTGCTGGCCCCTGGTGGCGAACGTGCACCGCGAGCGGGATCCTGCGGACCTCCGTCGCACCGGCGCCCGGCCTGCCACCGGCCCTGCAGGAGACCGCCGAGCGGTACGTGCGCGCGGTCGCCGAGCGCCTCGAGCACGTCGGGGTGCTCACGATCGAGCTGTTCGTGCACGAGGGCACGCTGCTCGGCAACGAGCTGGCCCCGCGGGTCCACAACTCCGGCCACTGGACGATCGAAGGGTCGGAGACGAGCCAGTTCGAGAACCACCTGCGGGCGGTGTGCGGCCTCCCGCTGGGCCCTATCGACATGGTGGGCGTGGCCGCGATGGTCAACCTGATCGGGACGCTCCCTGACGTCGACGCGGTGCTCGGGGTGCCGGGCGCCCACCTGCACCTGTACGGCAAGGAGCCGCGCCCCGGTCGCAAGCTCGGGCACGTGACGATCCGCGCCGACGACGACCAGACGTTGCGGGCCCGGATGCTTCAGGTCGCCGCGCTCGTGTCCGATGCCTGAGGGCGTGGCGTACCTGACCTGCCCCGACTGCATGATGCCGAACCACGTGGGCGACACGTCGGCGAAGTACATGTGCTTCTCTTGCTACGCCGAGATCATCTTCGAGACCTGCGGTAGCTGCGGCTACCGACAGTCGATCCCCTCCCGCTGGCAGCGGGCCTACACGTGCGGCCGGTGCGGCGAGCGCTGCGACATCCCACGGACCCGGCTGTACTCGAGCGCGACGAAGGCCGCCGCCGTCGAGGGACACGGGTACATGTACCCGAAGCTCTAGGTCTGATCCGGAGGCGGCCGGTCCCGGGTCGTTCGCCTCTACCGCAACCCGGGAGACCGAGACCTACCGGCTGGACCTGTTCGGGCACGCTGCTGACGCGGTCGAACGCGAACGGCCTCGACGGATCACTCCGCGTCGCTCGGGTCGAGGGCCCGCACCAGAAGGCCGAGGATCACGGACATCCCGGTCCACCAGAACACGAGAGCCAGGAACGTTGCCTGTTCCGGCGCCATCACGGCTCCCTCCCGTCGGTCGTCATCTTCGAAGTGGTGGAGCCGTCCCAGCGAGCTTATCGCCAATGGCTCCGTGGGTGCCCGCGCAGGAAGCACCACATCCTGTGGATCAGATGCGGCAGGCCGGGCCGTCCGTACGTCGAGTACCACACGCAGAACCCCCCCTCCCGGTTGGCTCCCGGTCACCCTGACACAGTCATGAGCGCCGTTTCAAGTTGAACGTCGCGTTCGCGTGACCGACGCCGAGTCGCTCAAGGGTCACACCAGCGCGCCGGGCTGGATTCGAACCAGCGACCTGAGGATTAGAAGTCCCCTGCTCTTTCCGGACTGAGCTACCGGCGCGTGGGCGAAGCGTACCGCCGTCGGACCCACGCCTTGCGCGCCTCCTCGGCGCCGAGCAGGACGAAGGGCGTGACGATCACCGGCAACCACTCGGCCGAAGACAGGGGTTGCCCGCCGAGCAGGTCGTACAGGAACGGCACGTAGATGAACGCGAGCAGGGTCGCGAGCTCGACCCCGATCGCGCCGTTCAGCAGGCGGTTCGACAGCGGGCCGATCGACAGCAGACTCTGCGGGTCGCTCCGGCACGCGTACGCGTTCGCCATCTGCATCATCACGATCGCGGCGAAGACCATCGCCGACAGCGTCTGGTGGTCGACACCATGGGGGAGCGCGGTGCCCCAGGTCCACCCGAAGAACAGCCAGGCCCCGAGGGGCAGCATCAGCATCGAGAGCGCCGCCTCGATCGGGCCCAGGAACCCGAACGCGCGGGCGAGCACGTGGCGGGACAGGAGCCGCGCGGTCGTGACGCGCGGCGGCCGGTCCATCACGCCGGGCTCCGGCCGCTCGGCCCCGAGCGCGAGCGCTGGCAGCAGGTCGGTCCCGATGTCGAGGGCCAGGACCTGGAGCACCGTGATCATCAGAGGGATCCGGCCGGCGGACAGCGCCCAGACGGCGAACGGCGCGAGCTCGGCGACGTTATCGGTCAGGTGGTACGTCAGGAACCGGCGGATGTTGTCGAACGCGGCGCGGCCCTCCTCGACGGCCTCGACGATGTGTGCGAAGTCGTCGTCCAGGAGCACGAGGTCGGAGGCCTCGCGGGCCACATCGGTGCCGGTGAGGCCCATCGCGACGCCGATGTCGGCCTGGCGCAGGGCGGGTGCGTCGTTCACGCCATCGCCCGTCATCGCGACGACCTCGCCGTTGGCCTGCAGGGCCTGGGCGATCCGGAGCTTCTGCTCGGGGGCGACGCGCGCGAGGATGCCGACGTCAGGATCGGCGAGCACGGAGGCGAGGCGCTCGTCGTCCGCGGGCAGGTCGGCGCCCAACACGACGCGGTCGCCCGAGACGCCGACGGCGCGGGCCACGGCGGTCGCGGTCGCGGGGTGGTCGCCGGTGACCATGATCACGCGGATCCCGGCGGCACGGCAGCGGCCGACCGCGTCGGGCACGTGGAGGCGGACCGGGTCCTCGAGCCCCACGACCCCGAGGAGCTCGAGGTCGCGCTCCGCCTCGATCCACCCGGTGGGTGCATCGCCGGCGATCCTGCGGCGCGCGAGCGCGAGGACACGGAGGCCGTCGCCGGCGAGCTCGTCGACCCACGCGAGGGCTTGGGTCCGCCACCTCTCGTCGAGCGGCTTGGTTCCGCCGTCGACGCGGATCGTCGAGCAGACCTCCAGGACGGTCTCTGGGGAACCCTTCGCGCACACGACCAGGTCGCCGCCCGCCAGACGGTGCAACGTCGACATCCGGCGGCGTTCGGACCCGAACGGGAACTCGCGGATCCGCGGCGTACGACGCGCCGCGTCCTCGCGCGTCACGCCGCCCTTGCGCGCGAGCGCGACCAAGGCGCCCTCGGTGGGATCGCCGACGCATCGCCAGCGGCCGCCGGCGACCGGTTCGAGCCGGGCGTTCCCGCAGAGCGCCGAGGCGCGCAGCAGCGGCCCGAGCTCGGCCAGCCCCGCGGCGTCGAGCGGGATCTCGTCCTGCAGGAGGGTGCCGCCCGGCGCCCAGCCGGAGCCGTTCGCCGAGAGCGATCGGGGCGCCGTCCGGATCGCCCGCACCGTCATCTGGTTCGTGGTCATCGTGCCGGTCTTGTCCGAACAGACGACGGTCGTCGCGCCCAGGGTCTCCACCGACTCCAGGTGGCGGGCGAGCGCGCCTCGGCGCGCCATCCGCGTCGCGCTCATCGACAGCGAGAGCGTGAGGGTGGGGAGCAACCCCTCGGGGACGAGCGCCACGATCACGCCGACCCCGAACAGGAAGCCGTCCTTCGCGGTCGCGCCCAGCAGGAGCGACGCGGCGAAGAAGACGACGCCCGCCGAGAGCGCGAACCCGGCGATCACGCGGACGGCGCGATGCAGATCGAGCTGGAGCGGGGTCGTGCGCCGGACGACTCCGCCGGTCAGGTGCGCGATCGCGCCCAGCCGCGTGTGTCCGGCCGTCGCGATCACGAGCGCACGACCCGCCCCCGACGACACGTAGGTCCCCGCGAAGACGAGCGGCCGCGCGTCCGTCGGGTCGGCCACGGGCTCGGTCCACGGCGCGGGGTCCCGAGCGACGGGGACGGACTCACCGGTGAGGGTCGACTCGTCGACCATCAGGCCGTCGGCACGGATCAGTCTGCCGTCGGCGGAGATCCGGTCGCCCTCGCGCAGCAGCATCACGTCGCCGCGCACGAGGTCGTCCGCGTCGATCTCGGCGCGATGCCCATCGCGGATCACCGTCGCGGTCGACGGCAGGAGCTGTGCGAGGGCCTGGGTCGCACGTTCGGCCCGCTCCTCCTGCGCGAAGCTGAAGACGCCGTTCACCACCACGACGACGGCGATCGCGACCGCGAGCTGGGGCATCCCGGCGATCCAGGCCAGGACCGCCGCGACCCACAGCAGGACCGCGAAGAAGTGGGTGAGTTGGGCGAGGAGCAGCCGGATCACGCCCCCCGCTCCGGCTCGGGCAGTCGGTTCGGTCCTTCGCGACGCAGGAGCCCGTCGGCTTCGTCGGTGGTCAGGCCGTCGGGTCGTGAGCCGAGGGCTCGGAGAGCCTCGTCCGGGGTGAGTGCGGCGAGCCGTACGGGGTCGGACGCCACGATCGGGGCGTCCGCACGGGAGTCCGTCACGGTCCCCACACGTCCACCGTACGTCGGCCCGCCGTTCCCCTGAGGTGCCACATGGCCTTCGTACGGGGGCTCGACCGGGAAGAGCGGGCGACGGGATCGAACCCGCATAGCCAGCTTGGAAGGCTGGAACTCTGCCATTGAGCTACGCCCGCGATGCCGGGCCAGGATACCTCGGGGCCTCGCTCGGTACGCTTCGGGCGTGCGCGTGCCGTTCGTGCTGTTGGACGTGTTCGCCGAGGCGCCGTTCTCGGGGAACCAGCTGTGCGTCGTGCCGGAGACCCCGGAGGGGCTCGGCGCCGACACGATGTTGACGCTCGCGCGGGAGATCGCGTTCTCGGAAACCACCTTCGTGACGGCGGTGCGTCCCGATGGGTACGACGTGCTGATTACTTCACCCCCGAGAAGGAGCTCCCCTTCGCCGGCCACCCGACGCTGGGGACCGCCTTCGCGCTCGCCTCGTCGGGTCGAACCCGCTCGGACGTCGTCCAACGCTGCGGCGCGGGAGAGATCCCGGTCACGATCGACGTCGAGGCGGGGAGGGGCCGGATGCGGCAGTTCCCCCCGGTGTTCGGGCGCGAGCTCGACGAGGCCAGGTCGGTCGCGGCCGCCGCGGGGCTCTCCTCCGACGATCTCGTCGACGGGCTTCCATCGTCCCGGTGTCGACCGGGATCCGCACCTGATGGTCCCGGTCCGTGACGAAGCTGCGCTTCGGCGAGCGTCCCGGGACGAGCGAGCCTGTCGGGAGCTCTTCGGCCCGGACGACGATGCCGAGTCGCTCTACCTGTCACGACCCGGGGCGACGGCGACGTGATGGCGCGGATGTTCGATCGCTGGCCGTCGATCGGGGAGGACCCGGCGACCGGGTCGGCGGCCGGTCCGCTCGGCGCCTACCTGTCGGCCCATGGGCTCGCGGGGATGCCGGGCGCGGTGACGGTCGCGCAGGGCGAGCTCGCCGGTAGGCCCTCGTTCCTGTACGTCGAGGCAGCCGCGGCGGGCGACTCATGGACGATCCACGTCGGTGGCGGCGTCCGCCGCGTCGGCGACGGAGCGTTCGAGGTGTGAGCACGCCGGAGGGCCCCGGGCGGAGCCCGGGGCCCTCCGTGGCGGCGGGTCTGATCAGGCGGTCTCGCGCACGAGGCCGTCGGCCACGGGCGCGATCCCCACGACCATGGCCTCGTCCCTGCGCGCGTGCCGGAACCCGAGGACCGAGAAGACCGCGAGGAGCAGCCCTGCCGCGATCATCGCGAACCCCGCGTACACGGCGATCGTAGAGACGGTCCACCAGCCGTACGCGTTCAGCAGGATCGAGCGGAGCGCTTCACCCTTGAACAGCGTGTCAGCCTTGCCCTGCAGCTCGGCGGCGACCTCGGGGTCGATGCCTTCTTCGCGGGCGGCGGCGCTGGTCTCCGAGTACGTGGCGCCCTCGTTGACCTCCTCGAGGTGCACCCCGATGTAGTTCGCGAACGCGAGGGCCTCGGGGCCCGTGTCCACGGCCTGGCCGGCGTACGCGCCTACGGCCTCGGTCTCGGCGGGCGAGAGTACCTCCGCCGGCGGCAAGGTGATGTTCTGCGGTGCGAGCCGCTCCTGCACGTTGTCCTGCCCGAAGCGGCCGCCGTACACGGCGAACGCACCGACCACGATCAGGACGACGGCGATGACGGCGCCGGCTCCGCTGACGATCCGGTCCCACATCTTCCGGTTCATCTCGATCCTCCTTCGACTGGGTCTTCGATCAGCTACGACCCCAGGATGGGACGGCGAGATGGAGGCCTCATGGAGGACCGGCGTGGGTCGTGTGGGAACCGGAGGGGTGGGACGATGACGGGCGCGCTCACTGACGAGGAGGCACCGATGAGTCACACGACGATCGACGACTGCGGATCGTCGTCGACGGCGATACCTACGACGCCGGGCCGGGCTGGTGGCTCTACACGGCGTCCGGAGCCGCCCACGCGCTCGAGGCGACCGAGCCGACCGTGATGCTCCTGACCCTGTTGCCGGCCTGAGGTCAGGCGGCAGGTGGATCGCAGGCCAGCGAGGGGGCCCGCACGGTGTCCGTCTCCAGCGGCGTCACCTTGACCAAGACCGAGTCCGTCTGCCCAGGCGCGAGGACCAGCGCCGAGCGAGGTTCCCCGTTCTGGAAGACCGCGAGCGAATCGGCCGGGGGGAGCGCCTGGCAGTCGAACGCGCCCACCTCGTCGCCGGTGTTCGTGACCTCGAACCGGTAGCAGACCGGGGCTCGCTCTCCGACGGGGCAGTCGTCGGCGACCGGTTCGGAGACCTCGACCCCGGCAGACTCGGTGACCGGTCGGACGACGAGCAGGTACACGAGGCTGGCGGCGATGCCGAGACCCGCGACCAGCGCGACGAACGCGACGTAGTACCCCAGCGTTCCGTCGCGGCGCGCCATGGTGCCGACCCTACCCTCGACGCGGACGGACGGACCAGGGGCCAGAAGTCTCGACGTGTCCCCTATGCTCTGGCTCAGCGGGGCGTAGCGCAGCCTGGTAGCGCGCGTGCTTTGGGAGCACGAGGTCCCGGGTTCGAATCCCGGCGCCCCGACCGCCGCGGCTACGCGACCGGGCCGCGTCCGTATCGCGCCATGACGTCCACCAGCGCGTCGTGGGGGAGCGCGTACGCGATCACGCCGTCGCGTCCCACGCTCGTCTCGGCCGCGATGAGCGCGTTGAGGATCGCCTCTTCGGTCGCCTCGATCGTCGCCCAGAACAGCTCGGTGATGGCGCCGTCGGGAAGCATCGTCACGTCGAACGCGTCGGGCGGCTGGTCCATCTTGTACGAGGCGAGCTTCCCGCGGTTCGCGGTCGAGAAGGCGATCATCAGGTCGCCGCTCGAGTGCTCGCCGCCCCCGCCGGCCCTCGCCACGCCGAGCGCCGAGCGCTGCGCGAGCCGTTCGAGCTGGTGGGGCAGGAGGGGGGCGTCGGTGGCGACGACCACGATGATCGATCCCGCGCCGGCTCGTCGGAGCGCCTCCTCCTGGTCCCAGGCGGAGGGGTACGCGTGACGGGTCAGCTCGCGCCCAACCGGGACCCCGTCGATCGATAGCCGCTCGCGGTCGCCGTGGTTCGCCTGGACGAGGGCGCCCACGCGCCAGCCGCCGGCGATCCTCGACGCGGTCCCCGTCCCCCCCTTGAACTCGTGGCAGATCATCCCGGTCCCACCCCCGACGTTGCCCTCGGCGACGGGGCCGTCGTCCGCGGTCGCGATCGCCGAGAACACGTGCTCGGCGGTGACGTGGAACCCGTTGATGTCGTTCAGCGCGCCATCGTAGGTCTCGGCCACGACCGGCAGGCTCCAGTAGGAGGTGGCGTCGTCGCGGCGCCCGAGCTCGTGGGCGACGAGGGCGTCGCGGACCACGCCGACGCTGTGGGTGTTCGTGATCGCGATCGGCGTGGTGAGCTGTCCCGACTCCCGGACCCACTCGAGCCCCGTCATCTCGCCGTTGCCGTTCAGCCGGTGGCAGCCGGCGAACACCGGGTGCTCGCCGATCGCGTCGTGGGGCATCACGACCGTCACGCCGGTGCGGACGGGGCCCTGTCCCACCACGAGGGGGCCGTCGCCCCACGACAGGGTCGTGAACCCGACCTTCACGCCGTCGACGTCGGTGATCGCGTTGAGGGGACCCGGATGGAGCTGCCCGACGGTCAGCCCGAGATCTCGGTAGCGGGTCATAGGTACCGTCCGAACCAGTCGATGATCCGTTCGAGCCGGTCGATCCGTCGATCGGGGCGCCCGTTCACGAACATCACGTGATACTCCCCGGGGTATCGGACCATCTCGGCGGTGACGCCGGCCATCCGCAGCGCGGTGAAGGCGATCTCGGAATGGATCGGCGGGCAGCGGAGGTCGCCCTCGGACACGAGTAGGAGCAGGGGGGCGCGGCTCCGGGTGATCCGGAACACGGGGCTACGCGCGTGCCACTCGTCGGCCCCATCCGGCCACGGGGGAAGCCCGATCCCGTCGACGATGTCATCGGCGGAATCGCCCGCGCCGTAATCGGCCATCACGGTGGTGAAGGGGTTCTCGCTGATGCCGGCCTTGAACCGCTCGGGGAAGTTCGCGAGCAGCCAGTGGGTCATGAACCCGCCGTACGAGAGCCCCATCACGCCGACCCGCGACCGGTCGACGAGCCCGTCGCGGATCAGGCGGTCGACGAGCGCGAGGATGTCCTGGCTGTCGGGGTCGCCCCACACGCCGTGGAGCGCTCGGGCGAAGTCCTCGCCGTAGCTGACGGACCCGCGTGGGTTCGGACGGAGCACGTGGTAGCCACGCGCGGCGAGCGCCAGGTCCTCGAACCGCGACGCTGGGCCGAACGCGTCGAACGGCCCGCCGTGGGGGCGCACGACGAGAGGGCGCGGACCCCGTCCCGTCTTCGCGCGCAGGAGCCAGCCGTCCACGTCGGGGAGGGCACGTCGCTTCACGGTGATCCGTTCCGCCGGCTGGTGGTACGGCGCGAACCAGCGCCCGGTGCCTCGTGCGATCTTCCGGAGCGCGCCGTCGGCGACCTCGTACAGGTCCGCGACGTCGCCGTCGACGGATGCGGCGACCACGACGCGCCCCGCCGCAGCCCGCAGCGCCACGCAACCCGCGAGGGTGTCGGGCGCGAGGCACGTAGCCGAGCCGTCGAGGCCGAGGAGCCAGGGGAGGGCCATCCCGTGCTCGCTCGCGATCGCGACCAGGTGGTCGTCGTCGAGCCACGCGATCGTCGGACCCGAGACGTCGGCGCTCACCTCCGCGTACCCTACCGGGCCCACGAACAGGTCCCGCCCCCCGGCGAGCTGGATCACGCGGCGCCCCTGCCGGACCCATGCGCCGATCGTGTGCCAGGCGGGTGTGGCTGCCTCCCAGCCGGTCCAGGCCAGACCGCCGTCACCCCACGCGACCTGGAGCACGGTGTGGCCCTGCGGGCTCACGCGGGAGGCCGCGGTGCCGTCGGACGCGATCGACCACACCTGCGGCCGGTCGGCGATCGTCCGCTCGGGACGACGGTCGCCCACGTAGGCGAGGCGCCCGCCGTCGGGTGCCCACACGACGCCCTCGGCACCGTGCTCAGGGGCGGTGAGCCGGTGCGGCTTCCCCCCGTTGGCGGGGACGGTCCACACGGCGGGGAGACGATCCATGACGCCGATGCCGTCGTAGCGCCACAGGACGTCGCGGATCACGCGGCCGGTCGGCTCGCGGTCCTTCTCACGCTCGCCGATCAGGTACCGCTCGACGCCGGAGGAGGCCACGAGCGCGATCATTCGCCCGTCCGGGGACCACGAGGCCGAGGAGGCGCCGTTCGGCAGCTCCGTGAGCTGGCGTGGCTCGCCACCGCCCAGTGGGAGCACCCAGGGCTGCGCGGTCCCACCACCCCGGTCCGACACGAACAGCACCTCGGTCCCGTCGGGCGAGATGCGGGGTGCGGCGTCGACGGCGGTCGCCGAGGTGAGCCGCTCGGGCCGTCCTCCGGCCGTCGGGACGCGCCAGAGATGCGCCACGTACTTCCCGCCCTGCACCTCGCGCCGGGCGAAGACGATCGTCGAGCCGTCGGGCGAGAGGTCGAAACCCGTGAGGGCCTGCTGCCGGGACACGATGTCGGGACCGATGCGGGGCGCGGGCATCTGCGACCTCCTGGACGAGCGTGAGGAGCGGACGCCCTATCCAACCACGTCGGCGCTCAGCCGAGGGTGCGAGCCACGGCGGTCACGGCGGCGGCGAGGACGACCACGGCCAGGACGGGTGCGTGCAGGCGCACCGCGACGGCGGCGGCGCCGACCCCCAGGACCCGCGCGTCGATCACGAGCGACCGGCCGTCGCCGAACGTCCCGATCGCGACGAGCGCGGCGAGCAGGGCGGGACCCAGGAGCGTCGCGATCCGCGAGACCCGCTCCGGGAGGGGACGACCACCCAGCAGGACCGGACCCGCGGCCTTGAGCGCGAGGGTCCCGATCCCGGTCACGACGACGACCACCCAGGTGGTACTCATGCCCCCTCCTCGCGCAGCCCCACCAGGGCCCCGAGGCCGGCCGCGACGATCGGCACGCCGGCCGGGGTGAACGGGGTGAGGGCCAGGCCGATCGCGGCCCCGGTCAGCGCGGCGAGGCGTGGGGGCCGCCCGCCCAGCTGCGGAGCGAGCAACGCGATGAACAGCGCGGGGAACGCGGCGTCGAGCCCCAGCCGATCCGGATCGCCGATCACGTCCCCGAACACCACCCCGACGACCGTGCCGGCGACCCACGCGACCCAGATGCCGATCCCGGCGGCGACCAACACGCGGGGGTTCCAGCGACCCTCGCCTTCGGCGGCGACGGCCCACGACTCGTCGACGATCAGGTGCGCGTGGAGCAGCCGCGCCCAGAGCCCGCCGGTGATCCAGGGTGCCACCGTCACGCCGATCGGCGCGTAGCGGGCGTTGAGGAGCAGCGCGGCGAGGATCGCCGCGGCCGCCGATCCGCCCGACGCCAGCACCGATGCCGCCGCGAACTGCGCCGACCCAGCGAAGGTGGTCGCCGACATCACGACCGGAGCGAGCGACCCCATCCCCGCGGTCTCGGCCAAGACCCCGTACGACACGCCGAACCCGAACACGGCGATCGCGAGCGGCAGCACCGCCCTGGCGCCGTGCCGGTAGCTGCGTTCCTCCGCCATGAAGGGCGGATGGTACCCGGCGGGCTCCGTAGGCTGGCCACGTGCGCCTGACGTCCGAATGCCCCGACCTGCCCGCCGCGCGGATACGGGCGATCCTTTCGGGCCTGCCCGACACGCGCGGTTACCTGGTGCGCGTGAAGCCCCTGCGCTACCGCGAGAAGCCACACCTGTCGGCGTGGACCGATTTCGAGACGCGCACGATCACGCTCCAGGTGCCCGAGCCCTTCCTCCCGTTCGGGGAGGTGATCGCCCATGCCGCGAAACGGCGACCGGGCACGGGGATGCGCTTCATCTGGCTCACCGAGGGCATCACCTTCCGGACCCCGCGCGAGGTGTTGCGCTACCTCTACCTCCATGAGTGGATGCACTGGTACCTGAAGGAGCGCCTCGGCCGCAGTGGCTACGCCGAGACCGCGTGCGATCGGTTCGCCTTGCGCAACTTCCGGCGCCGCACCGTGACGGTGGCAGACGCCGAGACGGCCCTGGATCGGCGGCCTCCGCGCTGAGGGGCGGGGAAGGCCGTATCGTTCGCGGATGCCCACCAATGGGAACGGATCCATGAGGCTCCCCTTCGGCGTGCCGGTCCTGTTCGCGGCGTTCGCGGCGCTCGGCACCATGCTCGCCATCACCGACGACGGTGATCGTGCCGCGTCGATCGCGGTCGCCGGGTTCGGCCTGTGGGGTCTGTGCCTGTGGTCGGGCATCGACGCCGGCTCGCCGCTGCCCGCGGGTGCCCGGCCCTGGGCGCCGTTGGCCGGTACGGCGATCGCGGTGGTCACCGGGGTGCTGATGGCCGCGACCGCCCGATCCACGGCAGGGTCCGCCTCGAGCCTCAGCCCGGAGGTGGTCCGGTCGTTGGCGTTCGTGTTCGCGGGATTCTTCGGGATCGCCGGGATCGTGGTGGCGGTGCGGCTGTTCCGAGGCGCTCGGCTCGACCGGACCTGACGCGACGTCAGTCGGCCGCCGGCGCCGCGCCGGCGCCGATCGCGCTCTCGAGGAGCACGGCGAAGTGCTCCACGCGCATCCGTTGACGCTCGGGTTGGTGCTGCCATCGGTGGAACAACCCGGGGTCGAGCTCCTCGGTCACGAGCGCGTCCTGGATCGAGTACGACAGCCAGTCCACGAGCGACACGATCGTCTCGAGATCGAGGTCGGCGCGGACCTCGCCGCGCTGCTGCCCCCATTCGACGAACTCGAGCGTGCCGTAGGGGTCCTCGCTCACGAGCCACCTGTTGATCTCGCGCTTCAGATCGAGATCGGTCCCGTAGTTGCCGATCAGGACCACGCGGTTCGGGATCCAGTCCTCCTTGATCAGGTGCTCGGTCCGCTCGAACCAGTACCGGACCACGGGGAAGAACCCCGCTGCCCGGATCTCCTCGGGAGCGTCGAGCCACGCGGGCAACGACGTGACGGCTCGCTTGTAGGCCTCGAAGAAGAGGCCGGCCTTCGATCCGTAGTGCTGGAAGATCGAGCCCTTGGCGATGCCGAGCTCGTTGGCCATGTCCTCGATCCGCGCGCCCTGGTAGCCGTGCTCGGCGAAGTGGCGGACCGCGCACGCGACGATCATCTCGCGCTTGGCTTCGGCCCGGGCGCTTCGACGGCGTGACTTCTGGTCAGTCGCCATGGCTCCAGGCATCGTGCCAGGATGCGGGGGCGACCGTCCCCCTGCGGAGGTGACTGGGATGACCGCAGGTCAGCGGACGCCGAGGGTCGCCTCGAGGACGTCAGCGGCGCCCAGGATGTCGTCGCCGAGGTACGTCCCCGGGACGTCCTTGCGAGCTGCCGAGGGTGAGAACGCCATGCCGGCGTAGAAGGCCTGGACGCCGGGCATCGCGTCGACCGCCGCGAGCGCCTCGACCGCGGGCCGCCGGGTGACGCTTCGCTGGCTCGTCACGATGGCGCCGCGGGCCTCCGCCGCCCGGATCGCGGCCACCAGGGAGTCGACGGGGGTCAAGGGGCCGAGCGATCGGACGCTCCACCCGCGTCGCGCCAGCACGACCCCGAACGCCTCGAGCCCGATCGTGTGCAGGTCCTTGGGGCCGCACGCCAGGACGAGGGGGTAGGGGCGGAAGGCGGGGGGCGCCATCGCGCTCTGCCGGGCCAGCCACACGCGGACGGCCTCGGTCGCGAGGTGTTCGTGCGCCGTCTCGCAGGCCCCGGCCTTCCAGCGCGAGCCCATCTCACGCATCGCAGGGAGCGCGACGTCGCGGATCGTGTTCTCGACGCCGATCGTGTCCGCGGAGTCGTTCAGCGTCTCGCGCAGCGCGGCCGGGTCCAGCTTCATCGCCCCACGCAGGAACCGCTCGAGCAGCTCGTGACGGGGTCCGGCCGAGCGGGTCGCCCGCCGGACGACCTCCACCGCCTCGCGGGTCGCGTGGCCACGCGCGATCTCGTCGCGCAAGAGCCGGAGCTGGTCTGCCTCCGCGACCGAGTACCGGCGGTGCTTGCCCTGGGTCCGCGACGGAGTCGGGAACCCGTATCGGCGCTCCCACGAGCGGATCGTGGGGATCGGGATGTCGAGGAGCTCCGAGACCGTGGCGATCGTGAGACGCGCGTCGTCGTCGAGCTGCGTCGACCCTGGCTGCATCGGTTCCATGGCGATGAGCCTACGGCCACCTGCGGCGAGGGTCGACGGTTCTCGAGAGGGTGCATAGGTTCGAGCGGAAACTACGCGGAGGATGCATCGGATACTCAGCGGCATGCGGGACCGGTCCCGGGACGGGTACCGGGAACGCGCGACGACCGAAGGAGCCCGACGCCGTCACACCTCCCGGTAGCGGAAACACGTGAGCTCGTGATCGTTCACGAACCCGGCAGCCTGCATGAACGCGTAGCAGACCGTCGGCCCCACGAACCGGAACCCGCGGCGCTTCAGGTCCTTGGACATCGCGCGCGACTCCTGCGTCTCGGCCGGGATCTCCCGGAAGTGCTTCCATCGGCCCACGAGCGGCGCACCGTCGACGAACCCCCACAGGTAGGCGTCGAGCGATCCGAACTCACGCTGGACCGAAAGCGTCGCCTTCGCGTTCGCGACGGTCGACTCCACCTTGAGCCGGTTGCGGACGATCCCCGGTTCTTGGAGCAGACGCTCGACCTTTGCGGGGGTGAAGCGGGCGACCTTCACCGGGGCGAACCCCGCGAACGCCGTCCGGTAGCCATCGCGCTTCTTCAAGATCGTGGCCCACGACAGTCCGGCCTGGGCGCCCTCGAGGGTGAGCATCTCGAAGAGGTGGACGTCGTCGTGGACCGGCACGCCCCACTCGTCGTCGTGGTATGCGAGGTATCGCGGGTCGTCCGGGGGCACCCACCCGCAGCGACGCCGTTCCCTCACGCCGGCTCGGGCGCCACCGAGGCGAGCGTCTCGTCGACGCGTGCGAGCCCCTTGAGCGTGTGTTCGATGTCGTAGCCGAACCCGAACCGGATGCCGCGCTTGACCCCGAACATCTCGCCGGGCACGAGCAGGACGCTCTGCTCGGTCCGGATCCGCTCGACGAGGTCGCGCGTCTTCATCGGCAGGTCGACCTTCGCGTAGGCGATCGCCCCGGCGACCGGGCGCACGTACTCCAACATGGGGTGCGCGTAGACCCACTCCTCCAGTCGGGGGAGGTTCGCACGGATGATCGCCCGGGTGCGGGCGAGGATGTTCTCGCGGACGTCGGGCCGCATCGCGAATGCCGCGAGACGGTCGTTCACCATCCCGGGGGTAAGCGTCGTGTAATCGTGGCGCTCCCAGATCCGCGCGATCATCTCCGGGGGCGCCACCGCCCAGCCGATACGCAGGCCGGGCATCGCGAACGCCTTCGACAGCCCGCTCGTCACGACGACCTTGTCGTAGCGGCCCCAGAACGAGGGGGTCGTGACGTCGGTGTCGACCTCAGCGCCGCGATAGATCTCGTCGGCAACGATCCACGCGTCGCGGTGCGCGGCGACCTCGATCACCGCCTCCATCTCGGCCTCGGTCAGGACGGCGCCGGTGGGGTTGTTCGGGTTGCAGACCATCACGGCCTTCGTGTGCGGCCCCACGGCCTTCTCGAGACCCTCGAGGTCGAGCGCCCAGCGTCCGTCACGCAGCTTGAGCCGGAAGGTGTCGGTCCGGTCGCCGAAGAACCGGCCCAGGTGCCGGCCCTGGACATAGTTCGGGAGCATGAACGCGAGGCGTCCGCCGGTGTCCAGCAACGACCACAGCGTCAGGAAGTTCGCTTCGGAGCCCCCGTTCATCACGGTGACGTTGTCGACGGTCGCCTCCGGGTACCAGGTGGCGATCGCCTCGCGCGTCTCGATCGAGCCTTCCGAGAGGGGATACCCCAGCCCGGTCCCCAGGAAGGTCTCGGCGTCGGCGTAGGGGCCGAGCAGCTCGCGGATCGTCATCGGGATCACCCCCGACTCGGACAGGTCGTACTCCACCTGATGCCAGTACAGGGACTGGTACCGCTCCATCTCGAACAGGTCGATGCCGGCCATCTCTGCCTCCCGTCGCGCCGCGCTTCCCGCGACGCTATCACCCGTCGGGTTGACCGGGGGAGGCGCGAGCCGCCAGGCTGCGTGGCATGGGACAGGTGCGGATCCTGCGTCGCGAGGACGTGATGGCGGCCCTGCCGATGGGGGTGTGCATCGACGCCGTCGAGTCGGCGTTCGTCGCGTACTCGGACGGTCGCGCGGAGCTCCCGTCGGTGATCCACCTCGACGTGCCCGAGGCACGGGGCGAGATCCACGTGAAGGCCGGCTACCTGCACGGCGCGTCGGCTTACGCGGTCAAGGTCGCGTCCGGGTTCTACGGTCAGGAGCCGCCCGCGATCGACGGCCTCGTGCTGGTGTTCGATGCCACGACGGGGGCTCCGGTCGCCTTCCTGCTCGATGGGGGGTTCGTCACCGACCAGCGCACCGGTGCGGCCGGCGGGGTGGCCGCGAAGCACCTGGCGCCCGTTGAGGTTCACGCCGTCGCGGTGATCGGGACCGGACTCCAGGCACGGAAGCAGGTGGAGGCTCTGCGGGTCGTGCGCCCGGGATTCACGGACATCCGCGTGTGGGGACGCAGTCCCGAGCGGGCGGCGCTCGCGGCGGCCGACGTCGGGGGGGTGGTCGCGGACTCGGTTGCCGGTGCCGTCACAGGGGCCGACGTCGTCATCACGTGCACGGCCTCCCGGGAGCCGCTCGTGCTCGCCGAGCACGTGGCCCGAGGGACGCACGTCACCGCGGTCGGATCCGACGGTGCGGGCAAGCAGGAGTTGGACCCCGAGCTCCTGCGTCGCGCCGACGTGCTGGCGGTCGACTCGCTCGACCAGTGCCGGCGCCTGGGGGAGCTGCAGCACGCGCCGGACCAGGCGGACCGTGCGGTCGAGCTCGGGGCCGTGTGCGCGGGGCGCGCGCCGGGTCGGACCGACCCAGGAGAACTGACGATCGCCGACCTCACCGGGGTCGGGGTCCAAGACGTCGCCGCCGCGGCCGCGGTGCTCGCGGATCCCCATGGGCGCGGAGATACCGTCCACCTGTAGGGTTCGGAGCCATGTCGACCCAGGTCCTGAACGACCAGACCTTCGAGCCGGCGCGTGTCGGCCTGTTCACGGGCGCTCGAGCGGCACCTCGCACGATGACCTACGGCGGGGTCATCGTGCGAGGTCTCTTCTTCCTGGTGCTCACTGCCGCGTCGGCGACGGCGGGGTGGAACTCCTTCGAGGACGCGCGTCCGCAGTCGGGGATGTGGTTCTTCCTCGGCTACATCCTGCTGATCGCCCTGACGTTCGCGGCGGCGAACAACCCGAAGATCGCCGCGATCGCCGGCATCGTGTACGCGCTGCTGATGGGCTTCTGGATGGGGTCGATCTCCCGCCTGTACGACTCCTACTACGACGGCATCGTCCTGCAGGCGATCCTCGCGTCGATCGCCACGTTCGTCGCCTGCCTCGTCCTGTATTCGCTCCGCGTCGTCCGCGTGACGGGCAGGTTCGTGCGGATCCTCGTGATCGGCATGGTCGGTCTCATGCTCCTGTACGTGACCGCCTTCTTCTTCAGCCTCGTCGGCGTCGACCTGTACTTCTGGACGAACCCGACGCCGGTGGGGATCGGGCTGAGCGTCCTGATCTGCGTGCTGGCGGCGATGAGCCTGATCGCCGACTTCGCCGTGGTGGAGCGTGGTGTCGAGGCCGGGGCTCCGAACGCGATGTCCTGGTACTGCGCGTACGGGCTCCTCACGACCCTCGTGTGGCTCTATCTGGAGATCCTCCGGCTGCTCGCGTTGCTCCGACGAGCGTCCGGGTGACGCCAGCACGGTTCGACGACCTTGGAGAGTCGGGGCGCGCTCGGCGGCTCCGCCCGCTGGTGGTCGCGGCGCTCCGCGCCTGGGACCTCGACGTCGAGCGGGTCCGTCTCGTCACGAACGGCTACAACGCGATCTTCCGCGTGGATGCCTCCGGAGGTCCGTTCGCGCTCCGGGTGAACCTGCCGCGACGCACCGACGCCGAGCTCCGGGCCGAGCTGGACTGGCTCGACGCGTTGGCGCGTGCCGACGCCGTTCGCGTCCCGGTGCCCGTGCCGACCGCGGCGGGAGAGCCGTGGACGGTCGCCGTCGCACCGGGCGTCCCCGAGCCGCGCCGGTGCGTCGTGTTCCGCTGGGTCCCAGGGCGGAACCTGCGCGCCGACGACGACGCAGCCGCGTTCGTGCGGTTCGGCGCGGCGGCGGCCGCGCTCCACGAGCACGCGTCGCGGTGGCGCCGACCCCGCGGGCTGCGGCGGATCCGCTCCCCGTTCCCGTATCCCGAGGAGCCACCGGTGCTGTTCGACCAGCCGATGACCCCGCGTGCTCGTGCCACGTACGAGCGCGCACTCGCGGCGACCGAACGTGCGCTCGCGCGGATCGCCGACGAACGGGTGATCGTCGTCCACCAGGATCTCCACCCGGCCAACGTCCGGGTGCGCGGCGACCGGCTCTGGGTCCTCGACTTCGACGACTGCGCGCTCGCGACCCCGCCGCAGGATCTCGGCACGAGCTGGTTCCAGATGCGGATGCTCGGGTGCCGGACCGCGCAGCTCCGGGGCTTCCGCCGCGGGTACGAGGCCGTCCGCGCGTGGCCCGACGACGACCTGGTGGCGGCGTTCACCGCCGGCGCCGCGCTCACGCTCGCGAACGGCGTGTACCAGGACTTCGATCCCGACTACCGGCGCGAAGCGGGCTCATACGCCGCGCGGTGGGCGCGGATCGCCGAGGCGGCGATGCAGGGGCGCTGATCAGTCGGAGAGCCGCCGCACCAGCTCGTCATGCAGCGCCCCGTTCGTCGTGAGCACGGAGCTCCCGTGGGTGACCCGCTCGCCGTCGAACGTCGTCATGCGACCACCCGCCTCCTCGACGATCACCTTCAAGGCGGCCCAATCCCAGATGTTGAGCGACGGCTCGAAGGCGACCTCGGCGGCGCCGCGCGCGACCAGCAGGTGCGCCCAGAAGTCGCCGAGACCGCGTTCGCGCCACGCCTCGTCGATCAGGCCCAAGGTGGCTGCGCGCTGCGGCCCTCGGAGCAGATCGGCGAGCTGCGCGTGGAGCACCTGCGCCTGCGCGATCGCCGACACGCCGCTGACCCGGATCGGGCGATCGTTGCAGGTCGCCCCCCCGCCACGGACCGCCGCGTAACGCTCCCCGAGGGCCGGCGCGTCGACCACCCCGACCACGACCTCGCCGTCGACGATCAGTCCCAGGAGCACCGCCCAGATCGGGACGCCGCGGGCGAAGTTCGCGGTCGCGTCGATCGGGTCGAGGATCCACACGCGGCCCTCGAGGTCGTGTGAGCCCCCCTCCTCCTCGCCGAGGATCCGATCGTCGGGGAAGGCGACGGCGAGCTGTTCGCGGACCATCCGCTCGATCGCCAGGTCGGCCTGGGTCACGAGGGACAGATCCGCCTTGCGCCGCACCTCGAGCCCCTCGCCCAGGAACAGCCCGAGCCCGATCTCGGCGGCCCGATCGGTGACCCCGTGCGCCCACGACAACTCGCGCTCGTACACGCGGGTGAGGGTACCCCCGCAACGGTCGCACCTACGCTTTCCGGGTAGCCTTGACCCACGCATGCAGACGACCGTTGAACGCACCCAAGAACACACCGTCAAGCTCACGATCGAGGTCCCCGTCGACGAGTTCGAGAAGGATCTGGACCAGACGTACCGATCGATCGCTCGCGAGGTGAAGATCCCGGGGTTCCGCCCCGGGAAGGCCCCCAAACCGATCATCGACGCCCAGGTCGGGCGCGACGTCGTGCTCGAGGAATACGTGAACGCCACCGTGCCCTCGTACTTCCGCACGGCGGTCAGCGAGGAGGACCTCGCGCCCATCGGGAACCCCGACGTGGACGTCGAGCAGCTCGAGCCGGGCAAGCCCTTCATCTTCACCGCCACCGTCGAGGTCCGCCCTCGTCTGGAGCTGACCGAGCCTGACTACAAGGGCGTGAAGGTCGAGCGCCCCTCCGTCGAGGTCACCGACGACGAGATCGACGCGTGGGTGGAGCGCCTGCGCCGGCAGTTCGGCGAGCTGGAGCCGGTGGAGCGCCCCATCCTCGACGAGGACTTCGTCACCGCCAACATCACCGTCACCCGCGACGGTGAGCCGATCGATCAGCTCGGGCGCGAGGACTACCTGTATCAGGTGGGATCCGCCGAGCTCGGGGAGGCGCTCGACGCCCAGCTCCCCGGGAAGAAGCCGGGCGAGATCCTCGAGTTCACCGACACGCTCCCCGAGCGGTTCGGCGAAGAGCTCGGGGGCGGCGCCGAGGTCTCGTTCCGCGTCCTCGTGAAGGACGTGAAGTCACTCAAGCTCCCCCACGCCGACGACGACTTCGCGAAGACCGCGTCCGAGTTCGACACGCTCGCGGAGCTCCGCGACGATCTGCGCGAGAAGATCCATGAGGTCAAGGAGCGAGAGACACAGGGGGTCGTCCGCGACCGTGCGCTCCAGGTCCTGATCGACTCGATCGAGGTCGACATCCCCGAGTCGCTGATCGACGACGAGACGACCCACCGCGTCCATCACGCGGAGGAACGTGCGGGCCGCTACGGGATGACCCTCGACCAGATGCTCGAGCTGCAGGGATGGGATCGGGAGCGCCTCGCCGAGGACTCGCGCGAGCACGCGATCCGTGCGATCAAGGCCGATCTGGCCCTCGAAGGGGTGGCGCGTGCCGAGCAGCTGGAGGTCACCGCCGACGAGATCGGCGCCGAGATCACCTCGCTCGCCCAGGCCTACGGTCGCGATGCGAAGGAGATGGCGACCCAGCTGGACCGCTCCGGGCAGATCGTGACCCTCGCCGGCGATATCATCCGTTCGAAGGCCCTCGACGTCCTCGTCGAGCACGCCGAGATCACCGACGAGACCCCTGAGGATGCCGAGCCGGCGACCGACGGGCCGACCGACGAACCCCCCGCCGACGAACAGGAGACCGACGCATGATCGAGCCCGTGAAGAACTACCTCGTCCCCGTCGTGATCGAGCAGACGCAGCCGCGGCGAGCGCTCGTTCGACATCTACTCGCGGCTGCTCAAGGACCGCATCGTCTTCATCGGCACGCCGATCGACGACTTCGTCGGCGAACCTCGGTCATCGCCCAGCTGCTCCACCTGGAGATGCGAGGACCCCGACAAGGACATCCACATCTACATCAACTCGCCGGGCGGCGTCGTGTCGACCGCTGGCCTCGCGATCTACGACACGATGCAGTTCATCAAGCCTGCGACGTGTCAACACCTACTGCATCGGGACTCGCGGCCTCGGCCGCCGCCGTCCTGCTGCCCGCCGGCACCACGGGCAAGCGCTTCGCGCTGCCGAACTCTCACGTCCTGATCCACCAGCCCCCCGGCGGCGCCCAGGGCCAGGCGTCGACATCGAGATCGCAGGCACGCGAGATCGTGCGACCTGCGCGAGCTGCTCGACGGCATCATCGCCAAGCACACGGGCCAGACGTTCGAGCAGGTCAGCAAGGACACCGACCGCGACTACATACATGACCGCCGAGGAGGCGATCGCGTACGGGGTGGTGGACGAGATCATCTCGGGCCGAGGGATCACGCCGCAGGTAGCTGCACCGAGCACGAACGGGGCGTAGTATCCGGCCCGCGACCGGGTCGGTCATGCCCGGTCGTGCGTCCCGCACGAGGAAGGCGAACGGCAGATGGCCGAAGTTCGGTGACTCGGACCTGCTGAAGTGCTCGTTCTGCGGCAAGAGCCAGAAGCAGGTCAAGAAGCTGATCGCCGGTCCCGGCGTGTACATCTGCGACGAGTGCATCGACCTGTGCAACGAGATCATCGAGGAAGGAGCTCAGCGACACCGCCGAGCTCAAGCTCGGACGACGCTCCCGAAGCCGGCTGAGATCTACGCCTTCCTCGACGAGTACGTCGTCGGTCAGGAACACGCGAAGAAGGTGCTGTCCGTCGCGGTCTACAACCACTACAAGCGGATCCAGGTCGGGTCGACGAGGACCAGGAGGTCGAGCTCCAGAAATCCAACATCATGCTCTTGGGTCCCACCGGTTGCGGCAAGACCTATCTGGCGCAGACGCTCGCTCGCATGCTGAACGTGCCGTTCGCGATCGCGGACGCCACGGCGCTCACGGAGGCCGGCTACGTCGGTGAGGACGTCGAGAACATCCTGCTCAAGCTGATCCAGGCGGCCGACTACGACGTGAAGAAGGCCGAGACCGGGATCATCTACATCGACGAGATCGACAAGATCGCCCGGAAGTCGGAGAACCCGTCGATCACACGCGACGTCTCCGGCGAGGGCGTGCAGCAGGCGCTGCTGAAGATCCTCGAGGGCACCCAAGCGAGCGTTCCGCCCCAGGGCGGCCGCAAGCACCCCCACCAGGAGTTCATCCAGATCGACACCACGAACATCCTGTTCATCTGCGGCGGCGCCTTCGCCGGGCTCGACAAGATCATCGAGAGCCGGATCGGCCGCAAGGGCGTCGGGTTCGGCGCCCAGATCGTGAGCCGCGAGGAGAAGGACCTCGGCGAGCTGTTCTCGAAGGTGCTTCCCGAGGACCTGCTGAAGTACGGGTTGATCCCTGAGTTCGTCGGTCGCCTCCCCGTCATCACCCACGTGAACAACCTCGACGAGGGGGCGCTCGTCGACATCCTCACCACCCCGAAGAACGCGCTCGTGCGTCAGTACAAGAAGTTCTTCGATTTCGACGGGGTCGAGCTGGAGTTCACCGACGACGCGATGCGCGCGATCGCCGAGCAGGCGATCCAGCGGGGGACCGGAGCCCGAGGGCTGCGCGCCATCATGGAGGAGGTCCTGCTCAACGTGATGTACGAGTTGCCCTCCCGCCAAGACGTCACGAAATGCCTCGTCGACCGCGACGTCGTGCTGACCGGCGTGAACCCCACGCTCGTGCCGCGCGAGAAGCAGACGAAGAAGTCGTCGCGCGGTGAGCGCGAGGAGCGCACGGCCTAGCCCGGGAACCGACCGCTCTCGCTGTGGCGTCCCAGGCTCGATGATCCCGAACACCCCGAGAGGAAGGACCGGCCACATGCGTGCTGTACGGATCCTCCTCAGCTTGATGATCCTCGCGACGCTCGCGAGCTGCGCAGACGATGACGGCGGTGCGGAGCCTCAAGCAGGCGGCGATCTGGAGGGGATCACCTGGATCCTCGACGACGCCTCGGTGGCTGACCTGATCGACGACGATCCGGGCCAGGCTCGCGGGACGATCCGGTTCGCAGACGGCGACATCGGCGGGACGGCCTTCTGCAACACGTACGGCGGCACCTTCGAGGCGGGCGACGAGGGCTCGCTCAGCCTCCAGCTCGGCGCCATGACCCAGATGGCGTGCGAGGAGCCGATCGGTTCACTCGAGACCGCGTTCATCGCGGTACTCGGCGAGGTCACCGGCTACTCGGTCGGTGACGACACGCTCGCCTTGACCCGAGCGGACGGCCCGGCGCTCACCTTCAGTGCCGAGCAGCCGTTGCCGCTGGTGGGGACGGCGTGGCGCCTCGACGGCATCACGACGGGCACGGACGCCGTCTCGTCGACCCTCGCCGGCACCGAGGTCACGGCGACCTTCGCCGCCGACGGCACGCTGTCCGGCAACGGCGGCTGCAACCAGTACAACACCAGCTACACGGTCGACGGCGACGCGCTGACGGTCGACGGCGGCATCATGTCCACGAAGATGGCCTGCGAGCAGGACGTGATGGATCAGGAGGCGGCGTACCTCGCCGCGCTCGCCGAGACGGCGGCGTTCGAGATCGAGGGCTCGACCTTGACCCTCAGCGACGCCGACGGCGCATTCCTGCTCTCGTTCGTCGCTGGCGTGGCGTAGGCGCTCACCCACTCGGGGCCGAGCGTGCGGTAGCGTGCGGGCCGTCCCGTCCCGGAGGAGACCCCGAGTGCCGCAGATCCTCACGACCGATCTCGAGCGGATGCGGGAGGCCCTGCTGTTCGACGGGCCCGACCGTGGCCGGAAGCTGAGCCGCTTCTGGGCGTTGCTGATCCTCGCAGCCGTGATCGCCTCCGCGGGGATCGTGGGGGATTCCACCGCGACCGTGATCGGGGCCATGATCGTCGCGCCGTTGATGACCCCGATCCTCGGCACGGCTCTGTCCACCGTGACGGGCGATCAGGGGAACCTCGCCCGCTCGGCCGCGCTGGTCGTCGGTGGGGCCGCGGTCGTGGTGCTCGTCGGATGGCTCGTGGGCGTCCTGATCAGCGTGCCCACCGTCGCCGCGACCAGCTCACAGGTCGCGGGGAGGATCCACCCTCGGCTGATCGATCTGCTGGCCGCGCTCGCGACCGGGGCCGTCGGCGCGTTCGCGTTGGTGCGCGACGACGTCAGCGACACCCTGCCCGGTGTCGCGATCGCGATCTCGCTCGTGCCCCCGCTCGCGGTGGTCGGACTGACGCTCGAGGCCGGCGCGACCGAGGAGTCGATAGGGGCGCTCCTGCTGTTCGTCACGAACGTGTCGGCGATCGTCCTCACGGGGATCGTCGTGATGTCGCTCTACGGTGTCAACCGGGTCGCCGAGGCCAAGGACGGCGTGACGGTCCGGCACGGCCGACGCGCGGCGGTTGCCGCCGGTGTCACGTTCGTCGTCGCCGTGCCCCTCGCGATCAACAGCGTCGTGATCGGGCAGAGCACGCTCACCCAGTACCAGACGACGAAGGTGGCCACCGACTGGGCGACCGCTGACGGCTGGGAGGTCGTGGAGGTGCGTCCGGAGCCCGGATCGGTCGTGGTGGTGCGGGCGGTCGGCCCCCTGCCGGCCCCCGATCCCGAAGACCTCCGTCGCTCGCTCGATGACGGAGGGCTGTCCGACACCGACGTTCGCCTCGAGCTGATCCCCGAGGAGGAGTTCGATCTCCCGGCGGATCCCTGAGCCGCGCAGGAGCGCCCGCCCTCGGCGGTGGGGGTCAGTCCCGATCGCGCCGGAGCCAGCCGCGCGACCGGCCCACCAGGCGCTTCACACGGTGGCCGAGCCCATCGTCTTCCCCCTCGACCTCCTCGGGAGCGACGAGCGGCGGGTGCTCGATGAACTCGGCCTCCACGACCTCGTGACGCGCGATCCAGAGTGACGCAGACGCTTGGACGGTGGCCGCGAAGGGCAAGGCCAGGAAGGCCCACAGCAGGCCGCCGAGCGCACCCCCCGCGAGCGCGGCGCCGAACGCCACGGCGGGGTGCAGCTGCATCACCTTGCCCATCAGCTTCGGCGAGATCAGGTAGTTCTCGATCTGCTGGTAGACGAGCACGTACCCGAGGTAGATCAGCGCGGCCTCCCAGCCCTGCGACATGAAGGCGATCGCGATCGGCACCGCCGACGAGATGTACGTGCCGATGATGGGGATGAACGCGGCCACCGTGCCTTGGAACAAGGCGAGCGCGGCCGCACCGGGTACCCCCAGCACCGCCAACAGGATGAAGGCGAGCCCCCCGTTGATCGTCGCGAGCAGGAGCTTCGAGTAGAAGTAGCCGCCGGTCTTCTCGATCGCCGACTCCCAGATCGACACGAGCTCCTCTTGCTTCTTCGACGGGAAGAACGACAGGACGGCGCGCTTGAACCGCGGCCCCTCGGCGACCATGTAGAAGATGAACATCCCCACGGTGAACATCGCGAAGATGCCGCCGAGCAACCCCATCGAGAAGCCGAGGAGCGCCTGGACCGGGTGGAGGTCCATCTGGGCCAACGACGCCGACGCGGACTCCGCACTGTCGGTCGCGGCCTCGGTGGACACGTCGATCCCGAACGTGTCGGCTGCCCATGTCTCGGTGCTCGCCAGCCACCCGGGGAGCCGGTCCACGATCACCTTCGCGCTGTCGAACAGGACCGAGAGGAAGATCAGCACGATCGCGACGAGGAGCACCAGTGCGATCGCGAGCAGGAGTCCCGTCGCGGATCCCCGACGCCATCCTCGGCGATCGTGGAGGTAGTTGACGGCCGGTTCCAGCGCGAACGAGAAGAACAATGCGAGGACCAGGTACATCACGACCTGCTGCAGACACGCCGAGCACCCAGGAAGCCACGAGGACGGCGACGACCAGCAGGATCGTCCACCGGATCGTGGGTCGGACCCACGGCGGGGCCGTCGGCTGGGTCCACGCCGGGGGGGGAGGCTCGACGTGCGCGAGGCCGGCCGCCGGGGTCACAGGCCGCCCTGCTGAGGGGCTCGCAAGCCCCGCTTCGCCGCCAGACGCATCGCCGGTGGTCTCAGGTTCGGGCTCGGGAGAGATGAAACCCCACGCGACGGCGGCAGCCACGAGGGCGCCCACGGCGGCGCCCGCCGTGAGCAGGAACGACTTCCACGCAGGGCGTCCTTCGCTCACCGGGCGCAGCGTACCGTGCGCCGGGGGTTTCACCCGGTAGGGGTGATGATGCCCTGTTCCCGTGCATCGAGTCTGAGCGGAGGGTCGGGGGAGCACGACCCGTGACATGATGAGGGGCGCAACCAGTGTGGGCAGCACGAGCGGCCCGCGCGATGGGTCGTCCACGAACGAAGGGAGGCACGTCGAAGTGATCGCAGCCGAATGGACCTTCGGGTCCGTGATGTGGGCCATGGTGGTCTTCTTCTTCTGGTTCATGGCCATCTGGATCTTCATCACGATCTTCAGCGACATCTTCCGCCGCAGGGATCTCTCCGGGTGGGCGAAGGCCGGGTGGATCTTCTTGCTCTTCTGGCTCCCGTTCCTCGGAGCGCTGATCTACATGATCGCTCGCCCGAAGATGACCGAGCAGGACAAGGAAGACATCGAGCGGATGCAGGAGGCGCAGCGCCGCGTCAGCGGCTACTCGTACGCCGAGGAGATCGAGAAGCTCGCGAAGCTCCGTGACGAGGGCAAGATCAGCGCCGAGGAGTACGAGGACCTCAAGCGCAAGGCGACGATGCAGATCTGAGGATCGAAGGAGTCAGAGAACCATGTCCACGGGACCCGTGCAGTATCTGATCGTGGCGTTCCCCGAGAACCGGTTCAGCGGGGCGATCGCACCCGCCATCGGCGAGCTCGTGGAGAACGGCACGATCCGCGTGATCGATCTCACCTTCGTGATGAAGGACGCCGACGGGAGCGTGGCCGCGTTGGAGTACGCGGACCTCGCCCCCGAGGTCGCCGAAGCGTTCGACAAGGTCGGTGGTGGCGGAGGCGGTCTCTTCAACGACGAGGACCTGATGGCCGCCGGGGAGGAGCTCGAGCCGAACAGTTCCGCGGCCCTGCTCGCCTGGGAGAACGTGTGGGCGACGAAGGTCCGCGACGCGATCGCCGACGCCGGCGGCGTGCTCCTGGACTTCGACATCATCCCGGCTGAAGTGGTCGACGCGGCGCGTGCCTACGCGCGCGAGATCGTCGCCGAGAGCTGAGCCAGGAGGAGGACGGACATGAGGAGAAGAGGACCAGGTCTCGTCGGGATGGCCGCACGGACCGCCGTGGTCGCGGGCACCGCGACCGCGGTGAGCGGGCGCGTGGCACGTAAGCAGGCCGGGAAGGCCCAGGCGGAGCAAGCCCAGGCGGAGCAAGCACAGGCCGCACCGACGACGGAGGAAGCCGGCGTCCCCGAGGCCCCGGAGCCAGCACCCGCTCAGGACGACACCGTGGCGCAGTTGCAGCAACTCGCCGCGCTCCGTGACCAGGGGATCCTCACCGACGAGGAGTTCACGGCGAAGAAGCAACAGATCCTCGGGATCTGACAGGTCCTTGTATCAGGGCCCGTGCGGTCGCAGGATGCGCATGGTCGGCGCGCGTGGACGCGCCCGCACGAGGGAGTGATGCATGGAGCTCGAAGACAGAACGATGGGCGAGGAGGCCGCCAAGTGGTGGTGGGTCTTCTTGGTGACCGGGATCGTCTGGCTGATGATCGGATTCGTCGTGCTGCGGTTCGACACGACGTCGCTCGCCACGGTCGGATTCCTCATCGGCGGGTTGTTCGTCGTCGGAGCCGTGAACGAGGCGATGGAGGCAAGCGCCGCGAACGGCGGCTGGAAGTTCGTCCACTACGCCATGGCGGTGATCTTCGTCTTCGGGGCGGGCTGGAGCTTCGTGAACCCCATCGAGTCCTTCTTCGCGTTGGCCTCCGTCCTCGGGTTCGTCCTGCTCTTCATGGGGACGTTCGAGATCATGCGCTCGGTGGCGTCGCGCGGCGAGAACCCCCTGTGGGGACTCGGCCTCGCGGTGGGGATCCTCGAGATCCTGCTCGCGATCTGGGTGTCCCAGCGGTACTTCCCGGCCAGGGCGGAGCTGATGCTCCTGTGGGTCGGGTTCATGTCGATCTTCCGCGGCTTCGGGCAGATCGTCCTGGCCTTCGGCGTCCGCAAGGTCGGCAAGGAGATGGCGACCGCCTGATCCGTCAGAGTTCCACCGGTTCAACGAGGGGGCGGGGCCGAGCGGCCCCGCCTTCGTCGCGTAGCATCATCGGAGCCGACCGCAGGAAGGGGCTGACGTCGTATGGCTGACGGATCGCAGCAGGGCACGCCGGACGACGAGGTCGAGCGCCTCCAGCGGGAGCGCGACGAGCTCCAGCGCCGCCTCGAGAAGCTCGAGACCACGAAGCGTTCGAAGGGGCGGAGCGTCCTCGCGGCAGCGCTCGTCGTGCTGTCGGTCCTATCGCTCGCCGCCGCGGTGCCCGGGACATGGACCCGGCGGACCGTGCTGAACACCGACCGCTACGTCGAGATCGTCTCCGATGTGGCGGCCGAACCCGAGGTGCAGGCGTACCTGGCCACGGAGCTCACGAACTCGGCGTTCGAAGCCCTCGACGTCCAGGGACGGCTCGGGAACGTGCTCGGGGACATCCAGCCACAGCTCGCCTTCCTCGCGGCGCCGATCACCCAGGCGGTCCGTGACGTCGTGCAGGAGAAGGTCGAGGAGCTGCTCGCCAGCGAACGGTTCGAGACGCTGTGGGCCGAGGCGAACCGTCTCGCGCACGAGCAGATCGTCGGCGTCCTCCGGGGAGATTCGGAGATGGTCACGATCGCCGACGGGAAGGTCGTGATCAACACCCTCCCGATCGTGAACGAGGCGCTCGCGGGGGTCGGGAGCCTGGTGAGCGATATCGCCGGCAGGGACGTCCAGCTCCCCGAGATCACGTCGGAGAGCCTGAGGGAGCAAGACGGCGTCGCCCTGGCGATCGACAAGCTCGAGACCGCGCTGGGTGTCGAGCTCCCCGACGACTTCGCGGTGATCGAGGTCTACGACGCGGACGAGATCGAGGCGGTGCAGCAGGCCGTCTACACGTTCGATCGCGGCATCGTCCTGCTGGTGGTCCTGTGGCTCCTCACGTTGGCGGGTGCGATCGCGATCTCGCAACGACGTCGCCGGACGCTGCTGCAGCTGATGGTCGGGTTCATCGTGGTGGTGGTCCTCGAGCGGCGGTTCGCGATCGCGGCCGTCGATCAGATCGTGGACTCGCTGAGCCCCGACGTCCAGGCCGCGGGTGAGGCGACGGCGCAGGTCATGCTTTCCAGCCTGCTCGCGTACACCAAGTGGCTGCTGACAGCGGCCCTCGTGACGTTGGTGATCGCGCTCGTCACGGGCCCGTACGGGTGGGCGGTCCGTCTGCGCCGGGGCGTCGTCGACGTCGCGTCGCTCGGAGCGGGCATGGTGCGCGGAACCGAAGCGGGCCCCGCCGCTCGCTGGATCGCCGAACGGCGCGACCTCGTGATGCTGGCGGCCGCAGCGGTGTTCGTCCTCGTGCTGTTGGCGTTCGACCTGAACATGACCTGGTTCCTCGTGCTCCTCGTGGTGCTCGCGTTGGTCGAGCTCGCCGCGTGGCGGACGGCGGAGGCGCTCGCGACGGATGGCGGATGACCCCGCGTCCGTCCCCGAGCCGGCCGATCCCGCGGCGGGGGATGCACAGGAGCGACGGATACGGGGCCGGATCGCCGACGCACGGCTGAAGGCCGAGGAGCTCCGCACCGAGGCGCAGGTTCGGCTGGAGGAAGAGCGGGGCCAGCGCACGTGGGTCGAGATCGTCTATCGGGCGTGGGACATGGACCGCCAGCGCGGGGGTCCGCTCCTGGCGGGTGGTCTCGCCTACCGGGTCTTCATCTGGATCCTCCCGTTCGCGCTGCTGCTCGCCGCGATCGTCGAGCTGATCGCCGACTCGACGGGACGCTCGCCGGAGGAGCTGGCACGCACGGTCGGCATCGGTGGCGCGATCGTCGGTGTGGTGGGCGAGGCCGCACGGGCGACGGGGTCGAGCGCGTGGTGGCTGTTGTTCCTGGGGCTGGTGCTGTCCCTGTGGGCGGCTCGCGGGCTCGCCCGGGCCCTGATGGTGGTGTCGAGGATCGCGTGGGCTCTCCCGCCGAGCGCGGGTCGGGCCACCGTCAAGGCGGCCCTCGTCGTGTGGGGCCTGTTCTTCGCCGGTCTTGCGGTGCAATGGCTGCGCCCGCTCCTGTTCCGTGGTGGGGTGCGCAGCGACCTGCTCGCGCAGATCGTCCTGTTCGGGCTCACGCTCGCCGTGATCGCTGGGGGGATGATGCTCGCGCCTCGGCGTGGACCGTGGACCAGCGTGATCGCCGGTGCGATCCTGATGGCCGTCGGGCTCCGCGGGATGGGGATCGCGACGAACGTCTACTTCGTGGACGCCCTCGGCGAGAAGGGGGAGCTGTACGGGGGGTTGGGACTGGCGATCGTGATCATGCTGTTCCTGTTCCTGTGCAGCCGGTTGTTCGTGTGGGGGCAGTTCCTCAACGCGCGGATCGGCGGTGTTCGGATGGCCGATCCGATGCCCGTGCAGGTACCGGACGCGTCGCTGGATGAGGCAGAGGAGGGGTCCGATGGTGTCGGCTGAGTGGGGCTTCGCGGAATCGTTCTGGGCGGGTGCCGGGATCTTCGTCTGGGTCTGCGCGATCTGGGCGTTCCTGTACGCGTTCGTCGACATGGTCCGCAGGCGCGACCTGACCGGTGGGGCGAAGGCGGGGTGGACCGTGCTGCTCCTGGTCTTCCCGCTGCTGGGCGCGATGATCTACCTGATCGCCCGTCCGACCGTGCTCGACCAGGACCTGGAGGACGACCGGCGCCGCGCGCAGGAGGAGTCCTTCCGCTCGGGCGCCTCGCGCCCGTACGAGCAGATCAGCCGGCTGCGCTGACCCGGGCGGGACCCTCGTCGCGGCGTCGATAGACTCCGCCCCATGAACGTTCCCGAGAAGCCGACCCTCGACGGCCTGGAGGCCAAGTGGGGGGAGTGGTGGGAGGCCGCCGGCACCTACCGCTTCGATCGCACCAGGACCCGTGCGGAGATCTACGCGATCGACACCCCGCCGCCCACGGCAAGCGGCTCGCTCCACGTGGGCCACGTGATGTCGTACACGCAGACCGATCTCATCGCACGGTTCCAGCGGATGGGCGGCAAAGAGGTCTTCTATCCGATGGGCTGGGACGACAACGGCCTGCCCACCGAGCGCCGGGTCCAGAACTACTTCGGCGTTCGTTGCGACCCGTCGCTCGCGCACGACGAGCACTTCGACGCGTCGTCGCTCGAGCGGCCCGACGACGGCGAGCCGGTCGCGATCAGCCGTCCGAACTTCATCGAGCTGTGCGAACGGCTGACCGCCGAGGACGAGAAGGCCTTCGAGGCGTTGTTCCGGCTGCTGGGGCTCTCGGTCGACTGGACCCAGACCTACACCACGATCGGCGAGGTCTCGCGACGGGCCTCGCAGCGGGCGTTCCTGCGGCTGGTCGCGAAGAGCCTGGCGTACACGGCTGAGGCACCCACGATGTGGGACGTCGACTTCCGTACCGCGGTCGCCCAGGCCGAGATCGAGGATCGTGAGGTCGACGGGACCTATCACCGGATCATGTTCGATCGTCAGGACGACGAGGGCGGCATCGAGATCGAGACGTCTCGCCCCGAGCTGATCCCCGCGTGCGTCGCGCTCGTCGTGAACCCCAGCGACGAGCGGTACGCGCCGCTCGTCGGGTCCACCGTGCTCACGCCGGTGTTCCGCGTGCCGGTCCCGGTCGTCGCGCACGAGCTGGCCGATCCCGAGAAGGGAACCGGCGCGGCACAGATCTGCACCTTCGGCGACGTCACCGACGTCGTGTGGTGGCGAGAGCTGGGGCTGCCCGCACGTGTCGTGATCCGGCGCGACGGCACGCTGATCGAAGGACGGTTCGGCGAGCCTAGCTGGGAGTCGGACGATCCCGAGGCGGCGAACGCCGCGATGGCTGAGCTGGCCGGCAAGGGCGCGAAGCAGGCCCGTCGGCGGATCGTCGAGCAGTTGCGCGACGGTGGCTGGCTCCTCGGGGAGCCCGCGCCGGTCCGTCACGTCGTGAAGTTCTACGAGAAGGGCGACCGGCCGCTCGAGGTGATCTCCAGCCGGCAGTGGTTCGTGAAGACGCTCCCGTTCAAGGACGAGCTGCTCGCGCGGGGCCGGGAGCTCCGCTGGCACCCCGGCTTCATGGGCGCGCGATACGCGAGCTGGGTCGAGGGTCTGAACCAGGACTGGGCGATCAGCCGACAGCGGTACTACGGCGTGCCGTTCCCTGTCTGGTACCGGCTGGACGACCAGGGCGAGCCCGACTACGACGACCCGATCTTGCCCGACGAGAGCGCCCTGCCGATCGACCCGCTGGATGACGTCCCTCCCGGCTACACGGCGGCCGAGCGCGATCAGCCTGGTGGGTTCATGGGCGACCCCGACGTGATGGACACCTGGGCCACGTCGTCCCTCAGTCCGCAGATCGCGGCCCGGTGGGAGGACGATCCCGATCTGTTCGCCAGGCTCTTCCCGATGGACCTTCGTCCACAGTCGCACGACATCATCAGGACGTGGCTGTTCTACACCGTGCTGAAGGCGCACCTGGAGCACGACTCCCTGCCGTGGAACCACGCGGCGATCAGTGGGTTCGTGCTGGATCCGGACCGCAAGAAGATGTCGAAGTCCAAAGGCAACGTGGTCGTCCCCACGGAGGTGTTCGAACGACACTCCTCCGATGCCGTGCGGTACTGGGCGTCGAGCGCGCGCCTGAGCGTGGACGCGGCGTTCGACGAGCAGCAGATGAAGGTGGGTCGTCGGCTCGCGATCAAGATCCTCAACGCCTCGCGGTTCGCGCTGACGATGGAGGCGCTCCCCGGTGCGGTCACCGAACCGGTCGACCTCGCGATGCTCGCGACGCTCCGCGACGTGGTGCGTGACGCGACCGCGGCGTTCGAGGACTACGATCACGCCCGCGCGCTCGACCTGACCGAGCGGTTCTTCTGGGGGTTCACCGACGACTACCTGGAGCTGGTGAAGCAGCGTGCCTACGGGGTCCACGGCACTGCGCAGGCCGCCTCGGCCGTGGCCGCGCTCCGTCATGCGCTCGAGGTCCTCTTGCGTCTGTTCGCCCCTTTCCTGCCGTACGTGACCGAAGAGGTCTGGTCCTGGTGGCAGGAGGGCTCGATCCACCGAGCGCCCTGGCCGGGTCCCGACGAGCTCGCGGTGGCGGCCGACGCCGACCCGGAGGTCTACGCGATCGCGGCGACGGTCCTGACCGCGGTGCGCAAGGAGAAGGCGCTGGCGAAGGTATCGCTCCGTGTGCCGGCCGACACGGTCACGGTCCGCGACACGGCCGAACGGCTCGCCAAGCTCACCCTGAGCGAGGCCGATCTGCGCGAGGCGGGGAACATCGGCGAGCTGCTCCGGGTCGAGGCCGCCGAGGCCGGGATCGACACGGTGCTGGGGAACCCTCCCGAGCAGGCCTGATGCGGTTCGCCGACGCGCTCGCCAGGCTCGAGGGGCGCCAGCCCGAGCACATGCCGGCCCCCTCGCTCGACCGGATCCGCGAGCTGGCCGCGTACCTCGACCATCCTGAGCTGACCTATCCCACGATCCACGTCACGGGCACGAACGGGAAGACGACGGCCGCTCGCGTCGCGGCCTCAGTCGCGTGCGCTCACGGTCTGGTCGCGGGGCTGTTCACGTCGCCCCACCTCCTGTCCGTGACCGAGCGGTTCCGCGTGTGCGACGAGGACATCACCGAGCAGGCGTTCGCCGACGAGTGGCAGCATCTCGAGCCCTTCCTCGAACTCGTCGATGGTTTGGGGACCGGTGAGGTGACGTACTTCGAGGCCGTCACCGGGCTCGCGTACCTCTGGTTCGCGGACAAGCCGGTCGGGCTCGGCATCTTCGAGGTCGGGATGGGTGGCGAGTGGGACGCGACGAACCTGATCGCGGGCGACGTCGCGGTGATCACCCCGATCGGGATGGACCATGTGGCGGAGCTGGGCCCGACGCTCACCGATATCGCGACCGAGAAGGCCGGCATCGTCAAGGAGGGGAAGGTGGCCGTGGTCCGCGCCCAGGACCCGGAAGCCGCCCTCGTGCTCGCGGCGCGGCGCCGACGCCGTCGGCGCCCGCCTTCTCCACGAGGGACCGGACTGGGAGGTCCTCGACCCGCTGATGGCGATCGGTGGCCAGTCGTTCGGGCTGCGTGGGATCCACGCGACCTACGAGGATCTCTACGTGCCGTTGTTCGGTCGATACGCCGCCGCCAACGCCGCGGCGGGGATCGTGGCGGTCGAGGCGCTGACCGGGCAGGCCCTGGACGAGGGCTCGCTCCGCGGAGGGCTCCGGGACGTCCGATCGCCCGGGCGGCTCGAGGTCGTCGGTCGCGAGCCCTTGATCCTGCTGGACGGCGCCCACAACCCGGCCGGTGCCTCCGCGCTCGCCGAGGCGATGGGGGAGTTCTTCACCTGGGATCGGCTGCACCTGGTGATCGCGGTGAGTGCGAACAAGGATCTCGACGGCATGCTCTCGGCGCTTGCCCCGCTGGCCGATGCCACGTACGCGACCCGCAACGACAGCGTCCGCAGCGGCGACCCGCTGGAGGTCGCGGAGAAGCTCCGAGCGCTCGGTACACCGGCGCAGACCTTCACCTCCGTGGCCGATGCCCTGCGTGCGGCGCGGGCCGAGGCGGGGAGACGCGACGCGATCCTCGTGACCGGATCCCTGTTCACGGTCGGCGATGCGATGCGGGCGCTGGGCCGCGGCTGATCGCGGCTACACTTCCCGCCGCGCCGCGCCGGCGGCGCCCGCGGACCCGAGAGGAACGACGATGGCGACCGAATCCACCCTGTTGATCGTGAAGCCCGACGGCGTGCGGCGCGGCCTGGTCGGAGAGGTGCTGGGGCGCGTGGAGGCGAAGGGCCTCACGATCGAGTCGATGGACCTGCGCGTGATCGAGCGCGGCGTCGCCGAGGAGCACTACGGGGAGCACCGGGAGAAGCCGTTCTTCGGTGAGCTGGTGGACTTCATCACGGGCGGAGCGGTCGTGGTCGCCAAGGTCACCGGGGAGAACGCGATCACCTGCTGGCGGACGATGATGGGCCCGACGGACCCGGTCCAGGCGCCTCCCGGGTCGATCCGGGGCGACTTCGCCACCACGATCGGCGAGAACATCGTGCACGGCAGCGACTCTCCCGAGTCGGCGGCGCGCGAGCTCGCCCTGTTCTTCGGCTGAGGTCCGACGTGCCAGGGCTCCAGGAGGCCTTCGAGGCGATCGGCGACGCCGCCGAGCATCACCTCCCGCAGACCCACGCGGCAGGGATCGCGCTCGGGGTCACCGATCACGAGGAGCTGCTCGGGATCGTCGTGCGCGGGTTTGCCGACGTCGCCGCGCAGCTGCCGGTCCGTCCCGACACCCGGTTCCAGATCGGGTCGATCTCGAAGCAGTTCGCGTCGATCGTCGCGATGCAGGAGGTCGAGGCGGGACGGCTCGACCTCCACGTGTCGATCAACGAGGTCCTGCCGTGGCTCGAGCTGCCCGAGCCGTTCGGGCCGATCACGCTGCATCATCTCCTGACGCACACGAGCGGCCTGCCGATCGGCATGGAGGAGGCCCCGGCCGGGCCGGGCGCCGCGGTGGTCGTGCGGAGCGTGCCGCCCCGGCGACCTCCGGGCGAGCGGTTCCACTACTCGAACGCCGGCTACAAGCTCGTCGGCTACGCGCTCGAGGAGGTGACGGGCACGCCGATCCACGAGCTGCTCGAACAGCGAGTCCTCGGTCCTCTCGGGATGCGGCATTCCCAGGCGTCGATCACGCCGGAGAGCTACCTGAGCACCTCGGTCGGCTACGAGCCGATCTTCGACGATCGCCCTGCCCACCTGAATCATCCACTCGGGCCGGCGGTGCGGATCGCCTCGAACACCGCCGACGGCTCGATCGTCTCGACCGTGGCCGACATGGCCACGTACGCACGGATGCTGCTCGGGGACGGGAGTACCCGGGTCGGCGAGCACGAGGTCTCGATGCTCCCGCCGGCGAGGTTCGGCGAGTTCGTGGAGCCTCGCGTCGACACGGGTGAGGAGCCGATCCGCTACGGGTACGGCATCGACGTGTGGACCCACGAGGACGGGCGACGGTTCCTGGCGCACACCGGGGGCATGGTCGGCTACACGGCCCACCTGATCGTCGACCGCGACAGCGGGCTCGCCGTCATCGCGCTGCAGAACGGCGGTGGCGACAAGGAGCCGCTCGTGAAGTATGCGATCGAAGCCGTCCGCGCGTCCTCGGCGGGCATGCCGGTCGCGCCCGCCGTGCACCCTCCGGCGCCCACCGAGATCGCGAACGCCGACGAGCTGGTCGGGACCTGGGTGGGGGAGCGCTCGATCGAGCTCCAGCGGACCTCCGACGGGCTCCGGCTCGTCGACGGCGCGCTCGGCGTGCTGTTGGAGCGGTGGCAGATCCATCCTCCCCACACGGGCGTCGCGTTCCTCGTGCCGCATCCGACGTGGGACCGGCATCTCCTGCGCGTGGTGCGCGACGACGACGGGAGCATCCGGGAGCTCACCCACGGTCCGTCGCGGTTCGTGCCCGCGGGCCGCGAGCTGCTGCCGCTGCCGTCGGAAACAGGGTCCGCGTACCCGGGCTTCTACCGGTCGAACGATCCGTGGTCGCCCACCCTGCGGGTGTTCGCGCGCGAGGGGCGCCTGTGGATGGAGATCCCGACCTACGGCACCGAGGAGCCGCTACGGTCCGTCGACGACGGGTGGTTCGAGTCCGAGGACCCCGAGGGACTCGAGTGGGTCCCAGCTCGACTCCGGTTCCACGACGAGATGCACGGGCGCGCGATGTCCGTCGAGTTCGACGGCGCCCGCATGTACCGCTCGTTCGAGGACTGAGGCTGGGGCTCAGGACCCAGCGCGTCCGCGGATCTTGCCCCACACGAGCAGGACGATCACCGCGCCGACGATCGAGCCGATGATGCCGCTCGCACGTAGCTCGATCCCGTCGTCCGAGATCAGGCTGATCAGCAGCCCGCCGACGAACGACCCGATGAGACCCGCGGCGAGCGCCTCACCCCAGTTCCGCCGTCCCAGACGGGTCCTTCCGAGGATCAGCTGGGCGATCCATCCGATCGCCATCCCGAACACGATCATCCCGAGGATCAACATGCGTTCTCTCCTTCGCTCAGGGCGCAGAGGCTACTACCTCGGCCGGGCCGGACCTTCGTCCGTTCGGGGTGACGTCGGGACCGGAGCTGTCTCGTACCGTGGCTGGGAGGGCCGACACAGGCCGAGACGGAGGGATCGAGTATGCGCAGGACGTTCATGGTCATGGCGATGGGAGCCCTTCTCCTGGCGGGCTGCGGCGGCGATGAGGCCTCCGACGGCCGGGACGGGGTGGGTTCGCAGGGCGAGCCGGTGTGTGAGGCCCTGGAGGATCTCAGCCGGTCGTTCGCGGCGCTGGGCGACATCTCGATCGACGAGGGCGCGCTCGCCGGTCTCCAGGCGGCCGTCGGGCAGATCCAGACCGACCTGCAGACGGTCAAGGACTCGGCCGACGGCGACCTCGCGTCGGCGCTCGGCACGTTCGAGTCGACCCTGCAGGAGTTCGGGACCAGCCTGGAGACGGTGGTCGAGGCGCCGAGCGCGGCGTCGATCGCAGGTCTGGCGACGGAGCTCGCCGACGTCCAGCAGGCCTGGGGATCCGTGCAGGAGTCGAGGCCGGACTGCGGAGGCTGAGGACCCTCAGACCGCGCGGAACGCGACGCTCGCGTTCTGCCCGCCGAACCCGAAGGAGTTGGACAGCGCCAGGCGCACGTCGGCTTCGCGTGCCTCGTTCGGGGTGACGTCGAGGTCGCAGTCGGGGTCCGGCGTCGCGTAGTGGATCGTGGGCGGGATCGCACCGTTCGCGACCGCCAGGGCGCATGCCGCACCCTCGACCGCTCCTGCGGCGCCGAGCATGTGGCCGGTCATCGACTTGGTCGACGAGATCGACACCGTCTTCGCGTGCTCACCGAGCACGTTCTTGATCGCGGCCGTCTCCGCCGCGTCGTTGAGCGGAGTCGAGGTCCCGTGCGCGTTCACGTACGACACGGCCGCCGGCTCCTCCTGCGCGTCGCGGAGCGCCCATCGCATCGCGAGCGTGGCCCCGGACCCCTTCGGGTCGGGCGCCGTGATGTGGTACGCGTCCGCGCTCGCACCGTAGCCGGCGACCTCGCAGTAGATGCGGGCGTCGCGCTCGCGGGCGTGCTCCTCGGACTCGAGGACGAGCGCGCACGCACCCTCCGAGAGCACGAACCCGTTGCGCTCCGCGTCGAACGGCCGTGACGCCGTCTCCGGGTCGGGGTTCTTCGTGAGCGCGGTCATCTGGGCGAACGCGGCGACGGTCAACGGGAAGGTCGCCGATTCCGACCCGCCCACGATGCACACGTCGAGGTACCCATCGCGGATCATGCGCATCCCTTCGCCGATCGCGTGGTTCGACGACGCGCACGCCGAGACGGTGCAGTAGTTGGGGCCCGTGAACCCGTAGAGCATCGCGATGTGGCCCGCGGGACCGTTGGCCATGAGCATCGGCACCATGAACGGTGAGACGCGTCCAGGTCCCTTCTCGAGGATCACCTCGTGTTGCTTGAGGATCGTCTCGATGCCGCCGATCCCGGTCGCATAGACCGAACCGGCGCGCTCGGAGACGACCTCGGGGTCGACCTGCGTCCTCGAACGCGAGCTTCGCTGACACGATCGCGAACTGCGAGAACCGGTCGGTCCGGCGGATCTCCTTGGGGTCGAGCCACCCCGACGGATCGAAGTCGACCTCGCCGGCCACCGAGACCGGGAGGTCGTCGGTGGGAAACCTGGTGATCGTCCGGACGCCGTTGCGTCCGGTGGAGAGCCCATCCCAGAAGTCGTCCACGCCCGTCCCCACGGGGGTGACCGGTCCGATGCCGGTGACGACGACGCGGCGGCGGTCGCTCAACGCAGGTCCTCTCCGATCGTGGTGCGGCTCAGCCGATGCCGAGCTTCGTGGCGACGAGGTCGATCGCGGCGACCGACCGTCTTGACCGACTCCATCTCGTCCTCGGGGATCTCGATGCTCCACTCCTCCTCGAGGGCGAGCACGGCCTCGACGAGGTCGAGCGAGTCGGCGTTCAGGTCCTCCTGGAAGCGGGCGTCGGGCACCACCTGCGCCTCGTCGACGGCGAGCTGCTCGGCGAGCACCTTCTTGACCCTGGCTTCGATCTCGGCACGGTCCGTCATCTGCATGTTCCTCCTGGTCCTCGGATCGCCCAAGCCTAGCGGGCGGCTCGTTCCTGCGGCTACGCCGTGAGGCCCCCGTCCACGGGGATCACGGCTCCGTTCACGTACGACGCCTCCTCGGACATCAGGAAGCGCACGACCGCGGCGACCTCGTCGAGCGTCGCGGTGCGGCCGATCGGTGTCTGCTCCACGTAGAAGGAGCGGGCCTTGTCGCCCAGGTACTCGGTCATCTCGGTGTCGACGAGTCCGGGGCAGATCGCGTTGACGGTGATGCCCTTGCCCCCGATCTCTCGGGCGAGGGACTTGGTCAGTCCGAGCATCGCGGTCTTCGACGTGCCATAGGCGGTCTGCCCCGGATTGCCGCGGAGACCGACGGCGGACGAGACGTTCACCACACGCCCCCAACGCTCGCGGAGCATCCCACGGAGAGCTTCCTTCGTGCACAGGAACGAGCCCCTCACGTTCGTGCCCATCGTCTTGTCGAAGTTCTCGATCGAGTACTTCAACATGAGACCGTCCTGGGACCACCCGGCGTTGTTGACCAGACCCGTCACGTTGCCTGCCTCGTCGGCGACTCGTCGGAAGGCGTCATGCACGCTCGTCTCGTCGGTCGTGTCGAGGTACACGGCCAGGCCGGGGGTACCGGCGGTCTCGAGCGCCTCGAGCGCCTCCTTCGCGGCCGCCTCGCTGGTCCGGTAGCCGATCGCGACGGTCCAGCCCTCACGCGCCAGATGCTCGGCACACCGCAGGCCGATCCCGCGCGTCGCGCCCGTGACCACCGCGACCTTCGACGTCATGCGTGCGCCTCCTTGGCCGGGGCGTCGGGCATCGTCCAGCGCATCACGGTCGCACCCCAGGTGAGGCCGGCGCCGAACGAGGTGAACAGGACCAGGTCTCCTTCGTGGATCCTCCCGCGCGCCAGGCTCGATCGAGGGCGATCGGGATGGAGGCGGCGCTCGTGTTGCCGACCTCGGCGACGTCGACCACGGCCTTGTCGAGCGGGATATGCAGCCGCTCCGCGACCGCGACCATGATCCGGGCGTTCGCCTGGTGCGGGATCAACACGTCGACGTCGGCAGGCGTGTGTCCGTTCTTCTCGAGGGCTTCGCGGCAGGCGGCAGCCATCTCCGTCACGGCTCGCTTGAACACCTCGCGGCCGTTCGGCATATGGATCCGGTGACGGCTGTCGGCGACCGACGCCGCGGTGGCCGGCTCGCGCGAGCCGCCGCCGGGCATGATCAAGATCTCGGCGGCGCTCCCGTCGGCACCCAGCACGGTTCCTTCGATCCCGGGGTGGTCCGCCGCCTGCACGATCGCGGCGCCGGCGCCGTCGCCGAACAAGACGCATGTCTGACGGTCCTCGAAGTCCATGATCCTGCTGAAGACCTCGGCGCCCATCAGCAGAACGGTGTCCGCCGCGCCCGACGCGATGAACGCCGTCGCCGTCGAGAGCGCGTAGGAGAAGCCGGCGCACGCCGCGTTCACGTCGAACGCAGGGCACGTGAGCCCGAGCTTCTGCTGCACCCACACCGCGGTCGCCGGGAACGGCGTGTCCCCGGTCACCGTGGCGCACACGATCAGGTCGACCTGCTCCGGCTGGATCGCGGCGGCGTCGAGGGCCGCACGCGCCGCGTCGACGGCGAGATCGGAGGTGACGATCCCGTCGTCGACGAAGTGGCGAGCCTCGATCCCCGTCCGCGAGCGGATCCACTCGTCGGACGTCTCCACCTTGTCTTCGAACCAGGTGTTCGGAACCAGGCGTGGGGGGAGGGACGAGCCGACACCGGTGATGGTGGCGTGTCTGGTCACGGCCAAGGAGACTACCGGACGGGGACCCGCGCCGCGCGTGCCGATCGGCGTTGCGTCGGCCCTTCGCGCGTGCGTAGCCTCACTCGGGGTTCGCATGGAACAGCCGGCGATCGCGGTGGAGGGGCTCCGTCGCTCCTACGGTGACGTGGAGGCGGTGCGCGGGGTGTCCTTCGAGGTCGGCCGGGGGAAGATCTTCGGGCTGCTCGGTCCGAACGGCGCCGGCAAGACCACGACCGTGGAGATCGTGCAGGGCCTCCGGCGCGCGGACGCCGGCGTCGTGCGGGTCCTGGGGCTCGATCCCGCGAGCCAGGTCCGCGAGCTGCGGCGACGGGTCGGCTCGCAGCTGCAGGACTCGGCGCTGCCGGCGCGGATGAAGGTCCGGGAGGCCGTGGACCTGTTCGGGGCGCTGTCGGGCACTGGGGTCGACCGGGACGCCTTGCTGGAGGGGTGGGGGCTGGCCGACAAACGCGGCGCGGCGTTCGCCTCGCTGTCGGGCGGTCAGCGGCAGCGGCTGTTCGTGGCCCTCGCGCTCGTCAGCGACCCCGAGGTGGTCTTCCTGGACGAGATGACGACCGGGCTCGATCCGGGCGCACGGCGGGTGGCCTGGGACCTGATCCGCGACGTGCGGGCGCGCGGCACGACCGTCGTGCTCGTCACGCACTTCATGGACGAGGCGGAGCGGCTGTGCGACCGGGTGGCGGTGATGCTCGGCGGTCGCATCGTCGCCTCGGGGACCCCGCAGGGGCTGGTCAACCGTCACGCTCCCGAGATCCGGATGCGCTTCTCGACGCCAGCCGAGGAGGATCCTCGCGTGGCTCGATGCCCTCGCGTCGGTTCGCCGGGTCCAGCGGTGGGGCGCACGGGTGGAGGTCGAGGGGGTGGACCCGGTCCTGGCGGAGGTGTCGGCGGGGCTCCTTGCCCGCGGCGCCTACCCCGAAGACCTGCGCGTCGAGCAGCCGACGCTCGAGGACGTGTTCCTCCGGCTGACCGAAGGGGAGGGCGAGCGGTGAGTCGCCTCCGCCTGCTGGGCACGATGACCTGGGTGGAGCTGCGGCTGTTCGTCCGCGAGCCGATCACGCTGATCTTCGCGCTGGCCATGCCGCTCGTGATGCTGTTCGTCCTCGGCGAGGTCTTCGGCAACACGCCGGAGACGGACGAGGTGATCTTCCGCGGGGTGGGGGCGATGGACTACTACGTGCCCGCGTACGTGGGGCTCACGCTCGCGTCGTTCGGCGTGCTCGCGCTCCCGGTGCACCTGGCGGCGTACCGGGAGCACGGCGTCTTGAGACGGTTCCACGCGTCCTCGGTGCCGCTGTGGGCGATCCTCGGCGCGCAGGTGGTCGTGATGCTCGCGATCGCCACGGTCGGGAGCCTCGTGATGGTCGCGGTCGCGATGCCGCTGTACGACACGGACCTGCCGCGATCCGCCGCGGGCGTGCTGGGCGCCTACCTGCTGAGCGCCCTCTCGTTCGCGGCGCTCGGGGTCCTGCTCGGCGCACTGCTGCCCACCGCACGGGCAGCGCAGGGGGTGGGCATCATGCTCTTCTTCGTGATGCTGATGCTGGGCGGTGCAGGTCCGCCGCCCGAGGTCGTCACCGGTCCGCTGCGTGTCGTGGGCGACGTCTTGCCGCTGACCTACGTGGCGCGGCTCCTCCAGGACCCTTGGCTCGGGTTCGCGTGGGACGCGGGAACGATCGCGTTCGTGGCGGGGGTGACCGTCGCCGCGGGGGTCGGGGCCGCGTTCGGCTTCCGGTGGGAGTAGGCGGTCAGTCCCGCGGCACGCAGGGGAGCGTCTCGAGCATCGTCGAAGGGAACGCTGCCTCGAACGCCGGATCGTCGTACTCGTCGGCGGGCCCCGGCCACTGATCGGAGAGCACGTCGCGCTTGTGCAGGGTCAGGATGAACCGCGAGACGTCCTCGAGGGTCCCGCCCGAGTCGGCGAGCTCCTCGACGTCGATGTGCATCATCGTCGGCTGGGTGAAGGTCACCACCTCGGCGTCGTCGCCGTCGTCGAACGCGGCGTTCACGGCGTCGGCGACCCTTCCCGGCGCGATCGCGGTGGCGCCGGAGACGTCTGGGTCCGGCGTGTGGCCGTGGTCCGATGTGACGGCCACGACCCACTCGCCCTCGCCGACGACCTCGTCGAGCAGCCCCACCAGGTCGCCGAGCGCCTCGTCCTGCGCCCGCACCGAGTCGCGCATGTACTCGCTGTTCAGCGTGTGGATGTGGCCGACCTCGTCGGTGAGCTTGTAGTTCAGGAAGAGCATGTCCGGGGTCTCGTCGGTGCCGAACCCCTCGCGACGGACGACCTCCTCGATCGCTCGCTGCTGGAACGGGATCCGGGCGGGGGTGTGGAAGCCGAACATCGTCCGAGCGTCGTCGATCGGCTCTTCGCGCCACAGGCCGTCCTGCCGCCCGTCGGCCCGGTCGACCTCGTCGAAGTAGGCGGAGATCGGGGGGAGGTCGTTCACGTAGCTGGGGAGCTCGTAGAAGGGCTCGACGAGCGGGTTCAGGACCCAGCCGACGCCGTCGCTCCCGAGGGCCGACGGCTTGCCCTGCTGCCGGAGCACCGCGATGTCGCGATCCCCCCCTCCCCACAGCGAGCCGTGGCTCATCATCCCCAGGTGGAGGTCGACCATCCCCACCGTGCCGACGACGGGCTCGTTGTCCATCGCCCGGTCGTACAGGTCGGCCAGGGTCGGCGCACCCAGGAAGCGCGAGCCCAGGTCCCAGGGCGCCACCAGGTTCGGCCCGATCCGGAAGTGGTGCCCGATCATGCCGTGGGTACGGGTGAACGCGCCGGTGCCCATCGTCGCGTGGATCTGCGCGGTGCTCGGCGGCGAGGAGCCGACCTCGGCGTCCGTGTAGGAGGTCCCCGCGGCGGCCAGTCCCTCCAGGACGGGCCACGCGTCGGGCCACTCGTCGAGGACCACGTCGCCGGCGCCGTCCCATACGACGACGACCAGCAGCTTCGGCGGCGCGACCCGTTCGTCTGCGGGCAGGAGCGCCTCCTCGAGCACCGTGCCGTCCGGTGCCGCGAAGTCGAACCCGAGCAGCTCGGCCTGGGTCGGCGCGAGGTCGGCGAGCGTCACCCGTCGGTCGACGTCCCCCGCGGGGGCGATGTGCCCAGGTCCGTACCAGACCAGAGGAACGTCCGCGATGTAGTCCCATGGCCCCGAGTGAGGGAGGCCGCCCTGACCGATGAAGTCGGGCTCGGGCGTGAGGAGCTGGATGTTCCCCGAGCGGTCGGGTCGGTACCCGCGCCACGTCCGCTGCAGGAGCTCGGGGTCGACCGCGCACACCACGGCCTCGAGGTCGTCCTCGGCGTTCTGTGAGGTCGCCGGCGTGAGTCCCACGCCGAGCGAACCAGCGAGCACGACCATCAGCACGGCGAGCCGGCGTGTCATGCCCCTGCTCCATCCACGGGAACGAACGCCCCGAAGTCGTCATCGCCCAGGACCAGGAAGACCATCCCGATCGGCGGCGGCTCCTCGTCGAAGGCGACCTCGAAGGTCGCGGCGGGACCCGGGGCGATCGGAGCGGGGTCGCGCGTCGTGAGCTCGACCCGCTCGCCATCGTCGGCGGTGAACAGATAGAGGCCTGGCTCGCCGAGCTCGACGTCGGTGTCGTTGCGGACCCGGAGCTCTCCGACGACGCCTTCGAGCGTCAGCACCGCCGCGACGCCCAGGCCTTCGTAGCGGTAGCTGCCCGGCGGGGCCGCGATCGTCGAGGTTTCGGTCGGCGCCTGCGTCGGGAGCGACGGGTCAGGCGTCGGGTCGGTCTCGCCCCCGTCGCACGCGGTCATCATCAGCACCGCGAGGGGGACGAGGACCGCGCGCAGGATGCGGGAGCGATCCATCCGCCCGAGGCTAGCAGCCGTGGTGAGATCAGCCGCGGAGTGCGCCGCGAGCGGCGTCGGCGCTCCCGACGGCGACGGCACGGACGTCGGGGTCGATCCGCTTCATCAGCTTCGTGAGGACGTCGCCTGAGCCCGCCTCGAGGAACGCGGTCGCACCGGCGGCGATCAGGTGGCGGATGCCCGTCTCCCACCGAACCGGCGAGACGACCTGGCGACCGACGAGTTCGCGCAGCCGGGCTTCGTCGGTGACGAGCTCACCGGTGACGTTCTCCGCCAGGGGGACCCGTGGGTCGTGCAGTCCGAGCGCAGCGAGCGCCTCAAGGACCGGCTGAGCGGCGGGGCGCATCAGCTCGCTGTGGAAGGCGCCCGCGACGGGCAGCCGGATGGCTCGGATCTTGCGAGACCTCGCGAGCGCTTCGAGGCGCTCGATCGCGACGACGTCGCCGCTGGCGACCGACTGCGCGGGGGAGTTCTGGTTCGCGACCACGAGCTCGTCGGCGCCCCGAGCCTCGGCACACAGCGCCTCTGCGTCGTCTCCGCCGACCCCCAGGAGCGCGACCATGGCTCCGGGGCGCGACTCGGCGGCCCGCTGCATCGCTTCGCCGCGGACCACGACGAGACCGAGGGCGTCAGGAAGCGTCATCGAGCCGGCGGCCACGAGGGCTGCGAACTCGCCGAGCGAATGGCCGGCCACCCCGACGACGTCGCGCAGGCCCTCGGCCTCGAGCACGCGGAACGCCGCCACGTCGCATGCCAACAGTGCCGGCTGGACGAACTCGGTCGTCGCGAGGGCGCCTGCGTCGTGGCATCCGGCCACGACGTCGCGCCCTATCGCCTCGGAGGCCCCATCGAGCACCGCTGCCCCCGCCGGGTGCGACGCCCAGGGATCGGCCATCCCGACGTACTGCGACCCCTGTCCCGGGAAGATCACCGCGTACGACATGGCGGGCAGCCTATCGAGCGGGCGTCCTCGGTGTGTCGGGCATGTGGTTTCGCTTCCGTGAGGTTGCCGAGGTCACACCGTCTCCTGTTGAATGACCGGCGGAGATCCCATGGCCGAGCGGATCCAACGACCTTCTTCCCCCACGCCCCGGTCCTCCGGGACGGAGGGGGTGCTCGGGTTCCTAGGGCGCGACATGGCAGTCGACCTGGGGACCGCGAACACACTCGTCTACGTGCGCGGACGCGGCGTGGTCCTGAACGAGCCGTCCGTCGTCGCGATCAACACGCTCACCGGCGCGATCCTCGCGGTCGGCGCCGAGGCCAAGCGGATGATCGGTCGCACCCCCAGCCACATCCAGGCGGTGCGTCCGTTGAAGGACGGCGTGATCGCCGACTTCGACGTGACCGAGAAGATGCTCCGCTACTTCATCCAGCGGGTGCACAAGCGTCGGCTCCTCGCGAAGCCTCGTGTGGTCGTCTGCGTCCCGTCCGGCATCACCGGCGTGGAGCAGCGCGCGGTCGAGGAGGCCACGATCGCGGCGGGCAGCCGCCGCGCCTACATCATCGAGGAGCCGATGGCCGCCGCGATCGGCGCCGGGCTCCCGATCCACGAACCCACCGGCAACATGGTCGTCGACATCGGCGGCGGCACGACCGAGGTCGCCGTGATCTCTCTCGGCGGCATCGTCACGTCGACCAGCATCCGGATCGGCGGCGACGAGCTCGACGAGGCGATCATCCAGCACGTGAAGAAGGAGTACTCGCTCCTGCTGGGCGAGCGCACGTCCGAGGCGATCAAGCTCGCGATCGCGAGCGTCTTCCCGATGCCCGAGGAACTGGTCGCCGAGATCAAGGGCCGTGACCTGGTCAGCGGGCTGCCGAAGACGATCACGATCACCGCGGAGGAGATCCGCCGGGCGATCGAAGAGCCGGTGAACGCCATCATCGACGCCATCAAGACCACGCTCGATCGGACCCCCCCGGAGCTGTCGGCCGACATCATGGACCGCGGCATCGTCCTGACCGGCGGCGGCGCGTTGCTGCGCGGCCTGGACAAACGGTTGCGGCACGAGACCGGCATGCCGGTCCGCATCTCCGACACACCGCTGCAGGCGGTCGTGCTGGGCTCGGGCAAGTGCCTCGAGGAGTTCGAGGTCCTGCAGCGTGTCCTGGTGAGCCCGAGCACCCGGCGGTAACCGCTGGTGGCCGTCGGCCGTCCACGCCCCCGCAGCACGCGGCTCCTGGTCGTCGGGCTCGTCTCCGCCTCGCTGGCGATCATCACCCTCGACTACCGGCAGGGCGCCGACGGGCCCCTCGCGGCGGTCGGGGCGCAGGCCCAGGCGTTCATGGCCCCCCTCCAGCGCGCGGTCACGACGGTCACCGAGCCCATCGGCGACTTCTTCAGCGGCCTCGCGAACCTCCCCTCGCTCCAGGATGAGAACGAACGGCTGAAGCGCGAGCTCGCGGACTCCCAGACCCAGGCGGCGCGCAACGCCGAGCTGCAGAGCGACTACCAGGCGATGCTCGATCTGCTCGAGCTCAAGGGCACGCTCGATCCGACCGGTGTCCCCGCGGTCGTCATCGGCAGCGGGGTGTCGAACTTCGACTGGTCGATCACGATCGACGCTGGCGCGAACGACGGGGTCGACGTGGACATGCCCGTCGTGACCGGCACGACCGAAGCGCCCCGGCTGGTCGGTATCGTCGTCGCGGCGAACCCGTCGTCCTCCGAGGTCCAGCTCCTGATCGATCGCGACTACCGGGTCGGCGGGGAGCTGAGCGTGTCGGGCGAGACCGGGATCGTGATCGGCCAGGGTGACGACGACCTCCGCATGGACCTGATCTCACCCGGGACCGAGATCGACATCGAGACCGAGCCGGTCCAGGTCTTCACGACGAGCTACGAGGTGGGAGAGGCGACCGGCCTGTACCCGCCGAACATCCTGATCGGTTCGGTGTCAAGGGTGTTCGAGGGGACGAACGAGATCCAGACGGCGGTCTCGGTCCGCCCGGCGGTGGACTTCTCGGCCCTCGAGTTCGTCTTGGTGCTGCGGCGAGGATCCGAGGTGGGGGGGTCGGAGGGATGATCCGGCGCGCCTTCGCGATCGTGGTCGTGGTGATCACCGCGCTGCTGCTGCAGTCGACGATCTTCGCCGACCTGCGGCTCCTCGGGGTCCGGCCCGAGCTCCTGTTCCTCGTGACGATCGTGCTCGCCCTGTTGGAGGGCCCGAACGAGGGGGCGATCGTGGGCTTCGCGAGCGGGCTCGCCCAGGACTTCCTGTTGAACGAACCGAAGGGGATCACCGCGCTCACGCTGACCCTCCTGGGATACGGGGTCGGGATGGCGCGGCAGTTCATCGTGTCGCCCTCGCCCCTGCTGCCGACGGCGATCGTGTTCGTGGGCACCGCAGCGGGTATCGCGTTCCAGGAGGTGGTCTCGTTCCTGCTGGGAACCTTCAACCATCCCGTGACGTATGCCGTGAAGGTGGCGTTGTTGTCGGCCGCGTACAACGCTGTGCTCACGCCGATCGTGTACCCGTTGCTCCGACGCCTCTCCGAGGGGGCGCGTCCGCGGAAGGTGGCCCGGTTCTAGATGGGGAAGCTCTAGGTGGAGAAGGCAACATCGAGGCTGCGGGTGCTCGCGCTGCTGGTGGCGCTGATGTTCGTGGCCCTCACCGCACGCCTGTGGTTCTTGCAGGTCCTCGCCTCCCCCGAGCTCAACCGCAGGGCCCGCGATAACCGCGTGTCGTTCGAGTACACGAACCCGCTGCGAGGCAGGATCGTCGACGCCTCGGGCGACCCGATCGTCGAGAACCAGGGGAGCCTGGAGGTCCGCGTCAACCGTCAGGAGATGGGCGATCAGGCCGAGGCGGTGATCTACCGGCTGGCGCAGCTGCTCGACGTCGACTCCGCCGTGCTCGTCGAGGAGCTCCAGGACCCGCGGTACCTCCCGGTCCAGGCGATCCCCGTGGCCGAGTTCGTCGACACAAGGCCCTCGAAGCCGGGCGTGACCCCTTTCGGCGAGCGGGTCGCGATGTACATCTCGGAGCACCAGCGCGACTTCCCCGGTGTGACCGTCGAGCCCGCGAGCGTGCGTGCGTACCCGTTCCAGCGCCTGGCTGCTCACATCTTGGGCTTCGTCGGGCTGATCCAGAAGGAGGATCTCGAGGCGCTCGATGGCAAGGGCGACTACGGACTGAACGACGTGATCGGCCGGGCGGGGCTCGAGGAGATCTACGAGCGATACCTCCGAGGCGAGCGCGGGATCCGCCGGTTCGTCGTCAACTCCGACGGCGAGGTCCTGCGCTCGCTGAACTCGGTCGACGCGACGCCTGGAGCCGACGTGCACCTCAACATCGAGATCGACGACCAGCGGGCGGCCGAGGCGTCCCTCGCCGAGGGCCTCCAGCGGGCTCGAACGCTGGACGACTCGCAGGGCCGTCAGATCCGCGCGAACGCGGGGGTCGTGATCGTGATGGATGCGGACACCGGCGCGATCCGCGCCACCGCGTCGCTCCCGACCTTCAACCCGGCCTGGTACGTGAAGGGCCTGAGCCCGATGCAGCAGGCGTACCTCTCGAACCCCGAGCTGGCACCGTCGCTGAACCGCGTGATCCAGCCCTACGTGCCCGGGTCCACCTTCAAACCGATCACGGCGCTCGCCGCGATCGGGGACGGGATCGCCTCGACCACCGGCTCCTACCTGTGCAGTTCCGACTACACGCACCCGGGTGACACGTCGGGGGCGGTCTTCACGAACTGGACGACCTCGAACACCTACATGTCGATCGCGGAGGCGCTCCGCCTGTCCTGCGACACGGTGTTCTACCGGTTCGGATCCGCGTTCTACGAGTCCTACGTCGACAACCAGCTCGCACCCGATGCGCAGCTGCTCCAGAAGGCCCTGCGGACGTGGGGCTTCGATGAGCCGACCGGTGTCGACATGCTGGGGGAGGACGGGGGGTTGGTGCCCGACGCTGAGTGGGCCGAGACCGCGGAGACGGCCGAAGGCGATCCGCTCTTCCCCTTCGGGTGGGTTCCGGGCGGGGACATCCTCACGATGATCGGCGCGACGTACCCGACCGCGACCCCGTTGCAGATGGCGCAGGCCTACGGAGCGATCGCGAACGGGGGCAGGATCTGCCGTCCCTTCCTTGCCGATGAGGTCGTCGCCCCCGACGGCAAGGTCGTGAAGGACATCAAGCCCCGGTGCGACCGTCAGCTCCCGTACAGCGGGACGGAACTTCAGTACATCCGCAACGCCTTGTACCAGGTGGTCGACACGGGGACCGCGAACTGCGCGTTCGCCGGGTTCCCCCTGTCGGAGGTGCCGGTGATGGGGAAGACCGGCACGGCCGAGCGTGGGTCGGAGCAGTTCCAGGACACGTCGTGGTTCGGCGCGATGGTCGGTCCGCTCGACGATCCCGACTACGTCGTGATCACGATGGTCGAGCAGGGCGGGTTCGGTGGCCAGGTGGCCGCGCCGATCACGCGAGACGTGATCGAAAGGATCGAGGGCCTCGAGGACAGCCCACAACCCGGATGCGGGGAGGCGGACGGCTGATGGACATCGTCGCCGGTCGCGTCTGGTCCGATGAGCGTCGGCCGATACGCCATGTGGACTGGTTCTTGATCGCGCTCGTGCTCGCGATGGTCGTCGTCGGGCTGTTCCTCCTGTACTCGGCCACGAACCAGACCCTTCGGCAAGACAGGCTCGACCCGTTCTCCCGCGTCAACAAGCAGGCGGTCGCTGCGCTGATCGGGCTGGCGCTCGCGATGGTGATCGCCACGTTCGACTACCGGTTCTTCAAGGTCTACGCCGGGTTCATCTACGCGGCGACCGTGATGCTGATGGCGTTGTTGCTCGTGCCGGGTGTCGCCTCGGACACCGGCGCGTACATCGACATCCCCGGTTTCACCCTGTTCCAGATCACCCCGCCCGAGTTCGCGAAGCTGGGCGTCCTCGTGATGGTCGCGGCCTACCTGTCGGAGCTGCGGACGCCGCAGCCCGAGGCGCACGACGTGGGACGGGTCGTCCTGTACGCGGGCATCGGGCTCGCGCTGATGATCGCGAACGTCGAGATCGGCAGCGCGATCGCGCTTGCGGCGATGGTGGGCGCCGTGCTCGTGGTGGCCGGCGCGCGCGCGAAGCACCTGGCCGTGCTGGCCCTGGCCGCGATCGTGCTGATCGTGCTCGCGTTCCAGCTGCACGTGATCAGGGAGTATCAGCTCGACCGGATGAGGGTCTTCGTGGACCCCGAGTCGGTGAGCGAGGACGTCCGGTACAACCTGGACCAGTCGCTGATCGCCGTCGGGTCGGGCGGGATGCTCGGGAAGGGGTACCTCGAGGGGAGCCAGACGAGCCTCGACTACGTGCCCGAGCAGCACACCGACTTCATCTTCACCGCCGCCGCCGAGGAGTTCGGCTTCGTGGGGTCGCTCTTCGTGTTGGTGCTGTTCGGTCTCTTGCTGTGGCGCGCGATCAGGATCGCCTCGCTGTCGAAGGATCCGTTCGGGACCTACGTCGCGTCGGGCATCGCGATGATGTTCGCGATCCAGATGTTCGTGAACGTGGGGATGGTGATCGGGATCATGCCGATCACCGGGATCCCGCTGCCGTTCCTGAGCTACGGCGGGTCATCGATGCTCGCGAGCTTCATCGCGATCGGGATGCTCGAGAGCATCCACATGCGCCGGTTCAAGTGAGATGCGACCCGGGCGCCGCGGTCCCGGCCGCTGCCCGCCACACGAACACGGACCCCTCGGGTCCGCTCGACGCGAGGTCCACGTCGCCGTCCATCGCGCGTGCCCACAGCCGGGCGAGGCTGAGCCCGAGCCCCGCTCCCTGATGGGTTCGGGTCAGCAGGTCCTCCTCCTGCTCGAGGGGTTCGAAGATCCTGGCCGCGGCGACGGGGTCGATCCCGGGGCCGTGGTCGATCACCCGCACCTCGGGACCGGCGGGACCCAGGGAGACGTCGACCACGACCTCGGCGGGGTCCTCGGACAGCGCGAGTGCGTTGCCCACCAGCTCCTCCAGGATCTGTGAGCCTGCGGTCCGGTTCAGCGTCGCCATCACGGGCGCGTCGGGGGCGACGACGCGCACGCGGGGATGCTCCGCGGCGACGTCGCGGGCGATCTCGCTGAGGTTCGCCCACTCGGTCAGGCCCGCCTCGACGGCAGCCTCGAAGCGCTTCACGAGCCGTGCGAGCCCTTCGGCCCGTTCGACGAGGGTGTCGAGCGCCAGGTCGAGCTCAGCTTCCGTGAGGGTGCGTCGGCGAAGGGTCTGCGCGACGCCCAGGACGACGGTGACCGGGGTGCGCAGCTCATGGCCCAGACGCCCGATCAGCTGTTGACGCCGCGCCGCCCGCTCCAGCAGGGCCTCCTGGGCGGCCTCGAGCTGGCGAGCGCGGCGACGCTCGCGCTCGAGGGCCTCGGTGAGCTCTTCGATCACGGTGGGCGTGACCTCAGGGGACAGCAGCGCGCCGCCGGTCGCGGCCTCCCGGACCGCGTGGACGATGTCGTCGCCCGCCGAGTCCTTCAAGACGTAGCCAGACGCGCCGGCCACGAGCATGTCGCGCACGGCTCGCTGCTCCTCCATCCCGGTCAGCGCGACGACACCGATCCCTCGGTCGAGCGCCTTGAGACGTCGGGTCGTCTCGATCCCGTCCATCCCGGGCATCCTCAGGTCCATCAGGACCACGTCGGGGCGGGTTCCGGGTATCAATGCGAGCGCCTCTGCGCCCGAGCCGGCCTGACCGACGACCTCGAGGTCCTCGCCGTGGAGCAGGGCGGCCAAGGAGTCGCGGAACCCCTCGTTGTCGTCGACCACCAGGACCCGCACGCGGGTCGGAGCCATCCTGCCGAGCGAACCGGCGGGGGGAGGCGCAGGCGCCGCCGTTCGGAGGTTCATCGCTCTGGAAGCATCGACGTCCACGGGGGAGGGGGGTATCCGACGCACGAGGGGTTCCCTCCGGGGGACCCGGTGTCGGCCGGATGGCCCACACCGACTGCGGGTCTGGGGGACACGGTCCGATGCCCCGGCTTCGGAGGCTCCCGGCCATCCGGCTGCTATCCTCGCAAGCAGACGTGCCCGACGGAGATCGATATCCCGGTCCCCGAGCGGGGAAGCAGGACCACCGAGGAGGCGCGCGCTAGGCGCCGGCTCACCCCGATCCGCGGGGTGCCGACGCGCCGGGTCGCAGTCGCCGGAACGGACACGAGCAGGTGCGCGACGACGCACGGAACCTGGCGCGCGGGACGATCCGCAGCGCAGGCTCCGGCACCGCATCGCATCGCCCCACCGCCCTTCGCGGGCGAGCGGGCATCCCTCCCGTGCCGTCCCCGGGCGCGCCCCCTCGCCGATGAGCGAAGGGAGCTCCATGGATCACGACACCGACGTCACCCGCGCATCCGCGCCGGTCGACACCCCCACCCCCAGCTCCGCCTCCGGCGATGGGACGAGCGATGGCTCGACCCCGCCGGGCGAGGGAGCCTCGCCGACCGGCGCAGGGGGCACCACAGCAGGAGCCGGTGCGCCCCGCCGTCGCCGTCGCCGCGGCGGGCGCGGCCGCGGCGGGCGTGGAGGCGGCGGTGCCGCGGCCGCGAGCGCCGACCGGTCGGGCGATGACGCCGAGGCGACCGCCGACGTACCCGAGAGCCCGACGGCCTCGGCGGCTCGCGGGAGCCAAGGCCAGGGAGCCCGTGGCCAAGGTGGCCAGCGCGCCCGACAGGCGACCCCGAAGTCCGCCGCGTCGACGTCCCGCCCGGATGCTGAAGGCTCGGATACGGGAGGTCTTGACACGAAGGCGACGAACGAGCCCAAGGCAGCGATCGGAGAGACCGCGCAGGGGGCACCGTCCTCGAACGGAGGCGACACCGGCGACGGTCCCTCGACGCCCAAGCCCCGGTCGCGCCGGCGGCGCGGCGGGCGCGGACGTGGAGGCAAGCCGAGGCCGGCCGCCGCGCCGCTGGATCGAGCCGACGAAGACGTGGCCGAAGGGGTCGAGACCCCGGCCACCCAACGCGACGACGCGATGCCCGACGACGCGGCGATGACCGATCAGCGCCGGCCGCGCTCGGAGCAGGGCCAAGGCGGCCGCGGTCAGGGCCAGGCCAAGGGCCGCCGCAACCAGGGCAACCAGGGCGACCAGGGCCGATCCAAGAGCCAGCGAGACGCGGGTGGAGACGTCGCGAAGCCCGCGGCGGCCGCGACCCTCGAGGAGCGCGTCGCCGCCGGCGGTCCGACGCGAGGGATCAGGACCACCCGTTCGCGCACCGGGCGTGACGGCCGCCGCCGCCGCGAGTCGACGACCCCGCCGCCGCGTGCGACCGACAAGGTGATGGTCATCACCGAGAACGGCGAGCGCGACCAGATCGCGGTGCTCGAGGAGAACGTGCTCGTCCAGCACTACGTGACACGGATCGGTGCGACGTCGATGGTCGGCAACGTGTACCTCGGTCGCGTGCAGAACGTGTTGCCCGGGATGGAGGCGGCCTTCGTCGACGTGGGACGCGGCCGCAACGGCGTCCTGTACGCCGGCGAGGTGAACTACGACCCCGCCGACGTGGAGGGCCCGGCGCCGCGGATCGAGCAGCTGCTGAAGCCCGGACAGGCGGTGATGGTGCAGGTCACGAAGGACCCGATGGGCGGCAAGGGGGCGCGCCTGACGGCGAACATCAGCCTTGCGGGCCGATACCTGGTCCTGGCGCCCGATCAGGACCTCCAGGGGATCAGCCGGCGCCTCGGCGACGACGCGCGCAAGCGTCTCAAGGCGATGCTCAAGCGCGTGAAGCCGCCCGAGCACGGCGTGATCGTGCGGACCGCGGCCGAAGGCGTCGACGAGTCGGTCCTCGAGACCGATCTGCGTCGCCTGCTGTCGATCTGGGACCAGATCCAGTCGCGGGCGAAGCGGGCCAAGGCCCCGGCGGTCCTGTACGAGGAGCCCGAGCTCACGGTGCGCGCGGTCCGCGACCTGTTCACCGACGAGGAATTCAAGGGGTTGGTGACGGACTCGCCTCGGGTCCACGAGGAGGTCATGGGATACCTGGGAGAGGTCGCCCCCGACCTGGCCGCGAAGGTCCAGCTGCACGAGGGACCCCTGCCCGCGTTCGAGGAGCACCGGATCGTCGAGCAGATCCACAAGGCGCTCGACAAGAAGGTGTGGCTCCCGTCGGGCGGCTACCTGTTCATCGAGCGCACCGAGGCCATGACGATCGTCGACGTCAACACCGGCAAGAGCGTCGGCAAGACCAACCTCGAAGAGACCGTCGTGAACACGAACCTCGAGGCGGCCCGGGAGGTCGCGCGGCAGCTGCGCCTGCGCGACATCGGCGGGATGATCGTGGTCGACTTCATCGACATGCTGCTCGAGAAGAACAAGAAGCAGGTCGAGGACACGATGCGCGAGGAGTTGGCCCAGGACAAGACCCGGTCGCAGGTCTTCGAGATCGGCCCGCTCGGTCTGATGCAGGTGACCCGCAAGCGGGTATCCTCGGGTCTCGTCGAGTCGTTCTCGGAGACGTGCCCCACCTGCGAGGGACGGGGCTTCCTCCTCACCTACGACGTGAACTGAGCGTTCCGCAGACGGATCGAAAGGACCCCAACGATGTATGCGGTGATCAAGACCGGCGGCAAGCAGCACAAGGTCAAGGCCGGTGACGTGATCGAGATCGAGAAGATCGTCACCGAGGATGAGACCATCACCTTCCAGCCGCTGCTCGTGGTGGACGACGACGGCACGACCCACGCGGGCCAGGCCGCCTCGAAGGCCACCGTCACCGCGAAGCCCCTCGGCGAGACGAAGGGCGACAAGGTCAAGATCTTCAAGTACCGGCCGAAGACCGGTTACGCGAAGCGCGGCGGTCATCGTCAGCAGCTCACGCTTATCGAGATCCAAGACGTGAAGCTGGGCTGACGCCCCGCTCGTTCGATACGCTGGAGGACCTATGGCACACAAGAAGGGCGGCGGCTCGTCCCGCAACGGCCGCGACTCGAACCCCAAGCGCCTCGGCGTGAAGGCCTACGGCGGCCAGACGGTCACCGCGGGCTCGATCATCGTGCGCCAGCGCGGGACCAGGATCCACCCCGGCGAGGGCGTGGGCAAGGGCGGGGACGACACGCTGTTCGCCACGCGGCCGGGCGTCGTGACCTTCACCGAATCACGCGGTCGCAAGTACGCGACGATCGTCGAGCGCTAGTCCGGCGAGCGGCCTGTCTCCGACCTCGCCGCCAGGATCTTCGCCCTCGTTTCCGTCGCCCACCCCTCGATCGTGGGTCGCAGCGTCCTCCCGCGTCCGGCGAGGTACCCCGTGTTGTCACGCCGCTGGCGGCGCTGCGACGGCTTGCGCCGGGTCGCCTCGCGCAGCGAGAGCGTGGCGGGGTCCGGTGGGTGGAGCGGTGGCGGCTCGGTGAAGTAGAAGGCCGTCTCGCCCAGCGTCCGGTCGACGTGCCGGACCACCAGCACCGGCGAGCCTCGAAGCCGCTTCGCGGTCTCCACGTCCACGAACCGCAGTCGTGTCATGGCGCCGTCGTCGTCCTCGAACACGAGGGCGTCGTCGCTCATCGAGAGCGTCCCCCGCACGTCGATCGGCTCCCGTCCGCGGACGAGCTCGACCTTCCAGACGGCGACGGGCTCCGGCATGGCTCCATCTTGCCCAGGCCACCTGAGGGGCGACCACCTACGCTAGGTGGACATGGCGTTCGTCGACGAGTGCACGGTGTGGGTCCAGGCGGGCCGCGGTGGCGACGGCTCGGTCTCCAGGCACTCCGAGCCGTACAAGCCCAAAGGGGGTCCCGACGGCGGCAACGGCGGCCCCGGAGGTTCGGTGATCTTCGAGGTGACGTCCGGTGTGCACGACCTCGGGTGGCTCGCCGACCACCCCCATCAGCGGGCGGCGAGCGGCGGTCCCGGTCGCTCGGCCCGCCGTGACGGCGCCGCCGGCAAGGATCTGGTCATCTCCGTGCCCGACGGGACGGTCATCTCCGACGAGGAAGGGCTGCTGGCCGACCTCGTGGGGGAGGGCGCGAGGGCGGTCGTCGCCCAGGGGGGCGGGGGGGTCGCGGCAACGTCCAGCTCGCGACCGCGAAGAACCGCCTTCCTCGCGTGGCCGAACCCGGTGAGGATGGCGACGCTCGACAGCTGCGGGTGGAGGTGCGGACCGTCGCCGACGTGGGCCTCGTCGGCCTCCCGAACGCCGGGAAGTCCACCCTGCTCGGCCGGATGACCGCCGCGCGGCCCAAGATCGCGAACTACCCGTTCACGACGCTCACGCCGAACCTGGGCGTCGCTGGGGGCGACGGCGACCGGTTCGTCGTCGCCGACGTTCCGGGGTTGATCGAGGGCGCCCACGAGGGTCGCGGGCTCGGCCACCGGTTCCTGAGGCACGTCGTTCGGTGCCGCGCCCTGGTGCTGGTGGTCGACCTGGCCGTCGATGACCCCGCCACCGACCTCGCGGTCCTGCGGGCCGAGCTCGCCGCGTACGACCCCGAGCTCGGGGAGCGCCCGGCGCTCGTCGTGGGCACGAAGGCCGACCTGGTCGACGACCCGTCCACCGCGGCGGCCGGACTCGGCGCGGACACCCTCATCGTGTCCGCGATGTCAGGTGAGGGGATCGACGAGATGCTCGAGCGGGTCGGCCTGCTCGCCCACGAGGCTGCCGCGGAGGCCCCCGAGCGCCAGACGTACGTCGTGCTGCGGCCAGGGAAGCCCCGGTTCACCGTCACCCGGGACGACGCGGGCCGGTTCCACGTGAAGGGACGCAACGTCGAGCGGTGGGTGATGGAGACCGACATCGACGACGAGCGACAGGTGGAGCGGCTCCAGCAGCTGCTGAAGAAGGAGGGCGTCGACCGCCGGCTCGCGGCGCTCGGGGCGAAGGTGGGCGACGAGATCGAGATCCGAGGTCGCGTCTTCGAGTACCTGGCGGACGAGGGTGGTGCGGGGTGACGACGGATCCCGGTGACCTGCTCGCGCAGGAGGAGGCTGCGTGGGTCGGGTTCGAGGGGGTCGTGCAGGCTGCGGGCGCTCGTCTCGAGGAACCAGGTCTCACGCCCGACGGGTGGACGGTGAAGGACGTGATCGTCCACGTCGGCGGGTGGCTGGACGACTGTGGGGCCGTCCTCGAGTCGATCGCCGCCGGAACGTGGGAGCCGTCGGCGCGTCCCGCCGAGACCGTCGAGCACCTCGCGCGGGTGAACGCCGGGCACATCGCGCTCGCCCGGGACATGTCCGTGGAGCAGGCTCGGGCGTTCGTGGACACGGCGCGGGCCCGTGCCCGCAGCGCGCTCTCGGCCCTCGGCCGGGTGAACGCCGAGGCCTGGAGCTGGTTCGAAGAAGCGGGCCCGATGCACTACGCGAAGCACGGCCACGACCTCGCCGCGTGGCTCGCGGGGGTGTCGTCGGATCCCCGGGTCGGCCCGCTGCTGCAGACCGAGGCCGAGGAGTGGGTGTCCTTCATGGACGTCCTCGAGGGGCTCGCACCCACGGCCACCTTGCCGGATCCGGCCGGCTGGACGGTCCACGATGTGGCGTTCCACGTGGCGATGTGGCTCGAGGCCTCGGCGGCCGACCTGGAGGCGAACCGGGGATGGGCACACGACGACGATCCGGGCGAGGCGGACCTGGTCGACGCGATGAACGACCGCTGGCGGGCCGAGGGCCGCGGGCTCGCGCCGGACGTGGTCCGCGCGCGCCTGAGCAGGGCGCGAGCCCGCCTCCGCGCCGCCCTGGCGGCGCTCCCGAGCCCGAGCGATCAGGCGCTGGGGTGGTTCGAGGCGAACACGTGCGAGCACTACGACGAGCACCTGCCACACCTGCGCCTGGCGGGTCGGCAGGGACGCGGCGGGTAGTATCGCGACGATGGGCACCCGGCTCGGGATCATGGGCGGCACGTTCGACCCGATCCACTACGGACACCTCGTCACCGCCGAAGAGGCGCTGCACCAGTTCGCGCTGGACGAGGTCGTGTTCGTCCCCACGGGGCAGCCGTGGATGAAGGAGCACGGGAGCGTCTCCCCGGCGGAGGACCGGTACCTGATGACGGTGATCGCCACGGCGTCGAACCCACGGTTCCGTGTGTCGCGCCTGGAGGTCGACCGCGAGGGCACCACGTACACCGTCGACACGCTGCGGAGCCTGAGGGCCGAGATCGGTGACGGGGCCGACCTGTTCTTCGTCTCGGGCGCGGACGCGATCCTTGAGATCTTCCAGTGGAAGGATCCGGAGGAGCTGTTCGCGCTCGCGCACTTCATCGCGGCCACCCGCCCGGGCTACGACATCGACGCGTTCGAGGCCACCGCGCCCACGAGCCTGCCCGGGGTCACGGTGATGAACATCCCGGCGCTCGCGATCAGCTCCACGGACGTCCGCGACCGCGTCGCGGCTGGACGACCGATCCGGTACCTGGTCCCCGAGGGTGTGAACAGCTACGTGGCGAAGGCGGGCCTGTACCGGTGAGGCTGGACCGCCGCCGGCGCCTCGCGCCGATCGCGGCGCTGGCCGCCGGCGTCCTCCTGGTGGTCGCGGTGGCGTGGTGGGCCGCACGCGATGAGGGAGCCGACGTGCCGGCTCCGGGGTCGTCGTCCGGCGCGGTGCCCACCGAGCTGGGGGTGCTGTCCGTCACGGGGGCGCGCCAAGCCATGCTCGCCGTCGTCGGCGCGGGGGGTGGGGCCGGGCCTGCCGCGCTCGTGCTGCCGCCCGGCACCACCGTCGTCGCGCCCGGCCAGGGAGAGAGCACCGTTGAGGAGGTCCAGGCGCTCCCCGGTGAGGGGATGCGGATCGCGGTGTCGAACGCGGTCGGAGCGTGGGCGTCCCACTTCGGGGTCGTCGACCTCGACGGCCTGTCGCAGGCGGTCGATCGCGTCGGCGGGCTCTCGGTCGATCTGCCAGACCCTGTCACGCTCGACGGCGAGGTCGTGGGACCGGGCGAGACCACGATGACCGGACCCCAGGTGGCCGCGTTCCTCGAGGACGCCGCCGACGAGACGTCGGTCCGGTGGCTGCTCGTGCTGGAGTCGCTGCTGGCCGGATCCGTGCTCGAGGAGGGTGATCTCCTCGAGTCGGACGACGCTGCCGCGTTCGTCGACCTCCTCGGTGGAGCGGAGGGAGCCAGCCCCGGGTTGATGCCGACGCAGGTGGTCGGCGGGACCACGACGATCGCTGCTCAGCCCGAGACCGACGAGTTGATGGGACAGCTCTTCGGGACCGCGGCCCCCACCCCGGTGGTCGTCGAGAACGGCTCGGGGGAAGCGGGGGTCGGCGAGTTGGTTGGCGCGCGGATCATCCCCGAGGGGTTCCGCATCGTCGTCTCGGGGAACGCCGAGTCGTTCCGGTACGAGGTGACGCAGATCACGGCGACGGGCGACGAGCATGTGGACGATGCCGATGCGATCCGCGACGCGCTCGGAACCGGAGAGGTGCAGGTGACGCAGGTACCATCGGGTCTCGCCGATGTGGTGGTCGTGACAGGGAGGGATCTCGAGGCATGAGCGGGTCGGAGATCGGGGCGGTCGGGCTGCCGGCCAGCCGAGACGTGGCGCGGGCGGCCGCGCGGGCGGCCGAGGACAAGCTGGCCGAACGCGTCGTCGTGCTCGACGTTCACGAGCTGATCGTGATCACCGACTTCTTCGTGATCTGCTCGGCGACGAGCGAACGCCAGCTCAAGACCGTGATCGACGCGGTCGAGGACGCCGTGCGCGCCGACCTCGGCGTCAGGCCGGTCCGCCGCGAGGGCGAGGCCGGCGCAGGCTGGTGGCTGCTCGACTACGTCGACGTCGTCGTCCATGTGTTCGGGCAGGAGGAACGCGAGTACTACGACCTGGAGCGCCTATGGCGCGACGCCCCGAGGCTGCCCCTGGGCGACGAGCCCCAGGCCGCCTCCGGCGGGTAGGCATCCGATAGGATTGAACCTCCGAACGGGCCCATAGCTCAGCTGGTAGAGCGCTTGGCTGGCAGCCAAGAGGTCCGGGGTTCGAGTCCCCGTGGGTCCACCGATCGGCACCGTTCGCCCAGCCGGCTGCCGGATACCTTCGAGATCGAACGAGTCGCGCGTACGGAGTTGGCCCGGGGTGGTCCGACGGCCGGGCCGAGCGACGTGCACATCTCGCAGGTCGTCGAGCACGGGCTGCGGCACCTCGCGTGGCTGGTGGCCGAGGACGACGCGATCCACGACGCGCTCGAGGCCTGGGCGGGGCCACTCGGGGAGTACCGGACCGAACCGTTCCGCGCGTTCGGTACGGAGCCAGGCGCCTGAGCCGCCCCGCCACGGTCCCGTCAGCGCCGGGCAGGACGTCCACGGCCACCGGTAGTCCTTCCTGCCTAGACTGCGGCGGACGTACAGGAAGGATGCGAGATGAAGATCCTGGTGGTGGGAGCCGGAGGCGTAGGCGCGTCGTTCGCACCGATCGCGGCACGGCGCGACTTCTACGAGCACATCGTGTTCGCCGACTACGACGAGGCGCGCGCGACGAGCGTGGTGGAGCGGTACGACAAGGGCGCAGGCCGTTTCAGCGCGGCGCAGGTCGACGCCTCCGACGCGTCGGCCGTCGCCGAACTCTGCCGTTCGCTCGGCATCACCCACGTGCTCAACGCGGTCGACCCGCGGTTCGTGATGCCGATCTTCGACGGCGCGTTCGAGGCCGGGGTCACCTACCTCGACATGGCGATGTCATTGTCGAAGCCCCACCCGGAGAGGCCACACGAGCTCTCGCACCTGAAGCTCGGCGACGAGCAGTTCGAGAAGGCGGGTGCCTGGGAGGAGCGCGGCCAGCTCGCGCTCGTCGGGATCGGCGTCGAGCCGGGCGCGTCGGACGTGTTCGCGCGCTACGCGCAGGACGAGCTGTTCTCCGAGATCGACGAGGCGGGCGTCCGCGACGGCGCCAACCTGGTGGTGCAGGGGTACGAGTTCGCGCCGGGGTTCTCGATCTGGACGACGATCGAGGAATGCCTGAACCCGCCCGTGATCTGGGAGAAGGACCGTGGCTGGTTCACGACCCCGCCGTTCAGCGAGCCCGAGACGTTCGTGTTCCCGGAGGGGATCGGCCCGGTCGAGTGCGTGAACGTCGAGCACGAGGAGGTCCTGCTGATCCCGCGGTGGCTCGACGTGAAGCGCGCGACCTTCAAGTACGGCCTGGGCGACGAGGTCATCGAGGTCCTCAAGACGCTGCACAAGCTCGGGCTCGACAAGACCGACCCGGTGAGCGTCCGCGGCCAGCAGGTGAGTCCCCGTGACGTCGTGGCCGCGTGCCTGCCGGACCCGGCGACCCTCGGCCCGATCATGACCGGCAAGACGTGCGCGGGAACCTGGGTGACCGGCACGGGGAAGGATGGCAACCCGCGCGAGGTCTACCTGTACCACGTGGTCGACAACGAGGAGACCTGGGGCCGCGACCAGGCGCAGGCGGTCGTGTGGCAGACGGCGATCAACCCGGTGATCGCGCTCGAGTTGCTCGCGAACGGGACCTGGAGCGGTCAGGGGGTCCTCGGACCCGAGGCGTTCGACCCGGTGCCGTTCCTCGACATGCTGAACGAGTACGGCTCGCCCTGGGGGATGGAGGAGCGCACCCCGAGCGCGTGATCCGCGGCTCAGGTTCGTCCCGGGGCCGGCGGAAGGTTCGTCGAGACGGAGGCCGAGGCAGCCTTCCTCCGACAGGCACCTCGTGTTCGTGGCCCCGTAAGCTGGGCCGCGTGCCCCGCTCGATCGCCCTCGCCCTCGTCCTCGCCGTCGGCGTCCTCGTCGCATCCGGCGTCGCCGCGCCGGCGCAGGAGACGCCCGAGGTCCGCGATCTCGGGCCGCTCGTTGGGTTCCGCCGACACGAGTCCAGCTACGCGCTGGCCGTCGACGATGTGAACGGAGATGGCTGGGAGGACGTCCTGATCGTCCATCACGGATCGCGCCCCTCGGAGCTGTTCCTGAACCAGCCCGAGGGCGACACCACGCGTGGGTACGAGGTGGCGCTCCACCTCGTGGATACGATCCACGCTCGGCCCGACCGACACGGGTGCATCTTCGGCGACCCGAACGGTGACGCCCTGACCGACATCTTCTGTGTGAAGGGGGCGAACCAGGGGACCAGCGACAAGTGGAACGAGCTGTGGATCCAGGGCCCGGAGGGGACCTGGATCGACGAGGCTGCGGCCTGGGGGGTCGAGGACCTCTGGGGCCGAGGCCGGCATCCCGCGTGGATCGACCTGAACGGCGACGACCAGCTCGATCTCTTCGTGGGGAACGACTTCCCACGTCAGGACGACCGGGGCACGCCCAACCGTACCTTCGTGAACGAGGGAGGGGAGCGGTTCGCCGAGGTCGACCTGGGGGTCACTCGGGAGGATGGCGCCGACTGCGTGCAGGTGGTGGACATCGACGGCGACGGGGTGGACGACCTGCTGCTCTGCGGCAAGGAAGAGCTCTTCATCTACCTCCAGCGCGACGGTGGCTTCGTGCGGGCGAACGAGGCCTTCGGGCTCCCGCCCGAGGCCCGGGCGAACGGTGCCCACATCGAAGACCTGTCGGGCGACGGTGTCGCGGATATCGTCATCGTGCACCCCACCGAGGTCGTGATCCGTCTCGGCGGCCCCGACGGTCGTTTCGGTGATCCCGTGTGGCGACAGGAGATCGGGCTCGGGCACGGGCTTGCGGTGGGAGACGTGGACGGGCGCAACGGCCCGGACGTCTACGCCGTCATGGGGTGCGTGGACCGGGTGAACGTGCCGGACCTGTTGCTCCTCAACGACGGCGACGGTCGCACGTGGGCGCAGGCTGAGCTCCCGCCGCTGCCCGAGGGCGAGTACGCGGGATGCGGCGATACCGCCGAGATGACCGACTTCGACCGCGACGGGCTCCAGGACGTGGTCGTCTTGAACGGGGGCGGGAGCGCCCAGCCGCTCGATCTCGACGGCCCCGACCAGCTCCTCACGATGGGGGACTGGCAGCTGCCCGGCTGAGACCGCTCAGAACGATCCCTGGGGCTCCGGGTCGTCCCACGGCCACGGCTCCAGGATGAGCGGTTCCCGGGGCTCCTGGTCGAAGTCGAACGCCTCGGTGATGTCGCCGTAGATCGGGTTCTCCTCGCGGACCACCGGGCGAGGGTCGGGACGGCTCAGGGTCTCGGGGTCGAGCCGCTCGCCACCGAGGAACCGGTCCTCGATCAGCTTGAGGTAGCTGTCGAAGGAGTACGTGTTGTGGTCGATGTACCCCTCCTTCGCGTAGGGGCTGATCACGAGCGCGGGCACGCGAAGCCCCAGACCCATCTTGTCGATCCGCGGAGGTTCGACGTGGTCGTAGAAGCCGCCCCAGTCGTCCCAGGTGAGGAAGATGGCGGTGCGTTCCCACGCTGGGCCTTCCATGATCGCGTTGATCAGGCGCGTCACGTAGGCCTGGCCGGTCTTCACGGTGCTCGTGCCGGAGGGGTGCTCGCTCGTGTTGCCGACGGGGGCCACCCACCCGACCTGCGGGAGGTCGCCGCTGGCCGCGGCCTCGAGGAACTCCTCGTGAGGGCGGACGTTGTCCTTCACACCGTTGCGTCGCTCCTCGTTCCAGAAGCTCGTGAACCCGGGGAGGGGGTTGCGGTTGTAGCTGGTCTCGAAGCCCTTGCGGCCGGTCGGCTCGCACGAGCCCGGATCCTCCCAGCAGGTGTCGTTGCCGATGTAGTAGCGCCACTCGACGCCCTGCTCGTCCATGATCCACGTGAGATCGGTCCACGCGTAGATCGGGTCCTCGCCGTAATCCCAGCGTCGCTCCGGCTCGGTGAGGTCGACGTCGGTCCGGCAGCTCATCGGGTCGGTCGTGTCGGGGCAGTAGGCGGACCAGCCGCTCACCAGGAACAGGTGCGACGGCAGGGTCCACGAGTCGACCGGCGCGAACATCCCGTCCTGCAGGACGTACTCGTCGGCGTAGGCCCAGTAGTTCGGGATCGTGGTGCGCTCGTGGACGCTCATCACGTCGGGCTGTCCCTCGGGTCCGAGGTAGTCGACGCACTTGTCCTGGTCCGGATCCATCCAGCAGAACTCGGGCCGCGGGTCGAGCGCGTTGACGAACCCATCCATCTTGCCGCCGTTGATGTTCGCGACCGACGCGGGTCGGTTGTGGGGCCCCCCGTTCTGGTCGAACGACGCCGTGACGTAGGGGGGGACGCAGTCCTTGCCCTGCCACTTGTCGGGAACGCACACGTCGAACGAGCCGTCGGGCTTGGTCGGGATCCCGTTCGCCCGCGGATAGGTGCCGAAGTAGTGATCGAAGGACCGGTTCTCCTGCACGATGAAGATCAGGTGGTCGATCTTCTCGATCCCTTGGGGCTCCGGGCTCGGCGGTGGCTCGGAGGTGGCGGAGGACGACGTCGCGGGCTCCGCGGTCGCGACGGGGTCGTCGCCGGTGCACGCGGTGGCGACGGGTCCCAGGGCGAGCACGATGAGGACGATCCGACGGACGAGGGTGTGTCGCATGGCCCGCAAGGGTAGCGGGTGGTCGCCACCGATCCTCGACCGCCCGGGGTCGGTTGCCACAGGAAGGCGACATGGGGTTCGGTACCATGCCCGCCTCATGGCACGCCGGTACGACCCGTCGGAGATCGAGCCGAAGTGGATGGCGGCCTGGGAGCGGGAGGACCTCTACCGCGCCTCCGACGACCCGGCCGACGACCGTCCGCGCTTCTACGCGCTCGACATGTTCCCCTACCCTTCCGGCGATCTCCATATGGGCCACGCCGAGGCGTTCAGCGGCGGCGACGTCGTCGCGCGCTACCAGGCGATGCGTGGCCACGCCGTCTTGCACCCGATCGGGTGGGACGCGTTCGGGCTGCCGGCCGAGAACGCCGCGATCAAGCGGGGGGCCGAGCCCGCCGGTTGGACCTACGCCAACATCGAGCAGCAGGCCGCGTCGTTCGAGCGGATGGGGATGTCGTTCGACTGGTCCCGCCGCCTGCACACCTGCGATCCCGAGTACTACCGGTGGACCCAATGGCTGTTCACGCGGTTCTTCGAACGCGGGCTGGCCTACCGGAAGGAGTCGCCGGTCAACTGGTGCCCGACCGACGCGACCGTCCTGGCGAACGAGCAGGTGATCCAGGGTGCCTGCGAGCGGTGCGGGACCCCGGTCGAGCGTCGCGAGCTGACCCAGTGGTTCTTCAAGATCACCGACTACGCGCAGCGCCTGCTGGACGACGAGGCCCTCCTGGTCGACTGGCCCGAGCGGGTGCTCACGATGCAGCGCAACTGGATCGGCCGGTCCGAGGGCGCCGAGGTCACGTTCACGATCGAGGAGACCGGCGAGGACATCACGGTCTTCACGACCCGACCGGACACGCTGTGGGGGGCGACCTTCTTCGTCTTCGCCGTGGAGCACCCTTCGGTCCGAGGGCTGGCCGAGATCGGAGGGACCTGGGAGCAGGTCGAGCCGCTCGTGCGCGCGGCAGAGCAGACGTCGCTCGTCGATCGTGAGGCCGCCGATACGAAGGAAGGCGTGTTCCTCGGGGTGCACGCGGTGAACCCCGTGAACGGTGAGCGGATCGCCTGCTACGCGGCGCCGTACGTGCTGATGGGCTACGGGACGGGCGCGATCATGGCCGTGCCGGCGCACGACCAGCGCGACTTCGACTTCGCGCGCCAGCACGGGGTGCCCGTGCGGGTCGTGGTCCAGCCCGAGGACGAGGAACCGCTCGACGGCGACACGATGACCGAGGCGCACCCGGGTGAGGGCGTGCTCGTGAACTCGGGTCCGTTCGACGGGCGTCCCACGCCCGACTCGATCCGCGAGGTGACCGACTGGCTCGAGTCCGAGGGCCGTGGGCGGTTCGCGATCAACTTCCGGTTGCGCGACTGGCTGATCAGTCGGCAGCGCTACTGGGGGGCGCCGATCCCGGTCGTGCACTGCCCGGCCTGCGGCGAGGTCGCCGTCCCCGACGACCAGCTGCCGGTCGAGCTGCCCGCCGACGTCGACTTCACGCCCGGTGGCGAGTCGCCGCTCGCGCGCCACCCGTCGTGGAAGCACGTCGCCTGTCCCTCGTGCGGCGGCGAGGCCGTGCGCGACACGGACACGATGGACACGTTCGTCGATTCCTCCTGGTACTACTTCCGCTACTGCTCGCCTGGCTACGAGGACGGGCCGTTCCGCCCCGAGGACGTCACGCGGTGGATGCCGGTGGGGCAATACACGGGCGGCGTCGAGCATGCGATCTTGCACCTGCTCTACTCGCGGTTCTTCACGAAGGTCCTGCACGACATGGGGATGGTCGGGTTCACCGAGCCGTTCCCGCGCCTGATGAACCAGGGCCAGGTGATCTACGACGGCGCCTCGATGTCGAAGTCGAAGGGCAACATCGTCGAGCCGATGCCGCTCGTGGAGCGGTGGGGCGCCGACACGATGCGCCTGATGATGCTGTTCGCCGGCCCGTTCGAGGACGACATCGACTGGAAGCTGATCGCCCCCGACCCCGACCGCAAGCCCGGCGTGACCGCCTGGCTCGGCCGGGTGTTCGCGGTGGTGGGTGACGCGGTGGCGAGCGACGGCGCCGACCCCCATGCCCTCGTCCGCGTGACGCACAAGACCGTCAAGGGCGTCACCGAGGACCTGGACCGGTTCCGCTTCAATACCGCGATCTCGAAGCTGATGGTCCTGACGAACGAGATCCGCTCGGCGCTGGATGCGGGTGCCGGCGCGCGGGACGCGGCACGTGCCCTGGTGCAGATGCTGGCGCCGTTCGCACCCTTCGCCGCCGAGGAGCTTTGGCGGGTCGACCTGGGCGAGGCGTCGTCGGTCCATCTCACCTCGTGGCCGAGCTACGATCCAGCGCTCGTCGTCGAGGACACGGTCACGCTGGTCGTCCAGGTGAACGGGAAGGTCCGCGACAAACTCGAGGTCTCTGCGGACATCTCCGAGGCCGGTGCGCTCGCGGTGGCGCACGCGAGCGCCGGGGCGCAGCGCGCCCTGGCGGGCCGCGAGGTCGTCAAGGAGGTCGTCCGCGCCCCGAAGTTGGTCAACTTCGTCGTGAAGGGCTAGCCGCGGACGTCGACCTGGGTCCGTTCGACGGCATTGTTCGCGTAGCCACCGACGTTCCACTCCGGTTCGTCGGGTTGCGTCCGGCCGTCGGCATCGGTGGCGCGGCAGGCCACGACGTGGGCGCCCGCGGTCGCGAACCACTCGAACGACCAGGAGCGCCAGGCGGACGGCGCGGGCTCCGGACCGAGTTCGGCATCGCTCCACGACGCGCCGTCGTCCGTGCTGACCTCGACCCGCACGATCGGCGCGGTTCCGGACCATGCGCGCCCGGTGAGCTGGACGGGGCCCGCGTCGACGTGGCGGTCCCGGGGCTGGAACGACGGCCGACCAGGCGGGACCATCAAAGATCGCACCCGGATCCGGTCGAGCGGTGTCCCGGGATCTTGGGCGTCGGCGCGCATCCGGTACGCGACCGTGTTCTGGTAGCCGGTGAACGGCTCGTCGAGCACGCGGATGCGGCCCAGCCACTTGACGGACGCCATCCCGTACCAGCCGGGGACGAGGAGCCGCACGGGTGCACCGTCGCTGGGGGAGCAGCGGACGGCCGTTCATCTCGTAGGCGAGCAGTACGTCGCCGTGCATCGCGTCGGCCACGGACAGCCCTCGCTCGTAGTCGCGCTCGAGCCCGCCCTCGAACCCATGGTCGAGCCCGGTGAACGCGACGTCGACGGCCCCGTCGCGGATCCCGGCCCGTTCGAGCAGCGGCAGGAGCGGCGTGCCCGTCCACTCGGCGTTCCCGACGGCGCCGCGGAGCCACGGCTGACTGATCGCTCGCGGCTCCAGGAGCGCCCGCCCGTTCCCCGCGCACTCCATCGTGACCTCGGCGGTGACCCTCGGCAGCCCGCGAAGCTCGTGCAACGAGAGCGTCAGGGGCCGCTCGACGTGGCCGTCGACCGTGAGCCGGTACGCCGCCGGGTCGACGTCGGGGATGTCGTAGTGGATCAGCAGGTAGTGGAGGCCCGCGGGCGTGACGTCGTACCGGAGCGCCTCCTGGGGCATCGCGTGATTGCGCGCCGCCAGCTCAAGTTCCTCGAGGCCGAACCCCGTGTCGTGCGTCTGCATAGGCCCCCCTTCGCCCGTGCGCCCGCGGGCCGAACATCCTGCCTACACCCGGCCGACCTGCACGGTCAAGGGTGCCCCTCGGGGCTACGATCGCCCGCATGGACGATTGGTTCGAGCCGTACAAGATCAAGGCCGTCGAACGGATCCCCGTCACCACGCGTGAGGAGCGCCTGGTCGCCCTCGACGCCGCCGGGTGGAACACGTTCCTGCTCCGCTCCGAGGACGTGACGTTCGACCTCCTGACCGATTCCGGCACGAACGCGATGAGCGACCGGCAGTGGGCGGCGCTGATGATCGGCGACGAGGCCTACGCAGGCAGCCGCAACTTCTACCGGCTCGAGGAGACGATCCGCCGGATCTACGGCTACCGGCACATGGTTCCCACGCACCAAGGGCGTGGTGCCGAGCACATCGTGAGTGAGCTGCTGATCGCCGAGGGCGACGTCGTGCCGGGCAACATGTACTTCACGACGACGCGGCTGCACCAGGAGCTCGCGGGCGGAACCTTCGTCGACGTGATCGTCGACGAGGCCCACGACCCGACCGACCGCTCGCCGTTCAAGGGCAACGTCGACCTCGAGAAGCTCGCGAAGATCCTGGCGACCGAGCACGTCCCGTACGTGTCCGTGGCGGCGACCGTGAACATGGCCGGCGGCCAGCCGATCTCGCTCGAGAACCTCCGGCAGGTGCGCGACCTGGCCGACCGCTACGGGGCGAAGGTGATCCTGGACGCGACGCGCGCCGTCGAGAACGCGTACTTCGTGAGGGAGCGCGAGCCCGGTCAGGCCGACCGCTCGATCGAGGACATCCTGCTCGAGACGTGCTCGTACTCCGATGGCTGCACGATGTCGGGTAAGAAGGACTCGCTCGTGAACATCGGCGGCTGGCTCTGCCTGAACGACGACGACCTCGCCGCGCAGGCGAAGAACCTCTGCGTGGTCTACGAGGGGCTCCACACGTACGGTGGGCTGGCGGGGCGCGACATGGAGGCGATGGCCGTCGGGATCGAGGAGTCGGTCGACCTCGACCACATCCGGGCACGGGTGCTCCAGGTCCGCGAGCTGGGGGAGCGGCTGATCGAGCTCGGCGTGCCGATCGTCGAGCCGATCGGGGGGCACGCGGTGTTCGTGGACGCGCGACGCGTCTATCCACACCTGTCGCAGGATGCCTTCCCTGCGCAGCGCCTGGCGGCCGAGATCTTCCTGGATTCGGGGACCCGCACGATGGAACGCGGGATCGTCTCGGCAGGCCGTGACCCGTCGACCGGCGAGCACCGTCGGCCCGCGCTCGAGCTGGTCCGGATCACGATCCCGCGGCGCGTCTACACGTCGCGGCAGCTCGCGGTGGTTGCGCGCTCGGTCGCCGCCGTGATGGCCCGGGCCGCCGAGACAGGCGGCCTCGAGATGATCTTCGAGCCCGAGTACCTCCGGTTCTTCCAGGCGCGGTTCCGCCCCCTCATGTGACGGCCGTCACGGAACCAGCGGCGCGGCGCCCTAGCGTCGCGCCCATGGGTGGACTGAGGGCGCGACTCGATACGTTGTCGCGCGGGGAGCTCGCGGGGCTCGTCGTCGTGATCGTCGTCACGCTGGCCGGCGCTGGCCTGTGGTACGTGCGGTCGCTGCCGCGACCGGTGGACATCGCCGCGACCACGTCGTCGCCGGCGGCGGCAGGACCCGCGGCGCCCGCGGCATCGGGATCGGCCGCGCCCTCCGCGTCGGGGAGCGTCGGCCCCGCGGCGGTCGTGATCGTCGACGTCGCAGGATGGGTCCGCAAGCCCGGCGTGTACGAGTTCCCGGCCGGCGCTCGCGTGATCGACGCGGTCGAGGAGGCGGGGGGCCCACGGGAGGGCGCCGAGCTGACGCTGCTGAACCTGGCGGCGCCGCTGACGGATGGCCAGCAGATCCTGGTGCCGAAGGAGGGGGAGGCGCCGGCCGTGCCCGTCACCGGCGGGACCGCTGGCACCGGGGCAACGGGCGGCCTGATCAACATCAACACCGCCGACGCGACCGCGTTCGAGGCGCTGAACGGGATCGGCGAGGTCCTCGCGGCCGCGATCGTCACGTACCGCGACGAGCACGGACCCTTCACGTCGGTCGACCAGCTCGAGGACGTCCCCGGGATCGGTCCGTCCACCCTCGAGGAGATCCGCTCCCAGGTCACGGTGTGACGTGGGTTCGTTGGGGATGCCGGCGGCCGCGGCCGCCTTCTGGGGCGGGCTCCTGCGTGGGAGGCGCGGCCTGGTCCCATCGTGACGTGGCCAGCGTGGACCTGGCTCGTTCTCGGGGTCGCGGCGTTGATCGCCGCGTGGCTCGCCGCCCCGTCCCTGCGGCGAGACGACCTGCTCGCCCGGGCCGGGCTCGCGGCCGCACGGTCTCGCCAGGTGGACGCGGTCGCCGCCGGAGCCCTCGATCCGCGTCGGGGTCCACTCGCCGCGATCGCCCTCCTGCTGAGCGGCCTCGTCCTATGCGGCACCGGGTGGGGCGGGGTCGCCGAGGTCAGACGGCACGCGTCGCTGCTCGCCTCAGTGGCGCCGCGTCCCGTCACCGTCACCGGGACGGTCCGCGAGGACCCTCGGCCCGGCGCGTACGGCTGCGCGCGTGATCGTCGACGTCCGCACGGTGACGTGGACAGGCGGCGGCGCGTCCCTGCGCGAGACGCTTTGGGTGAGTGGCGACGACGAACCGCCCACGGTCGTGCGCGGGGACCACGTCGAGATCGCGGGGCGTCTGGAGGTGCCGGAGGATCCAGGCTTCGCGGACGCGTTGGAGCGCCGCGGCATCGCCGCGGCGCTCCGGACCGACACCCTCACGCGGCTCGGCGACTCGCCGAGCCGGTTCGTGCGCACGACGCAGGCGGTCCGTCGCATGATCGGCGGGTCGATCGAACGTGTCTTCCCGCCGCGCGAGGCCGGCCTGCTCCTCGGCCTCGCCCTCGGCGATGGTTCGAAGCTCGATCCGGCCACAGAGCGGGACTTCCAAGCCACCGGCCTCACCCACCTGCTCGTCGTCTCCGGTGGGAACGTCGCGATGGTGCTCGCCCCGATCCTCGCCGTGGCTGTGGCGCTGGGGTTCGCCCGCGTCGGCACCGCCGCGATCGGCATCGTCACCGTCGTGTTCTTCGTGATCCTCACCGGTGCCGAGGCCTCCGTGATGCGCGCCGGCGCGATGGCGGTCACGGCCCTGCTGGGCACCCTCCTCGGCCGCCCGAAGACGACCGGCGTCGTGCTCTCGACGGCGGTGCTGGTCCTGCTCGTGCTCGACCCGTGGCTCGTCCGTTCGATCGGGTTCCAGCTCTCCGTGACGGCCACCGCCGGGCTCGTCGCGCTCGCCGCCCCGCTCGGGGAGCTGTTCGGCCGCGTCGTCCCGAAGCCGGTGGCGGCCGCCGCGGGCACGACCCTCGCCGCCCAGCTCGCGGTGACGCCCGTCCTGCTCTTCCACTTCCACGAGATCCCGCTCGTGACCTTGCTGGCCAACGTCTTGGCGGCGCCCGCGGTCTCTCCTGCGTTGATGCTCGGTCTGATCGCCGCGTTCCTGGGGATCGTGTCCGAGCCGCTCGGCTCGCTCGGCGGACTCGTCGCGCAGGCGCCGATGCGATACCTGGAGTTCCTCGCGAACGCCCTCGGTCGCGCGCCCGTGGCGCACATCACGAGCCGAGGCGGCGTCGCCGTCCTGGTGGTCGGCGGACTCGTCGTGACGGCGATCGCCGTGGCGCTCCGCACCGGGTGGCGACCCCCGCGGCCATTCGTCGTCGCCGCGATCGCGCTCACGCCCCTGATCGTCTGGACGACCGCCGTCGCGAAAGGCCCGCCAGATGGCCTCACGGTCCGGTTCTTCGACGTCGGGCAGGGTGATGCGGCGCTCGTCACGAGCCCTGGCGGCGCCTCGATCCTGGTCGACGGCGGTCCCGACGAGGACGCCGTCGCCACGGAGCTGGCCGCGCTCGGGATCAAGCGACTCGACGTGCTCGTCGCGAGCCACCCTCACGCGGACCATATGATCGGCCTGCCCACCGTGCTCGCCCGCGTGCCGGTCGGCCTCGTCCTGCAGCCCGGATGCCCGACCGACTCGGCGCTTCAGGCCGACCTCGATCGCGCGGTCGCCGACGAAGGAGTCCAGGAGCTGAACCCGCGCGCCGGCGACGAGCTGGCCGTCGGCGACCTCCGCGTCGAGGTCTTGTCGCCCGACCGCTGCTGGACCGGCACCGAGTCCGACTCGAACAACGACGCGTTCGTGCTACGGATCTCGCTCGGCGAGGCGAACGTCCTGATCGCGAGCGAATCGGAGGAGCCCGCCCAGGAGTGGCTCCTCGAGACCGGCGTCGACCTCCGCGGCACGGTCCTCAAGGTGCCCCATCACGGCGCGGCGACCAGCATCCCCGAGTTCTTCCAGGCTGTCGGCGCCCGGGTCGCGATCGTCTCTGTGGGGGAGAACGACTACGGCCATCCCGTGGCCCAGACCCTCGACTGGATCCACGAGGCGGGCTCGGAGATCTGGCGTACCGACGAGCACGGCACGGTCACCGTCACCTTCGAGGGTCCGAACCCGCTGGTAACGTCCGCCCGATGACGAAGGCGCCCTCTGCCGTGGTCCTGTTCTGGGGTGAGGACGCGTTCCTCCTGCGCGAGGCCGCGCTCGCGCGCTTCGGCGACCTTCGCCCGACGGAGGTCGATGCCGCCGAGTGGCAGGGCGGCGAGCTCCAGGACCTCGCGACGCCGTCGCTGTTCGGCGAGCGTCGGGCGCTCCTGCTCACCGATTGCAGGAGCCTCCCGAAGGACGCCTTGAGCGAGCTGGGCTCGTACCTGGCCTCGCCCGATCCCGACTCACCGCTCGTCCTGTGCTGCACGGTCGCCGAGCGAGGCAAGCCGCCGGCGGCCCTGCAGAAGCTCGTCGAGCCGGTCGGCGAGGTCCGCCAGATCCAGGTCAAGCGCCAGGAGCTCGAGCCCTGGGTCCTGCAGCGCGCGAAGGCCACCGGCGTCGACCTGACGCCACCGGGCGCCCGCACGCTCGTCGAGACGATCGGCGAAGACGCCGGCCAGCTCGCGGCCTCGGTCCAGCAGCTCGCGTCGGCGTTCCACGGTGAGCGGGTCGGTCCGATGGAGATCCACCGCCAGTTCCGCGGCCTCGGCGAGCAGAAGACCTGGGACCTGTGCGACAAGGCGTTCGGCAAGGACCTGCCCGGTGCGATCCGCGCCCTGCGGTCGATCGAAGAGGGCGGCGACGACGCGCTGATGGTGCTCGGCGGCATCAGCGCCCGTCTGCGCGACCTGATCAAGATCCGTGTCCTGCCCGACCGGATCCCGCCAGCCGAGTTGGCGAAGCGGGCCGGCCTCCGGTTCGACTGGCAGGCCCGCCGCTACCAGCAGCAGGCCCGGAACTTCAGCCTCGAGGAGTTGGTGGAGCTCCACGAGCGCGTCACCGAGACCGACCGCGCCCTGAAGACCGGCGGCACGCCCGACGTGGTGATGCCGACCCTGATCACCACGATCGCTGCCACGTAGCGTGTGGGTGGCAGGCTCGACGACGGCACCACCGATGAGAGCTGGGTCCCGCTCCGGGCGCTGCCCCGCGCGCAGCCGGGACACGATGAACCCCGCCGGGGGAACCGACGGGGTCAGGGGAGGACGAGCCTCAGGAGGCGTTCGCGGCCGCGTTCACGGCCTTCGCCATCCGGCTCTTCTTGCGCGCGACCGTCTTCTTGTGCATCGTGCCCTTGCTGGCGGCCTTGTCGAGGTCGCGGGCAGCCTGGAGCTGCACCGCGGTCGCGGTATCGACGTCGCCGGACGCCACGGCGGCCTGGACCTTCTTCTGCGAGGTCTTCAGCGCTGACTTCTGCGCGATGTTGCGCTGGTGGCGCTTCTCGTTCTGGATGTTCCGCTTCTTCTGGGACTTGATGTTCGCCATATCGGCCGACCAGCGTACCAGCGGTTCCCGCCCACCCCCCGCGGCGGTCCCGCCCGTACCATGGGGTCCCGTGGCGACCGACATCTCCCGCATCCGGAACTTCTGCATCGTGGCGCACATCGACCACGGCAAGTCGACGCTGGCCGACCGGATGCTCGAGATCACCCATACGGTCGAGACCCGCGACATGCGCGCCCAGTACCTGGACAAGATGGACCTCGAGCGCGAGCGGGGCATCACGATCAAGGCGCAGGCCGTCCGGCTGTTCCACGAAGGCTGCGAGCTGAACCTGATCGATACGCCGGGGCACGTGGACTTCACCTACGAGGTCTCCCGCTCGCTCGAGGCGTGCGAGGGAGCCCTGCTGCTGGTCGACGCCGCCCAGGGCCTGGAGGCGCAGACCCTCGCGAACTACCACTTGGCACGCGACGCCGGGCTCACGATCGTGCCGGTGCTCAACAAGATCGACCTGCCCGCTGCCGAGCCCGAGCGCCGCAACGAGGAGCTGTCCAACCTCCTCGGGTGCGACCCCGACGACATCCTGCACGTGAGCGCGAAGACGGGAGAGGGCGTCGAGGAGCTCCTGAAAGCCGTGATCGAGCGCGTGCCGCCGCCCGTCGGCGACAAGGACGCGCCGCTGCAGGCGCTGATCTTCGACAGCGCGTTCGACACGTACCGCGGGGTGATCACCTACGTCCGCGTGAAGCGAGGGGTCCTGCCGAGCAACGCGAAGATCAAGATGTTCGCGACCCACGTGACGTCGGAAGCCGAGGAGACGGGCGTGATGGCGCCCGAGGCGACGCCGGTCGACTCGCTCGGCCCCGGCGAGGTCGGCTACCTCGTCACGGGGCTCAAGGACGTCCATCACGCGAAGGTCGGCGACACGATCACGCTCGCGGGCAAGCAGGGCGCCGCCGAGCCGCTCCCCGGCTACCGCGAGCCGAAACCGATGGTCTGGTCGGGGCTGTTCCCCGCCGAGGGCGGCGACTACTCCGACCTGCGCGAGGCGCTCGACAAGCTGAAGCTCTCCGACTCGGCGCTCGTGTACGAGCCCGAGACCTCCCTGGCGCTCGGATTCGGGTTCCGCGTCGGGTTCCTCGGGCTGCTGCATATGGACATCGTGCGCGAGCGCCTGGAGCGCGAGTTCGACCTGGAGCTGATCTCGACCGCGCCGAACGTGGAGTTCCACGTGTACAAGGGTGACGACGAGATCGTGGTGCACAACCCCGCCGAGATGCCCGCCGGAGGCGACTACGATCGTGTCGAGGAGCCGGTGGTGTTCGCCACGATGATCACCCCGGCCGACTACCTGGGCGCGGTGATGGAGCTGTGCCAGACGCGCCGTGGCGAGATGGTGGACATGAGCTACATCACCCCAGAGCGTGTCGAGGTCCACTACGTGCTGCCGCTCGCCGAGATCGTCTTCGACTTCTTCGACAACCTGAAGTCGCGGACGCGCGGGTACGCGAGCCTCGACTACGAGCCGTGGGGCTTCCAGGAGTCGAAACTCGTGCGTGTGGACGTGCTCCTGCACGGCGAGCCGGTCGACGCGTTCTCGAGCGTGCAGCACCGCGACAAGGCCTACGAGTACGGCAAGAAGATGACCGAGCGGCTGAAGGAGCTGATCCCGCGACAGCTGTTCGACGTCGCGGTCCAGGCCTCGATCGGCTCGAAGATCATCGCGCGCGAGACCGTGAAGGCGAAGCGCAAGGACGTCTTGGCGAAGTGCTACGGCGGCGACATCACGCGCAAGCGCAAGCTCCTGGAGGGTCAGAAGAAGGGCAAGGAACGGATGCGCCGCGTGGGCAAGGTCGACGTGCCGCAGGACGCGTTCATCCAGGCCCTGCGCGTCGACGAAGGAGCGAAGGCGAGCAAGAAGTGACCGCCGCCGAGGCCGGGATCTACGTCCACGTCCCGTTCTGCTTGACGCGCTGCGGCTACTGTGACTTCAACGCCTACGCCGGGCTGGACGAACTCAAGCCGCGGTACCTGCGGGCGCTCGAGACCGAGGCCGCGCTCGCCGCGCCGGCGTGGGAGGGCACGCGGTTCGTGAGCGTCTTCCTCGGCGGGGGGACGCCCACGACGATCGCGCCCGACGATCTGGCCTCGCTGCTCGAGACGCTGCGAACGCGGTTCGACCTGGCCGACGACGCCGAGGTCACGATCGAGGCGAACCCCGACACGGTCGACGAGTCGTCGCTCCGGGCTCTGCTCGAGACCGGTTACGACCGCCTGTCTATGGGCGCACAATCCTTCGACCTCGCCGTGCTCGCGTCGCTCGAGCGGGTGCACCAACCCGACGCGGTCCGCGCGGCGATCGCGGCCGCCCGCCGCGCCGGCTACGCGAACGTGAACGTCGACCTGATCTACGGGACCGAGGGCGAGACGCTCGAGTCATGGGACCGGACCCTCCGCGAGGCGGTGGCGCTCGCGCCCGAGCACGTGAGCGCCTACGCGCTGACGATCGAGCCCGCGACACCGCTCGGGCGCCAGATCGCGGCCGGCACCAGGCTCGAGCCCGATCCCGACCTCCAGGCCGACATGTTCGGCCTGGCGTGCGAGGTGCTCTCCGACGCCGGCTACCGCCACTACGAGATCTCGAACTGGGCGAAGCCCGGGTTCGAGTGCCGCCACAACCTCGGCTACTGGGAGCGCCGGCCGTACGTGGGGCTCGGCGCCGGCGCGCATGCCTACCGCGACGACGTCCGCTGGTGGAACGTCCGCCCGCCGGAGACCTACCTCGAGTTGGTCGAGGCCGGCGAGCTGCCGATCGGCGGCTCCGAGTCGCTCGACCCCTCCGACGCCTACCTCGAGGAGGTCTTCCTCAAGCTCCGGATCCTCGAAGGCGTCCCCGCGAGCTGGTTCGACGAGACGACGTACGGGCCGTTCGTGTCGAGCGGTCTCCTGGTCGACGACGGCTTCGGTCAGCTCGTCCCGACGGAACGCGGGATGCTCCTGCTCAACGAGATCGTGCTCGGTCTGACCGCCGCCTGACCTCGTCCTGCTACCCGCGCGCCGCGAGGGGGAGCGGGCAACCACCTTCGTTCGGCAGTGGAAGCGTCGACGCCGAGCCGACCGGGAACTCGAGATGGACGGCATCGAGGAACCGCGCGCCGTCGGCATCCACGATCACGACGAACGTATGGCGTTGACCGGTCGCATCCGCCGGTGCGTCGACCGGGATGAGCGTCTGGGTGAGGACCAGCGACGGGGACCCTGGATCCGCCTCGCACGCGATCGCGTAGCTGGTGCCCTCGTCGCCTCCCGCCCAGATCGTGAAGGGTTTGCCCTTGGGGAACCCCCACTCCCCGTACCCGGGATCGACGACGGGGACGGGAACGATCTCGCCGCCCGATCCCACTCGATAGACCCCGTACTCGGGGGTCGACGACGCCTGAAGGAGGACGAACAGCTCATCGGCTCCATCGCCGTCGAGGTCCATCGCCCCGAACGGCCGGCACATCACGCAGCGCGGGAGGGGCACCCACGTGTCGGCGGCTCCGTCGCTCTCGAGATCGACGGCGAGGATGCTCAGGTCACCGTCGGGTCCCACGCACCCCGTTCCCGTGACGCGACGTCCGACGTACGCGGTCGCCAAGGAACCGTCGCCGAGCAGGTCGAGATCACCGAGTCGTTCGACCTCGCACATCCGGAACGCGAGCCCGATGTCTTGCGCTTCTGGAGATGGTGTCTCCGGCGGCGTGGCCGGCGGCATCCCACGGCTCAGCTCGGCCGCGAGCAGCGCGGATCCCTCCGCGCCGAGCCCGCTCACCTGGAGAGAGCCGCTCGCGATCGGTTCCTGGACGGCCGGAGTGGACACCACCATCCCGTCGAGCACCACCGCGATCTGGTTCCTCGGGACGGGCGCGACCAGGGCCTCCTCGGTGACGGCTTCGAGCGCCGCCGTCGCGTCGAGGTCGAGCTGGATCCCGACCGTCCACTCACCGGTCGCGAGCTCGATGGCTTCGGCGTTCGAGACGTCGCTCGCATCCGCGAACGCAGGACCCAGCTGTTTGATCTGTCCGTCCCGGCCTTCGAGGGCGACGTTCGCTGCGGGATCGAGGTCGTCCTCCGTGCACCGCTCGGGGAGGCAGGTCACGCTCAGCCCCGTCGTCTTCGTTGCGACGACGGGCCGGAACTGGAGCCGCCACGACGACATCTGATGGTAGGGAGGCGCGATCGTCTCGGTGGTCACCGGCTGCCGATCCTCGAACCGGTCGTCCAGCAGCGCGAACGCCCCGGCGGTCCCGGCGAGGATCGCGACCACCACGGCCACGGCCTGGACCTTGCGGACCACGGCCCGATGCGCCCGGCGGCGCGTGACGTCCTCGAACGTCTTGACCACGTCGGGCGCCGCCGGGCGCGCCGCGCGCTCCAGCTCGCGCGTCAGCCTGTCATCGAAGCCCGGCACGGTCCTGCACCTCCTCGTCGTCCTGTTCCCCGAGCGCGGCCGCCAGCTCGCGGCGAGCACGGAAGAGCAGCGTCTTCACGGTCCCGTCCGAGACGCCGAGGATCCCGGCGGTCTCGGCCACGTCGAACCCCAGGTAGTAGCGGAGCACGGTGACCTCACGCTCGCGCTGGGACAGGCCCTCGAGCGCCCGCTCGATGTCGAGCCGGTCCTCGGGCACCCCAACGTCGTCGCTCGCGTGCGCGATCCGTTCGCGTGCCCGGCCCTCGGCGCGCAGCCGCCGCCAGCGGCTCGTCGCGAGGTTCAACGCGGCCCGCATCACCCAGGCAGGGAGGTTCGCGATCGGCTCGCCGCGGTCCGAACGCTCCCACGCACGGGCGAGCGCCTCGGCCACGGCGTCCTCGGCGGCCGCGGAACCCCCGGCCGCCAACCGGACGGCCGCCACGAGCCGCGGATAGTCGGCCGCGAGGAACTCACGGAGCCGCACCTCGTCGAGTCGGTCGGTCTCTGGCATCTCCGAACCCATGACGCACCGAGGGTGCCACGGGTTGACACCGCCGGGGAACAGGCCGAGCCGATTAGCACTCTCGGGCTGAGAGTGCCACGTATCATCCATACATGAGCGATCGACCGGAGCTCGGCTCGCGGAAAGCCGCGGTGCTGCGTGCGATCGTCGAGGAGTACGTCCGCTCGGGCGAGCCGGTCGGGTCCGAGACGATCGCCGAGGCCTCCGGTCTGGGCGTGTCGAGCGCCACGATCCGCAACGAGATGGCTGCGCTCGAGGAGCTCGGGTACCTCTCGCATCCGCACACCAGCGCCGGACGGATCCCGACCGACGCCGGCTACCGGCACTACGTCGATTCGCTGCCCGCGCACGGGAAGCTCCGCGACGCCCAACGTCGCGCGATCGCCGCGCACTTCGCCGAGGCGATCCTCGACCTCGAGGAGGTCCTGAAGGGCTCGGTCCAACTGCTGAGCCGTCTGACCCAGTACGCGGGGCTCGCCGTCCCCCCGGGGGCGTCGGAGGAACACGTGGTGCGCCTCGAGCTGATCGACATGGGGCCGACCTTGATGATCCTGGCGATCGGGCAGCACGGGCGGGTCGACAAACGGATCGTCGACCGGCCCGAGGGGATGGACTCGAAGGCGGTCGCACAGGCGGAGGGGCGTGTTCAGGCGGTCCGCGGTCTCTCCTACGCCGACGCGCAGGCGCGGCTCCTGCAGCTCGCGGCGGGCGCGCCGGCACTCGAGCACGACCTGTTGCTGATGACCGCCGACGCGCTGCGGACGGCGACGGAGGGTGACGGATCGACCCACGTCGTGGTCGGCGGGGTGGCGAACCTGGCCGACGAGGCCCAGGCGTGGCGCCGCGAGACCCTCCGTCGCCTGTTCGAGACCCTCGAACGCGAGCAGGAGATGATCCGCGTCCTGCACGACGTGAGCACCGAGGACGTGAAGGTCACGATCGGGGGCGAGCACCCCTCGACCGGGGAATGGGAGGCCTCGATCGTCACCGCCCCGTTCAGGGCCGGCGACGCGACGATGGGTACGATCGGGATCGTCGGTCCGACGCGCATGGACTACCTGTCGGCGATGGCCTCGGTCCGCGCGGTGGCCGCCCGGCTATCCGAGCTCGCGACCGAGCTCGACGACTAGCCATGGCACCTGCGCGCGACCTCTACGAGGTGCTCGGCGTCTCCCGCGACGCGACCGAGGACGACATCCGCAAGGCGTACCGGCGTCTGGCTCGGGAGTATCCATCCCGACGTGAACCAAGACCCGCAGGCGGAGGAGCATTTCAAGGAGATCGCCGGGGCCTACGAGATCCTGTCCGACCCCGAGAAGCGGGCCCGCTACGACGCGTTCGGCACCGGCGGCGGTCCGGCGGGCCAGCCCTTCGCAGACATCTCGGACATCTTCGAGATGTTCTTCGGCCAGGGGGGGTTCGGCGGCGGGTTCGGCTCACGGCGTCGGGGCGGGCCTCGCACGCGCCGGCGCCGGGGTGAGGACGTCGGCGTGCGCCTGCGGCTCGCGTTCCGCGAGGCGGTGTTCGGCGTGCGTCGCGAGGTCGAGTTCGAGCGGCTCGTCACGTGTGAGGCATGCCTCGGCAACGGCGCCGCGCCGGGAACCGCGCCGATGGCGTGCCGGACGTGCGGCGGAGCCGGCGAGGTCCAGAGCGTGCGCCGCAGCGTGTTCGGCACGCTGATGACGACCTCGCCCTGCCAGGTGTGCGAGGGCACCGGCCAGGAGATCCTCGACAGGTGCGAGACGTGCTTCGGGCAGGGGCGGGTGCGCGGGCCTCAGAGCGTGACGGTCGAGATCCTGCGGGCGTCTCCGACGGGATGGAGCTCCGGGTCACCGGCGCGGGTCACGGCGGTGTCGACGGCGGGCCTCCGGGGGACCTCTTCGTCCAGCTCGAGGTCGAGCCCGCCCTCGAGTTCGAGCGGCGAGGTCAGGACCTCTTCACGGTGCTCGACATCTCGGTCACCCAGGCGAGCCTGGGCGGCGAGATCGAGGTCGAGGGGCTCGACGGCCCCGAGGCGATCAGGTTGGATGCCGGCACCGAGTCCGGCACGGTCGTGAAGCTCAAGGGCAAGGGCGTCCCGCACGTGAATCGTCGCGGTCGCGGTGACCTGTTCGTGACGCTCCACGTGGTGACGCCGCGCGACCTCTCACGTGAGGAGAGGAAGCTCCTGGAGCGCCTCGCGGAGCTCCGCGGGGAGCCGAAGAAGGGCGCGGCCAGGGGCGATCTCCGCCGCCCTGAGTTCTGAGTCGCCCTCGCGGTAGGCTCCATGGACGATGTCCGATCCGAACTGCCTGTTCTGCAAGATCGCGTCGCGGGAGATCCCGGCCGAGATCCTCCGCGAATCCGAGCGGGTCGTGGCGTTCCGCGACATCAACCCCGCGGCGCCCGTGCACATCCTGCTGATCCCGAAGGAGCACCTGGAGTCGCTCGCCGACGTCGCCGACCACCATGGGGACGTCCTCGCCGACCTGTTCCAGGCTGCGGCGCATCTGGCGCGCACGGAGGGGATCGACAAGAGCGGCTGGCGCCTGATCGCGAACACCGGTCCCGACGCCGGCCAGGAGGTCTTCCACCTCCACTTCCATCTGCTCGGCGGTCAGCGCCTAGGCCCGCTGGTCGTCCCGAAGCGATAACATGGTCCACGGCCGTCCATCGGGCGGCCGTCGTTCATCGAGCAGGAGGGAACGGGGCGCTGCCCCGGATCGAAGAGCCACGTGGCGACCGCCACCACGCAAGTGAAGATCCTCGTCCCCGGGCACCAGCCGATGGTGGCCCTGCTCGGCCAGCGCGATTCGTTCCTGAAGGTGATCGAGCGTGCCTTCGGCGCGGACATCCTCGTGCGCGGCAACGAGATCACGATCAGCGGCCCCGCGGAGGAGACCGAGCGCGTCGCGCAGATCTTCGAAGAGCTCCTGGCGCTGCTCGAGCGAGGCCACGACCTCAGCGAGGAGTCCGTCGAGCAGACGATCTCGATGGTCGCCGGCGGCGTGAGCGAGGAGGGCGAGGAAGCCCCCAGGCCGAGCGAGGTCCTGGGTGACCAGCTGCTGTCGGCGCGCGGCAAGAAGATCGCGCCCAAGACGCTCGGGCAGAAGCGCTACGTCGACGCGATCCGATCGAACACCGTGACGTTCGCGATCGGCCCGGCCGGGACCGGCAAGACGTACCTTGCGGTCGCGGTCGCGGTTCGCGCGCTCCAGGAGCGCCAGGTGTCCCGGCTGATCCTGACCCGCCCCGCCGTCGAGGCGGGGGAGCGGCTCGGATTCCTGCCCGGCACCCTCTACGAGAAGATCGATCCGTACATGCGCCCGCTCTACGACGCGCTGTACGAGATGACCGGCCCGGACACGCTTCCCCGCCTGATGGAGCGGGGCGTCGTCGAGGTCGCCCCCCTCGCGTTCATGCGTGGCCGCACCCTGAACGATGCGTTCATCATCCTGGACGAGGCGCAGAACACGACCCCCGAGCAGATGAAGATGTTCCTCACGCGCCTGGGGTTCGGGTCGAAGGCGGTCATCAACGGCGACGCGACCCAGGTCGACCTGTCGAACCAGGAGAGCGGGCTGACGGTCGTCGAGGAGATCCTCACGGACATCCACGGGATCGCGTTCGTGCACCTCGGCGGCAAGGACGTGGTGCGTCACGAGATCGTTCAGCACATCGTCGAGGCCTACGGACGGTTCGGACAGCAGCGCTTGGCGGACGAGGGCTAGATGGACGACGGTCGAAGTCCCGGCGGCCATCCGGCCGTGCTCGTGTCCAACCGGCAGGACCTCCCCGTCGACGAGGCCGTCCTCGCCGGTCTCGCGCGGGCGACCCTCGAGCAGGAGGGTCTGCGTGACGTCGAGCTGTCGGTGAGCTTCGTCGACGAAGCCGAGATCGAGGACCTCCATGTCCGCTACATGGACGAGCCGGGCCCGACCGACGTGCTGAGCTTCCCTCTGGACGACGACGAGGAGGGGACCCGCGTGCTGGGGGACGTCGTGATCTGCCCGGCGGTCGCCATGCGCAACAACGCGGTCGACCCCGAGGCGGAGCTCCGCCTCTTGATCGTCCACGGGGTCCTCCACCTGCTCGGCTACGACCACGAGGACGACGTCGACAAGGCGGAGATGTGGGCGCGGCAGGAGCGCTACAGCGGGGTGAGCGTGCCGTGACCTGGGGCTGGGTGATCGCCGGTCTGCTCGTGGCGTTCGGCTCCGTGCTCGCGATGGCCGAGTCCTCGCTCACGCGGATGTCGCGGGTGCGTGCGCTCGCGCTCGCTGAGGACGGCCGGCGCAACGCGGAGCTGCTGGTCCGTCTCGAGAGCGACCCGCCCCGCTACCTGAACTCGATCTACCTCGCGGTGATGATCGTCCAGAACGGCTCGGCGATCCTGGTCGCCCTGCTCGCCGAGCGGACCTGGGGCGATACCTGGGTGACGCTCGCGTCGCTCGTGTTCACGCTCCTGTACTTCGTGTTGGTCGAGGCGATGTCGAAGACCTTCGGCATCCAGAACTCCGATCGCGTCGCGCTGTTCATGACCCCCGTCGTGTTCTTCCTAGGCCGGCTCCTCCAGTACCCGACGAGGCTGCTGATCGGGCTCGCGAACTGGCTCCTGCCGGGCAAGGGCCTGCGCGAGGGGCCGTTCGTCTCGGAGGGGGACATCCGCTCGATGGCGGAGGTCGGCCACGAGGAGGGCTCGATCGAGGAGGATGAGAAGGAGCTGATCCATTCGATCTTCGAGTTCGGCGACACGATCGTGCGCGAGGTGATGGTCCCGCGGCCCGACATCGTCTGCATCGAAGACACCCAGACGTTGCGCGACGTGCAGGCGCTCGTGCTCGAGCACGGCTACTCGCGGATCCCCGTGTTCCACGAGGACCTCGACGACGTGCTCGGGGTCGTGTTCGCGAAGGACGTGCTCAAGGCCCTGCACCAGGGCAAGGTCGACATGCCGTTGACCGAGGTCGCGCGCGAGGCACGCTACGTCCCGGAGTCGAAGAAAGCGGCCGATCTGCTGCGGGAGATGCAGAAGGAGAAGTTCCACCAGGCGCTCGTGACCGACGAGTACGGCTCGGTCACGGGCATCGTGTCCCTCGAGGACCTGCTGGAGGAGCTGGTTGGGGAGATCGCCGACGAGTACGACGTCGAGGAGCCCGAGATGGTGCAGGTCGCCGAGGGCGTCTACCGGGTGTCGGGGAAGACCTCGATCGACGACGTGAACGACCTGCTCGACGTGGAGCTCCCGGACGAGGACTGGGACACGGTGGCAGGGCTCGTGCTCGACATCTTCGGGAAGATCCCGAACGTGGGCGAGGAAGCCGCCTTCCAGGGGCTGAGCTTCCGCGCAGAGGAGCTCCAGGGCCGCCGCGTCGCGACCGTCCTGATCACCCGCGTGCCGAACGGCGACGATGGAGCCGACGAGGAGACCGGGTGAGCGACCCCCAGGCGTTGATCGACGAGGCCGTCCGTCAGGCGCGTGATGCGATGACGCGGGCCTACGCCCCCTATTCGGGGTTCAAGGTGGGCGCGGCGATCGTCGCCGGCGGTCGGGTCTTCACCGGCCAGAACATCGAGAACGCGAGCCACCCGGTGGCCGTGTGTGCAGAGCGCAACGCGGTCGCCCACATGGTGAACGCCGGCGTGCTCCGGATCGACGTCGTGGCGGTCGCCACCGAGGCAGACAAGCCGACCCCGCCGTGCGGCGCGTGCCGGCAGGTCCTGTGGGAGTTCGGCCCGGAGTCGATCGTCGTCGCCGAGACCCCGTCGGGCGAGCGCGTGATCTGGGCGCTCGAAGAGCTGTTGCCTGACGCCTTCGGCCCGCGCGACCTCGGCCGATGACGGCCTTCCGCTCGGGCGTCGTCGCGGTCGTGGGTCGCCCCAACGTGGGCAAGTCGACCCTGGTGAACGCGCTCGTCGGGCAGAAGGTCGCGATCGTGTCCGACAAGCCGCAGACGACCCGGCGCGACATCCACGCGATCTGGACCACCGACGACGTGCAGGTCGTGTTCACCGACACGCCCGGCTACCACAAGCCGAAGACCCTCCTGGGCGCGCGCCTGAACGACCTGGTAGGCGACGCGGTCGAGGGCGTCGACGTGGTGGTGCACGTGGTGGACGCCGCAGCGGGGATCGGGCGGGGCGACGCGTACGTGTACGAGCGGAAGGTAGCGTCCGTCGGTGCCCCCGCGATCTGCGTCGTGAACAAGATCGATCGGCTCCGCCGCCATGCCCAGATCCCGCAGCTCGCGGCCGCCGCCGAGATGGGCGACTACGTGGAGATCGTGCCGGTCTCCGCGGAGCTCGGGACCGGCGTCGATCTCGTCCGCGACCTGATCCTCGAGCGGATACCCGAGGGGCCCGCGCTCTATCCGGAGGAGACGGTCACCGACCAGACGCTCGAGGTGCGGCTCGGCGAGATGATCCGCGAGAAGGCACTCGCCGTGACCCGCCAGGAGGTCCCGCACTCGATCGCCGTCGTGATCGAGGAGATCGAGGATGAGGGCGACCTCACGAGGATCCACGCGACCCTGGTCGTCGAGCGCGACTCGCAGAAGGGGATCGTGATCGGAAAGGGCGGGCAGACCCTCAAGACGATCGGCTCGAAGGCGCGCGAGGACATGGAGTCGCTGCTGGGCACGAGGGTGTTCCTGGATCTACGGGTCAAGGTCCTCAAGGAATGGCAGAAGGACCCGAAGGCGCTCGAGCGCCTGGGGTTCTGATGTCCGTGGAACGCCGCGTCCTCTCCACGAGCCACGGCACCCATCGGGGCGCGTTCGCTCCGATGGACTGGGTCCGGTTCGGATCGCTCGCGCTGATCTGGGGCTCCTCGTTCGTCCTGATCGCCGAGGGGCTGGACGCGTTCGAACCCGGCCTCGTGACGTGGGCCCGGATCGTGGCCGGGACCGCGGTGCTCGCGCTGCTCCCGGGTGCGCGGACGCCCGTCGCACGCGAGGACCGCGCGCGGTTCGTGGTCGTCTCGCTGCTGTGGGTGGCGATCCCGTTCACGCTGTTCCCGCTGGCGCAGCAACACGTGGCGTCGGCGGTCGCCGGCATGCTGAACGGGACGACGCCGATCGTGACGGCGGCGGTCGCGAGCCTGCTGCTGCGGCGGCTCCCAGGCCGCCTGCAGGTCGCCGGCCTCGCCCTGGGCTTCCTCGGGGTCGCGCTGATCGCGATCCCGGCGGGCGTTGCGGGGACCTCCGAGGCGATCGGGGTCGTGATGCTGATCGCGGCCGCGTCGTGCTACGGCGTGGCGATCAACCTCGTCGTCCCGCTGCAGCAGCGCTACGGACCGCTGCCCGTGATGGCCCGAGTGCTCGGCCTGGCCGCGGTCTTCACGACACCGTTCGGACTGGCGGGGTTGCAGGGGTCGTCGTTCGCGTGGTCGTCGCTGCTCGCGGTGCTGGCCCTCGGCGCCGTGGGGACCGGGCTCGCCTTCGTCCTGATGGGCAACCTCGCGGGTCGGGTCGGCGGGACGCGGGCCTCGTTCGTCACCTACCTCGTGCCGGTGGTCGCGCTGCTCCTGGGGGTGGCGGTCCGCGGCGACGTCGTCGCGACGATCTCGATCGTGGGGATCGGGTGCGTGCTCTCGGGCGCGGTCCTCGCGTCGCGTCGCGAGGTCTGAGGGGCTCAGTCGCGCGTCCAGCGCACGACCGAGCGCGTCTCTGCTGGGACCAGCCCGTCGTAGAGCCGGTTCGAGGGCGCCGGTGGTACGTCCGAGCCGATGAAGGCCTCGCGGATGCTGGCGCGCGCGAGCATCGCGCAACGAACGGGCCAGTCGTGCGCGACCCGGTCCGCGTGGAGGTCAGACGATCTTGAGCGTGCCAACCATCTGCGGGTGGTACGTGCAGCGCACCGCGTAGGTGCCGGCGGCGAGAGCGTCCACCACAACCTCCTCCGACTCGCCACCGTCGAGGTTCACGTTCACGGCGCTGTCACTCACGGTGTACGTGTGAGGGGCTTCGCCGGTGTTGACCAGGGTGAGTGTGTCGCCCGCGGAGGCTTCGACGCAGACGGGCTTGAACTCGAAGTCGGCCAGCTCGATCTCGGTCGTCGCCACGGGGGTGTCGCACGTCGGTTCGGCAGCCTCACCGGAACACGCCGGCGCGGCGGCGGTGACCGACAGGACGAGGACGAGGAGCGTGCGGCGCATCGGGCTGCCCGAGGCTACCCGCCCCGAGGCGGGCGTGACCGGTGGGCTACGATGCGTCCGTGTCCGAGACCGCGATCAGCCCGTTGACCCCGATGGCGCAGCCCGCGGAGGCCGCCAGGGTCGTCGCGCGCGCCGCGGCGGTCGACGCGGTCGGTCTCGAAGGGCGCGCGGCCGCGCTGGCGACGCGCTCGATCAAGAAGGCCTCGAAGCTCCACGCCCTCGACCTGGCGATCAGGTGTATCGACCTGACGACGCTCGAAGGATCCGACACCGTCGGCAAGGTGGTCGCGATGTCCGCGAAGGCGCTTCGACCCGATCCCCTCGATCTGTCCATCCCGCCGGTCGCCGCCGTCTGCGTGTACCCGTGGCTCGTGCCGACAGCGCTCCTGCAGGTGCGTGGCACGTCGGTCAAGGTCGCGAGCGTCGCGGGCGGGTTCCCCGCCGGGCTCGGGCCGCTCGACGCGAGGCTGCAGGAGATCCGCGACGTCGTCGCGATGGGTGCTCACGAGGTCGACATCGTGCTGAACCGCTCGCTGTTCCTCGGCGGTGCGTACGCGCAGTGCTTCGAGGAGCTGCTCGCCGCGTCGGGAGGCCGCGGGGCACGCGCACCTGAAGGTGATCCTCGAGGTGGGTGAGCTCGGCTCGCTACGACCGGATCCGGCAGGCGGCGATGTTCGCGATGGCCGCCGGCGCGGACTTCATCAAGACCTCGACCGGCAAGATCGGCGTGAGCGCGACCCTGCCGAACGCTCTGTGCATGATGGAGGCGGCCCGCGACGTCCACCGGGACACGGGCCGGATCGTCGGGATCAAGGTCGCCGGGGGTGTTCGCACCGCGAAGGACGCGATCCGGTTCCTCGTGGTGCTCTACGAGACGCTCGGCCAGGCATGGATGACGCCCGACCGGTTCCGGATCGGGGCCTCGAGCCTGCTGAACGACGTGCTGATGCAGATCCACAAGGAACGGACCGGCCGCTACGACGGCCCCGACTACGTGACGATCGACTGATGGCCCCCGAGACCGAGATCACGCCTGCCGCCGCAGTCCCCGCCCCCCCCGGAGCCAGCCGTGGGAGTACGCGCCGGCGCCGGAGTCGACCGACGTCGTCCAGATCCGCGACCGCTACGGGCTATTCGTCGGAGGGTCGTTCGTGGAGCCGGCGTCAGATCGCTGGTTCGCGACGATCAGTCCCGCCACCGAGGACACCCTGGCCGAGGTCGCCGAGGCGGGCGACGAGGACGTCGAACGGGCCGTGGCCGCCGCGCGTGAGGCCTTCGAGCAGCGCTGGCGCGACATCCCCGGTGCCGAACGCGCGAAGTACCTCTACCGGATCGCGCGGCAGCTTCAGGAGCGCGCCCGCGAGTTCGCGGTGCTCGAGACGATGAACGGCGGCAAGCCGATCCGGGAGAGCGCGCGACGTCGACGTGCCGCTCGCGGCGGCGCACTTCTTCTACCACGCGGGCTGGGCGGACAAGCTCGAGTACGCGTTCCCGCATGTCGTTCCGCGGCCGGTCGGCGTGGCGGGGCAGATCATCCCGTGGAACTTCCCGCTGCTGATGGCAGCGTGGAAGCTCGCGCCGGCGCTCGCTGCCGGGAACACCGTGGTGCTGAAGCCGGCCGAGACCACGCCGCTCACCGCGCTGCTGCTCGCCGAGGTGATCCGCGAGGCCGACCTTCCGCCGGGCGTCGTGAACGTCCTGCCCGGCCCGGGCGGCCGACGGGCGCCGCGCTCGTGCGGCACCCCGGCGTGGACAAGATCGCGTTCACCGGCTCGACCGACGTCGGCAAGCAGATCCAGCGCCAGCTGGCGGGGACGGGGAAGCGACTCACGCTCGAGCTCGGCGGCAAGGCCGCGAACATCGTGTTCGAGGACGCGCCCGTCGACCAGGCGGTCGAGGGCATCGTGAACGGGATCTACTTCAACCAGGGCCACGTGTGCTGCGCGGGCTCGCGGCTGCTGGTCCAGGAGTCGGTGTTCGAGGAGGTCCTCGAGAAGCTCAAGGCGCGGCTGGGGACGCTCCGGGTCGGCGACCCGCTCGACAAGAACACCGACGTCGGCGCGATCAACTCGCGCCGAGCAGCTCGAGAAGATCCGGGAGCTGGTCGCGAGCGGCACCGACGAGGGCGCCGTGATCTACCAGGCGCCGTGCGACCTGCCGGCCCGTGGGTTCTGGTTCGCGCCCACGCTGTTCACGAACGTCTCGCAGTCCCACACGGATCGCCCGCGAGGAGATCTTCGGGCCTGTCCTGTCGATCCTCACGTTCCGCACCCCGGAAGAGGCCGTCGAGAAGGCGAACAACACCCCGTACGGGCTGTCGGCGGGGATCTGGACCGAGAAGGGCTCGCTGATCCTCTGGATGGCCGAGCGGATGCGCGCCGGGGTCGTGTGGGCGAACACGTTCAACCGGTTCGACCCGCGAGCCCGTTCGGCGGCTACAAGGAGAGCGGGTTCGGGCGCGAGGGCGGGCGGCACGGGCTCGAGCCGTATCTGCAGCTCGAGGGGCGGCCGTGACCGACGAGCGCCTGCCCGTTCGACGCACCGCCAAGCTGTTCGTCGGCGGCGCGTTCCCGCGGAGCGAGTCGGGCCGCTCGATCGAGGTCTCCGGCGCCGACGGGCGGCTCCTGGCCCATGCGGCCAGGGCATCTCGCAAGGATCTCCGTGACGCGGTCGTGGCCGCGCGGACGGCGCAGAAAGGCTGGGCCGGAGCGACCGCAACCAACCGTGGTCAGGTGCTGTACCGGGTGGCCGAGATGATGGAGGGTCGCCGCGCGCAGTTCGAGGCCGAGGTCGCCGACGCGGGCTCGCCCGACCCCGGGCGCGAGGTGAGCGCCGCGATCGACCGATGGGTCTGGTACGCGGGCTGGTCCGACAAGCTGCCGCAGGTCCTCGGCGGCGCGAACCCGGTCGCCGGGCCGTACTTCAACTTCTCGGTGTTCGAGCCCACGGGCGTGGTGGGGATCGTTGCGCCCGCGGAGCCTCCGCTGCTCGGGCTCGTCTCACGTCTGGCGCCCGCGGTCGTGTCCGGCAACGCCGTGATCGCGGTCGTCCCGGTGTCCGTGGCGCTCCCGGCGGTGTCGCTCGCCGAGGTGCTCGCGACCTCCGACGTGCCCGGGGGGGTGATCAACCTGCTGACGGGGATGCCCGGGGAGCTCGTGTCCTGGCTCTGCGGACACATGGACGTGAACGCGGTTGACCTCACCGGCTGCCCGGACGACCTCGCCACCGATGCCGAGAAGGCGGCGGCAGAGAACGTGAAGCGCGTCCACCGGGCCCCGCAGGCCGATCCGTTCGATCCCCGCGCGCAGAGCCCCTACGAGATCACCGCCCTGACCGAGACGAAGACCGTCTGGCACCCGATGGGCGCCTGAGGTCCGCTCTGGCGCTTGGCGACGCCGAGGAGTACAACCGTCCCCACGAGGACGGATCACGTCCGTCCCAGGGGGGTCGCCACGATGGACGCGTTGTCTCGCGGCACGGGTGCGCTCGCCGCTGGCGACTGGTCCACGGCACGCGAATCGTTCGACGCCGCGCTCGCCGTCGAGGAGACTGCCGAGGCGCACGAAGGGCTCGCGCGCGCCCTGTGGTGGCTCGGCATGCCCGATGGGGCGATCCAGCATCGAGAGCGCGCGTTCGCGTTGTGGCGGGAAGCCGGAGATCGCGAGCGCGCGGGGGCGGCGGCGGTGTGGCTCGCGCGCGAGCACCTGTCCGTCTACGGGGAGGACGCCGTCGCGAACGGCTGGCTCGCCCGGGCGGACCGGCTCCTCGGCGACGCCGAGGGGCCGGCGCGCGGTCGTCTCGAGCTGGCGCGCGGCCGGCGCGAGTCCGATCCGGCGGAGCGGGGCCGTCATGCGGGGGCTGCCCTGGCCGCAGCCCGAGTCGCGGACGATGTCGACCTCGAGGTTGCCGCGCTCGCGGAGCTCGGGCTCGTCGCGATCCAGACGGGCCGGGTCGTCGAGGGCCTGGACCTCCTGGACGAGGCCATGGCTGCGGCCACGGGGGGCGAGACCGACATGCTGGAGACGGTCGCCGAGACGTGCTGCAGCCTCGTTTCCGCGTGCGACCAAGCGGGCGACGCGGGGCGCCTGGAGCAGTGGGCGCGGATCGTTTCGGCATTCGTCGAGCAGCGCGAGGGTCTTCCGCTGCTCGCCTTCTGCAGCACGTGCAACGCGCAGATGCTCGCCGCCGCGGGCCAGCGTGAGGAGGCCGAGCGCGAACTGATCTCCGCGATGGGCGCGATGCGCGCCTCGGGCCATCGCTCTCGGTGCGTGGACCCGGCGGTCCGCTTGGCGGAGGTCCGGTTGCGACAGGGGCGGCTCGAGGAGGCCGCATCCCTCCTCGATGGGCGTGAGGGGCTTCCGGAGGCGACGGTGGTCGCCGCAGAGCTGCACCTGGCCCGCGGGGAGCCGACGCTCGCCGCGGCCAGGCTGCTCCGTCGTCTGAATCAGGTCGATCCGGGGGGGCTGCTCGCCGCCCCCCTGCACGCGCGTCTCGTCGAGACGCGGCTCGCCCAAGGCGACGTCGCCGAGGCGACGTCGGCAGCGGCGGAGCTGACCGCGGCGGCCGGCGCTTCCGGACATCCGCTGTTGCTCGCCTACGCGGCGTTCGCGAGGGGGGTGGTGGCAGCGGCCGAGGGCGAGGCGAAGGCGGCGACGCCCGAGCTGGAGGCCGCGGCGGATCGGTTCGAGAAGCTCGACCAGCCTCTCGAGGCCGCGCGGGCTCGCGACACGCTGGCACACACCCTGGCCGGGTCCTCTCCTGATCTCGCGTCCGAGGAGGCACGAAGGGCGCTGCTCCTTTTCGAACGGGTAGGCGCCGACCGGGACGCGGACCGTGTGGCCGCCCTGATCCGCGACCTCGGAGGGCCGGCACGCACGGGCCCGAAGGACGTCGACCTGCTGACGAAGCGCGAGAAGGAGGTACTCGCACTCCTCGGGGAGGGGCTCTCGAACGCCGAGATCGCAGCCAGGCTGTACATCAGCACGAAGACCGCCGGTCACCACGTGAGCGCGATCCTCGCGAAGCTCCACCTCCGCAGCCGGGCGGAGGCCGCGGCGTACGCGCTCAGAGCCCCCGTCGGGACATCCCCCGAAAGATAGGGAACGTTCCCCATCCTTCCGTGCCGTGCCCGCAGCATGATCGCCCGGTCGGAAGGACGCCGGGACACGAGGAGGTGTCGAGATGGCCAAGGCAACGGGGAACAGACCGAACGCCCTGCACCGTTCGGTCGAGGTGCGTATCGAGCAGGTGAGCTTGGCGCCGGCCCAGACGGTGTACGCGCTGCTCGCGGAACCTCGCTCTCACGTGGTGTGGGGCGGGGAGCGTCAAGGGAAGAAGAGCCGCCTGCTGTCGGTGGAGACCACCGACGAGATCGTGACCGTGGGCAGCGAGTTCTCGACGACCGGCGCCGACCCGATGGGCCGCTTCGCGGACCGATCGGTGGTGACAGAGGCGGACGCACCGCGGTTGTTCGAGTTCGTGACAGAGGCGCGGCTGACCACGAAGAAGGGCGATGTCGCCGACTGGACGAACATCCACCGCTACGAGATCACGTCCACCGACGAGGGCTGCCAGATCGTGTACTCGCTTCGGGTGGCTCGGATCAGCGCCCTGCCGGGGATGCTCCGATGGTTCAACGTCCCCGTGCTCGGCGCGGTGATGATCAAGGCGGCCGCGAGCCTGCCCAAGAAGGGGCTGAGGAACCTCGCCCGCATGGCTGAGGAACGCCCGAACACGCGCGCCTAACGAACCGAGCTTCGTCGACGACGGAGCCGTGTCCCGCGGAGGCGGGAGGAAGGGGGAAGTACATGCCCAAGGTGTCGAGGGCGACAGCGGCGGAGCACGTCGAGATGGAGGGGTTCGAGGGCCACTACGGCGAGGCGGCCGACCACACGATCGGCTTCGAGAGGTACTCGGCCGACGCGGACCTCCGGGACCTGTTCAAGGGCCTCCCGGACGATCGCTGTCAGGCCCCGCATTGGGGCTACGTGGTGTCGGGGAGGCTGATCTTCCACACGGCCGACGGGCCCGAGGAGTTCGTCGCGGGCGACGCGTACTACGTGGGGCCCGGGCACACGCCCGAGCTCTTCGCCGGGACGGAGGTCGTCGAGTTCAGTCCGACCGTTGAGCTTCAGCACACGATGGAGGTCGTCACCCGCAACGCGGAGACGATGGAGGGCTGAGGAACCACGGGGTGGGCCGCCCGCGCCCGCCCCTCCGCAACGGAAACATCACAGTCCCGACACCGCGCCCGGGAGCCTCTCGGCGCTAGCATCACGGCCATGCCCCCCTACAAGGAGCAGGGTGTCGTCCTGCGGTCGGTGAAGCTCGGCGAGGCCGACAAGATCGTCACCATCCTCACCCAGGGGTCGGGCAAGGTCCGCGCCGTCGCGAAGGGGGTCCGCAAGACCACCTCCCGGTTCGGCGCCCGTGTCGAGCCGTTCACGCACGTGAACCTGATGCTCTACCGGGGCCGGGGGTCGCTCGACACGATCACGCAGGCCGAGATCCTCGCTCCGCACCTGCGTCTGCGCACCGATCTCGCGTTGTTCGCCGCGGGCGAGACGATGGTCGAAGCCGTCGACAAGGTGGCTGAGGAGCACGAGCGCAACGTCAGGCTCGTGCTCCTGTTGCTGTCGGGATTGCGGGCGCTGGACGCGGGTCCCGCCGACCCGGCGGCCGTGGCGGAGTCGTTCGTCCTGAAGCTCCTGTCGCTCTCTGGGTTCCATCCGAGCCTCGCGGCGTGCGCGGTGTGCGGGGAGCGAGACGTCCGTCTGTGGTCCAGCGGTCTCGGTGGCGCCGTCTGCGCGGGGTGCGCGGACGCGAACGCCGGCGTCGTGTCCCCTGTGGCGCTCGAACTGCTCTCGCACCTGGCGCTGACCGATCTGTCCGAGGTCGGCGCGACCCTCGAGGCCGACGAACGCGTCCGGCGCGAGGCCCGCGGGCTGCTGTTCGGGTTCGCCGAGTACCACCTCGAAAGGCGGATGCGATCCGTGCCGATGCTCGTCAGGACCGCACGATGAGCTCCTACCTCGCCGACATCGACCGTACGCGCGTGCCACAGCACGTGGCGATCGTGATGGACGGCAACGGCCGATGGGCGAAGCTCCGGGGACTCCCTCGCACCGAGGGTCACGGGGCCGGGGAAGAGGCCTTGTGGGACACGGTGAAGGGCGCGGTCGAGGTGGGCGTGAAGTGGCTCACCGTCTACGCGTTCTCGACCGAGAACTGGTCGCGGCCGCCCGCGGAGGTCCGCTACCTGATGAACTTCAACCGCGGGCTCCTGCAGCGCCGCCGCGACGAACTCCACTCGATGAACGTCCGGATCCGCTTCATCGGGCGCCGCGACTGGCGGGTGCCCAGGTCGGTGCTCAAGGAGATCCGGATCGCCGAGGAGCTCACCGCCGCCAACACGGGCATGACGTTCACGATCGCGTTCAACTACGGGGGTCGCGTCGAGATCGTCGACGCCGTCCGCCAGATCGCCCGCGAGGCGGCGGAAGGGAAGCTGAAGCCCGAGAAGATCGACGCCGGGGCGATCGCCTCGCGGCTCTACGGGGCGGACGCCCCCGACCCGGACCTGTTCGATCCGCACGAGCGGCGAGATGCGCATCTCGAACTTCCTGCTGTGGGAGGTCGCGTATTCGGAGCTGTGGTTCACGCCCGTGTTCTGGCCCGACTTCAGCCGCGAGCATCTGTTCGAGGCGATCCGCGACTTCCAGAAGCGGGACCGGCGGTTCGGCGGCATCGCCGAGGATGCCTGAGCGCCGACCTATCGGGGATGCCCGTCAGGGCGGTCGAAGGTCCCCGGGGCCCACAGCCGAGCGACGAGCACCCCGCTCAGCGACGCGTAGACCGTGAGGAGGACGGCGCCGAGCGCCCACATCGGCCTGCCGAGGTCCCACCACGGACCGAACCCGACGATCAGGCCGATCCCGCCCGCGAGCGCGGCGATCGTCATCAGCGCACGGACCCAGGCCGGCAGGGTCATGTCCCGGTCGGCGCCTCCTGCCGACGTCTCGAGCACGACCGAGTCGCTCGCCGGCATCTCGGGAGGTGCGTCGAAACGCAGGAAGCACTGGCCGCACCAGGTCAGATCGGCCGAGCGAGACGCGCCGCACCGAGGACAGGCGTCCATACAGGCAGGTTCGGCCCCGCGTCGGGCACCCGATAGGGCCGAACGGGGACATCCACGCGCGGGCGGGGGCTAGGTCCGATGGCCGATGCTTCTCGTGGAGCTTCCGTGTCGAGCCCCGGGGGCGGCGATCGCCACCGGTAGCATGGGCCCTACGCCAGCGGCCGCTGCCAGCGACCGGGAAAGGAGACCCGGGCCCATGCCCGACCTGCCCACGCCCAACCTGCCCACGTCCAACCTGATGGACGAGATCACCTCCCTCGCGAAGCGCCGGGGGATCGCCTTCCAGTCATCCGAGATCTACGGGGGGCTGCGCTCCTCGTGGGACTACGGGCCGCTCGGGGCCGAGCTGCGCCGCAACATCCGTGCTGCGTGGTGGCGCTCGATGGTCCAGCTCCGCGACGACATCGTCGGGCTCGAGGCCTCGATCATCATGTCCCCGAGGGTGTGGGAGGCCTCCGGGCACGTCACGACGTTCCACGACCCGCTCGTGGAGTGCCTCGGCTGCCACCAACGGTTCCGCGAGGACCACCTGACGCCGAACGACGACGGCGTGACCGTCTGCCCGAACTGCGGCAACGGGACGTTCACCGAGCCGAAGCAGTTCAACCTGATGTTCAAGACCCACATGGGGCCGGTGGAGGCCGACGACACGCTCGCGTATCTGCGCCCCGAGACCGCGCAAGGGATGTTCGTCGACTTCTCGCAGGTCCAGACCGCGTCGCGCAAGAAGCTCCCGTTCGGGATCGCGCAGATCGGGCGGTCGTTCCGCAACGAGATCACGCCGGGCAACTTCATCTTCCGCACGCGGGAGTTCGAGCAGATGGAGATGGAGTACTTCGTCGCGCCCGGCGCCGACGAGGAGTGGTTCACCTACTGGGTGAGCGAGCGGCACCGGTGGTACCTCGATCTGGGTGTCCACCCGGAGAAGCTGCGGCTGCGCCCGCACGAGCCGGAGGAGCTCGCCCACTACGCGAAGGCCGCCACCGACGTCGAGTACGAGTTCCCGTTCGGATGGCAGGAGGTCGAGGGCATCGCGAACCGCACCGACTACGACCTGAAGGCCCACATGGAGGCGAGCGGCGAGGACCTCACCTACTTCGACCAGGAGAAGGAGGAGCGCTTCGTCCCCTTCGTCGTCGAGCCCGCCGTCGGGGTCGATCGGCTCCTGCTGACGTTCCTGATGGATGCCTACCGATCCGAAGAGGCGCCGACGGCGAAGGGCGGGACCGAGAAGCGCACGTACCTCGCGCTCCACAAGGACCTGGCGCCGATCAAGGTCGCCGTGCTCCCGCTGTCACGGAACGAGCAGCTGGTGCCGACCGCACGCGAGGTGTTCGACATCGTGAAGCCCGAGTGGATGTGCGACTACGACGACGCCGGGTCGATCGGGCGCCGCTACCGGCGCCAGGACGAGGTGGGCACGCCGTTCTGCGTGACGGTCGACTTCGACACGATCGAGGATCGCGCCGTCACCGTCCGCGAGCGCGACTCCATGACCCAGGAGCGGATCGCGGTCACGAACCTGGTCGCGTACCTGTCGGAGCGCCTGTGACCGATCCGAGCGATCCGACCGAGCCGACCGAGCTCCTGACCGAGGGGCCGACGCGTCCACGCGGGTGGATGAGCCTGTACCTCGTGTCCTTCGGGTTGCTCCTGGCCGCCGCGCTCGCGCTGGCCGTCTCGGCTCGCGGGTTCCTGGAGTCGGTCGGGCTCCTATGGGCGTCGTTCGGGCTGTCGCTCGGGGCGGTCGTCACGGCCGTGGTGAGCGTCGTGCTCCCCCATAGGAAGCACCCCGCATGAAGCGGCTCGTCGCCGTGCTTCTTCTGGCCACGGTCGCGGCGGCGTGCACCGCGGAGGAGAGGTCGTCGCAAGGGCTGACGTCGACGTCGGCGCCGCCGGCCGTGACCACGTCCGTGCCCGACCCGGTCACGGCCGGCGGCGCGGCCACCGCCGAGGCCGCGATCCGCTCCCTGTGCGACGTGCCCGCGCCGACCGGCGAGCCCGTCGAGCCGGGGGAGACCCCCGCCACGATCGCCGAGGTGCAGGCGCAGGTCGAGGCGGTCCGCGGCCTCGAGTTCCTGGAGCCTGTGGCCGCCACGCCCATCGACGACGCGACGATGGACCGCAAGCTCGAGGAGGCCTTCGACATGTACTACCCGGAGGCCCTCTACGAGCGCCGGACAGCGGCATGGGCCACGATCGGGGTGATCCCGCCCGACGCCGACCTGCTCGAGGCGTACCGGTCGTACCTGACCGGCCAGGTGGTGGGGTTCTACGACTCGATCACCGGCGAGCTCGTCTACCTGGGCGACCAGGACGACGACCTCGGGCTGATGGAGCGCTTGGTCCTCGCTCACGAGCTCACCCATGCGATCGACGACCAGCACTTCGACCTGACCCGGCTCGACGATCTGTCGACGAGCTGCCAGGACGAGGCCTTCGCGGCAGGGCTGGGGGTCGTCGAGGGGAGCGCGCAGTTCTTCTCGACGGAGGTCCTGCTCGACAACCCAGACGACATCGACCTCACCGAGGCCCTCGGGGCGCTCGCGCAGGAGCTCGTCGGCTCGCAGGCCGCCTCCGACGTCCCCCCGTTCGTCCAAGCGCTGCAGCAGTGGCCGTACCTCGCGGGGCAGGCGTTCGTGACCGAGATCGCGATCGCGGACGGTGACGACGCGATCGACGGTGCGCTCCGAGACCTGCCCGAGACGACCGAGCAGATCCTGCACCCCGATCGCTACCCCTCGGACGTGCCCGCCCGGGTCGACCTGCCCGATCTCTCGGCCGCGCTCGGCGAGGGCTGGGGTGACCTGGACGCGATGGAGGTGGGGGAAGCCTGGCTCGCAGCGATGCTCGACCTTCGCCTCGACGCTGATCTCGCGACGTCGGCCGCGGACGGCTGGGACGGCGGCGTCTACCGCGCATGGACCGATGGCAACGACGTCGTCGTGGCGCTGAACACGGCGTGGGACACCCCCGAGGAGGCCGAGGCGTTCGCCGATGCTCTCGGGTCGTGGCTCGACGCGGGAGATACGGTGGGCACCGTCCTGCCGGACGGCGTCGCGCTGTTCGCGACCGATGAGGCGCAACTCGTTGCGGCCGTCGACGGTCTCCGCGATCCGACGACCTGATCCATCCCGTACGCGCCTGCGGCCCGCTTGGGATAGAACGGGGTGGATGACCGATCGTGCCGGGTTCGAGGCGTTCCACCGGGAGCGGCAGGCGCGGCTGGTGCGCGCCTGCACCATGGTGACGCTCGACCCTGCGAGGTCGCCGGTGCGCTCGGGATGTGAGGAGCACGGTCCGGGTCCACCTGTCGCGGGGACGCGAGGCGCTGCGGGATCACGCGAGGATGGAGGAGCGACGTGATGGGTGAGACCGACGAGCGCGACGAGCGGCTGGGTGACGTGCTCGATGGTGCCGTGGCCGGTCTCGAACCCGAGGATCGCGTTGCCAGGGTCGTCCGAGCGGGACGGCTCCGGTGGATCGGCAGTGCAACCGCGGCGCTCGCGACCGCCGCGGCGTTCGTCGGGGTGATCGCCTGGGCGATGTCGATCGTGGAGGAAGGTCCCGATGCCACCGGACCGTACGGTTCCGCCGAGGACGTGACCTTCGAGGAGCGCAACGTGCCGTGGTCGTTCAGACACCCGGCCGACTGGGGCACCAGGACCTATGAGCGCGCATCGCTCGACGGTGTGACGAACATGCTGATCACGACCGTCGCGAACTGGCCGATCCCCGACGGCGGACCGTACCGCCCGGACCCCGAAGACCCGTCCCTGCTCGTGGCGACCCTCGGCGACGGTGGCGCCGTCGTCTCGGTCGAGAGGTTCTGGTCGCACGAGACCGGCGCGACGGATGCCGGCGAGTTCGGGCCGGGCGCGTTCTCGCCGGATCCCTCATCCCCCGGATGGGAGTTCCGCGAACGCGCTCGTTGTGAAGGGACGCTCTGCTGGCACGTCCTCGAGTGGCTGGGTCCCGAGGTCTCGGCAGACGACCGCGCGGCAGCGGAGCGGATCGCCGAGTCGATCGGCCTGGCACACGTGGACAGGTGGATGGAGACGGACGGCGTACGAACGACCCTCCACGACGAGGAGCACGGGTTCACGGTCACGTACCCGAACGAGGACTGGCAGGTCGCCGACGAGAACCTCACCCCGACCCTGACACAGCCCCAGGAGATCGCGTCGATCGGCACGTTCAACATGCCCACGAGTAAGGATGGAGATGGCCTGTGGATCTTCGATGCACCCGTGGCGCCGGCTGCGCTCGCCTCGATGGATCCGACGGACACGTTCGTCTCCCTCCAGGAGTCGGGGGTCGTCGAGGGGGCTCAGGACGACAGGCCGGCGCGGTTCGCGGAAGGGCAGGAACCGGAGGTCCTCGGCCTCGACGTGCCGTTCGACGCCTACTGGACCCCGTTCATCGACGCAGGTCGGGGCTTCTACCTGTTCGTCGCGATCGGCCACGACGCGTCGCCGCAGACCGTCGACGAGGCGTGGGCGGTCGCCGACTCGCTACGGTTCCTCGCGTCGCCGTCTCCCTGATCGCCGGGCCGGCTCCACGCGCAGCTCGGTGTGGCGGGCGATCGCGTCGAAGTCCCGGTCGGCGTGCAGGACGCTCACGCCTTCGCGGATCGCGACGGCCGCTACGAGACAGTCGAAGCCGCGTCGGATCTTCTCACCGTGGAGACGACAGGTTCGCGCGATGTCCGCCGCTCGCTCGTAGGTGTCGAGTCCCCCAACGAGGAGCATCGGCAGCCCCAGCAAGAGCCGCCGTGTCTCGATCAGATCCGAGCGGGAACGTGCGCCGGCGAGCATCTCCATCACGACCGGCTCCGTGACGGCGACCTCTCTGTCGGAGCGCAGCAGTGTCCCGAGCGCGAGGTGGACCGGGCTCCCGGTCCCACGGCGGAGCTCTACCCAGGCGGACGTATCGGGCAAGACCATCAACGGTCGCCCCACCAGTCCTCGCCGTAGATCGCTTTCAGCTCCTCGTCGGTGACGTCTGCCCACGTGCCCTCGAGGGCGAGCGCGGCTCGTTGAGGACTGACCCCTTCCTCGCGTCCGAGCACAGACCGGAGCGCGAAGTCGACCGTCTCCCGCTTGGACGCGAGTCCGTACCGCTGGCGGACCAGTTCGACCAGGTCCTGGTCGATCACGATGTTCGTCCTGACCATGCGGCCCACGATGGCACCTCCGTTCGCTCTACACAGTGATGTGTATCACGTTCCACGGCAGGTCCCGGGCGGATCGCGGCCGTAGACTGAGGGCTCCGCGTGACCGAACCCGAACCCACCGTGCCGGAGGCCTGCCAGTGACCAAGTACGTGTACGACTTCTCCGAGGGCAACAAGGACATGAAGGACCTCCTCGGAGGCAAGGGCGCCAACCTCGCCGAGATGACCAACATGGGGCTGCCCGTCCCACCGGGCTTCACGATCACCACCGAGGCCTGCCTCACCTACCTGGCGCAGGACGGGCAGCCCGACGGCCTGATGGACGAGGTCGATGAGCACCTCGGCCGGCTCGAGCAGGCGATGGGCAAGCGCCTCGGCGACCCGTCCGACCCGCTGCTCGTGAGCGTGCGCTCGGGCGCGAAGTTCTCGATGCCGGGCATGATGGACACGGTCTTGAACCTGGGGCTCAACGCCGAGTCGGTGAAGGGCCTCGCGGAGCAGACCGGCGGTGACGTCCGCTTCGCCCGCGACGCGTACCGCCGGTTCATCCAGATGTTCGGCAAGATCGTGATGGACGTTCCGGCCGACGCCTTCGAACGCGTCCTCGACCAGGCGAAGGAGGCGAAGTTCGCCGGCGCCCAGGACACCGACCTCGACGCCGAGGACCTCGCGGCCCTGATCGACCGGTTCCTGGCGATCTACGGCGAGCACACCGGCGCCGAGTTCCCGCAGGACCCTCGCGAGCAGCTCCGTCTGTCGGTCGAGGCGGTCTTCAAGAGCTGGAACGGCAAGCGCGCCCGCGACTACCGCCGCCAGAACAAGATCAGCGACGACCTGGGCACCGCCGTCAACGTCGTGGCGATGGTCTTCGGCAACCGCGGGAACGACTCGGGCACCGGCGTCGCGTTCACGCGCGACCCGTCCACCGGCGAGAACGTCCCGTACGGCGACTACCTCGAGAACGCGCAGGGCGAGGACGTCGTGGCGGGGATCCGCAACACCCTGCCGCTCGCGAAGCTCCAGGAGCTCGACCCGGTCTCGTACGGCGAGTTGATCCAGGTGATGCATACGCTCGAGATGCACTACCGCGACATGTGCGACATCGAGTTCACGATCGAGAAGGGGCGTCTGTGGATCTTGCAGACGCGCGTGGGCAAGCGGACCGCGTTCGGCGAGTGGGTCATGGCGTTCGAGATGCTCGACGCCGGGATGATCGACGAGGACACGGCGCTGCTGCGCGTCGACGCGAACCGGCTCGAGGAGCTGTTCAAGCGGCGCGTCAGCGAGGAGACGAAGGGACAGGCCGACCCGATCGCGACCGGGCTGAACGCCTCGCCGGGTGCCGCGATCGGCCGGGTCGTGTTCAGCGCCGACGATGCGGAGGCGTGGGCCGAGCGCGGCGAGCGCGTGATCCTCGTCCGCCGCGAGACGACCCCCGACGACTATCACGGCATGATCGCGGCGCAGGGCATCCTGACCTCCGCCGGCGGCACGAACTCGCACGCCGCCGTCGTCGCCCGGGGCGAAGGGATCCCGGCGGTCTGCGGCGCCGACCAGATCCGGATCGACCTCGCGACGAAGCGGTTCGAAGCGAACGGGACCTTGGTGTCCGAGGGCGAGGTCATCACGATCGACGGGTTCACGGGCAACGTGTTCGTCGGCGAGCTGTCCCTGGAGGAATCGGTCCTCGAGAAGGCCCGCCAAGGCGACGCCCAGGCTCAGGACCAGCCGATCTGGAGGGCGTTCGAGCGCGTGATGACGATCGCCGATGGTCGTCGACGCCTGCGGGTCCGCGCGAACGCCGACACGCCGGATCAGTCGACGAACGCCCGCGCCCGGGGCGCCGAGGGGATCGGGCTGTGCCGCACCGAGCACATGTTCCTGGGACAGGAGCGGGTCGCGGCCGTCCAGCAGATGATCTTCGCCGAGACCTCGGACGAGGAGCAGGCCGCCTACGACGCGCTGCTCCCGCTGCAGCGCGGCGACTTCGAGGGCATCTTCCGCGCGATGGATGGGCTGCCCGTGACGGTGCGGCTCCTCGACCCGCCCCTGCACGAGTTCCTGCCCGACATGACGACGCTCGCGGTCGAGGTCGCCCTGGGCAAGGAGCGCGGGCAGGACGTGGCCGACCAAGAGCGGGTCCTCGCGAAGGTGCGGCAGCTCCACGAGGCGAACCCGATGCTCGGGCTGCGCGGCGTGCGGCTCGGGATCTTGAAGCCCGGCCTGTACGCGATGCAGGTCCGCGCGATCGTCGAGGCCGCGGTCGCCGTGCGGAAGGAAGGGGTCGATCCCCGGGTCGAGATCATGATCCCGCTCGTCGCGACCGCGCCCGAGCTGAAGCAGATGCGCGACGAGCTCGTGCCCGTCGCGACCGAGATCCTCGAGCGCGAGGGCGTCACGCTCGAGCATCTCGAGTGGGGCACGATGATCGAGCTCCCGCGCGCCGCGGTGACGGCCGGGGAGATCGCCGAGGCGGCCGACTTCTTCTCGTTCGGGACGAACGACCTCACGCAGACCGCGTTCGGCTTCAGCCGCGACGACATCGGGAAGTTCGTGGCCACCTACGAGGAGCGCAAGCTCGTCCCCGCGAACCCGTTCGTGACCGTCGACCGGGCCGGCGTCGGCCGTCTGATGGCGATCGCGAGCGAGGAGGGCCGAGCGGCTCAGCCTTCGATCCATCTCGGGATCTGCGGCGAGCACGGCGGCGACCCCGCGAGCGTTGTGTTCTGCCATCAGATCGGGCTGGACTACGTGAGCTGCTCGCCGTTCCGGGTGGAGACCGCGCGCCTGGCCGCCGGTCAGGCCGCCGTGGGGGAGTACGCCTCCGCGACCGCATAGCCGCGACCTCGCTTCCGATGTGACGGTCGTCACGGAGCGGCGGTCGCGTGCACCGTAGCGTCGTCGATCCTCCCGTCTCCCCCGTGGCATCCGGAGGTGATGCGATGGATCCGACGAGACCCGCCGGTGGGACCCGCCGGCGCGTGGCGATCGTGGGGGTGGTCGCCGGTGTGCTCGTGGGCGCCGTCACCGGCGCGGCGCTGTTCACCGGAGCGGCCCCGCCGAGGACCGGTCCACGACCTCTCGTGCTCCACGCCGCGCCCGCGGTCGTGGCGGTCGCCGGGGCGACCGAGCTCACAGCGGCGACGTTCTGCGAGACGCCCGAGGCGCCGACCTGCGCGGTCGAGCGAGCGACGGGGTACGTGCGACCGGCGGGCGCGGCGGGGTGGACGCCCCTCGAGGGCGTGTTCCTCGAGGGCGCGTACCGGTTCACGGTGCCGCCGGAGCTGATCCCGGACGACGGCTTCTCCTATCGGTTCGAGTTCCGCACGGCCGGTGGCGGGGTCGTCGCGTACCCGCCGGGAGGCGAGACCAGCGCGATCCGCGTGGTGACGACGGCCGGGTTGCCGGTCCGCGAGGTGCCGGCGTTCGACTGGGAGCCCAGGCGCGCGGACGGCACCGTGGTCGCGATGCCGTACGGCGACGACGACGGTGAGGTCGGTCGCACGACCGGGACCGACGAGGAGGTCGTCGTCGGCCCGTCGAGCTTCGACGTCGCGGCCGACGGTTCGGTCATGGTCGCCGACTGGGTCCACGGGCGGATCCAGGAGTTCACCGCGAGCGGCGAGTTCCACCGTTCGCTCGCGCTGCCGACCGATCAGCCGGTGGACATCGCCTCGGCCCAAGGCGGCGGGCTCGCGCTCACGACCCTCGGGTCCGCTGCGACGGCGTTCGAGCTGGACGCGAGGGGGCTGGTGCTCGGGCGCTACCCGGTCGGCTTCGGGATCGCCTCGCGGGTCGCCGCGGCGCAAGGTGGCCCCCGCGTGCTCGTGGGATCGGGGCAGTGGACGCCGGTGCGCTCCACGCCCGGCGCGCCGCTCGATCCCGGCGCGCAGGGGCGCCTGCAGAGCGCGACGGTTCCGTTGCCCGACGGCACGGTGGCGGTCTCCGCCGACGTCGCCCAGGGCGCGTTCGCCGTCGTGTGGACCCGCCCAGACGGGTCGCGGGCGGGCGCAACCATCCAGCTGCCGCCGGGCGTCGCCGGGGGGACCGATTACTTCGTGCGTCCGCTCGACGACGGCGGGGCCGTGGTCGCGAAGGGTCTGTGGGACGAGACCCACTTCGCCGTGGGGGTGCTCCGGTTCGACGCGACCGGCGAGGTCGTCACGTTCGATCTCCTGCCGGAGCCGTCCGCGGAGCAGGCGGCCAGGTACTCGACCGTGCGCTTCCGAGCGCCGGGGGAGGTGCTGATCGCGCTCGCGGACGACCGCGGCGTGCACATCGACCGCTTCGAGGTGAGGTGATGGTGATGAAGGGTCACAGGGTGCTGCTGACGTGCCTGGCGGTCGTGTTCACCGGGCTTGCCGCCCAGCCCGCGCAGGCCTCGTGGGAGAGCGACAACTGCTTCGGTGGTTCGAAAGCGATGAGCTCGTGGAAGCGGTCGCAGGCCTACTCGTACGCCCAGCCCGCGGTGCACGAGGGGTACTCGCTGTACGGGGGTTGCTACAAGCTGAACGACCGTGACGACACCCCGACGCTCCCGGCGGACGGCGGAGGCGAGGGGGCGGACTGCTCCGGGTTCGTCTTCAAGACATGGGCCCTCAAGGCCGACGGGTCCCCCGGGTATCGGTACTGGGATCACCAGAAGGACATCCACGGTCCCTACGACACCTGGCAGTACGTCGCCCCGGACTCCGACGATCCCTTCAAGGTGATCGCGAAGACGTACTCGTCGACGCAGTGGATGGACGCCTTCGTCTGGCGCTTCCCCGAGTACGGCCACATCGGGATGATCCAGGCGGAGGGTTCGGGTGGGTTCGACTACATCATCCACGCGCGGAACAACACGGTGGGCACGGTGATCGACTGGATCGACTACCGGTCGGCGTCGTACACGAAGGGGCTCACCCGCAAGGGCTGGACGCCCGTGTGCACCACGAACTGCCCACCGCAGTGACGGGGGCGAGCATGGGCGGGCCCGCGTGGCGGGCCCGCCCATGACCCGAGCGCCCAGGACGATCCTCGTGTTCACCGTGCTGGCGGCGGCATCCGCCGCCGCGTGCTCCTCCGATGCCGAGCCCGACCCGCTCGGCTCTCCGGCGCTGCCGAGCCCCGACGCGGCCGGGCCGAGCCTCTCGCCCGGCCAGTCGATCTGGGTGGCCGTGATCGCGGAGGGACCGGACGCCGACGCGCTCCGAGCCGATCTCGAGGCGGCGCAGGGGGCTGTCGGCGACTACCTGGCGGACCGCGTCGTGATGTCGGAGCCCTCCTGCTACGAGGGGATCGGGCCCGAGGTCGAGGGCCCGTCGATCGTCGCGATCCAGGACCCCGGTGAGCACGGCGTCCACGCGATGTTCCTGGAGATCACGGATGTTCCGCTGTTCTACGGACCTGTCACCCTGGCCTGCTGAGCAGGTGGGGTAGCCTGGTCGCGTGCGCCTGATCCGCAGGCATCCTCTCCTGGCGGCGCTCGCCGCGCTCCTGTTCGCCGTCGTCGGGGTGGTCGGCGTGTCCGGGGTGGTCGTCTGGCGCGCGGCACACCGGGACGATGCCAGCCGGGTCGACCACGCTGACGCGATCGTCGTGCTGGGGGCGGCGCAGTACGACGGTGAACCGTCGCCCGTGTTCGCCGGCCGGCTCGACCACGCTGCGCTGCTGTGGGAACAGGACCGGGCCGATCTCGTCCTCACGGTCGGCGGGAAGCAGCCCGGGGACCGCACGACCGAGGCGGATGCCGGCCGCGACTACCTGATCCGCCATGGGGTGCCCGCGGACGCCGTGGTGGCGCTGCCCGTCGGGAGCTCGACGTGGGAGAGCCTCGAGGCGGCCGCCGCGCGTCTGCAGGCCCACGACCTGCGCAGCGTCTTCCTCGTGTCGGACCCGTGGCACAACGCCCGCGTGAAGGCGATGGCGAGCGATCTGGGGCTCGACGCGCACGCGTCGGCGACCTGGCGGTCGGGGGCCACCACCGAGGAGGCGCGGGGGCAGGGCTATCTCCGCGAGACGTTCGCCTACCTGCGGTACCTGATCTTCGGCGGGTGAGACCCGATCACCTCCGGATCCACCTCCACGTCAGGGCTCAGGACGGGCTCTCGACGTGCCGAAAACGCACCCGAGATGCTCGAAGAGTTCATGGCGGAGTTCGACTACCAGCTGCAGCTGGCGCTGATGCTGTTGATCGTGGTGATGGCCGCTCTGACCTTCCGGGCCCACCGCCAGATCTCCAAGCTCTCCGGCATGTCGACCGAGATGAAGGATTCCCTCCTGAAGCTCGAACAGATGACCGACGCCGTGTCGAAGATCGCGACGACCTCGCACACGATGCAGGGATCGCTGGAGCGCCTGGAGAACACGACGAACGAGATCGACCGCCTCGCGTTGACCGCGGAAGCGATGGCCGACTCGCTCACACGGCTGGAGTCGGCGACCGCCGAGATCACCCGGCGCACCGAGCAGACCGAGGAGACGCTCAAGTCGAACCTCGAGGAGTACCGGATGGCGCTCGGCAGCACGAACGCCTACCGCGAGTACCTCCAGCGCATGGGTCTGGCGCCCGCGGGCGACGTGGAGCCGATCGTCGAGGCGATCAGCGACGGCGCCGAGGCGGTCGGTTCCGACGGCCGGGTGCTCTACGCGAACCGGGCGTTCGCGGACCTGACGACGATCGCCCCCGGCGCCACGCTCGACGAGGTCTCGCACCGGTGCCGCGTCCGGACGTTCCAGGGCGACCCGATGGAGCTCGACGAGCTCCCCGAGTCGCGGGTGCTCGCCGGCGAGACGGTCCATGGAGCGCTCGTGCGGATGCGTCCGCCCGGGCGCGAGCGCGACGTGATCCTGTCGGTGAACGGCCAGCCTGCGCGCGACGCAACCGGCAAGGTGGTCGCCGCGGTGATGCTCTGCCGCGAGGTGTCGGAGGAGATCGCGATGGCGATCGAGGTCCGGCGGATGCAGAGCGAGCGCGAGTGGGACGGCTCAGCCCCCGGACACGTCCAGGCGATCTGACGCCCGGCCCCTGTCGGGACCCCCGGCTACCATGGGTCGCGTGCCGACCCCCCGCGAGCGCACCGAGCAGATCGAGCGCGACACCCTGTCGCCGCACGCTGTGCTGTCGGCCGGGACCCGCGGACGCGCCCACCCCGAACCCGACGACCCGATCCGCACCTGCTTCCAGCGCGACCGGGACCGGATCGTCCACTCGAAGGCGTTCCGCCGTCTGAAGCACAAGACGCAGGTGTTCCTGGCACCCGAGGGGGACCACTATCGCGTCCGGCTGACCCACACCCTCGACGTGAGCCAGATCGCGCGCACGGTCGCGCGGGCGCTGCGTCTGAACGAGGACCTGACCGAGGCGATCGCGCTCGGCCACGACCTCGGGCACACGCCGTTCGGGCACCTGGGGGAGCAGGCGCTCACGCCGTTCCTCGGGCGGCCCTTCCGCCACTCCGAGCAGAGCCTGCGGGTGGTGGAGCACCTGGAGAACGACGGCGACGGCCTGAACCTGACCTGGGAGGTCCGTGACGGCATCGTTCACCACCCGTGGTCGATGCCGCCGCCGGAGACCCTCGAGGCCCAGATCGTCCGCTACTCGGACCGGATCGCCTACGTGAACCACGACATCGACGACGCGATGCGCGCCGGGGTCCTGGAGCAGGAGGAGCTCCCGCCGGGGCCCCTCGACGTGCTCGGGCACACGCACTCCGACCGGATCAACACGCTCGTGACGGACCTGGTCACCACCAGCGAGGGGAAGCCCGAGGTGTCGCTGTCGCCCGAGATCTTCCGGGCGCTCGACGACCTCCGCGACTTCATGTTCGCCGAGGTCTACCTTCGCGCGAGCGCACGCGAGGACCACGACAAGGCCGTGAAGCTGATCCGCGACCTGTTCGGCTACTTCCTGGAGCACCCCGACGAGCTGCCGCCCGAGTACCATCGGGCCCCCGGGGAGCTCCCGATCCGCGTCGCCGACCACATCGCCGGCATGACGGACCGGTACGCGCTCCGGACGTACGAGCGGCTCTTCCTTCCCCGGGGCTGGCTGTTGGACCCGGACCTGTAGGGGGACGCCGGTGGCGAGGATCCGCCAGGAGGACATCGAGGCGGTCAAGGAGCGGACCGACATCGTCCAGCTCGTCGGCCAGTACCTGACGCTCAAGACGTGCCGGTCACGACTCGATGAGCGGGCTCTGCCCGTTCCATCAGGAGAAGTCGGCGTCGTTCAGCGTCTCTCCGTCCAAGGGTGTCTTCTACTGCTTCGGCTGCGGCAAGGGCGGCGACGCGATCACGTTCCTGCGCGAGCTCGAGTCGCTCAGCTACGTCGAGGCGATCGAGCGCCTCGCCCAGGCGGCCGGCGTCCAGCTGCGGTTCGAGGGCGACTCGCCCGCCGAGCGCCGGGCCGCCGAGCGTCGGAAGGCCCTGCACCGGGCCAACGAGGAGGCCTCGACGCTCTACCGGGCGATGCTCGCGACCGGGCGCGAGGCGGCCGAGGCACGCGCGTACCTCGAGGAGCGTGGCCTCGGCGCCGACGCGATCGAGACGTTCGGGATCGGCTACGCGCCCGGCTACCCGGACTTCCTGCTGCGCCGTCTGTCGGGGAACCGAGACCTGTCGCCCGAGATCCTGCTCGAGGCCGGGGTCGCCACCCGCGGCGACGACGGGGCGGTGCGCGACCGGTTCCGCGGACGCATCACCTTCCCGATCCAGGACCTGCAGGGGCGCCACATCGGGTTCGGCGCGCGCGTGCTCCCGAGCGATCCGAGGGCGGGGGAGCAGGCCAAGTACCTGAACACCGCCGAGACCCCCATCTACCGGAAGCACGACGTGCTCTACAACCTCCACCGGGCGCGCGCCGCGATCACGCGCTCTGGAGAGGTGTTCGTCGTCGAGGGGTACACCGACGTGATCGGGCTGGCGCAGGCGGGGATCGAGAACGCCGTCGCGACCTGCGGGACCGCGCTGGGGGAGCGACATTTCGAGCTGCTGTCACGGTTCGCGCAGCGGGCGATCCTCGCGTTCGACTCCGACGAGGCCGGTGCCCGGGCCGCGGAACGGGCGTTCGCGTTCGCCGAGACCTATCCGATCCAGCCGGTCGTGATGATCATGCCCGAGGGCCTCGACCCGGCCGAGTTCGTCGCGAAGCACGGCGCGGACGCGGTCCGCGGCGCCGCGAAGGGCGGCCGTCCCCTGGTCGAGTACATGGTCCGCCGCGTCGTGGCGCGCCACGACCTCGCCACGATCGAGGACCGTTCGGCGGCGGTCGCCGATGCGCTGCCGATGCTCGAGCGCCTGACCGACCCGGTGCGGCGCTCCGAGTACGCGGGGCTGCTCGCCGACCTGACCGGCGTGTCCGAGGTCTCGGTGGGGGAGTCGCTGCGCCGTCGGCTGGGCGGGCGTCCGCAGGAGGTCGCGAAGACCGTCCGCAAGGCGACGGCATCGGAGCGCCTCGAACGCGAGATGCTGCGGCTGCTCGCGCGCGATCCAGGGGTCTTCGACGCCTATGCCCCGCGGCTGACCGAGGAGCACTTCCGCGCATCGTCGCTCCGACGTCTGTTCATCTCCTTGCGCGAGGCTGGGGGCGACGTGGGCGCGCTGGCCGGTGGCGACGATCCCAAGCTCGCGGGTGCGGCTCGGCGCTCACGGTCGAGCCGCTCGAGGGTCGATCCCACCGCCGAGTACGCAGAGGCGGTGTGGTCCAGGCTGCAGGAGTTCCTGATGAAGGCGCGGAGCGACGACCTCCGGGCCCGCCTGCAGAAGCTGAACCCGACGACCGATCCCGACTACGACCAGCTGTTCCTGGAGCTGGTCGAGGTCGACGGAGAGCTCCGCCGGCTCCGCGACGCGGCCGCCGGCGCGGTCTGAGCACCCGTCGGGGTCGCCGCGGTGGCCGTTCCGTACACTGTCCCGGTCGTGCCCCAGTCGGAAGAGGACCCCCGTTGACCGAGGCGGCAGCCCGTGAAGTCGTCGCCATCGACGACGTCAAGGAACAGATCGCCGCTCGCGGCCGCGAGCGCGGGTTCGTGACGTCCGAGGACCTGCTCGAAGCCGTCCCCGTCGACGATTTCACGCCCGAACAGATCGAGGAGTTCCTGACGGCGGTGCAGGAGCACCTGTCGAACGAGGGCATCGAGGTGATCGAGGTCCCCGGCGACGATACCGACGCCGCCACCCAGGTCCGCATCGAGGTCGACCTGCTGAAGGCGCCCACGAACGACCCGGTCCGCATGTACCTCAAGGAGATCGGCAAGGTCCCCCTGCTGAACGCAGCGCAGGAGGTCGACCTGGCTCGACGGATCGAGGCCGGCGAGCTGTCGACCGCGCTGCAGCGCCGGATCGCCGAGGACGGCAAGCCCGAGCCGAAGGAGCTGAAGTTCCTGGTCCAGAAGGTCTGGGAGATCCGCGACCACCAGCTCACGGCGTTCGGGAAGGTCGAGGGGATCGGCCGCGACAAGGTCGCGAAGAGCTACAAACCGAAGACCGAGGCGGAGCTCGAGGACTTCTGCCGGCGCGTCGAGCGCGACGGGCAGCTGGCGAAGAAGAAGCTGATCGAAGCGAACCTGCGCCTGGTGGTCTCGATCGCGAAGCGCTACGTGGGCCGCGGCATGCTGTTCCTGGACCTGATCCAGGAGGGCAACCTCGGCCTGATCCGCGCGGTCGAGAAGTTCGACTACGACAAGGGCTTCAAGTTCTCGACCTACGCCACGTGGTGGATCCGCCAGGCCATCACGCGGGCGATCGCCGACCAGGCCCGGACGATCCGGATCCCGGTGCACATGGTCGAGACGATCAACAAGCTCGTCCGGATCCAGCGCGCGCTGCTCCAGGACCTCGGCCGCGAGCCGACGCCCGAGGAGATCGGCAAGCAGATGGGCGTCGCCGCCGAGAAGGTGCGCGAGATCCAGAAGGTGTCGCAGGAGCCGGTCTCGCTCGAGACGCCGATCGGCGAGGAGGAGGACTCCCAGCTCGGGGACTTCATCGAGGACTCCGACGCCGTCGTGCCGGTCGACGCCGCCAGCTTCATCCTGCTGCAGGAGCAGCTCGAGGGCGTGCTCGAGACCCTGTCCGAGCGCGAGAAGAAGGTCGTCCAGCTCCGCTTCGGTCTCGTCGACGGCCACCCGCGCACCCTCGAGGAGGTCGGCAAGGAGTTCGGCGTGACCCGCGAGCGGATCCGCCAGATCGAGTCGAAGACCCTCTCGAAGCTGCGGCACCCCTCGCGCAGCCAGAAGCTCCGCGACTACCTCGAATAGCCCGGTTTCAGGCCGCGGCCCCCTCTGACGATGGCAACGGGGTGAGGTCTGTGCTGTCACGCCTGCGCTCCGAGCGCGGGTTCCACCTGGTCGAGCTGATGGTCTGCCTGCTGATCATGGGCGTCCTGCTCACGATCGCGATACCGATCTACCTCGGTGCGGTCGAGCGCGCCGACGACGTGGCCGCCCGCGCGTCGCTCCACACGGCGCAGGTGGCCGGTCGCCAGGTGGTGGGCGACGCCTCGGGGTACGTGCCCGCGAGCGTCGAGGCGCTCGAGGCCGCCGAGCCGTCGATCCTGTGGGTCGAGCGAGACGAGCCGAGCCTCGGCCCGACCGTCGTGAGCCAGACAGTGGTGGCGGGGGACCTGCTGCTCGCGGCCTACTCACCGACGGGCACGTGCTTCTTCCTCCGCGACGATCCCGACGGTCAGGTCGGACGGGCGAGCGTCGTCGGCGTCGAGCGTGCCGACTGCACCGCGTCGCATGCCGTCACGACCACGTTCTCCCCGACCTGGTAGCCGTCAGCTCCAGGCCGCGTCGTCGTACGCGTCCTCGCCGAGCCGGTCGCGGATCGCGCCGCGGGCGCGCCGGATCGCGTCGAGGCTCCTCACCGAGGCCAGGTCGACCACGCGCTGCGCCTGGTCGGAGACGGCCGCGAGCGCGGGGTTCGTAGCCTGGCCCTTCGTGGGCCCGTGGAGCACCTCGGGGTCGTCCTCGCCCATCTTCTTCGCGATCGCGAGTCCGGTCACCACGCCGGCGCCGAACAGGATCAAGGTGCGGAGCTTCATGTCGCGTCCTTCCGTGACGATGAGGAGACCGACCAGCCTATCGCGGCGGTTCCGAGCGCGGAAGGGGCCACTGGTAGACTGCCCAACGCATCGATCCGGGGTAGCTCAATCGGCAGAGCGGCGGACTGTTAATCCGTAGGTTGAGAGTTCAAGTCTCTCCCCCGGAGCTTCCACAGCAAGAGCTTCGCACCTGTCAGCCGCTGGAGTTGGGGCGAATCTGGGGAGAATCGGTGATCGCCAAGCGGCGAGGTTGCGACGCAGGGAGGCGTCCTCGTCGATCAGGTCGTTCACGACCAGGTTCCTCAGCGCCCGGGGCGCCCTACGACCGGCCTCGACCCCGAGCGGGACGCACCGATCAGGACGCGAGCAACCTCCCGAGCACGAAGCCGGGGGCGTGGGGGAGCTCGCAGAGGAGGAGGACGTCTCCATCCCCCAACACAGCATGGTCGACCGCGTACGACCAGAGGTACTCGTCCCCGTCCGCCGGAACCACCGCGATCCCGTCGCCGCCCCACGTCTCGTCGAGATCCCCGTCGGCCGTGAGTCGAGCGACGAGCGGCCGGTTCTCACCCGATCCAGCACCGCCCAAGGCACCGCTCACGACGATCGCCCCGTCCGCGAGGATCGAGAGCGCACGGGGGAAGGACCCCGATTCGCCTGACATCAGGTACCGCACGCCCTCCTCGCCGAAGGAGGGGTCGGGCTCGCCGTTCGGGAGCAGGCGCGCCACACCCCAGCCGAGGCTGTACTCCGGGTCCGGGAGGTAGAAGGACCCTCTGAGGACGACGACTATCTCGCCGGTGGCATCGATAGCCACGTCGGACACACCATCGAAGATCCGAATACTCACACGGCGCGCAGGCCTCGTACCGGCGCTGCCCGTCACCACCGAACGTGACGTCGGGAGTCCCGTCCAGGCCGAAACGGGAGATGACGAAGTGCCCGCCTCTTCCCGTCGCCGCCGTCACGATCCCGAGGTCGCCCACGACGAGTGAGGACTGGGGGCGAGGCATCCACGTGGTTCCCGCGTCCCCGAACGTCTCGTCCCGTGTGCCGTCGGCGGTGAGGGCCACGAGGGCGGAAGACCAGCTGCCGTAGCGGCCCTCGGCGCGGTCGTACGAGAACGCGCCCAGCACCAGACCGCCGTCGGGGAGCGTCTCGACGTCGCCGGCCCAGCTGGTCTGCTGAGGATCAACGCGGAACGTGACGAGACCGTCTTCTCGTCCGAAGGACGCATCGGGCACGCCGGCGGACGTGAGCCTCAGCACTGCCGCACGACCACCCACGTACCCGGCGGTGACGATCGTGCCGTCGCTCTGGATCAGGACGTCTGTCGCCCCGCTCTTGCGGTCCTCGACAGCCAGCACGACCCGGCCGTGGCGCCCGAACCCCGGATCCAGGGTCCCGTCGGGGAGGAACCGCCACACCACCAGATCCGACCGAGCCGGTCTCGTCCCGGGGCACGAGCTACCCCAACTCCCACCCTCCGGGAGAGATCACGCAGCCGACCACGACGATCTTCCCGTCGGGCTGGACGGCCATCCGGGTGACGTTCTCCTCGGGATGGGTGAGCTCCCCGAAGCGGACCCAACCGTTGCCGCCGAAGCTCGTGTCGGGATCGCCCGGCGACGCCGAGGCCGGCCTTGCCACCACCACCGACGTCACGACTGCCGCGGCCGCCAGCACCGACGCGATCGAACCGAGCGAGCGATGACCGAACCGTGTCATGAGGAACCTCCTGTCATCCGAGGCGGGCGCGAGCGCCCGTGGCGTCGTCCTACGGGGCAACGAGAGCGATCCGATCCTCGGCTTCGTACTCGCCGTAGTAGAGGGCCAACACGTTGATCGGCTCGCCCGCCGCCCACTCGGCGGGGATCAAGATCTGGAACAGCGTGGGGTTCGGATGCCTGACCCGAGCGGTGAACTGGGGAGAGCCCTCGTCGGTGAATCGGGCGACCCACCCGCCTGCCTCCAGGGGTTGGATGGAACCCTCCGAATCGCAGGAGCACACGCGCGGGTTCATGTCCACCCCGAGAAGGTGCTCCCCGTCGAAGTCCCAGCTCCGCACCGGTTCCCAGAGGCTTATGCCGACTCGGATGGTGTCCGCGTCCTGTCGGTAGGCACCCGCCCAACGCAGGTCGAAGGGCCCCCGCTGTGGTTGGTCGCGCGGGTCCCAACCCGTGGTCGCTGCGATGGCCGGACCAGCCGTCATCGCCAGGATCGCGCCAACGACCAGCAGGATGGAAGTCAGGGAACCGAACCGACGGCTGTGGCGTGCCATGAGGAACCTCCTGTCATCCGGTCACACGTACCAACCGAGGTTCGGTGCGCGGTCGAAGAAGATGGACTGAGCCGAATCGTCCTGGACCGTCGTGGCCCGGACCCGCCACGCGATCCGTGCCGACGGCCGCACGAAGGCGAGCGGCACGTGGCACGCGATCAGACCATCTTCGTTGTCGTCGGGCGAGCCACCCGCTGAACGATAGTGCCCCATGCGTTCGCGACCCTGACCATGGATCGCGCAGCCGACTTCGATCCACATCACGAACTCGGCGGCCCGATCGCCGTCGGTATCGAGACGCACGTAGTTCTCTGCCCAACCGGAGGGCGCGATGACTATCGTCAGCCAGCGACGACCATCCTCGTTCGTCCACACCGAGCGGGTGGTCGAACGGATGCCGCCCCATCCGGGATCGTGCTCGGGGCCGTGCCACAGGACCGCCGCGTCGTCGGGGTCGGTCCTGAAGTCGCGGTAGTCGTCCATGTAGAGGGCTCCCGCCGCCGGAGCGGGCAGGAGCGACGCGATCAGGACGCCGCAGGCGATCAGGGACCGCGCGAGGGAACGGGCGGTACGTCGACCGATGGCCATGGAGGACCCCTTCGCTCATGGCCACCCGCGGGCTGCGGCCGGTGCCGTATCCGGACTCGTGAGCACCCTCACCTTCGAGCGACCGACACGGGTAGGGACAGGAGACCCAGGTTCCAAGGGCCGGGCGAGCCTGCGTCCTACCCTCCCGCTACGGTCCCCGAGTGGACCGCGGGTCGTGCCTCGTGCCCTCGGGGTCCCCAGGACCGTCGTGACACCGTGCCGGGGGCGGTGGGATGCCGGCTCGGCGCCTACGTATCAAGTCAAGGCTGGCCGCTTCAGACCGACCTGGCCGGATGACGCGGCCGGGCCCGGTTCGGATCGTCAACTCGGGGTCACGCGGATCGCCGTCGCGGTCACCGTGGTCTGCGCGTGAGGTCTCACCTTGCAGCCAACCATCCACACCCCCTCGGCAAGGTCGGGATGCAAGACCGCCTTCGCCGCGTCCGCCGGGCGCGTCATCTCCGTTCCCGTACCCGCTCCGAAGACGAACAGGAAGTCGACGGCATCCTCGTACGTGGACACCGCCGCGTTGTAGGGCAACGGCTGCATCACGAGGACGCTGCCTTCGGGCCCCTCGTAGTTGAACTCGCCCTTCGTTCCGGCCGGTATCTCGGCGGGTCCCACATAGGAGCAGGCCCCCCGTCCGTCGAAGAAGACGTTGGCGGAGCGCTCCCAGGTCGCGTAGGCCGGCGGCGCGGACGACTCTCGCATCGTCACCGTCTTCGTCTCGGTGGGACCGAGGTTCCTTCCGACGAGGAACCCCGCAGCCGCTCCAACGACGAGCGCGACGATCACCGGGACCCAGATCGTCCAGGGTGAGCGACCGCGCTTCTCCGGTCGCTCAACGCTCGGAGGCATCCCAGCCGGCGCCCGCTCCCTCATAGGGGTAGACATCACGATCGCCTCCTCACCCCTCGAAGCACCCCCTCAGGTTGGCCTCGTCCCCTCCCGGAAGCACAGAGGCGAATGACCTTGCAGGGACAGGAAGTCGAACGCGGAGTGCCGCCGGATCGAGACCGAGGCGTGGGCCTACGCGAACGCCGACCACTTGACCCGCGACCTCTACCCGGGCCGTGTGCTCGGGTTCAGGCCTTGAACCTACCCGAAGGCCCTCGCGAAGAAGGCGCTCAGGAAGGCCTCGAGGGTTTCGGGGTCCTCCCCGAGGAGCACGCCGATGGCTTTCGGGTGCCGCCAGGCGTATGCGACCCCTGTGTCACCGTCGGCGGTCAGGACCTCCTGCCCGGCGATCGTCACCACGTCGAACTCACTCGTTCCCGCGGAGCCGATCACCCCCTTGATGGCGTCCTTGAGCGCAGTTTCGGGGTCCTGATCCGCCAGGCGTTGGGCTGCGGGCGTGAGCCAGAGGTGGCCGAGCATCGCGACGGGCTCCCCGTCCTGCGTGACGATCGAAGCGCCGATCATCGTCTTCCCGGCGCTGAGATCCTTCAGCCTGTCGGCGAGATCTTCTCGTCTAGCTTCCGCGGCCTGTCTCGCTTCCGCCGGCTTCACCGAGAACCCAACGGAGTAGCCGCCCTTGACCTGGAACGGCCAGGCAATGTTCAGATCTCCGATCTGGGAGGTGGACGTGAGCGAGGCCGACGGCGCCTCGGTGGCCGACGTGGGCTCATCAACGGTGTTCGTCGGTGATACCTCGACCGGGGTCGCCAGCGCGGCGGACGGGGTTGACCCCTCGCAGGCCGAGGCGCCCAGCGCCAGGGCGACGACGACAGCGATCCCGGTACGTCTCATGGTCACGCCCCCGTTCCGCACGTCTCATGCACGGACGCTATCTACGGTTGTGCGGCGGCACAAGGGGTCGATGGACCTGCGGGCGTATGGACCCGCATCGCATGAGGGTGCTCGGGTTCCTGGAGGTCGGGTCCAGGCCGGCTACTGGTCGAAGAAGGTTGCCGATCAGGTGGCCGACTCGATCCAGCAGAGGTGGGGCCGAGGAAGGCTCGACGCCGGCTGGTGAGGTAGTGCATCCAGCGGAGGTCTGGTGCCCCGGAACGCTCGGGCCCAACGGCCCGTGCTCACCTGACCACCGACGCGGAGGATCGGCGCTGCATCACGGCGGCGTCGCCCCGGCCCCCCTGGGGTGAGACGGCCTGCCTCGTGCGGATCGGAACGGCCGCCCCACCGGGCCCCCCTCGGTGGGGCGCTGTTCTGTCTGGGCGAGCCGTCGCCGAGCGGGTCAAGGTGGTCGAGCGCTGCGCCTCGTCCTGGCCCGGGCTAGGGTGCGCTCGATGGCACTGGACACGCTGCGGCTTCCGGGCGGGACGGTCCTCGACCACTGGGTGGGGGGCCCTTCTGAGGCAGGGGACCTTCTGATCCTTCACGTGGGGACCCCCTGCGCCGCGCTCCCGGACCCGGTCGTGATCGACGCCGCTGCACGACGAGGAATCCGAACGGCCTCGTACTCGCGTCCCGGGTACGCAGGCTCGACCCGAAAGCCCGGGAGGACGATCGCCGACGAGGCGGTGAACGCGACCGCGCTCGCCGATCATCTCGGCGTCGATCGGTTCTTCGTGGTCGGCTGGTCGGGTGGCGGCGCGCCGTCGCTGGCGTGTGCGGCCCTCTTGCCCGAGCGGGTCCGTTCGTGCGTGGTCGTGGCCGGTCTCGCTCCTCCCGCGGAGATCGAGGAGGACTGGCTGGCCTGGCACCCGCTCGAGGACCGTGATTCCTGGCGTTCGTATTCGGGTCCGATCACGGACGCACTCATCGCTGAGTACGAGGAGTCTGCCGCGGCGATCGCGGTCGCGAGCGGAGATGAGATGGCGGAGGATCCTCCCAGCGAAGCCGAAGCCTTCCGTCGTCACCCAGAGGGCTTCGAAGCCACCGCGGCCCAGCTCAGGGCGGGCGTTGCCGGCGGGATCTGGGGGATGGCTGATGACATGCACGCGTGGGCGAACCCCTGGGGGTTCCGGGTCGCGGACATCGAGGTCCCGGTGACGGTGCGCCACGGGACCGCGGACGAGAACGCCCCCGTGGAGCACGGCCGATGGCTGGCGGGTCACATCCCCGGTGCGAACGCGCAGATCATCGACGACCTCGCACACCTGTCGATCGGCTACCCGTTCGAGCCCGTGATCGAGTCGCTGCTCAACACCGACGTGCAGTGAACCCTCGGTGACGCGTCTGACCCTCCGACCCTGGTCGACCGCTGCAGTCGGGGTGGGCGAAGATCGACGGCGCGTGATCCCGTGACCTTCCGCATGCGTCGGCGATCGAGCGGATGAGGCCGAGGGTCGTGGTCGTCGAACACGCGAGACGTCGGGTCGTTCGCCCCTACCGCGTGAGCGAGCGCGCACCTAGCGTGTGTGGGCGGTCCGCATCTGAAGGGCGCACGTCTCCCCCCAGGGAGGAGCGCGCCCGAGAACGAAGGAGGGGGCTGATGGCACACCCCAACGGCGATCTCGTCCGCAAGGGCTACGAGGCCGCGCTCGCGGGCGACATGGCCACGTTCGGCGAGATGGTGGCCGATGACGCGAAGTGGCACTGGCCGGCACCCGGCGGCGACGTCCTGGGCAAGGAGGCGGTCGTCGCGATGTTGACCGAGCCGATGCCCGAGGGCATGAGCTGGCAGTCGGAGATCCACGCGGTGTTGGCGGATGACGAGCACGCGGTCGCGCTCATCAAGAACACCGTGGTCCGGAACGGCGAAACGATCCAGAACGACGTGATCCAGGTCTACCACGTTGCGGACGGCAAGGTCACCGAGGCGTGGGTCGCGCCGGTCGACCCCGCCGCATTCGCAGCGCTCTTCGGGGCCTAGTCGCGGCGTGCGGACCCGCGCGAGCTCAGGGCCTCAGGTCACCGCCCCGTAGCCACGTCGCGAGCGTGATCCTCATCACCGCACCGAGTGACTTCGCCGCGGCTCCAACGTTCGAGCTGGTGAGCGCCGTGGTGCCCGCTGGCTTCGCGGGGCCCGCGCCGGGTACGAATCGGATCGGCCGCGAGAGCGACGCCCTGCAGACGAGGGTGTCCGGGTGGATGCCCTCGATGCTGCCGTCGAACCGGGTGCGGACCTGCACGGGGGGGACGAGTGCGTAGCCGAACGAGTACCGCCCGTCGGGGCCGGTGATGGTGGTGGCGGTCTCAACGCCGTTCACGATCAGTCTGATCGTCTGCCCGTCGCGACACGAGGGACGACCCGTGAGCTTCCCGTACACGTGGGAGTCGTCGGCGTGGATCGTGAGGTTCGTGGGAGCGACCCCAGATGTCGCTCCCGCCGGTCCGAGCAGAGCCACCGACATGACGAGAGCAACCAGGACAGACCGATGCATCGGTGCTCACCTCCCGTCCGCACCGTACACCCATCGGGGACGACGCGTCGAGGCGGGCTGATCAGGACCCGGCGACGGTTCCGAATCGCGGCCGGGCGGGTATACGGAACCTCGACCCGAGATGGGAGGGATGTTCGCGAAGATGCCGACCACGCCCATGAGAGGCCTCGGGCTGAGCGCGGCGCTCAGGGCGGCGGGGGTCGCCGAGCGTGAAGACCCCGGGCGGATCGCCCGGGGTCTCCGAGCCCCTTGGGGAGGGGGTCTGTCGGCCGACGCGTCGATGTCGCGCCGCCGGCCACCGCTCGTGGCTACGGCCCGAGTGTCCGACGGTGCCCTAAACGATCGGCAAACGCTGGCTAAACGGCTACCCGAGGGTCTCGGCCTTCACCACCCGGCGCCCCGCCACGGCTGCCCAGATGCCCATCACGAGCACCACTGCGCCGCCGATGATCGCGGTCCAGATGATCGGTGCGAACGTCACCGACTTCAGCGTCTCGTAGTTGTCGAGGTTCGCTTCGAAGGTCGTGACGAGCCCCTGGAACCGCTCCATCGAGTCGGGCATCGTCGCCAAGGCGTTGGCGGTCGCAGGGAAGTTCTCTCCCATGAACGCCTGGAGCTCCTCGCCCGTCATCCCGAGCTGCTCGGCGAGGGCCGGGAGCATCGCCTCGGACATCTCTGTGCCCATCGCCCCCACGGCCTGGAGGGCCCCGGTCGCCTGCGTGATCAGTTCCGCCGTGTACACGGGCTCGAGGTTCTCGTTCAGCTGATCGGCGTCGGCGGCCTTGTCCGGCAGCGACAGCGCGAACGGGACGACCACGAGCAGGGCGCCGATCACGATCGCGACGATCCCTGCGGTTCGAGGCGCGAACCACATGAAGGCGCCGATCGCGAGGCAGACGATCCCCGAGATCAGCAGCGCCCACGGGATCGTGGTGGCGGGCAGGTCCTCCGTCGGGATCGCGTCGGCTGAGGCGAACAGCTCGGACTGGGCGTCGAGGGTATCGATCAGCCCGGCGAAGGTCGGCACGATCTCCGGCAACGCCGCCATCCCCTGGGCCACCGCGGGGAACTGCTCGCCCACGAAGGCCTGGAACTCCTCCGGTGTCATCCCGAGTTGCTCGGCCATCGCTGGCGCGACCACCGCCTGGAACTCCTCGCCGGCGGCGCCGAGCGCCTCGACGTCGGCACGGGCTGTCTCGATCGCCTCCGCGCTGAGGGCTGGCCGGAAGTCGTCGATCAGCTCCTCGAACGCGGGCCCAACCGCGAACAGGTCGTTGATGATCGTGGTGCCGATCAGCACCACTCCGACGAGCATCACGATCATCGCCGGGATCCTCGTCATCCGGCCGGAGCCGGCTCCCTTCGTCGTCGACGCCATCACGTCGTCCCTTCTGTAGAGGTCGAACGACACGAACCCTATGGAGGGAAGCCTGACGGCGCCGGCCCAAGGGTCCCGGTTCGCGGGGGCTGAAGCGCGAGCCTGCCGGTCAGCGTTCAGGGCCAGAGGCGCTCCCGGTGGACGAACGTGTTGCGGAAGAAGGCGTCGTACTCGACGCTGAACGCGAGCCGGAAGGCCCGCTGCCAATCGCCGGTCTTGCCGGCCAGGCGCCAGAACCGCAGGAAGGCGAGCGGTCGACCGGCCACCAGGTCGTGGCCGGAGAACTGCGCCATCTTGTACCACCAGAAGGTCTCTTCGGGAGGAAGGGTCGACGGGTTCGCGTTGCGACGCAGGGCCAGGAGTGCGCTGCCCGTGGAGCCGCGCCACCGGTCGATCTCCGCACCGTAGGAGACGAGGCCGAGCCGCTGGCCGACGCGGAGCGCCTGGAGGTTCGCGTCGGCCTCGTACAGCCAGTGTGGGATCGCGTCGAGGTTCCCTCCCCGACAGCCGGCGTCGGCCCCGCACCAGCCGCTGAGTTGCTGGATCTGGTGCCACCACTCATGCACGAGGATCAGCGTGCGGTCGACCCCGGGCAGGTCGAGCCAGTCACCGGTCCACAGCGTGATCACGCCTCGCCGCGTCGAGACCTGCTGGAACTGCGCTGCGGTGTTCGGTGCGCCGAACCCGGTCACGATCTTGACGACGGTCTGTCGCCGCGCGCATCCGGGGAGCGGCACCGACGACAGTGCGTGGTGGGCGCGCACCGTCGTCGCGCGTACGTCGCGCGTCAGCTCGACCGGCACGTCCGGGCCGGGCTTCACCACGAGTTCGAGATCGTCGACCGTCTGGGTGCACGGTTCGGGTGGCTCCTGTACGGGTGCCGTGGCCGCTCGCGACGGGGAGGCGGACGGGGTCACCGACACCGCGGCGGGTGACCTAGGTTCCATCGGTCTCTCCGAGGCGATGCATGACGCGAGCGTCATGACCGCGGCCGACAGGGCGATCCGCCGGGCCCACGGCCGGGGTTGGGGGGAGGCCGGGCGCATCGTGGCACCGTAGCATCGGGCGGACCGGGTCGGGATGCCTGCCCGCTCGCCCTCCAGACCCGCACGCGTGGTCCCGCCGTGGCGGGGTCTCCCGGACCACGCGGGGGCCGGTCGTCGTCCGCACGCTAGGCGTCGAGAAGGTTCGATCGGGGGAAGACCGATGACCGACACGACACCCACGGGGCCGGCGCCCCGGAAGCGTCACGTGCTGCGAACGGTGGCGATCGTGCTGGCGGGCCTGTTCGTCGTGATGCAGCTGGTCCCGTACGGCCGTGACCACTCGAACCCGCCGGTGACCGCCGAGCCCGCGTGGGACACGGCGCAGACGCGCGACCTCGCGACGACCGCCTGCTTCGACTGCCACTCGAACGAGACCGAGTGGCCCTGGTACACGAACGTCGCGCCGATGTCGTGGCTGGTCCAGCGCGACGTCGACGAGGGACGCGAGACCCTGAACTTCTCGGAGTGGGACCAGCCGCAGTCCGAGGAGATCGACGAGATGGGCGAGATCGTCCTCGAGGGCGAGATGCCCCCGCTCGCGTACACGGTGATCCACCGCCCGGCGGCCCTGTCGCAGGAGGACACCCGGGCGCTCGCCGACGGGCTCGACGCCACGATCGTGTCGTCCCCCCCGGTCCTCGAAGAGATGGAGGAGCCTGACGAGGCCTGAAGCCGGCTCCCGTCCGTTCACCGGCCCTTGCTAGGCTCCGGGCCGTCCAGACCGAAGGGTGCCTCCATGTCCGAGTCGAACCCGTTCCGCGCCGAGGGCGAGTGGCTGAAGTGTCAGTTCCACGCCCACTCGCTCTGTTCCGACGGTGAGCTTCCCCCGACTCGCTCGCCGACGCCTACTACCACCGAGGCTTCGACGTCCTCACGATCTCGGACCACTGGGTGATGACGAAGGTCGACGGACCCGACGGGCTGCTCGTGATCCCCGGGGCCGAGCTGGGCGTCGATCCCGTGGGCGGTCCGATGTCGCCGGAGTTCCTGGCGATCGGATCGACGAGGTCACCGAGACGCCGAACGGCGACCCCGTGAACTGGTACGAGTTCGCGAACTCGAGCTTCAAGACGTTCGCCACGTTCGACGACGGTCACGCCTACGTGCGGGAGCAGGGCGGTGCGACGATCCTGTGCCACCCGTCGTGGAGCGGGTTGCCGCAGGAGGCGGTGTTCGCGGCGAAGGCGCTCGACGGGGTCGAGGTCTGGAACGCGTCGTCGCACCGAGAGAACGACCGAGGGGACTCCAGCTACGTGTGGGACCTCGCGTTCGACGCCGGCATCACCTTCGCGCCGTGCGGGACCGACGATTCCCACTACCCGACGTTCGACGTCGACGACGCGTGGACGATGGTCCGGGCGCCGGAGCGGACCCGTGAGGCCGTGGTCGAGGCCCTCCGCGCCGGCCATACCTACGCCTCGAACGGGCCGGTCGTCCACGACGTGGAGCGCGACGGTGACGCGATCGAGGCGTCGTTCAGCCCGGCGCGCGACGTGTGGCTCCACAGCGGCTGGCAGGACGGCCTGGGGCTGTCGGCGGGCGCGCGAGGCCGGCGAGACGGTGCCGAGATCCTCCAGCGCGACGTCCGCGGGCTGATCACGCACGCGCGGTTCCGTCCGCCGGACGACGTCGAGGCCGAGCGCCGAACGTCCCGCTGGTGGCGGTTGGTCATCGAGGACGAGTACGGCCGACGCGCCTGGACGAACCTCGTCTAGCTCAGACGTGTCGGCAGCCGGACCGTGAAGACCGCCCCGCCCTCGGGGCGGTTCCCGGCCTCGATCGTCCCGCGGTGCGCGGCGACGAGTTCGGAGGCGACCGCCAACCCGATCCCGCTGCCGCTCGTCCGCTCGGGCGTGCGGCCGCGGTAGAAACGCTCGAACAGGTGCGGGAGGTCCTCCTCGGCGATCCCCGGTCCGGTGTCGAGCACCTGGAGCACGGCGTGGGTGTCCTCGGTGGCGGTCCGGACCGTGATCGAGCCGCCCGCGGGCGTGTAGCGCAGCGCGTTCACCACCAGGTTCACCGCGACCTGCCCGAGCCGACCCGCATCGCCGTTCGCGGGAGCGGGGGACAGGTCGCCGACCAGCTCGAGCTCCTCGGCGGTCGCCGCCGCGCGCGCGATCGCCACCGCGGCCTCGGCTACGGCCGCGAGGTCGACGGGACCGAGCTGGAGCTGCAAGGCCGAGGCCTCGGCCTCCGCGAGCGTCTCCAGGTCGCCGACCACCCTCGTGAGCCGCAGGACCTCGTCGTGGAGCGACGACAGGGTCTCCTCGTCGGGGTCCATCACCCCGTCGACCAACGCCTCGGTCGTCCCGCGCAAGATCGTGAGCGGGGTCCGGACCTCGTGGGCCACGTCGCGGACCAGCTGGCGTCGGAGCTCGTCCTCGCGCTGCACGGATGCGGCCATCCGGTCGAACGTCGCCGCGAGGGCACCCAGCTCGCCGGGGGCGTCCTCGAGGTGGACCCGCACGTCGCGGCGCCCCGCCTCCAGCTCGGTCGCGGCCGCGGTGAGCTCGGCGAGGGGACGACTGACCCGGTGGGCCACGAAGACGCTCACGCCGACCGCGACGAGGATCGCGAGCGCCGCTCCGAAGAGCGCGGTGCGCACGAGCGCGTCGCGGACCTCCTGTTCGGGGGTCGACAGGTTGCTCACCGGGAACCGGAGCTGCACGGTCCCCACGGGGGCGCCGGAGGCCACGACAGGGGCTTCGACCGGCTCGCCGCGGGGGACGTCGACGATCGACACACCGTGCATGTCCTCGAGCATGGCGGCGGCCTCCTCGACGGGTTCGCGAACGACCGCGCCGCTGCCGTCCAGCACGGCGATCGTCGCCTGATCCCGGGCGGCGACAGCCACCGCCCCTGTCAGATCGGCGGCCTCCCAGTCGCCGCCCGCGGTCTCGTAGGCCGACGCGACCTGGGCTGCCGCCGCCCGGGTGTCCTCCAGGTGGACGTCGCTCACCAGCTCGCCCAGCTGGTCGCGTGCCGACGTGATCGTGAGCACGGCGAACACGACGACGGCGGCGACGGCCACGGTCACGAACGCCGCCGCGAGGCGGACCCCCAGCGGGGAGAGGCCTCGATCGAGTCACGCGGCAGCCCCAGCCGGTACCCGACGCCGAGCACCGTCTCGACGATCCGCGGGTCGTGCGGGTCGGCCTCGACCTTGCGGCGCAGGTTCTTCACGTGACTGTCGACCGCCCGCTCCGACGCGAACTCGTAGCCCCGGACCCGGTTGATCAGCTCCGTGCGCGAGTACACGCGCCCGGGCGTGCCGGCCAGCGCCACCAGGAGCCCCCACTCGGTCGGCGTGAGCTCGACGGCCTCACCCCGCACCTGGACCTCGTGGCGCCCCTCGTCGATCTCGAGCTCGCCGCCCCCGAACGAGCTCGCGGAGGTGTCGCCCGTCCCACCGCCACCCGCACGCCGGACGATCGCCTGGACGCGCAACACGACCTCCTGCGGGCTGAACGGCTTCGTGACGTAGTCATCTGCGCCGAGCTCGAGCCCGGCGATCCGGTCGGCCTCGCTCGCCTTCGCGGTGAGCATCAGGATCGGGGTCGGGCCGGCCGCGCGCACCTCGCGGGCGACGATCTCGCCCGGCACGTCAGGCAGGCCCAGATCCAACACGAGCAGGTCCGGGCGGGTCTGCTCGGCGAGGGTCAGCGCTTCCGCGCCGCTACCCGTCGTGATCACCGAGAAACCGGCGCGTTCGAGGTAGCTGCGCAGCAGCTCGCGGATCTTGATCTCGTCTTCGACGACGAGGATCGTCGCGGTCACGGGCGCACCTCCGGGCGGCGGATCGGGCGTGCGAAGGGCTCCATGCTACGGCCCAAGGGCCCCGGGAGGTTCCATCAGACGCTCGCACCGTCTCCACACGACCTCCACACCCCGGTCCGAGGATGCCCTCGGAACCGGAAAGGAGGGCTCAACCGATGCGGAACCACCCCCTCGCCACCGCCGCCACCGCCATCACCGCGTCGATCGCTCTCCTCGCCGCCGCACTCACCGGTTCCACCGGACTCGTCACGGTCCTCGCGATCGCCCTCGTGGTGCCCGCGAGCGCGATCGTGGCGGGCCGGTTCCTGTTGGGGGCGGGCGCCGCCCGTCCCCAGCGGGCCATCCCCGGAGGGAGCGCCGCCATGAACGACCCGACCCCTGACCGTCCTGAGGACCCCACCGCCTCGATCACGACGATGATCGCCGGGTTCGTGGCCGCGGTGATGATCATCGCCGCCGGCGGGATCGTCGGGCTGGCCGCCCACGGGAACCTCGACCACTCCTCGATGATGGGGAGCGCCTCGGGCGACCACATGGCGTTCATGCTCGACGCGGTCCCCGGCGAGATCGTCACCCACTACGAGTTCGCCCGTGAGCACCGCGACCTGTTCTCGATGATCCCCTGCTACTGCGGCTGTCAGGCCACCCTCGACCACCGCAACCTCTACGACTGCTTCGTCCGCCCCGACGGCGGCATGGGAGTCGCACGCGTCCGGCTGCTCGATCTGCATCGACGAGTCGAAGATGGCCCGCCGGATGCTGGGCACCGGCGCCCAACCCGAGCAGATCCGCGACACCATCGTCGCGCAGTACGAGTCCCTGATCCCCAGCTGATACGTCCGACCCGCCAGGAGGGAACCACGATGTCGACCACCCACACGAAGCCGAAGCCGAAGGGCCGCCGCGGCGGCGTGAACGTCGGTCTCATCGTCTCGCTCGCGGTCTTCGCGGTCGCGGTCCTCGCCGTCGCCTTCATGGGTCCGCGTGGCGACGAGGTGACGCCGCTCACCGGGGCCGAGGATCCGGGCACGATCGCCGGTCTGCAGGCCACGGGAGAGACGAGCGGCATGGGCGTCCCGGTCGTCGAGGTGCCCGGCTCGGCCAGCGGCACCGCCTCGGCCGGCGGCGTGACCGTCGAGGGCGCCGAGTGGGCGATGGGCCAGGTGCCGCTCGACATCGCCGTGCGCCCGTACTGGACGCTCATGAACACGGGAAGCGAGACCGTCACGCTCGGCGAGCCGCAGGCCGAGATCCGCGAGGGCTGCTGCCCCGGACCGTTCGCGATGGACGCCACCACCCTCGCGCCCGGCGAGTCCACCGTCTTGACCTTCGAGCTCGGGATGAGCGAGGGGATGGACGGCTGGCACGACATGGGTGTGTACGTCCCCGTCGAGGGCGCCGACGGCGAGGCCGTCCTCGCGCTCGCGGTGACCGGCGACTTCCGGAACTGACCGGCCGGAAGCCACGACCCGCGCAGGACCCGGGGTGCCCCTCCCGCCCCGGGTCCTATCCTTGACGCACGTGGGCCCGCTCGGGCGGGTCCGCACCGCACGGACCGGAAGGAGTCCCGCGTGAGCGACGCAGCACCGATCGGCGTGCTCGTGATGGCCTACGGCACGGCGAGCGGCCCCGGCGACATCGAGCGCTACTACACCGACATCCGGGGCGGACGGGTGCCGTCGCCCGCGTTCCTCGAGGAGCTGGTGGGTCGCTACGAGGCGATCGGCAACCGGTTCCCGCTCCTGGACATCACCCGGGCGCAGGCCGTGGGGATCGAGGCCGAGCTGAACCGGCGCGGCCGGGGCTCGTTCCGCTCGTACCTGGGCATGAAGCATTCGGAACCCACGATCGCCGACGGCGTCGAGCAGATGCGGGCCGATGGGATCGAACGCTCGGTCGGCATCGTGATGGCACCGCACTGGTCGGGGATGTCGATCCCGACCTACGCCGACCGTGCCCTCGCCGCCCTCGGAGACGGCGGGCCGTCCTTCTCGTACGTCCGGAGCTTCCACGACCACCCCGGCTACGTGGCGCTCCTGGCCGACCGGGTCCGCGAGGCCCTCGAGGAGCTGCCCGAGGAGGTGCGGGGTGACGCGATCGTGATCGTGTCGGCGCACAGCCTGCCGGTGCGCACCCTCGACGACGGCACGCAGCGGTGCCTGCGGTGCTCCGACCAGGCCTGCACGGCATCCTGCCGGTACCACGACGGTCTGTCCGAGACGGCGTCGCGGATCGCCGCCGAGCTGGGTCTGCCCGACGACCGGTGGACGACCGCGTGGCAGAGCGCGGGCCGGACCGCGGACCCGTGGTGGGGGCCGCCGATCGAGGACGTGGTCCGCGAGCTCGCGACCGACGGGGTCCCCGGTGTCGTCGTGTGCTCGGCCGGGTTCGTGTCCGACCACCTCGAGATCCTCTACGACCTCGACATCGAGGCCCGCGGGATCTCCGAGCGCGCCGGGATGGCGTTCGCGCGCACGCAGATGCCGAACGACGACCCCGCGTTCGTGTCGATGCTGGCCGACGTGCTGCTCGCGCACCTCGACGGGGGCCCCGAGGCGTGACGCGCCGCGTCGTGGTCGTCGGCGCCGGGATGACCGGCCTGGTCGCCGCGTACCGCCTCACGCAGGGCGACGACCCCTGCGACGTGATCGTGCTCGAGGCCGACGAGGGCGTCGGCGGGAAGGTGCGGTCCGTCACCGTCGCGGGTCTCGAGCTCGAGGGCGGACCCGACTCGCTGCTCGTGCGGAAGACGGCCGCGGTCGACCTGGTGAAGGAGCTCGGGATGGGGGAGGACCTCGTCCCCGCCGCGGTCGCCGCGACGCAGATCTGGACCCGCAAGGGCCTGCTGCCCTTCCCGTCGGGTCCGTTCGGCATCTCCACGGACCCGTGGGAGCTCGCGCGCTGGGCCGGGATGTCGTGGTCGGCGAAGCTCCGCGCCGGCGGCGACCTGGTCCTGCCGAAGGGCAAGGCCGACGGCGACGAGTCGCTCGGCGACGTCTTGCGTCGGCGGATCGGCAGCGGCGCCACCGATGCCCTGGTCGCCCCGCTCCTGGGAGGCCTGTTCGCGGGTGACGTCGACCGGCTGAGCGTGCGCGCCACGTTCCCGGAGCTCGCGACGTGGGAGCGGGAGCACGGGAGCCTGATGCGAGGCGCGCGCGCGATGTCGGCGGCGCGCCGGCCCGCCTCCGTCGGCGGCGCCGGGCAGGGCGCGCCGCCCCCGATGTTCGTCCGGCTCCGCGGCGGGCTCCGCCGGATCACCGATCGGGTCGCTGAGCTCCTCGACCCTGACCGCGTCCGCACGGGCGTCTCGGTGTCCGAGCTCCACGTGGGTGGCGACGCGGTCGCCGTCGTGGCGGGAGGGGAGCGGATCGAGGCCGACGCCGTCCTGCTGACCTCGCCGGCGTTCGTCAGCGCCGACCTGCTGGACGCCGGCCGCCCCCGACGCCGCCCGGCAGCTGCGGGAGATCCCGTACGCCTCGACCGCGGTCGGCCTGCTCGTCTACCCGCCGGGCACCGACGAGGTGCTCCCGGCCTCGTCGGGGTTCGTCGCCCCCCGCGGGGCCCTGCCGATGAACGCCGCGACGATCGTGTCGAAGAAGTGGCCCGACGATCGGTTCGACGGCCGCGCGGTGCTCCGGTGCTTCATCGGTGGCACGGGGACCGAGCAGGTCCTCGACGCGACCGACGAGGCGATCGTGGCCGACGTGGCGGCGTCGCTGCGGGGGATCTACCCGCTCCCGGCCGAGCCCGAGGCCGCGACCCTGGTCCGCTGGCCACGCGCGATGCCGCAGTACGAGGTCGGCCACCTCGATCGCGTCGAGGCGATCGAGGCGGGCCTCCCGCCGGGCGTGTGGGTCGCCGGTCAGGCGTTCCGCGGCGCCGGCCTGCCCGACTGCGTCGGGCAGGCCTCCAGCGTCGCCGAGAAGATCCGCGCCGCGGGTTAGCCCTCGGCGGGCTCCTCGACGTCGATCGGCGGGGTCGGCGGGGGTGTCACCCAGGTGAACTCGGGCTCGTCGAACGTCTTCGGGTAGCGGCGTGCGAGCAGGTCGTCGACCTCCGGGTACGGGGTGATCAGCCGGAAGACCACGATCCGGTTGTTCTCGCGGTCGGCGATCGCCCAGAGGCCGTCCGGGCCAGCCGCGACCTGGTCTGGGTAGCTGAACGCTCCGTCGACCGAGCCGGAGCGCCCGAACTCGGACAAGAGCTCGCCGTCCTTGGACAGCACCACGATGTGACCGGTCCCCATGCCCTCCGGATCGAACCGGAAGGTGTCCACCACGTAGAGGTTCCCGTCTTCGGGACCGATCTGGACGCTGCGGGGCAGTTGCCAGAAGGAGGAGATCTGCTGCTCCTCGTCCGGCGTGCCCGATACCCACTTCCAGAATCCATCCGGGTCCATCGCGATCACGCGGCGGTTCCCGGTGTCGGTCAGATAGATCCACCCGGTCTCCTGGTCGATCGTGAAGGAGTTCGGGTAGTTGAAGACCCCGTCCCACGGTCCACGGAGGTTCTGGCCGTTCGCGCTCCCGCCCCAGCGGGCGACGACGTTGCCCTCCTGGTCGAACCAGTAGAGGCCGTCGTTGCTCGACACGACGATGCGCCCGTCGGGGGAAAGCTCCACGTCGTACGGCGTGAACCCGTCGTCGCCGAAGACCTCCATCTTCTGGTCGTCCGCGGGCAGGTGGCCGACGGGCTCGCCCTCGAGCGTGTAGATCTGGACCTGACCCCCGGAGAGGTCCGCCACGTACACCAGGCCGCGCTCGTCGTCGATCGTGATGCCGTAAGGCGAGACGAGCTTGCCGTCGCCCTCCTGCTCCCCGACGGTACGGATGTAGTCGCCGCCGTTCGTGTAGACCTCGACCCTCGACTGCCCCGTGTTCGACGCCCAGACGTTGCCCTCGGGGTCGAACGCGACCCCGAGCGGCTGTGTGATCCGTTCGTTCGCGGCCTCGCCGTAGCCGTAGATCGTCGTGACCACGTCGATCGGGTAGCCGGCGGCCTGGCCGGGAGGCGGTCCCTCGTCCTCGGGCCACAGCAGCCACAGCAGGAGGGCGAGCAGCGCGACCGCGGCGATCGCGAGGATGATGAACAGCGCCTTCAGCATCCGTCGCGTGGCGCGGTCGCCGTCCGGCTCGTCGGGCGGCGACTGGGGAGCTTCGACGGGATCGGTCGTGGTTGCCATGGGGGTCTCCAGTCCTTCGTGATCGGTCATCCGTTGAGCCGTTCGATCGCGTCAGCGACCGCTTCGCTGTTGGGGTCGAACCGGCCGGCCTCGCGATAGGACTCGAGCGCAGCCTGGTCCTTCCCGAGGGCTTCGTACGCCTGCCCGAGCCCGAAGTGCGCGTCGTACAGGAACGGGTCGAAGACCAGCGCCCGCCGGTAGGCATCGCGTGCGTCCTTCGGTTCACCGACCTCCAGCAGGAGGTCGCCGTAAGCGATCAGCGGTGCCACGCTCTCGCGTTCCGGCGCCTGCCGCGATGCCTCGAAGATCAGCTTGAGCGCGCGCTGGGGGTCGTCGTCGGCGATCAGCAGCCCGATCTGGAACTTCGCGAGCCACGCGGTGTCGTCGAGGGTGACAGCCTCCTCGAAGACCTGCAGGGCTTCCGGGTCGCGCTCGGCTTCGAGCAGCGCGAGTCCGAGGCCCGTGAAGGCACGGGCATCCTCGGGGTTCTCGTCGACCGCTTGCTCCCACTGGGCGACCGCGCGATCGATCGCGTTCTCGGGCAACGGTTCGGGACGGAGGCGCAGGGCCACGACCGCGCCGCCCAGGGCGAGCACCACGAGCGTCAGGATCAGGACCCCGACCACGAGGCCTTTCGGAAGCGTCTCGGCGCGGGCGCTCATGCGATCTCCTTCCACCAGTCATCCATCACGACGACGACCGTCACGAGCTCGCGCTGGCCCTCGAGCCAGGCAGCGTAGGCCTCGTCGCGCTTCGTCTTCTCGAGATCGCTCTCGATCTCGTCCTTCACGGAGAAGAACGGGACGCCCTCGCCGTCCACCCCTGGGTAGTCCTCGGGGTGATCCTCGAACCAGGCCCGCGCCTCGTCACGGCTGACGGTCACGTCGTCGGTGACCTGCAGGTAGAGGTCGCTCGCGAGCTCCTGGAGACGGATGCGGTCACGCAGCTCCGCCTCGTCCATCTGACCCTCATCGAGCCAGTCCTGGAACGCGGCCTCGGACGTGAAGTACCCGTTGAGCCGCTCGATGCTCGCGTCGACGTCGTCATCGGTAACCACGATTCCCAGCTCGGCCGCCTGCGCCTCGACGATCTTGTCGTCGACGACGTTCTGCAGGAGGTCGTCCTGCCAGTTCTTGCCGAGGGAGTCCTCGAGGCTCCCGTGGACCGAGGCGATGCCCTCGACCCTCGACCGGATCTCGCCGAGGTAGATCGGTGCGCCGTCCACCTCCGCGATCACGGGTCCGAGGTCGCGGGCGGGGATGGCCTGTTCGGTCGACCCGGCGAAGGGACCGACGTCGAGCGCGGCGGCCGCGACGATGCCGCCGGCCAGCACGACGACGGCACCGGCCGAGATGAGGACGATCGTGGTCTTCTTCATGCGGGTCTCACTCCTGCGTCGGGAAGGGGTTGGCGACCGAACGGGTTCGTCGAGGTCGCGGCGTGACATCTGCTGCCGCACCAGTTGCCGGTGTGGCAGGTGTAGCAATCGTTCATCCCGGATTCACCGGCGATCATGCCGTGGTCGTCGAGCCAGCCCGAGGGGTGGCTCGGTTCGTGGCACGAGGCGCACGTGTACTGCTCGTGGCAGCCGCGGCAGTTCTCCGGGTCGGAGCCATTGAACGTCCCGGTCACCAGGGGTTCCGTCGCGGTGGTGTCGAAGCTCTCGGTCGTGTGGCACACGTCGCACTGGACGGCGGCCTTGCGCGGGGCGCCGAGCAGGTAGAAGTGAGGGAGTGACCCCGGCGGGTGGCACGTCCCGCACTTCCCGCGTTGCTCGACCTCGACGTGACACTCGGCGCACGCGTCCTCGGTCGGGCGCGGAGGGCTCGGGTGAACGTTCTGCGGGTGGCACGTCTCGCACGCGACACCGATCTGGGCGTGCAGCGGGTGGTTCATGTAGACGGACGAGAACTTCCGCTGCTTGGCATAGCCGGCATGGCACTCGACACACTCGGTGAACTCCGGCTCCGCGTCGGGCGTGTCGGGGTCGGACCACAGGGGGGCGATCCACTCGTGGTAGCCCTCGGAGATCCGTTCGGCGGCGCGGGTCCGAAGCCCCGGCTCACCCTCGGTCCCGTTCCACGTGTCCTCGACCGTCCCGGCGACCTCACGGAGTCGGTCTCCGGTGTCGGGCGAGACGAAGACACCGACGACGATCGCGGCCTCGACCAACAGGAGCAGGACGACGAACGTGATCAGGACCACGATGACGGGGCGGCGGCGTCGGCGCGGTGAGCTCATCGGCCGTTCCTCATGGGCTCGCGCTCGGGGTCGGGGTCGGGGAGATCGTCGGGCTCGGGATCGCCACGGGGGGGCCGTAGTAGAGATCCTGTTCGATGTGCACGTTGTGTTCGGAGTGGCACACCGTGCAGTCGGTCTCCGGGTGGCAGGTCATGCAGGGGATCGTGCTGGCGTCCTCGAGGGCCGTGTCGTGACGCCCCAGCCAGTCGGCACGGTGAGGGATCTCGGTCCCGTGGCACCCGGCGCAGAACGTCGGGCCGTGGCAGAGCGTGCAGGCGTCTTCGTCCTCCTCCTGCGCGGGGCCGTGGGTGGAGATCCATCCGTCGGGGTGGGGGAAGGTCTCCTTCAGGTGGCAGGCCTCACAGAACTTCGTCTCGTGGCACTCGACGCACGAGGACGGCTGTTCCTCCACGAACCGGCCGTGGGTCTGGATGAACCCGGCAGGGTGCCGCTCGTTCTCGAGCAGCATCGCCTGCGCTCCGCCCACCTGGAGCTCCGGATGCGACGGGTCGCCGTGGCATTCCGTGCAGTCGTCGCCTGCATCCTGGTGTGCCGCGGGGGAGAGCTCCGGGTGGCAGTCGGTGCAGCTGCGCGCCTCGAGGACCCCGCCGGCGCCCACGCCGATCACGCTGTGGACGCCCTCACGGGCGAGCGTGGGCAGGTACGCGAGCGACCCCATCAGCCCGGACCCCTGATGGCATGTGAGACACGGAACGTCGCCGTGGATCGACCGCTCGGCGGAGATCGCTGCCGGCTCGATCACGTGGCAGGAGGTGCACAGCGCGTCGCTCTGCGCCGCCTTGTTCCAACCGATCAGCGCGAGGAGCAGCACCGGGAGTCCGAACACCAGCAGCTTGCCGTAGGAACGACCGGGCCGCTCGGGCGGTACCCCGCCTTGCTCGTCGACCTGGGGGTCGACGGAGGCGTCGGGGCCGTCGTCGGGCGTCGCCCGCCGGTCCGGCTCCTCGGTGCTCACGTCGTCCTCCCGTCCGTTCCCTCGTGCTCCTGGTCGCCTGCGTCAGCCCTGGCCCCCGCCGCCTTGGTTCTGACCGCCGCCCTGGTTCTGTGCGCCGCCCTGGCCCCCGCCTCCTTCGGTGAATTCGGGGTGTCCCTCGGGGAGCCCGCCGGCGATCTGGTCGTCGGACAGCGGTGGAGCCACCGTGCTGAAGTCGGCGGGCAGCGCCGGGGCGGTCACTGCGCTCGTCGTGGGCTCCGAGATCGTCTTGACGATCACGCCGGCCCCGAACGACATCGCCATCAGCACCACCACGAGCCACAGGCTCACGGGCACGCGCAGCAGCGCACCGAAGGGGGTGGTGGTCTCTCGTTCCTGCGTCGTCGTGGTCTGCATCGTCTCCTCCGGTTCGGTCGTCATGCTGGGTTCTCTTGGAGCCACAGCTGTTGGTCCGCCGTGAGGTCGAGTCGCTCCTCGCGGTGGCAGGTGCTGCAGGTGTCGGTCGAGTGGCACTGGAAGCAGGTGGACGCGCCACGCGTCGCCACGATCGTGGGATGAGCCGCCACCCAGGACTCCTCCTCGGAGCCCTGCGGGTGGTGGCACTCGTCGCAGTCGTCGCGCCCCGGGTCGACGAGCGCCTGCTCGACCGTGGCGGCCGGCATGTCGTGGCACGTCACGCAGACCGTCGGGTCCTCGAAGTACGTGTCCACGTGGGGCGCCCGCGGGAACGTGGGCGGGTGGGGCATCGACAGGCCGTGGCACGACGTGCAATCGGTCTGCTCGTGGCAGGCGGCGCAGTCGAAGCCGGCGGACACCCGCACCTCGGCAGCGTGCAGGTCCTCGACCCAGGTCGGCTGCTCGTGCGCGGCGGTGGCCGCCGCGATCGAGGCCGGGTGGCAGGTCTTGCACGCTCCCGAGGCGCGGGCCTCCTGGCCGCGCCCGTGGCACATGTAGCAGGTCACCATCTTCGGCACGTTCGTCCGGTCGTCCTCGTGCGTGTTCGCCGGGTGGCAGGACGCGCAATCGGAGATCCCCGTTCGGAAGTGCTTGCCGTGGCGGAACGTCAGTTCCGGATCCTCCTTGAGCGAGCGGTCCAGGTCGGTGTGGCAGTCGGAGCACCCGAGGTACGCGGATTCGTTCGACACCAGCACGATGTCGTCCACGTTCTCGTCCTCGGTGTTCTCGCCGTCGCCGCCGCTCGGACGGCTCAGCAGGACGATGCCGACCACCACGACCAAGATCCCGCCCGCGATGATCGGCAGCGCGAGGACCTTGGACCAGGGCACGTGCGCCCAGGAGAAGCGCCGGTCGGGGTCGTGCTCGTCGCTCATGGCGCACCCTCCTCTCCCTGCTGTCCCTCTTGCACATCAGCGCGTTCGGACACCACGCCGAACTCGTCGAACTCGATCGCGTCCTCCTCCGGCGGTCCCTCCCGGTGGCACAGGACGCAGTCCGTGGGGGCCGTCTTCCCGTCGTGGCACTTCATGCACTTGTCCATCGTGGGGAGGGTCACGGCACCGACCTCGACCGAGTCGCCGTGCGCCACCGTGGAGTGGCAGTCCATGCACTTCGCGCCGTTGTCGATGATGTGGAGGTGGCTCACGGTGATACCGGACTCGTAGGTGGTCACCTCCTCCTCCATCAGGTCCTCGTGGCACTGCAGGCACGCGGCGTTCGACACGTGGGCCGTGAACGAGTCGTCCTCGAAGTTCCCCGTCATGAAGTTCGCGACGACCTGCATGCTCGCGATCTTGCCGCCCATGAACGAGAAGAGGCCGGGGTTCAGGTGGCAGTGCTCGCAGTTCTCCTCGCCGTGCGGCGAGGCCTCCCACGTGTCCACGTAGACGTTCATCACGTGGCACTTGTCACAGAACTCGGGGGTCGAGGTCCACCACAGGCTGAAGGCGGAGAACAGCAGCAGGCCGGCGAACCCGACGCCCATGATCCCCATGCTCGCCACGATCACGTGGCGCTTCTTGATCGGCTTGAGCGCGGAACGGGTCCCCGAGATCAGGCCGGTCGGCTGCTCCCCCTCAGGAGAGGGCTCGCCGGCACCCTCCGGCGCTCGCTCGCCCTCGGCTGCGGGTTCGTCGGCGGGAGCTTCTTGCGCTCCAGGGCGCCGACGGCGTCGTCGGATCCCCATCATGCACCTCCGTTCGGGGACGCGGCCGTGAGCTCCGCCTCGACCTCTTCCAGCCCGAACAGCCATCGGGCGGCCTGCAGCAGGTTCTCGTCGCCCCGCGCCATCGCTTCCTTGGCTCGGATCGTGGGTGTGTGGACCACCTTGCGGACGGTCTGTTCGATCACCTGTTCGACCGCGGCGCGCTGCCGCTCGTCGAGCCCGTGGATCTTCTTCATGGCGATCGCCCCTTCCTCCTCGGCGACCCGCATCGCCTGCGCCTGGATCGCGGCCACGACCGCGTCCGCCGGCTTCGAGCGGAACCAGGCGACGCAGCGCTCGGCCTCGGTCGCGGTCACGTCCGCCGCGGCCGCCAGCTGGGCGTCGCGTCCCCCCGGCACCGTGTAGCCCGCGTCGTCGAGTCCTGCCAGGTCGTACAGCCAGAACCCGTCCTTGCCCCCGTCGAGGGGAGCGACGTCGGGGTCGACGTTGCGGGGAAGGCCAAGGTCGACGACGACGAACGGCCGACCGGCGCGGGTCGCCAGGATCTGCCGGATCCCCGCGACGCCGATCAGCGGCGCCCGGGTCGCGGTCGCGAAGACGACCGCGTCGGCGGCCGTCATCGCGTCTTCGAGGGCGTGCATCGGCAGCGCGAACGCGTTGAACTCGGCCGCCAGCTCCTCGGCGGCCTCGAGCCTGCGCGCGACGACCCCGAGCCGGGCGCCCGCGTGCTCGAGAGCCCGCATCGAGGCGACCGCCATCTTCCCGTTGCCGACGACCAGGACCTCCTTGCCCTCGACGGTCCCGAGCACCCGGTCGATCGCGCGGACCGATGCCTTGGGGAACGAGTCGCTCGCGCGGTTGAGACCGGTCGTGTGGCGGACGCGCTTCCCGGCCTCGAGCGCCCACCGGAACAGCCCGTGGAGGTGCGGGCCCACGGCGCCGAGCTCGGCGGCCTGCTTGTACGCCTTGCGGACCTGCCCCTGGATCCTCCGACTCGCCGAGCACCATGGAGTCGAGGCCCGCGGTCACCGTGAAGGTGTGCCGGATCACGTCGTCGCCGACGCTCGCGTGGAACCGTGGTGCGGTCCATCCGATCGGGAGGTCCTTCAGGTCCTCCAGGAACAGGCGGATCTGGGCAGCCGCGACGTCGGGGTCGCCGACCCACGCGTAGACCTCGGTCCGGTTGCACGTGGACAGGACCAGGGCCTCCCTGACCTCCGGGGCCCGCAGGAGGCACGGGAGCGCCTCGGGCAGCAGCTCGGCCGGGATCGAGGTCCGCTCGAGCTCATCGAGCGGGAGATCCTGGTGGGTCATCGTCAGGGAGAGCAGCGGCATCAGCGCTCACCTCCCGCCGTGACCACGGGCGCGGACGCGCCGTTCGAAGAGGGGGCCGGCAGGTCCTGTGCCTGCAGGTCGTGGAGCCCCGAGGTGAGCTCCTCGGGGGCCGGGGGGGTCCGCAACAGCTCGGACAGGTTCACGGTCAGCAGCTCCTTGAGCGCCCCCTGGGCCCGCTCCAGGAACGGGAAGACGGGGCACGTGTCGATCTGGGGACACTGCGGCGGGTCGGCGACGCAGTCGTTCAGGCAGAGCGGGCCTTCGACGGCCTCGATCACGCGCAGCACCGTGATCGACTCGAGCGGCTGGGCGAGCGAGACACCGCCGCCGACGCCGCGGCGGGTGGTGAGGATGCCGGCCCGGGCGAGCGACTGGACGATCTTGCCGAGGAACGTCGGGGAGATCCCCTGGATCTCGGCGACCTTCGCGGCGCTCACGCGCCCATGACGTGCGACCTCCAGGACGCACCTGAGCGCGTAGTCGGCTTCTCGCGTCACGAGCATGTCGGATCCCCCCTCCGCCTCATCGGGTGCTCCGACTTCCCGAGGCAGCCTCCTGGGCGAGCAGGAGGCGGTCCTTCGCCGCCACGCGCAGGCGCCGATAGGTGCGCTCGTCGATCAGGCCCTTCTCGAAGCTGAGGTCGAGCGTGGCGATCTCGTCGATCAGCAGCTGCACCTCGTCGTCGTCGTCCGGCTCGTCGCCGGCGACGTTCGGTCGTGCCGCGCGCTGACCGTTCGCGGGACGCGTGGCGACCTGCGCCACGGGCTTCGCCTTGGGCTGGTTCTGGGGCTGCGCGGGGCGCGCCTTCTTCGGACCTGGGGTCGGCGCGGGGCGACGCGAGCGACGGCTCCGGACGAAGAAGAAGCCGGCCGCGACCAGCGCGAGCGCGGCGATGCCGATCAGCAGGTAGGTGGTGGCGTCGCTGCTGCCTCCGGCGGTCTCGCCGGTCTCCGTGAACACGACCTCGATCTCCTCACCGGGTGTCAGGGCGTCGGCCGTGTAGACCTGGTACGTGACCCCCTGGTCGTCCTGCGTGCCCGCCAGACGGAGTCCCTCGCCCTCCGCGGCGAGTCCCATCGGGACGTAGAGGCTGAAGGCGCCGACCTCGAAGGTCACGGGCAGGGTCAGGGCGGGGACGCCCTCGGTCACGTAGCGGATCGTGGCGCTCGACTCACCGGGTACGACCGGGGCGGTCGAGACGTAGTTCCCGTCCACCACGTCACCCTGCTGCTCGAGGAAGGTCCCCAGGAACTGGATGTTCCCGGCGCCCATCGGCATCGGGACGACCACGGTCCCGTCCTCGCCGCCGGAGTAGGCCTCCTCGCCGGCGTTCAGCCACGCGAAGTCCTGCTGCACGGCCCATCCACCGGTCTCGGTGTCCTGGTCGATCCAGATCACCCAGTCCGAGGTGGTGACCTGCGATGGATCGTCGGTGACGTTCCACACGTCGATCGTCGAGACGGACGGCTGGTCGGGCAGGAGCTGCGTGGCGATCCCGCGGAACTCCACACCGTCGTAGTCGACGGCCACCTGGTAGCCGGCCGCGGCCGCCGGCGGCACCACCTGGAACACGCCGTCGGCGTCGGTCGTCGCCTTCGCGTTGCCGACCGGGCCCTGGTCGTCGAAGTAGGTCACCCGCACGGGCACGTCAGGGACCGGCTCGGCCGTCGTCGCGTTCCTCACGGTGCCGCTGATGCCGACGTCGGTCTCCGTCGTCTGTGCGGACGCCGGCGACACCGTGATCGCCAGGGCGATCAGCGTCAGCCAGACGGCGGCCGCGGGTCGGCGCTGCCGTGCGGTTCGGGTTGCGTGCATGGTCCTCACCTCGAGATCACCTCGGTCAGGTCGGCGCCGCAGGCGCGGCAGAAACGGTCGTCGGGGTCGGTCGGGCCGGCGCACGACGGGCAGGACGAGCCCGCGAGCGCCTCGCGGCGGGCCGCGATCAACGCCTCGAGCTCATCGTCGCCGTAGGGTTCGGCGTCGTCGATCGCCGCCTCGTGGAGGGCTTCCTCGATGGCGGCGAGCTCGGCCTCGCGCTTCTCGCGCTGGGCCGTGTACTCGATCTCGGCGAGCTTGCCGGTCGAGAACTCCATCTCCAGGTCGTGCAGCTGCCCCCCGAGGCGGGCGCGTTCCTCCTCGAGCTGCGCGGTGTCGCCGGCGGCGACCGCCAGCTGCGGGATCAGGAACGGCCGCGCGATCAGGTACACGCAGACCATCAGCAGGACGAACGAGATCGTGCCCACGAGGATCATGCCGACACCCCCTCGCCCACGAGCTCGCGTTCGGGCTCGGGCTCCCGCTCGCGGCGCTCGGGCATCTGCATGTTGGCGCGGCGCGGGATCGCGGCGAGCACGCCGCCGATCACGATGATCAGCATGCCGACCCAGATCCACAGGACGCCCGGCTCCACGAAGAACTGGACGGTCGCGACCTGCTGGCCCGGGTCGGCGTTGTTCATGACGACGTACAGGTCGGCGCCGATCGAGGCGTCGATCCCGACCTCGGTCACGTTCTGCTGGTTCGCGAAGCTCACCTGCTCGCTGGTGATCGTGGTCCGGGTGCCGTCGGGCGCCTCGGCCACGAACGTCCCGATCAGGGAGAACTTCTGCGCGTCCTGCTCGAAGGTGAGCGACTCGAACGTGATGTCGTAGCCGCCGGCGGGCTTCGTCTCGCCGACGCGCATCGTCGCCTCGAACTCCTGCTTGTACGCGACGTTCACCGCGATGCCGACGATCATCACGATCACGCCGGCGTGGACGATCGGGCCGCCGTAGCGGCGCGGCGTGAGCGCGAACAGGTTCGCGAACGCCCGGCCGAAGGACTCACCGTGGACGGCCCGGCGGGCGCGCAGGCCCCGGCGGATCTCCTCGACGACCGTCGTGAGGACGAACGCGGCGAGACCGAGCACGACGACCACGCCGAGGTGGCTGAACCCGGTGGCGACCAGCAAGATCGCGGCGGTCAGCGTGCCCACACCCACCGGGATCTTGAAGTTCCGCTTCAGGTGCCGCGCGTCGGCGTGCCGCCACGCGAGCAGCGGGCACATCCCGACGACGATCATCAGGAGGATCGCGAGCGGCGCCATCAGGCGCTCGAAGAACGGTGCACCGACCGTCAGCTGCTCCCCGCGGGTGGCCTCGGCCACCAGCGGGTAGACCGTTCCCCAGAACACGACCACGGTCATCGCCACGAGGAGCAGGTTCGTGGCCAGGAACGCCGACTCGCGCGACAGCACCGCCCCGTAGCGGTTCTGGGACTTGAGTTGGGGCAGGCGCCAGACCGTGAGCAGCGTGGCCGCGACCACGATCAGGAGCGTGAAGCCGATCAGCAGCGGGCCCATGTTCGACTCCGCGAAGGCGTGGACCGACGAGATCACGCCCGAGCGGGTCAGGAAGGTCCCGAAGATCGACAGCGCGAACGTGGCGGTGATCAGCCCGACGTTCCAGGCCTTCATCATGCCGCGCTTCTCCTGGACGACCGCCGAGTGCAGGTAGGCGGTGGCGGTGAGCCACGGGAGGAAGCTCGCGTTCTCGACCGGGTCCCAGGCCCAGTAGCCGCCCCAGCCCAGCTCCACGTAGGCCCAGCGGGCGCCGAACAGGATGCCGACGGTCAGCAGGATCCACGACCACAGGGCCCACTTGCGCACGCTCCGGACCCATCCGTCCCCCGTGCGCCCCGTGATCAGCGCGGCCATCGCGAACGCGAACGGGACCGTGAACCCGACCCACCCGGCGTACAGGGAGATCGGGTGGACCCATTGGCCGTAGTTCTGCAGCAGGGGGTTGAGCCCCTGGCCGTCCGGCGGCGCGAGCGGCACCCGCACGAACGCGTTCGCGTAGAAGGTCGCGAGCACCGTGAAGAACACCAGCACGATCCCGAGGATCGGGACGACCCAGGGCATCAGCGCCCGGTTCGTCCGGCGGTTCTTCACCACGACGATCGCGCCGATCAGGCCGAGCATCCACGCCCACAGCAGGAGCGAGCCTGACTGGCCGGCCCAGAACGCGGCGAGCGTGTAGAACATCGAGAGGTCGAGGCTCGTGTACTGCGCCACGTACTCGACCGAGAAGTCCTTCTGGAACAGCGCGACCAGCAGGGCGACCCCCGCGGTCGTCGTCGTCACGGCGGCGGCCTGCAGGGCCCCCTCGGCGCTGCGGGTCGCCAGCTCGCGCCCGCGGAACGCCCCCGCGAACCCCACCACCACGGCGTAGATGCCGACGGCCAGGGTCAGTAGGAGCGCGATGTTGCCGAGGTTCGAGGTCACCGGGGTCCGCCTCCTTCGGGCCGCTCGAGGCGGCGCTCCTTCCGGAGCAGCCATGTGAGGTACACGCCGTAGAGCAGGGCGGAGCCGACGTAGGCGGCGATCACGTATCCGATGTCCTGGGTCATGAGAAGAGCTCCTCGTCGGCGGCTTCCTGGAGGCGGGTGGTCCGCACGCGGACCGACATCAGGTAGGCGTAGAACACGCTGAAGGTGGCGACCCCCAGGAGGAGGACCCACAGCATCTCGGCGGGCAGTGCCCCGTCCTCGGCCACGAACTGCGTGGGGTGCTCGGAGCGCCACCAGCGGGTGGACAGGTAGACGATCGGAACGTCCAGGAACCCGACGATGCCGAGGACCGCCGAGAACTTGGCCCGGCGCTCGGGGTCCGGCACGTAGCCACGCAGCACCAGGTAGGACAGGTAGATCAGCCAGAGCATCAGGAAGCTGGTCAGGCGCGGGTCCCAGGTCCAGTAGACGCCCCACACGGGACGGCCCCACAGCGGCCCCGTGATCAGCACCGCGGTGGTGAAGATCGTGCCGATCTCGGCCGAGCTCGCCGCGATGTCGTCCCAGCGGCGGGAGCCCTTGAGCAGCACCAACACGCTCCCGACGAACACCACGAAGAACGCGAGGAACCCGATCCACGCCGCGGGCACGTGGATGTAGAAGATCCGCTGGGCGGGTCCCTGGTTGGCGTCCTCCGGGGCCCAGAACAGGGCGAGCGGGAGCAACACGGCGAACAGGGCGATCGTCAGTGTCCCGAGCGGCCGGCGCCACCGGGAGCGCTCGAGCGAGCGAGCGTCCTCGACGAGGGCGGCCGACGGGGCGGCGAGCACGTCGGTTCTGGTGTCCACGGTCATTCCTCCATCACGAAGGGGAAGGTCGCGATCGCGACCAACAGGAACAAGGCGTCGTAGGCGAGCATCAGCAGGAGCCAGGCGGTCGTGCTGCCGGACCACGACCCGACGAAGGCGGCCTCGCTGACCTTGACCGCGGCGATCATCAGCGGGAGCGACACCGGCATCACCAGCAGGGGCAGGATCGCCTCGCGGCCGCGGGTGTTCACGGCCATCGCCGAGAACAGCGTGCCGATGGTGACGAGCCCGAAGGTGCCCAGGAACGTGCCCAGCAGCAGGAGTGGGATGCCGCCCGAGGGGCTCAGGCGGAGCAGCACGATGAACACGGGGAGGATCACCAGCTCCACCACGAAGGTGAAGGACAGGTTCGCGAAGAGCTTCCCAAGGAAGATCGACTCTCTGGGCGCCGGGGAGGTCAGGAGCCCCTCGAGGCAGGCGTCCTCCTTCTCGATCGCCATCGAACGGCTCATCCCGAGCAGCGCGGCGAACGTGAACGCCATCCACAGGACGCCGGCCGCGACGCCCTCGCGTCCCTCGCCATCGGTGGGGAACGCGAAGCTCGCGGTCACAACGACCAGCAGCACGAACAGGCCGACCGACGCGACGACGTCGCGGGTGCGGAGCTCCAGACGGAGGTCCTTCCCGGCGATGGAGAGGGCGGGGGCAAGCCAGGTCATCGGCCGGCCTCCGCGCGCAGGAGCGCGAGGTAGGTTCCCGCGACGTCGTCGGTCTGGTCGTGGACCGGGCGGTCCATGACCACCCGGCCGCCGGAGAGCGCGATCAGGCGCTGCGGCCCGGAGAGGGCGCGGGCCACGTCGTGGAGGGTCACCATCACGACGCGCTCCGGCGTGGCGAGCTCGTCGAGGAGCTCGGCCAGCGAGGCTGCGGCCGCCTCGTCGAGCCCCGTGTAGGGCTCGTCGAACAGCATCACCGCGGGGTCGTGCAGCAGCGCCCGGGCCAGCGCGACCCGCTGGCGCATGCCGCGGGACAAGGCCCGCACGGGCTTGTCCATGAACGAGGTGATCGCGAGCCGCTCGGCGCACCGGTCGACCGCGTCGGGTCCGGCGCCCAGCAGCTTGGCGTTGAACCGCAGGTTCTCGCGGGCCGACAGGTCCGCGTAGAGCATCGTCTCGTGGGAGACGTAGCCGACCTTCGCCCGCAGGGCCGGGCCCGCCTTGCGCATCTCGACCCCGGCGATCGTGACGCTGCCCCGGGTCGGTGCCGCCAGCCCCGAGATGATCTTCAGCATCGTGGACTTCCCGGCCCCGTTCGCACCCATCACGGCGACGTAGGAGCCGGGCTCGACGTCGAGGTCGACCTGGGCGAGCGCCAGCTGGCGGCCGAAGGCCTTGCTGACTCCCTGGAGTCGGATCCCGAGCGGCGGCAGCTCAGGCATGGGGGCGGGTCTCCTCAGGGTTCCTTGGTCTCGAACTTGGACGGGCACTTCGCGAACAGGGTGTCGGCGCGGAACGCGCCCTGGGCGTCGAGCACGCCCTCGGCGACGGCCTCGCCGCCATCCTGGAGCGTGTCGGGAGGCGGCCCGGTGAAGACCACCGGGACGACGGTCGTGCCGTCGGTGACCTCGAACGAGACGGTCCCGGCGGCTGCATCGGTCGTGATCGAGCCATCGACGACGGTCCCGGACAGACGGACCTCCTCGCCCTCTTGGGCCAGGACCTCCGTGGGCGTGTAGTAGTAGGCGACCGACTTGCCGAACATCGTGAAGCCGAGGGCCAGCAAGGCCCCCAGCGCGATCACGCCGAGCAGCACGATCGGCACGCGGCTCTTCTTTCGTTCGAAGCCTTCCGGGGGTGGTTCGGGGGGCTCGGCGGCTCCGCCTGGCTTCGTCTCGGTGAGGGACATCGGTGGTGCTCCTTCCGTGTCCGCGAGGGGGTCTCGGCGGCTCTTCGACTCCCCTTCGCCCTATTCGCATAGATATCCTCCGAAATAGCCTTAGGGTCTCCATGGGTCGTGGGTCCCTACCTGGTGGGGACCGTGGGCACCCGGTCCGGGACCCTTGGCCTGGGAAGGTGGCCCGGAACCCGAAGTGATCCGGATGCCGCCTGAAGGAACGCTTGCGAGGGAAACGATGAGCGACGAGAGCCCGAACCCCCCTGCCGTGACCGCCGCGGAGCCGCCACGCCCGCTCGGCGACGAGGAAGCGCCGCCCCCCAGCGGGTCCCGGACCCGCGGGATGGTCGTGGCCGGTGTGGTCCTGGCGCTCGTGCTGGGCGTCGCCTGGGTCGCCGTGAGCGTGATGGGCTCGGGCGACCTCGGCCAGGACCCGTTCGGCCGCGCCGCGCCCGATTTCAGCCTCCCGAAGCTCCGCGGCGAGGGGAACATCGCCCTGTCGGACTACGCGGGCAGCCCGGTCGTCCTGAACTTCTGGGCGTCGTGGTGCGGTCCTTGCAAGGACGAGGCGCCGATCCTGGCGGCCACCGAGAAGGCGTGGCGCGACCAGGGCGTCGTCTTCCTGGGGGTCGACACCACGGACAACCGCGAGGACGCCAAGGCGTTCGAAGAGACCTTCGGGATCGAGTACGACAGCGTCTTCGACGTGAACGGGGAACTGTCGGTGTCGTACGGGGTCCTGGGGTATCCCGAGACATTCTTCATCGACGCCGACGGCGTGATCCGGGCCAAGCACGTGGGCGTCCTGCCCGACGCCGAGACGCTGGATTCGTACCTTTCGCAGATCACCGCGTCCTAGGGCGGTCCCGGCCGTGACCGGGACCGGTCCCACCTCGGACCGGGCCCCGGGACCGTAGGGTGGAGCCGGCCGATATCGGACCATCCGGGTCAGGAACCACCGGTAACCAGATGCAGCTGTCCACCCACACGCCGCCGCGGAGGGGTCTCGGAGCGATCCGGGACCGGTTCGGCGTCCTCGCGGGCGGGGCTGCCGTCCTGGTGGCGATCGTCGGGCTCTACCTGACGGCCGCCCGGTACGAGCCGGTCACGCCCGGCGCCGTGCCGGCCGACGCGCCCGCCGTGCGTCTCCTGCCGTCGTCGCTCGGGTCGCTCGACCGGGCATGGGCCCTCACCGGCGCGGAGGCGCTCCGCGAGGTCCGCGGCCTGCACCTGGGCACGTTCCGGATGGCCGAGGCCGAGGTCGCCGGGTACGGGGAGGATGCGACCCTGTGGGTCGCGACCCCCGACCGTCCCGAGGCCGCCGACAGGTACGTGACCCGCATGGCCCAGGCGATCGAGTCGGCCGACACGCCGTTCGACCCTCCCACCGAGTCTTCGGACGACCCGGGGGTATGGCAGACCGACGGGACGGGACAACAGCATGTGTTCTTCGCCGCCGACGGCGCGATCTGGTGGCTCGCGGCCGATGCCGACGATGTCGACGACGCGCTCTCGGCGCTCCTGCAGGAGGCCCGCCCGTGAGGCCCTCCCGCGGGACCACGCCGCCACCCAGAGAGGACTCCCCATGTCACCCGTGAACTTCGACCAGGCCCCGATCCTGCTGTTCTGGGAGACCACGAAGGCCTGCAACCTGGCCTGCCGCCACTGCCGCGCCGAGGCGATCGACCGGGCGCAGCCGGGTCAGCTCACCACCGAGCAGGGCATGCGGCTGATCGACGACCTCCATGCCTTCACGCCGCGGCACCCGGTGATCATCTTCACCGGCGGCGACCCGTTCATGCGCGACGACCTGTTCGACCTGGCCGCCCACGCGCGCAGCTATGGGATGCCGATCGGGTTCGCCCCCAGCGTCACGCCGCTGCTGACCCGCGACATCGCGAAGCGGATGCTGGCGGTCGACTCGAAGACCGTCTCGATCAGCCTGGACGGCGCCGACGCCGCGACGCACGAGGGCGTCCGCCAGGTCGAGGGCCACTTCGCGAAGACCGAGGAGGCCGTGCGGATGCTGGTCGACGAGGGCCACACGGTGCAGATCAACACGACGATCATGCGCCGCAACGTGGAGCAGCTCGCCGACATCGCCGCCTTGGTCTCGGGTTGGGGCGCCCACATCTGGGAGGTCTTCTACCTGATCCGTGTGGGGCGCGGCTCCGAGCTCGACGAGCTCACGCCCGAGGAGAACGAGGACGTCACCCACTTCCTGTACGACGCGTCGCGTTACGGCTTCATCGTGCGGACCGTCGAGGGACCGTTCTTCCGCCGGGTCGTCGCGCAGCGCCGCGAGCTGGGCGAGGACGCCGACCCGGTCGCCGCGTTCGGCCTCGGGCCCCTCTATCAGCGCCTGACCGCGAGGCTCCGCGAGCTGGTCGGTGAGCCCGGGAAGTCCAAGGCCCAGAGCGTCGGCACCCGCGACGGCAAGGGGATCTTGTTCGTGTCCCACGACGGCGACGTCTACCCGGCCGGGTTCCTGCCGTACCGGCTGGGCAACGCGATGACCGAGAACATCGTGGAGCTGTACCGGGGGCACCCGCTGCTGAAGTCGATCCGAGCGACCGAGTTCGGTGGACGGTGCGGCGTGTGCGAGTACGCCGACACCTGCGGGGGGTCTCGGGCGCGAGCGTTCGCGGCCTTCGGGGACGCGCTCGGTGAGGATCCCGCCTGCGGCTACCAACCCGCGGCGTTCGCCACGGCCACCTGAGGCCGTTCGGGCGGCGGGTCCACAGGTCCCCTCCGAAGGCGGTCGGCTGCCCCGGTCGGCGACCCTAGGGGCACGAGAAGGTAGGCGTAGGAGGCGACATGCGTCTCGAACTCAGGGTGACCCTATGGTTGGCCGTGCTGCTCGGCCTCTCGGCGGCGCTCACCCTGTTCCTGATGGGGCGCTTCGAGAGCCAGCGGCTGGAGGACCAGTGGACCGAGGCCGGCTTGGCCATGGCGCAGGCCACCGAGGACACCCTCGAGGTCAGCATGCTGAACGACGCCCCGCAGGACATCCGCCAGGCCGTGCGGAACGTCCAGGAGGGCGAGTTGGTCGAGGGTGTGTCCGTGTACGGCATCGACGGCGAGGCGTGGGTCCAGTCGGACGTGAGCGTGGAGCACAGCGAGATCCGGCACGACGCCCTGATGAGCGCGATGCGGGACAACGCGCCGGCCACCGCCACCGAGGCGGACTCGCTGAGCGTGTTCGTGCCGGTCGAGAAGTCCCCCGGATGCATGCCGTGTCACCCCGAGAGCGGCGACGTGCTCGGAGCGGTGGAGGTGCGGCTCGACGAGGCTCCATTCCAGGCCGAGCTCGCGAAGAGCGCCCGCGCCTCGCTCGTGGTCGCCGCGCTGCCCCTGCTGTTCGGGCTCTTCTTCTCGGTCTCGGCGATCCGGCGCAGCGTCTTGGAGCCGCTCTCCGAGCTGGACGACGCCGCCGAGCGCCTGGGCGAGGGTGACCTGTCGGTCCGCCTGCCTCGGTACCGCGACCCGGAGTTCGGAGAGGTGGCGGAGACCTTCAACGACATGGCGTCACGACTGGAGCGCCAGGCGGTCGACCTACGGTCCACCGTGGACCTGCTGCGCTCCGAGATGACGGTGATGGACCAGATCCGCGCGATGCTCACCGAGGGTGCCGGACTGTCGGAGGTGCTGCAGCGGGCCGCCGCGCACCTCGGTTCGGCGCTCGAGGCGTCGGGTGTCGCGATCTGGGAGGACGCCCACCACGAGCCGTCCGCGGAGTGGGGCGCGCGCCTTCAGGAGGCCGTGACGACGCAGCGGACCGCCGCCGAGGGACGGTCCCATTCGTCGGGGGGCTTCCTGGCCGACGTGCCGGAGGAGGCCTCGCTCACGTGGGTGACCGTGCCCGCGCGCGCCCGCGGTGCCGTCCTCGGGGTGGTGGGCGTGGGGTGGGATCCGTCGAAGCCCGTCCTGCGGTCCGAGCGCGACCTGCTGGAGGCGCTCGCCGGCCTGGTCGGGATCGCGATCGACAACGCGACCCTTTTGGACGACTTGCAGCGCAAGGAAGACAGCATGCAGGCGCTGGTGCGCAAGACGCTCACGGCGCAGGAGGAAGAGCGCAAGCGGATCGCGCGTGAGCTGCACGACGAGACCAGCCAGGTGCTCTCCGCGCTGCTGATGAACATCAGCATGCTGGAATCGCACGCCCCACCGGACGCCGACGGCCGCGCTCGTGTGGAGGCCGTGAAGAACCTGGCCGAGGAGGCCGCCCGGAACCTCGACGCGATGCTGTTCGACCTGCGGCCGGCGCTGCTGGACGAGCTGGGACTGATCCCGGCGCTCCGGTGGTACCTGGCACAGATCGCCGACGCCTGGGGCGTCGCGATCGCGTTCGAGGGCGGGAAGACCGGCCGGCTGCCGGACCACGTCGAGGTCACCGCGTTCCGGATCGTGCAGGAGGCGGTCGGCAACGTGGTGCGGCACGCGAAGGCCGCGAGCGCCACGGTCCGGGTCGCCCCCGACGAGGAGGGCTGGCTCGTCGTCTCGGTCACCGACGACGGGATCGGGTTCGACACCAGGTCGGTCGCCGGCCGCGCCCGCACCGGGGAATCGGTCGGGCTGATGGGTATGCGTGAGCGCGCCGAGATCATCGGCGGCACGCTCTCGATCGAGTCCTCGCCGGGGATGGGGGCGACGATCGTCGCGCGCTTGCCCGTCACCGATGCGGAAGCCGCCGAGATGCCGACACAGACCGACGAACCGGAAGGGACGGTGCGCTGATGGATGCCGTGAAGGTGCTCGTCGTGGACGACCACGACGTGGTCCGTGAGGGGATCCGGATGGTGCTGTCGTCCGATCCCGAGCTGGAGGTCGTCGGGACGGCGTCCTCGGGCGAGGAGGCGATCGACAAGGTCCGCGAGCTGGAGCCGCGGGTGGTGGTGATGGACATCGGCATGCCCGGGCTGTCGGGGTTCGAGGCGACCCGGCGGATCCGCGAGGCGAACCCCGACGTCCAGGTCGTGGCGCTCACGGTGCACGACTCCGAGGCCTACGTGTTCCAGATGCTCCAGGCCGGCGCCACCGGCTACGTGATCAAGCGAGCGCCCGCCGAGGACGTGATCCACGCCGTGAAGCGCGCCGCGCTCGGCGAGTCGGTGCTGCACCCGAGCGTTGCGAAGCTCGTGATCAAGGACTACCTGTCGCGCGTCGAGCGCGGGGAGGACGAGTCCTTCGATCACCTGTCCGAGCGCGAGCGCGAGATCCTGAAGCTGATCGCCGAGGGCAAGACGAACCGCGAGATCGCCGAGATGCTGTTCCTGTCGATCAAGACCGTGCAGGCCCACCGCGCGAACCTGATGCACAAGCTCGGGATGCACGACCGCACCGAGCTCGTCAAGTACGCGATACGCAAGGGGATCATCGGCCTCGACGAGGCCTAGAGCGTCAGCCGCCGACGATCTCGATCAGGAAGGTCGCGGCCTCGATCAGCGCCGTCAGCATCACCAGCAGCATGATGCCGATCCCGACGGTCAGGTAGAACAGCGTGATGACGTACGCGATCTTCGACGGCGTGCCGCCCACGACCATCTGCGCGCCCGTCTCCTCGAGGCGCCGGTACCACCCGGGGTAGCGCTCCTGGACCTCGTGCAGCGGGATGTCCCCGGTGAAGATCGACCGGATCCACCGGGAAGATCTCGGGACGCAGGTGCGTGTTGAAGAAGTGCACCGTGAACAGGAACGCCATCGCCAGCACGGCCTCGTACCCGTGGAAGATCAGCGCGGCGTTCACGATCCAGCCGGGCAGGTAGTTCGCCGCCTGCGACGGGAACCACATGATCAGCCCCGACAGGCCGATCACCAGCAGACCCCAGATCTCGGCCAGGTAGTCGAACTTCTCCCAGAACGCGAACCGTCCGTAGTCGGGCCGCTCGGCCTCGCCCTTCAGGTAGCGGATGTGCTGCGAGATGTTCCGGACGTCCTGTGGGTTCGGCAGGATCGAGTCGGGACCGAAGATCTTCGTGATCTTGATCCTGCGTGTGACGAACCCGTACGCCAGGGCCAACAGGTGCATCGCGCCGGCCCCGAAGAACAGCACCGCGCAGACCTTGTGAACGGCCACGGCGCCACGCTCGGTCTGCCAGAACAGGAAGAGCGGCTGTGCCCAGAAGGCGTCGGGGTACCGCAGCGGCATCCCGGTCAGGACCAGCCCGAAGACGCTGAGCGCCAGCACGGCGTGGGTGGCGCGGCCCCACCAGCTGAAGCGGCGGACGGCGACGGTGGACTCGGCGGTGGTGACGACCTGTTCGACGGTGGCGGTGCTCATGGGGCGGCTCCAGAGGTGGGCGGGCGGTGATGACGGCGGTGGCGGCCGTGTCGCCATTCGTGGCGGATGCCGAGCACGGTCAGCCACCCGAAGAAGCCGAAGGTGAAGATCAAGATCGCGAGCATCCACAGGGTGGCGATGCGGAGCTTCGTGTCCTCGGGCAGCGGTCCGCTCGCCACGTGGACCTGGATCTCCTTGAAGTTCGGGCCCGCCTCGTCGTGGCATTGCTGGCAGGTCTCCAACTTGTTGCTCTGGTGGACGGTCGACATCGGGTCGTCGGGAGAGAGCACACGGTGGGGCTCGTGGCAGTCGTCGCACGAGGCGATATCGGGCCGACTCAGGTGGGTCTCCATCCCCAACGGGTTCGCACCGAACCCGCGCTCGTTGATCGCCGTGTGACATGCCGCGCACTTCTCGGCGAGCTGCTCGTCGAAGTCGGTTCCTTGCGCCTTCGTGACCTCGTGGTTGCCGTGGCAGGTGACGCAGCTCGGAGGGGAACCGAGCTCACTCGCCTTCCCGTGGGCCCCGGCCGTGTGCTCGACGGCCTCGTCCTCGTGGCACCCGGCGCAGGACTCGGCGGCACGGTCGACCTCCGCGTGCATCGTCGCGCCGAGCGGCGAGTGGCAGTCCCCGCACCCGAGGTCCTCGTGGACGCTGGCGTCGATCGTCTCGCTCGTGACCAGGAGCTCCTCGCGGACCTCTTCGCCGGTCCGCACGACGTCTGGCTGTTCGTGGCAGACGACGCACTCGCCTTGGGTGAACTTCGGCGGGATGTCCTCGGGGTCGGCGGCACCCTGGGCAGCGGCCAGGCCCGGGAGCGCGACGAGCCACAGTCCGACGATCAGCGAGACGGCGGCGTGTCGGCGCATCGGGCCTCCCGGCATGCCGAAGGGCCGCCGATCCCGCGGGGTCGGCGGCCCTTCGTTTCCGGACACCTGTGCGGTTAGATGATCCCGATCGCGCTCAGGACCCACATCGCGCCCAGCAGGACCAGCACCCCGGCCCACAGGACCGCGAAGGCGATCAGCGGGGCGACCGCGACGGAGGCGATCACGAGCCCGGTGCTCGCGACCGCGGAGCTCGCCTCGGCCTCGACGTGCTCGCGGGTCTTCACCCGGGTGAACGCCATCCGGGTCCCCACGGCCATCATCCCGACGCCCAGGGCGAGCACGAGAGCCCGCGGGTCCCAGACCAGGAGCAGGACCGCCCCGAAGCCCAGGACGATCGTCCCCATCGCGAGGATCCAGAGTTCCGAACCGACCATCCGGTCGTGTGCCGTGTGCTGCGCTGCGTGAGCCCTCATCGTTCCTACCCCCTTGTCCGGTCGGGGTGTGTTCTCTGAGGCTCACACTAAGGACGCTGAGACCTGTCTCACATCGGGTCGACAACCCTAGGACGGCTTGCGCTGTACCTAATCCCGCCTCGGGCCGAGGCCCTAGCGCTCCTCGGTTCGACGCCTGAGGGTTGGGGGTTGGAGACCCTAGGACATCTAGGGCGAGGACCCTAGGGTCCTCTGGGGCGCCCGAGCGAACACGCAGGTCAGGGGTTCGGATCGTACGAACGGGACCACGGGGCGGCGTGTCCATCTCACCGTCACCGTAGTGCTCCCAGGCAGGCGCGCAGAGGCCGAAAGACCGGCCACGCGAGGGGCCTTGGGCGGGTGTGGGGGTCATGAGGACCTTAGGAGCGGCTGTTCAGAGCCGCCCGCTCGAGTGGGAGTGGCACTTCGTGCACAGGTTGTTGCCCCCGTGCCCCGTGCCGCGATCCTGGTGGCACGAGAGGCAGAACCCCTGGATCGCCGTCCGGTCCGCGGCGGTGTCGAGCGCGGTGAACCCGGTGGTCGCGGTGACCGCGGTGGAGTCGAAGTCGTCGATCCGCTCGCGCAGGACGTACGCGTTCGTCGAGCCGTGGAAGTCGTGACACGCCGTGCAGGTGAGGCCTGCGGCTGCGTGCGGGCTGTCGGCCGCCCACTCCGCCGCGGTGAACCCGTCGTGGGTGCGCCCGTCCGCATCGACGGCGGTGTCGTTCACGAGCGCGATGTCGAACGGGACGAACGTCCCCGCGGCGATCGGAGCGGTCGTGGCCGGCGACACGTGGCACCGGGTGCAGAAGGTCGTCATCTCGGGACCGGCGTTCATGTAGCCCATCGTCGTGTCCCAGGTCACGTAGAGCTCGGACAGCGGCGAGCGGACGTTCGCCGGGTCGGAGATCTTGCTCGTGGTCGCGGTGTCGGCGGCGTCCACGAGGTGCGAGTTGTGGCACGAGGAGCACTCGGCCCGCCGGGTGCCCCCTGCCTGCTCCGCCTCGGCGATCGGATGGTGGAAGATCCGCACCCCGTTGCCGTCGGCCGTCGACGTGTCGTTGGGGGTGGCGAAGGAGGTCACGATGTCGCTTCCCGGCCATGTCTCGGGCCACGGAGGCGTCGTCCCGCCGGACGTGTTCGGGGTCGTCGTGGTGTGGCAGGTGAGGCACGCCGCTTCCTCGGGCTTGCCCTGCATGCCGAGGGCTGGCTGATCGGAGCCGTGGGGCTCGTGACAGGCCAGGCACTTGATCTCGGATCCTGAGGCCGGGAACGGCACGTCGATGTCGGTGTTGTGCACCGAGGTCTCGAACGCGTCGTGCGCGCCGTTCGGCGCCGGCAGGGGAGAGAGCGCGTCGTGGCAGGCGTAGCAGAAGGCGTTCCCGAGCGGCGTCCCGTCCGGCCGTGGCGGCGAGTAGTGGTAGTCACCGTCCCACCCGGTCCGCAGCAGCACCGTGCTCTCGGCGGGTGTCCTGTGCGGCGTGTGGCAGTCGGAGCACGCCATGAGGCCGAGCGGGACGGGGTGGCGCGAGCCGGGGCCGGTCCCGTCGCCGAACTCCGACCTGACGTCGGAGACGCCGCCCGTCCCGTCGTGACAGGAGTAGCAGACCTGCGTCTCCTCGGTCTGGGTCAGGAGCCAACGATCCGATGCGGCCTGGTGTGGCTCGTGACATGTCTCGCAGGTGTCCGTGGATGCCGAGTAGTCGCCGTGGGGGTTCGCCGGGGGGGAGACCTGGCTCCAGGCCGGGACGAGGGCCAAGCCGACCGCGGCCAGGCTGACGACGGCCAGGGTCACCGGCACGAGGCGGCGTGGACGGATCATCCTGCCCACACCCTAGGTCGTGGGGCGCTCCGGGCGAGGGGCCGTGAGGGAGCCTGCGACAAGGCCGTTCGGCCCTCCGGGGAACTGGCATCAACGCTGTCACGGGATATAGCAGAGTGACAAGGTCCGGAATCGCCCCGGGCCATGGTCCCGAGAAGTCCCAACCAGGAAGGGACCATCGCCTACTCTGCTGCCCCTAGGTCGCCCCCTATCCTTCGGCCATGATGTCAGGAGATATGACAGAAGGGAGGGCGCCGCCCCGCATCTGAACGAACAGGAACCAACCCCCCGGATTTCTTCTCTTGAGAGGAGGTGAGCAAGAAGATGCATGGCAAGGGGATCACACGGACCCTGTTCGTGTTCACCCTGGTCGGGCTCGTCTTGTTCGCACTCGGCGGCGTAGCCATGGCTGCCCCGCCAACGACGATCGGTGACGTAGGGCAGAGCGGCCCGATCCCGCCGAACGCGCCGAAGCTTGGTGACCCCGTCGGCGTCCAGCACGAGGTGCAGTGGGTGACCGTCACGATCACCTCGATCCCCGCGAGCGGCACCTACACGCTGGCTGGGTCGGGTTCGATCCCGGTCGTCCCGCCCGTCGTGAACCCGCAGAACACGGTCCGTGACGCGCTGAACCTCGTGTTCGGGGCGAGCTCGATGACGGTCGTGGGCGGTCCGACGAGCGTCGACTACGCGGCCTCAGGTGCGCTCACCGGTGGCACCGACGGTGCCTACTACTATCGGGTGATGTGGACCGGCGGGGCCTCGGCCTCGTCCGACGTCCCGACCATGGCCGTGAACGCCGCGGCAGCGGTGGGTGCGACCGTGACGGTCGACCCGTACAGGGACGGTCAGACCCTCACCGGTCGGGTCCAACCGCACGGCGGCTACTCGGGCACGACGGACTACTGCCTCCAGTGCCACACCGTGCACAACGCACCCGGCGCTGGGTACTCGCTCCTCGCTGACAACAGCGTCACGGCGACCTGCAAGACCTGCCACACGATCGGTGTCGCGATCAGCGGTCTGAACCCGCCGGCCGACATGACGGCGATCAATCCCGGCTTCCCGGGTGTCGAGGCGCCGACGTCTGAGCGAGGCTCGTACGAGGTGACCGGCGGTGCCGAACTGGCTGCGCACACCCTGGGTGCCAGCGCAGCCGGAACGCCGTACTCGACGATCACCCAGATCAACGACGCCGGCTGGGCCTACAGCGGCTTCAACGCGGCCGGCTGGACGGCGAACCAAGGTCCCGCTGGTCCCGGCACGGTGAGCGACACGACCGGCGGCCTGTACTGCGGTAGCTGCCACACGCCGCACGGTGACTTCGGTCGCCTGGTGAACAGCGAGAACGGCGGGTTCCGGACGACGGCCGACGGCGACAACCTCAACGACGTCGACGCCTGGGCCGAGGGTGCACCGATCTATGCGGGTCGCAACCTCAGGTACCTCCACTTGGACGTCAGCACGAACGCCGCCGGTGAGAAAGCCTGGACCGCGTGCCTCGCGGCCGGCCCGGCCGTCGTCGCGAACGCCCTGGACACCGGGTGCTCGTACCTGACGGCTGCCGACACCGAGGGTGAGAGCGCGTACACCTACGGGTACAAGCTGCTGTCCGCGTACCCGAACCACACGTGGACACAGGGCCCTGAGAGCTGGGGCATGGACGCCTCGAACCACGACGGTGCGCGTTGGTGCGGCCGTTGCCACGACGAGGCGACCCCCTCGGAGTACGGCGGCACGTTCCACAACCACCCGACCGGATGCACGGCGTGTCACGGGAACCCGAACGACGGAACGTCGACGGACTTCCCGCACACGTCCACCTTCCAGGATCTCCTGAAGGACTACCCGGACCTGCTCTGCATCAACTGCCACACCGCTGGCAGCCTGCCGTAGCGATCCGGTCCTGGCTCCCCTGAACGGGGACGACCGGGAAGCGCCGAAGGGGCCGGGCCCGCAAGGCCCGGCCCCTCTCATTGCGGGATACTGCCCGCGATGACCGAGGCCCATCGAGTGCTAGCTGCGCCGCCGCCGCGGGTGGCCGACCACGCGATCAGGTCGGCGGCGGCGGCGTTCGGCCTGCAGGGGCCGCTCACGCCGCTCGACGCCGAGCGGGACCAGAACCTGCGGATCGACGATCCCGAGCAGGGGCGGTTCCTGATCAAGATCTCGAACGCGGCCGAGCATGAGGCGGTCGTGGAGTGTGAGACCGAGGCGGTCCTGCACGTCCACCGGGTCGACCCGGGACTCCGGGTCGCGCTGCCGCGGCGGCTCGCCGGAGGCGGCTGGTGGACCACCGTCGACGACGACGCGGGCGTGCCGCACCTGGTCCGCGTGTTCGAGTTCCTGGACGGGCGGCACGCGGACCCCGCGGAGCTGTCGTCGGACGCCATGCGGGATTGGGGGGAGACCCTCGCGCGCCTCGGGCGGGCGATGCGCGGGTTCTTCCACCCGGCGGCCGACCGGCCGCTGCTGTGGGACGCACGGCACGCGAGCGACCTGCGTCCGTTCCTGACGGAGATCGACGAGCCGCTCCGCCGGAACCTGGCCGCGGCGGTCCTCGACCGGTTCGAGCGTGAGGTGAAGCCGCGGTTGCCGGGCCTGCGTGCCCAGGCGATCCACAACGACCTGACTGTGGACAACGCGCTCGTCGACGACGGAGGGCGCATCACCGGCATCATCGACTTCGGGGACATGACGTTCGCGCCGCTCGTGATCGACGTCGCGAGCGCCGCGGCGAGCACGATCGCCGGCCGCCCGGACCCGTGGGGGGCCATGGTCGCGTTCCTGGAGGGGTACGAGCGCGTCACCGCGCTCAGCGACGAGGAGCGCGATCTGCTCCCGGATCTGCTCGCCGTCCGGTTCAGCCAGAACGTGCTGATCTCGGCGTGGCGGGCGCGGCGTTTCCCCGACAACGTGCACTACATCGCCGGCGTCGACGACGAATCGTGGGACATGCTCCAGGAGCTCTCGCGGCTCGGCCCCGAGGAGGCCCGGCGCCGCGTGCGCGGCGAGCCCGCGGGGCCGTCGTGGTCGGCCGACGCCGACGTCCACGCCCGGCGGCTGCGGGTGCTGGGCACGGCGCTCTCGCCGCTCACGTACACGCGCCCGCTCCACATCGTCCGCGGTGAAGGGCCGTGGCTGATCGACTCGGCCGGCGACACGTACCTGGACGCGTACAACAACGTGCCGTCGGTCGGGCACGCCCACCCGCACGTGGTCGAGGCGATCTCGGGGCAGGCGCGCCTGCTGAACTCGAACATGCGGTACCTGCACGAGGCGCCGGTGGCGCTGGCCGAGCGGCTGCTCGCGACGCTCCCCGAGGGGTTCGACGTCTGCATGTTCGTGAACTCCGGGAGCGAGGCGAACGACCTGGCGTGGCGTCTGGCGACCACGGTGACGGGCCGCAGGGGCGCCGTGGTGACCGAGTGGGCGTACCACGGGGTCTCGGCCGCGATCGCGGACCTGTCGCCGGAGATCTGGCCCGGCGGCGAGCGGCCCGACCACGTCGCGACGGTCCCGGCGCCCGACGGCGACCTGGGCCCATACCGGTCGGACCAAGAAGGGTGGGCCGAGCGGTACGCGGCGCACCTGGACGACGCGCTCGCGTCGCTGGACGCCCGCGGTCATCAGCTGGCGGTGGCCTACGTCGACGCGGCGTTCACGAGCGACGGGATCCTCGCGCCGCCGCCCGAATACCACCGGGAGCTCGTGCGGCGGGTCCACGAGGCCGGGGGGCTGTTCGTGGCCGACGAGGTCCAGTCCGGTCACGGTCGGTTCGGAGATCACCTGTGGGGGTTCCAGGCGTTCGACGTCGTGCCGGACTTCGTGACCCTGGGCAAGCCGATGGGCGACGGGCACCCCGTCGCGGCCGTGCTCACGCGCAGCGACATCGTCGATGCGTTCGCGGCCCGGACCGAGTTCTTCAGCACGTTCGGAGGGAACCCCGTGGCGTGCGCCGCGGGACTGGCCGTGCTCGACGTGCTCGAGGAGGGCGGCGTGCGGGCGCAGGTGGCGGGGACCGGCCGGGCGCTCCGCGAGGCGCTCGGCGAGGCCGCGGCAGGCGACCCGCGGGTGGCGGTGGTCCGCGGTCGCGGGCTCCTGGCCGGGGTGGCGTTCGTCGACCCGGCGACGGGGGAGCCCGACGGGGACCTCGCGGGCGCGGTCCAAGACGCGATGCGCGAGCGCGGTGTCTTGATCGGTACGACGGGGCGTCACTCGAACGTCCTGAAGATCCGACCGCCGCTCGTGTTCGGGCCGGCGCACGTGGGCCTCGCTGCCGAGGCGTTCGCCGCCGCGCTCGCCGCGACGGCCTGAGCGACAGGGGAAGCGCCCGGCCGCTCGTCTATCGTTGGCCCCGTGCGCCTCGTCACCTGGAACGTGAACTCCGTCCGGCAGCGGCTCCCGCGGCTGCTCGCGCTGCTGGAGCGCCACCAGCCGGACATCGTGTGCCTGCAGGAGACGAAGGTCGAGGACCACGACTTCCCGACGATGGAGATCGCGGCCGCGGGCTACGACTGCGTCCTGCTGGGCCAGCGCGCCTACAACGGGGTCGCGATCGTGTCGCGGGTGGGGCTCGACGACGTCCGGACCGGGTTCGAGGGTGACCCGGTCCCCGAGCAGTCTCGGGTGCTGTCGGCGCTCGCCGGCGACCTCCGCGTGGTCTGCGTCTACGTCGTGAACGGCAAGGGGGTGGAGGACCCGGCCTACCAGACCAAGCTCGCGTGGCTCGACGCCCTCCGGGCGTGGCTCGCGGCCTCGTTCGACCCGGCCGAGCCGCTCGTGGTGACCGGGGACTTCAACGTCGCGCCCGACGACCGCGACGTGTGGGACGCGGACCTGTGGCGTGGGCAGAACCTGGCCAGCGAACCGGAGCGCGAACGGCTGCGCGCCCTGTTCGACTGGGGGCTCACCGACCTGGGTCGGACGTTCGCCGGCGACGTGCCGGGGCCGTTCTCGTTCTGGGACTACCAAGCCGGCGCGTTCCACAAGGGATGGGGTCTGCGGATCGACCTCGCGCTCGGGACGGCGCCGGTGGTCGAGCGACTCGCCGACGTGTTCGTCGAGCGCGACGAGCGCAAGCCGACGTTCGGCGAGGGGAAGCCGTCCGACCACGCGCCCGTGGTGGTGACGCTTCGATGAACCTGCCCGGCCCCGTCGTGTCCCCCGCGTGGCTGTCCCAGTACCTGAAGCACCCGGGTCTGGCGCTGATCGACGTCCGATGGTCGCCCACGGGGAGCACGACGGTGGCGAGGCGCGAGTTCGAGGAACGGCACATCCCGGGCGCGGCCTTCGCGGACATCGATCGGGACCTCTCGTCGCGGCCATTCGTGGACGGACCCGGCCGGCATCCGCTGCCGACGCCGGAGGCGTTCGCCCGGTTCATGGCGTCGCTCGGCCTCGACGACGAGATGGACTTCGTCGTCTACGACGACGTCCGGGGATCGGTGGCGGGGCGGCTGTGGTGGATGCTGTCGATCACCGGCCACGAGGTCGCCCTGCTCGACGGGGGGATCGACGCATGGATCGAGGACGGTGGCCAGATCGAGCGCGGGCCGATGCCACGCCGCGACCCCGCGCTGTTCCGCCCCGTCCCATGGCCGCGCGACCGGATCGTGGGTCCTGACGCGGTGACCCTGACGCTCGACGCCGGATCCGCGCCCGTGCTCGACGCGCGGGCGGCCGAGCGATACCGCGGCGACGTCGAGCGGCTCGATCCTGTCGCCGGCCACATCCCCCGTGCGGTGAGCGCCCCGTGGACCGACTACCTCGACGAACGCGGACGCTTCAAGACGCCCTCGGAGCTTCGCGCCTACTTCGAGGCCCTCGGGGTACGCAGCGACGCGGCGATCGCGCAGTGCGGCTCGGGGATCACGGCGTGCCAGACCCTCCTCGCGCTGCGCGTCGCCGGGTTCGGCGACGCGCGCCTCTACGAGGGGTCGTGGTCCGACTGGGTCCGCGACCCGTCCCGGCCGGTCGCCACCGGCCCGGAGCCGGGCGATCCGTTGCCGATGCCCGCCTAGACCATCTTCTCTGGGACGACCGCCTCGTCGTACTCCTGCTCGCTCAGGTATCCGAGCTCGAGCGCGACCTCCTTCAGCGTCTTGTGCTGGTGGTGCGCCGTCTTCGCGATCTCGGCGGCCTTGTCGTAGCCGATCTTCGGCGTGAGCGCCGTGACGAGCATCAGCGACCGGCCGACCAGCTCGCCGATCCGGTCCAGGTCCGGCTGCAGCCCCTCGACGCAGAACTCGCGGAAGTTGCGGCACGAGTCGGCGATCAGCACCGCGGAGTGCAGCAGGTTCTTGATCATGACCGGCTTGAAGACGTTCAGCTCGAAGTTGCCCTGCGAGCCGGCGACCTTCACCGCGGTGTCGTTGCCGAAGACCTGGCAGGCGACCATCGTCATCGCCTCGGACTGGGTGGGGTTCACCTTGCCCGGGCATGATCGAGGAGCCGGGCTCGTTCTCGGGGAGCGCGAGCTCGGCGAGTCCGCAGCGCGGGCCCGCGCCCAGCCACCGGATGTCGTTCGCGATCTTCATCAGGCTCGCCGCGAGCGTGGCCAGCGCCCCGCTCATGAACACGACGCCGTCGTGGGCCGCGAGCGCCGCGAACTTGTTCTCGGCGTCGACGAACGGCAGACCGGTCATGCTCGGCGATCTTGCCGGCGCAGACCTTCGCCGAAGCCCTTCGGGGCGTTCAGACCCGGTGCCGACCGCGGTGCCGCCGATCGCGAGCTCGTACAGCCCGGGGAGCGCCATCTCGACGCGCGCGATGCCGGCGTCGAGCTGGGCGACGTAGCCGCCGAACTCCTGGCCGAGCGTGAGCGGCACCGCGTCCTGCAGGTGCGTGCGGCCGATCTTCACGATGCCCTCGAACTCCTGCGGCCCGCACCGCGAGCGCGTCGCGCAGCTCACGTACGCGGGGGAGCATCCGCTCGACGATCACCTGCGCGCCCGCGATGTGCATCGCCGTCGGGAACGTGTCGTTCGAGGACTGCGACATGTTCACGTGGTCGTTCGGGTGCACGGGCTTCTTCGACCCGAGCTCACCGCCGGCCATCTCGATCGCGCGGTTCGAGATGACCTCGTTCGCGTTCATGTTGCTCTGGGTGCCCGAGCCCGTCTGCCATACGTACAGGGGGAAGTGCTCGTCGAGCTTGCCCTCGATCACCTCGTCGGCGGCCTGGACGATCAGCTCGCCGAGCTGAGGGTCGAGCTTGCCCATCTCGACGTTCGCCTGGGCGGCGGCCTTCTTCAGGATGCCCATCGCCTTCACGACCTCGTGCGGCATCCGGTCGACGCCGGGCCATCCGATCGAGAAGTGATGGATCGAGCGCTCGGTCTGTGCCCCCCAGTACCTGGAGGCGTCGACGTCGATCGCGCCCATGGAGTCGGTCTCGCTTCGGAACCCGTTCATGACTCGTCCCTCCCGTCCTCGGGAACGATGCCATCGTAGGGCCGCTCGCCGGGCACCGTCGCGGGCTATCGTTCCCGCTCGGAGCGGGACCCTCGTTCCCGCGAGGAGGCAGTCGTGACGACGTACGACGTGGGGATCGTGGGCGCGGGCATCCACGGCGCGGCCGCCGCGTTCCATCTGGTCCACCAGGGCGCCTCGGTGGCGATCGTCGAACGGACGACCCCGGCCGGAGGTCCGACGGGCGCCTCGAGCGCCGTGTGCCGCGCCTACTACACGAACCGATTCCTCGCGGAGTGCGCCCGCGACTCGATCGCGATGTTCGAGGACTTCGAGACGGTCGTGGGCGTGGATGCGGGTCACCGGCGGACCGGGATCTACTACCTCCATCCGCCCCAGGACGTCGACGGTGCGCGCGACTCGGTCGACCGGCTGAACGGGTTGGGCGTCGCGACGAAGCTGCTGGAGGGAGAGCGGCTCGCGGCCGCGCTGCCCGGGTTCGATCTGGAGGGCATCGCTGCGGCGGCGTACGAGCCCCACGCCGGGTACGCGGACCCGCACGCGACCACGAACGGCCTGTTCGCTGCGGCGCTCGAGCTGGGTGCGACGGCGTACCTGGGGCGGTCCGTCACCGGGGTCGAGCCGGGGGCGCTCACCCTCGACGGGGGAGAGCGTCTCGCGTGCGGCTCGATCCTGCTCGCCGCAGGCCCGTGGACGGGACCGTTGGCCACGATGGTGGGCGCCGACCTGCCGCTCACGGTCGAGCGGCACGTGGTGGCCTCCTTCCGATGGGCGGGGGTCGACCCGGTGCCCGCGCACGGCGACACCGTCGGCGGCTACTACCTCCGTCCGGAGGGCGAGGACCTGTTCATCGTCGGGCCGTTGCTTCCCGAGCCGCAGGTCGACCCGGACGACTACGACACGCAGATCCGCTCCGACGAGATCGAGCGGCTCGCCGAGGCGATCGTGCGAAGGGTCCCGCGTCTCGAGGGCGTCGAGAGCACCGGCGGCTGGGCGAGCCTGTACGACGTGAGCCCCGACTGGCAGCCGGTGATCGGCCAGATCGCGCCGGGCGTCTTCGTCGACGCGGGCACGAGCGGGCACGGGTTCAAGCTGGCGCCGGCGCTCGGGCGTCACGTCGCCACGATGGTGCTGGGCGATCCCACCGACCCCGGGCTCGCCGAGTTCCACCCCGATCGGTTCGGGGCGGGTGGCGGTCTCGCCGCCGGCTACCGCGACGCCCGCATCCTGGGCTGACGCGAGCGCCGGTCGAAGGCCCAGGTCAGCGCGACCCACGTCGGGAGCGCGAGCCCCAGCAGGAAGAGCCCTCCCCACCACGCGGTCTCCATGCCGAGGGTCTCGTGCTGGAGCCACTCGCTGTAGACCACGACGATCAGCATGAAGACCGCCCAGCCGGCGCAGGTCAACCCGGCGCTGTGACGCACGAGCGCGCGGGTCCGCACCCGATCCAAGGGAACCCACGGCCCGGGCCGGGGTGCCGGCTTCCAGGCCGCGAACAGGACCACGCCGGCGCAGAGCACGAAGCCAGAGAGCGCCGGGAACACCGCCGCCTCCCACAGGTTCCTCGCGTGCTCGCCTTCCACGTCAGCTCCCCGGCGGTGGGCTCCCAAGGAAGAACTCCCAGTGACGGATGAACAGGTGCCACCCGAGCCACAGCCACATCGCGAACATCAGCACGCGGCCGGCGCGGAACGCCATGAACGATCGGAGCATGTCCGAGACCGTGGGCCACTCGGTGCCTCTCGCGAGGCCGATGCCCTCCCATACGAAGGCCGCGGCGAAGATCGCGATCCACCCGGCGATGGCCACGGTGCGCATCCGTCACCTCTCCGTCCCGGCCGCCAGCGTAGGCGGGGTGCCGACGACGCCGGGAGACCCGCCCGGCCCCCTTCCAGGGTGACCGCGGGTCGTCCCGCAGGGGAGGAGACCTTCGGTCCGCTCGCCGGTCATCGGCACGGGGGAAGCTTGGGTGTCTCGACGACAAGGGAGGTTCGCCGTGGAACGCGACGAGCTGTTCGATGCGATGGGTCGGAGCATCATCGACGGTGACGCGGAGGTCGCGGCCTCGCTCGCCGAGGAGGCGGTCGCCGCAGGCGTCGATCCCCTCGAGGCGATCAACCAGGGCTTCGTGCCGGGCATCAACGTGATCGGCGAGGAGTTCAGCTGCGAGCGTGTGTTCCTGCCGCAGCTCGTGCTGGCGGGCGAGGCGATGAAGGCCGCGATCGGCGTGCTCGAGCCCGAGATGACGAAGGCCGGGTCGGCGCGCGAGATCGAGGGCCGGGTCGTCCTGGCCACCGTCGCCGGCGACATCCACGACATCGGCAAGACGCTCGTGGGCACGATGCTCGCGGCGCACGGGTTCGAGGTCTTCGACCTGGGGGTCGACGTGTCGACCGACGCGATCGTCGAGAAGGTGCGCGAGGTCGACGCCGACCTCGTGGGCGTCAGCGCCCTGCTCACCACCACGATGCTCGTCCAGAAGGAGGTCGTGGCCGCGCTCGACGAGGCGGGCCTGCGTCCCGGGGTGAAGGTCATGGTCGGCGGGGCGGCCGTCACGCCGGAGTGGGTCGAGCAGATCGGCGCGGACGGCTGGGGCCAGGACGCGATCGCCGCGGTGGCGACGGCCCGCGAGCTCGTCGGCGCGAAGGTCTGAGGAGGAGAGCCCCATGAGGCCGCAGTTCCAGCTGTTGAGCGATGAGCTCGTCGCACGGGTGATCGACGAAGCGCGGCACCTGATGCGCGAAACGGGCGTCAAGGTCCAGTCCGAGGAGGCGCGTGCCCTCCTCGCCGAGGCCGGCGCGAGCGTCGACGAGATGCGCGAGGTCGTGAAGATCCCCGACGCCGTCGTCGACCGGGTGCTCGGGACCGTGCCGCACACGTTCGCGGTCCACGACGCGTTCGGGGAACCCAAGGTCGTCTACGGAGACGGACGGGTGCACTTCGATCCCGGGTCGTCGGCGGTCCAGGTGCTCGACCCCGAGACCAACACCCACCGCGCGGCGGTGACGTCTGACCTGGTGCGGATCGTGAAGATCGCGGAGTCCCTGCCGCAGATCGACGCGCAGTCCACCGCGGTCGTGTGCGACGAGGTGCCGAAGGAGGTCGCGGACCTCTGGCGGCTGTACGTGGTGCTGTCGATGTCGACGAAGCCGGTCGTCACAGGCTCGTTCGGGGTCGAGAACCTCGAGGCGATGCTCGACATGGTCGCGACGATGGTCGGCGGTCGCGATGAGCTCGCCGCGCGGCCGCGAGCCGTGTTCGACGTGTGCCCCTCGCCGCCGCTGATCTGGAGCTCGTTCGGCGCCGGCAACCTGATCGGGCTCGCGCGGGCCGGGGTGCCGGCTGAGATGGTGTCGATGCCCCTGGCGGGTGCGGCGGGTCCGGTGACCCTGCTCGGCTCGATCACGCAGCACGCGACCGAGTGCCTGAGCGGCGTCGTGATCCACCAGCTCGCGAAGGCCGGCTCACCGATCGTGTGGGGCGGCGCGCCCGCGATCTTCGACATGCGCAAGGGCACGACGCCGATGGGCGCGATCGAGACCGCGATGATCGACGCCTCCTACTCGCAGGTCGGCCACGCGCTGGGGCTCCCGACCCACGCCTACCTGGGCACGAGCGACGCGAAGATCGTCGACGCCCAGTCGGGGATGGAGAGCGGCATCTCGGCCGTGATCGGCGCGCTCGCCGGGGTCGACATGATCTCGGGCGCCGGGATGATGGAGTTCACCGGCTGCCAGAGCCCCGAGAAGCTCGTGCTCGACGCCGAGAACATCGCGATGGCCAAACGCCTGCTCGAAGGCGTCGTCCCACGGACCGAGACCCTCGCGCTCGAGTTCTTCGAGGGTCTGGACTTCAAGGGCGACTTCCTGAAGCAGAAGGCGACCCGCGACCTGTTCCCGCTCGAGCAGTACGTGCCGTCCAAGGTGATCGACCGCGACTCGTACCGAGGGTGGGTCTCGAGCGGCGCCACCGACACGTGGACGCGCGCGAAGGAGCGTGCGAACGAGCTCGTCGACGCGTTCGAGCGGCCGGCCCTGGACGAGGCGGCGCTCTTCGAGCTGCGTGGCATCGTAGAGCGGCTGGCGAAGGACGCCGGGATGGACACCTTGCCCGAGTTCGGTTGAGTCCTCGGGTCCGTACCGGGAACGCAGGGGGGCCGGTCCGAGGACCGGCCCCTCCGTCGTCGGCTTGAGCCACCTCGCGTCAGGCGACCCTCATGGCCACGAGCTTGCCGAACTTGACCGACACGAGGTCGACGTCAGAAGACGCGTAACACTGCAACGTCACCGTGCCGCCGTCGGAGATGCCGACGACCGTCAGTGGGTTGGTGTTGATGCCCTGTCCGTCGTTCGAGTCCTTCAGCTCGTACGCGGTCGTGTCCTTGATGACCGTGTCGTCCACGAGGTCGCAGCCGACGCCGTTCGTCAGGACGAACCCGCGATCGTCCTCGTTCTCGTCGATGACCGCCTTGCCGATCACCATGTAGGCCCCGGCGGGCAGCGTCAGGGTGACGTAGGCGCGGGAGACTGAGTCGTCCGGGATGCCGTCGCCCGTCGAGAAGTTGGTCTGCTTCGCTTCGACGACCGATCCGCTCGCGAGCGAGGCGCAGTCCCATGTGTTCGGAGTATCCTCCGCTCGCCTTGGCGATCTGTCCGGCGCTACATCCCTGCGGGAGCCGGTATGCGGGTTCCACCGAGAACGCCCCACCGGACAGATCGAGTCCTGTTCCCGCGGTGTAGGTGGTGTCGTCGTCGTCTCCACAGGCCCAGCGCTCGCTGATCTGGTCCCATTTGGGCACCTGTCCGTCCGTGCACGACGCGGGGAGGGTGAACTGAGCGTCGAGGCCGATCGACAGCGCCCCGTTCGTGCCGCCACCCGTCAGGGGTGCGGTCACGGTGAGGCTGGTGATGTCCCCTCCGCTGAGCTTCACCACGCGCTTCGGTGAGGAGCAGGGCTGGGACGGGGAATCCCCCTCCTTGACGTAGTTGATGTTGCCCCCGGATGTGAGACACCCGGTGTAAAGCTTCACATCGGTCTCGGGGAACGCGGCGAATGCCACCCCCGAGACCAGTGCCATGCCCGTGGTGAGCGCGAGCGCCCACCCCATCCAGCGCCAGGCACGTTGCATCCTGAAACGCGTCACAGCCCCCCCCTCCTGTCCCGGCGTCCGGGACCCCATGAAGGATCCGCCGCCGACAGGTCGGGGGACCCTGACTTCGTTCCGGGCGACCATACGCTCGACCGTCGTTTCGGGTCAAGACATCTGATCGGGGATCGACGGGTACCGGAGCTCACCGAGCAGCGCTCGGCACGACTCAGGTGGGAGAATGCGACCGAGAACGGGGCGGTAGCTCAATAGGTCAGAGCGGCAGACTCATAATCTGTTGGTTCCAGGTTCAAGTCCTGGCCGCCCCACGACTCCCCCAGCGTCCCTTCGCCGGGGCTCACCACCCCCGTTGTCCATGTGTGCAAAGATGCCCCCTTGATCGAGCCGAGGGGGGATCCGCAGGCGGGTCGTCGCCGCGACGTGTCTGGCGCTCGCGACGGCGGGCCTCGCGATCGTGCCTTCGTCGGCCGCGCCAGCGACCAGCGATCCTTACGTGCCGGGTCGCGTCCTGGTGGGGTTCGAGCCCGGGCGCCGGGCGGACGTGTCGGCGGAGGTGCGCGCGGCGGGTGCGCGGGCCGGACACGAGCTCGCCGCCCCGGGGCTCCTGATCGTGGACGTGCCGGGGGACGTGCCGGCGTGGGCGGAGGCGCTCGCCGGGCGACCGGGGGTCCGGTACGCGGAACCCGACTACCTGTACGACGCCCTCGAGACGATCCCCGACGATCCGGAGTTCGGATCGCTCTGGGGCATGGAAGAGATCCGGGCACCCGCTGCGTGGGACCTGGCCACAGGTTCGTCCACCGTCACCGTTGCCGTGATCGACACCGGCCTCGACATGACGCACCCGGACCTGTCCGGGCGCATCTGGACGAACCCAGGTGAGATCGCCGGGAACCGCGTCGATGACGACGCCAACGGCTGGGTGGACGACGTTCACGGGGCCGACTGCAAGGGGCGTGACGGCGATCCGAGCGACGCCGACGGGCACGGCACCCACGTCGCCGGCACGATCGGGGCCGTCGGTGACAACGGGGTCGGCGTCGTCGGCGTGAACTGGGACGTCCGGCTGATGCCGTTGAGGATCTTCGCCCCGAACGCATCGACCCCCATCTCGGTGATCGTCCGGTGCATCGACTACGCGATCGCTCGGGGCGTCACGATCGCGAACAACTCCTACGGGGGGAGCGCGTGGAGCCAGGCCCTCTACGACGCGTTCGCGCGTGCCCGTGATGCGGGCGTCCTGATGGTGGTGGCTGCGGGGAACTCGAACCAGGATGCGGACCTGGTGCCGATGTATCCGGCGGCCTTCGACCTGGACAACATCGTGAGCGTGGCCGCCTCGACCCCCGACGACGCCCTGGCGTCCTTCTCGAACTTCGGCGCGACCTCGGTGGACCTCGCGGCGCCCGGCGTGGACATCCTCAGCACCGTCCCCGGTGGGTACGGCCGCAAGCAGGGGACGTCGATGGCGACGCCGCACGTGACGGGGGCGGCCGCCCTGCTCGCGTCGATCCATCCACACGCCACCGCCGCCTGGCTCAAGGAGGCGATCCTCTCCACGGCAGCGCCGTCGCCAGGGTTCGCCGGCACCAGCGTGACCGGTGGATCCCTCGACGTGGCCGCGGCCGTCCAGGTCGCTGCCACGACCGGTGGCCCGGTGGTCACCGCGCCGGAGCCGACCATCGAGGTGAACCGGGTCGCCGGGACCGGGGGGACCACCGTGCGCCTTCGCTGGAGCGCATCGACCTCGCACGCCCCGGTGTCCTTCACCCTCCAGCGCAGCAGCGACGGCTCGATCTTCGACCCGGTCGCGATGTCTCCGGCGACGTCGCTCACGAAGACGCTCACGATCGACGCTGCGGCGCTCCCCGCCACGTTCAGGGTCCGTGGGAGCACGGGGTCTGGCGAGGAAGGGCCCTGGGCGGTCGCGTCTGCATTCGTGTTGCGATACGCGCAGGAGTCGTCGCCGTGGATCACGCGGACCGGGACGTGGTCGACGGCGACCGCCTCGGCGGCGCTCGGCGGACAGACGAGCTACGCATCCACCGCCGGCGCCAGCCTGCGGGTATCGATCCCGGCCGGTCACCGAGCCTTCGCCCTGGTCATGTCGCGGGGTCCGGGGAAGGGCATCGCCGAGATCTGGGTGGACGGTTCTCGTCGTGGAACGCTCGATCTCTACCGGAAATCGGGACAGGAACGCTGGCTCGCCTACGGAGCAGGGCTCGACCCCTCGACGCCGCACGAGGTCGAGGTCCGCGTGACGGGGACGAAGCGGTCGCGCGCGACGGGGACACGGATCGACGTCGACGCGATCGCCGTCCTCGGTCCCTAGTCGCACAGCGACCCGGGCGGGGACGACGCCCGCGCCCGGGTCTGTTCCTCGGAGCCACTCGGGGACCAGCTCCTCCCGGGATGCGCACCCGGGTGCCTCACGACCCTCGGGCTCCGTGTTGGCTACTCCATGTGTCGACATCTCGGCGTGTCATGCCGATGGCCCGGCGACGTCAATGTGGTTTCATCCCGGTGTCGCTCGCGTCGAGACCATCGGCGGCGTCAGCCGGCCACGAGTCGTAGACCGGTCGAGGCGTTCGTGGCGACCCGACCGCGGTGGGGCTACGCGGCGGCGGCGACCTGCGCGCCGCAGCGATCGGCGCCGCGTCCGAGGGCGGCCAGGTGCCACGCCTCCATGATCGGGGCCAGGAAGTCCACGAACGCGGCGCCCGATCCGTCGAGCAGGTGGACGCCGTCGGACGAGAGCGCCTCGGGGGGGACCTCGGCATCCCAGTCAGCGGCCGCCGCGTGGGGCGCCCGGCCGATCGCGGCCGCGATCGCCTCGTTGACCGCGTCGGTCTCCGGGTTCGGTCCATGCGCGCTGACCCACAGGAGGCCGTCGGCCGAGGTGGCGGTCGTCACGATCCGGTCCGCGTAGCCGGCGGTCGCGTCGGCATCGACGTCGTTGACCCCCAGCTCGATCACGACGAGGTCCGCCACGAGGGGCGCGAGCGACTCCGCCACGGTCGCCCCCCCGGAGGTGGACCGCCCGATCTCGGCGTCGATCGCGAGGGACCACTCCGGTAGCCGCGCCGTGAGGGCGTCGCTCGCGCCGTCGAGGATCGAGTCGCCGATCAGCTGTGCCGTCGGCGCCGCGCCGACCGCACCGAGTGGCGGGAGCGCCGTCCACCGATCGAACCCCCCGCCGCTCTCGACGAAGAGCCACCGTGGATCGTCCGGCAGCTCGAAGATCCGCCCCAGCGCGCTGATGCCGAGCGGCCGAGCATCTGCCGGCAGGACGGGCACGCCGATCGCGAAACGGCCGCCGAGGAACCGGTGACGGTCGCCGTCGAGGTCGAGCACCGCGACCGGGTCGAGCGAAGGGTCGCACCGGTAGACGACGGCCACCTGGACCGGCACGCACGTCCCGTCGGACAGCCGCAGGGTGTCCACGACCGCGGCGCCCGCCTCGGTGACGACCGCCGGGCAATCCTCGAGCTCGACGACGGCATCCTCGGTGGGCACCGGGGTCAGCTCCGGCGTCTCGGTCTCGGTCACCGTGCCGGCGTCGGCCACCGTGAACTGATCGCACGCCGCGGTGAGCAAGGCGAGCACCATGAGGGCCGCGGCGAAGCCGGAACGTGAGAGCCTGCGGGTGACGCGCACCGCTCGATGGTAGCCGCCCGGCTCGCCATGCTTCAGTCCGCGAGCGGTTCGACCTCGTCGCCGACGGCCACGGGGCCCGGTTCCTCCACCTCCGCGTACATCCCGAACGGCAGCCCGCCGTCGCCGGGGATGCGTGGGCGCTGGCGTGCGATCTCCTGCAGGGTGTCGAAGTCCTTCAGGCCCGTGACGGGGTCTTTCGTGGTCAGCACGCACCGAGGGATCTGTCCGTGGAGCCGGACCACGGCCGAGCCCAGGCGCACCCGACGGCCGTCCCACATGTCCTCCTCGTAGGGCTCGCACCCGTCGATCTCGAGGTCCATCCGGAACCGGCGGGCGTCGAGGTCGCCGTCGTGACCCGCGCCTGCGGCCAGGGCCGCCACGGACGCCAGGGACATCAGGCTCACATGGTGCACGTCGGAGCCGTCCCCTTGTCGAACGCTGCGCACCAGTCGGAGCGGCCGCTCCGCGTACGCCGAGAGCGCCTCGGAGAAGGGACCCTCCACGATCGCCGCCTCGACCGGACGTCCGTAGAAGTCGACGACCAACTCCTCGCCGACGGCCTCTCCGGCCCCCTCCACCGTGGCGCCGTCCGGGAAGGTCAGCGTGAGCCGTCCTTCGACGGCCGCGAGGTCCGCGCGGATCCGCACGAGCGGCCCGAGGTCCGGAGCGCTGAAGAGGCTCCCGTCCTCGTCCACCAGGAAGAAGCGGCGGTTCTCGGGGATGCCGTTCGGCGTGAGCTCGACGCGATCGGGGTGATGCAGCGACGTCCCCTTGACAGGAGTGGTGTTGATACGAGCGACGGACCGCATGGACGCCACGGTACCCGAAAGGCCTGCGTCCGATGAGGTATCGACCGGAACGCTTCCGTGGCATATCATGCGCATCCGGCGATGGAGCCGTGCCCGTCGTACCCGGGGGAGGGTCATGGTCAACCGTGAGCGCGTCCGCGAGGAACCCGCACATGACGTCGTGCTGGGCAGGCTGCTCGACATCCAGGCGCGGCTGCGCGGCGACCCCGCGTCCGCGCTCCCTGCGATCCGCCCGATCACGATCGACATGCCGGACACGGTGACCGTGATCCACGGCGACATGCGGATCTTGAGCGAGCGCCCCGATCGCGCCGACGTGCTCGACGAGGACCCGGAGGAGGACCCCCCGACCGACTGAGACCGGGCGCCGGTTGCGTCATGGGTGCGTGATACCGTCGGGCTCGTGGAGCTCGCGCTGCACCCCGACGTCGAACCGCTCGCGTGGCTCCTGGGAACGTGGCGCGGGATCGGTCACGGGAAGTACCCCACGATCCAGCCGTTCGACTACGGGGAGGAACTGGTCTTCGACCACGTCGGCGACACGTACCTCACGTACTCGCAGCGCAGCTGGTCGCTGGACGACCATCACGCGATCCACCTCGAGCGGGGGTTCGTGCGCATGGGTGTCGGGCGAGAGGTCGAGTGGGTCGTCGCGCACCCGCTCGGGCTGGTCGAGATCGCGCACGGACCGGTGATCGGCACCGCGTTCGAGGTCGCGACCGCGCCCGGCCTCGTCGGACGCACCCGAACCGGGCTCGACGTGGTCAGCATGATCCGGCGCTACACGTTCCGCGACGACGTCCTCACCTACCAGCTCGACATGTCCACCGAGCGGACCCCACTCACGGTCCATCTCCGCGGCGAGCTGCGGCGGACGTGATGGAACGCAAGGGCACCGACCTCGAGCGACTCTGGTTGATCGCGTCGATCCTCGGCATCACGGCCGGCGCCGCGTTGCGGGTCTCGGGGCAGCCCGATGCCGCGAACGTCGCGTGGGGGCTGACCACGTTGATCGGCGCCGTCCCGATCACGATCTCGGTGGTGCGCGGTGCGATCCGCAGGGAACCGGGGGTGGACGTGATCGCCGTGCTCGCGATCGTGGGCTCGCTCGCGCTGCAGGAGTACCTCGCCGGCGCGGTGATCGCGCTGATGCTCGCCACCGGGCAGTTCCTGGAGTCCTCCGCCGACCGGCGTGCCCACCGTGAGCTGTCGGCCCTGCTGGCACGGGCGCCGCAGCGGGCACACCGCTACGAGGACGGCGGTCTCGGCACGATCTCGATCGACGAGGTGCGTCTGGGCGACCGGCTGATGGTGAAGACCGGCGAGGTCGTGCCGGTCGACGGGATGCTCGAGGGCGACGCGGTCCTGGACGAGTCCGCCCTGAGCGGCGAGTCGCGTCCGGTGGAGCGTCCCGTCGGCGAGTTGGTGCGCTCCGGCGCGGTGAACGCCGGGGCGGCGTTCGACCTTCACGCGACCGCGACCGCCGCCCACAGCACGTACGCCGGCATCGTGCGGCTCGTCCAGGAAGCGCAGCAGGAGAAGGCACCGTTCGTCCGGCTCGCCGACCGCTACGCGCTGCTCTTCATCCCGATCACGCTCGTGGTCGCCGGTCTCGCCTGGGCGCTGTCGGGCGACCCGGAGCGTGCGCTGTCGGTGCTGGTCGTCGCCACGCCGTGCCCCCTGATCCTCGCCGTGCCGATCGCGGTCGTCTCGGGGATTCTCCCGGGCGGCGAAGCGCGGGGTGATCGTCAAGGGCGGCGGTGCCCTCGAGATCCTGGCGCGGGGCGAGGTGCTGCTGTTCGACAAGACCGGCACGCTCACCTCCGGGGTCCCTCAGGTCGCCGACGTCGAGGCGTTCGCGGACGACGGGCCCGAGGAACTGCTCCGTCTGGCGGCGTCGCTCGATCAGGTCTCGCCGCACGTCCTGGCCACCGCGATCGTCCGTGCCGCGCGCGAGCGCGGGCTCGCCCTGACCTTCCCCGAAGACGTCCGGGAGCGCTACGGCGCCGGGGTCGCGGGCACGGTCGGTGGGCGCGCCGTGACGCTCGGCAAGTCCGCGTTCGTGGCGGGGGACGAACCCCTCCCGAAGCGGGCGCGCGACATCCGGCGCCGGACGATGCTGGACGGATCTTCCTGCGTGTTCGTCGGGATCGACGGCCGGGTGGCCGGCGCCCTCGTGATCGACGATCCGATCCGTCCGGACACGCCGCGAGTGATCCGTTCGCTGCGCCGCGAGGGCATCTCGCGGGTGGTGATGGTGACGGGCGACCACCCCGACGTGGCGGAATCCGTCGGGGCGGCCCTGGGGGTCGATCGGATCTTGTCCGAGCGGGCGCCGAACGAGAAGGTGGACGCGGTCACGGCGGAGCGTGAGCACGGCGTGGTCGTGATGGTCGGCGACGGACTGAACGACGCCCCGGCACTCGCGGCTGCCGACGTCGGGGTCGCGATGGGCGCTCGGGGAGCGACCGCGTCGTCAGAGGCGGCCGACATCGTCTTGGTGATGGACCGGCTCGACCGGTTGGTCGAGGCGATGCGCATCGCCCGGCGCACCCGCCGCGTGGCGGTGCAGAGCGTGTTCCTCGGCATGGGCCTCGCCTTCGTCGCGATGGGGCTCGGCGCCCTCGGCGCCTTCACGCCCGTCGCCGGCGCCGTGATCCAGGAGCTGATCGACGTCGCCGCGATCGCGAACGCGCTGCGCGCGCTCAGCGGCGGACGGCGGCGCCGACGGGTGATGCCGTCGACCGACGTGGCGGAGCGGTTCCGTCGCGAGCACCGGGAGTTCGCGCCCGAGCTGGCGAGGATCCGTGGGACGGCCGACCGCCTCGACCTGCTGGCACCCGAGGAGCTCCGGGTCGAGCTCGAGGCCGTGAGGGTCTTCCTCGTGGAACGGCTCCCGCGGCACGAGGAGGAAGAGGAGGCGGCCGTCTACCCGCTCGTCGCGCGGTTGAGCGGGGGCGAGGATCCGATGGCGTCGATGGCGCGAGCCCACCTCGAGATCTCGCACCTCACCCGGGTCTACGGTCAGCTGATCGAGGACCTCCCGCCCGACGGACCGGCGCCGGAGGACATCGTCGACCTGCGGCGGGTGCTCTACGGGCTGCACGCGATCGTGCGGCTGCACTTCGCCCAGGAGGAGGAGTCCTACGCCTGGCTCTCGGCGGAGGAGCCGGCAGCCGTCGGCTGATCGGTCGGTGGGATCGGCTCCCACGGGAACAGGACGCGGAACGACGCACCGCCGCCCACTCGCTCCTCGACCCACGCCCGTCCGCGGTGGAGCTGGGCGAACCGGGCGACGAGGGCGAGGCCGACGCCCGAGCCTCCTCCTGTGGTCGCGGCTTGTCGGAACGGTTCGAAGATCCGCTCGCGATCGGCGGGGTCGACCCCGGGTCCCTCGTCCTCCACGACGAGCAGGGCGCCCTCGGCCGTCGGCTCCGCGCGGACCCACAGCCGCGATCCACGGGGGGTGTGGCGTGCCGCGTTCCCGAGGAGGTTCTCGACGATCCGCTCGACCATCGCGGCGTCGGCGTTCACGACCGCCGGGGCAAGGTCGGTCGTGATCTGGCGTCCGGAGAGCACCTCGCTGCTGGCGACCATGTCTCCCACGAGCGTCGCGAGGTCCAGCGGCTCCAGCTCGGGGACCGCGACCCCGCGGTTCAGCCGCTCCAGATCGAGGAAGTCGCCGACGATCCGGTCGAGCTTGCGAGCGTTCGCCGCGATCCGCCGAGCCAGGTCGTGCGCTTCTACGGGGGCCATGTCGAGGTCCTCGCGTCCCAACGTGACGGCGAGCCCCAAGATCGCGGCGAGCGGGGTCCGCAGGTCGTGTGAGACCGCCTGGAGGAACGTGGTCTTCATCTCGTCCTCGGCGCGCAGGCGCTCGGCCTCGAGCCGCTCGCGATCGAGGTCCGCCTCGAGCTCCTCGCGGCGGTGTTGCTCGGTCACGTCCACCAAGACGCCTTGCCAGTACCGAGGGGTCCCGTCGTCGTCGACGAGGAGCGTCGAGCGGTCGGTGACCCACACCGTGTGACCGTCCTTCGCGAGCATCCGGTAGGTCGAGGAGGTGCGGGCGTCGGCCGTGGCCTCCACGCGCACCGCGTCGCGGTCGTCGGGGTGAACCACCTTCGACCAGAGGTCGGGGTCGGCGTACCACTCGGCGGGGGGGTACCCCAAGACGTCCTCGGCCTGTGGGCTCATGTAGATCGTCGGGCCCTCCTCGACGGGGTCGATGTACACGATCGCGGGGCTCTGCTCCACGAGCGCCCGGTAGCGCTCCTCAGCCTCGGTGAGCTGGGCCTCGGCCTCCTTGCGGCTCGTGATGTCGAGCATGACGCCCTGCCACCACCGCACCGCCCCGTCGTCATCGGCGACCTGCTCCGCCTCGTCACGGACCCACACGACGTTCCCGTCGACCGCGACCATCCGGTACTCCATCGCGAACGGCTCGCCGGCCTCTTGGGTGCGCAGCGCCTCGCGCCGAACCCGGTCGAGGTCGTCGGGGTGGACGAGCCGCAGCCACGTCTCCGGATCGGCCCGCCAAGCGTCGGAGGTGATCCCCAAGGTCCGGACGACGCGGGGGCTGATGTAGACGGTCTGCAGCGACGGGTCGGTCACGTCGTGGCGGTAGACGATCGCGGGGATCCGCTCCACGAGCGAGCGGTACCGTCGCTCCTGCTCGCGCTCGCGCTCGCGCAGCGCATGCTCGAGCGTGACGTCGAGCATGATGCCCTGCCAGTAGCGCGGCTCTCCGGTCTCGTCGCGCACCAGAGCGGCTTCGTCTCGGAACCAACGGATGTCGCCGGTGCGCGTGTACATCCGGTACTCGGCGCGCAGCGGCCCGCCCTCGCGCTCCACCCGTTCGTACTCCTCGCGCGCCCGCTCGCGGTCGTCGGGGTGGAACTGCCGGGCCCAGGCGGTGGGGTCACGGACCCACTCGTCGGGGGTGAAGCCGAGGATCGTCTCGACTTGGGGGCTGACGTAGAGCATCCGTCCCGGCGTAGAGGGCTCGGCCTGGACCGACTCGAGGTAGACGATCGCCGGCAGCCGCTCGACGACGCGGCGGAAGCGTGCCTCCGCGTCGAGGGCCTCCTCTTCGAGGGCCTTGCGCGAGGTGATCTCGACCATCAGTCCTCGCAGGAGCACCGGCGTCCCGTCGGTGTCGGTCACCGCATGACCCAGATCGCGGACCCACACCCACGCGCCATCGCGGGCCAGGAGCCGGTACTCCAGGTCGAACCGACCTCCGCGCGCCGCCGTCTTCACGAAGCGACCCACCACGTCGCCCCGGTCCGCCGGGTGGACCCGATCGGCCCAGAAGCTCGGCTCGGCGAGCCACTCCTCGGGGCTGTATCCCAGGATCTCCCGGACGCCCTCGGAGACGAACGTGAACGTCATCGAGGTGGCGTCGGCCTCCCAGACGATGCCGTCGAGGTCGGCGACGAGGCTCCGCATCCGTCGGAGCTCGGACCCCGGCGACGCGACGGGCTGATGGGGCATCAGCCGGCGAGCGCGCCACCGTCGGCGCGTGGGTCGGAACCAGCGTCGAGCCCGGCGGGGGTGACCCGGATCATGTGCGCGTGGCCCACCGTCTCGTCGTGGACGCCGACGGGGTGGACGTCGAACCCGGCGGCTTCGATCGCGGTGACGGCCTCGGCGGTGACGTCGGCCTCGGCGAACACGACCGGGAGCGAGCCGTCGGCGGGGAGATCGTCGACCGTCCAGCGGGGAGCGCTCACGGCCTCGCCGGGCGTGGCGGCCAGCGCGAACGTCCGGATGATCGTCTGGGCGTCGATCTGCGCCTGCTGATACCCGCCCATCGTCCCGGCGACCCCCGCGAGGCCGTGGGGGCCGGTGAGCACCGCCGGCAGCAGCGTGTGCAGGGGCAGCGCGCCGGGCGTGAACGAGTTCGGGAGCCCCGGTTCGAGCGTGAAGCAGGCACCGCGGTCGTGCGCGACGATGCCCGTCGTGGGCTCCAGGATCCCCGAGCCGAAGCCGTGGAAGAGGCTCTGGATCGAACGAGACCGCGTGACCGTCGGCGTCGGCCGTCACGAGCGCGATCGTGTCGCCGTCGGGCTTCGGCGATGCGACGCGGGAGGCGAGGTCGCCACGCACCTCGTCGCCGAGCGCAGCCAGATGCCCGTCGTCGAGCAAGGTCGACACGTGGGTCGTCATCCGGTCGGGGTCGGCCAGGTGACGGCGGACGTCACGAAGGCCGACGAGGAACACACGCGCGATCGTCCCGGCGTCGGCGCCGAGCGGGTCGGGATCGAGGCCGAGTCGCTCGATCATCGAGAGGATCTGCAGCAGCGAGTACCCCTGTGAGTTCGGAGGCGCGACCGCGACGTGCAGATCGCGGAACGGTGCGGACAGCGGCGACAGGATCAGAGCCTCGTGCGCCGCGAGGTCGTCGGTGGTCAGGGGTGACCCGGTGGCGCGGAGGCCCTCGACGTAGGCCGCGCCGACCGCACCCCGGTACAGGGCCTCCGCGCCACCGGCGCCGAGCGCCTCCAAGGTCCGTCCCAGCGCGGGGTTGCGGAACGCCGAGCCCACCGGGACCGGGGCGCCGCGCGGGTAGAAGACCGACGCCATGCCCGGGTCCGGTTCGAACAGGGCGCGGGCCTCGCGCTCGGCGAGCCACTCGCCGAGCGAGGCGGGCATCGTGACCCCCTCGTGGGCGAACGCCGCCGGTGCCTCGAAGAACGATGCCCACGGGAGGCGGGCGCCGAGGCGGTGGAGCGCATCCCAGCCGGCGACGGCGCCAGGGACCGTGATCGGGTCGGGGCCGCGCAGCGGCATCACGGCGCCGTGGCGTTCGCGCACGGCCGCTGGATCGGCGCCGCGTGCCGAACGCCCGCTCGAGTTCACCGAGACGAGGTCCCCGCCTTCGTGCCCGGGGCGCCGGACCACCGCGAACAGATCGCCGCCGATCCCGCACATGTGCGGGTAGACGACCGCGAGCGTGACCGCGGCCGCGATCGCGGCATCGATCGCGCTGCCCCCCCGTTCGAAGGCGGCGGCGCCCGCCTCGGTCGCCGCGGTGTGCGGGGTGGCGATCGCCCAGCGTGTCCCTGTGGCGGAGGTGTCCATCACCGACGGGAACGAGGTATCCATCACCCCCGAGTCTGGCATCTGGGGCACCACCACGTCGTGCGGGCGTGTTCGCCGAGCCGCCGTGACCGGATCGTCTCGCCGCACCGCAGGCAGGCGCGTCCGCCCCGTTCGTACACCGCGAGGCCCTGCGGGACCGTGCGGCGGGGCCCCGGGCCCAGGTTGGCGCGGAGCTGCCGCGAGGCGGTCGCGTACAGGGCGCGCCGGGTGTCGGCGTCGACGTCGCGGAGCGGGGTGAAGGGGTCGAGCTCGCAGGCCCACAGCACCTCGGACCGGTAGACGTTGCCGATCCCGGCCGCGAGGCGTTGATCCAGGAGCGCCACCCCCACGGGGGTCGAGGGGTCGGACAGGACGTCGACCCGGCGCACGATCTCGTCGAGGTCCACGTCGGGAAGGCAGAGGTCGGGCCCGAGCGTGCTGAGCCGCGGGTGGCGGCGGAGCCCGGCGTCGTCGAGCAGCTCCACGACCGGTGCCTTGCGGCACACGGCGGTGGCGCGCGCGGTCGCGACCACCGCGACGGGCGATCCGGTAGCGGCCTCATCGGCATGGAGGATCCGCCACGAACCCTCCATCCGCAGATGCGTGTGGAGGGTGAGCCCGCCGCCGAACCGCATCAACAGGTGCTTGCCCCTGGCCTCGATCCGTTCGATCGACGCACCCGCGGCCGGACGTGGGCCGCGGACCGTCGGCGCCTCGAACATGGTCAGCGGGCCACCGCCCAGCGCGGCACGGAGCTCGGCCGCCGCACGGTGGATCGTGTCGCCTTCGGGCATCCGGGCAGGATATCGGTGCCCGCTACCGGTCCGGTGCGCGGGCGTGCCGGGGGACGACGAGGAGCAGCAGGAGCGGACCCCCGAGCAGGAGCCAGAGCGCGGTCTGGAGGCCCGCCGCCGTGGCGACCGCACCGACCACCAGGGGCGGGATCACGCCGAGCGGGGCGGTGAGGCTCGCGACCGCGACCGCCAGGCCGCTGCGACCCTCGAGCACGCCGAACAGACGGGCCTGGGCGATCGGGTACCACCCCGCGGTGACGACGCCCAGGACGAACACCGACGCGATCTTCGCGACCGGACCCGGGACGAGGAGGAACGCCGGGAACACCAGGAGCGAGGCCACCGCCGAGACACGCAGGTACCAGGCGCCGTCGATCCTGCGCGTGAGGCGGACGAGCACCGCGCCGCCGACCAGGCCCGCGGCGCTCCAGGCCGCGACCGCGATCCCTCCGATCCCTCCGCTCGCCCCGGCGACGTCGACCAGGTACAGGGCGAGGAACCCCATGAGGACGTCACCGAGGAGGTCTCCCGCCTCCAGGGCGACCAGCCACCGGAGCACCTCGCGATCGCGGACCGCGGCCAGGAGCGCCGACGGCCGCGGTCGGTGCGCCTCGGCCGTCGGCGCGGCGTCCGGTGCGGGGGCATGTGCCCACCATCCAGCGACGGCGAGCGGCACCGTCATGACGGCGAGCGCGAGGAACAGGCCGCGCCACCCCAGGGCCAGGGCGACCGCGGCGGCCAGGAGCAGCGGCCCCGCCACGTTGCCGATCGAGCCGGCCACCATCCACCGGGCCATGTTCGGCTCGCGGTCCCGTGGCGCCAGATCCATCAACGACGCCTGGCTGAGGCTCACGAACGCACCCGACGCGGGGGCCATCAGACACTCGGCCGCGAGGAAGACAGCGAAGGCGGGCGCCGTGCCGGCCATCACGAGCGTGCCGGCGACGACGATCCCTCCCGCCCCGACGAGGAGGCGGCGGTGCCGGGTGTCGCCGGCCAGGCCGATCGCCGGTTCGAGCACCATCGAGACGATGCCCGGGATCGTGAGGATCCATCCGATCTCGAGGTAGCTCAGGCCGAGGTCGGTGCGGATCGCCGGCCATGCCGCCTCGCGGACACCGTAGATCAGCTCGTCCAGGAACTCGATCGCGAGGAAGACCGCGATCGGGGTGGCGAGCCTGACGCGGGAGCGCGGTCAGGTGAACGGCAGGCGGGGGCGACGCATGGCGGGACGATACACCCGGTCGGCCCGGAGGCCGTCGACCGGCGTAGGCTTCGCGGATGCGCACCTGCGGGTCCTGCGGAGGGGAGAACCCTGCGAACGCGAAGTTCTGCCTCCACTGCGGCGCGCCCGTCGATGACGCGGCCGCGCCGGCCCGGATGGAGCGGAAGTTCGCCACCGCGCTGTTCGCCGACCTGGTCGGCTCGACCACCCTCGCCGAGGAGCAGGACCCCGAGATCGTCCAGTCGGTCGTGGGGCGGATGTTCGACCGGCTCTCCCAGGAGATCGAACGCTACGGCGGGCACCTCGAGAAGTTCATGGGCTGACGCGGTGCTCGCCGTGTTCGGGATCCCGCGGTCGCACGAGGACGACCCGGAGCGCGCGGTCCGCGCCGGGCTCGAGATGCTCGCGGTCCTGTCCGAGCTGAACCGCGGGTTCGCCGCCGAGGGCAAGCCGCAGCTCGCGATGCGGATCGGGATCGAGGCCGGCGAGGTCCTCGTGGACCTGGAGCGCACGACCGGTGCCCGCGACCGGATGCTGACCGGCGACGCGGTCAACACCGCGGCGCGTCTGCAGGCCGCGGCGGAACCGGGCCACGTCGTGGTCGGACCCAGCGTGTACGCGGCGGTGAAGGACGTGATCACGCTCGCGGAGCTCCCCCCGCTCGCGTTGAAGGGCAAGGCAGAGCCGGTCCCGGCCTGGGACGCGCGGTCCGTGATGGCGAAGCGCCGCGGCGAGCGGCCGGCGCTCGGGTTGGAAGCGCGGCTGATCGGCCGCGACGAGGAGATGACGGTCCTCAAGCAGACGCTGCACCGGGTCGAGTCCGAGGGGCGTCCCGCCCTGGTCACGCTGATCGCCCCTGCCGGGGTGGGCAAGTCCCGGCTCGTGCGGGAGCTCGCGAGCCACGTCGACGGACTCCCGCAGACCTTCTACTGGCGGGCCGGACGGTGCCTCGCGTACGGCAACGTCGCCTACTCGGCGCTCGCCGACGCGGTGAAAGCGCAGTGCGAGATCCTCGAGGACGACCCGACGGAGCTCGCGGCGGAGAAGACCGCGAAGGCGGTCGAGGAGCTGTTCGGCGATCGCGACCTGGCCCCCCAGCTGGCGTCGCTCGTGGCCGCCACCGAGCGTGGGCACTCGCGCGAGGATCTGTTCGAGGCGTGGCGGCGGTTCCTCGAGCGGATGGCGGCCCGTTATCCACTCGTCCTTGTCCTCGAGGACATCCACTGGGCCGACGACGGACTCCTCGACTTCATCGAGCACGCGGCCGACTGGGCCCAAGGACCGGTCCTGCTGGTCGCGCTCGCACGCCCCGAACTGCTGGAGCGCCGCCCCACGTGGGGCGGGGGCAAGCGCAACGCCGCGTCGATCTACCTCGACCCGCTCTCGGCCGACGAGGACGCCCAGATGGTCGACGACCTCCTGCCCGGGGCGATCTCCGACGAGATCCGCAAGATGATCGTCGACCGTGCCGAGGGGAACCCGCTGTACACCGAGGAGATCGTGCGGATGCTGATCGACCGCGGCGCGATCCGCGCCACCGAGGCGTCGAGGTGGGAGGTGGCGGCGACGGTCGCGGACGTCGACGTGCCGCGATCGATCCAGGGGCTGATCGCCGCGCGCCTCGACGGGCTCCCCGACGACGAGAAGGCGCTGTTGCAGGACGCGTCGGTGATCGGACGGACCTTCTGGCTCGGGTCGGTCGCGTCCCTCGCAGGGATCGACCGCGGCGTCGCGCGGGAGGCGCTCGGTCGCCTGCGGGTGAAGGAGCTGATCGTCCCGCACGAGCCCTCAAGCTTCCGCGACGAGCCGGAGTTCTCGTTCCGCCACTCGCTCCTTCGCGATGGCGCCTACGACTCGTTGCCGAAGGCCCTGCGGGCGACGAAGCACGAGGCGGTGGCGGAGTGGGCCGCGGCGCGCGCCGGCGACCGCACCGAGGAGATCGCCGAGCTGATCGCCACCCACCGGTTCGAGGCGCTGCGGTACCGCGACGAACTGGGCGAGACAGGTCCGGACCGAGAGACGGCCACGCGCGAGGCGTTCCGGTGGGCGCGCGCGGCCGGCGATCGTGCGTCGGCCCTCTGGCTGCCGATCGAAGGCGAGCGTTGGTACGGCAGGGCGTGCGACCTCGCCGACCGAGCGGGGGTCTCGGTCCCCGAGCGGATCGAGCTCCTGCGCGCTCGCACGGCGAACGTGCAGGTCGGCGCGCTGACCGCCACGGAGGGCGAGGAGCCGGTCCGGGAGCTGCTGTCGCTGGCGAAGGCCTCGGGGGACCGCTCGAGCGAGGGATACGCGCGGACGAGGCTCGCGACGATCGCGTTCGAGCACGGCGATGACGACGAGGTCTGGTCGAACGTCGACGCCGCGATCGCCGCCCTCGAGCCGCTGGGCGACAGCGCCGAGCTCGCCGATGCCCTCCGGGTGACCGGCTGGGTTCGGTGGCGCCGGGGGTTCCCCTCCGAGGCGGAGCCGGCCTTGCGGCGGGCAGTCGAGATCGCTTCCCGCGTGGATGCCCCGGTGATCCTCGCCGAGGCCACGATGGATCTCGCGGTCACCGTCTCGATGCTCGGCCGAGGCGACGAGGCGCTCACGACGATCGAGGACGCGTATCGACTGGCGAAGGCGAGCGGCAACCTCAACGTCCGGCTCCGGATCAACAACAACTACCCGAGCATCGTCGAGGTGTGGACGTCGGACTACGCGCGGTGCCGGCGGATCCTGCTCGAGGGCGAGGAGCTCGCGAGGAAGGCCGGGGTCCGCACGAACATCGGGTGGATCGTGGGGAGCCTCGGCGACAACGCGGCGATCGCGGGCGACCTCCGGGATTCGGAGCGTTACCAACGTGAGGCGGTGGAGGAGGCCCGCGCCGTGGGGAGCGACCCGCTGTGCAGCATGCGGCTGAACGGGCTCGCCTACGCGCTTCTCCTTCACGGCCACCCCGAGGAGGCGCGCGAGGCGCTCGAGGAGGCGACGCGGCTCGGTGAGGCGAACCCCGAGCCGCAGAACGAGATCGGCCTCCGGCTCAACGGTGGCCTGCTCGCGATCCTCACCGATGATCCCGAGGTGGCCGTGCGCGAGCTGACGGCCGGCGTCGAGCAGGCCCGTGCCCTCCACGTGGACGTGTTCGCCGACGGTTTCCTCTACCTAGTGCGGACGCTGATCACGCTCGACCGAAGGGACGAGGCGGCGACGTTCCGCGATCCGGCCACCCACGGCACGTCGCCCCACGCCCTCGCGCTCGGGCTCGCGATCGACGGCCTCCTCTCGGACGATCCCCACGAGGCGGTTCGGCTCCTGCGGCAGAGCATCGAGCGCATGGACGGGTTGGGGGTTCGCATGGAACGCGGCCGCACGCTCGTGGACCTGGCGCAGGCGGAGTCGCGGGCGGGGATCGATCCACGCCCCACCTTCGACGAAGCCCGCCGCGTCCTCACCGACTGCGGGGCGTTCGCGTGGCTCCCGACGCTCGACGCCGCCCAGGCGGCGGCTGACGCGTGACCGGTCACGATCGCAGCGTCAACCCCCGGTAGCCGTCGAGGAACCCGGCGACGCGGAGCGCCTCTGCGAGGTCATGCTCGGGGGCGGGTACGCCGTCGATCCGGCGCAGCTCGATCCGCCGCAGGCGGCCGTCCTTCACGAGGCTCGCGAGCGCGTCGGCGACGACCGCCGGGTCGCTCCCGCCGAAGGTCGTGAGCGTCTTGGCGCCCCGCTCGACGAAGGCGGCGGCGGCGCCATCGGCGAGCACCAGATAGGCGCCGGCGGTACGCGAGGGTCGCCCCGCGCTGGCGGGCCACGGGAGCGCGGCGCCGTAGGGCTGCGCCGGGTCGGCCGCCGCCAGCACCACGACGACGGGGTCGCGGCGGCTGGCGTCGCGCAGCGCCCGGAGTCGGTCGATCGCACCCGGGATCGCGAACTGCGCGGCCCCCAGGCCGGCCACGAAGTAACCCCGGCGGGCCTTCCCGGCCTCCTCCATCGCCTTGAGCACGGGGTACACGCCGGCGAACCCTCCCGGCGTGGCCTCGGCGAGGGTCGCCTCACGGGTGACCACTCCGTGACGGTCGAGCAGATGTGCCGCGCGAGCGTGCGCCCGCTCGGTCGGCGGGACCTCGCCGGACACGAGCGTCTCGACGAGCGACCACCGTCCGGCGCCCGCGGGGGACCGACCCGTCGAAGGGCACCGGGCCTGGGGCGCGCACCCGTCCGCGCCGAGCGACGCCTCGCGCCCGTGCCGGCGACGAGCGCTCGCAGCGGCGCGAGGGTGTCGTTCGTGATCTCGCCGGCCCAGACCAGGTCCCACACCGCGGCGAGCAGCACGCCCTCGTCGGCGGTGCCCGCCGCCTGCACCAGATCCGGCCAGAACGAGGCGCCCCGCGACGCGAGGTGCCCGCGGAGCGAGTCGTGGAGCGGTCCCGCCGGCCGGTCATCGACCGCAGGAAGCTCGGGACGAAGGGCCGGGACCTGGTCGCGGAACAACAGGGCGACGCGCCCGTCGTCTCACCCAGGGGGCCGGTGCCCACCCACACGAGGTCGCCGCTGGCGGTCAGCGCGTCGAGGTCGGCGGGGCGGACCCGCGCACCCGCGCCGGCAGGACGTCGTGCTCGAGGATGCTCGCGGGCACCGCGGTGCCCTGGAGCCGCGCGATCGCCTCGACCAGCGCGTCGGCGCCGCCGCGCGGACGATCGGCGCCCTGCCACGCGGGCAGGAACCGCCCGAACGCGGCGGGTCGACGGGCTCGACCTCCTTGCGGAGCGCCGCGAGCGACCGGTGGCGGATCCGTCGGAGGACGTCGTCGTCGCACCACTCGCGCTCGAGTCCGCCGGGGCGGAACTCGCCGAGCACGACCCGCCCGTCGACCTCGAGCCGCCCGAGCGCCGCCTTCGCGCGATCGGCGCCGACGCCGAGCCGCGCCGCGGCGTCGGCGCCAGGAACGGTGCGTGCGTCCGGCGTACCGCGCGACCAGGTCGTCGAGCGGCCGTTCGGTCGGACCCGTGAACGCGCCGGGGAGCCCCTGGGGGAGCGAGACGCCGAGGGCGTCGCGCAACCTGCTCGCGTCCTCGACGGCGGCCACGTGGTCGTCGCCGGCGATCCGCACGCGCATCGCGCGTCCGTCGACGAGTCGCGCGTCGCGAAACGGCGCGGCGTCCCCCTCGAGCCGCGCGTCGAGCTCGTCGTCGGTGAGGGGACCGAGGTCGCGCAGGAGGTCGTGCATGCCGTCGACGCCCCGTGCGCGGCGCCCGTCGGCGAGGCGCTGCAGCTCGAGCTCGACGTCGGCGAGGGCGCGTGGGTCGAGCAGCTCGCGTAGGTCCTCGGACCCGAGCAGCTCGCGCAGCAGGTCGCGATCGAGCGAGAGTGCCGCCGCACGTCGTTCGGCGAGGGGGGCGTCCCCCTCGTACATGTAGACGGCGACCCACCGGAACAGCAGCGACTGCGCGAAGGGCGAGGCTCGCTCGGTGTCGACGGCGACGAGCCGTGTCGTCCGCGCCCGGAGATCGTGCATCAGCTCCTTCAGCGCCGGGACGTCGAAGTGGTCGCGCAGGCACTCGCGGGTGGCCTCGAGCAGGATCGGGAAGTCGGGGTGCTGCGCGGCCGCGACGAGCAGGTCGGCGCTGCGCTGCCGCTGCTGCCACAGCGGGGTGCGCTGTCCGGGCCGGCGTCGGGGCAGGAGCAACGCGCGCGCCGCGGCCTCGCGGAAGACCGAGGCGAACAGCGCGGTCCCCGGCAGGGTCGCGACGACCGCGTCCTCGATCTCGTCGGGGTCGAACAGGAGATCCTCGATGGGGATCCGGTCGACCGCCTCCGGCAGCCGGATCACGATGCCGTCGTCGGACCACAGGACCTGGGCGCCGGGGCCGAGCCGATCCTGGATCCGCGCCTCGATCGCGAGCGCCCACGGGGCGAGGACGCGCTCACCGAGCGGGGTCAGGATGCACATCCGCCAGTCGCCCAACTCGTCGCGGAACCGCTCGATCACCACGGTGCGGTCGTCGGGGACCGCGCCGCCGGTCGCCTCGGCCTGTTCGTCAACGAAGTTGACCAGATTGGACGCGGCCCACGCGTCGAGGCCGATGTCCCGGCGCAGGGCCTCGAGGGCGTCGTCGCGCCGCTTCGATCGGAGCTCGCGGGTGAACCGCCCGATCGCCCGGCCCAGCTCGGCGGGGCGACCGGGTCCGGGCGCCTTCCAGAAGGGAAGCTTCCCGTGCTCGCCGGGGGCCGGCGAGACGACGACCCGGTCGCGGGTGATGTCCTCGATCCGCCATCCGGTCGCACCGAGCAGGAAGACCTCGCCACGGCGGGATTCGTAGACGCACTCCTCGTCGAGTTCGCCCACCCTCGAGCCGTCGGTGGTGAAGACCCCGAAGAGGCCGCGATCGGGGATCGTGCCGCCGTTCGTGATCGCGATCCGCCCCGCACCCTCACGCGCCCGCACCGTGCCCTTCGCCCGGTCCCACACGACGCGTGGGCGAAGCTCGGCGAAGGCGTCCGACGGATAGCGACCGGCGAGGAGATCGAGCACCGCCAGGAAGACGTCCTCGGACAGATCGGCGTAGGTCGCCGCCCCCCGGACCGCGGAGAAGAGCTCGTCCACGCTCCACTCCTCGACGGCGGTCATCGCCACGATCTGCTGGGCGAGCACGTCGAGGGGGTTCCGCGGGTAGCGGGTGGCCTCGATGTCGGCGGCGAGCATCCGCTCGGCGACCACCGTCGTCTCGAGGAGATCGCCCCGGTACTTCGGGATCAACTTGCCGACGCTGGGGGCGCCGACCTGATGGCCGGCCCGCCCGATCCGCTGGAGGCCGCTCGCGACGGAGTCGGGCGACTCGACCTGGATCACCAGGTCGACCGCCCCCATGTCGATGCCCAGCTCGAGCGACGAGGTCGCCACGATCGCGGGCAGCGACCCAGCCTTGAGCGCGTCCTCGACCTCGATCCGCTGCTCTCGGGCGAGCGATCCGTGGTGGGCCCGGGCGAGGTCCTCCTCGGCGAGCTCGTTCAGTCGAGCGGCCAGGCGTTCGGCGCTCCGCCGGTTATTGACGAACACGATCGTCGAGCGATGGGCCCGGATCTGCTCCACGATCACCGGGTGGATCGACGGCCAGATCGAGGTGCGGTCCGGTCCTGTCGCGGCGGCCCGCAGGTCGTCGGGGAGGTCGACGCGCCGACCGACCTCGGTCATGTCCTCGATGGGCACGATCGACCTCGAGGTCGAGCGGCTTGCGCGTCCCGGCGTCGACGACCCGGACGTGGCGCGGTCGCCCCGGTGCCTCGAAGCCGCCGAGGAACCGTGCGATCTCGTCGAGCGGTCGCTGGGTGGCCGACAGACCGATCCGCTGGAACGGGCGGTCGACGAGCCGTTCGAGCCGTTCGAGGGAGAGCATCAGGTGCGCTCCGCGCTTCGTCGCCGCCAGCGCGTGGATCTCGTCGCAGATCACCGTGGCGACCCCGCGCAGGTTCTCGCGTGCCGACGACGTGAGCATCAGGTAGAGCGACTCGGGGGTCGTGATCAGGACGTCCGGCGGGTCGCGGAGCAGACGTCGACGCTCGCGCGCGTCGGTGTCACCGGTACGGACCCCGACGGTCGGGACGCGGGCGATCGACGTCCCCGCCCGCTCGGCGGCGTGCTCGATCCCGGCGAGCGGTGCCCGGAGGTTCTTCTCGACGTCGACCGCGAGCGCCCGCAGCGGCGAGACGTACAGGACGCGCGTGCGTCGCTCGCGCGCGGGCGGCGGTTCGGTCATCAGCCGGTCGATCGCCCACAGGAAGGCCGCCAGCGTCTTCCCCGAACCGGTCGGGGCCAGCAGCAGGGTGTGGTCGCCCTCGGCGATCGCATCCCAGCCCTTCGCCTGGGCGTCGGTGGGCGCCTCGAACGACGCCTCGAACCAGGCGCGCGCGGCCGGGGAGAAGGCCTTCAGGGGCACACGCCAACGCTACCCGGAACCACCGACATCGGTTCTGGGCTCGGTGGGGCGGGACCGGGGGCTAGGATGCGGCGGTGCGCCGGATCGTCTTCCCAGTCCTCGTGCTCGTCGTCGCCCTGTGGCCGGCAGCCGCGGGCGCCCAGCCGAAGGAGCCGCCCGCTCCGGCCGAGCAGGTCGTGCTCTCCGGCGACGTCGTCGTGCCGCGGGGACGTGTCGTGGGCCAGGTCGTCGTGTTCAGCGGCAGCGCCACGATCCTCGGGGTGGTCGACGGCGACGTGGTCGTGCTCGACGGGCCGATCGTGGTCCAGGGGCAGGTGAGCGGCGACGTCGTCGCGGTGGACGGGTCGGTCCAGCTCGGGGAGACCGCCCAGGTGACCGGGAGCGTGCTCGCCGGCGGGGAGATCTCGGCCGGGGCCGGCGCGCAGGTGGGTGGGGATTCCCGGCAGAACCTCCGATGGACCCTCGGCGGCACCCTCGAACCGCTCGGCTCGCTGCTGCCCCCGGCGGCGATCGCCGTCTCGGTCCTGCTGGCGGCGCTGCTGTGGCTCCTCGTGGCCCCGCGCGGGGGCGACGGGGTCGGGCGGGCATTGGCCACCGCGCCGCTCGCGTCGATCGGCTGGGGGCTCCTGGTCACCTTCGTGGTGCCCGTGCTCGGCCTCGTCGCGACGGCGACGGTCGTGGGACTCCCGTTCGGCCTCGCGCTGCTGCTCGGGCTCGGGCTGGTGTGGCTCGTCGGATTGGCGGCGGTCGTCTGGGGGATCGGCCGGCTGATCGTGCGCGAACCGCGGTCGCGGATCGGCGCCGTGATGGCAGGGTGGTCGGTCGCGACGGTGGTCGGGCTGGTCCCGTACGTCAACGTCGCGTGGTGGGTCCTGGGGGCGATCGTCGGGCTCGGGGCGATCGCGGTGGCATCCTGGCGGGCCCGGCGTGGCGAGGTCCCGGCGCCGACGCCGCGGGACCGTGGGGGTCGCCACGCGGCCGGCCGCGTCACGTCGGCGACGTTCGAGCTGCCCGCCACACCCCTCGCCGAGGACTAGCGGCGGCGCCCGAGGAGCAGCCCGGCGACGAGGCCGAGCGTCGCGCCCGCAGCTCCGCCGATCGCGATCCCGACCGCGGTCGACCGTGGCAACTGCGGGCCGACCGTCGCGCCCGGCTCCACGGTGACGTGATCGGCGATCACCGGTCCAGCCGTCGCGCCGGCCCCGACCGTCACGACCCGGCCGCGGATCGGGCCGCAGCCTCCCTCGCTGATCGTGACGTCGCCGCCGGCCCTGACGGGCCCGCAGCCTCCCTCGCGGATCTCCACGTCACCGCCGGCCTGCACCGGTCCGCAGCCGCCCTGCTGGATCCGCACGTCGCGTTCGGCGTTCACGCGGAGCGCCCCCCCGTTCGTGAGGGTCACGTCGTGGCCGCGTACGTCGAGCGCGATCACCCCGTCGAGGTGGACCTCAGCCCCTTCGACCGACCGCATCAGCGTCTTCATCCGGTCACCTCCCTGCCCATCGTGTCCGGGCCATCCTCTCGCACCGCGTGCGTGCCGCGTACCCTGTGCCTCCACATGGCACGGACCTTCTTCCTGCTGGGGTCGGGCGAGTTCGAGTCGTGGACCCACGAGCCCGAGCGGCGGCTCCTGGGAGGTGCCGTCGGCGACGGGAGCGTCGCGATCTTGCCGACCGCCAGCGCGACCGAGGGCGACGCGGTCTTCGACCGCTGGGCGCGGATGGGTCTCGAGCACTTCGCCGAGGCCGGGGTCCCGGCCGAGCTCGTGCCGGTGAAGCGGCACGAGGACGCGCACGAGCCGGGGTACGTCGACCGGGTCGAGGCGGCGTCGATGATCTACTTCAGCGGCGGCAAGCCCGCGCACCTGGCGGAGGTGCTCGCCGGGTCGCCGCTGTTCGACGCGATCGGACGCGCGCTCGACCGCGGCGCGGTCTACGCGGGATGCAGCGCCGGGGCGATGGTCGCGAGCCGCGCGCGCGACCCCTCGAAGGGAGCCGGTACGTCGTGGCGGTTCGGGCTCGGGCTCGTACCGCACGTGTCGTTCGGCGTGCACTGGGATCGTGTGCGGAAGCTCCCCGGGCTCACGTGGTGGATGTCGTCGCGGTTGCCCGACGGCGCGTGGTTCGTCGGGATCGACGAGCACACCGCGATCGTCGGGGATGGGGAGCGCTGGGAGGTCGTCGGGCTCGGCAAGGTCATCACGCGGCGCGACGGCGAGACCGCGACGCTCGGCCCCGGCGAGCGGTTCGAGACCCCGGCTCAGGCGAGCAGGTAGCGGCGCGAGAGCGGGACGCTCGTCACCGGCTCGCAGGCGAGCACCCGGCCGTCGATCGTGACGGTGCCGTCGTCGGGGGAGACCTCGAGGCCGGTCGGCACGACGGTGTTCGCGACGAGGTCGGCGCGGGTGATCCCTCGGGTGCCTCGGACCGCGACCACGCGCCGGCTCGTGCCGAGCGACGTCGCGACCCCGGCCTCGAGCCCGGCCTGCGACACGAACGTGATCGACAGCGGCCCGGCTGCGACCCCGCTGCCGCCCCAGTCGGGTCCGTAGCGCGTCGGCTCGGCCAGGTGGACGCTGGCATTGCCCTCGCCGTGGGCGGACCACGCCAGGACACCGCCCTTGAAGACCATCGCCGGCTTCACGCCGAAGTGCGTCGGCGCCCACAGGACGAGGTCGGCCCACCTGCCCGGGGCGAGCGTGCCCACCTCGTCGAGGATCCCGTGGACCCGTGCCGGATCGGCGGTGATCTTCGCGAGGTAGCGGAGGACGCGCTCGTTGTCGTCGGGCCCGCCGTCCCCGGGTGCGCGGCGCTCGCGGCGGACCACGGGCGCCTCGGCCCATCCCGTGCCTGCCTCGGTCGCGCGCCACGCCTTCATCGCGTCGGCGAGCTGGAAGGTCCGGCGCATCGTCTCGCCGATCCGTCCCATGCCCTGCGAGTCCGAGTTCACGATCTGGATCGCACCGAGCTCGTGCAGCGGCCCCTCGGCGGCCATCGAGGCCGGGTGGACGCGCTCCGCCGCCGCGCGCAGATCCTCGGGCAGCCCGGGGTTCCCCTCGTGGACGATCAGGATCATGTCGACGTGCTCGGCGGCTCCCGCCGGGCCGAGGGGGAGGCCGGGGGTGGTCGATGAGCAGATCACGTTCGCTTCGCGGACGAGCCCGATCAGGTCCGGGATGTGGCCGCCGCCGGCGCCCTCCACGTGGTACGCGTGGACCGTCCGGCCGGCGATCGCCGCGACCGTGCCCTCGAGCTCGGTGCTCTCGTTCAGCCCGTCGGTGTGCATGCAGACCGCGACGTCATGGGCGTCGGCGGCGCGCAGGGTCGCGTCGATGATCTCAGGGTACGCGCCCCAGTCCTCGTGGATCTTCAGGCCGATCGCACCCGCCTCGATCACCGGGTCGAGCCCGCCGGGCACGTCGGTCCGGGCGCTCGCCTGCAGGCCGACGTTCACCGGCAGGTGCTCGAACGACCGCAGGGTCGACCACATCCGTGACGGCGGCTCCTCGAACCCGGCGGTGATGAGGGTCGTCACGCCGGCGGACAGCGCGACCGGCACGAGCCGCGGCGACAGCAGGTGGACGTGCGAGTCGATCACGCCGGGCGTCGCGATCGAGCCCGTGGCACGGGATCGGCCACGTGTTCGGGCCGATCGTGAGGTCGACACCGTCGGTGATGTCGGGATTGCCGGCGCGGCCGATCCCGACGATCCGCCCGTCCTTGATCCCGATGTCGGCCTTCACGACACCGAGCAGCGGGTCGACGACGATCGCGGCAGACACGACCGCATCGAGCTCCGAATCGCCGGTCGCGGCATCGCGCTGGGTCATCCGCGAACGCCAGTTCTTCGCGTAGCCCCACAGCGCCTGGTCGCCGGGCTCGGTCAGGTCCTCCTCGATCCGGATCCACAGGTCGGTGTCGCCCAGGCGGACGCGGTCGCCCGTGGTCGGACCGTGCCGCAGCGCGTGCTCCTCCCGGGAGATCCGCTCAGGCATCGCGTGCGCCTCCGTAGGCGACCAGCTCGACCGTGCGGGTCTCGCCCGGCTCCCACCGCAGCGAGTCGCCCGCCGGCAGGTCGAGACGGAACCCTCGCGCGGCCTCGCGGTCGAACGCGAGCGACGGGTTCGTCTGCCAGAACGGGAAGTGGCTGCTGACGCGGACCGGACGCTGGCCCTCGTTCGTCACGGTGAGGGTCCGGCGCTCGCGGCCGGGCACGAGCTCCACGTCACCGTCGCCGAAGCGCACGGTCTCGCCTGCGGGCCCGAACGGTTCCCGGAGCACGATCAGCCTGGTGCCCTCGTCGAGCAGCACCTCGAGCCGGATCTCGGGAACCAGGTCCGCGACGCCGTCGAGGACCGGGGTGCCGGTCGCGACGGCGCGGCCAGCCCCGGCGACCTCCTCCCAGGAGGAGCCGGCGCGCGCGGCCAGGTGCATCTCGTCGCAGACGAGCGCGACGGCTTCCGGCGCGTTGAGGGCGAGCCCGCGGTCGAGGGTCGCGCGCGCGAGCTGCGCCGCGGTGAAGACGCGGAGGCGGTCCTCCTCGGTCGGGTTCAGCTGCACGGGCCGGAGTCTAGGGGGTCGCCGGGTCCGGGTAGAGGGACGCGATCACCGACGGGACCTGCTCGAGGAACCCGACGGTGGCCGCGAGCACCGTGTCGACCTGCCAGGGGAGCAGGTCCGGGACGAACGTGAGCAGCTGCCCTCCGACGATCTCCGCCCCGAACCCGACGGGGGCCGACTCCATCAGCCACGCGATCATCCGCGCGTCCAAGAACGCCGACGCGAACCGCGGATCGGTGCTGCGGACCTCGAACGCGCGGTTGAAGGTCTCCAGCTCCATGTCGATGTCGCGGAGCGCCAGCGTGTCCGCCAGTGCGGTCGGGAGCCGCTCGGGCTCGACGACCAGATCGGGCCAGGAGGCCGGCATGGGGGTCAGGACGCAGAGGTAGGTGAATGCCTGCGACTGCCCCCGCGCGTCGGTTCCCGAGGTGTAGCGGTACTCGAACGCGACCACGTCGAGGCCGCGCCACGTGCCCGTGAGGACGTTCACGATGTCGCGGGTCTCGGCCAGCCGGTGCAGGAGCGGGTGCGGCAGTCCGCCCAGGTTCCGCGTGTCGTGCACCTCGTGGTGAAGACCGAGGCTCCGCGCGGTGTCTCGGAACGCGTCGCGCCGGGGCACCTCGCCGGATCCGGTAGGCCGCGTACAGCAACCCGGCCACCGTGGCGAACACGAGCACGAGCGGGAGCGCCTCGCGGCCGCCCTCGATCGCGAGGATCAGCACGGCCATCGTGCCGATCGTGCCGAGCAGGATCTTCGTCGCGGTCGGGGAACGCACGGAGCGAGCCTACGCCGCCGACCGGTGGTACCGTCCGCGACCATGAGCGCTTCGAACGGTGCGGACCTGGTCCTGATCGGCGACGTGTGGACGGGGGACGCGGCCCGTTCCTGGGCCCGCGCGGTGGCGGTCAAGGGCGACCGGATCGTCGCGGTCGGCACCGAGGACGAGGTGCGCGAACGCGTCGGCGCCGCTGCGCCACACGATCACCGGGGCGATGATCGTCCCCGGGTTCCAGGATGCCCACGTCCACCCGAGCGTCGGCGGTCGCAACCTGCTGAACGTGAACCTCGACGATCTCCACTCGAAGCAGGAGTACCTCGAGCGCATCCGGGCCTTCGCCGACGCGAACCCCGATCTGCCGTGGATCGTCGGGGGCGGCTGGTACAACCCGATCTTCATGACCACCGACGGTCCTCGCAAGGATGACCTCGATCGGGTCGTCCCCGACCGTCCGGCGTTCTTCCTCAACACCGACGTGCATGCCGGCGTGGGTCAACTCGAAGGCGCTCGAGGTCGCCGGCATCACCTCCGACACGCCCGACCCGTGGGACGGTTACTTCGTCCGCGATCCCGACGGGACTCCGACGGGATGCCTCCAGGAGGGGACCGCCTACGACGTCCTTCAGAAGGTGATGCCGCGCCCCGACACCGCCGGGTGGATCGAGTGCCTGAAGGTCGCGCAGCGCGAGTTGCACGCCCTGGGCATCACCGCGTGGCAGGACGCATGGGTCGAGGAGGACCTGCTCCGCGCCTACCGGCAGATGGACGACGCGGGCGACCTCACGATGCGGGTCGTCACGTCGCTGTGGTGGGACCGCCACGCCGGGATGGAGCAGGTCGACGGTCTCCGCACGATGCGCGAGTGGGGGAGCGGCGGCCTCGTGAACGCCTCCACGATCAAGATCATGCTCGACGGCTGCCCCGAGTCATGCACCGGCTCGGTCCTGCACCCCTACGAGGGGGCGTTCGGGGACCGGCACGGCCTGGGGATCCAGTTCGTCGAGGCCGAGGCGCTCACCGAGGCGGTCGTCGCCCTCGACGCGCTCGGGTTCCAGGTGCACCAGCACGCGCTCGGTGACCGCGCGGTGCGGGGCGCCCTCGACGCGGTCGAGGCCGCCCGCGCCGCGAACGGGGCGAACGACAACCGGCACCACCTGGCGCACATCCAGATCCCCGACCCCGCGGATCTGCCGCGTCTGCGCGAGCTCGGCGTGATCGCGAACATGCAGCCGTACTGGGCACAGCCCGACCTGATGATCGAGGCGATGACGAAGCCCCGGATCGGCGACGAGCGCGCCGGCCGCCTCTACCCGATCGCGGACGTTCGCCGGACCGGCGCGGTGATGGCCTTCGGCAGCGACTGGCCGGTGTCCACCCCGAACCCGTTCCTGGAGATGGAGGTCGCGGTGACGCGGCAGACGCCGGGCCAGCCCGAGGCGGGCGCGCTCGACGAGACCCAGCGGATCGACCTACAGGCGGCACTCGCGGCGTTCACGCGGGGCTCTGCGTACCTGAACCACGACGACGACGCGGGCGTGATCGCCGAGGGGATGCGCGCCGATCTCGCCGTGCTCGACCGGAACCTGTTCGATCGCTCGCAGGGCGCGATCGGCGAGGCGACGGTCACCGCGACCGTCGCCTCGGGCCGGATCGTCCACGGCGGCTGACGCCGCAGGCTCACGCGGGCTCGAACGACTCCTCGATCTGGAACCCGCGCGCGCGCAGCTCGGCCATCATCGGCACCGGTGCGGCGGCGAGTTCCGGCGGCATCACGCCGGCGAGGATCTCGCCACGGGCCGCCATCGCGGTGACGATCGCCGCGTGGAAGCCGGTCGTGCGCTCCATCGCGGTGAACCCGGTGACCGGGTCGGGCACGTCGCGCAGCTCGAGGACCGCGCGCATCCGCGTCCCGTCGACCGTGCCGTAGGCCTCGGCACGGGCGATCACGATGTCGCGGACGTCCGGGCCGGCCTCCACCTGGGGCTCGAGCAGCGCGCTCAGGACCTCGCGCGGCACGACCCGCGTGCCGTCGACCGCGATCTCGTCGGTCCGGAGCAGGCCCAGGTCGCGGAACGCGTTGATCTGCGCGACGTGGCCGGGGTAGCGCAGCACACGCGCCTCGTAGGTGCGCAGACCGGCGGCGAGGGTCTTCACGATCATCCCGCCGCGTTGCTCGGGAACGCTTCGAGCACCCCGAGCGGGGGAGCGAGCTCGATCGTGACGGTCTCGGCCGGGTCGAGGTTGCGGACCTCGATCGGCTCGCCGCCGCGGATCCAGCGCACCGGGTGCGCGTACTCGTTCCACAGGCCGTCGATGTGGAACGTGAGCCGGTAGTTCCACGGAGGCTCGGGCTCGAGGGGCAGTCCCGCGTCGTAGAACTGGAGTTCCTCGGGCTCCGGCAGCTGCGCCAGCACGTAGGCCTGGACGTTGCTGCCCAGGCCGGGCGCCTCGCCGCAGCCGGGGACGATCGAGACGCCCCTGAACACGGCCTCGTCGTGCATCTCGTACTGGAGTCCGACGGTGTCGGGGTCGGCTGACAGGTCGGTCACGTGGGTGCGCGCGTCGAGCGCGGCACGGGTGACACCGGCGATCAGGTGTAGCGGCGCCGCATCGACGGCCGCGTCGATGTGCGTGAGGAAGTCGGTCACGGCGGCCACGTCGCCCGCGTCGAGCGTGACGGGCCGGCATGCCTCGGCTTCGGTCAGCCTGTTCACCCGCTCGGCGGCGTCCTTCGCCCCTTCGGGGTCGACGTCGGCCAGGAGCACCTCCTCGGCGTCGCCGCGGATCACCAGGTCGAACGCGGCGGCGGTGCCCTGCCGTCCTGCGCCGATCACGCCGTATCGGTACCCGCCCATCGTGACCTCCTTACCGAGAAGACCACGCGCGGTCGCGGCCGCGCCCGTCACCATCAGCGTCGCAGGTCAGACGGGGTCCCTTGAGCGCTGACCGTGGCCGCCGGTCAGCGTCGGAGTTGTCACCGTTCATGACAGTCTGCATCGTTCCGACCATCGGCCGACTCGCGCACCGGAGCACCGTGGGTCTAGGGTTTGCTCGCGCCGCCTCCGCCCGAGGAGGACGATGTCATGGCCGAACGCCGATGGGTGTCCCGGGTCTTCGCCCGCACGATGGCTCTCGGGGTCGTGGTCGCGCTGACCGTGCCGACCGCGCCGGCCGCCGGCCAGGGGGCGCCGTCGCTCACCCCCCTGGAGCGCGCGCTGCTCGCCACGATCGACGTCGACGCGGCGATGGAGCACCTCCGTGTGCTCACAGGGATGGGGGAGCGGATCGCCGGGGACGAGGTCGAGCGCGCCGCCCAACGGTTCGTCGAGGCCGAGATGGAGGCGCTGCCGCTGGACTCGGTCGAACGCCACTGGTTCCCGGTGTCGAGTTGGCGGCACCGGGGTGACTCCCTGCGCGTGGTCGCGCCCACCGTCGAGGAGATCCCGACCACGATCTACGCGTTCGACCCGGGGATCTGGGGCGAGTGGCTGGGCGAGCCGTACTCGAACGGCACCGCCGACGGCGGCCGGACGCTGCGGGCGCCTCTCGTCGACGTGGGCTACGGGACCGAGGCCGACTTCGACGCCGTCGACGTCGAGGGCGCGGTCGTGTTGGCGCGTCGCGACGACGATCTCCAGGGGTGGCCGACCGTGATCGCCGAGGAGGCGTATCGGCACGGCGCGCTCGCCGTCGTGAACTGGGGCTACTACGGCAACATCGTGCACCCGGAGGGGATCAAGCAGGACGTCGGCGGGGCGCCGATCCCCGAGTTCGCGATCTCGAAGGAGTCCGCGACGCACCTGAAGGATCAGCTCGCCGAGGGGCACGTCACGGTGGAACTGCGGGGCCGCGCCGACGAGATCTCGGAGCGCGAGGGCCGCGCGTACAACGTGATCGGGACGCTCGAAGGCACGACGAGACCTGACGAGTACATCGTGATCTCGGGCCACGTCGACGCGTGGTGGGACGGGGCGAGCGACGACAGCGGCGCGATCGCATCGGTGCTCGAGCTGGCGCGGATCCTCTCGGAGGCGCGCGCCTCCGGCACCTTCGAGAACGAGCGCACGATCGTCTTCGTCTCGCTCGCGGCCGAGGAGGCCGGAGGACCGATCGGGTCCTGGTACAACTGGCTCACCGGCTCCTACGAGTTCGTCTCGGACCATCCGGAGGTGGTGGACGGGCTGGTCGTCGACCTCAACATGGACGGGATCGGCTACCCGAACGGCCCCGGGAAGTACTGGATCGAGAACACCTGGGAGGTCAACGACTTCCTGTGGGACGCGGTCGCCGACATCGGGGCGAACGGGGAGATGGGCTACTACAACCCCACGTACTCGTGGACCGACGCGTGGTCGTTCGCAGCCAAGGGCGGGGGATCCGCGGTCCAGAGCTTCTGGGTGGCGGGGTTCGACTCCCTCTACCACACGCAGCTCGACAACCTCGCGGCGGTGGACCGCGAGCCGTTCGAGCTGATCCTCCGGCTGTACACGCTGATGGCGATGCGCGCGAGCGACGCTCTCGTCGTTCCGCTCGACATGACGCCGACCCTCGACTGGGCGCAGGGCTTCCTGACCGCCGAGCGGGCCGCGGCGCCATCGCTCGCGAAGGCGTTCGACGAGGCGGAGACGTCCTTGGCGATCCTGCGTGAACGCGTGAGCGCGGCGAACGCGCGCGCCGACGGACTCCGCGCCGCGTGGGCAGACGCGCGGACACCGGCCGAACACGCGGCGATCCGAGCCGAGGCGGACGAACTGAACCGCGCACTGATCGACGCTCGCCGCACGATCACGTCCTGGTCCCTGGGTGAGGGCGGGTCGATGGGTTCCTGGGACGTGTTCCTACGTCCGGACCAGCACGTGAAGGACCTCGCCGCGATCGACACCGCGATCCGGGCCCTGTCGACCGGACCCGGCCGGATCAGCACCGCCCTCCGCGCGCTCGAGACCGTCTCGTCGATGGAGTGGGGTCACCTGTACAGCCCCGGGACGTATCGGGCGATCTCGGAGCAGATGATCAACGACACGATGTACTGGGGCGACGACTTCGATCATCAACAGGCGTACGTCGACGTGCACGCGATCCATCGTGGCCTCGGGAACGGGTCGATGTCGCGGCATCAAGCTGCGACCGCGCTGGAGACGATCGTAGGTACCCAGCTGCTGCCGTGGGCCGCGGAGGACCTGATGACGCTGGGCCTGGCCTGGCGCGAAGCAGCCGGCATGCTCTGAGCGCGGCGGCTCGGGCGCTCTGCCGGATATCCTCCTAGGTCGATGAGGCCGTTCGACGGCGCCTCGGACCCGGGTGACCGGCCGGGGTGCGTCCTGTGCGGCCGCCCGACGTTCGACCCCGACAAACGATCGGTGCCGTGGGTCCGGGCGGTCCGCGGTGGTCGGCAGGTGCTGGTGTGCCCCGACTGCCAACGCGACCGGCCGGACTGGGCCACGAGCCTGGACCGGTGCGGCGAGTGCGGCGGGACGCGCCTGTCGGTGCAGCTCGGGGACGTGGTCTGCCGCGCGTGCGGCCACATCGAACCCGCATCAGCGGGCGCTTAGCTCAGTTGGTTCAGAGCGTCGCCCTTACAAGGCGAAGGTCGGGGGTTCGAGTCCCTCAGCGCCCACCGTTTCCGCAGGTCAGAGAGGGTGTCTTAGAACGGCGTTGGTCGGTGACGACGGCCTGCGTGACTTCGAGTGCCAGACCTTGCCATCCTTCCACTGCGGCCCGTCAGCCAGCGGGGGCCATGTGGTTGACTCCGGCGCATGAGCGACGAACGGGACGGTGTGGTCATCGGCCCGGATGGCCGTCGCGTCGGGTGGATGGCGCGCGGTCCGCACGACGGCGCACCGGTCCTGTACCTACACGGGTGGCCGGGGTCCCGGTTCGAGCAGCGGGCGATCCCCGCCGAGGTCCTTCGCCGGTTCGGGGTGCGGCTGATCAGCGTCGACCGCCCCGGCTACGGCGAGACGGACCCGCTGCCAGGCGAGCGGTCCACTCGCGTGCGCGACGTGCTGTCGGTCTGCGACGCGCTCGCGATCGAGCGGTTCCCGGTGATGGGCATCTCTGGCGGCGGCTCGAACGTCCTCACCCTCGCGGCGATCGCGCCTGGTCGGGTGAGCCGCGTCCTCACGGTGAGCGGGGAGATGCCGTACGACGACGAGGAGGCGATCGTCGATCTCGACCCCGAACAGGCGGCCGAGCTGCCGGCCTTCCGAGCGGGACGCACGCCCGAGATGGAGGCGGCTTGTGCCGCGGACCGGACCGCGATCCTCGCCGATCCCGCCGGGTTCCTCGGCGACCTCTCGACCTTCAGCGAAGCCGAGCGACGGTGGCTCGCGCGCGACTGGGTGCGTGAGGTGCTCGCGGTGCAGCTCACCGAGGCGTTCCGACCCGGGTTCGAGGGATACCTGGAGGACGGCCTCGTCTGCGTGAAGCCGTTCGACGTCGACGTATCGTCGATCGCGTGCCCGGTGCTCGCGGTTCACGGCACTGCCGACGACTGGGAACCACTGCCGAACCTCCGCCGCGTGCTGGCGACGATCCCGACGACGAGGTTGATCACGCTCGAGGGCATGAACCACTTCGGCCCGTGGCTGTTCCCGGACCTGCTGATCTCGCTCGTCGTTGGCGACACCTAGCACGGGCCGCGGGACTCCGTCTTGAGTGCGCTCCCCCCTCGGGCATAGTGTCCGGCCATGGCGACGTGCTCCTCGTGCGGGACCGAGAACCCTGAGGGATCCGGGTTCTGCAACGGCTGCGGCTCGAAACTCGACGTCCCCGCCCCCCGCGAGGTCCGCAAGACCGTCACCGCGCTGTTCTGCGACCTCGTGGGGTCCACGAGCCTGGGGGAAACGTACGACCCCGAGGTGCTCCGCCCTCTGCTAGATCGCTACTTCACCGAGATGCGCACCGCGATCGAACGTCACGGCGGCCGAGTAGAGAAGTACATCGGAGACGCTGTCGCCGCGATCTTCGGGCTCCCGGTTGCCCACGAGGACGACGCGCTGCGCGCCGTGCGGGCCGGCGTCGAGATGCAGGAACGCATGCAGGCCCTGAACGAGGGTTCGACGATCCGGCTCGCCGCGCGGGTGGGCATCATGACCGGTGAGGTTCTGGTTCCGGCCGACGGCACCCCGATCATCGGCGATGCGATGAACTCCGCTTCCCGCTTGCAGTCCGGTGCCGCCCCTGGTGACGTCTGGGTGGGGGAGCCCACGTGGCGCCTGGTCCGCGATGCCGTCGTCGCGGAGCCCCTGGAGCCGATCGACGCCAAGGGCAAGGCCGAGCCCGTCGCCGCGCTCCGCGTCATCCAGGTCGCGTCGCTGTCTCCGATGCGCACGCGTTACCTCGATGGCCCGATGGTCGGTCGCGAACGCGAGTCCGCCCTGCTCGACCGAGCACTGGAGCGGGTTGCGACCGACCGAGCCTGCCAGCTGTTCACGGTGCTCGGGACCGCCGGGGCCGGCAAGTCCCGGCTCGTCGAGGAGTTCCTGGGGACCCTCGACGATGCCGAAGTCTTGCAGGGAAGGTGCCTCCCCTACGGGGAGGGCATCACCTACTACCCGGTCACCGAGGCCCTGAAAGAAGCGCTCGGACTGGCGGACTTCGACGACGTTGCCCGCGTACGCGATGCGATCGCCGAAGCGGTCGCCTCGGAGGAGCACGCCGAGGCGCTCTGCACGAACCTCGCGACACTGCTGGGTGCCGGTGAGGGAGGGTCCCCGGAGGAGACCTTCTGGGCGATCCGGCGGTTCTTCGAGACCCGGGGACGAGAGCGCCCGCTGGTCGTCGTGTTCGACGATGTCCAATGGGGCGAGGAGACGTTCCTCGATCTCATCACCCACATCGCCGAGTGGTCCCGCGACGCGCAGATCCTCGTGCTGTGCATGGCCCGGCCGGATCTGCTCGACGTCCGTTCGACCTGGGGCGGCGGGCTCACCAACGCCACGACGATCTCGCTCGCGCCGCTGTCCGATGCCGAGTGCGACGAGCTGATCGATCACCTGCTCGGCTACTCGGCGGTTCCAGAGGACGTCAGGCTCCGGATCACGAGGGTCGCCGAGGGCAACCCGCTGTTCGTCGAGGAGATGCTCCGGATGCTCGTCGACGACGACCTGCTCGTCCGCGACGGCGATCGCTGGATCGCTGCGGGCGACCTGTCAGGCGTCCAAGTCCCCCCGACGATCTCTGCGCTGTTGTCCGCGCGGCTCGATCGCTTGTCGCCGTCGGAGCGCACGACGATCGAACGAGCGGCCGTGATCGGCAGGGACTTCCACCGCGGTGCGGTGAGAGATCTCCTTCCTCACGAAGCCCGTGACGGTCTCGACGTGGACCTGCGTTCGCTCGTACGCAAGGAACTGATCGCGCCCGAGCGCTCGGCGCTCCCCGGCGAGGACGCCTACCGGTTCCGGCACCTGCTGATCCGCGATGCCGCCTACGACACCGTCCCGAAGTCGGAGCGTGCCGAGCTCCATGAACGGTTCGCGGACTGGCTCGAGGGCGTCGCGGGCGAGCGTGTCGTCGAGCAGGAGGAGATCGTCGGATCCCACCTCGAGCGCGCCTACCGCTACCGGGAGGAGCTCGGGATGCCGGGAGACGTGGAACTCCGGGTCCGGGCAGCTCGAGCCCTTGGGCGAGCTGGGGTCCGTGCGCTGGCTCGTGGTGACGGAACGGCAGCGATCGGGTTGCTCAGCCTCGCCGACGATCTCTCGATCGGCGACTCCCTCCAGATGTGGGTGCTCAACCAGCTCGAGCTCGCCTTCTTCTCGATGGCGGAGTTCGATCAGCAGCGGCGCGTGGCCGACCGGCAGCTCGAGCTCGCCGTCGCGGCCGGTGATGTCGTGTACGAGGTTGCGGCCATGGTCTCGCTGCACTTCGAGGCGCTCATCAGGGATCCGCGGGGATGGGATGCGGCGCAGGAACGAGAACTGATGGAGCGCAGCCTCCGGATCTACAGGGATCACGGTGCTGCGGACCTCGTGCCGCACGGGCTCGTCGATGTCGCGGGGGCCGAGTGGTTCTCGGGGCGAGCTGCGGCGTCGCTCATGTACGGATCCGACGCCTTGCAGGCTGCGCTGGAACGAGGGGACCGGGTCTGCGCCTTGGTCGCCTTCTCGTACGTCACGACAGCGCTCGAGGAAGGGCCGGCGCCGATGTCGTCGGTGCTCCGGCGCGCCGATGGGTTCGTCGGGTCCTTCGCGGTCGAGCCCTCTCTCCTGGCGGACGCGCTGTTGGGGCGCGCATCCGCGAACGCGTCTGTGGGGCGGTCCGACGAAGCCAGAGCCGACCTCGCACGGAGTCGGGCGATCAGCGAGGAGCTCGGGGATCCGTGGGCGAGCCCCGATCTCACCCTCGTCGAAGGGAGGATCGTCTGGCTCGAGCGGGGATCTGCCGACGCCGAGCCGATCTTCGCGCAGGCGCACGCGCAGCAGCTCGACTCCGGTCGTGGGCTCGGCCTCGGTGACACGGGTGCTGTGCTCACGCGCGTCCTGCTGGACCTGGATCGCGACACCGAGGCGGACGCGGTCCTCCGCGACTTCCGCGACCAACGCATCCCGACCTCTTCCATCGAAGGGCAGAGCCAGAGCGCTCTCATCGCCGCGCGGCGGGGCGAGCACGACGAGGCCTTGCGCGTGTCCGATGCGGCGCTCTCCCAGGTCGGTGCGACCGACCTCCTGCGGCTTCAGGGTGAGGTTGCATTGGACCGTGCTCAGGTCCTCCTGCTCGCCGGACGACCCGACGAGGCGAGGGCCTCGGCCGAGGGCGCGCTCGCCCGGTTCGAGCGCAAGGAGCACGCGCTCGGGATCCAGCGCGCCCGCGCGTTCCTCCAGCAGCTCGAGAAGTCCGCGACGTGATCCGGGAGTCCCGGAGGGAGAGGGCCCTGGATCCCCGAGATCAACGAGCTCCTGGCGACGGTCGCGGGATCTGGCTCTCTGCGTAGCACTCCGCGTAACAACGCACGGTCACTCCGAGGTAGGGAGAGGTACTGAGGGAGACACCGAAACCGCAGGTCAGGCCCCTGACCAGCACGTTTGCCTTGTCCTGACAAGGCGAAGGTCGGGGGTTCGAGTCCCTCAGCGCCCACCGGAGAAATGGGCGTGGGCCCACGCGAACGCTGACGGTCCCTCCCGGAGGGGCCCGGCCAGCCCTTCCGAACCCCACCAACTGCCCGAGTATGGAAGGGGAGGGAGCGTTCGCTTCCTTGCAAGAGGAGGTCATCATGTCCACGAACCAGAGCTCCCCCGAGGTCGCGACACGAAGCCCGAGGGCGGGGTGGGGACTCGCGTGCGGTCTCATCGCGGCCATCTCCGCCATCCCCTTCGTGCCCGGCCCCTACTTCGAGTTCCTCTTCGGAGCCGCGGCGATCGTGCTCGGATCCCTGGGTTTGCAGGACGCCTCGCACGGGATGCGAGGCAAGGGCATGGCGCTCTCGGCGATCGTGCTGGGCGCGATCACGATCGTGTACAAGATCGTCGTCCAGTTCTGAGGGCTCACTCGGTGACCACGGGAGCCGTCCCCTCGGGGACAGGAGAGGGCTTCTTCGTCGAGGAGCTCGGCGAAGGGCCCGCGCTGCGAGCGGTCCCGCGATCACCCGCAGTTCGCAGGACAACCGGGGGTAACGGCGGGTAGGGCCGGGTAGCGTGTCCGCAGGTCAGGGTACCTCTCGGCTCTGACGCCGCAGGTCACACACCCGCCCGTGTCAGGCTGTTGATCCGTAGGTTGAGGATCCAAGTCTCTCCCCCGGAACCTGCGCGTTGCGGTCCTGGCGTGTCCCCGCATAGGCTCCGGCGATGGCCACCTGCCCCTCCTGCGCCCACGAGGACCCGGAGGGCTTAACTCCTGCGGGAAGTGCGGTTCGCCGCTGGATGCAGCCCCCGCCCGCCCGGTTGCCGAGGACCGCAAGATCGTCACCTCCTCGTTCTGCGACCTCGTGGGGTTCACCTCCACCTCCGAGTCCGCCGACCCCGAGGACCTGGACAAGATGCTCGACGCCTACTTGGAGATGGCCCGTGCCCGGATCGAGTCCCATGTCGTCGGCTCCGGCCTGGCGTTCGAGGACGCTGGCGAGCATGAACTCAAGGGCGTTCCCGACCGCTGGCGCCTCTACCGGGTGACGTCGTGACGCGAGCCCCCGAGACGCGGTACGCGCGCGCGGCGGACGGGATCCACGTGGGCTACCAGGTGGTGGGTGCCGGTCCCGTGGACATCGTGTTCGTCCCGTACGACTACTCCAACATCGAAGCCGCCTGGGACTTCCACCCGTTCGTCTCGTTCGTCCGGGGCTTGGCCTCGATCGGCCGGGTGTTGGTCTTCGATCGGCGTGGCAGCGGCACCTCGGACCGTTCGTGGACCGGCGAGGCAGCCACGATCGAAGCGCAGATGGACGACATCCGCGCCGTGATGGACGCGGCGTCGTCGGAACGTGCGTTCGTGTTCGGGATCGAGAGCGGCGCGGCGCTCTGCTTCATGTTCGCCGCGACGCACCCGGAACGCACATCCGGGGTGATCGTGCAAGCGCCGATGCCGCGCGGGACTCCGGCGCCCGACTACCCCGGGACCTGGAGCCGGGAGATGTACGAGGAGTACTTCGAGCGGACCGAGCAGGCGTGGGGCACCGACGCCTTCGTCCGTGAGTTGGTCGAGGACCTCTCGCCGTCGCTCCGGAACGACGAGACCGCCGTCCGAGCGTTCGGGCGGCTGCTCCGGCTGTCCGCCAGCCCAGGGGACGCGATCGCCCGCGATCGCGCGGTGATGGAGACCGACGTCCGTCACATCCTCGGGTCCGTCCAGGCGCCGACGCTCGTGCTGCATCGGACCGGCGACCGCTACACGAAGGTGGCCGAGGGGCGGTGGACCGCGGAGCACACACCCGGCGCGCGCATCGTGGAGCTCCCCGGAGAGGACCACGTGTACCCGCTCGACGATCTGATCCCCCACATCGCGGCGTTCGTCGAGTCGCTCCGCGTCGAGCAGGCGGACTTCGATCGCGTCCTCGCGACGGTGCTGTTCACGGACGTGGTCGACTCCACCGTGCAGGCGGCCGCGCTCGGTGATGCCGGCTGGCGCGACGTGCGCGCTCGCCACGATCAGATCGTTCGATCGCAGATCGCCCGCTACCGCGGACGCGAGATCAAAACCATGGGCGATGGGTTCCTCGCGACGTTCGACGGGCCGGCACGCGGGGTGCGATGCGCGACGGCGATCGTGGCCGCGGTCGCCCCTCTCGGGATCGAGGTACGGGCGGGATTGCACACCGGCGAGGTCTCGATCGAGGGCGATGACGTCGCCGGCCTCGGCGTGGTGATCGGCGCCCGCGTGGGCGCTCTCGCCGGTCCCTCGCGGGTGCTCGTGTCCCAGACCGTGAAGGACCTCGTGGCGGGCTCGGGCCTCACGTTCGAGGACGCCGGCGAGCACGAACTCAAGGGTGTTCCCGACCGCTGGCACCTCTACCGGGTGGTGAGCTGAGCTGATCAGCCTTGCGTAGCACCTCGCGGAACAACGCACAGGCACGCAGAGGTACTGGCAGGTAGTCAGAGGCAGGGCATTTCCGCAGGTCAACCCCACCGGCACGATCGCCTTGCCTTACAAGGCGAAGGTCGGAGGTCCGGGTCCCTCAGCGGCCACCAGAGGAACCGCAGGTCAGGGCGGTCGGTACGGAGCGGTGTCGTCAGGGTATCGAGCATCGACGGGGCCCCGGTCGCGTTGCGGTCGGCGTACGGGCTGACCACGCGTCGCTGCGAGCCCGGACCGGCGGCGATGACCGAGGTTCCTCAGTGGCCGGCGGTGATCGCCGCCTCGAGCCTCGCCTGCACCTGGTCGATCGTGAAACTCGCCGCCTTCATCCTGGGCGGGAACTCCAGGAAGGTCTGGAGGAACTCACCCACGATCTGCTGGGCGGGCAGCACCAGGAACGCCCGGTCCAGGTACCAGTCCCAGTAGGTGTTCGACGTGACGTCGGCCCGTTCGTACGGATCGGTGCGGAGGTTGAACAGCAGAGGGATCCTGGTGGCCACGAACGGCTCGCTCCACACCGCCAGGGTTCCGGGGACGCGCTGCTGCATGAACACGAGCTTCCAATTGTCATAGCGCATCGCTACGAGGTCCCCGTCGTCGGAGAAGTAGAAGAACGAGTTCCTCGGGCTTCGCTCGGTCTCGCCGGTGAGGTAGGGGAGGAGGTCGTAGCCGTCGAGGTAGACCCGGAAGGTCTTGCCCGCCGCCTCGTGACCCTCGAGCAGCTTCTCCTTGACCTGCGGCTCCCCGGCCGCGGACAGGAACGTGGGCAGCCAGTCCATGTGGCTGACGATCTCGTTCGAGACCGAGCCGGCCGGGATGTGACCCGGCCAGCGGACCAGGAGCGGCACGCGGAACGCGCCTTCCCAGTTCGTGTTCTTCTCGGACCGGAACGGCGTCATCGCGGCGTCCGGCCACGAGTTCATGTGCGGGCCGTTGTCGGTCGAGTACATCACGATCGTGTCGTCGGTCAGGCCGAGCCGGTCGAGTGTGTCCAGGACCTTCCCGACGTGCTTGTCGTGGTCGACCATCGTGTCGTGGTACGCCGACTGCCACCGCCCCGCCTGCCCCAGGCTGCGCTTCTTCGTGTGGGTGCGGAAGTGCATGTGGGTCGTGTTGACCCAGATGAAGAACGGCTTCTTCTGATGCCGCTCGATGAAGTCGACGGCGCCGGCGACGATCTCGTCGTCGATCGTCTCCATGCGCTTCTTCGTGAGCGGTCCCGTGTCCTCGATCTTCTGCTTGCCGCTGCGCGTCACCCGGCAGCGCAGCACGCCGCGCGGCCCGTACCGCTCACGGAAGTTGGGGAAGTCCTTCGGGTCGGGGTAGTCGGGGTGCTCGGGCTCCTCCTCGGCGTTGAGGTGATAGAGGTTGCCGAAGAACTCGTCGAACCCGTGGGCGGTCGGCAGGTGCTCGTCGCGGTCGCCGAGGTGGTTCTTGCCGAACTGGCCGGTGGTGTACCCGAGGGGCTTCAGGAGCTCCGCGATGGTCGGGTCTTCGGGCCGGAGCCCGGTCTCTGCGCCCGGGAAGCCCACCTTGCTGAGTCCGGTCCGGTAGACGCTCTGTCCGGTGAGGAAGGCTGCCCGCCCGGCTGTACAGCTCTGCTCCCCGTACGAGTCGGTGAACCGCATCCCTTCGGCCGCGAGACGGTCGATATTGGGGGTGCGGTAGCCCATGAGCCCGTCGCTGTAGCAGCTCAGGTTGGAGATGCCGATGTCGTCTCCCCAGAACACGACGATGTTGGGCCTGTCGCTCATCTTCCGCGTCCTTCCGCTCGGGCTCTATTGGATCTTCAGTCAAGCATAGTGAGCCCCGGGCCGGGAGGGTCATCTCGCGGGCCGACATAGACTCGCCGGATGGACGAGACACGCAGGGGGGACCTGCTCGGGGTTCCGCTCCCGATCGTCGAGACGGCCCGCGGGGACACGTCCGGTCGAGCCTGGTCGCCTGAGGCCGTCCACATCCTGGCCAAGCCGACCGGCGCGATCTGCAACCTGGGGTGCTCCTACTGCTTCTTCCTGGACAAGGAGGAGCTCTACCCGGGCGACCGGTTCCGGATGTCGGACGAGGCGCTCGAGGCCTACATCCGCCAGCTGATCGAGATGCACCGCACCCCGCAGGTCACGGTCGCATGGCAGGGCGGCGAGCCGACGCTGATGGGCCTGGACTTCTACCGGAAGGCGATCGAGCTCGAGGAGCGCTACCGCAAGCCCGGGATGACGTTCCTCAACACGATGCAGACGAACGGCACCCTCCTGGACGACGAGTGGTGCGCGTTCCTCGCCGAGCAGGACTTCCTGGTCGGCATCAGCATCGACGGTCCTCGGGGACTGCACGACGCCTTCCGCGTGAACAAGGCCGGCAGGGGCACCTTCGACGACGTGATGCGGGGGCTGCGGCTCCTGCAGTCCCATCGCGTCGAGTACAACGTGCTCACGACGGTGAACCGGATCAACGGGGACTACCCGCTCGAGGTCTACCGGTTCTTGCGCGACGAGGTGGGCACGCGCTGGATGCAGTTCATCCCGGTCGTCGAGCGGGTCGACCAGCACGGGGAGCCGGCCGACCTCCGAGGGTCGTTCGCGTCCGAGCGGTCGGTGGGACCGGAGCAGTTCGGCACGTTCCTGTCGACGATCTACGACGAGTGGGTCCGCCGCGACGTGGGCGAGGTCTTCGTCCAGACCTTCGAGGCGGCCGCTCGGAACTGGGCGGGGTTGGGTCAGTCGGGGATGTGCGTGTTCAACGAGACGTGCGGGCTCGGGCTCGCGCTGGAGCACAACGGCGACCTGTACTCGTGCGACCACTTCGTCGACCCCGACTACCTGCTCGGGAACATCGGCGACGCCAGCATCGAGGACCTGGTCTCGGGGCGGCAGCAGCACGCCTTCGGGCAGGACAAGCGCGACGCGCTCCCGCGCTACTGCCTGGAGTGCGACGTTCGCTTCGCGTGTCACGGCGAGTGCCCCAAGAACCGGTTCACCACCACCCCGGACGGCGAGCCCGGCCTCAACTACCTGTGCGCGGGCTTCAAGTCCTTCTTCCACCACGTCGACCCGACGATGCGACGGATGATCGACCTGATGCGCGCCGGTCAGCCCGCCGCGGACGTGATGGACGAGATCGGTCGTGAGGACGAGGCGTTCGCGCACCAGGTACGGCGCGCCGGGAGGAACGATCCGTGCCCGTGCGGGAGCGGCCGCAAGGTGAAGCGGTGCCATGGCGTCACGACGCCGCGTGAGCCCCGCGAGCTCCCTCGCGTGGTCGGGACGCCCCGCCCGCCGCGGGGGGATCGGCCCCGGTAGGGTCGCCTCCGCATGTCCGCCGGCCGGAACCCACGCGGGCATCGATCACCGAGGTCCCGCGTACGCGTCGTCATGCGTGGACGTGGTCCTCGACTGAGACGCGGGCACGTTCCGTGATCCCACCGATTGCTTCGGGACCTCTACCGTCCCTATGGTTGCGACGGACGTTGGCACCCGTGGCGGGTGCCACGAGGAAGGAGGCACGCATGTCGTCGATCGCGGAGGTTGCTCGGGGGTTCTTCGACGCCTGCGAGACCGGAAAGGGATGGGAAGGGTGCGCGGGGTTCTGCCATCCGGGCGCGACCTTCTCCGCTCAGGCGGGGGCCCTGGATGGTGTGGACACGCTCGAGGCGTATGCGGACTGGATGAAGGGTCTCCTCACCCTGATGCCCGACGGTACGGCCGAGGTCCGCTCGTTCGCCGTCGACGAGGAACGGAGCAGCGTGGCCGCGTACGGGATCTTCCGAGGGACGCACACCGGTGAGGGCGGACCGGTCCCGCCGACCGGCAAGAGCGCCGAGGCCGACTACGTCTACGTGATGGACTTCGAGGGCGACAAGATCCGCCATATGACGAAGATCTGGAACGACACCTTCACGTTGCAGCAGGTCGGCTGGGCGTAGCCGAGTTCAGGCCCTCGGACAGGCGCCTGCTGAGGGGGTCCGCCCTGGCGCCTTGAGCCGGTTCCCCCCTCGGGCATAGGGTCCGGCCATGGCGACGTGTCCGTCGTGCGGCGAGGACAATGCCCCGAAGGCGAAGTTCTTCCTCGAAGCGGCCGCGGACGCGTTCGAGGCCGCCGGGGAGGACGGGGAGCTCCGTGCCGCCCTCGACGACCTCATGGACGCCTACCGGCGCAAGGGGAACCTCGTGGCGCTCGGGCGCACCGAGGAGCGCATCGCGAGCCTCGGGTAGCCACCGGCTCCCAGCACGATGGGCCCGTGACAGGTTCCCTGAGATGGATGTCTTCGAGGCGTCGTCGGGGTGCGGCTCCGTGAAGATCCGGTACCGGCACACGGTGTCGTTGACAGCATCGCGTCGCTCGCGACCCCGCGGCTCGGTACGCACTGCTGCATCTTCCATCCGGTGTGTACGGGTGGAGAAGAGGCTGTTCGATCAACAGCCGTGGCCATGGACATCGGCCGCTTGACCCCAGGACGGACGGCTCTCAGTATCGGGACGGCTCGTCGGGAGGATGCCGGCCGAAAGGGTGAGGGCTGATGCAAGAACGGCCTGACGAAGGATCATCGTCCGATGAGGAGCTTCGGGGTCTCGCTCTCAAGCGACTGAAGGACAAGCGGGAGTTCTGGCAGCACCTGGTCGCCTACGTGGTCGTGAACGCGGCCCTGGTGGGCATCTGGGCACTCGGCGACCAGGGCTACTTCTGGCCGGGGTGGGTCCTCTTCGGGTGGGGGATCGGGATCGTGTTCCACGCGTGGAACACGTTCTACGCGCGCCCGATCTCCGACGCCGACGTTGAACGCGAGATCCGACGACTCAAGGGCGAGCGCTGAGAGCGGACCCGTTGGGGAGCCACCGGGCGTCTGGCGGGCGGACGTAACCCCCGGCGTGGACGGGCAGCCTCCGAAGCGCCGTCCGACTTCGGCGGGAGCTTGGGTCGGGCTCGAGACCTTCACCGCTCACCGTTTCCGCAGGTCAGAGGGACCGGCACGAAGTCCGCCGTCTTGGGCAACTGCGCGTTCGCCGTGTCCGTCATGCCGGCCGCGTGACGCGGCCAGCGCGGTCCGTCGGTGGAGGTGACTTCCAGCCGTCGCGTGGGCGTCGTCCCGCTCACGCGAGCGGGACGACGTCCGCCTCCCCGGGGATCAGCGCCGCGACGGCGACCGATGCCTGCCCGTTCGCGTCCTCGGCGACCGCGATCGGCATCATGAGGTCGGTCGCCTGCTCCGTGCACACCCAGGCCGTGGTGCACGAGTTCACCGTGCCGCCCTCCATCAGCGTTGGGGCGAACTCCACGGCGGCCCAGCTGGCCTCGTCGAGCTCGGTCACGTAGGCGGTCCCGTCCGCGCCGAACGTCAGATCGACGATCGAGGTGAACCCGTCTGCCACCACGGAACACGGCGAGTCGGTCGCGCTCGCGTCACACGCCACGTGCCGGGTCCCAGGCTCGATGCGCCAGATCCGCGACCGGCCGAGCGGGGCGGGGAAGCCCTTGAGCTCGGTCACGTAGTAGGCGCCGTCCGGACCGACCGCCACGCTCGTCGTCACCGCTTGTGCAGGGTCCTCGTCCGGCAGCTCGCAGACGAAGGCGAACTCCTCGGGGGGGTTCGGGCAGCCGGCCAGCGACTTCACGTTGTCCGTGGGCACGAGCTCCTCCGGCAGGGTCGCGACCCAGTCCAGCTTCCCGTTCTTCTTGAGGATGAGGATCGCGTTGGCAGCGGCGTCGGCGATCAGGACGCGTCCCTCGCTGAGCTTCGCGAGGTCGAACGGGTTGGAGTCGATCGGACCCTCGTCGGGGTTCACGGTCTTCTCGAACTTCCCGACGTTCGCAACCATACGCGCGTCGCCGTCGACGACCTTGTAGAGGTTCCGGTTCCCACCACCGCCGCTCGTCAGCGCCCACATGCGGCCGCTTCGGATCGGCGCGACGTCGGTGACGCCCGGCAGCTCGACGACCAGCTTGCCCGCACCATCCCGGAGACGGACGATCCCCGCCCCTGAGTCGGCGACCCACAGCGTGGTACCGCCCCCCGCCGCGAGCCCGAACACCGGGGTCGCGAACCCGTAGACCGGAGCGGCCGATGCAGATGGTACGAACCCGGCGACAATCACCAGCGATGTGAGCACGGTGCCCAACGCGAACCGGCGCGAACGACGCATCATGCGACCCCTTCCCCCCTGTGGATACCTGAGGTGTCTTCTAGCAGCGCAACGAGGTGCGGTCAAATCGATGTCGATCGGACGGAGCGTGTGTCGATCGGACGGAGCGTGTGGAGCGGCCCACGCGCGCTTGGCTCGGGGTACCATCACGCGGCCGCCAGACGTGAGGGAGGTCCCGATCGTGTCGATCCGAACCCGCACCGCCGCCGTCCTGCTGTCCGTGCTCCTCGTGATCCCGGCCGTCTCGCCGGCGAGCGCCCTGCGCGCCCGTGGCGAGGTCCATCCTCGCGTGACCGTCGAGCGCGTGCGGATGATCGACAACAACTACCGGCCCACGAAGGTCACGGTCGCCCGCGGGACCCGTATCCGATGGGTCAACCGGGGACTCGCGAGCCACACCGCGACCGCGAACAGCGGAGCCTGGGACTCGGGACTGGTCGCGTCCGGCGATACGTGGGCGCGCACGTTCCGGAAGGCGGGGACCTTCCGGTACCACTGCACGCTCCACAGCGCGATGACCGGCGTGATCGTGGTCACGTGATGCCGCGCAGAACCCGCTGAACTCGGGGACTCGTGGCGGGGCGGACGCGGACCCGTCCGTCTCAGGACGGTCGTCCCTGAGCGGCGCTCGAGCGCCCGCTAGCGTTGACACGCTAGGAGGGCGTCCATGCTCGAGGTTCGTGACCTCACGAAGAGCTACGGTGAGGTCCAGGCGCTGGACGGCGCGAGCTTCCGCGCGGAGCCGGGACGGATCGTCGGGTTCCTCGGTCCGAACGGCGCGGGGAAGACGACCACGATGCGTGCGATCTTCGGTCTGGTGCGCCCCGACCGTGGAGAGGTGCTGTGGAGGGGCGAGCCCGTCGGGCCCCGGCAGCGCGACCGGTTCGGCTACATGCCGGAGGAGCGGGGTCTCTATCCCAAGATGAAGGTCGGCGAGCAGCTCACGTACATGGCTGAGCTCTCGGGCATGGACGGCGTGACGGCCCGGCGCGCCTCACTCTCGTGGCTGGATCGGCTCGACCTGGGCGATCGGGCCGGGGCCCGTCTGGACGCGCTGTCGCACGGGAACCAGCAGCGGGTTCAGCTGGCCGCGGCGCTCGTGCACGATCCCGAGCTCGCCGTGTTGGACGAGCCCTTCAGCGGACTCGATCCACTCGGCGTCCGGTCCCTGGCGGGACTGTTGATGGACACCGCTGCCCTCGGTGCGACGGTGGTGTTCTCGAGTCACCAGCTCGACCTGGTCGAGGACGTCTGTCAGGACGTGGTGATCATCGACCACGGCCGGATCGCGCTCGCCGGTGTGGTGGAGGAGCTGAAGTCGGCCTCCCCCTCCCGCTCGCTGAGGATCATGGTGGACGGTCGACCGTGGGTGCCGGTCCTGCCGACCGGGACCGTGACCAGTCGGCGGGACGGCGAGGTGCGCGCCCTCGTCGACGCGTCCGTCGACCTCGACGAAGTCTTGGCGAGCGCCCGTCGTGCGGGCGAGCTCACGGCGTTCAGCTTCGAGCCGCCGTCGCTCACCGATCTGTTCATGGAGGCCGTCGCGCGGGAGCGTGACGGATGAACGGCGGGCCGAGGCGCACGTGGCTGGTTGCCCGGCGAGAGTGGAACCAACGGACGCGCACGACCGCCTTCCGGATCTCCACCATCGTGACGGCGGGGATCGTCGTGGCCCTGATCTTGATCCCCGAGATGTACGGGGCGGGCGTGAAACCCACCAGGACCGTCGGGTTGGTGGGGGCGAGCTCTCCCGAACTGCCCGAGACCTTCGAAGCCGCCGGCGAGCAGCTCGGCATGAAGATCGACAGCCGGGCGTTCGCCGACGCCGCCGCGGGTGAGACCGCGCTGCGGTCGGGCGACGTGTCGGTGCTGGTGGTGGACGAGGGGGGTCTCGTGTGGAAGGCGGAGGTCGACGAGACCCTCCGGTCCGCGGTGGTCTCGGCGGTGGCGGTGGTGGACCGGCAGCGGGCGATCGACGAGCTCGGTCTCACCCAGGAGCAAGCCCGACGCCTGTTGGTGCCACCAGCTCTCACCTCGACGAGCCTGGACCCCACTACCGACGAGGAGACTGCCCGGGCGGGCCTGGGCCGGGTCGGCGTCTTCCTGCTCTTCATGGCGATCGCCTTCTACTGCAGCTTCGTGCTCATGGGCGTGGTGGAAGAGAAGTCCAGCCGCGTGGTCGAGGTGCTGCTCTCGCGACTGCGGCCGACCGAGCTCCTCGCCGGGAAGGTCGCCGGGATCGGGCTCGTCGGTCTCGCGCAGCTCGCGATGGTCCTGGCGGCGGCGCTCGTCGCGCTGTCGTTCTCGGACGATGAGATCTTCCCCGCGACGACGCCGGGCACGCTCGGGTGGATCGTGTTCTGGTTCGTGTTGGGGTACGCCTTCTACTCCGTCCTGTACGCCGCGGCCGGGTCGTTGGTGTCACGGCAGGAGGAGTCGCAGAGCCTGTCGGCCCCGATGACGGTCCTGCTGCTCGCCGCCTACTTCCTCGCGTTCGCGGCGACCGAGTCGCCGGACAGCCTGGCCGCCGTGCTCGGGTCCCTGTTCCCGCCGACGGCGCCCATGGTGATGATCGTCCGGATCGCGCACGGCGGCGTCCCCGCGTGGCAGATCGTCGCGTCGGTCGCGCTGATGGTGGCGGCGATCTACGGGTTAGTGAGGCTGGCGGCTCGGATCTACGCGGGCGGCGCGCTCCGGTTCGGCAGCCGTGTCGCGCTGCGGGAAGCCTGGCGAGCCGCCGAGCGGTGAATGGGTCTCAGGACGTGGTATCGGCGTCGTCGATCCGGTAGATGCCGCTGGCCCCGTTCCGGCACCGCAGGCGGTCGATGAGCAGCGTCGTCGACCCGTCGCTCTCGTCCAACGCGAACGAGGTCAACGCGTCCCTGCCGTCAGGCAAGGTCGCGATCACGGTCGCCTCGCCCGCCACCGGCACCCGGACGATCCGCGTCCGATTCCCGCACTCCCAGCGATCCCGAGTGCGGGTCCGGGTCAGGAACACGGTGCCGTCGCTCGAGAGCGCGCCCGCGTACTGCTGCAGTCCGGGGTTCGGGAGCTCGACGAGATCGTCGCTCGAGATCTGGTACCGGAACACGTTGCAGTCGAAGAACCCCCTCGACCCCTGGAAGCGGCAGGACTCGAACGTCGCCCAGTCCCCCTTGACCTGATCGCTCACCAGGTAGTGGCTGCGGTTGGGCAGCGTCGCGAGGACGGTCTCGGTCTCCGTCGCGAGGTCGAAGAGCACGACCTTCGTCCAGGCAACACCGAACCGCACCTTGTTGGCGTTGGTGCGGGTGAAGAACAGATGATCGCCCGACAGCGAGGGACGGGACTCGATGAATCGGCTGTTCACGGCCCGGGGCGCGTTCGAACGGTCCAGCGTGACCGCGTCGAAGAACCGGAGGTCGTCGTCGAAGCCGTCGCCGACGGCTGCCCCCTGTTGGTAGACGGCGGTCGTGCCGTCGATCGTCACGTAGTAACTGTGCGTGCCGACCGGGTTGAGGCGAACGGCGTCACCGCCGTCGGCCCTGAGGTAGGAGTTCGAGTGGGCTGGCCGGTCATCGCTGCTCGCGCTCCACACGAGGTATCCGTCCGAGGCCGCCGACGAGCCCTCGTTCACACCGGCTTCGTCCAACACCACCTCTGGCGTCACGGCGATGGCCGGCATGGCCGAGATCACGATCAGGACGATGGTCATGATGCCGATCGCGCGTCGCACGGTTCTCCCTCCCGAGTGGCTGCCGGCGCCGGGCATGTGCAGCCCGTATCGATAGTCGGCAACTCTGCGCCCGTGGACCGATCACGTCAAGCCGAGGTCCTGCCCCGTCGGCGCGGCGATCGGACCCTGGTCGCATCGGAGCACAGTGGCAGCGGACCGAGGGTATCGTGACGGGATGCGACGTCTGCTCGCCTTCGCACTGGGCGTTGGCCTGTTGGTGACGGTGCTCGCTCCCGACCGGTGCCGCGGCGGCTGACGGCTACCTGGGCGGGATCGACGTGTCCCAGTGGCAGCTCACGATCGACTGGCCGAAGGTCGCCTCGACGGACCTGCGGTTCGCGATCCTGCGAGCGACGAGGGCCGACGACTACGTCGACCCCACGTACGCCACGAACCTCGCCGGTGCCACCTCCGCTGGCCTCGTGGTCGGTGCCTACCACCGCGCGACCCCGAGTGGGACCCCTGGCGATGCCGTCTCCGAGGCGGATGCGTACGTCGCGGTGGCGCGCAACGCCCCCGGCGACCTGCTCCCCGCGCTCGACATCGAGGAGACCGGCGGACTCGACCCCGCCGGGCTCCGGGCGTGGGTCTCGGCATGGCTCAAGCGGGTGGGTGCGCGGCTCGGCGTCCGCCCCATGATCTACGCGAGTCCCTACTTCTGGCGCGTCAACATGGGCGACGCGACCTCCTACGCGCGCAACGGCTACCCCCTGTGGATCGCGCACTGGGGCGTCGCGACGCCGGACGTCCCCGCCGACGACTGGGCCGGCCGCGGGTGGACCGTGTGGCAGTGGACGAGCGAAGGCTCGGTCCCCGGGATCGATACCCGTGTCGACCGCAACCGGTTCAACGGGACGGACCTCCGGTACGCGCGGATCGCCTCGGTGACCGTCACGCCATCGCCCGGTGGCCGGATCTCCGGGCAGCGCCTCTCGTGCGGGGGGACCGGGACGCGCTGCTCGCGGCTCGACAACCCGGGCGATGTCGTGACCCTGACCGCGACGCCCGATCCCGGCGCCGTGTTCCTCGGATGGACCGGCGCATGCGCACCGGCGGGTGCCGTCCCCACCTGTGACGTCACCGCCCTGGGCGACGTCACGGCGTCGGCCACGTTCGGATACCCGCTCTCGGTCGCACTCGACGGGACGGGCGCTGGCGCCGTGACGTCGGATCCCGCAGGACTCGACTGTGGGACGACCTGCAGCGCCGTGTTCCCCGCGGGTTCGACGGTGCGCCTCAGGGCCGCCGCGGACTCTGCCTCCGCGTTCGGCGGGTGGAGCGGGGCCTGTGCTGGTTCGGATCCCGCGTGCAGCGTGACGATGGCCAGGCCGACCTCCGTCACCGCGACGTTCGACGCCGAGGTCATCCTCGAGGAGGGTGGTCGCGGCACCCGGTACCGGTGGGGCGCGATCGCGGACGCGAGGGCGATCGGTGGCTCCTACCGATCGGACCGGCGCGCGGGCGCCTCGGTCACGTACGCGTTCCGCGGCTCGGCCGTTTCCGTGTTCACGGTCGCGGGGCCGGCCTTCGGGAAGGCTCGGGTCGCGATCGACGGCACGCCCGTCGGATCGATCAACGGGTACGCCCCGACGTTCCGCACGGGGGTCGAGCACCGCTACGAGGGCTTCTCCGGCGGCGGCCACGCGATCACCGTCACGGTCACCGGCGGGGCGGCCCCGTCCGCGAAGGGCACCCGTGTCGGCGTCGACGCGCTCCGGTGGGGCGGCGCCACCCGCGTCGACCCCGCCCAGGCGTCGGCGGCGTGGGGGAGCATCGCCGACCCATCGGCGAGCGGCGGCGCCTACGTCGTGAGCGACGTGGGGGAAGCGAAGGCGTCGCTCGCGTTCACGGGAACCGGCGTCTCGTTGATCACGATCCGCGGACCGGACATGGGCCGAGGGGAGATCTGGGTCGACGGCGCCCTCGTCAAGAAGATCGATCTCTCCGCGCCGACGCGGAGGTACGGGGTGCTCCGGACCGTCACCGGGTTGGCCGACCGGCGGCACGTGGCGACCGTGGTCGTGCTCGGGACGCGGGCCGCCGCATCCACCGGCACGTCGGTCGTCGTCGACGGCTGGATCGTCCGCTGAGGCGCCACCTCATGGAACGGGCCGGGCCCCGTCAGGGACCCGGCCCTCCTGCCCCTCGTGTGCTACCCCGTGTACCGGTGCCTCGCTGAACGGTCGGCGAGGCACGTCTCGCCGTTCACCAGCTGGATCTCCTTCGCCCGCGCGACGTACTTGCCGTTCACGTCGCGAAGCGGTGCGTGGTACCTGCCCTCATCACCCGTGGAGACGGTGATCACGTGGTGCCACCGTCCGTGGCGATACCGCTTGATGGCGACCGGAACGTTCCTGCTGCACGCGTCGTAGCCATCGACCGTCGAGACCCGTCCGGAGACCTTGACCTGTCCCGACAGCGACAGGCTGACCGACCTCGCGTGCGTCGTCGAGGTCACCCTGAACTGGTCGTCGCTCCACACGCGCTTGCTGGGCGTCTGGACGGACCACAGCCCTGTTTCGGCGCCGGCCGCGACCGTCGCGGTGATCTGCGTATCGGAGTTCACCGTGAACGGCATCGTCTCGCCGGTGAGGTAGACGGCGGTCGAGCCGCTGAACCCGGCGCCACGGATCGTCACGACCGTGCCCACCGGGCCGCTCATCGGCGAGAAGCCGCTGATGTCGGGGGTGCCCGATGTGACCGTGAACTCCTTGCTGCTCCACACGCGCTTGTCGGACCGCTCGACGGACCACTTCCCGGATGTGGCCCCCGCGGCGACCGTCGCCGTGATCTGCGTGTCGGAGTTCACCGTGAACGGCATCTTGTCGCCGTGCAGGTACACGTTCGTGGTGCCGCTGAAGCCGACGCCGGTGATCGTCACGACCGTACCGATCGGGCCGCTCGCGGGCGTGAATCCCGAGATCGACAGGGTGCCCGTCGCGGTCACCGTGAACTCGGTCTGGCTCCAGCGCTTGCCCGAGGTCGTCACGACGGACCACTTGCCCGACGTGGCCCCCGCGGCCACCGTCGCCGTGATCTGCGTATCGGAGTTCACCGTGAACGGCATCGGGTCGCCGTGCAGGAAGACGGCGGTGGAGCCGGTGAGGCCGTTCCCCGTGATCGTGACGACCGTGCCGATCGGCCCACTCGCCGGTGTGAACCCGGTGATCTGCGCCTCCGCGACCGCCGGCGTCACGAGCGTGAGGAGCAGGAACACCGCCAGTCCACCGGTCGCCACCGACCGGATCGTTCTCCGCATGTCGATCAACCCCCTCCCGTGCGCGACGTTGTCACGCGAGGCGATCATCGTCCGAACGGGCGAAGCCGCGCAAGGGCCGAACGGCCGGGCCCCAACCCTCAAGGGGTTGGCGCTCGGGTGGGGCCACGTCCGCATACTGTGGTCCGCACACGCGAGGACACAGGGCATCCCGAGCCTTCCTCCCTCCGACGGGAAGATGGGCGGAGCCCGTCGTCGGCGCAGCGACGGTAAGGAGTGGGCATGACCGAGCGGGTCCGACCGAAGGAGTTCCATCTTGCCGGTGGGGTCGACGACTGGCGGGTGCTCGGCGATGGAGCGTGCGCGTTCTTCAGGACCGGTTCGTTCGCAGCCGGTGCCCGACTGGCAGCCGCGATCGGCGAGCTGCCGGGCCTCGACGCCCACCACCCCGATGTGGACGTCCGGCACGACGGCGTGACCGTGCGGCTGGTCACGGTCACGGACGACTCCTACGGGCTGAGCGAACGCGACGTCGAGTTGGCTCGGGAGATCTCGGCGGTTGCCCGCACGCTGGGCGCCCCAGCCGATCCGGCGGCCGTGCAGTGCGTCCAGGTCACGATCGACGCGCTCGTCCGATCCGACGTGATGCCGTTCTGGCGCGCCGTGCTCGGATACCGGGACCGGGATGACGGAGGCGAGGACCTGATCGACCCGCGCGGCCGCGGCCCGATGTTCTGGTTCCAGCAGATGGACGCCCCGCGCCCCCAGCGCAACCGGATCCACATCGACGTCTGGGTCCCGCACGACCAGGCCGAGGGGCGTGTCGCCGCCGCGATCGCAGCGGGTGGACGTCTCGTGACGGATGCCCACGCCCCCGCCTGGTGGACCCTGGCAGACGCCGAGGGCAACGAGGCCGACGTGTGCACGTATGGTGCCGATGGGTGAGAACCGCGCGCCCACCCCCGGACGATGCGTCCCGGTGCATCCGAGGCGCGGTGGCGAGGACGGATGTGCGCATGGAGTTCGAGTGGTTCGGCACGAAGCGGCTCACGGGCACGTGCGATGGCGGTCACAGGATCCGGCGTAGCGGCGTCCTGCTGACGAGCGGGCACGCGAGCGCGAACGACCCGACGACGCCGAGCGCGGCGACGAGGATCGCCTTCGCGTCCACGGGCAGGTCGGTCCCTCGCAACAGCAGCGCGAGCCCGACGAGCACGGGTCCCTGCAGCATGAACGCGGCGTAGGAGCTCCGAGCGAGCGCGGCGCGGAGCGGACCGGACCGCGTGAGGTGGCGCTGCGCGAACGCGAGCGCCCACACCGGGCCCGCGATCGCGAGGACGCCTTCCAGGAGCGCGTACACCAGCGCGAAGGGTCCCCATCCGCCGTAGAAGTCGTCCGGCTCGTACCCCAGGGCGATCGCGGTCCCGATCGCCAGCAGCATCCCGACCGCTACCCCCAGCGCGGCGAGGCCGCTCCGTCGGGCGAGCCGGTCGGGCACCGGGCGGAGCCATCCGTGTGTCCCGGCCACCACGCCCACGCCGAAGGCGGCGATGCACTGCGGCCACTGCCACAGGTGGATCTGCAGGATCTGCTCGGAGCCGAGCGGGAAGGCCAAGCGGACGACGAACGTCGACACGCCGACCGCCCCGATCAGGAGCACGATCGAGCGCGTGGTCGGGTCGGTGGGTCCCTCGGGAACGCCGCCTCCCAGCCGGACCCAGCCGGCGTACACGAGCGAGAAGACGAGCAGCACACCCACGAACCACATCGGGCCGGTATCGAGCGGAGGCTCCTGGTTCGTGAACCACGGCCAGTACGGTCCTTCGTGCAGGATCCGCGCGACCGCCACGTACTCGAGAACGGGCCACACGACGAGGACGTACACGACGAACGGAACACCCAGTCGCAGCAGCCGGTCGACGGCGAACCGCCGGGGCCCCTTCCGGGCGAGGGCATCGTGCGACAGGAGCCCACCGATCAGGAAGAACAGCCCCATCAAGAACAGGGACCCGATCGCGACGGGCAGGATCAACGTCAACTCGAGACCCCGGGAGATCGTCCCTTCACGGACGTCCTGGTAGGTCCAGCTGCCGAACTCTGAGTACCCCATGATCGCGTGCGCCGCGATGATCCCGGCGATCAGCAGCGTCTTGATGTTGTCGAGGTACGCGAGCCGCTCGGGCACTGCCGGCTTCGCCCGGATCTCGCCGCCGGGTCGCCGGGTATCGACCGGCTGGTCTTGACGGGTCTCCGTCATCCGTCCTTCCCCGTCCTGATCGGGCACGCGGATGCCGTGTCAGCCCATCGTGGAACATCGGGCTCCCTCCCGGGCAGGGTCGGCCGGCCGCCCTCGTACGGGACCGCACGATCGACGGCGTCTCCGACGATGTTGGTGGGTTGGTGGTGGTCGACGCGACGTGGCAACCTGCGGTCATGCCCGACCGGATCCACACCGACACCGGTCCGCGGCCGCCCCTGGGGCCGAGCGTGTGGACCCGTCGCGACGTGCTCCTCGCGGGCCTGCTCTCTGCCGGCACGGTCGCGCTCCCATGGGCACCGAGGGTCTCAGCCGTTGCGCTACCCGCGCCGGCCCGCTCGCCGGACGCGTTCGACGATCGGATCGTCGAACTGATGCGGGCCGGGAAGCTGCCGGGTCTGTCCGCGGCGGTGGTCCGCGGCGACGAGCTCCTGTGGTCCCGCGGGTACGGCTGGGCGAACATCCACGACCGCGAGCCGATCAGCCGGGGCACCCTGTTCATGCTCGCGTCGATCTCGAAGACCGTGGTCGGGACCGCGGTGATGCAGGCGGTGGAGGAGGGACTGTTCGGTCTGGACGACGACGTGAACGACATCCTGCCCTTCCCGGTACGCATCCCTGCGCATCCGCACCGCACGATCTCGGTACGGCAGCTCCTGACCCACACGTCGAGCATCTGCGACCGGTGGTCGGTGTGGAACGGCCTGTACGCGGACGGCGACTCGCCGATCCCGCTGGGCGGGTTCCTCCAGCAGTACCTCGTGCCCGGCGGCGACGAGTATCGGGATGCGAACTTCTTCGACGCCCGGCCCGGATCCGCCTACCACTACTCCAACATCGGAACCGCGCTGGCCGCCTACCTCGTCGAGGCAGCGAGCGGCGACGGCTTCGACGCCTGGTGCCGGGCGCGCATCTTCGAACCCCTGGAGATGACGCGCGCCGGTTGGCACCTGGCCGACGTCCCGGCCGCCGACGTGGCGATGCCGTACCGGTGGTCCGGGTCCGAGGAGCGGTACATCGCGATCGGGCAGTACGGCTACCCGGACTACCCGGACGGTGCGCTGCGGACGACGGCGTCACAGCTCGCCCGGCACGTCGGGATGATGATGAACGGCGGGACGTGGCAGGGCACCCGGGTGCTCCATGGCGGCTCGGTGCGAGAGATGCTCCGTCCCCAGGTACCCGACCTCGTGCCCGGCCAGGGGCTGATCTGGTACCGGACGCGCAACGAACGGCGGGCGCTGATCGGGCACACCGGTGGCGACAAGGGCGTGGCGACCGCCGCGTTCATCGACACCGATCTCGGTCTCGGCACGATCGTGCTGGCGAACGGGAACTGGCGGCTGGCCGACGGCCGCTGGCCGATCCAGCAGATCTTGCGGCTGCTCTTCGATCGCTTCTCCTGAGGCCGCGCGCCGCGGCACGAGCGATCGGCTGTTCGGCGATCTCGTGCGTCGCCGACCCGTCGACATCGACCCCGATCCAGATCGAGGTCACCGACTACGCCGGACGCGTCGGATGCCCGACGTGACGGATGGGGATGTCGCCGGTCCGCGGGGCGAGGAGCCCATCGCGGATACAGCTATGCAGCGACGAGGTCGGCGATCAGCTGGACCCGGAACCGTGCGAGCTTCTCGGTCGAGTTCACCAGGCGCTCGTAGACGATGCCGGCCCGGTAGGCGATCGGCGAGAACAGCAGGTAGTCCGGCTTCGTCTCGAACAGGTCGAGCTCGACCACGCGGAACCGGGCGGCGGCGGCCAGGCGTCGGATCGTCTTCTCGTCGTTGATCCGGTAACGGGTGGGGAACGTGTCCTCCTGGACCCGGCCGCGGCGCTCGTTGAACCACACGTGGAACCGCATCGGGGTCACGGTCGCCCCGATCGCCACGTAGTGCCAGCGATTCGGAGTGTGGATCAGCAGGTGGCCGCCGGGTTTCAGCACGCGCCGAAGATCGCGGAGCACGTCGAGCGGCCGGTCGAGATGCTCGAACACGTACTTCGAGAACGCGACGTCGAACGTGGCGTCCTCGTACGGCAGGTGGCCCAGGTCGGAGACGACCGCGTCGGTGAGGTTCGTGTTGTCCATCACCGCGGGGTCGACGTCGGCACCAGCCATCCGGGCGACCTGCTCACGGTAGGTGTTCGGGTACATCACCCCCCGTCCGGCACCGGCGTCCAGCACCGCCGCTCTCGGTGTGAGGTATCGGCGGATCGCGGCGTCGAACCGTTCGTGCTCGTCGACGTAGCCGGGGTAGTAGCGGCGGTCGAGATCGGCGATCGACGTCATCCGCCATCCACGGTAGTGGGTCGCCGGGTCGCACGGAACAACGGGCCGACGCCGGGGGTGCGCGACAGGGTCGGCGGAGTGATACTGACGATAGATGAGGTTCCGCACGTCTCGCGAGGGGTTCCCCGACCTGGAGCGTTGGTGGCGCCGCATGGAGCGGCGGGTCGAAGCCGACGTCGCGCGGGAGCGCAAGGAGGCCGCGCTCGCCGACGTCGCCGCGCTCCGCGCCGAACAGGCGGCCGCGCAAGCCAGGCTCGCGAGCCGGGCGCTCCGCCCGAAGCCGGTGCTGCAGGACGGCTGGATCGAGCACGAGCGCTGGTACAACGCCGCGATGCTCCTGCCCTAGGAGGTCGAGAGCGGGCTCCAGCTACCGCCACCGTCGCGTTGCGACCGGTGCGGGGTCAGGCGTTCGGGGCGCCCGCGGTCTCGTTGTCGGCCACCTGGCGACGGACGTCGTCCATGTCCAGGTCCCGCACGGCGCCGATCAGCTGCTCGAGGACGGGCGCCGGCAGCGCGCCGGGCTGCGAGAACACGAGCACCCCTTCACGGAAGGCCATCAGGGTCGGGATCGAGCTGATGCCCATCCCACCCGCGAGCGTCTGCTCGGCCTCGGTGTCCACCTTCCCGAACACGATGTCGGGGTGCGTCTCGGAGGCGTCCTCGAACACCGGGCCGAACGCCCGGCAGGGGCCGCACCACTCCGCCCAGAAGTCCACCAGGACGATCCCGTCCCCGTTCACCGTCTGCTCGAAGGTGTCCGCCGTCAGTGCCACGCTCGCCATGTGATCTCGTCCTCTCGCTCGGATGGATACCCTGGGGGGTATAACTCAGGGGTCCTCTCAGGCTATTCCCGGTGCTCCGGGGTCACGGGATCGTGCGTCCGCCGGGGTGTACTCCATCTGGCGCGCGGTCGCGTTCGCCAGGTCCGCGGTGGTCAGGCGGCCGACGAGGTGCAGGGCGAGGTCGATCCCGGCGCTGATCCCCGCCGCCGTCGCGACGCGCCCGTGATCGATCCAACGTCGATCCGTGCGGAGCCGCACGGCCGGGTAGCGCTCCGCGAGCGCGGGCGCATCCTCCCAGTGGGTCGTGACCTCCAGGCCGTCGAGCACACCGGATGCCGCGAGCACGAACGCCCCGGTGCAGACCGAGGCGACGACCTCCGCGGAACCGACCGCGGAGCGGATCCACGCGAGCACGCCGGGGTCGGTCTCGAGGGCGTCCTGGACGCCGCCGGGGACGATCACCACATCGAGCGGGGGCGCCTCGGCGATCGCGCGATGGGGCGTCATCACGAACGCGTTGCGGGCGGACACGGGGGCTCCGTCGTGCGACAACAGCGACACGTCGAACGGGGGAGCCGCCGATCCGAACCCTGCCCGCGCGACCCTCGACGCGACCGAGAACACCTCGAACGGTCCCGCGACGTCGAGCACCTCGACCTCGTCGTAGATCACGATCCCCACGAAGCGTGTTCCCCCGTCCATACCGTGGAGCGTAGGCGGTCTCGGAGGGGGTGTGCGCCCCGGACGCGATCGCGCGATGATCACCGGGAGGCGTGAGCGATGGAGCCCCGGAACGCACGTGACGTCGAGGATCTGCTCGAGGCCTACCTCCCTGCGGCCGCGCTCGGGGCGGCGCTCGAGCTCGGGGTCTTCTGGCGCCTGGCCGATGGGCCGCTGCCGCTCTCCGCACTGGCCACGGCGCTGGACGTTCCGGAGGAGCGCTGCGGCCCGTGGCTCGATCAGCTGGCGCTGATGGGGCTCCTCGTCCGTGGTGAGGACGGGTACGGCCTGTCAGACGCGGGCCGGGTCGCGATCGTCGAGGCGCGCACCGCCGACACGTGGCGGTTCCTGGCTCAGGAGGCGAGGGAGGACTACCCGATCGTGACCGACCTGGCGGTGCGCCTGCGTTCACCGGTGGGCGCAGGCGCCGCCGGACTCCCGGCCGACGTCACCGACTACGTCGACCGGATGCGCCTCGACCCCGAGCGCGCCTGGCGGTTCACACGGATGCTCTTCGAGCTCCATCAGGACCTCGCGCTCGACGTGGCCGAGACCCTCGACCTAGCCGGCGTCCGTCGACTGCTCGACCTGGGAGGTGGCTCGGGCGTGATCTCGCTCGCGCTGCTGCGCGCCCACCCCGAGCTCACCGTGGTCGTCGCCGACCTGCCGGAGGTCTGCGCGGCCGGGCGCCAGATCGCCGACGAGGTTCCGGAAGGGGCCCGGCTGGACCACCACCCCGTGGACGACTACCTCGTGGACGAGCTACCCGACGGGTTCGACGCCGTGCTCCAGTGCGACGTGGACGTGCTGACGCCGGCTCTGTTCGCGCGGGTGGCCGGCGCGCTGATCACCGGTGGACGCTTCTTCTCGGTCGAGCGCGGGTTCGCGGACGACCGTCCCGGTCGGGTCGCCGACCGCTTCCGAGCGTCGCTCGCGGGCGAGTCGGACGCCTACCCGACGTTCGCAGAGATCCGGCGCGGGCTGGGCGAGGTCGGCCTCCAGATCGTGGCCGTCGCGGACCTCCCGAGGACCAGCTGGCAGGTCCTCGAGGCTCGTGCGGGCGCGTGATCCGGGTCGCCCACGCGTCGGCCGGCATCACGAAATGACGGGAGTCCTCACGGATTCCCTCGATGGACGGCGGGTCCGGAACGTCGGGATCGGAGGCACTCCCACTGGCCGGATCATCGCACGGGCCCCCTCGACGCCGGAAGGATCCGTCCTGCTGGGGGCCAACGTGTTTGACCCCCCGGCCCACGCAGGTCTAGCGTGAGGTGGAGCGTGAAGTCCATCGGACGTGTTCCGCGCGTATCAACCGGTGGAGACCATGTCCGACCGTGCCCCTGGCGGCCGGACCAAGGGAGAGGAGAGACATGCGAACGAAGCCGTATCTCTTTCGTGCGTTCGCCGCGTTGCTCGCCCTGAGCCTGCTCGCCGCCGCCTGCGGTGGCGATGACGGTGAGAGCGAAGGCGAAGGCACGGGAACCGACACGCAGACGCCGGCCACCGACGTCACGATCATCCACGGGACGACGGACTCGATCATCTCGCTCGACCCGGCCGGGTCCTACGACCTCGGCTCGTGGCAGATCATCTATCAGGTCATGAACGGCTTGCTCGAGGTCGAGGCCGGCGGAAGCCAGCCGGTGCCCGCCCTCGCCGAGTCGTGCGACTACGAGGACGATGTCACCTACACCTGCACCCTGCGGGAGGGCGCTACCTTCTCCGACGGGTCTGAGCTGACATCCGAGGACGTCGCCACCTCGTTCGAGCGCAACATCTTGATCGACGACCCGAACGGCGCGTGCAGCATGCTGGGCGCGATCGCCGACTGCGGAACGTGGAAGGGCAACGAGATCGACACGCCCGACGACACCACCGTCACGTTCAACCTGCGCGCCCCCGATGCGACCTGGCCGTTCGTGCTCACGACCGGCGCGGCGTTCATCGTGCCGAGCGAGTACCCGATGGACGCGCTGCAGCCCGACGATCAGGTGATCGGCTCCGGCCGCTACAGCGTCGCCGAGTACCGTCCGGGTGAGCAGGTCGTGCTCGAGGCGAACCCCGATTTCTGGGGCGTGGCCCCGATGAACTCGACGGTCATCGTCCAGTACTTCGACAAGTCCTCTGCCTTGAAGCTGGCGCTCGAGCAGGGCGAGGTCGACATCGGCTGGCGCACCTTCACCCCGACCGACGTGCTGGCGATGCGTGAGAACGCTGACCTGCAGGTCCTCGAGGGTCAAGGCGCGGAGATCCGCTACCTGAACTTCAACCTCAGCTTCGCGCCGTACGACGAGCCCGCGGTCCGCCAGGCGGTCGCGATGACGATCGACCGTCAGGCGATCGTGGACAACGTCTACAACGGGACCGTGAAGCCGCTCTATTCGATGGTGCCCTCGGGCTTCGAAGGCGCGATCCCCGCGTTCGCGGATCGCTACGGCGAGACGCCGGACGTCGAGGGAGCGACACAGCTGCTCGAGGACGCCGGCGTCGCCACGCCGGTCGAACTCGAGATCTGGTGGACCCCGACCCACTACGGCGACCTGTCGGCGGACGAGTACACCGAGATCAAGCGCGCGCTCGAGGAGAGCGGGCTGTTCACGGTGACGCTGAAGTCGACCGAGTGGGACCAGTACTCGGAGGCGGCGTTCACGGACCAGTACCCCGCCTATCAGCTGGGCTGGTTCCCGGACTACACGGACCCCGACAACTACGTCGCGTCGTTCTACTCCTCCAGCTCGTTCCTCAACATCCACTACGACAACCCCGAGGTGGACGACCTGCTGGCGCAGGAGAAGGCGTCGACCGACCCCGCCGAGCGCGCGGGGATCTTCGAGGAGATCCAGACGATCGCGGCCGAAGACGTGCCGATCATCCCGGTCTGGGAAGGCTCGCAGCTCGCGGTGACCCGACAGAACATCGTCGGTGTCCAGGAGACGCTCGACCCCTCGTACCAGTTCCGCTACTGGCTGGTCGGGAAGACCGGATGACAGACGCGGGTGGGGCGGAGCCGTGAAGGCTCCGCCCCATTCGTCGCGTCCATAGCTGACCGTTCGAGATGGCGAAGCAGACGACCTCGCTCAGGACCTACATCCTGACGAGGTTGGTGCTGACCATCCCGATGCTGCTGATCCTCCTCACGCTCGTCTTCTTCCTGATGCGCGTCGCCCCGGGCGACCCGATCAGCGCGGCCCTGGGCGGACGGCTCAGCCAGGAGGAGCTCGACCGTCGCCGCGCGGAGGCCGGGTACGACGAGCCGATCATCGTGCAGTACGTCGAGTACCTGGGCGACGTGATCACGCTCGATTTCGGCGAGACGATCGTCGACAACCGGCCGGTCACCGAGGTGATCGTGCAGAACGGCGCGGCGACCCTCGAGCTCACGATCGCGGCGATGCTGATCGCGGTCGGAGTCGGGGTCCCGGTGGGCTTGGTCGCCGGTCGCTACCGGGACACCTGGATCGACGTCGCGGGGCGGACGTTCGGCATCGTGATCTACGCGGCACCGGTGTTCTTCCTGGGGTTCCTCGCCCAGCTCACGTTCGGCAAGTGGCTGGGATGGCTGCCCACCTCGGGTCGCGCCAGCCCGGTCGTCTCCTACGAGCTCGAGACCAGCACGAACCTGTTCGTGATCGACGCGATCTGGACCCGCGACTGGGATTCGCTCGTCGACGTGCTCCAGCATCTGATCATGCCGGCCACGGTGCTCGGGCTGGTGATCGGCGGCGTGTTCATCAGGTTGGTCCGGGTGAACGTGATCCAGACGCTCAAGGGGGACTACGTGGAGGCGACGCGCGCACGGGGTGTCGGCGAGCGGCGCGTCGTGGTGCGGCACGCGTTCAAGAACGCCCTCGTACCGGTGATCACCGTGATGGGCCTCCAGTTCGCGCTGCTGCTCGGGGGCGCGGTCCTCACGGAGCAGACCTTCAACTGGCCGGGCATCGGATCGGAGCTCGTGCGGTACCTCAACAACCGCGACTACATCGCGGTGCAGGGCATCATCACCTTCACGGGCATCGTGGTGGTCGTGGTCAGCCTCACGATCGACATCGTGAACGCGTGGGTCGATCCGAGGGTTCGGTACTGATGGCAGACGTCCGCGACCGCGCGAGCGCGCCCACCGCCCCGATCCGTCGTCGGCGGTTCGGGACGCTGCGCCGGACGCTCGCCCCGTTCGGCGAGGCCCGCGGCATCCCGCGCGCGGTCGTGTGGATCGGCGTAGGGATCACCGTGTCCTTCATCTTCCTGGCGCTCTTCGCGCCGCTCGTGGCTCCGTACGAGTTCGACCAGTACCGCGACGCCGAGGGCGTCCGCTTCGTCAAGCAGGAGGCACCGTCGGACCAGCACCCCTTCGGGACGAACGTGATGTCGACGGACGTGCTGTCACGGGTGATCTTCGGCGCGCGGACCGCGGTCGAGGTCGTCGTGCTGTCGCTCCTGGTGGCGATGACGGTCGGGCTCCCCCTGGGCCTGACGTCCGGCTACAAAGGGGGCAAGCTCGACCGAACCCTCCTGGTGTTCATGGACGCGTTGATCGCCTTCCCATCCCTGCTGCTCGCGATCGTGCTGGCGTTCCTGCTGTCCGAGACGTTCGGGCGCGGCGTCGTGACCGCCGCGCTCGCGATCTCGATCGTGTACATCCCGCAGTACTTCCGCGTGGTCCGCAACCACGTGATCAGCATCCGCGAGGAGTCCTACGTGGAGGCGGCGCGCGCGATCGGCGCGAAGCCGTCGACCGTGATGCGCAAGTACGTGTTCCAGAACGTCGTGCAGAACGTCCCCGTGATCGCGACGTTGAACGCCGCCGACGCGATCCTCACGCTCGCCGCCCTCGGGTTCCTCGGGTACGGGATCCAGCCCACCGAGGCGGCGGAGTGGGGCTACGACATCCAGCGGGCGATCTCCGACGCCGGCGCGGGGATCTGGTGGACCGGCCTGTTCCCGGGGATGGCGATCGTGACCCTGGTCACGGGACTCACGCTGTTGGGCGAGGGCCTCAACGACGTGGTGAACCCGGTGATCCGCAAGCGCCCGATCCGGCCCGTGGTCTTCCCCCCGTTGCGGAAGGACGACGATGGCGACGCCTGAGCCCGTCGTGTCGGTCCGTGACCTGCGGGTGTGGTACGGGACCGCGCGCGGTCCCGTGCGCGCCGTGGACCAGGTCTCGTTCGACATCACGCCCGGCGAGACACTCGGACTGGTCGGCGAATCGGGATGCGGCAAGTCGACGCTCGGTCGGGGGTTGATGGGTCTGCTCCCGGATGGCGCCGCGATGGACGGCGAGATCAGGTTCGGGGACGAGAACCTGGTCGGGATGGACGCCGGCGACCTCCGCGCCCTCCGCGGGCCCGAGATCGGGATGATCTTCCAGGAGCCGATGACGCGCCTCGACCCGCTCATGCGGATCGAGGACCACTTCATGGAGACGCTGCACACGCACGAGCCGGGTCTGTCCGACGACGACATGAAGCGGCGCTCCCTCGAGGCGCTCGGGGGGATGGGGATCCCGCCGACCCGTTTCCGCCAGTACCCGCACGAGTTCTCCGGCGGGATGCGGCAGCGGATCATGATCGCCCTCGCCCTGGTGCTGCGGCCGAAGCTCGTGATCGCGGACGAGCCGACCACGGCGCTCGACGTCCTGGTCGAGGCGCAGATCATCCGGATCTTGCAGGACCTGAAGCGCAACTTCGACACGGCGCTGCTGCTGATCACGCACAACCTGGGGATCGTCGCCGAGGCCTGCGACCGGGTCGCGGTGATGTACGCGGGTGAGATCGTCGAGGAGGGTGACGCCCGCGCGGTGTTCGCGCGCCCGGCCCACCCGTACACGCGAGAGCTGCTGCGGTCGATCATCTCGCTGCACACGACCGGGCTGCAGTACATCCCGGGCGCGCCACCGGACCTGACCGACCCACCACCCGCGTGCAAGTTCCACCCGCGGTGCCCCGACGCGATGCAGGTCTGCGCGGCCCGGTACCCGCGCGAGGTCGTGAAGGGCGCCTCGCACCGTGTCGCGTGCTGGCTCCACGGGCCCGAGACCTTGATCCCCCCGGCGGCACCGAGCCGCTCGGGCGTCGAGAGCTGGCGATCGCCGATGAAGCCTGAGACGGGTCCGCCGCTGCTGCAGGTGCGGGACCTGAAGACGCACTTCTCGCTCCGCGGATCGTTCGCGCAGCGGTTGGTCGGACGCGAAGCCGGCTCGGTGAAGGCTGTCGACGGTGTGTCGTTCGACCTTCGCCGCGGTGAGGTCCTGGGGCTCGTGGGGGAGTCGGGCAGCGGCAAGACCACGCTCGGACGCACGATCCTGCGCCTGGTCGAGCCCACGTCCGGGACGATCGACTTCAAGGGACAGGAGCTGGTGGGCCTGACCGAGCGTGAGTTCCGCCCTCTGCGGCGCAGGATGCAGATGGTCTTCCAAGACCCCCACGCCTCGCTGAACCCGGCGATGGACCTGCTGACGGCCGTCGGCCACCCCTTGATCGTGCAGGGGGTGGCGAAGTCGGTCGACGACACCGTGGCGGCGGTCCGCAAGGTGCTGGAGCTCGTCGGGCTCGTGCCGGTCGACCAGTTCATGCTCAAGTACCCGAGCGACCTGTCGGGCGGTCAGAAGCAGCGGGCGGTGCTCGCGCGCGCGGTCATCACGAACCCCGAGCTGCTGGTCGCCGACGAGCCGGTCTCGATGCTCGACATGAGCGTCCGGGCGAAGATCCTCGAGCTGATGCTCCAGCTCAAGACCGAGCTCGACCTCACGTACCTGTACATCACGCACGACCTAGCGACCGCGAAGTTCTTCTGTGACCGCATCGCGATCATGTACCTCGGGCGGATCGTCGAGTTCGGCTCGACGGAGCGGATCTTCGCCGATCCGAAGCACCCGTATACGGTCGCGTTGCTGAAAGCGATCCCGGACCCCGACCCCAGCCGGAGCATCCCGGTCGATCTACCGCGCGGTGAGGTGCCCGACGCGGTGCGGCCGCCGCTCGGGTGCCCGTTCCATCCGCGATGCCCGCGCGCGTTCGAGCCCTGCGGATGGGAGAGCCGAGATCTTCCGTGACCAGCTCGAGGCCCGGTGGACCCGGCTGTCGGAGGAGGACTTCGAGCGCGAGCGAGGTGTCGTCGGGGACCTCGAGGCGCTCGAGGCCGAGAGCACGGTCGCGCACGTGCCGGCCGGCAAGGGCCACGACGCTCACGAGGTGCGGGCGCTGCTCGACGCGATGCACGCCGACGACCCCGACGAGCCGATGTGGCGGGGGGTCGTCGGAACCGCCGTCGAGGGCGAGGCGGTCCGCGTGGACTTCCGCGAGCCCGTCGAGCCCGCGTTGACGCCCGTCGAGGACGTCGAGGTGGCCTGCCACCTGTTCGACGGGCACGTCGCCGGGACCCTCGATACGGCCTGATCTGGGGTACCGTGACCGCATGGCACGCACGACGGGACCACGTCTGCGGCGGGTGGGGAACCGCGTCCAGATCAGCGTCAAGGACCTCCAGACGCTGATGGCGTCCGAGACCGGGCGCAAGCTCCGCCGGCTGATCGCCGGTGGGGTCATCGTCACCGCGCCCCTGCTCTTCCGATCGCCGGGGCTCCGCCGCTACCCGCTGTTCCGGGCGCTCGAGCTGATCGGGGGGGTCGCGCTCGTGGTCAAGCTGGCGGAAGCGCTCCGCGACTGGGAGCCCGACAGCCCGACCCCGATCGTCCTCGAGATCCCCGGGTCGCCCTCGTAGCCCGGATCGCACGCCGGTCGATGGCGTATGGTTCGGCCATAGGAGGGAGCCGGTGCAGGATCAGCGCACCTACGACGTGACCCGACTCGTCGCCGGGACGGTGTCGGTCGAGCTCGATGCCCCGCGAGGTGGCGTCGAGGTCGTCGAGGCGGCATCCGGGCTGTTCGAGATTGCGGAGCATGGGATCGTGGTCGGACGGGTGTTCATCCCGTGGCACCGCGTCCGACGCTACTCGTGGGACCTGGGCACCCATCAGGCGGAGATCGCCGGCGAACGGCCCTCGCTGGCTCGCGTCCGGGTCGTCCTGGACGACGGGTCTCCACAGGGGGAGACCCACGTCGTCCCCGGAGACCGCTTCGAGACCGGCCCCTACGTGGTGACGGTCGTGCTCGACGATCGCGTCGACGTGGACGGCGGTCTCGTCGCGCGGCGCAAGCTGTGCGTCCCGTGGCACCACGTGATCGAGTTCGAGAGGCTGCGGGTGAACGTGGCGGCCGTCATGCGCGAAGAAGAGCTGGTCCCCGAGCGACCGGACGGCGCGTAGACCCGGGGGTGGCTCGATGTCCGAACCCAGACCCGACGCCCCGATCTCGAAGCGCGCGGTCTGGGGTCTGGTGCTCGTCGCGATCGCGCTGCCGCTGACGTTCCTGCCGTTCGCGTGGGCCGCGATCCAGGGTGAGGGGCCGTCCTCGTACGAGGCGACCACCCTGATCGCGGTGCCGCTCGGGACCGCGGGTCTCATCCTGGCGCTGCTGGGTGCGAGCGACATCTCGCAGAGCCAAGGCGAGCTCCGGGGTGGCAGGCTCGCGCTGACCGCGATCGTCCTCGGGGCGATCGGCGCGGCGGCGGCGACGCCCTTGATCCTCGGCGCGCTGTTCTGAAGCCGCGGCGGTACGGCCGGCCCTGTCTGTACGCGTGGGCGGCCGCGCATCGCTAGCATGAGCCCGTGTTCCCCCACCTGTTCTCACCGCTCGCGATCGGCGGGGTGACACTCAAGAACCGCATCGTGTCGTCGGGCCACGACACCGTCATGGCCGCCGACGGACTGATGACCGACCAGCTGATCGCGTATCACGAGGCGCGAGCCGCCGGGGGTGCGGGTCTGATCGTGGTGCAGGTCGCGGGTGTCCACGGGTCGGCGCGCTACACCTCGCACATGCTGATGGCCACCGAGGATGCCTGCATCCCCGGCTACGCCCGTCTCGCCGACACGCTCCACCGGTCCCGCACCGCGGTCATCGGCCAGCTGTTCCACCCGGGCCGGGAGATCATGGAGTCCCACGACGGGTCGGCGCCGGTCGCCTTCGCCCCCTCGGCGACCCCGACCGAGCGGTTCCACGTGACGCCCCGTGCGCTCCCCGTCGACCTGCTCCGCGAGATCGTCGACGGGTTCGGCACAGGTGCGCGGCGGCTCCGCGACGCCGGTCTCGACGGGGTCGAGATCGTCGCGAGCCATGGCTACCTGCCCGCGCAGTTCCTCAACCCCCGCGTGAATCGGCGGAACGACGCCTACGGTGGGACCCGCGAGAACCGTCTGCGGTTCCTCCGCGAGGCGATCGACGCGGTCCGCCGTGAGGTCCGCCGCGAGGTCGTCGTCGGACTGCGCCTGTCCGCGGACGAGCGTGGTCACGACGGGTTGACGTTCGAGGACTGGGAGCCGGCGCTCGTCGCGCTCGAGGCCGACGGGCAGCTCGACTACGTGAGCGTCGTGGCGGGCTCGTCGGCGAGCCTCTCGGCATCGGTGCACATCGTCCCGCCGATGAGCGAGCCGAGCGCCTACACGGCGCCGCTCGCCGCCGCGGTCAAAGGGGTCGTGTCGGTGCCGGTGATGGTGGCGGGCAGGATCAACCAGCCACAGGAGGCCGAACGGATCATCGCGGAAGGACGGGCCGACGCGTGCGCGATGACGCGGGCCCTGATCTGCGACCCGAGGCTGCCGGCGAAAGCCGAGCAGGGACGGGTGGACGACATCCGGGCGTGTATCGGCTGCAACCAGGCCTGCATCGGACACTTCCACGCGGGGTACCCGATCTCGTGCATCCAGCACCCGGAGACGGGCCGCGAGCTCCGGTACGGCGAGCGGATCCGGGCGACGACGCCGCGCGACGTGATGGTGGTGGGTGGGGGGCCGGCCGGGCTCAAGGCCGCTGCCGTCGCCGCCGAGCGCGGGCATCGGGTCACCCTGTACGAGGCCGCCGACAGGGTCGGTGGACAGGTCCTGCTGGCGCAGGAGCTCCCCGGCAGGTCGGAGTTCGGCGGCGCCGTGCCGAACCTGCTCCGCGAGGCCGATCGGGCCGGCGTCCGGGTGATCACGCGAACGCGGGTCGACCGCGCGCTCGTGGAGCGCGACGCACCCGATGTGGTCGTGATCGCCACCGGCGCCCGCCCGCGGAGGCCCGAGATCGACGTGACGGGTGAGCCGCTGATCCTCGACGCGTGGCAGGTCCTGTCGGGGGCCACGGTGCCGGCGGGACACGTGGTGGTGGCGGACTGGCGGTGCGACTGGATCGGTCTCGGGCTGGCGGAGCGTCTCGCGCGCCAGGGACATCGGGTGACCCTCGCCGTCGACGGGTACATGGCCGGCCAGCGTCTCCAGCAGTACGTCCGCGACGTGATGCTCGCCGCGGTCGCGCGGGCCGGGGTCCACGTCGTCTCCACGGTGCGGTTGTTCGGTGTCGACGACACCAGCGTGTACCTGCAGCACACCCTCACGGGCGAGCCCGTGGTGATCGGAGACGTCGCCGCGCTCGTGCTCGCCCAGGGGCACGAGGCCGTCGACGACTTGCTGACGGAGCTCGAGGGCTTCGACCTCCGGGCGATCGGTGACTGTCTGGCTCCGCGCACCGTCGAGGAGGCGGTGCTCGAGGGCCTCGTGGTCGGCACGGAGATCTGAGCCGACGTGGCGAGGCGGTCGAGGACATGGCTCGGCCGGCTGGCGATCCTGGGATTCGTGGCGGTCACGACGATCGGGATCTGGCTGCCGCCGATCGTGATCCGCGCGACCGAGAAGGCGTACCACTTCCCCGATGTCTCGATCGATGCGGTGGTGGAGGCTGACGGCGATCTCCTGCTCGAGGAGCGGCGCACGTTCGACTTCCGCAACGGACCCTTCACCTTCGCCTACTTCGACGTGGACGATCCGTTCGAGCGCGTCCGCGACTTCACGATGGCCGAGGTCGTGGACGGCCGCGAGGTCCCGGTCGACCCCGACTTCACCTGGTGGGCCGGGGACACCTTCGAGGCGAAGTGGAGCTATCTCGCCGAGGACGAGGAGCGGACCTGGGTCTTCCGCTACCGGGTCGCGTGCGCGGTCGATGTCTATCCGGACACGGCCCACCTGTACTGGCAGTTCGTCGGGACCGGATGGGCCGTGCCGACGGACCACGTCGTGGTGACGGTGGCGCTGCCTGAGCGCGCCACCGCCTCGACCGAGCGGCGCGATCGGTGCCTGCCCGACGAGCCGTCGGGGCCTGTCGAGCCCACGCGCGCGCTCGAGGAGGGGGACGTCCGAGCGTGGGGTCACGGGCCGTTGAACGGTAAGGTCGCCCTTCCAACCCCGGGAACGGTGCGGCTCGAGGCACGCGAGGTGCCCCCGGCGAGCTACGTCGAAGGCTCGATCGTGTTCCCGATCGATTCGGTCCCGATCGCCGCGGTCGACGGCGCTCCCTCGCTCGAGCGGATCCTCGCCGACGAGGCCGTGTGGGCCGACCAGGCGAACGCGATCCGCGAGCGGGCCGCGACGGAGCGTCGGTGGGTGCTCCGCCTCGGTGCCCTGCTCCCGCTCGCGGTGGCCCTGTGCGTCGCCCTGGCCCGGCTCCGTGACCGCGCTCCGGGGGTCCCCCGGGTGCTCGAGGAACCACCCGAGGACGATCCGGTCGAGGCGGCGCTCGTGTGGTCAGCGTGGCTCGGCCGCCTCTCACCGCAGGCCGCGTACCGAGCCCAGCTGCTTCGGCTCGCCGCGATCGGCGCGATCGAGCTGCAGGCCGAAGGGCCGGTCACCGACCCGGTCGACGTGGTGTTGGTCCGGCGTCGCGACGCCGACGACCTCGAGGACCCGGCCGACCGCGACTTCCAGGCGATGCTGTTCGGCAGCGGACGCGCGGCGCTGGACCGATTCTCGCTGTCGCGCCCGCCATCGGGGCGAAGGGAGACGTCGGGCCGGTACCGGGCCTGGTGGGAAGGCGTACGCCGGGGCCCTGCCGACACCCTGCGGGAGATCCGCACGGGCGATGCTCGGATCGAGGCCGTCGCCATCATGGTCGCCGCGCTCGCGGCTGCCGGCTACGGGGCGTGGACCGCGATCTGGGGGCTCGGCGGCATGATCGGCTGGTGGCTGCTGCCGATCTCGCTCGCATGCCTGGTCGTCGGGCTCGGACTGATCCCGGCGCGTGTCGACGAGTCAACACGGATGCGGGTGGCGAGGCTGGGCGCGTTCCGCCGGTACCTGCGGCGCTTCTCCGACCTCCCGAACGCCCCGGCGCTCGCGGTCGTGATCTGGGAGCGGTACCTGGCGTGGGCCGCTGCCCTCGGGGTCGCCGACGAGGTCGAACGCCAGGTCGTCGCGCTGATCCCGACCGACGAGCTTCCGCCCGTGGTCCCAGGCGGCCCCGGCGGATCCGCGGGGATCCGGCTCGTCCACGACCTCCGCAGGGCCGCGACGACGCTGGTACTCGCCCGCTCGACGGCGCCGTCGCCGGCCGGCTCCAGGGGGGGAGGCATCGGATCGTCGAGCTCGCGTTCGGGGTTCTCGGGCGGCGGCTTCTCGTCCGGCGGCGGTGGCGGAGGCGGGGGAACCGGCGGGCGCGCCGGCTGACGGTCACGGGGTCGCGGCGAGCCCGAGCCCTGCCAGCACGACGAAGACCGTGGACACCGCCGTCTCCACGTAGCCGATCCGCTTGATCGGTGGCTTGCGCTCAGGACGGGCGATTCCGAGGGTCGTCTTCACTGCTCCCGGGAGGTAGGCGATCGGCACGAGCGCCGCGACGGTGCCCGCGACGGCCGACGCTGCTGCCAGCACGAGCGTGATCGCCTGCCAGCCGAGTGCCACCGCCCCGCCGCGGAGCCGCGTCGCGAGCCCCTGGCTGGTGTCCTTGCGCCGGTGGACCCGTGCCCGGACGTACGGGACGGTCCCCCCGAACGACAGGAACGCGACCGGAGCCGCCCACTCCCAACGGTCGGTCGGTCCCGCGACGAGGAGCCAGGTGGCGGGCGCGAGCAGGGTGATCCCCGCGATCGCCGCCAACTGCGTGGGGATCGAGCGCGCGCCGGTCTTTCCCCTGGCCACGGCGTAGGCACAGCCGAGGATGGCTCCCGTGACCCCGAGCACGGTCAGCTCGCGCACGGGACCGGCCACGAGGGCCAGCAGCGAGGCGCCCACGAGCGCGGCCCCGAGCACGGCGATCCGGCGGCGCGCCCTCTCGGCCAGGCGCGGGTGCGACCACACCGAGATCGCCGCGGTGATCGGCAGGAAGAGAGCGCCGATCGCCAGCGCGATCGCGAGGCCCGCCCAGTCGCGGCCTCCGGCCGTGATCCCGGCGATGGCGCCAAGCAGCAGGGCGTGGAGCGACATGAAGCTCGCCCCGTGCTCCTTCGGGACGAACGACAGGGACGTGGTGGTCTGCGGGCGGCTCACGCCATCCAGGCGTCGATCCGCTGTTCGACCTCGCGGAGGCGAAGCACGAGCGCCTTCATCATGGCGAGCGCCACCGCCGGGTGCTCGAGCACGAAGGCCTGGAACCGATCGGCGGGGATCTTCAGCGCCTGGAGATCGCCGACCGCTTTCACGGTCGCCATGCGCTTCTCGGGTGCGATCAGGGCCATCTCGCCGAAGAAGTCGCCGACCTTCAGGATGTGGAACCGGCCGCCCACGTCCACGCGTGCCTCGCCGGAGAGCACGACGTACATCCCGTCGCCGGCGTCGCCCGTCTCGAACACGGCCTGGTCGGGGCCGAAGGACGCCGGCTCACCGATCGCGCGGATGCCGGCGAGATCCTCCTCGGGCAACCCGGCGAACAGACCCGTGGCGGCGAGGGAGGCGGAGGTGTCAGGGTCGCTCATGGCCGCAGTCTAGCGACGCGACCGACCGGCGAGGGCGACCCGGTACGCTCCTTGCCGTGGCGACGCGATGGATGCCGCCGGCGCTCGGTCGTCGAGGCGAGGGCTGGGTCGTCCTGCAGGTGCTGGTCATCGTGCTCATCGCCGTCGCCGGCAGGCTCGGCGGAGCGTGGCCGAGCGGATCGGTGGACGTCACGCGGATCGTCGGCTACGTGCTGCTGGCGTTGGGTCTGGGGTTGTCGGTGACGGGGATGCGCCACCTGGGACCCGCGCTGACCCCCTACCCGAAGCCTGGCGAGGACGCCGAGCTCCGCGAGCACGGCTCCTACCGGTTGGTCCGCCATCCGATCTACGGGGGCCTGCTGGTCGCCGCAGTGGGATGGTCGTTCGTCACGTCACCCCTCGCACTCGTGGCCGTGGCGCTGCTCGCGCTCGTGTTCTGGGGGAAGTCGATCCGCGAGGAGACCTGGCTCGACGAGCGGTACCTGGGGTATGGCGCGTACAGGGAGCGGGTCCGGCACCGGTTCGTGCCGTACGTGTGGTGAGACCCGAGCTCAGCTCAGGTCTCGGGGGGTGACGAACGCCACGAGCCGGGCGCATCCGGGCGCCGCGTCGGGCCATCCGTCCACGTCCAGCTCCAGCCCGGCCAGGGCGCCGGTGGGGTACTTCTCCCGGAGCACCGGGAGCCGCGCGCCCTCGCGCGCGAGCGCGCTCGCCAGCTCCTGCATCGCAGGGTTGTGGCCCACGAGCATCACGTCGCGAGGTCCGCTCGGCAGCGCGATGACGGACTCGAGGAGCCGCGCACCGCTGAAGGTGTAGAGCGCGGGATCGAGCTGCACGGTGAGCTCCGGCCCGAGCGCCGGGAGGACGGCCGCGAGTGTCTCGCGGGCCCGGAGTGCGGACGAGCACACGACGAGCCCGGGCCGGATACCCTCCGTGTCCAGATGCGTGGCCATCAGCGCGGCGGCGCTGCGGCCCCGTGGGGCGAGGGGTCGGTCGTGGTCGGGCAGTTCGGGATCGTCCCAGCTCGACTTCGCGTGACGGAGTAGCCAGAGGCGTCGCATCGTCTCACCCTCCCACGATGGCGGGCAGCGCGTCCGAGATCGGAGTTCGGATCACGGCGTCCGCCTCGTCGTCGTACGGCGTCGGCTCCGCGTTCACGACCACGAGGCGAGCGCCCCCGCGGCTCGCCAGGCGGCACAGACCTGCGGCCGGCATCACCTGGAGCGACGTCCCGACCGCCAGGAACACGTCGCACGCTTGGGACGCGTGCGCCGCCGCGTGGAGGACGTCGGGGTCGAGCGACTGGCCGAACGAGATCGTGGCGGACTTCAAGATCCCGCCGCACGCTTCGCACGGCGGATCCTGCTCACCGGCGCGGACACGGTCCAGGACGCCCGTCATCGCGATCCGCGCGGCGCACTCCATGCACACGACCTCGTGGAGCGTCCCGTGGAGCTCGATGACGAGATCCGGATCGGACCCGGCCGCTTGATGGAGCCCATCGATGTTCTGGGTGCAGATCGCGCGGAGGTTCCCGCGTCGCTCCAGGTCGACCAGGGACCGATGGCCGGGCCCAGGAGTGGCGGTCCATGCCGGATGGTGCAGACGTTCCTGCCACGCGCGCCGGCGCACGCCCGGATCGGCCATGTAGCTGTCGATCGTGAACAGCGCCTGTGCCGCGGGATCCTTCGTCCACACGCCCTGAGGCCCCCGGAAGTCAGGGATCCCCGAGTCGGTGCTGATGCCAGCTCCGGTCAGCACGGTGACCGCCTGCGCGTCGCCGATCCAGCGCGCGACCTGATCCGTCGGTGCCACGATCGCGAGTGTAGGTCGTGTGGTCCCGTCAGGGTCCCATGCGAGGCGGGACCCCACGGCCCCGCGCACCCGATCGAACCGTGGCATCCTCGGTCGAGGAGCCGATCGATGCGCCGAACCGCCGCCGCCGTCCTGCTGTCCGTGCTGCTCTCCGCCTGTGGGAGCGAACCGGCCGTCCCGCTGGGGATCGGGGACCCCGCCTGGCCGACCGATGCGGAGGGATGGGCGGAGGTGATCGCCGCGATGCCCGACGAGCTCGAGGGGTTGCCGCGCCAGGAGGGCGGCATCCTGGCGACCACCTACGGCGATCCGAAGGACGACGATCAGGTCCGGATCTACCCCGAGGACCTCGGGGGAGCCGAGTGCCCGGGGCTGTTCGGTGTGTCGTTGCTCCGATCCACCCTCGAGGAGGATGGCGAGCTCGCGATCGAGGAGTCGTCACCGGACGGCGCCGAAGACCCGACCTACCTGTTCGGGTCGCGGCCCGACGGGACCCGGCTGGCGGCCTGGACCGTGCCGGACTGCGTATGGGTCGTGGTGGTGGAGGCGCCCACGGTCGCGCTCCGCGACGCCGGCGTCGAGGCGATCGTCCGCGCGGCGTCGGGCTGACACGCCCGTACACTCGGACCTCCGGTGGACGCCACGCTCTACGACGCTGCAGGCGGGATGCCCTTCTTCGAGGCCTTGGTCGACGGGTTCTACGACCGGGTCGAACGAGACCCGGTGCTGCTGCGCCTGTACCCGGATCTCGAGGACCTGGACGGTGCCCGTCGGCGCTTGACGTTGTTCCTGGCGCAGTACTGGGGCGGTCCCACCACGTATTCGGACGAGCGCGGACATCCACGTCTGCGGATGCGGCACATGCCGTTCGAGGTCGGACCCGACGAGCGGGACCACTGGCTGGGCGCGATGCGTGGGGCGCTCGACGATCTCGCGCCCCTACCGGAGATCCGGGACGCCCTCGAGGATTACCTCGTCATGGCCGCCGAGGCCATGCGGAACCGGGACTGACGACCCGGGCCCGTCACCCGGTGGCTCCCGTACGATGCCGGGGTCCCGACCGAGGAGGCACCGTCGTGCTGACGCCCGAGCTCGAGCAGGCCCTGAACGACCAGCTCAACCGCGAGTACTACTCGTCCTACCTGTACCTGTCGATGGCCGCCCACTTCGAGGCGGGAGGGTTCCCGGGCTTCGCCGCATGGATGCGCGCGCAGGCCGACGAGGAGCACGTCCACGCGATGAAGTTCTTCGACTTCGTGAACGACCGAGGAGGCCGGATCCGGCTCCTGCCGATCGCGGAGCCACCCGCGGAGTTCGGCACCCCGCTGCAGGTGTTCGAGGCCTCCCTGGAGCACGAGCGGTTCATCACCCGGAGCATCGAAGCGCTCTTCGAGCAGGCCGACCGGGCGACGCAGGCGTTCCTCGACTGGTTCTTGACCGAACAGGTCGAAGAGGAGAAGAACGTCGGCGAGCTCGTCGACGCGTTCCGGTTGGCAGCCGACAGCGGACCCGCCCTACTGCTCTTGGACCGTGAGCTCGGCGGCCGGCGCTCCGGCAGCGAGGGTGGCGAGGCCGGCGCGTGAGCGCCCGTCTGGTGATCCGCGGCGGCCGGGTCCACACGGTCGACCCCGCGGTCCCGCACGCCGAGGCGGTCGCCGTCCGCGGTGAGCGGATCGTGGCGGTCGGGCGCGACGACGACGTCGCGGCGCTGATCGATCCGGACACGGAGGTGATCGAGGCGGCGGGCGCCACCGTGCTACCGGGTTTCGTCGACGCGCATAACCACGTCCGTCTCGGGTCGAACCCCGGCGCCGCGCAGCTGTTCGGCGCCACGTCGCTCGAGGAGATCCACGCGAGGATCGGCACCTTCCTCGTTGAGCACCCCGACGCGACGTGGGTCGAGGGCGAGGGATGGAACTACACGGCGATCCCGGGGGGAGCGCCTACCGCAGACATGCTCGAGGGCGCGACCAGAGGCCTGCCCGCGTTCTTGTTCTCGTACGACGTGCATACCGTCTGGCTCAACCGCGAGGCGATCGCCCGGCTCGGCATCTCGCGGGACACGCCGAGGCTGCCTTGGGGCACGATCGAGATGGATCCCACCAGCGGGGAGCCGACCGGCTACGTCCACGATTTCGCGGTCCTCGGGATCAGCGAAGAGGGCCAACGAGCCCTCGAGCCGGTGATCCCCGGGTACGCACGCGACGCCCAGTACGACCGGCTGGTGGAGTCGCTCGACATGGCTTCGGCGTTCGGCATCACGACGATCGTCGAGCCGCAGAACGGGATCGACGATCTCGCGCTGTTCGCTCGTGCGCGGCAGGAGGGCACGCTGCGCTCGCGACTGGTCGCGGCGATGCTCTGCCTGCCAGGGACGACCGCGGAGCGTCTCGACGACCTCGAGGACGCGCGTCGCACGTTCGACGACGACCGGTTGCGGGTCGCGCCGATCAAGCTCTACATCGACGACGTCATCGAGCCCCACACCGCGGCGATGCTCGAGCCGTACGCCGACCGACCCGACACGCGGGGAGACACGTTCTGGGATCCGGCCGAGTTCGCGTCGTTCCTGGTCGAGTTGGAGCGCCGGGGGTTCCAGGCCTTCACCCATGCGACGGGCGACCGAGGAATCCGCACGGTGCTCGACGCCGTCCAGCGGTGTCGCGAGGTCCACGGACCGCGCGACGCCCGCCACCAGATCGTCCACGTCGAGTGCGTCCATCCCGACGACGTGGCGCGGTTCGGGGAGCTTGGGGTCGTCGCCTGCATGCAGCCCAGGCACTGCGCCCCGGACATCGTCGGGGATTGGCGTACGAACGTCGGGGTCGAGCGCGAACGGTTCGCGTGGCCGTTCCGCTCGATCGAGGCTTCGGGCGGCGTCCTCGCGTTCTCTTCGGACTGGAACGTCGCCGAGATGGATCCGATGACCTGGCTCTACACCGCGACGACCCGGGCCGATCTCGCGGGCCGCGACGCCTGGAACCTCGACGAGACGGTCGACCTGAAGACGGCGGTTCGGGCGGCGACGCAGGGGAGCGCGTACGCGAACTTCGCCGAGCACGACCGCGGGTCGCTCACCCCCGGCCGGTACGCCGACATCGCCGTGCTCGACCGCGATCTGTTCTCCGAACGGGACCCGCGCGAGATCCTGGACACGCGTGTCGCGGCCACGATCGTGGGCGGAGAGGTCGTGTATCGGTCCGCGTGACCGACGTTCCGCAGGAACCACCGTACGATCGGTCGATGACCCGGAAGCGCCGCCGTCCGTGGCTCCTCGCGGTACTCGCAGCCGCCGCGTTCACCACGCTCGCCGCGTCGGCGTGCACGAGCGGCGATGCGTCCGAGGCCGTCACACGGACCGCGGTCTCCTCTGCCACGCCTGAGGTCGACATCCCGCCGGGTGCGGAGACGCTGCCCGGGATCCTGCTGATCCGCGACGAGCGAGGGAACCTCGTGACCGTCCGCCCCGACGGCACGGATCGTCTGACGCTCGCGGCGGCCTCGCCGGGGGAGCTGCAGGTCTCTCAGGCCGCATGGTCGCCGGATGGGTCGCGGGTGGCGTGGGGACAGCGGGATCAGCGGGACGGGTCGGTGGTCACCCGGGTCGTGACGAGCGCCCCGGGCGGAGGGGAGCGGACCGAGGCGGAGGTTCCGTTCCTCCCCTTCTATCTCTCGTGGGATCCGACCTCGTCCCATGTGGCGTATCTCGGCAACCAGGGCGATGGCGTCGGATTCGGAGTGGTCGAACGCGCCACCGGATCGGTGCCCTCCGCCGTGTCTCTGGATCAGGGGCAGCCGTACTACTTCTCGTGGGGGCCGGGGGGCGACCGGCTGCTGATCCACGAGGGCGACGATCGACTCGAGGAGATCGCCCTCGACGGCGCCACGGTCGTGGTCGACGGACGCCCGGGTGTCTTCCAGGCCCCCGTATGGACCCCCGACGGCCGAGCGCAGCTCTTCGTCCGACGCGGCGCCGGGCTCCGCCAGACGATCGTGGCGCTCCATCGCGGCCGGGGGCGGATGCGCGATCTCGCGGGGATCGAAGGAGCGGGGTTCATGACGCTGTCGCCCGACGGGGACACCGTCGCGTACCAGGCCCTGGGACCGCAGGAGCTGGATCTCTACGACCGAGAGCTCCCCGCGCGCGCCGAGGATGTCGGGGTGACCGTGCTGGACCTCGCGACGGGCCGTGCGGAGCGCGTGTCGACCGAGATCGCCGCTGCGTGGTACTGGAGCCCCGACGGCTCGCGGTTGGCGGTGCTGGAGCCCGTGTACGACGGCGACGGTCCGATCCTGTTCCGTTGGCGCCTGTGGGATGGCGACGGGACCGAGGTCGGCCCGACCTTCACCGCGTCGCTCTCGTTGCTGCAGGAGACGACACCGTTCTTCAGTCAGTACGCGCAGAGCTGGTCGATGTGGTCACCCGACGGGAAGGCGTTCGCGTTCCCGCTCGACCTCCCGGGAGCGCCGGACACGATCGTGGTGCAGCCGGTCGACGCAGGGGTGCCGGCGTACGCGGTCGGCCGCGGCAGCTTCGTCGCCTGGTCCCCGGTCTGATCGCCGTCAGGCCGAGCCCTTCCTCCCCGAGCGGGCTCCCCCGCCCAGCAGCCCCACGTCGATCGCTACCCCGAGGACGATCACGAGTACGCCGGAGGCTTCGATCGCGCCGGTCGGGGTGGACAGGTCGTTGCGAGCCACCGCGTAGGCGATCGTGGTGGTGGGAAGGACGAAGAACCCGAGGGTCGGCCAGAACCACGACCCGTAGACCTCGAGGTAGTTCGTGAAGATCCAGAGCACGAGGATCACGAACCGGGGAGTGATCAGCGTGAACAGGACCAGAAGGCAGCCCATCTACCCCCCTCCGCCGGCGTCGGCGCCGTCCAGATCTTCTCTCCGGTCGCGGCGCGCGAGGACGACGTAGCCGACGAGCGCGATCGTGGCGAACGAGAACCACTGGATCGCGTACGAGAGGTGAGGGCCTTCGGTCGGCTCCGGCACGGCCGCGGGGACCGGCAGGTCCTGTGGCTGAGCGGGGGACTGGGTCTGGAGGAGCAGGTACGAGGGCACCAGCCCGTACCCGCTGAGGCGATCGTCGATCTCCGGCACGTTGACGGCTCGCACGAGGATCGCCTCCTCGTCGTCTCCGGTGAAGGCCGCTCCCTCCTCGGTCGGAAGCAGGACCCCTTCGATCCGCACGTCGCCATCCGAGGCGGCCGCCGGAGGTCCGACCGGAGCGTCGCGGTTCGGCTCCGCGGGGATCCATCCGCGGTCCACGAGGACGACCGGCCCATCGTCGGTCACGAGCGGGGTCAGGACATGGTCGCCGGGGCTGCCGTCGAGGGCTCGGCCGTACAGGATGAGCTCGTCCGCCGCGTCGTACGTGCCGGATGCCACGACCCGTCGATACGCGAGGTCGTGGGCGTTGCCTGCCATGTCGAGGAGTGCGGTGAGCGAGATCGGGGCTTCCGCGAGACCGGCTTCGATCTCCGCGTTGAGGGCGCGGCGTTCGTCGAGCCGGTCGAGCTGCCAGAACCCGAGGCGCACGCACACGGCGGCGACCACCACGGAGACCGCGAACAGGACGATGCGACGGGCGGGGGGGATGCGCACGAGCGTCTCAGGAGGCCTTGACTTCCTGGATCGTGTTCCCACCGTCGACCACGACGACCGTGCCGGTGAGGTAGCTCGCACGGTCGCTCGCGAGGAAGGCCACGACCTCGGCGACCTCCCCGGGGGTCCCCGAGCGTCCGAGCGGCGTATGGGCGCCCGCCGCCGCTTCCTCGGGGAGCTGGGAGCCGGAGGCGATCCAGCCGGGGGCCACCGAGTTGACGGTCACGCCGGCGCGACCGACCTCGATCGCGATACCCCTCATGAGCCCGTCCATCCCGGCCTTCGCGGCCGCGTACCCGACGACCCCCTCGGTCGTGACGAGTGGTCCTGTCACCGACGAGACCATCACGACGCGGCCCCAGCCCCGCTCGGTCATGCCGGGCACCACGGCTCGGGACACGTTGTAGGCGGTCTGGAGGTTCAAGGAGATGTCGAGGTCCCAGTCGGCGTCCGCGAGGGACACGAAGTCCCCTCCGAGCGGGCCGTCCATCGCCACGTTCACCATCCCCGCGTTGTTCACGAGGATGTCGATGCGTCCGAACGTCTCGACGACCGCGTCGACGAGCGCCCGGACCTGCTCGCGGTCCGTGAGATCCGCGACGAACCCGGCGGCGTCGTACCCGAACGCCGTCAGCTCGGCGGCCCGTTCGTGGATCCGTTCGGTCGTCGACGTGATCGCGAGGCGCGCGCCTTCACGCCCGAGGACCCTCGAAGACGCGAAGCCGATCCCGGTCGGGGACCCGGCGCCGGTGACGAGCGCGACGCGGTCCCGTGCCTCTGCGTCCATCACTCGAAGCCTACCCGGGCTCAAGCCCGATGCCCTCGGATGCCGATGACGTGTGGTAAGACGGCGTCAGCGGGGCCGCCCGTCCTGAGAGGCGGCGGCCCCCGACGACCGTACGGTTCGGGGGTGACGGCATGGGGAAGTGGATGCGGGATGTTGGAGGGCGTCTGGCCGCGGCGATGCGCTCCGAGGACGGCGCGACCGCGGTTGAGTACGCGCTCATGGTCGCGCTGATCGCCTTGGTGGTGGTCGGGGCAGTGACGTTCCTAGGGCAGGAGACGAACAGCACGTACGGCAACAGCACGTTGGTCAACACCCTGGGCTCCTGACCGAGGCCGGAGGCGCCTCCGGTGCGGAGCTCGTCCGTCCATCGGCTAGGCTCTGCCGGCGATGACGGCGGACCACCGGCTCCTCGACCTTCAGGCGCTCGACATCGCCCTCGATCGGCTCGCGCGCCGCCGACAGGCGCTCGAGGCGGGGGAGGATCTCGCCGCCGCTCGTGCCGACGCCGATGCCGCCGAGAACGGATACGGCGAGATCAAGCTGCGGATCGACGCCCTCGAACGTGAGGGAGGGAAGCTCGAGCACGAGATCGATTCGATCTCGCAGAAGATGGCAGCCGAGCACAAGCGGATGTACGACGGGTCGGTCGCGAACGCGAAAGAGCTCGACGCGATGGGCCGGGAGATCGAGAACCTGACCCGTCGGAAGACCGACCGCGAGGACGAGTTGCTCGTGATCTTGGAGCAGCGCGAGACCCTCGACGCCGAGGCAGCTCGGGCCAAGGCGAGGTCCGAGGAACTGCGGGTCCGCGTCGGACAGGTCGCTGCCGACGCGCAGGCCGAGCTCCTCGAGGTCGTGACCGAGGTCGAGGGTCGCTCTGCGGACCGACGGGCGCTGGCGTCCGCGTTCGACCCGGAGCTGCTCGAGCTCTACGACGATCTTCGCGCGCAGAAGAAGGGGGTCGGCGCGGCGGCGCTGATCGACGGTGTGTGCCAAGGGTGTCACGAGACGCTGTCGGCCGTCGAGCTCGACCACGTGAAGCACGCGGAGGGAGCCCCCAGATGCGAGCACTGCCGACGGATCTTGATCCTGTGAGATCCCCCCCCGTGCGGCATGGTCTCGAGCTGATCGCATGAGCGTGGGTCCGTACCCGCGCTTGGTCGTGAACTGCGACGGCGCCTCCCGCGGCAACCCTGGGCCCGCCGGCGCAGGCGCCGTGCTCGCGACGCCCGACGGCCAGATCGTGGCCGAGATCGCCGAGGGGCTGGGGGAGACGACGAACAACGTGGCCGAGTACACGGCCGTGATCCACGGGTTGCAGCGGGCGCAGGAGCTCGGCGCGCGTGACGTGCTCCTCCGTTCGGACAGCCAGCTCCTCGTCAATCAGCTCACGGGCCGTTACCGCGTGAAGACCGCCCACCTGGTGCCTCTCGCGCGTCGGGCTCGCGAGCTCGTCGCCGGGTTCGACCGGGTCCGCTTCGAGCACGTGCGGCGGGAGTTCAACGCCGAGGCCGATCGACTCGCGAACGCGGGCGTCGACGCGTATCTCGCCTCGCGCGGCCGGTGAGCGCCGCAGCCATCGCCTCGCGTGCCCGCGAGGCGGTACCGTGGTGGATGGAGGAGCCGGCCGGGCGGCCGCGGCCCGTGAGGGTCGAGGAAAGTCCGGACTCCACAGGGCAGGACGCTGGCGAGAGCCAGGCGGGGGCGACCTCGCGAAGGGGCAACAGAAAGCGAAACCGCCCGCGTTGCGCGGGTAAGGGTGCAACGGTGGGGTAAGAGCCCACCAGCGCGCCGGGCGACCGGCGCGGCTCGGCAACCCCCGTCCGGAGCAAGGTCGAGCAGGGAGCGTTCGAGGGCGGCCCGCCCGAGTTCCCGGGTAGACCGCATCGGCCCGGCGAACGGGCCGGCGACGGGTTCCGCCCAGGCGGGCCCGGCGAGACAGATGGTCGCCGGCGGGGCCCCGGCCCCGCGCACAGGATCCGGCTTACAGGCCGGCTCCTCCATCACACCGGGTGGGCCGGCCCCGTGCGGTAGGGTGCCCGCATGGATGCTGCGACCCCTGCCACGCTGCGTCGGATCCCTCTGTTCGCGGGCCTCGCCGACGAGGAACTGACCGCACTCGCCGGGCGGGTGGGTGAGTTCGCCGCACCGGCCGGCCAGGTCCTCATCGAGATCGGGCAACCCGGCTCGGGGTTGTTCGTGATCGAGGAGGGGGAGGTAGAGGTCGAACTGCCTGGCGGCGGCTCCGTCGTCGTAGGGCCGGGCGAGTTCGTGGGGGAGCTGGCGCTGCTCACCGACGATCCGCATCATGCGCGGGTCCGGGCGGCGACCCAAGTACGGTGTCTCGCGATCGGGAGGGCCGACTTCGCGGCGCTCCTCGATGAGCACCCGAGGGTGGCGGTCGCCATGCTCCCGGTCCTCGCGCGCCGCCTCGCCGGGATGATCTGACCGATCAGCGGGACGCGGCTACGCCGGACGCGAGCGCCCGTTGGAGCTGCCGCCCGGCGTGGTAGGAACTGCGCACGAGCGGTCCGGCTTCCACGTGCGCGATGCCGAGCGCCTCTCCGGCCTCGGCGTGTGCGGCGAACTCGTCGGGGTGCACCCACCGATCGACCGGGAGGTGGAACCGCGTGGGCTGCAGGTACTGGCCCATCGTCAGGATGTCGACCCCCGCGGCGGCCAGGTCGGCCATCGCGGCGGTGACCTCGTCGGGGGTCTCGCCCATCCCGAGGATCAGGTTCGACTTCGTGACCTGGCCGGGCCGGTGCCGGCCCGCGAACCGCAGCACCTCGAGGGACCGCTCGTAGCCGAAGGCGGGTCGGATCCGGTCGTGGAGGCGGGGAACCGTCTCCAGGTTGTGCGCGAAGACGTCCGGTCCCGGATCGAGCACGGTGGCGATGTCGCGCTCGCCGCCCTTGAAGTCGCTCGGCAGGACCTCGACCCCGACACCGGGGACGGCCCCCTTGCACGCCGTGACCGTCTCGGCCCAGATCCCGGCGCCGCCGTCGGGCAGGTCGTCGCGCGCGACCCCGGTGAGCACGACGAACCGCAGGCCCATCGTGGCTACGGCCGCGGCGACCCTCCGGGGCTCATCCTCGTCGACGGGGTCGGGTCGGGCCGTCATCACGTCGCAGAACCCGCAGCGTCGCGTGCACTTCGAGCCCAGGATCAGGAAGGTCGCCTCGCGCTCCTGCCAGCACTCCCCGATGTTGGGGCACAGGGCTTCTTCGCAGACCGTGTGCAGCGACGAGCCGCGCATCAGCTCCTTGAGCTCCCGGTAGGTGGTCCCGGTGGGCAGGCGGACCTTGAGCCACGGTGGTTTGCGTTCCCCTCGCGCGTTCACACCCGTGTCGGAGGCGGGACCGGTCGCCACGGGCGTCAGGGGGAGGTGGAGGCGCCGCCTCGAGGGGTTGTGGTCGCTGAGCGTGGCCATGGGCCGAGTGTACGCTCGGCGCCGTGTCCGGCCGTCCGCTCCTGTTCGTCGCGCTCATCGTGGTCGTCTCGGGGTGCGCGCCGTCTGCGAGCGATGAGGCGGCATCGCTGTGCGAGGACCTCGGGAACCTCGCGGCCACGGTGGCGCTGATCGAGCGCGCCGCCGGAGGATGCCACCGTCGGGCAGGTACGTGGTGCGACGGACAAGCTCGACCCCACGATCGATCAGGCCGAGCGTGCCGGGGCGGTCCCCGACACCGACGGTGAGGGGTTCCGCGCGGCGCAGGAGGCCGTGCTCGAGTCGCTGAAGGGGATCGGGGACGACACGCCGATCCCCGAGGTTCCGCCCGATCGGTTGGCACCGATCGACGAGCTGACGGCACGCTACGAGGGGATCGTCACCTCGCTCGGGTGTCTGGAGCTCGGCGCGACCGGCACCTGACGTGCCGATACCGCGGCGGACCGGTCGCCACCCACGGCGCCGAGACCGGGAGCGTCATGGCTGGGGAGGTACACGCCCTTGACACCGGTCGCCGGCTCCTCGGTCGGGGCCAAGAGGTCGAGGTCGATCCGGGATCGCCCGCGGGTCAGAACCGGGCGAGGTCGCGCATCGCCCGGTACAGGTGATCGGGCTCCGGTTCGGTGAAGTAATGCTCGAGCGCTGCGGCGTACGGCATCGCGGGGATGTCGGGTCCCCCGATCCGGACGATCGGTGCATCCAGGTCGAACATGGCCTCCTCGGCGATCGTCGCGGCGATCTCGGCACCGGCGCCGTACGTGCGGTTGTCTTCGTAGACCACCATCGCGCGGGACGTGCGGCGCACGGATGCGAGGATCGTCTCCGTGTCGAGCGGGGCGAGCGAGCGCACGTCCACGATCTCCACCTCGACACCATCGTCGTCGGCGAGGCGTCCAGCGGCCTCCATGCACCGGTGGACCTCGTACCCGTAGGTCACGACGGTCAGGTCTCGACCCGGCCGCTTCACGTCGGCGAGCCCCAGGGGGATCCGCTCGCTGCCGTCGGGGACCTCGCCCTTGACCAGCCGGTAGCACTTCTTGTGCTCGAGGAACAGGACGGGGTCCGGGTCGTGGATCGCCGAGCGGAGCAGCCCCGCGGCGTCGGCGGGTGTCGAGGGCATCACGACCTTGAGGCCGGGAACGTGGGCGTAGAACGCCTCGATCGACTGCGAGTGGTACAAGGCGCCGTGGATCCCGCCGCCGCACGGGGTTCGGATCGTGAGCGGGCAGGTCCAGTCGCCCGCGGTCCGGTAGCGCATGCGCGCCGCTTCGGACACGATCTGGTCGAACGCCGGATGGATGAAGTCCGCGAACTCGATCTCCGCGACGGGCACGAGGCCGTGCATCGCCATGCCGATCGCGACCCCGATGAGCCCAGACTCGGCGAGCGGGGTGTCGATCACGCGTCGCTCGCCGAAGTCCTCGAGGAACCCCTCGGAGACCTTGAACACCCCGCCGCGGACGCCGACGTCTTCCCCGAGCAGGACGATCCGCTCGTCCGCCGCCATCTCCTCGTGGAGGGTGTCGCGGATCGCGCCGACGAGGTTCTTCTCGGTCACCGCGCATCCTCCTCGAAGACGTGGCGCGTGGCCGTCTCGGGTGCCGGGTCCGGGGCATCCCATGCCTCGTCGATCGCGGTCTCGACGTCTCGCTTCAGGTCGGCGTGCACCACCTTGACACCCTCGTGGTCGATCATCCCGTGGTCGATCAGGTACGCGGTGAACCGGTCGATCGGGTCGTGGTGGCGGTGCTCCTCGACCTCGGCCTTCGAGCGGTAGGTCTTGTCGTCGTCGTCGGAGGTGTGCGGCAGGAACCGGTAGGTCTTGCACTCGATCAGCGTGGGGCCGTCTCCCGCGCGGGCGCGGTCGTGCGCTTCGCGCATCGCGGCGTAGCACGCGAGCACGTCTCCGCCGTCGACCACGACGCCTGGCATCCCGTAGCCCTCGGCCCTCGACGCGACGTCTCGGACGGCCATCTGCTTGGACTGCGGCACGCTGATCGCGTACTCGTTGTTCTCGCACACGAAGATCGCGGGCACGCGATGGATCGCGGCGAAGTTCATCCCCTCGTGCCAGTCGCCCTCGCTCGTCGCTCCCTCCCCGAACCAGCACGCCGCGACCGCGTCCTCGCCCCGGTACGCCGCCGCGTACGCGAGACCGGCAGCGTGGGGGATCTGGGTCGCGATGGGGGAGGAGTGGCTGACGATCCCGAGCCGCCTCGAGCCCCAGTGGTTCGGCATCTGTCGACCACCGGATGAGGGGTCGAGCGCCTTCGAGAACAGCCCGTAGAAGATCTCGGTCGGGGTCATCCCGGCGAGGAGCACCACGGCGAGGTCCCGGTAGTAGGGGAGCCAGATGTCCCGACCGGCGCGCATCGCCCAGGCGGTCCCGACCTGGCAGCCCTCGTGACCGCTGACCGGGACCACGAACGGGGCGCGTCCCATCCGGTTCTGCCGGAGCTCCGCCTCGTCGATCAGGCGCGCGAGGAGCATCGTCCGGTGCATGCTCAGGAGATCGTCGGACGTGAGGGCGAGCGCCTCGTGAGGGCTCTCGGTCACCTTCGTCACGCGGGACCTCCTCGTCGGGTGCCCCGAGTCTACCCGGCGGATCCGCCCCGCCCGGGGGTCTCGGTGCGGTGGACACTGATACCCCTAGGGGGTATAGTGCGGTGAGCGTCCGGGGCCGGTCCGAGGGCCCCACGATCGAGGAAGGGGAACGCGATGACCGACCCGGTCTGCGGGATGACGGTGGAGCCGGACACGGCGGCGGCCGCCTGGGAGCACGACGGCCAGACCTACTACTTCTGCTCGGTGGGATGCATGGAGCGCTTCCGCGAGGACCCCGCGCACTTCCTGGGGCTGGACCCTTCGCAACGGCACATGTGAGGTCCTGATGCACGGGTACGCGACGAAGAAGGACGACCTCCAGCTGCGGCTCCGGAGGATCGAGGGGCAGGTACGAGGCCTCCAGCGGATGGTCGAGGAGGACACCTACTGCATCGACGTCCTCACCCAGGTGAACTCGGTCGTCGCCGCCCTGCGAGCGGTCGGGATGGGCTTGCTCGACGACCACGTCCGGCACTGCGTGACCGAGAGCATCGAGCAGGGCACCGGCGACGAGAAGATCGAAGAGCTGATGGCCGCCGTCGCGCGGTTCGCGAAGTGACCCGGAGGGCGCGCCCGTGAGCACGAGCACGAAGCAACGAGAGATCGTCCTCGACATCGAGGGTATGACCTGCGCGTCGTGCGTCCAGAAGGTGGAGAAGGCGCTGGGCACGGTCGATGGCGTCGAGGCCGCCGCCGTGAACCTCGCGACGCGCACCGCGACCGTCCGCACCACCGACGACGACCTCGGAAGGTTGGTCGGGGCGGTCGCCCAGGTGGGGTACGGGGCTCGGCCACATGCCGGCGACCGCCCCGCCGACGAGGAGGAGCGTGCGTATCGCCGCCGCCTGATCGTGGCGGCCCCCTTGACCGTCGCGGTGCTCGTGCTCACGTTCGTGGTGCCGGACTGGCCGCCCTCGATGTGGCTCGCGTGGGCGCTGGCGACGCCGGTCCAGTTCTGGGCCGGGTGGCCGTTCCTGCAGCACGCCTGGCGAGCGGCCCGGCACCGCACGACCACGATGGACACCCTCGTCGCCCTGGGGTCGCTCGCCGCCTACCTCTACAGCGCCTGGGCGGTGCTCGAGGCGGAGGTCGTCGCGGCCGCCCCGATGGGTGGGATGGACATGGGGACCTCTGAGCCGGTGCACCACTACTTCGACACCGGGGCCGTGATCATCACGCTGATCCTCCTCGGGAAGATGCTCGAGGCGCGCGCCCGGGCGACCGCGGGTGATGCGTCGCGTGCGCTGCTCGAACGCGGCGCGAAGCAGGCGACCGTGCTCGACGCCGACGGCAACGAGCGGACCCTGCCGATCGACGATCTGCGGCCCGGGACCCGGGTCGTCGTGCGTCCGGGGGAGAAGATCCCGCAGATGGCGTCGTCAAGGAGGGCACGTCGTGGGTCGACCTGTCGCTGCTCACCGGCGAGTCGGTCCCCGTCGACGTCGGACCCGGTGACGAGGTCGTCGGCGCTTCGGTGAACGGCCACGGCCGCCTCGTCGTGTTCGTCACGAAGGTGGGTGCGAACACGAAGCTCGCCGAGATCGTGCGGCTCCTGCAGGCGGCCCAGGGCTCGAAGGCGCCGGTCCAACGGCTCGCCGACCGGATCTCGTCGGTGTTCGTGCCGATCGTGATGATGGTCGCGGCGGCCACGTTCCTCGGTTGGGTGCTCCTGACCGACGAGGGCCCCGGGCAGGCGCTGCTGCACGCGACCGCGGTCTTGTTGATCGCCTGCCCGTGCGCGCTCGGCCTCGCGACGCCCGCGGCGATCATGGTAGGCACCGGACGGGCGGCCGAGCTCGGCGTGCTCTTCAAGGGCGGAGAGGTCTTCGAGTCCGCGCGCGCGGCCGACGTCGTCCTCCTCGACAAGACCGGGACCGTCACGGAGGGCGCGATGACCCTCGCGGCGGTACGAGCGGTGAACGGCGCGACCGAGGAGCAGGTGCTCTCGTGGGCAGCGGCGGCCGAGTCCGGCTCGGAGCACCCGATCGCGCGGGCGGTGATCGAGGGAGCCGGTGCACGCGGCGTGAGCGTGCCGGCATCGAGCGGGCACGCGGTCCAGCCCGGTGCCGGCGCTTCCGCGGCCGTGGAGGGTGTCGAGGTCCGGGTGGGCCGTCCGGAGGGGCTGCCTCCCGCGATGCTCGCGATCGCCGACGACCTCGCGTCGGCGGGCGACACGCCGTTCGCGGTGTGGCACGACGGCATCCCGTACGGCCTCGTCGCCGTCGCCGACACGATGAAGCCCGGCGCGATCGATGCCGTCCGCCGTCTCCACGAACTGAACCTGGAGGTCGCCATGGTGACCGGCGACAGGCGCGCGACCGCCGATGCGATCGCGGGACGCGCCGGGATCGATCGGGTCCTCGCGGAGGTCTTCCCCGAGGGGAAGGTCGATGAGGTCCGCCGGCTCCAGGGGGAGGGACGACGGGTCGTCTTCGTGGGGGACGGGCTGAACGACGCCCCGGCGCTCGCACAGGCGACGGTCGGGGTGGCGATGGGGACCGGGACCGACGTCGCGATGGCCGCCGCCGACGTGAACCTCCTCGGCGGATCGCTGCCGTCGGTCGCGGATGCCCTCGCCCTGGCGCGTCGGACCTACCGGATCATCCAGCAGAACCTGTTCTGGGCCTTCGTGTACAACGTGGTGATGATCCCGCTCGCCGTGTTCGGCGTGCTGAACCCGATGTGGGCCGCGGCAGCGATGGCGATCTCGAGCGTCACGGTCGTGCTGAACGCGCTCCGTCTGCGCCGGTACGGTCGGAACACGGATGGCGGGTCGCACGTTGTCAGCCAACGGGCCCTGGCCGAGACTGCCTGAAGACACCGCGAGACGATCCATCCGGACGAGAGGAACCCGCATGAGCGCGACGATGGAGCACGTGATCGACGTCACCGACGAGACCTTCGAGTCGGTCGTCGTGGAGGGATCGAAGGAACGTCCCGTCGTCGTCGACCTCTGGGCGGCGTGGTGCGGCCCGTGCAAGACGCTCGGACCGATGCTCGAGAAGATCGCCGGCGAGCGGGGCGGGGACTTCCTGCTCGCGAAGGTCGACGTCGACGCGAACGCGGTGGGCCAGGCGTTGCTGCAGGCGGTCCAGAGCCAGGGCATCCCCACGGTGGTCGCCTTCCGCGACGGCTCCCCGGTCAGCATGTTCATCGGCGCGTACCCGGAGCAGGAGTTGAACCGGTTCGTCGACTCGATCATGCCCTCGGAGGCCGACCTCGAGGCCGACCAGGCCGAGGCCGAGCTCGAGGCGGGCGACCTCGACGGCGCCGAGGCGGGGTTCCGCGACGCGCTCGAGAAGGATCCCGACGACAAGGACGCGGCGCTCGGACTGGCGCGCGTGCTCCTCGCGCGCGGCGCCGTCGACGAGGCGCGTCCGCTCGCGACGAAACACCTTCCGGACCCCGAGGCAGAGCGGATCCATGCCGCGATCGAGGTCGGGGAGTGGGCGTCGGAGCCGCTCACCGGCGGCCTGACCGCGGCGAAGCGGCTCGCGGCGCAGGGGAGCTGGCGCGAGGCCCTCGACGGCATGATCGGCGCACTCACCGAGGACCGGGACGCCGCGCGGCAGGCGATGATCACGGTCTTCGCCGTGCTGGGCGACGACGACGAGCTGGTCGCGGAGTACCGTCGCAAGCTCGCCGCTGCCCTGTTCTGACGGCCACGCGATGAGCCACATCCACGATCGCCTCAGCGACTGGTGGGACGCCGACGCGTCCACCTACGACGCGTCGGCTGGCCACGCGATGACGGACCCCGTGGAGGCGGCGGCCTGGCGACAGGTGCTCGTCCGGGCGCTCCCACCCGCCCCCGCCCGTGTGCTCGACGTCGGCGCGGGCACGGGCGCGCTCGCGTTGCTGGCAGCCGAGCTCGGGTACGACGTGACCGCGATCGACCTCTCGGAGGGCATGCTCGCGAAGGCGCGTGCGAAGGCGAGCGAGCGCGGTCACGAGGTGACCTTCGTCCACGGTCCAGCCGAGGAACCGCCTGCGGGTCCGTTCGACGCCGTGATGGAGCGTCACGTGAGCTGGACGCTGCCCGATCCCATGTCCGCGCTGCGCGCCTGGCGAGCCGTCACCGTTCCCGGCGGGCGCCTCGTGCTCCTCGAAGGCTCGTGGGCGGGCGAAGGCCCCCTGGCGCGCGCGAAGGACATGGCGGCCGGCTGGATCGAGCGGGCGATGGGGATCGAGGACGACCATCACGCCCCGTACCCGGACGACATCCTCTCGGCGCTGCCGCTGCGGCGGACCACCTCGCCGGCACCCTTCCTCGACGCCGTGTGGGCGGCGGGGTGGTCGCGGGTTCGCATCGCCCGGCTCCGCGATGTCGAGTGGGCGGTGGAGGCTCGCCAGCCGTGGCCGCTCGGGTGGCTCACCCATCGGGCTCGGTACGCGATCGTGGCGGAGGCGTGACGACCCGTTCCTGACCCTCGTCCCGCTCCTCGCGCTCGACCGACGTCAGCGGCGCCGCGACGTCCAGACGTCGGTCCGATAGGGCAGGATCGTGGTGGCGCCGGGCCGCACGAGCGCACCCACCTCACGCGCGACCTCCCGGCGCTCATCCTCGTCGAGGGTCGCGATGAAGCTCACCGAGAGCACACGGTCGACGATTCCGTCCCTGTCGAGTCGCTGGGCGTGGCGGAACGACGTGCGCTCGAGGGGGGTGAAGCGCTCGCTCGCCGCGAAGGCCTCGCGCCATCTCTGCGCGTCGTGGGCCGGGGCGTCACCTCGGTAGGGGGCCATGATCTCCGTTAACCGTGCCTGTACCGGGTCGGCGTCGTCGCGGACGTTCCATACGAGACCCAGCCGACCCTCGGGCCGAAGCACCCGGTGGAGCTCCTCGATCGCCGCCGGGGCGTCGAACCAGTGGAACGCCTGAGCGGAGGTCGCGGCGTCGATCGAGCCATCGCGCACCGGGATGGCCTCGGCGGTCCCCGCGAGCGCGCGCACCGACGGCAGGGAGGCGATGAGCGCGCCACGCATCGCGGCGACGGGTTCCACGGCGACCACGTCGGCGCCGGTTCCGACGATCGATCTCGTCAGCTTGCCCGTGCCGGCGGCGAGATCGAGCACCCGGCAGCCGGGCACGATCTCGAGCCGCTCGACGAGGTGCGCGATGGCGTCCGCTGGGTAGTCGGGACGTCCCCGTTCGTACGCGTCGGTCGCGCGCTCGAACCCGATCGCGGCGCAGGGGTGGATCTCAGGCGACATCGGCGGCGGCCGCGAATGCGGCTGCGATCTCGGGCGGCGCCGCCTCGTACGTCAGATCGAAGACCGAGGCGAGGTGATGCTGCGCGATCGGCCGCACCTCGTCGACCCCGACGGTACGCCCGAGCTGCGTCGACAGCGACGTCACCCCATGGTCCGGCAGCCCGCACGCGACGATCCCCTGGAACCACGAGAGATCGGTGTCGCAGTTGAGCGCGAAGCCATGGAGCGTCACGCGGGTGCGCATCAGCCGGACCCCGATCGCGCAGATCTTCTCGTCGTCGACCCACACGCCGGTCTGCACATCGTCGCGGCGTCCGGCGCTGACCCCGAGGTCGGCGCACGTGCGGATCACGGCCTCCTCGAGCGAGCGGAGGTAGCGGGAGGCGTCCGGCCTGGAACCGAGGCCCAGGATCGGATAGCCGACGAGCTGCCCGGGGCCGTGGAACGTGAACGCCCCACCCCGGTCGATCCGGCGCACCAGCCCTCCGCGGGCCTCGATCTCGGGCTCGGCCCACAGGAGCTCGTCGTCCTTCGCCCTTCGTCCGGCGGTGAACACCGGCGGGTGCTCCAGCAGCACGACGGCGTCGGGGACCTCCTCCGCCAGACGTCGGTCGGCGAGCGCGTGCATCGCGGTGTTCGCCACGTCGTAGGGGACCGCGGACTCGGGGCGGATCAACCAGCAGGGGCGAGGCATCGACCCGATCTCAGGGACTCACAGGCCGAGGTCCTCGGCGAAGTCCCAGGTCTCGAGGTTCTGCTTGACGCGCGCCAGGAACCGCGTGGCGATCTCTCCGTCGAGCAGACGGTGGTCCCATGACATCGAGACGTAGACCATGTGGCGCACCGCGATCGCGTCGTCGTCGACCACGACCGGTCGCTTCGCGATCGCGTCGAGCGACAGGATGGCGACGTTCGGCTGGTTGATGATCGGGACGCTAACCAGCGATCCGTAGGGACCGGGGTTCGTGATCGTGAACGTGGCGCCCTGGACCTCGTCGGGCTGGAGCTGATGGGCGCGGGCCCTCGCCGCGAGATCGGCGATCGCGCGGGCGAGCCCGACGGTGTTCATCCCGTCGGCGCCCTTGACCACCGGCACGATCAGCCCTGCGTCGTACGAGACCGCGATGGCCATGTTGACACCGCGCGGCGTGACGACGTCGTCGCCGTCGATCCGCGAGTTCACGGTCGGGTACTCCTGCAGCGCGTCGATCGTGGCACGCACGACCATCGGCAGGTACGTGAGCTTCACGCCGTGGGCCGCGAGGAACGCGTCCTTGACGCGGGCCCGCAGCCGTACGAGCTGCTCGACGTTGACCTCCACCGCCGTCCAGGCGCGGGCGGTCTCATTGACCGAGGCCAGCATGTGCTTCGCGATCGCCTTGCGGATGTGCGTCAGCGGCTGGGTCGTCTCGCCCGCCGCGAGGACGGTCGGCGCAGGCATCGGGGTCGCCGAGGGCAAGGTCACCGGGGCGACGTCCGCGACCGCGGGGCCGCCCGATGCGGCCAGGACGTCGGCGCGGGTGATCCTGCCTCCCGTGCCGGTGCCGATGAGGGTCGACAGGTCGATCCCGCGCTCCTTCGCGAGACGGCGGACGACCGGCGACAGGACCTGCGAACGGGGACCGCGATCCGGGAGGACCGTGGCAGCCACCGGGACCGGCGCCGCCGCCGGTGCGGATGCCTCGGCGATGGGCTCAGCGGGTGCAGGCGCCTGCGCGACCTCTGCCGTCGTCTCGCTGGAGCCGTCGTCGATCTCCATCACGATGGTGCCGACGGCGACCGTCGCTCCCTCGTCGACGAGGATCTTCGTGACGGTACCGGCGACCGGTGACGGCACCTCGGTGTCCACCTTGTCGGTCGAGATCTCGAACAGCGGCTCGTCACGCGTGACCGTGTCACCCTCGGCCTTCAGCCACTTGAGGATCGTCCCCTCGATGATCGTCTCACCGAGCTGGGGCATCTTGACCGTCGTCATCGAAGGACCTCTCTCGCCTCGTTCACCAAGCCGCCAGCCGGTCGACGGCCGCCACGATGTCGTCGACCCCCGGCAGGAAGGCGTCCTCCAGCGTGGGGGAGAACGGCACCGGCTGGTTCGGCGGGGACAGCCGCTCCACGGGCGCGTCGAGATGCTCGAAGGCCCTCTCTGCGATCACCGCCGCGACCTCGGCGCCGATCCCGGCGAACCGGAAGGACTCCGACAGCACGAGGGCGCGCGAGGTCTTCTCGATCGAACGCAGCACGCCGTCCTCGTCGAGTGGGTGCACCGTGCGCAGGTCGACGATCTCGACCGAGATGCCCTGACCCGCCAACTCGTCTGCCGCCTCGAGGGCTCGGTGGACCATCGCACCGTACGTGATGATCGACACGTCGGTGCCCTCGCGACGCACCTTCGCGACACCGATCGGCTCGACGAAGTCCATGTCCTCGGGCACCTGCTCCTTGATCCGCCGATAGATCCATTTGTGCTCCAGGAACGCCACCGGGTTGTCGTCGCGGATCGCGGCCTTCAGCAGACCCTTCGCGTCGGCGGGGAACGCGGGGCAGACCACCTTGATCCCGCCGGCGTGTGCGAGCCAGGGCTCCGGGTTCGTCGAATGGAACGAGGACGCGCGGACCCCGCCGCCGGAGGGGGCGCGCAGGACGACCGGCATCGGGACCCCGCTGCGGTAGTGGTACCGCGACAGCACCGTCGTGATCTCGTCGTAGCCGCTCGACATGAAATCGGCGTACTGGAACTCGGCCACCGGGCGGAAGCCCTCCATCGCGGACCCTGCCGCCATCCCGACGATCGTCTCCTCGGCGATCGGCGTGTCCACCACGCGGTCGGCACCGAACCGGTCGAGGAACCCCTCGGTGACCTTGAACGCGCCGCCGTAGGCACCGATGTCCTCGCCCAGCAGGTAGACGCGCTCGTCGCGTTCCATCTCCTCCCACAGCGCCTCGGCGATCGCGATCAGGTACGTGGCCTGGCCGTCCTCGGTGCGCTTGCCGCGCGGCTCGGCGCCGTGTCCCGCGGCGCTCGCCTCCACCTTCGTGGCCATCACCCCGCCTCCGTCCCGCCGCCCCGACCCGGTTCGCTCGTCCAGTACCCGTCCTCGACCCACAGACCCTTCGTGGCGTCGCCAGGCTCAGGGAAGGGGCTCGCGAGCGCAAATTCGTATCCCTCATCGAACTCTCGCTCGACCCTGGCCTGCATCTCGGCGAGGTCGTCGTCGTTGATCACGCCCTGGGCCAGGAGGTACGCCTCGAAGTTGCGGACGGGGTCGTGGTTCGCCATGTAGTCGTCGAGCAACTCCCGCGGCATGTACTTGGCGGGGTCGTGCCCCGCGTGTCCGCGCCAGCGCAGGGACACCGACTCGATCAGGGTCGGGCCGCCGCCGTCGCGGGCGCGGTCCACCGCCTCCTTCGCAGCCTGGTAGACCTCGAGCACGTTGCCGCCGTCCACCCGGACCCCGGGCATCCCGTAGGCGACCGCTCGCTCGGCGATCGTCGGCACCGGGATCTCGCGTGGGTTCGGCGTCGAGTAGGCGAACTGGTTGTTGTTCACGACCCACACCGTCGGCAACCGGTGGATCGCCGACCAGTTCAGCGCCTCGTGCCAGCGACCGTTCGAGGTCGCGCCGTCGCCGCAGATCGCCATCGCGACGCGCCGGTCATCCCGGCGCTGATAGGCCCAGGCAGCCCCGATCGCGACCGGGTACGCGATCGGCAGGTGCGACATCACCGTGAAGGTGCGGTTGCCGTACCAGTCGCCGATGTGACTGTTCCCGTCACGGCCCCGCGTGTACCCGTCGATCCGGGCCCAGTACTGAGCCATCACGCGCTTGAGATCGAGCCCCTTCGTCAGCTGCGCGGTGAGGTCGCGATGCGTGGGGAACAGCGAGTCGCCGTCCTCGAGGGGGAACGCCACCCCGACGTGCGTGCCCTCCTGGCCGCGGCCGGAGTAGATCGCCCCGGGCAGACGGCCCTGGCGGTACAGGGCCTCCATCCGTTCGTCGAAGTAGCGGGCGAGCTTGAGCAGGTGGAGCATCTCGCGCAGGCGGTCCTCGGGCAGCGGCCGGTCGCCGGCGGGTGCGACGTGTTCGACGGTCGTGGCCACGATCCTCCTCGGGTCTACGCGGAGTGCAGGGGCTTGCCGGCGAGCTTGAGCATCGCTTCGCCGATACCCTCGGACAAGGTGGGGTGGGGGTGGTGCATCGCCGCGGCCTCGAGGGCGGTGGCCTCCCAGTTCGTGATCAGCATCGCCTCGGCGATCAGGTCCGTGACGTGAGGGCCGATCATGTGAACCCCCAGTACGGCCCCGCCGCCCGCGGACGCCACGACCTTCACGAAGCCGCCCTCGCCCACGATGTTCGCCTTGCCGATCGCGCGGAAGTCGAGCTTCACGGTCTCGACGTCGAGGCCACGTTCGCGGGCCTGGGCCTCGGTGAGGCCGACGCTCGCCATCTCGGGGGTGCAGTAGGTCACCTTCGGCACGTTCGCGTATTCGATCGGAGGCACGTCCTCGCCGGCGATCCGCTCGGCCACCGCGTATCCCTCATCGAACGACACGTGGGCCAGCTGCAGGGGCGTCGCGGCGACGTCGCCGACCGCCCAGACGTGGTCCGCCGTCGTGCGCAGCTGGTCGTCGACGGCCACGTACCCCTTCTCGGTCAGGGTGACGCCTGCTTCCTCGAGGCCGAGCCCCTCGGTGACCGGACCACGGCCGACGGCGATCAGACAGATGTCGGCGGTGACGGTGGTCGCGGCGTCGCCGACCTCGTACGTGACCTCGGCGGCGTCGCCGGTATCGGCGATCGAGCGCACCACGGCCCCCGCGGCCGTCGTGATCCCGCGCTTGCGGAACGCCCGCGCGATCTCCTTCGAGACCTCTTCGTCCTCGAGCGGGGCGAGCCGGGGGAGCGCCTCCAGGACCGTCACCTCGGCGCCGAACGACCGGTACATCGAGGCGAACTCCAGGCCGACGGCACCGGCGCCGATCACCACCGCCGACGCGGGGATCCGGTCGAGCCAGAGCGCCTGGTCGCTCGTGAGGACGCGCCCGGAGACCTCCGTCCCCGGCAACATGCGGGGGTACGAGCCGGTCGCGATCACGACGTCGGCCGCCTCGACGCGGCGGCCCCCGACCTCGAGGGCAGGTCCTGGGAGGAGCCGCGCGCTCCCGTGGACCACGTCGATCCCGCGAGCCTTCACCAGACCGGTGAGGCCTTTCACGTTCTTGTCGACGATCGAGTCCTCGAACCGACGGATGGCGTCCCAGTCGGGCTCGCCGGCCGCCTTCACGCCCCACTCCGACGCGCGGCTCACGGTATCCATCACCTCAGCGGAGCGCAGGAGCGCCTTCGTGGGGATGCATCCACGGATCAGGCAGGTGCCGCCGAGGCGGTCGTCGCGTTCGACGAGCGCAACGCGCCTCCCGAGCTGCGCGGCACGGAGAGCGGTCGCGTACCCCCCGGTGCCTGCGCCGACCACCGCTACGTCGTACGCGTCACCCATCCGGTGGACCAGTCTACCCGCCCGCCCCGCTACGACCGCCGAACGCGGCATCGACCCCACGCGTACGATGCCGCCGTGGATGAGACCGTCGAGCTGAAGCAGACGCCGCTCGCGGCCGAGCATCGTGCGGCCGGAGCGAAGCTCGGTCCCTTCGGCGGGTGGGTGATGCCGATCGAGTACGAGGGGGCCCTGGCGGAACACCGTGCGGTCCGCGAACGTGTGGGCGTCTTCGATCTCACGCATCTGGGGAAGGTCGAGATCGTGGGTCCCGGCGCGTTCGGGATGCTCCAGGGGGTCGTGACCAACGACGTGTCGCGGATCGCCGTGGGGGAGGCCCAGTACGAGCTGGTCCTCAACGAGGGCGGCGGCGTGATCGAGGATCTGATCGTGTACCGGCTCGCGGACGACCGCTACTTCGTGGTCCCCAACGCATCGAACACCCAGCGGGTGCTCCAGATCCTCGGGGAGGCCGCGGCACCGGGCCGACTCCACCTGATGTACCACCAGGACTGGTGCTTCGTGGCGGTCCAGGGGCCCGACTCGCCCCAGGTCGTCCGGGGCATCTTCCCCGAGGCGGACGGGCTCGGGTTCATGCAGTGCGTCGAGTCGGCGTTCCGCAGGCGTCCGGTGATCGTCACGCGCTCCGGGTACACGGGAGAGATCGGCTTCGAGCTCTTCACGTTCCAGGACATCGCCGCGGATCTCTGGCGGGAGCTCCTCGGGATCGCTGCCGCGTTCGACGGGCGCCCGTGCGGGCTGGCGGCACGAGACATCCTGCGGCTCGAGATGGGCTATCCGCTGTACGGCCAGGACCTGTTCGAGACGTCGACCGCGTTCGAGGCCGGGTTGTCGTGGGCTGTGGCCATGGACAAGGGGGAGTTCCGGGGGCGCGCCGCCCTGGAACATCAGCGTGCAGAGGGACTCCCGAGCGTCCTGCGTGGGCTCCGGATGCACGAGCGTCGCCACATCCCCCGGGCGCATTACCCGGTGTTCGACGGGGACAGGCTGGTGGGGGAGGTCACGAGCGGAACGTACTCTCCGCTTCTCGATGCGGGGATCGCCCTCGCCTACCTCTGGCCCGCCGACGTGGCCTCCGTGGGCGACGAGCTCGAGGTCGACATCCGCGGTCGCCGCGGGACCGCGACCGTCGTGCGGCCGCCCTTCGTGGATCGCTCACCTCGCTGAGGCCGTGCCTACGGGAGCGTCGCGCGGTACAGCCGCACGAAGTTCGACACCGACGCGTCGCCGAAGCGCACGTGTGCGAGCATGTGCTCGAGGCGCTCGGCGGCGGCCGGACCATCGCGGGTCACCGCGACGACGACGTAGAGACCCGAGCCAGGGATCCCCACCTCCATCGCCGGCCCGAAGCCCGGTGCGGCGATGAAGTACGACCACCTCGTGGGGTGGCCGCCCTCTGGGCGGCACACGCCGTCGGCCGTGGTCACGAAGTCGCCGGGGGAATCGGGCGCTCCGTCCATCAGCGCCGGCGCATGGTCCGCCATGACCTCCTGCCGTCGGGTCCGGCAGCCGGGCCCCGAGACGAGGCGCGACAGCAGCGGACCCGTCGCGGCCAAGTAGTACAGGTCGCTCGGCACGCCGATCTGGGTCGCGTCGACCCAGGATGCGGAGACACCCGGCATCGCGCCGTCGACCGTCTGCCACTTGCGTGGGTGCGGCGACGCGAGGAACCCCTCGCCGTGTCCGTCCGAGGCCAGGGGGATCGCCCTCCATCGCTCGGGCACCAGACCGGTGACGGGGCCGGCGGTGACCCGGACGTACTGTTGCTCCGCTGCCAGGACGATGGCTGCGCCGGGGCCCACGACCGCGGGGGCAGGCGTCTGCTGAACCGTGCAGCTGACTGCTGCGAGCCAGACAACGATGCCGAAGGCCGATCTGCGCACGGTGGGAGGCGTCCTGAACCGGAGGATACGCCCCCTCGGGGGCCGTGCCACTCGTCGCTCAGCCGGTGGCTCAGGCGGCGCCGGCGGGCGGCACGCTCAGGCGGCGCCGGCGGGCGGCACGGCCAGGTGGGCGCCTTCGTGCGACGGGATGCAGAACGAGACCCGGGTGCCACCACCCGGGAGCGGGTCCCGACCACATGATGCCGCCGTGCTCGACCACGATCTGACGCGCGAGGTGCAGCCCGACCCCGACGCCCGCCTTCTCCTTGTGGAGGGTCCCCTCTCCGGTCGAGAAGGGCTGCTCGAACGCCTGGGTCGCGACCGCGCGATCGAGCCCCTCGCCCCGATCGGTCACGGCGATCACCACGCCCTCGTCGAGGGCCCGTGCGACCAGCTCGACCGAACGCCCCGAGGGGGAGTACCGACACGCGTTGTCGAGCAGCTCTCGGACCACCCCGGCGACGCGCGTCGCGTCCGCGATCGCCTCGAGCCGGCCGGCGACCTGTGCCGCGATCGGGACGGACGGATACTGGCACCCGATCTCGTCGACCGCGTGTCGAACGAGAGGTCCGAGATCGGTCATCGTCAGTTCGAGCTCGAACGTCCCGCGCTCCAGCTCCGCCAGCGTGATGATCTCGTCGACGATGCCCATCAGCTTGTCGAGCGAGGACCGGAGCTGCTCCAGGAACTGCTCGCGCTCGCTCTCGGGCACCGTCGGGTTGCGCAGGATGTATGCGATCCCCTTCGCGACCGTCACCGGTGTCCGCAGCTCGTGCGAGATGTTCGCCAGGAAGTCGGCCTTGGCCGTGGTGCCGTGAGACACCTGCGAGCGGAGGTCCTCCAGCTCGTCCTCGAGCACGGCGACGCGCTCGATCGTGCGCGCGAACTGCGCCGCGAACGCCGACGCCGCATCGCTCGACAGCACCACCGCCCCGCTCCCGGGCGCACGGATCGCCATGAGCACCGCCTCAGGGCCGTCGTCCTTCATCAGGTAGGCAGACGCGCCGGCGGCGAGCACGTCAGCCACCCGAGTCGGGTCCGACGAGGACGACCTCGCCACCACCCGCGTGCCCGGGGTGCTCGCCAGGAGACGCCGAACCAACTCGGCCCCGCCGACCCCCTCGAGACCGAGGTCACACACGACGATCTCGGGCCGCACGCGGGCGGCGGCTTCCACGGCGCGGAACGCGTCGGTGGCAACCTCGACGAGCAGGTCGGGCGCCTCGCGCAGGAGGTGGTACTGGAGGCGGGCGACCTCGTCGAGCGTCTCGCAAAGGAGAACGGTCGTGGGCATCTTGCTCCCGGTATCGGCGCACCCAGGGGAGGGTTGAGCGGGGGACAGCGTGCCCCCGTTCGACGGGTTCAGCGAACGATGCCGGTGCGGATCGCGATCGCGACGGCCTGGGCCCGGTCGTTCGCGCCGAGCTTCTCGAAGATCCGCTCGAGATGGGTCTTGACCGTATGCGGCGAGATGCCCAGCTCGCTCGCGACCTGCCGGGTGGTGGAGCCGTCGGCGACCTTCTGGAGGATCTCACGCTCGCGTTTCGACAACGGGGTCGGCCGAGGCTCGTCGGTGGCGGCCTGGGCCTCCTCGATGAAGGTCTTCGTGAGTTGCGGATGGATCACGGCATTGCCCTCGATCGCGTTGCGGGCGGCGTCGACGAGCGCGTCCGGCGAGGCGTCCTTGAGCAGGTACCCGGAGACCCCCGCCTGGATCGCGTCGCTGATCGCGCCGCGGGACTCGTCGATCGTGATCAGGATGACCTTGGTCTCGGGCGACGCCTCGCGGATCCGGCGGGTCGCTTCGATACCGTCCATGCCCGGCATGCGCACGTCCATGAACACGACGTCGGGGGACAGCTCGCGTGCGCGCTCGATGGCTTCTTCGCCGGTCCCCGCTTCGCCGACGACCACGACCACCTGATCGGAGAGCTCCAAGGCCGTGCGGAGACCCTCCCGGGTGACCGGGTGGTCATCGACGATCAGGGCTCGGATGGACATCGTGTGCTTCGGTCGCTTCCTTCGCTCGGCATCCAGGTACGCTGAACCCAAGCATAGGCCCGAGAGCCCCGGAGAGTCGGTATGCACGAACAGGACGTCGATACCACGCAGTTCGTTGCATCGGAGGGCGACGAACGACCGACGGACGCGGGAGCGCCGACCTCCGAACGGGTCCTCGACGCGCTCAAGCAGGTCTACGACCCCGAGCTCGGCATCAACATCGTGGATCTCGGGCTCGTCTACGAGGTCGACGTCGACGATCAGGGTGGGGTCGACATCCGCTACAGCCTCACCACGATGGGCTGCCCGATCGGTCCGATGATCGAGGATCAGATGCGAGCGTTCCTGGCACCGATCGACGGCATCACGGAGGTGCGTCCCGACCTGGTGTTCCGCCCCGCGTGGAGTCCCGAGCTGATGTCCGACGAGGCGAAGGCAGCCCTCGGGATCTTCTGAACCGCTCGATCCCAGCCGCCCTTGACGTCCCGGGCCGCGCTGCGTACTTCTGGTCGCTTCGATCGAAGCGAACCCGTGAGCGAGTACGCGGATCTTGACGTCAGCCATATCCCAGGCGCGGTCGCCTGCAACTGGTAGGAGTACGGCGCGCTCGTTGGGGGCGCCGGTCGAGCTCGGCTGACCGATCGACCGCGGCACCGGTGGGATCGGGGCGCGTCGCGCCCGACCCCACGGATTCGGGCCGAAGGCCCTATGCGACGGAACGGCACCTCTCCCTAGCATCGGAACGATCGATCACGCACCCCGGTCATCCCGGGGTCTTCTCCACAGGGAGGGGAAGGATGAGAGCCAGAGTGCTCCTGGCGGTCACGATGGTGGCCGTCGTCCTCGCGGTGGTGCCCTCCGGGGGCTCCGCCGCACCACGCCGCGACATGACGGGGAAGATCCCGGTGAGCGGCACGCCGTTCGTCGACGGTGCGAGGCAGCCGCAGGGAGCGAGCCGCGCCGAGAAGGCGACGGCGCTCGCCGAGGCGACGACGACCGAGTCACGGTGTGTCGATTCCACCGACACGCTGGTGCTCGAGCTGTTCAGCTTCGATCCGGAGAACCCGGGGAGTCAGATGGTGGTCTTCCATCGTGAGACCCTCGAGACCGACGCCGGGCTCGCGAAGATCTGGGTCGCGTGGGACTTCCTCGCGCCCTCCTGGGGTCCGCCCGACGAGGTGACGTGCGACGAGGTCGCGTACCTCGCCGGCGTCGCGGACGACATCGTCGCCACCAACGTGCACTACTTCGGTGAGTACGTGGAGCGTCCGGCCGGGAACCCCAACATCGACATCCTGGTCTACAACATCGTCGACGAGCTCTACTTCGACCCGGAGGTCGAGTCGTTCATCGCCGGCTTCTACTCCGCCGAGGCGCAGACCGAGTTCAACCGCAACATCTTCTTCCTGGACTCGCTCCTGTGGTCTTTCGGCCTGGGACCGAACGATCCCAGACCCTTCGAGGTCGAGGCGACCTTCGCGCACGAGCTCGAGCACCTGATCATGAACGACCACGACCCCGATGAGGTCTCGTGGATCGACGAGGGCCTCGCGGACCTCGCGATGTTCCTGAACGGCTTCGGCCACGACGAGGGGCACGTCACCTACTACCTCGCGTTCCACCGCAACGCCCTCACCGATTGGCAGAGCGGTCTGGAGGACTACGGCGCCGCGTATCTGTTCCAGCTCTACCTGCTCGAGAACTTCGGGTCCGAGACGAAGGGCGTGTGGGACAACACCTGGACCCGGTCGATGATGGACCAGCAGGCGAACGGGGTCGCGGGCGTGGAGGCGCAGACCGGCATGGAGATGACCGATCTGTACGACTCCTGGATCATGGCCAACCTCCAGGACACCCCGGGGGTCGAGGCCCGCGCCGGACTGCCGATGGGCTACGAGACGATCGATCTGAACCCGTTCGTGGGCCGCTACGGGGCGTGGTCGATCCGTCGAGCGATCAAGGACACGTACGGGGCGGCGGCGAACGGCAACCTGCCCGTGAGCCGCTACTTCGGTGGCGCGACGTCGGGGTCGGTCGAGTATCCGCTCGGCGCCGCCGCACCCTACTCCCCGATCTACAAGAGCTACGGCGGGTCCGAGCCCAGCCTCGCGATCAGGTTCCGCGGGGAGTCGGTGTCAGGCCTCGCGCCGGTCGAGGGCATGTACGAGGTCGCGAGCGGTCTCGGGAACTCCTTGACCGACCGGACGCTCGCGCTCGACGTGCCGGTGGGCGGGACGCTCACGTTCAAGACCTGGTTCGACATCGAGGAGGACTGGGACTTCGGCTTCGTCGAGGCCTCGACGGATGGCGGCGCGACCTGGGAGGAACTCGTCGGCTCGATCACGCGGACCAGTTCGAACCCGTTCGGGTCCTCTGCCTGGACGGCCGCGCTCGGCGACGCGACATCGACCGATGCGGCGATCACCGGCGCCAGCGGCGGATGGCTCGACGCGACCTTCGACCTGCCGGCCGCGTCCGGCGTCCTCGTGCGCTTCAATTACTTCACCGACGAGGCCGTGAACGGCAAGGGCTGGTTCATCGACCAGCTGGCGGTCGACGGGTTCACCGAGGGCTTCGAGACCGGAGCCCCGGCCTGGGACCTCGGTGGATGGGTGGTCACGACCGGTCTGTTCGACAACGACTGGGTGCTCGGCTACGTGAACCCGAAGCGCACCGGTGCGGTGGCGACGGGCTACCTGAACCCGGCGGACGGGGACGACGGCTACCAGTACGCCTCGACCCTGCTGAGCACCACGAAGCTGACCAGCGATCGTGTCGTGGTGGTCTTCTCGAACCGTCCGAGCGAGGACGCGTTCGATGCCGGATACCTGATCCTCGTCCGCAAGAAGGGCTGACGCTGCTATGTCTCGAGGGATGCATCGGGTGTGCTCGTAGGCCTAGGGAAGAGTCCGACCTATCAGGAGGAGGCCCGCATGAAGAAGTGCATCGTGGCCGCGGTGGCGATCGCGGCCTCACTGGCACTGGCGGTACCGGCCGGCGCCATCACGAACGGGGTGCCCGACGAAAGCGAGCACCCGTACGTCGGCCAGCTGTTCTCGTACGTCCCGGACTACGTGGACAGCCGATTCACGGATCCGGGCGGCTGGTTCAACTGCTCGGGAACGCTGATCAGCCCCACGGTCGTCCTGACCGCCGGCCACTGCACCTTCGGCACCGGCCTCGACGGTGTGGAGACGACGTCGACGGGTGGCAGCGGCGGCAACGACATCTGGGTCAACTTCGGCGAAGTCCCCGACTACGAAGGTCTTCCGCCGAGCGCTGACTACATCCCGGACCGCAACCAGGAGCGCTACGAGGACCGCGTTGCCTGGCTCGCGACCCAGCCGGCGTGGCACCGAGGGACGGCGTATCCGCACCCCCAGTACGACGACGCGCTGTTCTACTGGTACGACCTCGGGGTGGTCGTGCTCGACGAGCCGGTTCCCATGCCGACCTACGGTGAACTGCCCGAGCTTCGGTACCTGAACGGCTTCGTGGCGAAGGCGAAGGCGCAGCGTCGGTTCACGCCGGTCGGGTACGGGCTCGAGAAGGTGCTCCCGATCGGGACGGAGGGCGGCGACACGCGCCGGCAGGCCGACGTGATGTTGGTGACCCTCAATGGGACGGGCAACGCCCCCCGCGGCAGCTACGCGGTGTTCTCGAACAGCCTGGGGACCGTGCACCGGGGCGGAACCTGCTACGGGGACTCCGGGGGACCGATCTTCGACCAGGGAACGAACCTGATCGTCGCGGTGACCTCGTTCGGGATGAGCCCGAACTGCACCGGGATCGGCGGCGGCTACCGGGTGGACCAACCCGACGACCTCATGTGGCTCGAGGATGCGTTCGGGGTGAGCCCCTGATCTGAAGGACCGCACGGAGGACGAGGGCCGGGGCGCGAGGCGCCTCGGCCCTCGCGGCTCCCGTGAACCTGTGCGCCGACCCTCTGCTCGCGCGTGAATCCGACCTGTCCGGTAGACTTTCCACACCGAAGACACGCCACCGTCGAAAGAGGTCGGACAATGGTCGTCAGCCAGGAAGAGCACCTGCGGGAACTCGACAAGGGCTACCGCTTCGGTTGGAAGGACGCCTCGCACTCGGTCTTCGAGCCGAAGCGAGGCCTGTCCGCGCAGGTGGTCGAGGAGATCTCGTCGCTCAAGGGCGAGCCCGACTGGATGCGGAAGTTCCGGCTGAAGTCGCTCGAGCACTTCGACCGCAGGCCGATGCCGTGGTGGGGCGCCGATCTGTCAGACATCGACTTCGACAACATCTTCTACTTCATCCGCTCGACCGAGAAGCAGGCGTCGAACTGGGACGAGCTCCCCGACGACATCAAGGGGACGTGGGACAAGCTCGGCATCCCCGAGGCGGAGAAGAAGTACCTGGGCGGCGTGAGCGCGCAGTACGAGTCGGAGGTCGTGTACCACAAGATCAAGAAGGAGCTCGACGACATCGGGGTCCTGTTCACCGACATGGACTCGGCGGTTCGCGACCACCCGGATCTCGTGAAGGAGCACTTCGGCACGCTGATCCCGCCGAACGACAACAAGTTCGCCGCGCTCAACAGCGCCGTGTGGTCAGGTGGGTCCTTCATCTACGTGCCGCCCGGCGTGCACGTCGACATCCCGCTCCAGGCGTACTTCCGGATCAACGCCGAGAACATGGGGCAGTTCGAGCGGACGTTGATCGTGGCCGACGAGGGCTCCTACGTGCACTACGTCGAGGGCTGCTCGGCACCGATCTACTCGAGCGACTCGTTGCACAGCGCCGTCGTCGAGATCAAGGCCATGAAGGGTGCGAGGGTCCGCTACACGACGATCCAGAACTGGTCGACGAACGTGTACAACCTGGTCACGAAGCGCGCCGCGGCCCATGAAGACGCCGTGATGGAGTGGGTGGACGGCAACATCGGCTCCAAGGTGACGATGAAGTACCCGTCGATCTACTTGCTCGGCAAGGGCGCGCGCGGCGAGGTCCTGTCGGTGGCGTACGCCGGGAAGGGTATGCACACCGACGCCGGCGGCAAGGCGATCCACGCCGCCCCGCACACCACGAGCGTCATCACGAGCAAGTCGGTGTCGAAGGACGGCGGGCGGACCGGGTACCGCGGACTCGTCCGTGTCGAGCCCGATGCGCACCACGCCAAGCAGCACCGTGAAGTGCGACGCGCTGATCCTCGACGACATCAGCCGGTCCGATACGTATCCCTACATCGAGGTCGAGGACGAGACCGCCTCCCTCGGTCACGAGGCAACGGTGTCGAAGGTGGGGGACGACCAGCTCTTCTACCTGATGAGCCGCGGGCTCTCGGAGAACGAGGCGACCGCGATGATCGTGAACGGCTTCATCGAGCCGATCACCCGCGAGCTCCCGATGGAGTACGCGGTCGAGCTGAACCGTCTGGTCGAGCTGCAGATGGAGGGCTCGGTCGGCTGACCGACCGCGTCGAGGAACGCAACGCGTGAGGGACGCAGTCCTTCCGCATGGGGAGCACCCGGATGACCGATACCACCACGTTCGATGAGGAAGCCTTCGGTGCGCTTCCGGATGCGCAGGGGTTCGCCGCGACCTTGCGCGCGCAGGCCTTCGAGGACTTCGTCGCCCTCCCGGCGCCGTCGCCCGAGACCGAGGAATGGCGCTACACGGACCTGTCGGCGTTCGCGCTCGACTTCGCACCGTTCGTCCCCGGCGGCGATGCCGAGGACCTGAACCGCCACGGTCTCCTGGCCTCCGCGGCGGTCGTGGGGGAGCGCGCCGGGTTGCAGATCCAGCGCAACTCCGAGGTCCTGTCGACGCGCCGCGCGACGGGACTCGAGGAGCGTGGCGTGGTGTTCGGCGACCTCGACGAGGCGATCCGTCAGCACCCCGACCTCGTCGAGCCGCACCTGCATCAGCTGGTGCCGTCGAAGCGCACCCGCTTCACGGCGCTGCACGCCGCGTTCCGCACCGGCGGCACGTTCCTGTACGTCCCGCCGGACGTGGCGGTGGCCCTGCCGCTGCAGACCCTCACCTGGGTCGACGTCGACGGCGCGGCGGTGTTCCCGCACACGCTGCTCGTGGTGGACCGCGGCGCCGAGGTGACCTTCATCGACCGGTTCGCGTCGCCGGATCTGTCCCGCGCGTTCTCCGACGCGGTCACGGAGATCGTCGTCGGCGACGGGGCGCACGTGACCTACGTCTCGACGCAGGAATGGGGCTGGGGGATGACCCACCTCGGGGTCGTCCGCGCCCACGTGGGGCGCGACGCCGAGATCCGGACGCTGTCGATCGGGTTCGGCGCCGACCTGTCCCGGGTCGAGAACGAGGTCGTCCTCGGCGAGCCCGGCGGGTTCTCGGAGCAGCTCGGGGTGTTCTTCGGCGACGGTGCGCAGCACTTCGACCACCGCTCGATCCAGGAGCACGTCGCGCCGAACTGCTCGAGCGACCTGCTGTACAAAGGGGCGCTGCGCGACGAGTCGCGCGCCGTCTACAGCGGCTGGGTCCACGTCCGTCCCGGCGCGCAGAAGACCGACGCGATGCAGACATCGCGCAACATCGTCCTGTCCGACAAGGCGAAGGCCGACGCGATCCCGAACCTCGAGATCGAGGCGAACGACGTGAAGTGCGGCCACGCGGCCAGCGTCGGACCGGTCGAGGAGGAGACGATCTTCTACCTGCAGAGCCGTGGCATCCCGCGCGAGGAGGCCGAGCGACTGATCGTGACCGGGTTCTTCCAGGAAGTGCTCGACCGGGTGCGGATCGACGAGGTCCGTGCCGGGGCCGAGGCCGCGATCGCCACCGAGCTCGAGAGGCCCCGCTGATGGGGCTGGTCCGCGTGTGCCGCGTGACCGACGTGCCCGAACTGGGCGCGCGCCGGTTCGCGCTCGACGAGCGTACGATCGCGATCGTCCACCTCGGTGACGACGGCTACCGTGCCATCGACGCGGTGTGCTCGCACGAGCACGCGTGGCTCGACGAGGGAGACGTGGACCCCGAGGAGCGGACGATCGAGTGCCCGAAGCACGGATCGACGTTCGACGTGGACACCGGCACGCCGCGGTCGCTCCCCGCGATCAAGCCGGTTCAGGTGTACCCGGTGACCGTGAACGACGACGACATCATGATCGAGGTGTGAGATGAGCAGCATGAACGGCAGCGCGCCCGCCACGCTCGAGGTCCGCGGGCTCCACGCGACGGTCGAGGGCAAGCCGATCCTCCGGGGGATCGACCTCGTCGTGAAGCAGGGGGAGATCCACGCCCTCATGGGCCCCAACGGCTCGGGGAAGTCGACGTTGAGCAACGTGATCATGGGGCGCCCCGGCTACGACGTCACCGAAGGACAGGTGGTCTTCAACGGCGAGGACATCACCGCCCTGACCCCGGACGACCGGGCGAAGCGGGGCCTGTTCCTCGCGATGCAGTACCCGACGGAGGTGCCCGGCGTCTCGGTGGTGAACTTCCTTCGGACCGCGTACCAGGCGGTCAAGGGCACGCAGGTCAGCGCCCTCGAGTTCCGCAAGCACATGAAGACGCAGATGGAGCGGCTCGGGATCGAGGACGCGATGGTGCAGCGCTACGTGAACCAGGGGTTCTCGGGGGGCGAGAAGAAGCGGAACGAGGTGCTGCAGCTCGCCGTGCTCGAGCCGTCGATCGCGCTGCTCGACGAGACCGACTCGGGCCTGGACATCGACTCGCTGAAGCTCGTGGCCGAGAGCGTGAACGAGCTGGTCGGTCCGGAGCTCGGCGTCCTGGTGATCACGCACTACCAGCGGATGCTGAACTACATCACCCCGCAGCGGGTCCACGTGATGATGCTGGGCCGTATCGTGCGCTCCGGTGGCCCCGAGCTCGCGCACGAGCTCGAGGACAAGGGCTACGAAGGGATCCGCAAGGAGCTCGGTCTCGAGGAGGGCCCGGACGGCGAGGGGGCCGACGAAGGGAAGTGATCCGCACGTGACTCACGGATTGGACGTCGCGCAGGTCCGCCGGGATTTCCCGATCCTCGAGCGGCACATGAACGGCAAACCGCTCGTGTACCTGGACAGCGCCGCCACGTCCCAGAAACCTGTCCAGGTGATCGAGGCCGAGGCGGAGTTCTACCGGCGCCACAACGCGAACGCCCACCGCGGGATCTACGAGCTGGGTGAGGAGGCGACCGAGGCCTACGAGGGCGCCCGGGCCACGATCGCTCGCTTCCTCGGGGTCCACGATCCTTCGCGACTCGTGTTCACGCGTGGGACGACCGAGTCGGTGAACCTGGTCGCCTACGGCTGGGGGAGGAAGTTCCTTCGCGAGGGAGACGAGATCCTCGCGACCGAGATGGAGCACCACTCCAACCTCGTGCCGTGGCAGATGACCCGCGACGCCACCGGCGCGACGCTGCGGTTCGTCCCGCTCACCGACGACGGCCTGCTCGATCTGTCCGACCTCGGCGCGCTGCTGACCGACCGGACGAAGGTGCTCGCCGTCACGGGGATGTCGAACGCCCTCGGGACGATCACGCCGCTCAAGGAGCTGATCGACGCCGCACATGCCGTGGGCGCGGTCGTCGTGGTCGACGCCGCACAGATGGCACCGCACATGACGATGGACGTCGACGCGCTCGGGGCGGACTTCGTCGCGTTCAGCGGTCACAAGATGCTCGGTCCGACCGCATCCGGAGGGCTGCTCGCGAAGCGCGAGCACCTCGACGTGATGGATCCGATGTTCGGGGGCGGCGACATGATCCGCGAGGTCTTCCACGACCACGCGACGTGGAACGACGTCCCGTACCGGTTCGAGGCGGGCACGATGCAGGTCGCCCAGCAGGTCGGGCTGGCCGCCGCCGTGGACTACCTGGACGCGCTCGGGATGGACGCGGTTCGCGCCCACGAGGAGGAGATCACCCGCTACGCGATCGACCGGCTGCTCGAGGCGGGGGCCACGGTCTACGGTCCGAAGGACACCGCCTTGCGCGGCGGCGCGGTCAGCTTCTGGTTCAGAGACGTCCACCCGCACGATCTGGCGACGATCCTGAACGAGGATGGCGTCGCGATCCGCGCCGGTCACCACTGCGCGCAGCTCGTGATGCGTCGCTACGGCACGCCGGCAACGGCGCGGGCGTCGTTCTACGTCTACAACACGGTCGAAGAGGTCGACGTGCTCGTGGACGCGCTCGAGAAGGCGGGAGACATCTTCACGTTCTAGGCTGGGACGGTCTGCGACCGGACCGGTCGCCGAGAGGGAGACAGGCGTGGCGCTCGACGAGATCTACAAGGAAGTCATCCTCGACCACTACAAGAACCCGAGGAACAAGCGGGAGCTGCCCGGTGCGGAGGCGAGCTGCACGCGGAACAACCCGCTGTGCGGCGACGAGATCGGCGTGTTCGCCCACGTCGTCGATGGCTCGATCGCGGAAGTGACGTTCCAGGGCGCCGGGTGCTCGATCAGCCAGTCGAGCGCGTCCATGATGACCGAGGCGGTGACCGAGCGAACCGTCGAGGAGGCCCTGGCGCTCACGACCGACTTCCGCGGGATGATGGCTGGCGAGGTCGAGCCGACCGAGGATCGCTTCGGCGACCTGGTCGCGCTGAAGGGTGTGGTCAAGTACCCGATCCGCATCAAGTGCGCGGTCCTGGCCTGGGACGTGCTCCAGGAGGCGCTCGCCGGGTCCGGCGCGGCCTCGGAAGAACGACCGCACGCGGTCGGCTAGCCTTGCCGGCGTGAGGACCCCGCCGCGCATCGGCCTGCTCGCACGGGTCTCGCTCGTCCTCCTCGCCTGCGCGGCTGTGCTGTCGCTCGCGAACCCGGCCGGGGCGCAGGTCCAGATCGGGGAGCGGATCGTCGCGTACGACACCCAGATCCGGATCGGCGCGGACGGTGTGCTCACGATCCGCGAGACGATCGACTACGACTTCAGCTCGTTCGAGCGCCACGGGATCTACCGTGATATCCCGACCGCGTTCCTGTGGGAGCCGGATCGGCGGTACGAGCGGATCTACCCGCTCGAGGTCGTGGACGTGCGGGCGTCGGGCGGGGCGCCCGCCGGGTACGTGGTCGAGAACGCCGGGCCTGGGATCACCCGGATCCGGATCGGCGATCCGGACGTCACGATCTCCGGACGCCACCGGTACGAGATCACCTATCGGGTCGAGGGGGCACTGAACGGCTTCGACGACCATGTCGAGCTGTACTGGAACGCGATCGGGGCCGAGTGGACCGTGCCGATCGACCGCGCCACGGCGTCGGTGCAGGCGCCTGCCCGCGTGACGGACGCCGCGTGTTACGCGGGTCCACAGGGGTCGACCCAGGCGTGCCAGGCCGCGCGGGTCCGTGGGCAGGTCGCGCGTTTCCAGGGTGGTCAGCTGGACCCCTACGAGGGGCTCACCGTCGTCATCGCGATGCCGCCCGACGCGGTTCCGTCGCCGGCGCCGATCCTGCGGGAGCGGTGGTCGCTCGCGAGGGCCTACCGTCTCGACGCGCCGCGCGGCATCGCGGCGGGTGCGCTGCTCGTCGGCGTGATCGTGGGGCTCGGATGGCTCGGGTGGATGAAGGGCCGCGATCGCCTCTTCCGGGGCTCGCAGGTCGACGAGGTGATGGGCGGTGATCCCGCTGTGGGTGACCGCGCCGTGCCCGTCTTCCAGGCAGACGCCTCGGCGCCGGTCGAGTTCGCACCTCCCGAGGATCTCCGGCCGGGCCAGATCGGCACGCTGGTCGACGAGCGAGCGAACCCCCTCGACGTGACGGCCACGATCGTCGACCTGGCCGTCCGAGGCCATCTGGTGATCCAGGAGATCCCGAAGCAGGGATGGTTCGGGAAGCCGGACTGGCGGCTGGTGAGGCTGGAGGAGCCCGAAGACGGTCTGCTCCAGTTCGAACGGACGCTCCTGGCGGGCCTGTTCCGCGACGGGAACGAGGTGCTGGTGTCGTCGCTCCGTACCGCGTTCGTGACCCGGCTGCAGCGGGTCCAGGAGGCTCTGTACCGGGATGCGGTGGCGAAGAAGTGGTTCCGGGGGCGCCCGGACGTGGTCCGGTTGCGATGGACGGCGATCGGGATCGCGGCAACGATCGCCGGTCTCGCGGCGGCCATCGCGCTGGCCGCGTGGACGACCTGGGGGTGGATCGGCCTGCCGTTGGCGGTCGGCGGCATCGGCCTGCTCGCGCTCGCCGGCAGGATGCCGGCACGGACGGCGGCCGGCACCGCGATGCTTCGGCGCGTCCGTGGCTTCCGCACGGTGATCGAGACCGCCGAGACGCACATGGCTCGCTGGGCGGAGCAGGAGAACGTCTTCACGCGCTACCTGCCGTACGCGGTGGTCTTCGGGCTGACGGACAAGTGGGCCGGAGCGTTCGCCGGGCTGGCGGCGGAGGCGCCGACGTTCTACGTGTCCAGCCGGCCGTTCGTCGCCCATGAGTTCGCGGAGGCGATCGACGGGTTCACGGTGACCACGGGGGGCACGCTCGCGACATCACCACCTTCGTCGTCAGGCTCCAGCGGGTTCGGGGCAGGAGGATCGTCCGGCGGTGGGGGGGGCGGCGGGGGCGGTGGGTCGTGGTGAGGCTGCGTAGCATGGCCCGATGCGCATCGTCGTCAGCGAGGATCCCCGGGACTTCACCCGTCGGGATTGGACCGATCTCGTCCGCGCCGATCCGGCGGGCACGTTCTTCCACCAGCCGCGCTACCTGAAGCTGTACTGGGAGGAGTTCGGGGAGACACCCGAGCATCTGCTCCTGGCGTTCGCGGAGGACGACGACCGGCAGATCGGGGCCGTTGCGTTCGAGCGTGTCGGGGACACGTTGCGGTTCCTGGGGGGAACCGAGGTGACCGACTACATGGGTCCGGTCGCCCTCCCCGAGCACCGCGAGGAGGTCGCGGCCGCGCTCTGGCCCGCCCTCCTCGAGCTCGACGGGTGGCGCTCAGCCGACCTCCGCGGCCTGGCCGAGGACCGGGACTGGGTGGCGCTGCTCCGCGACGGCGCCGAGCAGGCCGGGCTCGGCGTGATGGAGGACGCCGACCAGAACGGGGTGGCGCCCTTCCTGGAGCTCCCGGACACCTGGGACGGGTACCTGGGGGGACTCCCCTCGAAGCTCCGCCACGAGATCAAGCGCAAGGCGAAGAAGCTCGAGGCCGAGACGGGGCCGTTCCGGATCGTGACGGCCGACGAGGAGACCGTCGTGCCGATGCTCGATCGGTTCGTCGAGCTCCACCGCACGAGCGAGGGCCCCAAGGGCGTGTTCATGGTCCCCCACATGGAGATCTTCTTCCGCCGCCTGGGAGAGGCCTTCTGCGCGGACGGGGTCTTCCGCCTGACGATGATCGAGGTCGCCGGCGAGCTGGCGGCCGGCACGATCGGGTTCGCGTTCGACCGGACGACCTACCTGTACAACTCGGCCTTCGATCGGAAGTGGGGGGTGCTCGCCCCCGGGATGGTGCTGGTGGCCGAGGACATCCGGCTGGCGATCGAGGACGGATGCGAGGGGTTCGACCTGCTGAAGGGCGACTACCAGTACAAGTACCGGTTCGGGTCGGTCCCTCGGCGGGTTCGCCGGCTCGTGGTCACGCGCTCCTGAGGTGCGGCTACGGGTAGGCGCGGAGGGCTCGCAGCACGGTGTCGGCGAGCCGCCGGTCCCCGGCGAGCACGATCGTGCCTGCGTCGAGCACGGCGTCGGCGGACAGGCGCTGCCCCGCGACGAGGGCGAGTTGCGGCGCGCGGCCGCGCAGGATCGCGTCGGGGGTCTTCCGAGGCGACGGCACGTCGCCCGGCCCGAGGCCCCAGTGCCACGTGCCCTCGCCGGCGCCGGACACCTCGATCTGGACGCTGAGGCCGGCCAGATCGCGCCCGGCACGACCGAGGGCCCACGGGAGCATCCGCACGGCCATGTCGATCGTGAGGTGGACGGGCCAGTGCTGCCACGCCAGCTGCCACCGCGTCGACACGCCGTTCGTGGCTCGCATGTCCTCGCCATGGAGGAACCACTCGACGATGCGCGACTGGAGCAGGTAGCGCGCGGCGATGTCGCCGGCGATCCACTCGTAGCGGTTCGAGGCCCACTCATCGTCGGTCAGGCCGGAGCACGACGCGAGCAGCGAATCCGCGGCCGCGCCCCAGGTCTGGAGCACGTCGCGGACCGGGAGCCCGGAGCGCCGGTTCACGGTCCAGGCGTTCAGCCCGTCGATCGAGAAGCCCTCGGCGCCGACCTTCTCCCGGAACTCGTCGAGCTCGGCCGCCGGTTCGCCCGCCAGGAGCTGCGCGGCGGCGGTGTCGGCGGCCGCGAGGTGCGCCATCACGTCGATGTTCCACCATCCGTCGGCGGCGCTCGGCTGTTCCCAGGTGGAGGCGTCGGCGAACTGGATCATCCGTCCGAGGCGCTGGCGCTCGGCGTGGGCGATACCGATGAGCTGGTCACGGTCGAGGCTCACGGTGCGGTCGTTCCTCCAGGGCGGGCCGTGATGGGCCGGACGGGGTGGGCCTACGGGACCGGATTGTACAGTCGGGCGGATGCGCGTCCTGGTGTGTCCCGACAAGTTCCGAGGAACCCTGGGCGCCGCCGGCGTGGCCGAGGCGATCGCCACCGGATGGCACCGTGCGCGCCCCGACGACGAGCTCGACCTGGCACCGATGGCCGACGGAGGGGAGGGCTCGGCCGACGCGCTGATCGGCGACGGCGGACGATGGGTCACGTGCACGGTCCGAGGACCGCTCGGCGACCCGATCGACGCTGCGTTCGCCCTGCGGCGCGACGGGGTCGCGGTGATCGAGTCCGCGCGGGCATCGGGCTCCGCCCTGCTGTCCGACGCCCGGCGTGATCCGCGCAGGACGACCACCGAGGGTACCGGTGACCTGATGCGCCGGGCGCTGGACGAAGGCGCCTCCCAGCTCCTCGTGTGCCTCGGCGGCTCCGCCACGAACGACGGAGGGACGGGCATGGCCGTTGCCCTGGGAGCCAGGTTCCTCGACAGTGCAGGGGATCCGCTGCCGCCGGGCGGAGCCGCACTCCTCGATCTCGCCTCGATCGACCTCACGGGGCTCGATCGACGGCTCGCCACGACCCGGGTCGTCGCGCTCGCGGATGTCCGGAATCCCCTCACGGGCCCTCAGGGGGCGAGCGCGGTGTTCGGACCGCAGAAGGGGGCGTCCGGAGACGATGTCTGGGTGCTCGATCGGGCGCTGACCCATCTGGCGGCGGTGACCGGGCGCGATGTCGGCATCTCGCCGGCGGACGAGCCAGGCGCAGGCGCGGCGGGTGGGTTGGGCTTCGGCCTGATCGCGTTCACCGGTGCTCGCCTGCGCCCGGGAGCGGCGGCGGTGGCCGAGGCGATCGAGCTCGAGCGCAGGGTCCGCGAGGCCGACCTGGTGATCACCGGTGAGGGGTCGTTCGACGCCACGTCGCTGCGGGGGAAGGTCGTCGGATACGTGCTCGATCTCGCCCGGACGGCCGGTACGCCTGTGCGCGTCGTGGCGGGGCGCGTCGACGGGTACCGCACCGGCGTCGTGTCCATGGCCGACGAGGTCGGACTCGAGGCGGCGATGACGCAGACGAGGGGATCGCTCGCGCACGTCGCGGCGTCGCTCGCCGAACAGGTGGAGGTCGATCGGTGAGCACGGCGCTCGAGCGCTTCCTCGAGGGGGCGCGCGATCGAGGGCTGGAGCCCCGGGTGCGACGGTTCCCTGAAGGGACCCGGACCGCCGACGACGCCGCGCGGGCGATCGGCTGCGATGTCGCCCAGATCGTGAAGTCCCTGGTCTTCGTGGCCGACGACCACCCGGTGCTGGTGCTCACGTCCGGTGCGAACCGGGTCGACACCGAACGGCTCGCGACACTGTGCGGTGCGGCCTCGGTGCGACGAGCGACCCCGGAGGAGGCTCGGACCGCGACCGGGTTCGCGGTCGGCGGCACCCCGCCGTTCGGGCATCCATCGGCGGTACGGACCTTCGTCGACCGCGACCTGCTTTCCCACGACGAGGTCTGGGCGGCCGCGGGGACCCCCGACGGCGTCTTCCCCATCTCGCCCGACGACCTGGTCCGGCTGGCGGACGCCGCCATCGCGGAGCTGGCCGAAACCCGACCTGCTGGGTAGGGTTTCGGGTCCGCAGCCGGTACACTTGCCGGCGCAGGACCCATCGACGGAGGAACGATGCTGACGCTCACCGAGATCGCCGCCGGCAAGGTCAAGGAGTTGCTCGAGGAAGAGGGCCGCACCGACATCGCGTTGCGGGTCGCAGTGCAGCCGGGAGGCTGCTCGGGCCTCCGATACGCGATGTATCTCGACGATCAGGTCTCGGACAAGGACCAGACCGAGGAACAGCACGGCGTGCGCCTCGTGATCGACAAGATGTCCGTCCCCTACCTCTCGCAGGCGACGATCGACTTCGTCGACTCGCTCGAGCAGAGCGGTTTCACGATCGACAACCCGGCCGCGCAGGCGAGCTGCGCCTGCGGCAGCTCCTTCCACTAAGCCCCCTCGCGGACCCTCGGACGCCTCATCTCAGGCTGCTTCTTCGCGCCCGTCGGAGCCGCTTGCCGACCTGCTAGCGTGCGGCCGAAGACCCAGACCACGGAGAGGTTCAGATGAAGGTCGGGATCCCCCAAAGAGACCTATCCGAAGGAGACCCGTGTCGCCATGGTGCCTGCCCAGGTGCAGGCATTGACGAAGGTCGGCTTCGAGGTCGTCGTGGAGTCGGGCGCGGGCGAGGCCGCGGGCTTCACCGACGAGCAGTTCGTCGAGAAGGGCGCCGGAATCGTCGATCGCGACGGTGCCTTCGGCGCGGAGATCGTCTTCCAGGTGCGCACGTATGCAGCCAACCGAGAGGCAGGCGGGGCGGACCTATCGCGTTACCGAGAGGGATCGTTCGTGATCGGGTTCTGCGATCCCCTCGACGCGGGCGATGCCGTCGCCCGCCTCGCGGATACCGGGGTCCAGCTGTTCTCGATGGAGCTGGTTCCGCGCATCTCGCGTGCGCAGCACATGGACGCCTTGTCCTCGCAGGCGACGATCGCCGGGTACGTCGCCGTGATGCAGGCGGCCTCTCGACTGCCGAAGATCTTCCCGATGCTCACCACCGCCGCAGGGACGATCTCGCCGGCCCGGGTGCTGGTGATCGGCGCGGGGGTGGCGGGGCTGCAGGCGATCGCCACCTCGAAGCGTCTCGGGGCGATCATCCAGGCCTACGACGTCCGTCCCGCCGCGCAGGACGATGTCGAGAGCGTCGGGGCGAAGCTGCTCCAGCTCCCGCTCGAGCCCGGTGACGCCGAAGACGCGAGCGGGTACGCGAAGGATCTGGGCGAGGCGTTCTACCGCCGGCAGCAGGAGTTCCTCGCGTCGGCGACCTCCACGATCGACGTCGTGATCAGCACGGCGCTGATCCCCGGGAAGCCTTCGCCGCTCCTGCTGACCGAGGATGCGGTCTCGGGGATGGCCCGCGGCTCGGTGATCGTGGATCTGGCCGCCGCGAAAGGCGGGAACTGCGCGCTCACCGAGGCGGATCGGGAGGTCGTCGCCCACGGGGTCACGATCATGGGTCCCACGAACCTGCCCGCGCTCGCACCCACCCATGCGAGTCAGCTGTACGCGCGCAACGTCCACAACTTCCTGGTGGCGCAGGCACAGGACGGAGCGTTCGTACCGAAGGACGACGACGAGATCATCACCGAGACCCTCGTGGCACGCGGCGGCACGGTCGTGCACCCGCGCCTGCGCCCGGCGGATGCCTCGTCCGGTGAGGAGGTTCGCGCCTGATGTTCGAACAGGTCCAACTCGGGCTCTACGTGTTCGTCCTGTCGACGTTCATCGGCTTCGAGGTGATCCGGCGGGTGCCGCCCTTGCTGCACACACCGCTGATGTCGCTGACGAACGCGATCTCGGGGATCTCGCTCGTCGCCTCGCTGCTGCTGGCGGGGGCCGGGCACGAGGGGTACGCGACCGTCCTGGGCGCGATCGCGGTCTTCTCCTCCACGATGAACGTCGTCGGTGGGTTCGTGATCACCGACCGGATGCTCCGGATGTTCCGCAAGGATCGCCAACGTCCCGCGCGGACCGCCGACACGGGGGGTGAGGAGTCGTGAACGAGGCCACCACCTCCCACGACATCCTCGACTGGCTCCAGCTCTTCCTGTACGCGGGGGCCGGCGTCGGCTTCATCCTCGCCCTCAAGTGGCTGACCCACCCCACCACCGCGCGCAAGGGCATCCTTGCCGGCGAACTCGGGATGGTCGGGGCGGTCGTCGGGACCCTGATCACGGGCGAGATCGAGCAATGGATCTGGATCATCGTCGCGATCTTCCTCGGCTCGATCGTTGGGACGATGATCGGTCTGAAGGTGCCGATGACGGCGATGCCGCAACGGATCGCGTTCTCACATGCGTTCGGGGCCCTCGCTGCCGCGCTGGTCGGCACCGCAGAGTACCTCCTGGGCACGGATGGGCTCTCGGCCTTCGTCCTCGCGGTCCTCGGCGTGGAGATGCTCCTGGGCTACCTCACGTTCACGGGCTCCCTGATGGCCTTCGGGAAGCTCCAGGGCTGGCTGCCGGACCGGCCGTGGGTCTACACGGGCCAGAACCTCGTGAACTTCGGCTTCCTGCTCGTCGGGCTCGGCTGCGTCGTCATGCTGGTCGTCGACCCGGCGAACACGATGTACCTGTGGCCGATCATCGGGATCGGCCTGCTCTACGGGGTCATGTTCGTGCTGCGGATCGGTGGCGCGGACATGCCGACGGTCATCTCCTTGCTGAACTCGTTCGCCGGCCTGTCGGGCGCGGCGCTCGGGTTCGCGATCGACAACCCGATCTTGATCATCGCGGGGGCGCTGGACGGGTCGTCCGGATTCCTGCTGTCGCTGTTCATGTCCCGGGCGATGAACCGCTCGTTCTCGAACGTGCTGTTCGGGGCCTTCGGGCAGGAGAAGTCGACGGCCGTGGCCGGCGAGCACGGGCCGGTTCGCGAGACGACCACCGAGGAGGTCGCGATGCTCCTCGACACCGCGAGCCTCGTGATCGTCGTGCCCGGGTACGGGATGGCGGCCGCGCAGGCGCAGCACAAGGTGGCCGAGCTGACCGACATGCTCGCGAAGGGCGGGACCGAGGTGGCCTTCGCGATCCACCCGGTGGCCGGACGGATGCCTGGGCACATGAACGTGCTCCTGGCCGAAGCCGACGTCCCCTACGACCGGATGATCGAGCTCGACGACGTGAACGGGGACTTCCCCAGGTGCGACGTCGCCCTCGTGATCGGCGCGAACGACGTCGTGAACCCGGCGGCCCGTCACGACAAGGGGAGCCCGATCTTCGGGATGCCGATCCTCGACGTGGATAAGGCGGCGAACGTCGTGGTGATCAAGCGATCGATGCGTTCGGGCTTCGCGGGGATCGAGAACGAGCTGTTCTACCAGCAGCAGTCCTCGATGCTGTTCGGCGATGCCAAGGAGGTCGCCGCCGAACTCGTCCACGAGCTGGGCCGGATCCCGGGCCGCGCGAGGTAGCCGCGCGGTCCGGGATGTGCGGCCGAGCCTAGGCCGTGTACTCCGAGTAGTTCGGGAACCACATCCGCGCGTCGATCGCCGGCCCGATCTCGTCGTCGGCGAAATGCCGACCGATGCCAGCGTCGCGGGCGGTGCGGATCACGGCCTCGGCGATCTTCCGGCTCACGGCTCGCAGATCCTGTTGGGAGGGGTAGATCGCACCCTCGGCCAGCCGGTCCGCGGGAACCGCCGCGGCGAGCGCGTCGGCCGCCGCGAGGAAGATGTCGTCGGGGATCTCACGCGCCTCGGCGACGATCGCTCCGAGACCGATGCCAGGGAACACGAAGGCGTTGTTCGCCTGGCCGATCACGTGGGTCTTCCCGTCCATCTCCACCGGTTCGAAGGGGCTCCCCGTAGCGACGATCGCGCGACCCTCCGTCCACCCGAGGATGTCCTTCGGTTGCGCCTCGGTCTTCGACGTCGGGTTCGACATCGGCATCACGAGCGGTCGCTCGACGTGGGCGGCCATCTCGCGGACCGCTTCCTCGGTGAACACGCCGGGCGTGCCGCTGGTCCCGAGCAGGACGGTCGGCTTCACGTGGCGGATCACGGTGACGAGGTCGTAGCGTGCCTCCGGGTCGCACCCGCCGATCCCGTACGCGGCCATCTCGTCGGGCCCGAGCGCCAGCTCGAGCTTGTCTTCGTCGATCGGGTCGCGTCCCTCGAAGCACAGGCCCTTCGAGTCGAGCATGACGATGGCACGGCGCACGGTGGTCTCGTCTGCGCCCGCACGCCGGAGCGCCGAGCGGACGAGCCGGGCGATGCCGATGCCCGCCGCGCCCGCGCCGAGGAACACGAACCGCTGCTCGGTGAGCGATTGACCGAGGTGACGGAATCCCGCGACGATCCCGCCGACGACGACGCCGGAGGTGCCCTGGATGTCGTCGTTGAAACTCGTCAGGCGGTGCCGATAGCGGTCGAGGAGGCGGATCGCGTTGTGCTGCTTGAAGTCCTCCCACTGCAGCACCGCGTGGGGGTAGACCTCGAGGACGCCCTCGACGAACGCCTCGATGAACCGGTCGTACGGCTCGCCACGCAGCCGTGCGTGGCGCCACCCGAGGTACATCGGGTCGTCGAGGAGCCGCTCGGTGTCGGTGCCGACGTCGAGCGTGATGGGGAGCGTGATCGCAGGGTGGATCCCGGCGCCCGCCGTGTACAGCGCGAGCTTGCCGACCGGGATGCCCATCCCGCCGGCCCCGAGGTCACCGAGACCCAGGATGCGTTCGTTGTCGGTGACGACGATCAGCCGCACCTCTTCGTTCCGTGCGTTGCGGAGCAGGTCCGGGATCCGCTCGATGTCGTCGGGGGTGATCCACAGACCGCGGGGGCGCCGCAAGATGTGGCTGTACTCCTGGCAGGCGCGTCCGACGACCGGCGTGTAGACGATCGGCATCAGCTCCTCGAGATGCTCCACCAGCACGCGGTAGTAGAGGGTCTCGTTGCGGTCCTGCAGCGCCGCGAGTCCGATGAACTTCTCCAGGTCGTCGTCCTTGCGGCGGACATGCTCCATCTCGAGCGCCACCTGCTCCTCGATCGTGGTCACCCGCAGGGGCATCAGCCCGTGGAGGCCGAGGCGATCTCGTTCCTCTTCGGTGAACGCGGAGTCCTTGTTGAGGAGTGGGTGCTCGAGGAGCTCGACGCCCCGGAACTCCACATGCGTCTTCTCCTTGTCGGGAGCTTCCGTGACCATGGTGCTGCTCCTTCCGACCGTGCGCAGGCGAACGCCTCGCGCTCACCTCCACGCTCCCGCGTCGGTGGACCGGTACCAACGGGCGAGCGACCCACCCGGTCCGGGCCGGTCGGCGAGGGTGCCGGGCAGAGGCCTCTCAGGTCGGGTCGTAGGAGAGGTTCGGTCGCAACCACCGCTCGGCTTCGGTGACGCTCTCACCGTGGCGCCGCGCGTAGTCCTCGACCTGGTCCTTCCCGATCCGCCCGACGTTGAAGTAGCGGGCATCGGGATGCGCGAAGTAGAGCCCCGACACGCTCGCGGCGGGGGTCATGGCGCAATGCTCGGTCAGGTCGAGCCCGAGCTCCCGCGCGTCGAGCAGGTCGAACAGCCGGCGCTTCAGCGAGTGGTCGGGGCACGCGGGATAGCCGAACGCGGGTCTGATGCCCCGATACCGTTCCGCGATCAGGTCGTCGCTCGGGCGGCGGTCGGACTCGTACCCCCACGCGAGGCGGGCTTCCTCGTGGAGGTGCTCGGCGAACGCCTCAGCCAGCCGGTCGGCGACGGCCTTGACCATGATCGCGTGGTAGTCGTCGTGGTCGGCCTCGTACCGCTTCACGAGGTCGTCAGCGCCCAGCCCGGCCGTCACCGCGAACGCACCGACGTGGTCGGTCAGGCCGCTGCCGGCCGGAGCTACGAAGTCGGCGAGCGACCGGGCGGCTTCGTCCGGTCCCCGATCGACCTGCTGGCGGAGCATCGGGAAGACGACGCCGTTCGCGAGCACGATGTCGTCGTCCTCGCTCTGGGCGGGCCAGAAGCCGAACGCCCCCTTCGCCTGGAGGGAGCGCTCGGCGGCGATCTCGTCGAGGAGCCGCTCGGCGTCGGTAAGGAGCTCGCGCGCGTGTGCCCCGAACGTCTCGTGGTCGAGGATCTGCGGGTACGAGCCCTTGAGTTCCCACGCCGTGAAGAAGAAGGTCCAGTCGATGAACGGGCGGAGGTCCTCGATCGAGGGCTGGACCACACGGACGCCGGTGAACGCCGGCGTCGTGACGTCCTCGGGACGCCAGTCGATCGATGTCCTCCGCTGAAGGGCGACGCGATACGGGACGAGAGGGGTGCGTTCTCGCTCGGCGTGCTGTTCGCGTAGACGGCCCTGGAGGGCCCGGTTCTCCGAGTCGAAGACGGGCTGGCGCTGCGGGTCGAGCAACGCGCTGACCACACCGACCACCCGCGAGGCGTCGACCACGTGGACGACGGGCTGCGAGTACGCTGGCGCGATCCGCACCGCGGTGTGCTGCCGTGAGGTCGTCGCCCCGCCGATCAGGAGCGGCAGCTCGAGTCCACGGCGCTCCATCTCCTTCGCGACGTGGGCCATCTCGTCGAGCGAAGGGGTGATCAACCCGGAGCAACCGACGACGTTGCAGCCCTCCTCGACGGCGGTGTCGAGCAGCACGTCGGCAGGGACCATGACACCGAGATCGATCACCTCGTAGTTGTTGCAGCCGAGCACGACCCCGACGATGCTCTTGCCGATGTCGTGCACGTCGCCCTTCACGGTGCACAGCACCACCTTGCCCTGGACGCGGCCGCCCGCCTTGCGCTCCTCCATGAAGGGCTCGAGGTACGCGACGGCCTTCTTCATCGCCCGGGCGCTCTTCACGACCTGGGGAAGGAACATCTTGCCCGCGCCGAACAGGTCGCCGACGATCTGCATCCCGTTCATCAGCGGGCCTTCGATCACGTCCAGTGGGTCGTCGTAGGCCCGACGTGCCTCCTCGGCATCCTCGACGATCCAACGATCGATCCCGTGGACGAGGGCGTGCGCGAGGCGGTCGTCGATAGGCGCGTCGCGCCACGACAGGTCTTCTTCGGATGCGAGGGCGGCCCCGTGGACCGTCTCGGCGAACGTGACCAGCCGCTCGGTCGCATCGGGCCGTCTGTTGAAGATCACGTCCTCGACGTGTTCGAGCAGGTCGGGGGCGATGTCCTCGTACACGTCCAGCTGCCCGGCGTTGACGATCGCCATGTCGAGCCCCGCGGCGATCGCGTGGTAGAGGAACGCAGAGTGCATCGCGCGCCGAACGGGCTCGTTGCCTCGGAACGAGAACGAGAGGTTCGACACACCGCCGGAGACCTTCACGCCGGGGCACCGGCGCTTGATCTCTCGCGTCGCGTCGATGAACGCCTTCGCGAACTCGTCGTGCTCCTGCATCCCTGTGGCGACCGCCAGGATGTTCGGGTCGATGATGATGTCGGTGGGCGCGAAGGCCGCCCGCTCGGTCAGGAGCCGGTAGGAACGCTCGGCGATCTCAACCTTGCGCGCCACCGTGTCGGCCTGGCCTCGTTCGTCGAACCCCATCACGACGACGGCCGCGCCGAAGCGGCGGCAGACCGCGGCCTTGTGGAGGAAGTCCTCCTCGCCTTCCTTGAGGCTGATCGAGTTGACGACCGCCTTGCCTTGGACGCACTTCAGCCCTGCCTCGAGGACCTCCCACTTCGAGGAGTCGATCATGATGGGGACCTTCGCGATCGCGGGCTCGGTCGCGATCAGGTTCAGGAAGGTCGTCATCGCCTGGGCGCCGTCGAGGAGGTCGGCGTCCATGTTCACATCGATCAGGTTCGCGCCGTTGTCGACCTGCTCCCGTGCGATGTCCACCCCACTGGGGAAGTCGCCGGACTCGATCAGCCGCGCGAAGCGCTTCGATCCGGTGATGTTCGTACGCTCGCCCACCATCACGAAGCCGGTCTCCCGGGTGATCGTGAAGGGCTCGAGCCCGGCGAACGAGGTCGTCCCCGCAAGCGTGGGGAGCTCCCGCGGGCCCACGTCCTTCACCTGGTCCGCGATCATCCGGACATGCTCGGGGGTCGTCCCGCAGCAGCCGCCCACCAGGTTCACGAGCCCCGCGCGGGCGAACTCGCCGAGCAGACCGCTCGTGGTCTCGGGAGCCTCGTCGAACCCCCCGAAGGCGTTCGGGAGGCCCGCGTTCGGGTAGCAGCTCACCGGGACCGGCGCGGCCGCCGCGAGCGCCTCGATCGAGGGACGCATCTCCTTGGCCCCCAGTGAGCAGTTCACGCCGACGACGACGGGATCGGCGTGCGCGACCGATGTCCAGAAGGCCTCGATCGTCTGACCGGAGAGCGTCCGTCCGCTGCGGTCGACGATCGTTACCGACAGCCAGCGGGGGAGCTCCGGGGCGACGTCGAGCGCGGCGACGATCGCGGCCTTCGCGTTCAGGGTGTCGAAGATCGTCTCGATCAACAGGAGATCGACCCCGCCGTCGCGGAGCGCTTCGATCTGCGACGCATACGCCTCGTACACCTGCTCGAACGTCACCGGGCGGAACGATGGATCGTCCACGTCCGGGGACAGCGACAGCGTCACGTTCAGCGGCCCCACGGACCCGGCCACGAACCGGTCTGGCCCGGCCCGCGCGGCGGCCTCCTTCGCGATCCGCGCCCCGTGGAGGTTCATGTCCACCGCGGCGGCCGCGAGCCCGTAGTCGGCTTGACCGATCGTGGTCGCCGTGAAGGTGTTGGTCGTGGTGATGTCCGCGCCGGCCGCGAAGTACGCGTCGTGGATCTCTGCGATGACCTCGGGCCTGGTGACGTTCAAGAGGTCGGGATCGCCCTTGACGTCGCGGTCGTGACCCGCGAAACGCTCGCCGCGGAACTCGTCTTCGGTCAGCCCCCTGCCTTGGAGGAGCACGCCCCACGACCCGTCGAGCACCACGATGCGCTCGGCGAGCAGCGTCTCCAGTCGGGAACGGACGTCCATGGCGTCCCAGCCTACCGGCCCACTGCCACGGGGTAGCCCGACGGAAGGACCCGGGGTAGGCTTCCCCGCATGAGCCAGAGCATCCCCGACGCGGTCCTGCGGGCGTCCGGTACGAACGCGTTCAAGGAGCGCCAGCCCGAGGTCCCGATCGCGCGGACCCAGCGGGAGACGGCCGCGGTGCTCGGCGGGGTCCCGTTGTTCCACGGGTTCTCGAAGCGTCACCTGCAGCGCCTGGCGAAGGACACGGACGAGCTGAGCTACGAGCCGGGCCAGCGAGTCGTGGAGGAAGGGAACCCGGGCGAGGCGCTGTTCGTCGTGCTCGCCGGCCAGGCGAAGGTGGTCCGGAACCGTCGTACCGTGGGGCACGTCGTCCCGGGCGACTTCTTCGGCGAGCTGTCGGCGCTCGATGGCGGCCCCCGGACGGCCACGATCGTCGCCGAGACGCCGGTGCGCGTGCTTCGGCTGTTCCGGCGCACGCTCGTGACCCTGATCGAGGATGAGCCGCAGCTGTCGCTGAAGCTTCTCGATGGGATCGCCAGGCGGATCCGCCAGGTCGAGCGTGGGAACGGCTGAGCAGGGCTCAGGCTCGGTCCGCGCTCGCGATCAGCGCCTCCAGCGCCACCAGGGTCGCGTCGTCGAGGAGCACATCGCCGGCTCCCGCGTTCTGACGCGTGTGGTCCGGATCCCGGCTCCCTGCGATCGCCGCCGTGACTCCCGGCTGGTGGTGGTTCCAGGCGAGCGCGATCTGCGCGACCGTGCATCCGAGTCGCTCGGCGATCGGGCGCATGCCGTCGACGACGGCGAGTGATCGAGCACGAACCGCCCCCTCGGCGAAGAGCCGAGCATGCGTCTCACCGTCCTCGACCTTGCCCGAACGGAAGTCCGTATCGTCGAAGGTGGTATCGGGGCCGATCGCGCCGGTCAGCATGCCGTAGGCCATCGGTGCGTAGCTGAGGACCCCCGTGCCACGCTGGCCGCACCACCGGATCAGCTCGCGATCGTCGGGCGCGAGCAGCGAGAACTCCTGTTGGAGAGAGTCGACGTGGCGAACGGCCTCACACCGCTCGATCAGGCTCCGGTCGAAGTTCGACACCCCGATCCACCGCACGAGCCCCTCGTCCACGAGCGAGGCCATCGCGCCCCACGTCTCCTGGAGCGGGACGCCGGTCTCGTCCTCCCAGTGGAGCTGGAACAGGTCGAGTCGTTCGGTCCCGAGGCGCTCGAGGGATCCTCGGCACGCCGCGTCGATCTCCGTGGGACGGAACCCGCTGCCATCGGGCGCCGGGGCGACCTTCGAGAAGAGCAGCACCTCGTCGCGCCGATCTTCGATGGCCCGCCCGACCACCTCCTCGGAGTGGCCGTCGCCGTACACCTCAGCCGTATCGATCCAGGTCATGCCGGCATCGATCGCGGCGCGGATCGCCTCGATCGCGCGTTCGTCCGGCGGGGCGGCGCCCCACTCCTCGCCGGCGCCAGCCTCCCAGGCGCCGAACCCCACCAACGAGATCTCCGGACCGTGCGAGCCGAGCCTCCGCGTCTTCATGGGGCCACTGAATCACATCCGAGGAGGAACACCACGAGCGTTGACCGTGCGCCACCAGAGGGGAGCGATAGGCTAGTGAGGACGAGCCCACGAGCCCAACCCGAACGATCGGAACCCCTACGGAACACCGTCGCGTCCACCGTCCCTCCCGCCTGACCGTCGTTCGGCGGCCCGCCTCGGAGCTCACTCGGAGCGCCCTCGGCCGGATCACGTACGGCCGGATCACCCATGGAAGGAAGGAGCGAAGGCCCCTCGGGGCCGAGCCCGTATGAGCAAGACCGTCGAAGAGCGCGATCGCGTCGTCGTCCGGTTCGCCGGTGACTCGGGCGACGGGATGCAGCTGACCGGTGACCGATTCACGAGCGCCACGGCCGTCCTCGGCAACGATCTCGCCACGCTCCCGGACTTCCCGGCCGAGATCCGGGCCCCCGCCGGGACCGTCCACGGCGTCTCCGCCTTCCAGATCCAGTTCGCCGCCACCGATGTCACCACCCCCGGCGATCACGCCGACGTCCTGGTCGCGATGAACCCGGCGGCCCTCAAGGCCGACCTCGGGAAGGTGACGAAGGGCGGCACGATCGTGTTGAACGAGGACGCGATGACCCAGCGCAACCTCGAGAAGGCCGGCTACGCGGTCGATCCGACCTCCGACGGATCGCTCGATGGCTACCAGGTCTTCAAGGTGCCCATGACGAGCATCACGGTCCGGGCCGTCGAGGATCTCGGGATCTCGAAGAAGGAAGCCGAGCGGGCGAAGAACATGTTCGCGCTCGGGCTCCTGTCGTGGATGTACGGCCGCCCCACGGAGACCACGCTCGGATGGCTCGAGAAGAAGTTCGGGAGCAAGCAGGAGATCCTCGATGCGAACGTCGCCGCGTTCAACGCCGGGTACGCCTTCGGTGAGACCACCGAGGTGTTCTCGCACCAGGTGCACGTGAAGGCGGCGCCGGCGGAGCCCGGCACCTATCGCAACGTCGCCGGAGCCCAGGCGCTCGCGTGGGGGTTGATCACGGCAGCCGAGCGCAGCGGCCTGCGTCTGTTCTACGCGAGCTACCCGATCACCCCGGCCTCGGACCTGCTCCATGAGCTGTCGAAGCACAAGCACTTCGGGGTGATCACGGTCCAGGCCGAAGACGAGATCGCCGCGGCCAACGTGGCGCTCGGCGCGGCGTTCACCGGCCAGCTCGCCGTCACGGGCACGAGCGGTCCCGGCCTCGACCTGAAGGCCGAGACGATGGGGCTCGCCGTGATCACGGAGCTGCCACTGCTGGTCGTCGACGTGATGCGCGCGGGCCCATCGACCGGCCTCCCGACGAAGACCGAGCAATCCGACCTCCTCATGGCGGTCTTCGGGCGTCACGGCGAGTCGCCGATGCCGGTGGTCGCGGCCGCGTCCCCGGCCGACTGCTTCGACGTCGCGATCGACGCCGCCCGGATCGCGGTCGAGTACCGGACGCCGGTCATCGTGTTGTCCGACAGCTTCCTGCAGAACTCCTCCGAGCCGTGGCGGGTCCCCGACCTCGACACCCTGCCGGTGATCCACGCGAACCTCACGACCGAGGTCGACGGCGAGTTCCTGCCCTACGAACGCGACGAGAAGCTGGCCCGCCCGTGGGCGGTTCCGGGGACGCCGGGACTCGAGCACCGGATCGGGGGTCTGGAGCGCCAGCACCGAACCGGGACGATCAGCTACGACGGGGACAACCACGAGTTGATGACCCGCCTGCGCCAGCGCAAGCTCGACGGGATCGCCGACGACATCCCGCCGCTCGAGGTCGACGACCCCGACGGCGCCGACCTCTTGGTGCTCGGGTGGGGCTCGACCGCCGGGACGATCCGGGCTGCGGCTCGGCGTGTCCGGAGGGCCGGCGGCAACGTCGCCGTCGCGCATCTGCGGTGGGTGAACCCGTTCCCTGCGAACACCACGGAGGTCGTGCGCTCGTACCGCAAGGTGCTGATCCCCGAGCTCAACGTCGGCCAGCTGGCCACGCTGATCCGCGCGAAGTACCTCGTCGATGCGAAGAGCTACTCGAAGGTCCAGGGCCTGCCGATCTTCGGGGACGAGTTGGAGCAGGCGATCTTGGAGATGCTCGATGACTGACACGGACGGAAGCGGCACGGGCGGCGTGACGACCCTGACGAAGAAGGACTTCACCTCCGAGCAGGAGCCACGGTGGTGTCCGGGCTGTGGGGACTACGCGATCCTCGCCGCCGTCCAGAGCTTCATGCCGGAGCTCGGGATCGAGCCCAAGGACACCGTGTTCGTGTCGGGGATCGGATGCAGCGGCCGGTTCACCTACTACATGGACACCTACGGGTTCCACGGGATCCACGGGCGCGCGCCGGCGATCGCGACCGGTGTCGCGACCGCGAACCCGGCGCTCAACGTGTGGGTCGTGACCGGCGATGGCGACGCGCTGTCGATCGGGGGGAACCACCTGATCCACGCCCTGCGACGCAACGTCAACCTGAAGATCCTGATGTTCAACAACCAGATCTACGGCCTGACGAAGGGCCAGTACTCGCCGACGTCGGAGGAGGGGAAGGTCACGAAGTCGACCCCGTTCGGGTCCGTGGATCGGCCCTTCGACCCAGTGGCCCTCGCGCTCGGCGCGGCCGCGACCTTCGTCGCTCGGACGATCGACAACGACCGTCAGCACCTCACCGACGTGCTCCGGCAGGCGGCGGCCCATCCCGGAGCCGCGTTCGTCGAGATCTATCAGAACTGCAACGTTTTCAACGACGGTGCCTTCGACCTGCTGCGCGACAAGTCGCAGGGAGCCCGTAACCAGATCAGGCTGGTCCACGGCGAGAAGGTGATCTTCGACGACGGCGCCCGGTGCGTCCGCGTCGGCGGGAACGGGCAGCTGGAGATCGCCGAGGTGGCCGACAGCAATCCCGAGAGCATCATCGTGCACGACGTCCACGGGCGGCCGTCGCTCGCGTTCGCGCTCGCTCACCTCTCGGACGGGCCGACCGAGCCGACGTGCATCGGGGTGTTCCGGGAGGTTCAGCGTCCGACGTACGGCGATGCGGTGCATGCGCAGCTCGACAGGGCGAAGGAGCGGCTCGGCCCGGGGAGTCTCGAAGGCCTCCTCCACGGCGGCGACACCTGGACCGTCCCGTAGTCCGGCTCAGTCACGCCGTTGCTGGCCCAGCACGAGGGCGACGCCTCCCCCGATCGCCGCACCGAGCAGCCCGCCCAGGACGAGCTCGATCCCCAACTCGTCGCCGCCGAGGCCTGAACCGATCGCGGCACCGACCGCGCCACCCAGCACCAGCCACACGGGCGTAGGCAGGATGCCGCGGTCCGGTCGGTCGCTCATGGTGGTCCCTCAACCGGACGGAGCCTCGCGAGCGCCTCGCCCGAGGCCCGTTCGACCGTCTGGAGTTCCTCCACGAGCTCCGGGAGGACCTCGAGCAAGATCGTGACGTCCTCGTCCGTCGTCCAACGCCCCAGGCCGATCCGGAACCCGGACGTTGCGGGAGCGCCGATCCGGTCGAGGACGGGCGAGGGATCCTCGGGCCGGCCGCTGCACATCGACCCCGAGCCGATGCGGAAGCCGCGGTCGTCCAACGCCATCGCGAGCGTGGCCGGGTCGACACCCTCGAACCCGACGCACACGAGGTGGGGTGTCCGATGGGTCGGGTGGCCGTACACGGTGACCCCGGGGACGGTCGAGGCGATCCGATCGCGCATGGTGGCGGTCAGGCCCCACAGCCGCGCGGCCTCGTCGGCCATCGTGGCGATCGACGCCTCGAGGGCCGCGGCCATCGCGACGATCCCCGGCGTGTTCTCCATCCCGGACCGGCGTTTGCGTTCGCGGTCATCTCCGCACGGATAGGCGGTGATGCCGACGCCACGGCGTACGTAGAGGGCACCGACGCCCGGCGGCCCGCCGAACTTGTGGGCGGACAGGGACAGCAGGTCGAGCCCGAGCCCATCGACGTCGACGGGAAGGCGCCCGACGGTCTGACACGCGTCGGTGTGGAAGCGGACGCCGGCGGCGCGCGCCAACCGGGCGGCCTCGGCGACCGGTTGCATCGTCCCGAGCTCGTGGTTCGCGTGCTGCACGCTCGCGAGGAGGGTCCCGGGGATGCGTACCTCGGCTGCGAACGCGTCCAGGTCGACCCGTCCGAAACCGTCGGTGGGCACCGTCACCACCTCGAACCCGTCGCTCTCCAGGACGTGGCACACCCCTCCGACCGAGGGATGCTCGACCGTGCCGACGATCACGCGTGTGCCCAGCTCGCGCTGGGCGCGCACCCCACCCCAGATCGCGAGCGCGACCGACTCGGTGCCACCCGAGGTGAACACGACCTCGTCGGGGGAGGCGCCGATCGCTGCGGCCACCGAGGCGCGCGCGTCCTCGAGGGCCGTGCGTGCCTGACGACCGGGATGGTGGATGTTGAGCGGATCGCCGTACAGGTCGAGCGCCGAGACGAGCGCGTCACGGGCCTCGGGGAGCATCGGCGTTGCCGATGCGGAATCGAGGTAGACATCGATCATCGCGGACAGCGTAGCGGTCGTGGAGGGCGGTTCAGGGGGTCGCGGGCTCGCGATCGCTTCAGGTAGAGCCGCCAGTACGCGACGCCGGCGATCACCCCGCCCGCGATGGGCCCGGCGATCCACACCCACCAGTTCGCCCAGTCGCCGGTCGCGAGCGCCGGACCGAACCACCGCGCGGGGTTCATCGCGGCGCCGGTGAGCGGAGCGGTCGCCAGCATGCCGATCGTGATCGTGAGGCCGATCGCGAGGCCTGAGAGCGCACGGAGCGTCCCTCGGTCGTCCACGGCGCTCGCGAAGACGGCCCAGACCAGGAAGAAGGTCGTCACCGCCTCGACCACGACCGCCTTGCCGATCGCGAGGCCGGGCATGACGTCGGGCGTGCCCCCGCCGGCTGCTTCGAAGGCTGCCGGCACGACCCACCGGATCGCGATGGCCGCAGCGACGGCGGCGGCGAGCTGGACCGCGACGTAGATCGCCGATCGCACGGTCGCCATCGTTCCCGTGACCCACAGGGCGATCTGGATCGCGGGGTTGAACACCCCTCCGGACAGGTGCGCCATCAGGCTCACCGCGATCGCGATCGCGAGCCCGTGGGCCAGGGCCACCTCGAGCAGGGTCCCTCCGGCCACGATCGTCCCGACCCCGAAGAAGACCAGGGAGAATGTCCCGACGAACTCCGCGATCGAAGCCTTCCCGATGCCCTCCACGCTTCCTCCTCCGGCGGAGCGTATCCGCCCTCTCCGACCAGGGCAAAGACCCGGAACCTGCGTGGTAGCCTCCCCGCGATGGAGGTCCTCCTGATGTCGCCGGACGTCCGTTCCCGCGAGCTGATGGCGCTCGTCGTCCGCAGCATCGAACGTCGTCTCGGTAGTGAGCTGCGGTTCAGGGCGGCCGCGAACGGCGAGCTGGGCACGCGCGCAGCCCTGCGGGACCGTCCCGAGATCGTCGTGGCCGACGAGCTCGCGTCGCGAGCGGGTGCCTTCGCGCTCGCGAAGACACTGCGCGACGATCCCGAGCCGTTCGTCGGGGTGATCGTGATCCTGCTCGAACGCATCCACGACGCCTGGCTCGCGAGGTGGTCAGGCGCCGACGCCTGGTTCGTGAAGCCCGCCGACCCGTTCGAGGTCGCCGATCGACTGCTGGAGTTGCTCGAGGAGCGGGGTCTGCTGCCCCAGGAGGAGCCGGTGTGAGGATCTCAGGGACGTGCAAGTCGTGCGGGCGCGACCTCGTGGCGCGCCAGGTGATCGACGGGGGCGGGAGCTGTCCTTGGTGCGGCACGCCGTTCAACCCGGACTACGCAGTGACGCTCGTCGAGCGGCTCGCCAACGCCGTCGAGGCGGGCGAGCGTCTCGAGAAGGCGATCGAGGAGCTCGCCGACCTACGGCCCGGCTTCACGATCGAGACCGAGAGCGTGGTGGGGAAGATCAAGCGCGATCTCGCCCGGCTCGAGGGCTCCCTGGTCCAGCAGTCCTGACCGCAGGAGGCGTCCCGTGGGTTTCAACGCCATGCAGCCCGGCAAGATCAAGAAGGGCGACCTGGTATTCCTGGTGGCGGCGATCGTGGTGACCGGGGCCCTGCTCGCCTGGGCGCTCTTCGGGTGAGCGATCAGGACCCGCTCGCACTCGAGGAGTTCTGCCACCTGACCACGACCGGCCGGATCACCGGCCGGTCCCATCGCATCGAGATCTGGTTCGCCCTGCACGACGCGGTGGTGTACCTGCTGTCGGGTGACCGCGACCGCGCCGACTGGGTCCGCAACCTCATGGCGTCCCCCGACGTGATCCTGGAGATCCGCGACCGGAAACGGACCACCCGCGCCCGTGTGCTCGAGCCGGGGACCGACGAGGAGGAACTCGCGCGCAGGCTCCTGGTGGAGAAGTACCAGCCAGGGTACGGGGAGGATCTCTCGTCGTGGCGACGGACGTCGCTCCCCGTCGCGATCGACTGGCCGTGAGCCCCAGAGAGCCTCAGACCTCGTCGAACCCGATCGAGAACATCCGCTCCAGGTCGTGTGCGGAGTAGACCTGGAAGGCGATCAGCGTCTCGGTGCGCATCACGCCCTCGACCTTCGCGATGCCGTCCGGGATCGCACGCGCGAGGTCCTCGTGCACGGCGACGCGCACGATCGCGACCAGGTCGAACTCGCCGGCGACCGAATAGACCTCCGACACCCCCTCGAGCGAGGCGATCGCCTGCGCGGCCTCGGGGATGAGGTCGATCTCGCACTGGATCAGGACCACGGCGTGGACGCTCATCGTCGACTCCTCGTCTCCTCGGGGATCACGCGCGCTCCAGGACGACGGCGAGGCCTTGCCCACCGCTGATGCACAAGGTCGCCAGGCCGAGCGACGCCCCCGTCGCGCGCATCTCGTAGGCGAGGGTGAGGACGATCCGAGCGCCCGAGCACCCGATCGGGTGACCGACGCTGATCCCACCGCCCTTCGTGTTCAGCTTCTCGCGGTCGAACTTCAGCTCGCGCTCGCATGCGATCACCTGCGCCGCGAAGGCCTCGTTGATCTCGATCAGGTCGAAGTCGGCCATCGTGAGGCCGGTCTTCTCGAGGACCTTCTTGGTAGCGGGCACCGGGCCGATCCCCATGATCTCGGGTGGAACGCCCGCCCACGACGCGGCCACCACCTTCGCGAGGGGCTCGCGACCCTCCGCGTTGGCTCGCGACTCGCTCATCAGGACCATCGCCGCGGCGGCATCCGTGAGGCCGCTCGAGTTCCCGGCCGTGACGCTTCCTTCCTTGCGGAAGACGGGCTTCAGCTTCGCGAGGCCCTCCATCGTCGTCTCCGGACGTGGATGCTCATCTTCGCTCACCGTGACGGGCTTGCCGTTCAGCGTCGTGTCGACCGGGAACATCTCGGCGGCGCGGCGCTCCTTGCCCGACTCGGCCTTCGCCTGCGACTCGAGCGCGAAGACGTCCTGCTCCTCACGAGAGATGTCGTACATGTCGACCAGGTTCTCGGCCGTCTCGCCCATGATCAGGCCGCAGAGCGGGTCGAACAGGCCGTCCTTGTACATGCCGTCGAGGACCTCCGTGTCGCCCAGCCGCTGGCCCAGGCGCATCTGCGGGAGCAGGAAGGGCACCCGGGTCATGTTCTCCATGCCGCCGGTCAGGACGACCTCGGAGTCCCCGAGGGCGATCTGCTGCGCTCCGAGCTGCAGGGCTTTCATCCCGGAGCCGCACGCGATGTTGACGTTGTAGGCGCTGATCTCCTTAGGAACGCCCGCATGGATCGAGACCTGGCGACCGCTGTTCGGCCCGTTGCCCGCCTGGCGTGCGTGGCCGATGATCGTCTGGTCGACCTGGCCGGGCTCGACGTTCGAGCGCCGGAGCGCCTCGACCGCCGCGAGCGTCCCCAGCTCGACGGTGGAGGTGTCGGCGAACGAGCCGAGGAAACGACCGATCGGTGTTCGTGCTCCCTCGAGGATGACCGTGTTCTCCATGGGGCCCAGTCTATCCTCGTGACCTGCCTCGCCTGTCGGGCGCCGGATCTCGAACGGACCCCCGCAGGGCCTGCAAGATCCGAGCGAGTTCGCGCCCGCCGTCCACGGGTTCGCTCGGAGCGACGTCGGCTCGCTCGACGATGAGGCCATGTCGGCAGACCCAGCTCCTGAGCGCCGCGAGCTCGTCGGCGCGCTCCCGCGGCGGGGGAGCGCCGATCGGATCGCCGGGGCCGATCGCACCTACTCGGAGCGAGCCGCCGTCGAGCTCGAGCCGCTCGCCTCCCCGGGTGCGGAGCACGAGCCGCCCCCCGGTGAGCCAGCGGTCGATCCTGGCGCGCCACAGGGCCTCCGCGAGGGCGCGGAGCCGATCGCGAGCGAGCGCGGCTTCCTCGAACCGTTCCTGTGCAGCGAGCACCGCCATCCGCGACTCGAGCGCCGAGAGGAGCCCGCCGGGGCAGGACAGGGAGCGGATCAGGTCCTCGACGAGCCCTGCGTAGCGCTCGGGCGAGGTCCGGTCGTCACAGGGGGCGAAGCAACGCCCCATGTCGGCGAGCGCGCAGGGCGCGAACCGGGTCCGCCGCCCCATCGCGCGCGTGCATCGTCGAACCGCGAACACCTCCTCGATAGCCTCCTTCGCGAGCCTGGCCCTCGCGACGTTGGGGAACGGCCCCAGCACCGCCGACGAGCCGTCGTCGGGAGGGGCGTGGGCGGTCTTCAGCCGCGGCCACGCCTCCGTGGGGTCGAGCTTGAGGTAGGCGTAGGAGCGCCATCGCTTCCCGTGACGGTTGTACGGCGGTTCGTGCCGAGCGATCAGCCGAGCTTCGAGGACCAGCGCCTCCGCCTGGCCCGCCGTCGCGATCGCGTCGACCGTGGCCACCTCGTCGAGCATGTCCTGGATCTTCTTGCGCTCGTCGCCGTAGAAGTAGGACTTGACGCGCGCGCGCACGTTCTTCGACGTGCCGACATACAGGATGCGGCCGTCACGCGCCCGGAACCGGTAGACGCCCGGGGACGCCGGCAGCCGGTCGGCCAGCGTGATCTTCCCGAAGTTGGGCCGCCCGCGCGCCAGGCATGCCTCGTGGAGATCACCCAGCGTCCGGATCCCGAGTCGCTCGCCCATCTCCAAGAGCCCGTGAAGTACCTCCGCGCACGCCTCGGCGTCCGCGAGCGCCCGGTGGACCGGTTCTGCCCGGGTACGGAAGTACCGGGCGAGGGTCTGGAGGCGCACGTTCGGCACATCGGGCCAGACCACGCGGCGCGCGAGCTTCGCCGTGCAGATCACGGGACCCGGGAGGGGCTCGCGGTCAGCGCGCTCGAGGCTCGCGTTCAGGAACGAGAAGTCGAAGCGCGCGTTGTGGGCGACGAAGACCGCCCCCCGTGCGAACTCGATGAACGACGGGAGGACGGCACCGATCGGCGGAGCGTCCGCGACGAGCCTGTCGTCGATGCCGGTGAGGTGGACGATGTTGCGGGGGATCGGCACGCACGGGTTGACCAGGGTCTGGAAGGAGCCGCGGCGCTCCCCGCCGCGGTAGGTCACGGCCCCGATCTCGGTGATCGCCGAGTCGGTCGGTGACCCTCCCGTGGTCTCGAGGTCGACGACCACGAAGGTCACCTCGTGCAGGGGGACCCCCTGATCGAGCGTGAGCTGGAGCGGATCGGCGAGCAAGGGGGCCTCCGTGGGGACGGGGACGGGGGCGTGACGGTATCGAACAGGTGTTCGAGGGTCAAGCACGTGGTGCTGGGGGATCGACATCAGGGACTGATGCTGACGGGGGGCACCGACACGGGCAGGGCGTATCGTGCCGACATGCGGTACGGGGTCTCGGTGCCGAACATCGGGGACGCGCGATCCCTCCTGGAGCTCGGTGTCGTCGCGGAGGATGCCGGGTGGGATGGCTTCTTCCTGTGGGACCACATCCGGTTCTCCGCGGAGTTCCCGGTGCCCGTCTTCGATCCGTGGGTGGTGCTGGGGGCGCTCGCCGCCCAGACGTCGAGGATCATCCTCGGGCCGATGGTGACGCCGGTCGCGCGGCGTCGGCCATGGAAGCTCGCCCGCGAGACCGTGACGCTCGATCACCTCTCGTCCGGGCGCACGGTCCTGGGCGTCGGCCTCGGGTTCCCACCCGACGCCGAGTTCGAGATGCTCGGCGAAGATCCGGACCCCCTGGTGCGCGGGCAGAAGCTCGACGAGGGTCTCGAGCTCCTCGAACGGTTCTGGTCGGAGGAACGCTTCGACCACCACGGGCGTCACTACCGGATCGACTCGGGGGAGTTCCATCCAGGTCCGCTCCAGCGGCCGCGGATCCCCGTGTGGGTCGCGGGCATGTGGCCGAACCGGTCGCCGTTCCGTCGCGCGGCGCGATGGGACGGGGTGTACCCGATCGGCGTCGACGTCGACGGGCAACCCGTCCTGATCGAGCCTGCGGGGCTCGAGGAGGTGGTGGCGTTCACGCGGGCGCATCGGGCCGACCCTGATGCGCCGTTCGACGTCGTCGTGTCGGGCGACGTCGACGTCGCGCCCACCGAGTACGAACGCGCCGGGGCGACCTGGTGGCTCCTGTCCGATGACGGGGACGAGGGGTGGCCCGGTCGCATCCTCGAGCGACTCGCTGCGGGTCCGCCTCGCTAGGGATACAGCTCGCGCTCGACCAAGAGCGCCAGGAGCTGCTCGATGGCGAGGTGGCACTCCTGGATGTGCGCGGTGATCCGCGAGGGTACCCGGATCGCGACGTCAGCCGCGGGCGCGAGGCTGCCGCCCGTCTCGCCCGTGAGCGCCACGACCCGCACGTCACGCTCTCGGGCTCGCTCCGCGGCCCGCACGACGTTCGCGGAGGAGCCGCTCGTCGAGATCGCGAGCAGGACGTCGCCCGGTCTCCCGAGAGCGTCGACCTGTCGGGCGAACATCCCCTCGACGCCGAAGTCGTTCGCGACCGCGGTGAGCAAGGAGGTGTCGGTCGTGAGCGCGATCGCCGGGATCGACGGTCGCGGATGGTCGACCGTCAGCGTACTGACGAACTCGGTCGCCAGGTGCTGGGCGTCGGCCGCGCTCCCGCCGTTCCCACAGATCAGGAGCTTCCCGCCGGCACGGAACGAGCCCACCAGCAGGTCGGCCGCGGCCACGATGTCGTCGGCACATCCGTCGCGGACGATGGAGAACAGGTCGCCGACCTCCCGCAGGTAGTCACGAGCGGTCGCCCGGACGTCGTCGTGGTCCATGGTCATCCTTCCGCGATGAGCGTGGCGATGATATCGACCGCCGCAGCGAGGTCGGTGACGACGTGGTCCGCCAGCCCGTCGGCGCGCAGCTCCTCCTCGGCCCCGTGACCCGTGCGGACCAGGACCGTGGTTGCGCCGATCGCTCGGCCCATCCCGACGTCCGCGGCATGATCGCCCACCACGAAGGCCTGTGTCGGATCGAACCCGAATCGGGCCGCGGCCTCGAGCGCCATCCCCGGAGCGGGCTTGCGACAGCCGCAGCCGTCCTCCGGCCGATGCGGGCAGTGGACGATCGCATCCACAGACGCGCCCTCGGCGCGGAGCATCTCGCACAGCCGAGCGTGGATCTCCTCGAGGCGCTCGGCGGTGAGGAGCCCCCGCCCGACGTGGGCCTGGTTCGTGACGACCACGAGCCCGAGGTCGAGCTCGTCGCGCATCCGTCGCAGCGCCTCCGCCGAACGGGGGATCAGCTCGAGCTCGTCGGGTTCGGTGAGGTGGTCGCGCTCGACGTTGATCGTGCCGTCGCGGTCGACGAGCGCGAACCGCCGCGTCATCCTGCCGGGGCCCAGGTCGCGTCGCCCCGGAAGGCGCGCACGCCGTCGGGATGCAGCCGGAGCGGGGCCATCTGTCCACCGAGACGCTCGAGCTCACGCCTGACCGAGGGCTGCACGTCGGGGTCAGCGTAGACGAGGAGGTATCCGCCCCCGCCGGCGCCGCAGATCTTGCCGCCTGCCGCCCCCGCACCTCGCGCCGCGGCCAGCATCGCCTCGATCGGTGTGTGTTCAGCGATGTGTGGGTTCATCTGCTTCTTCGCCTCGAACGCCGATCCGAGCATGGCGCCGACGGTGTCGGGCTCGCCCGCCTCGAGCGCGTCGCGCATCAGGTAGGCCATCTCCTGCAGACGCTTCAGGCCGAGTCGTGTGTCCTCTCGTCCGTCTCGTGAGTACGCGATCTGGCGATCGATCAGGCCGACGTGTCGCCGGACATGGCCCGTGTAGCACAGCAGCAGGTTCCGCTCGAGCGTCCTGCAGGTCTCCGCGGGGGCGGCGACCGGCGTGACCGTGGCGGCGCCGGACGAGAAGACCATCAGGTTGAGGCCCCCATACGCGGCCGCGTACTGATCCTGCCAGCCACCGCTGATCCCCAGGTCGTCGCGCTCGATCGCGTAGGAGATCCGCGCGAGCTCGTGGGCGCTGAAGGCGCGATCGTTCAGCATCGAGAGCGCTGCGACGACCGCGGTCACGAGCGCCGAGGAGCCGCCGAGGCCGCTGCCGGGAGGCGCCTCGCTCCCGATCTGGAGCTCGATCCCGGTGGGGACCCCGACGCGGGCGATCGCCGCCTTCGCGAGATCCATCACCCCGTCGTAGACCGGTCGCTCGTCGAGGTGGTAGCGGACCAGCTCATCGAGGTCGAGCGATCGCACGACCACCTCGCGGTCGTCCCGTGGCGTGAGACGGACGCGGACGAAGTGGTCGATCGTGGCCGACAGGACGGCGCCCCCGTGACCCCGATACCAGTGCGGGAAGTCGGTCCCACCCCCCACGAAGCTGATCCGAAGCGGCGCGACGGCGTCGATCGGCCGGAGGTCCCTGGTCATCGGCTCAGTGTAGGGGTCAGCAGGTCGAGCTCAGGCGACGTGGCGTTGCAGGCGTCGCCGTTGCTGCTCGGTGGTGCCGCCCCACACGCCGTACCGCTCGCCGTTCTTCAGGGCCCAGGCGAGGCACTCTTCGCGGATCCGGCAGACGGAGCAGTACGCGAGGGCCGCACCGGCCTCTTCCTCGGAGATCGGGAAGAAGACGTCGGGCTCGATGCCGAAGCAGGCGGCACGGTCCTGCCAGTGGTCGGGCGGCGAGGGCTCGGTGGGGAGCGCGTCGAGGTCCACGTCGGTGAACCGGTCGATCCTCACCGCTTCCCACCCCCTCGTCGGTCGCACCACCCGGAGGCGATTCATAACAGAGGGGGACACGCGGACGGAAGGGGTCAGATGCGCTTTCGACCGTGTTCCTGCTGGAAGGCGCGGAAATGGCCCGAACGGGCTAGGCCACCGCCGCCACAGGATGGAGCGGGCGACCGTCGGTCGCCTGAAGGGCCGCCTCACGATGGACCCATGGGACCCGGATCAGCGCGACCGTCGTCGGTCCAGCCGTGGTGGCGCTGGTGACCACCCCAGCGGGCCCGCCGGCGACGTGCACGGCGTCACCGGGACGCAACGGAGCCTCGGCACTCACGTGGCGCAAGACCGTCGGTGGGTGGCCCAGGTTGCGGATCCGCGCGACCGACTCCTGCCCGAGGAAGCAGCCTTTCCCGGCGGCGATCGCGTCGTCGAGACCCACCTCCGAGGGGAGCGAGGCGTCATCGAAGTCCGCGCCCATACGAGGGATCCCTCGGATCACCCGGAAGCGCTCGAGAGCCTCCGGACCGGCGTCCACGAGACCGCGACCCACGAGGATCGCTCGAAGACCGTCCGCCAGGTCGGCGGTGGGTGCCACGATGTCGACGCCAACGCCGGTCTCGGAGGGTGAGAAGGCTTCGCCGAGGTCGTCAGCGTCGGGGGCGATCACGACCTGGGCGCGGTCGTCGACCTCGAGCGCCACCTTGGAGCTCAGCACGTACGGGGCGAGCAGGTGCTCGATCGGCGCGCCCGCGTCCGGTGCCTGGACGAGCAGAACCTCGGTGGTACGGCGCAACGCACGGAGATCCGCCCGAACCCGTCCGGTGGGCGTGAGCAGGAGCGTCCGGCACGTGGCTCCGGTGGGGAGACCTTCCAGATCGGCGGTGAGCAGATCCTGGAGCCACCGGACGGCATCGTCGCCATGAACGCGGACGATCCGGCGAGCCCGCAGGCGGACGAACGCCCGACCCGCGCGCAGCGCGTCCACCTGCGCCTCGATCCGTGTGTCCACCCCCCGATCCTCTCGTATCTCGTCCGTTCGTCCTCGGTCTTGCGAGGGGCCCCGGTCCTGCGCGGCTCGTCCCTGGGAGGATTGTCCGCGCCGTGGACGTCCCGATGACGCTGCTCGTCACGAACGACTTCCCGCCCGCCGTGGGCGGCATCCAGCGTACGCTCGAAGCCCTGGCCCTCGAACTCCCCCCGGAACGGATCGCGGTGTTCTGCCCCGCCGCCGAGCCCTCGGCGGACGCTGCCGAGATCTACGATCGAGCAGCGCCGTTCACCGTGCTGCGCCAGCCCGAGCGGTTCCTGTGGCCCACGCCAGGTGTCGGGCGGCGGATCGAGGCGGCTGTTCGCGAGACCGGGGCCGAGGTCGTGCTGTTCGGGGCATGCTTCCCGCTCGCCCTCGTGGGGCCGCGACTCGCCCGCGCGGGTATCCCGTACCTGGCGGCGGCGCACGGGTTCGAGTATTGGCTCTCGATCGTGCCGGGAGCGCACAGCGCGATGCGGTACGCGACCTCGAGGGCGACCCGGGTGCCGGTCATGTGCAGCGCGTTCATCGCCCGGCGCGTGCGGACCGCCGTGCCGCGTCGGGTGCCGGTCTCCGTCCTGTACCCCGGGGCCGACGTCGAGCGGTTCCACCCTGGTCTCGACACCGCCGACCTCAGGCGTGCCCTGGGGCTCGGCGAGCGCCCGGTCGTCGTGTGCGTCAGCCGGCTGGTCGACCGCAAGGGCCAGGACGTGCTGATCCGCGGCATGTCCCGGGTGCGGCAGACGGCGCCGGACGCGGTGCTCGTGCTCGTCGGCGGGGGACCGGCCGAGGAGCGGCTCAGGAGGCTCGCGGCGGATGCTCCCGAAGGCTCGGTGGTGTTCGCGGGGAAGGTTCCGGAAGACGATCTGCCCCGCTACTACGCGCTCGGCGACGTGTTCGCGATGCCGTGCCGCTCCCGGTTGGCCGGACTCGAGGTCGAGGGGTGGGGCAACGTGTTCATCGAGGCCGCCGCGTGCGGCCGGCCGGTCGTCGTCGGCGATTCGGGAGGGGCGAGGGAATCCCTGGTCGACGGGGAGACCGGGCTCCTCGTCGATGGCGCCGACGTCGACCAGGTCGCGGAGGCGGTAGCGAGGCTGCTGGCCGATCCCGATGAGGCTCGGCGGATGGGGGAGGCCGGACGGCGGCGGGTCCTGCGTTCCCACACGTGGGGCTCGATCGCGGATCGGTTGGTCCTGTGGCTCCAGCAGGCTGCGGGCTGAGTGAGGTCGTTCCCTGACCCCGACCCGGGGGGTACCCTGCGGTCCGTGTCCGACGAACGACGCTGCCCTTCCTGCGACGCCCTGGTCTCGGCGGATGCCGGATGGTGCGGGCAGTGCTTCGCGTCACTCGCGCGCGAGCCCTTGGTCGCCGAAACGCCGATCGCCGCGGGAGACCCGTCGAACCTCGATGAGGGTCTCAGCGCCGAGACGCAGGCCGGATGGCCGTGCGGCGTCTGCGGTGCCAGGAACCCGATCGATGCGGACTCCTGCCAGACGTGCGGGACCCCCTTCGCTGCGCTGATGCGCGAGGAGACCGAGCGACCGGACGTGGCGCCGAAGGACGCGATGGCATGGTCGTTGCTGTTCCCCGGCCTGGGTCACCGTCTCGTGGGGCGCCCCACGGACGGGTTCGCCCGGGGGGTGACCTTCGGGCTCGCGTTCGGGATGGCGCTGCTCGTCGGGGTGGCCGGTGTCCGGTCGGGGGCCGCCCTTGGGGTGTTCCTCGTGCTGCTCCTCACCGGACTCACGGTCTACGTCGGGTCCGCGTTCGAAGCGCATCGGCTGGCGTCCGGCGGCGACCTCCTTGTCCCGTCGCGCGTCCTGATGTGGGTCCTCGTCGGGGTGATCTTCCTGTCGATCGCGCTGCTCGCGCTGGCCGTGGTGACCGCGACCCGTCGGTAGGCCCGTAGGTAGGATGACTGCCGTGGAGCAGGCCGAAGGTTCGATCGTGGTCGACGCCCCCCTCGAGGACGTCGTCGAAGTCATCGAGGACTACGAGGCCTACCCGGAGTGGGCTGACGTCCGTACGGTGGAGGTCCTCCAGCGAGGTGAGGGCGGGCGGCCCACCGAGGTCGCCTTCGAGGTCGACGTCCCGGTCCTCGGCCGCGCGTCGTACACGCTGCGGTACCAGTACGCGCCGGGGGACACGGCGATCTCCTGGACCTCGACCGACGCGCATGGGGCCGTCCGAGAGGTCCGCGGCGAGTACCTGCTCGACGATCCGGACGGTGAGGCGACGACCGTGACGTACCGCCTCGCCGTCGAGCTCGGACCACTGGTCCCGGGGTTCATCCGCACCGAGGGCGCGAAGCGCGTGATCGAGAACGCGCTCGAACGCCTGAAGCGCCGCGTCGAGATGGGTTGATGAACCCCGCCGATGGCGTCCGGCCGCCCGCGCCGGTCGAGCGTCCTGGCGGACCTCGGATACCGGCGCGCCCGGACCGACCGTGGCCCTTCGCGACCTGGGGGTGGACGTCGCTGGTCCCCGTCGCCGCTATGCCGTTCGGCGTCGCGCTGCTCGCAGAGATCGTGATCCTCGGGATGATCGGATGGGACGGTCCTGGAGGGTTGTTGCTGGCCTCGGTGATCCAGCAGCTCGCGCTCGGTGCCGGCACGGTGTGGTGGGTCCGGGCGACCACAGGTTCCGTGGCCGCCCTGGGCCTGCGGCGCGGCGGGTGGCGAGGCGGCGACGTCGCGATGGGGATGGCGATCGGGTTCGCGACGATGCTGCTGAGCGCCGTGATCATCCTGATCACGATGTTCGTGGTCGAACAGGTCACGGGTGAGCTACCGGGGACCGACAACCCACTGGACACCTTCGAGGACGGCTGGCTGATCCCGATCGCGATCGTGGCGGTCGTGTTCGCGCCGATCTGCGAGGAGATCGCCTTCCGGGGGTTCCTGTTCGGAGGGCTCCGCCGTGCGATGCGCTTCCGGTGGGCGGCGATCGCGTCGGGCGCGCTGTTCGGGCTCGTCCACGTCGACCCGATCCGCCTCGTAGGGCTGTCGATCACCGGCGTCATGCTGGCAGGCCTCTACGAACGTCGCAGGACGCTGGTCGCGCCGATCGCGGCTCACTTCACCGTGAACCTGATCGCGGTCCTGTCGCTCTTCGCGTACCCCTGATCCGCCCTGCACGGGTCGGTCGGCTACCCTGGTCGTCATGCGAGTCGTGCTCTTCACGGGCAAAGGCGGCGTCGGCAAGACGACGGTCGCCGCCGCCACCGCGGTCCGTGCCGCCCGGTCCGGTCTGCGGACGCTGGTGATGTCGACCGATCCGGCGCATTCGCTCGCAGACTCGTTCGAGGTGCAGATCGAGAGCCAGCCCACCGAGGTGGCCGAGCGCTTGTGGGCCCAGCAGGTGGACGCGCAGGAGCGGCTCGAGGACAACTGGCGCGAGATCCAGGACTACATGGTCCAGCTGATGAACTGGGCGGGGACCGAGACGATCCAGGCCGAGGAACTGACGGTGATCCCCGGCCTGGACGAGATCTTCGCGTTGATCGACGTGAAGACCCACGTGGAGAGCGGCCTGTACGACGTCTTGGTCGTCGACTGTGCACCCACCGCCGAGACGCTTCGCCTGCTGAGCCTGCCGGAGATCATGAACTGGTACATCGAGCGGATCTGGCCGGTCGAGCGCAAGGTCATCAAGGCGGTCCGCCCGATCGTGTCGCGGATGACGACGTTGCCGATCGCTGGCGACCACGTGTTCGCGGCGGTGGAACGGCTGCACGCGAACCTCGACGCGGTCAAGGGGATCTTGACCGACGAGAAGGTGGCGTCGGTCCGCCTGGTCGTGAACCTCGAGAAGATGGTGATCAGTGAGGCTCGTCGGACCTACACGTACCTCGGGCTGTTCGGCTACCGCGTCGACGCCGTGGTGGTGAACCGCGTCCTTCCCCCGGAGATCACCGACCCCTACTTCGGGAAGTGGAAAGACATCCAGGCCGAGCACCTCGCGACGGTTCACGAGTCGTTCGAGCCCGTGCCGATCTTGAAGGCTCGGTTGTTCGATCGGGAGATGGTCGGGATCCCGCTCCTCGTGGAGATGGGAGATGAGGTCTACGGAGACCGCGAGGCGCTCGGCATCCTGTACCACGACGATCCGATCAGGGTCCGCAAGCGGGGGACCGGCTACGTGCTCTCGATGCGCCTGCCGTTCGTGTCTCGCGACGACATGGACATCCACCGGCGCGGCGAAGAGCTCTACGTGCGCGTCGGCTCCTACAAGCGGAACCTGATCCTGCCCCAGACGCTGAAGCGCATGGTGGTCCGTGAGGCGAACTTCGCCGGGGATCACCTCGAGATCCTGTTCGCACGCGAGCCCACCGTGGCCGCGGAAGGGAGCTGAGATGGCCGCGACCGATCCGACGTTCGAGGCTGACCCCGAGCTCGAGCCGGCGACGACGGAGCCGCACCAGGAGCCGGACCTGGAGCCGGTGGCCCGATCCGAGACCGTGGAGGCACCGTCCGATGGCCACGCCGCCGGTGGGTGCCCGGTCACCTGGTGTCCGATCTGCGTGACGGTGGGTGCGGTCCAGCCGCTGCGCCCCGACGTCGTGGAGCATCTGTTGAAGGCAGGCACCGAGCTGTTCATGGCGTTCCGAGCCGTGATCGATGCGAGGGCAGACGAAGCCTCGGGAAGCCACGAGGAGGGCCCGCCTCCGGCGACCACCCTCGAGAAGATCGACCTTGGCTGAGGCGGCTCCGCTGGAGACGTCGGACGCGATCGGGGTCGACGTCGGCGGGACGAAGATCAACGCGCTCAGGCTGAACCCGGCCGGGGAGGTCCTCGCTCGTTCGGTGGGGGCAACGCCGGCCGACGACATGCAGGCGACGCTCGACGTCTTGGTCCGTACGGCGCGTGATGTGTGGTCGCCGGCGGTCGCCGGGATCGGCATCGGAGCCGCCGGTTTGATCGATCGTCGGTCCGGGGTCCTGATCTGCGCGCCGAACCTGGTCTGGCGTGACGCGAACATCGAGCGGGTGGTGACCGACGCGTTGGGGCTCCCGGCGACGGTCGACAACGACTGCACGACGGGCGGCTACGCGGAGTGGCGGCTCGGGGCCGCACGAGGCATGCGCGACGTGCTCTACGTCGGGCTCGGCACAGGGATCGGCGGCGGTCTCGTCGTCGGAGGACGTCTGCACCGTGGCGCGCTGGGCTTGGCGGGCGAGATCGGGCACTTCATCGTGGAGCCCGACGGGCACGAGTGCGGGTGCGGCAACCGGGGATGCTGGGAGACGGTCGCGAGCGGCACGGCGATCACCCGACAGGGCCATGAGGCCGCGACGCGGCATGCCCACTCGCTGATCGCGGAGATGGCGGGGGGAGACCCGACGGCGGTGACCGGAGCGACCGTCACCGAGGCCGCTCGCGCGGGGGATCCCGCCGCGCGAGGCATCCTGGCCGAGGTCGGCACTCGGCTGGGGGAGGGGATCGCCGGTCTCGTGAACATCCTTGACCCCGAGGTCGTGGTGGTCGGCGGTGGACCGGCCGAGGCCGGGGATCTGCTGTTGGATCCCGCGCGAGCGGCGTACGCGCGGACCGTGGAGGGGCGAGCGCTGCGACCCTCGGTGCGGATCGTCCCCGCCGCGCTGGGTCCGGACGCCGCGGCGATCGGAGCCGCGTTGCTCGTGCTGGACGAACGGCCGGGATGAGACTCGGGTTCGCGATCCCCACCTTCGCCGGGTCGATCGCGACCCCGCTGGATGCCGCCACCCGGGCGGCAGCTGCGGGTGCCGACGCGGTGTTCGCCGTTGACCACCTGTTCCCACCGGGCCGTCCGGACAGGCCGTCCTTCGAGCCCTTCTCCCTGCTCGGATCGATCGCCGCGACCGAGCCGACGCTGGGCGTCGGGGTGCTGGTGGCCCGCGTCGGGATGCGTCCCGTCGGCCTGCTCGCGAAGCAGGCGGGCTCCCTGCACGCGATGACGGGCGGACGCACGATCCTCGGGCTGGGTATGGGCGACGCGTTGGTCCGTCCCGAGCACGAGTCGTTCGGGATCGCGTTCGGCACCGCCCCGGAGCGTTCCGCGGTCGCCGTGTCCACGGCCCTGGCGCTGCGGGCGGTGTTCGCTGGACGCGCGTGGCCGGGGGATGAACACGTGCCCGCGGTGGCGGGACCGCTGGCGCCACCGGGGGGGCCGGCGGTGTGGATCGGCGGAACCACCGACCGGATGGTGGACGTGGCCGCCCGTGCGGCCGACGGCTGGAACGGATGGGGCTTGGACGCTGACGCGTTCGAGGATCGTGCCGGGCGACTGCGAACGAAGGCCGCGGAGGTCGGTCGTGACCCCGCCGAGCTCGAGATCACCTGGGGCGGGATCGTCCTGGTCGGGCGCGACCGAGACGAGCTCGCCCGCCTGGACACCGAACGTGCCGCGCGCGGCGTCGCGTGGGATCCGTGGCGCGGGACGTTGGACGATCTCCGGGTGTTCGCGGCGCGGCTCGCCGGCGCCGGCGCGTCGTGGATGGTGTGCATGCCCGCCGGTCCCGAGGATCGGACGGAGCTGATCGCACGTACGCTCCGGGGGGTATGAGGTCCCACGAGCTGAAGCGGGCGAAACGGATGATCCGGCGCGAGGTGCTCGCGCTCCGTGACGCGATGTCGGCCGCCGAACGCGAGGAGCTCGGAGGGCTCGTGGTCGAGCGGTTCCTCGCCCTGTCGCCCGTGCGGGCGGCAGGCACGGTGGCGGCGTTCTGGTCGTTCGGCTCGGAGGTGCCCACCGAGCCTCTCCTGCGTCGTCTGCACGCGGCGGGAACCCGAACGGCGCTGCCCCGGATCGACGGCGGCGAGCTGCACCTGCACGCATGGGCTCCGGGCGATCCCCTTTCACCGACGTCCTTCGGGGCGCTGGAGCCGAAGGACGGAGATGCGGTCGATCCCCGCGAGGTCGACGTGATCTGCACGCCGGGAGTGGCCTTCGACACCGCCGGGCGTCGGATCGGGTACGGGGGCGGCTTCTACGACCGGCTGTTCGACGCGTGCGGGGACGCGGCGGTTCGCGCCGCGATCGCGTTCGACCTCCAGGTCGTCGACGACCCGTTGCCCCAGGGGCACTTCGACCGCCGCGTGCAGCTGATCGTGACCCCGACCCGGGTGATCGAGCCCCGATCCGAGCCGTGAGGAGCCGATGAGGGTCCCGTTCTCCGGGATACCGCCCGGACCGTCGCGTCGTGAGGGACGGCGGCCGTGGGACCAGGCCGGTTACGCGGCGATCGACTTCGAGACGACGGGCCTCGACCTCGCGCGCGACGCGATCGTCTCGTACGGCGTGGTCCCCGTCGACGCTGGACGGATCCGCGTGACCGACTCGGTCCACCGGCTGGTCCGCCCCGCCGTCCCGCCGTCGCCGACGTCGCAGACGATCCATCTGCTCCGGCCCGTCGACCTGGCCGACGCGGCGACGGAGCGGGAGGCCGCCGTCGACCTTCGGGCCAGACTCGCACGTCGGATCGTCCTCGCCTGGTTCGCGGAGGTCGAGGTACACCTCCTCGCGCGCTCGCTCGGCGGGACCGTCGCGGCGTGGCGCCGACGCACGATCGACGTCCGCAACCTCGCGATCGTCGTCGAGGGCCAACCGGCGTCCGTCCGAGCCGAGCACGGGTACGCGCTCACGGCGAGCGCGCGTCGCTACGGTGTCCCGGTCGCGGCGCCGCACGAGGCCTACGACGACGCGCTGGTCACCGCCCAGCTGTTCCTGGTGCTGGTCGGGAAGCTCCCGTCCGGGAGGTCCGTGTCGCCCGCCCAGCTCCTTCATCTGGCGGGGGCCACCGAGCTGCCGACTTGAACCGGCGTTCAAGCCTGGGGTACAACGACGCCGGAACGACCGACGAGGCGCGCCCCGCAGGGTCGCGACCGGAAGGAGGACCTCCCGATGGGTGAGGAAGTGAAGGAGAATCGATCCCCGCTCCACGAGTGGCACGAAGCCCAGGGAGGCGAGTTCCTCTGGGAGGACGGATGGCCCTGGATGATGGACGAGGGCCGTGGGACGTTGGAGGAGTACGAGGCCGTCCGGACCTCGGCCGGGATCTGGGACCTGCACTCAACCGCCAAGTACGAGGTGACCGGACCCGACGCGCAGCGGCTGATCCAGCGACGGTTCACGAACGACCTCAGCGGGACCACCGATGGCTCGGTCAGGTACGGGGCGCTCGTGAACGCGGACGGCACGATGATCGATGACGGCAACGCCTACCGACTGGCCGCCGACCGCTGGTGGCTGTTCATCAACACGCCCGACATCGCGTCGTGGTTCGAGGAGACCGCCCAGGGCCTCGACGCGTCGATCGCCCACCAGACCCGTGACCGGTGGATGGTCGCGGTGCAGGGTCCCGGTTCGCAGGAGTTGCTGCAGTCCCTCACGGGTCGCGACCTGGGTGAGCTGAAGTACTTCCGGATGTGGCCCGAGCCCACGACCGTCGCCGGTGCCGAGGCGTGGGTCCTGCGGACCGGGTTCTCGGGAGAGAAGGGCTACGAGATCGTGACCGACCCCTCGAACGCCCATGCGGTCTGGGACGCGCTCCGGGGAGCCGGCGGCACGCCGTTCGGGCTCAACGCGATCGACCTCGCCCGCACCGAGGTGGGACTGATCATCATCGCCGTCGACTACAACCCGAACGAGATCAGTCCCTGGGACCTGTCGATGGACCGCTTCATCAAGACCGACACCGAGTGCGTCGCCGCCCAGGCGCTTGCCGAGCGGGGCGCGAACCCGCCGAAGCGGTTCAAGACGCTGTCGCTCGAGGGCGACACCGCCCCCGACTACGGCGCCGCGGTGACGAAGGACGGCCGCGAGGTCGGGGTCGTGACGTCGCCGGCGGTCAGCCCCCGGGTGGGCGCGATCGGGCTCGCGATCCTCGACACCGCCGTCGCGGACGACGGCACGCGCCTCGACGTCGCAATGGCCGAAGGGACGGCGACCGCCACCGTCGGTCCTCTCGGCATCCTTGACCCCGGGAAGGAGCGACCGCGCGCGTGATCGACGGCGCCTCCTGTCCCGGGCGTATGCTCCGCCCGTGCCAGGAGAGCCGCTGTTCGGCGTCGTGCCGAACTTCAGCGAAGGACGCAGGCCCGAGGTGGTCCAGGCGATCGTGGCGTCGCTGGATGTCCCCGGCGCTCGGGTCGTCTACGCGGAGGCCGATCCGGCGCACCACCGCCTGGATACCACGGTCCTCGGGACGCGCGAAGGCGTGTGGGCGTCGGCGATGAACGGCGCCCGGGTCGCCATCGGGCTGATCGACCTCACGCACCACCAGGGAGGGCATCCGAGGATGGGGGCGGTCGACGTGATCCCGTTCATGCCGGTGCGAGACGCGACGCTCGACGACTGCGTCGGGTTGGCCCGCGCGTTCGGGGAGGCGCTCGCGGCCGAACTCGACCTCCCCGTCTACCTCTACGAGCGCGCGGCGCTCTCGCCGGAGCGGCGTTCGCTCGCGAACGTGCGACGCGGGCAGTTCGAGGGCATCCGCGACGACGTGGCGCGCGGACTGCGTCTGCCGGACTTCGGACCGCACGCCCTGGGACCGGCCGGAGCGACGGCGGTCGGTGCCCGTCCGGCGCTCGTCGCGTTCAACTGCTACCTCGACGGGGACGACGAGGCGGCCGCGAAGGCGATCGCCGCCGAGGTCAGGGAGGCGGGTGGTGGCCTCCCCGCCGTCCGGGCGATCGGGTTCGAGGTGCCCGAGCGCGGCTGCGTCACGGTGTCGATGAACCTCGTGGACCACGAGGTGACGGGCATCCGGGCCGCGTACGACGCCGTCGTTGCGGCCGCCGCCCCGCGTGGGCTCACGGTCGCGTCGTCGGAGATCGTCGGGCTGGCGCCACAGGCGGCGGTGGAGCCCGACGACGTCGCCCACGTTCGGCTCGAGGGGTTCGTCCCGGACCGCCAGGTGATGGAGCGGCTCGTGGAGGAGGAGGGATGAGCGATGCGCCGGCGACGGCGGAGCAGCGGCTCGTGGAGTGGCTGGGTGCTCTCGCCTCGGAGGCGCCGACCCCGGGCGGCGGCGCGGTGGCCGCGATCTCGGCAGCGGCCGGGGCTGCCCTCGTGGCGATGGTCGGCCGGCTCACGGCTCGCAAGGCCGGGTTCGAGGAGGTCGCGCCCCGGATGGAGGAGATCGTCGTGGAGGCAGACCGGGAGCGGTCGGTTCTCCTCGCGATGGCCGACCGAGACGCCGAGGCGTTCGGCGAGGTGATGGCCGCCTACCGGATGGCCCGTGACACCGATGACGAGAGGGCCGCCCGGCTCAACGCGCTGCAGACCGCGCTGGAGCACGCCGCGGAGATCCCGCTCACGGTCGCACGTCGGGCCGTCTACCTGATGGGTCTGGCCGAGGAGGCGATCACGAGCGGTAACCCGAACACGGCCTCGGACGGCTTCAGCGCAGCGGCGGTCCTTCACGCGGCGACCCTGTCGGCCCTCGCCAACGTCCAGATCAACGCGTTCGCGTTCGTCGACGCGGCGCGGCGTGCCGAGCTGGTCGACGACTGTCGACGGCTCCGCGACCGAGCCGACCAGGTGCTCGCGAACGCCGATGAGTCCTTCACCGCGCGGATCGGGTCCGCGTAGCGATGCGGCTCGACGCGATCGTCGTCGACAGCGCGCACGCCGCGCCGCTCGCACGGTTCTGGGCGACGGCGCTCGGCTGGGAGGTCGTGGCGTACGACGACGCCGAGCTCGCCAGGCTCGCGTCGAAAGGCATCCTCGATCCTGAGGACGACCCGACGGTGATGGTCGAGCCGCCGTTCGACGCCGAGGGCCTTCCGGTGCTGTTCTTCGTTGAGGTTCCCGAGGGCAAGGTCGTGAAGAACCGGCTCCACCTAGATCTGCGTGCCGAGGACGACCTCGAGGCGGAGGTCCGGCGGCTCGAGGAGCTCGGTGCGCGGATCAGGAACTGGGAGGAGGGCGACGGGGGGATGTGGTGCGTGATGTTCGACCCCGAGGGCAACGAGTTCTGCGTGATGCCCCCCGACGACGAGGTCGCCTGAGCGACGTCCCGGCTCCCAGAGGCGGAGCAGGCCTGTCTCGTGGTTCGTCTTCAGAACAGGCCGACCGTGCGCCCGTCGGCGTCGATGTCGACCCCGGTGAAGTTGGGGACCCTGCCGAGCCCTGGCATCCGCTGCATGTCGCCGCAGAGCACGACGACGAAGCCGGCACCTGCGCTCGGCACCACCCCGCGGACCGGCAGCCGGTAGCCCGTGGGACGGTTCACCGCGAGCGGGTCGTGGCTGAGCGACAGGTGCGTCTTCGCCATGCAGACAGGAGCGTCACCGAACCCGAGCTGCGTCATGCGAGCGATGTCCTTCTCGGCCTGCGGCAGGTAGTCGACCCCGTCGGCCCCGTAGAGCTTCGTCGCGATCGCCTCGATCTGCTCTTTGAGCGGCGTTCCCACCGGGGTGAGCGGGTGGAACCCGTTCGGCTGGTCAGCCACCTTCACCACGGCCTCAGCGAGCTCGATCGCGCCGTCGCCGCCCTCGGCGAACCCACGGTTCACGACGACGGTCTCCGCGCCGGCGTCTACGGCGAGCTGGCGGATCAGGTCGATCTCGGCCGGGGTGTCCTGCGGGAAGTTGTTGATCGCGACGACGCACGGCAATCCGTACTCGCGCACGATCCCGATGTGGGCGGCGAGGTTGTCGATGCCCCTGCGGAGCGCATCGAGGTCCTCGTTCGCGAGGTCCTCGAACCGCATCCCGCCGTGGGACTTCGTCGCGCGGACCGTGGTCACGAGCACACCGGCGCTCGGGGTGAAGCCGCCGAGGCGACACACGATGTCACAGAACTTCTGGAACCCCAGGTCGCTCGCGAACCCGCCTTCGGTGATCACGTAGTCAGCGAGCTTGAGCGCCACCCGGTCCTGCACGATCGAGTTGTTCGCGTGCGCGATGTTCCCGAACGGGCCGGCATGGATCATCGTCGGCTGACCCTCGAGGGTCTGTACGAGGTTCGGCTCGATCGCGTCGCGCATCACCACCGTCATCGCGCCGGCGACCTTGAGGTCCTCGGCGGTGACCGGCGCACCGTCGACGGTCGAGGCCACGATGATCCGACCCAGGCGAGCCCGGAGATCGAGGAGATCGTTCGCGAGCGCGAGGACCGCCATGATCTCCGACGCGGCCGTGATCACGAAGCTGTTCTCGCGAGGGACCCCGTGGACCTTGCCGCCGAGGCCGATCACCGTGTTCCGCAGCGACCGGTCGTTCACGTCGAGCGTGCGGGGCCAGGTGATCGTCTGAGGGTCGATCCCGAGCGGGTTCCCGTGGAAGATCGAGGCGTCGAGCGCGGCCGAGAGCAGGTTGTGCGCGGCCGTGACCGCGTGGAAGTCGCCGTTGAAGTGGAGGTTGATGTCTTCCATCGGCAGGAGCTGCGCGTACCCGCCGCCGGTCCCGCCACCCTTGATCCCGAAGACGGGACCCATCGAGGGTTCACGGAGTGCGAGGACCACGTTCTTGCCGAGCTTCCCGAGACCCTGGGTGAGCGAGATCGACGTCGTCGTCTTGCCCTCGCCGGCCTTCGTCGGGGTGATCGCCGTCGTGATGATCAGCTTGCCGTCGGGATGGTCCTTCAGCCGGTCGAGGATCGAGAGCGAGATCTTCGCTCGCGTGGAGCCGTAGGGCTTGAGCTCCTCGGGCAAGATGCCTGCCTCGGCGGCCACATCGGTGATCGGGCGGGGGACGGCTTCCTGTGCGATCTCGAGGGCAGATCTCATCGTTCGCTCACGCCTTTCTTCGACGGTCTCGTGGGGTGGGGTGGCCGCGGGTCACTGAACCCGAAGGCGACGATACCGCCCCCCCGCGGAGGCATCCAAACCGCCGGGGGGTGTCGCGTGACCCCCGGTCGTCTTTCGACCCCGTGACCCTTCGGCGCCGGCAGCCGATACTGGTGGGGTGGCGATCAGCGAACCGATCCGGCACAACCTCACCCACGCTCGCATCGTGGCGTTCCACGATGGGCACCGGAGCGAACGAGGCGACTCGGTCGTCACCGAGGAGCCGATGGAGATCCGGGTGCAGGCGCCCGGACAGGAGCCGGTCAACGTCGCGGTGACGATGCGGACGCCCGGCGGGGACTTCGAGCTCGCGGTGGGCTTCTTGCTCACCGAAGGCCTGATCGCGCCGGGCGACGTCCATCGCGTCGCGTACTGCGACAACCTGCCGGGCGAGGATCAACACTACAACGTGGTGAGCGTCACGCTCGACCGGCCGTTCGACCCAGAGTCGCTCCGCCGCAACTTCTTCGCGACGTCGTCGTGTGGCATCTGCGGGAAGGCCGCGCTCGAGGACGTCGAGGTGCGCTGCGAGGTGGTCCCCCCCGGCCCGGAGGTCGCGGCGTCGCTCCTCGTTGGTCTTCCGGACCGGCTCCGGGCCGGGCAGAAGGTCTTCGAGCGCACGGGCGGGCTGCACGCGGCGGGGCTCTTCACCCCCGAGGGGGAGCTCGTGTCGCTCCGCGAGGACGTGGGCAGACACAACGCGGTCGACAAGGTGATCGGCGAGCAGCTCCTGAAGGGTGAGGTCCCACTCGCCGGCTACATCCTGCAGGTGAGCGGCCGGTCGTCGTTCGAGATCGTCCAGAAGGCCGCGGTCGCGGGCATCCCGATCGTGAGCGCGGTCAGCGCACCGTCGTCGCTCGCGGTCGACGCTGCCGCGCGGCTCGGGATGACCCTCGTGGGGTTCGTCCGCGACGGGCGGTGCAACGTGTACGCGCATCCCGAACGGGTGCACTGAGGTCCCCAGGGTCGTGCCTCGTCAGCGGCCCCGGATCGCCCAGTCGTAGATCACCGAGGTGCGCACGATCAGGTCCTGCAGGGAGCGCTTCTCTCGGCTGACGGCGCACCAGAGGAGCCCGATCGGGAACAAGACGCAGAGCACCGCGCGGGCGAGCGCGCGGAGCCCGCCGATCCGATGGCCGTCTCGGTCGACGATCCGCAGCCCCATGACCTGAGCGCCGTACGTCCGGCCGGTGGCCGCCCACGACGCGGCGAGGTAGACCGTGAACACCACCGCCCCCACGACGTAGACGGTCGCGAAGGTGGGGGTAGGGAACTCGAACTCGCTGCCTCGGATCAGGAGCCGGACGGCCGCCCAGCCGCCGTAGATGACGACCAGCGCGAGGGCCAGGACGAGGAGATCGACGACGTTCGCGCCGACACGCGTCACGAGCCCGGCCGGGAGCCCTTGGTAGCGACGGGCTTCGCCGGGGACGGTCGATATCTGGGTGCGATCGCTCACACGTCGGGTCCGGGGTCGCCCGTCTGGTCGGGCCTCCCGTGCGTCGTGGGTTGATCCGGGTCGCCGGCGTCGCCCGCACGGTTGCGGAAGAGCACCCGGTCGACGACCTTCGACACCGACTCGTCCGCCTGGATCCCCTGCATCCTGACGCCACGGACGGTCTCCGAGGCCACCGAGCCGGTGGACTGACGGATGATCTCCGGCAGGTCGATCTCCTCGATCACCGTCCGTGCCAGACCGGCCATGTCGAGACGCTCGATGATGCCCTCCACGTCGATCCGCCGCGCGACGGCATCCACGTCCACCCGGGCCACGATGGCGTCGAGATCGATGCGCTTCACGATGGCGTCGAGGTCGACCCGCGAGACCACGGCGTCGACGTCGATCTTCGAGGCAACCTCATCGAGGTCTACCCGAGCCACGACACGCTCGATGTCGACCCGGGCGACCAGGTCGTCCAGATCGACCCGTTCTGCCACGAGCCACGTCAGGTCGAGCTGATCGAGGACGGCGTCGATCACCTGCGGGACCAGCTCACGAGCGAACGCGGTCGCGACCGCTTCGGTGCCGGGTCGCGAGGCGCGCCAACGTTCGTCGAGCGACGTCGCGGTCGTGCGGACCCATCCGGCTGCCGGCCCCAGGGGGGGAACGCCTGCGATCCAGGACGCCGGGGGGCCGACCGTGCGTGACACACCGCGGACGGCCCCTGCCACCCGATCGCCCGCCAGGAGCGTGAACCCCAAGAGCGCGCCGGTCGCCAAGCCCAGGGCGTCGACCCGCTCGGGCGAGGGCTCGTCGGTCGACGGTGTCGCCGGCAGCGTCCGCCGGACCCCTTCGGCCACCGACGCGATCCCCAGCGCGACCAGTCCCGTGGTGACACGGACGGCCTGCTCCAGGAGTGCCGCGCCGGTCGGCTCGGCCGCGTCGGGAGCCTCGGCGCCCGCGTCCACCTCAGGCGAGGGCTCGGAGGTTCCGTGGTCGAGCCCCGATCCGGACCACTCGGGAAGGTGAGACGGTGTCGACATGTCCCTATCTTGACCGCCCGGGGCGTCGTTGACCATCCGTCGAACCCCGGGTCACGTCCCGCGGCCGAGGGTTCACCCCCCCTCGGCCAGGCTCCGTAGAATCGAACACCCGGGAGACGCCGTCCCCGGAGCGAACGACGAGAGGAGAAGCTCGATGGCGAACGGGCTCACGCGGCTGACCGAGCCGATGGTCCGCGACCGTGGCGAGCTGCGCGTGGCGACCTGGGACGAGGCGCTCGACCGGGCCGCCGAGGGACTGCAGCGTGCCATGGGGCGGAACCCCGGCTGGGGCGCCGGCCTGTTCAGCTGCTCGAAGGCCACGAACGAGATGAACTTCATCGCAGGGAAGTTCGCTCGTCAGGTCCTGGGCACGAACAACATCGACAGCTGCAACCGCACCTGACACGCGCCTTCGGTCGTCGGTCTGGCGACCGTCTTCGGTGCCGGTGGCGGTACCAGCTCATACGAGGAGGTCGAGAACACCGACCTCGTCGTGCTGTGGGGTTCGAACGCCCGGGCGGCCCACCCGATCTTCTTCCACCACGTCCTCAAGGCGATCGAGAAGGGCGCGCGGCTGATCGTCGTGGACCCGCGCCGGACCGAGTCGGCCGCGTTCGGCGACCTGTGGCTGGGGATCGACGTCGGCACCGACATCGCGCTCAGCAACACGATCGCCCGCGAGATCATCGCGAACGGGCTCGAGCACCGCGCCTTCATCGACCATGCGACAGAAGGGTTCGACGCCTATGCGGCCAGCGTCCAGGAGTGGACCCTGGAGCGTGGCGAGTCGGTGACCGGGGTGCCCGCCTCGGTGATCCGCGAGGTCGCGCACGCGTACGCGAGCGCCGAGAACGCGATGATCTGTTGGACGCTCGGGATCACGGAGCACCACAACGCGGTGGACAACGTGCTGTCCCTGATCAACCTGGGTCTGCTGACCGGTCACGTCGGCAGGTACGGCAGCGGGCTGAACCCGCTCCGAGGTCAGAACAACGTCCAGGGTGGCGGTGACATGGGCGCGATCCCCAACAAGCTGCCCGGGTTCCAGGACATCGAGCAGGACCACGACGCGCGCGGGCGGTTCGAGCGCGCATGGGGTCGCGAGATACAGCCGCGGTACGGCTGGCACCTCACGAACATGTTCGCGGCGATGGAGCGTGGTGAGCTCACCGCGGTGTACTGCATCGGTGAGAACCCGGTGAGCTCCGAGGCCGACGCGACCCACGCGAAGAAGCTGCTGGAGAACCTCGACACGCTGATCGTCCAGGACATCTTCATGACGAAGACCGCGGAGATCGCCGACGTGGTGTTCCCGGCGGCGAACAGCGCCTTCGAGTCCGAGGGGACGGTGACGAACTCCGAACGCCGCGTGCAGCGGGTGCGCAAGGCCCTGGAGCCGCCGGGGGAGGCGCGTGACGACATCTGGATCATCGCCCAACTCGCCTCCAGGCTCGGGTACGACTGGGGCGAGGTCACGGCGCACGAGGCCTGGGAAGAGCTCCGCGGGCTCTCGCCGATGCATCGCGGCATGTCGTGGGAGCGGCTGGAGGAGCTCGGGGGGATCCAGTGGCCCTGTCCCGACGACGATCACCCAGGGACGCCGTTCCTGCACGCTCGGCTGTGGGCCGAGGATCCCGCCGAACAGGGCTGGAAGGCCCCGTTCAGCGTCGTGCTCGACGAGCCGCCGGTCGACGAGCTGTCCGACGAGTACCCGATCCGCCTGACGACCGGACGCCGCCTCGACTCCTACAACACCGGTGTGCAGACCGGGGCGTTCAGCTCGCCGCTGCGACGCCCCGAGGCGATCGAGATCTCGGCGCACGACGCGGCCGAGCTCGGTGTCGTCCAGGGTCAGCAGGTCCTGGTGTCGTCGCGGCGCGGCGAGGTGATCGCGCCGGTCCACGTGTCGAACGCGCTACGCTCCGGCCTCGCGTTCATGACGTTCCATTTCCCCGAGCAGGTCGAGACGAACCGGCTCACGATCGAGGCGACCGACCCGAAGTCGGGCACCGCGGAGTTCAAGGCAACGGCGATCCGGATCGACCCCCTCCCCGAGGACGCGCCCGCCGTGGTCGGGAGCGCCGAGTGACGGAGGCCACGTGGATCTGCACCTGAGCGAGGCGGCGCCGACCGACGAAGAGCGCGCCGCCCTCGACGACCTGCTGGGGCCGCCTCTCCCGTCCACGATCGAACCCGAGGCACGGGTGGAGTTCCTCGAGGGGAGGGTGACCCGCGGCGGCCACGAGACACGGGGGCAGCGCACGATGCTGTTGCCCGCGCTCCACGCGCTCCAGGAGCGCGTCGGGTGGATCAGCGAGGGCGGGCTGAACTACGTGTGCTCGCGCCTGACCATCCCGCCGGCAGAAGCGTACGGGGTCGCCACCTTCTACGCGATGCTCAGCGTGTCCCCGTCCCCGCGGACCGTCGTGCACGTGTGCGACGACCTCGCGTGTCGCCTGGACGGCGGGCGCGAGCTGCTCGCGGCCTGCCGTGAAGGGCTCGGTGCCGACGCTCGGGTCGTCGCCAGCCCGTGCCTCGGCTCGTGCGACCGCGCCCCGGCGGTGCTGATCCAGAAGGCGGGAGCGCACCGTTCCGACGAGGTCCTGACCGGTGATCGGGCGACGGCTCCCGCGGTGGCACGGTCGGTCGCGGACGAGGACGGCGACACCCCCCCGGTGACGGACCTGGTGGCGGTCGGCGACCGCCTGTTGGCCCGTGTCGGCGTCGTCGACCCGACCTCCCTGAGTGACTACCGCGCGAACGGTGGCTTCCGGGCACTCGCGAGGGCGGTCGAGGTGGGACGCGACGCGACGATCCAACAGGTCACCGACGCGGAACTCCTGGGGCGCGGCGGGGCGGCCTTCCCGACGGGCGTGAAGTGGCGGGCCGTCGCCGACCAGCCCGTCATGGAGCGCTACGTCGTCTGCAACGCCGACGAATCCGAGCCCGGGACCTTCAAGGATCGCGTCGTGATGGAACACGATCCGTTCGCGGTGATCGAGGCCCTCACGGTGGCCGGGTTCGCGACCGGCGCCCAGCGGGGGTTCCTGTACGTACGCGGCGAGTACCCGGTGGCGACCACGCGGCTCGAGCATGCCATCGCCGGATGCCGTCGGGCGGGCCTGCTCGGTGAGGACGTGATGGGCGCCGGGTTCCGTTTCGAGATCGAGATGCGGCGAGGCGCCGGCGCCTACATCTGCGGCGAGGAGACGGCCCTGTTCGAATCGATCGAGGGCAAGCGCGGCGAACCGAGGAACAAACCGCCGTTCCCCGTCACGCACGGCGTCTTCGGGAAGCCGACCTCGATCAACAACGTCGAGACGCTGCTCAACGTGCTGCAGGTGCTGACGCTCGGCCCCGAGGCCTACGCGGCGTTCGGGACCGAGGGCTCGACCGGCACGCGGCTGTTCTGCCTGAGCGGGCACGTCGAGCGACCAGGTGTCTACGAGGCCGAGCACGGCATCACGCTGGGTGAGGTGATCGAGATGGCGGGTGGCGTCCGGGACCGCGCGCCGCTGAAGGCCGTCTTGCTCGGCGGGGCCGCGGGTGGCTTCGTCGGCCCCGACCGCCTCGACGCGAAGCTCAGCTTCGAGGACGCGCGTGCCGGCGGTTACACGCTCGGGTCCGGAGTCGTCATGGTGTTCGACGAGGACACGGACCTCGTCGACCTCTGCCTACGGATCGCCCGGTTCTTCCGCGACGAATCGTGCGGTCAGTGCGTGCCGTGCCGGGTGGGCACCGTGCGACAGGAAGAGGCGCTCCACCGCCTCGCGACCGACCGGACGATCGGTTCCCGGGAGGATGAGATGACCCTCCTGCGTGACATCACCCAGGTGATGCGCGACGCCTCGATCTGCGGGCTCGGTCAGACGGCCGCCAACGCGGTCCAGTCGGCGATCGAGACGTTCGGTCTGTTCGGACAGGAGGCAACGTGACGCAGATCCCGCTGGCGCCGCCCGTCAGACTCCTCGATCTCGAGATCGACGGCGAGGCCGTCCGCGTCCCCGAGGGCGCCACGATCCTCGACGCCTGCCGGGGGCTCGGCGTCGACACGCCGACGATGTGCTACGCGGACACCCTCACCCCGGTCAACGCCTGCCGGGTCTGCGTCGTGGAGGTCGAGGGGTCGAGGGTCCTCGTGCCCGCCTGCTCGCGTCCCGTCGAGGCCGGGATGAAGATCTCGACCGACACGGATCGCGTGCGGCACTCGCGCCGGCTCGTGATCGAGTTCCTCGCCTCCAGCGTCGACACGTCGTTGGCGGCGGAGGACTGGCACCGGTGGCAGGACCTCTACCGGGCCGAGCCCGAGCGGTTCGGCGCGCTGATGGAGCCGATGGAGGCGGGGGAGCGCGACGCGAAGGAGCCCGGTCATCACCACGGGCCCGACCCGGCGGTGGCCGAGACGGTCGCGCAGCCGGTCACGATCGACAACGAGCTGTACGTGCGCGACTACGCGCGCTGCGTGCTCTGCTACAAGTGCGTCGAGGCCTGCGGGACCGACGCCCAGCACACCTTCGCGATCGCCGTGGCCGGTCGGGGGTTCGACGCGCGGATCTCGACCGAGCACGCGGTGCCGCTCGATGCCTCCGCCTGCGTGTACTGCGGCAACTGCATCGGCGTGTGTCCCACCGGTGCCCTGATGTTCACGAGCGAGTTCGAGATGCGTGCTGCGGGCACGTGGGACGAGCATGCCCAGACCGTCACGAACACGATCTGCCCTTACTGCGGGGTCGGCTGCGAGCTCGAGCTCCACGTCCAGGACAACACGATCGTGAAGGTGACCTCCCCGGCCGACCACTCGGTCACGAGCGGGCACCTGTGCGTGAAGGGCCGGTTCGGGTTCCAGTACGTGCAGCGACGCCGTCGCCGGGAGGACGCGGACTGACGGGCGTCACCGGCGTCGTCCTGGCCGGGGGCCGTTCGACACGCTTCGGCGCGGACAAGCTGGCCGCGGACCTGCGGGATGTCCCCCTCCTCCATCACGCCGTGCACCGGCTCGCGGAGGTGTGTGGCGAGGTCGTCGTCGTGCTCTCGCCGGATGGGGAGGAGCCGTCGTTCCCGCCGGGAACCCCGGTGCGAACGGCGCGCGACGCCCGCGAGGGGCAGGGGCCGCTCGCCGGTCTCGTCGCCGGGCTCGAGGTCGTCGTGAGGGATCGAGCCCTGGTGGCCGCGGGCGACATGCCGGACCTCTCGCCCGCGGTGCTCCGGGAGATGCTGGCCGTGGCCGACGACGCGGCCGTCGACGCGGTCGCTCTGTCGGACGGTGGTCGGGCGAGGCCGCTGCCGTGCGTGGTGACGGTGGCGACGGCCCACTCGAACGCAGAGCTCCTGCTGCGCACCGGCGAGCGGTCGCTCAGGGCCCTGCTCGACTCGGTGCGGGTCGCGGTGATCGACGAGGCGACGTGGCATCGCCTCGACCCGACGCGGCGAACCCTCCGCGACGTGGACGTCCCGGCTGACCTCCTGGATCCGGAGGACGCCCGGTAGGCTGGCCCTCGATGTCACACGTGGACCCCGTGCGCGTCGGCCGGTTCGAGGTGGACGTCGTCTGCGAGGGGTTCGCATCGCTGCCGCTGGACGACGAATGCCCTGGACGTCCGGTCGATTGGGCCGAGGAACGCGGGCTCCACCCCTGGGCGTTCCACGGGAGCGACGCCTGGGCATGGCACGTCCATGCGTTCGTCGTGCGTGGTCCGTCAGGGACCGTGGTCGTCGACAGCGGGGTCGGGGCGTTCGGACCGTGGCGACCGTGGGTGGTCAGCCACCCGGCGGCGTGGACGGGCGTCGACACCGCGGATGTCGGTCATCTCGTCCTGACGCACCTGCACGCCGACCATGCCGGCGGGGCGGTGGTCGACGGCGAGCCTCGCTTCCCGAACGCCCTCGTGCACGTGCACCCCGGAGACTGGGCGGCCTTCGCGGGTGCCGAGGAGGGCGACTACGTCGCCCGGGAACCGCTCGAGGCGCTCGTGCGCGCGGGGACCCTCCAACTCGACGGAGGCGATCGGGAGGTCGCGCCGGGCATCTGGCTCCGCCACTCGCCCGGGCATACGCCGGGGCACCGGAGCGTCGTCGTCCGCGACGGGGGCGAGACGCTGCTGATCACGGGGGATCTGCTCCACCTCCCGATCCAGGCGGGTCACCCTTCCTGGCCCTCGAGTCACGACGACGACCCGAGGTTAGGCGCCGCGTCCCGCACGGTGCTGCTGTTCCGCGCCCGCAACTCGGGGTGGCGCGTGGCCGTGAACCACTTCGCGGCGCCCTTCGGGCGGGTGGAACCCGAGGGCTGGTCGACGTGAGCGCCCGGGCGCCCACCCTCGAGCGACCGTGGGCGATCGAGGCGAGCGACGTCGCTTCGGCGCTCGACCTCGATCTCACGGAGGGGTTGTCGTCGGCGGGGGCCGCGGAGCGGCTCGCGCGCCTCGGTCCGAACGAGCTGATGGAGGCGCCCGGGACACCCGTCTGGCGGCTGCTATTGGAGCAGTTCACGAACGCGATGATCATCGTGCTGCTGGGCGCCGCGGTGATCACGGCGCTGATCGGTGACCTCAAGGACACCGTCGTGATCCTCGCGATCGTCGTGATCAACGGCGTGATCGGGTTCGTGCAGGAGTACCAGGCCGAGCAGGCGATGTCGGCGCTCAAGCGGATGACGAGCCCGAGCGCCCGGGTCGTGCGCGACGGGGAGATCATGGTCGTGCCGGCGATCGAGGTGGTCTCCGGCGACCTGCTTCGCCTGGAAGCCGGCGACGTGGTCACCGCCGATGTCCGGCTGCTGGAGGCACAGGCGCTGCGGATCAACGAGGCCGCCCTGACCGGGGAGTCGGAGCCGGCCGCGAAGACGACGCAGCCCCTGCCCGAGGTCACGGCGGCCCTCCTGGCCGACCAGCGCAACATGGCCTTCAGTGGGACCGCCGTGACCTACGGGCGTGGCGCAGGGGTGGTGGTCGCGACGGGCATGGCGACCGCCCTCGGGCGGGTGGCCGAGCTGCTCCAGGAGGGTGGCGCGGGACAGACGCCGCTGCAGCGACGATTGGGTCGCCTCGGGAAAGCCCTCGCGGTGGCGGCCCTCGTGATCTGCGCGGTGGTGTTCGCGGTGGGGATCGCGCGCGGGGAGAGCCCCGAGACGATGTTCCTGACGGCCGTCAGCTTGGCCGTGGCCGCGATCCCTGAGGGTCTGCCCGCGGTCGTGACCGTGGCGCTCGCGCTCGGGGCCCGGCGGATGGCCCAGCGACGGTCGCTGATCCGCAAGCTGCCCGCCGTCGAGACGCTCGGCTCGGTCACGGTCGTGTGCACCGACAAGACCGGCACCCTCACCGAGAACCGGATGCTCGTGGAACACGTGTGGACACCACGGGCGACCTACCGCGTGGAGGGCGGTGGATATGAGCCCGCCGGGAGGCTCGTCCCCGCGCCCGGGGACGACGCCGACCTGGAGGATCTCGCCTGGGTGGCGGCCGCCTGCAATGACGCAGCCTTGCACGCGCCGTCGTCGGCCGGGGAGCCGTGGGCGATCACCGGCGACCCGACGGAGGCGTCGCTGCTCGTGCTCGCTGCGAAGGCCGGTGTGTGGCAGGGCGACCTGGCCGACCGGTCGCCGCGGATCGACGAGATCACCTTCGACGCTGAGCGGCGCCGGATGACCACGGTCCACCGCGATGGCGTCGGCAGGGGGGTCCGGGTGGCGGTCAAGGGTGCGCTGGAAGCCGTGGGGCCGCTGGTGCGCGACGACGACGCGGAGCGGGTGCGCGAGGCCGCCGCCGCCGAAGCGGACCTCGCCCGGCGCGGCTACCGCGTGCTGGCCCTGGCAGAGCGGCGTCTGCCGGCGCTCCCGGAACGGACCGAAGACGTCGAGAGCGAGCTCCGGCTCCTCGGGCTGGTGGCGATGGCCGATCCGCCTCGCCCGGCATCGGCGCCGGCGATCGAGGCGTGCCGGCGCGCCGGCGTGACCCCCATCATGATCACCGGCGACCACCCCACGACGGCGCAGGCGATCGCGGGACGCCTCAGGATGGCGGGCGACGACGCCGTCCTGATGACGGGGGCGGACCTCGAGACGCTCGGCGATGAGGCGTTCGCTGCCCGCGTCGCCGACGTCGGCGTCTACGCACGGACGAACCCCGAGCAGAAGCTCCGGATCGTGCGGGCGTGGCAGGCGCGGGGGGCGGTCGTCGCGATGACCGGGGACGGCGTGAACGACGCGCCGGCGCTGCGTCAGGCGGACATCGGCGTCGCGATGGGGGTGATGGGCACCGAGGTCAGCAAGGAAGCCGCCGACATGGTCCTCGCCGACGACAACTTCGCGACGATCGTGGCGGCGATCGAGGAGGGGCGACGGATCTACGACAACATCCGCCGGTTCGTGCGCTACCTGCTGACGACGAACTCGGCGGAGATCTGGGTGATGGTGCTGGCGCCGCTGCTCGGGTTGCCGCTGCCGCTCCTGCCCGTGCAGATCCTGTGGATCAACCTCGTCACCGACGGCCTGCCCGCGCTCGCGCTCGGGGTCGAGCCCGCGGAGCCCGACACGATGGACCGCCCGCCCCGGCGACCGAGCGAGTCGATCTTCGCGCACGGCCTGTGGCAGCACGCGATCTGGGTCGGCCTGTGGATGGGGGGCGTCACGCTGACGATGCAGACGGCGGCCCGGGAGCAGGGGTGGCCCTGGCAGACGATGGTATTCACGACCCTCGCGCTCCTCCAGCTGGGGCACGCGCTCGCGATCCGCTCGGAACGAGCGAGCCTGTTCACCCTCGGGCTCCGCTCGAACCTGCCCCTCACCCTCGCCGTGGGAGGGACCGTGCTGGTCCAGCTCGCCCTCGTGTACGTGCCCGCGCTGCAGCCCGTGTTCTCGACGGAACCCCTCGAAGCCGAGCAGCTGGTGCTCGTCCTGGCCGCGTCGACCCTCGGGTTCGCAGCGGTGGAGATCGAGAAGTGGGTCATGCGGTCCCGCGACCGAACGGTCCGTCGCTCGTCGGCCGCGGAGGGCACGTGAGCAACACCTCGCCATCCAGCCCCATCCGCGCGCTCCTCGTCGTGGCCGGGGTCGTGTGCCTCGGCCTCGGCATCGTCGGCATCGTCGTGCCGGTGCTGCCGACCACGCCGTTCCTCCTGCTGGCCGCCGCGTGCTTCGTCCGCTCGTCGCCACGGATGCATGACTGGCTCCTCACCCATCGGCGCCTGGGCCCCTACGTCGCGTTCGTGGATGGCGGCGGGATGCCGGCGCGAGCCAAACGCAACGCCCTCGTCGTCCTGTGGCTCGCGATCGGCGGATCCTCGGCGGTCGCCCTATGGAGCGGCGCCGCCCCGTCCACCAAGGTGGTCGTGATCGCTACGCTCGTCGTGGTTGCGCTGCTGGTGACGCGGTACCTCGTGCGCCTGCCGACCAGGGGCGACAGCCCCCCACGGTGACCTCGGCGTGATACGGTCCGCACCGAAGAGCGGGGCCCGCGGCAGGGCCCGGGCCTTCCCGCGCATCAGACCCCTCACGAGCGGAAAGGATCCGAGCCATGGCGCGTCGTGTCCTCATCATGGGAGCCGCCGGCCGCGACTTCCACAACTTCAACGTCGTGTTCCGTGAGGACCCGACGACCGAGGTGGTGGCGTTCACCGCCACGCAGATCCCCTTCATCAACGATCGCCGGTACCCGGCGTCCCTCGCGGGCGCGAACTACCCGGAGGGCATCCAGATCTACGACGAGTCAGAGCTCGTTCGGCTGATCCATGAGCTCGATGTCGACGACGTGGTGTTCAGCTATTCCGACGTCGGCCATGAGTACGTGATGCACAAGGGCTCGACGGTGATGGCAGCGGGCGCGAACTTCGTGCTCCTGGGCCCCGACGCGACGATGCTGAAGGCAACCGTCCCGACGGTGGCGGTCACCGCGGTCCGCACCGGTGTGGGCAAGTCGCAGACGACGCGGGCGGTGGCCGGGACGCTCAAGGACGCGGGCAAGCGGGTGACCGCGGTCCGCCACCCGATGCCGTACGGGGACCTGGCGGCCCAGGCCGTGCAACGCTTCGCGGAGCTCGAGGACCTCGATCGTCACCGCTGCACGATCGAGGAGCGCGAGGAATACGAGCCCCACATCGCGAGCGGCACCGTGATCTACGCGGGCGTCGACTACGGGGCGATCCTCGAGCGGGCCCAGGCCGAGTGCGACGTGCTGCTGTGGGACGGGGGGAACAACGACATCCCGTTCTACCGGCCCGACGTCTGGATCACGCTCGTCGACCCGCTGCGCGCCGGCCACGAGCTCACGTACCACCCGGGGGAAACGAACCTCCGCGGGGCCGACGTGATCGTGATCAACAAGATGGATTCGGCCTCCCCGGAGCAGGTGGCGCAGCTCGAGCGCACGATCGCCGAGGTGAACCCGGGGGCGACCCTCGTGAAGGCGAACTCGACGGTCAGCGTCGACGACCCCGACGCGATCGCCGGCAAGCGCGTACTCGTGGTGGAGGACGGTCCGACCCTCACGCACGGAGAGATGAAGATCGGGGCCGGTGTGGTGGCGGCACAGCGGATGGGCGCCGCCGAGATCGTCGACCCCCGGCCGTGGGCGACCGGGACGATCGCCGAGACCTTCGCGAAGTACGACGTGGGAGCGGTCCTGCCGGCGATGGGCTACTCCGACGGTCAGCTCGCCGAGATGGAGACGATCATCGACGCCGCAGACGTGGACGTCGTGATCGTGGGGACGCCGATCGATCTGCGGCGCGTGATCGAGATCTCGAAGCCCGCCGTGCGCGTGAGCTACGACCTCGAGGTGCTGCCGGACTCGCCGCAGCTCACCGACATCCTCGGTCCGGTGCTCTAGGCGCGCGGGTGCCCCGGTGGATCGCGTCGTGATCGCGCTGGGTGGCAACGCACTCCTGCGTAGGGGCGCGGAGGAGACGTACGACGAGATGATGCGGGCGGCCCGCTCGGCTGCGGAGCAGATCGTCGACATCGCGTCGGACGGGTGGCAGGTCGTCGTCACCCACGGCAACGGACCCCAGGTCGGCCGCATCCTGATCCAGCAGGAGGCGGCAGCCGACCAGGTCGCCCCGATGCCCCTCGACGTGTGCGGCGCGCTCACCCAGGGACAGATCGGCTACCTCCTCCAGATCACGATCGGCGACGTGTTCTTCGAACGCGGGATGGAGACACCTGTGGCGACGATCCTCACCCTCACGCGGGTGCGCGAGCGCGATCCCGCCTTCGGCAACCCGACGAAGTACGTGGGGCCGTACTTCACCGAGGCCCAGGCGCGGACGCGCGAGCGTCAGCGCGGATGGGTGATGAAGGCCGATCCGCACGGCGGGTGGCGCCGCGTGGTCGCGAGCCCGAAGCCCATCTCGATCGTCGAGAGCCCCGTGATCCGCGGGCTGATCGCCGATGGCGTCATCGTGATCGCGGGCGGCGGGGGAGGGGTCCCTGTGCTCGACAAGGGTCCTCGGCTGATCGGCCGCGAGGGGGTGGTCGACAAGGATCTCGCGGCGGCGATCCTGGCCCGCGACGTGGACGCCTCGGTCCTGCTCGTCCTGACCGACGTCGCGAAGGTGCAACGCGGCTACGGTTCGATGCTGCCAGAGGACATCGACACGATGACGGTCTCGGAGGGGCGCCGTTTGCTCAAGCGTGGCGAGTTCGGGGCGGGGTCGATGGGTCCGAAGGTCGAAGCCGCGCTGGGGTTCCTCCAGGCGGGCGGTAGTCGCGTGGTGATCGCCGACCTCGACCAGGCGCCCGAGGCCCTGCGTGGGGAGGCCGGGACCCAGATCGTGCCGGACTAGGGAACCCTGCTGTCTCCCCAGGGACGGCGTTGCGGCCGACCCGGATTGCGGAACTGCTGGGCGCCCACGTAGACGGCGAACACGCCCACCAGCGCCGTCAGGAGCACCAGCAGTCCCAGGAAGATCCACTCCAAGAGACCTTGGGTCTCAGGCCAGATCACGGCGAGCAGCGCCATCGGTGTCGGTCCTTCCTCGCGGTCTGCTCCATCCTATCGCCCGGGTCGACGGGGGCACGGGGGGACTCAAGACCCTGCCGTCGGGGGCCGATGGAGGGGCATGGCTGCATCGGAGCACGTCCATGACGACATGTGGCGCACCCCCATCCCGGCGTCGTCGACCCCGGAGGACGAGCAGATCGACAGGTCGACTCCGAGCCGCACGGTGGAGGAGCACTCCGTCGAGGATGCGTGGTACCAGGTGCTGCGGCGCAAGCACGTCGAGGAAGCCGACGACGAGTAGGCGTCCTGAGCGTTCCTCCGGGCGGCGTGTAGTCTCGCCCGGGTGAGGCTCGGCATCCTGACCGGAGGTGGTGACTGCCCCGGGTTGAACGCTGCGCTCCGCGCCGCGGTCCGTCATGGCGACACCGAGCGGGGCGGCTCGTTCGTCGGGTTCCGCTACGGCTGGCGGGGTGTGATGGAGGGTCTCGCCGAGGAGTTCACGATCGAGGACGTTCGAGGGATCCTCCCGCGTGGGGGGACGGTCCTGGGCACCAGCGGGACGCAGCCGCACCGGGTGGATGGCGGTGTCGACCGGGTCCGTGAAGCTCTCGCGGTCCACCGACTCGACGGGTTCGTCGTGATCGGAGGCGAGGGCACGATCGGCGCGGCGTCGCAGATGCTCGACGTGCCCGTGATCGGGGTCCCCAAGACGATCGACAACGACATCCGCGGCACCGACGCAAGCATCGGCTTCCAGACCGCTGCCCAGATCGCCACTGACCTGATCGACCGGCTCTACAGCACCGCTGAGAGCCACCGCCGGGTCATGGTCTGCGAGGTGATGGGTCGCCATGCGGGCTGGATCGGGTACACGGCGGGCGTGGCGACCGGCGCCGACGTGATCGTGCTTCCCGAGCATCCGTTCGACCCCGAGTTGATCAGCCGCAGGGTCCGTGAGGTCATCGCGATCCGTCGACCGTTCTCGATCGTCGTGGTGTCGGAGGGCGCGGTCCCCATCCCCGGGGCGATGGCGATGCCCGACTACGCCCTGGATGAGAACGGGTTCCCTCGGCTCGGCGGGATCGGCGCCGTCCTCGCGGGCGAGATCGGACGACGGACCGGGTTCGAGACCCGCGTCACCGTCCTCGGGCACGTCCAGCGCGGCGGGTCGCCCGTCGCGTTCGACCGGGTGCTCGCGACTCGGCTGGCGCGGGCCGCGGTGGACGCGGCCGCGGAGGGCCGGTGGGGGACCCTCGTGGGGACCCACGCCGGCGAGATCGAGCTGACACCCATCGAGGACGTCGCGGCGGGTTCGAGGACGGTGCCCGAGACGCTCTGGCGGATCCCCGAGGTCCTGTGCACCTGACCGCGAGCGTACGCCACGCGCCGGGTTGGTCGGTAGGCTGGGGCGCATGAAGATCGGCATCCTTACCGGCGGCGGCGACGTCCCCGGGCTGAACGCGAGCATCAAGGCCGCCGTCAACCGCGCGGTGTCCGACGGACACCAGGTCGTGGGGATCCGCCGTGGGTGGGCCGGCCTCCTCGAGATCCAGCCGGACGACCCGGCGACGATCGCGGAGCACACGGTGGGACTCGACCCCTCGGTCGTCCGGACGATCGATCGCTCGGGTGGCACGTTCCTGCACACGAGCCGTACGAACCCGGCGAAGGTGAAGCAGGCCGACGAGCCCGGGTTCCTCGCGGAGGGTCGGACCGACGAAGGCCCCCGTGACCACACCGGTCACGTGATACGGGTGATCGAACGGCTCGGGATCGATGCGCTGCTCCCGATCGGTGGCGACGACACGCTCTCGTTCGGGCTGCGACTGCACGAGGATGGCGTCCCGGTCGTGGCGATCCCGAAGACGATGGACAACGACGTCCACGGGACCGACTACTGCATCGGGTTCTCGACCGCCGTGACCCGCACCGTGAACTTCGTGCACCAGCTGCGCACGAGCGCCGGATCCCACGAGCGGCTCGCCGTGGTGGAGGTCTTCGGACGCTACAGCGGGGAGACCTCGCTGGTGTCGGCCTACCTGTCGGGGGTCGACCGGGCGATCATCAGCGAGGTGCCGTTCGACGTCGACCGCCTGGCCGAGCTCCTGATGCGTGACAAGCGGGCGAACCCGAGCAACTACGCGATGCTCACGATCTCCGAGGGCGCCGCCGTGCTGGGCGGCGAGATGATCCAGGGCGGCCCCGAGGACGCCTACGGTCACAAGAAGCTCGGCGGGATCGGCGAGCTCACCAGCGAGCTGCTGAAGGAGCGGACCGGGCAGGGCATGATCACCCAACAGCTCGGGTACCTGATGCGCTCCGGGTCGCCGGACTCGCTCGACCTGATGGTGGCGATCAACTACGCCGTCATGGCCACGGACCTGGTGATCGAGGGGGTCACCGGGAGACTGGTCGCCCTGCGCAACGGCAACTACGTGAACGTTCCCCTGTCGGTACTGGGGCAGGGTGTGAAGCGCGTCGATGTCCAGGCGCTCTACGACGCCGAGCACTACCTGCCGAAGATCCGTCACGTCGACGGCAAGCCGATGTTCCTGTACTGAGAGGGGGCTCCGCGTGCCCGCCTACCGGGTCGACCTGCGCTCCGACACCGTCACCACGCCGTCCGAGGCGATGCGCCGCGCGATGGCCTCCGCAGAGGTGGGCGACGCGTGGTACGGCGACGACCCCACCGTGAACCGCCTGCAGGAGCGCGCGGCCGAGCTCACCGGCACCGAGGCCGCGCTGTTCGTGGCCACCGGCACGATGGCGAACCAGATCGGGGTGCGGCTGCACGTGCCCGGAGCCGGTCACCTGGTGGCCTGCGAGGTCGGCGCCCATGTGGCGACGACCGAGATGATGACCTCGGCCGTCCTCACCGGCGTCTCGTTCCGGACCGGGACCGACACCTCGAGGGGCTACGTGACCGAGGCGCTCGCGCGCCGGCTGCTCGAGGTCGACGACTACTACGACGTAGAGGTCGTGGACCTGCTCGAGGTCGAGAACACCTGCGGAGGCTACGGGGGCACGGTCCTGCCCTCGGCCGAGCTCGCCGCCGTGCGGACGGTCGCCGCCGATGCGGGGGTCCCGATCCACCTGGACGGGGCCCGGCTGTGGAACGCGGTGGCGGCCACGGGTGAGGACGTGACGGCATGGACCGCCCATGTCGACACCCTGATGTTCTGCCTGTCGAAGGGCCTCGGCGCCCCGATCGGATCGGCGCTGTGCGGGCCCGCCGACCTGATGCGGGAGGCCCGACGGATCTGGATCCTCTACGGCGGCGCCTGGCGCCAGGCGGGCGTCGTGGCCGCCGCGGGGCTGGTGGCGCTCGAGGAGGGTCGCACCCGGCTCGACGAGGATCACGCCCGAGCGCGTCGTCTCGCCGAGGCCCTTGGGGACCTGGCCCCCGGATCGGTCGATCTCGAGATGGTCGAAACGAACATGGTCTTCGTCGACACGGACGTCGTGGGCCTGCCGGCCGCGACCGTCCTGGCGCGGCTGGCAGCCCTCGGCGTGGGCGCGGTGCCGGTCGGTCGGGCCACCGTGCGCATGGTGACCCACGCCGACGTGGACGACGGAGGCGTCGCGGTCGCGATCGACGCGTGGCGATCCGTCGTCACGGATGCTGCGAAGGAGTCGTGATGGGGCTGTTCTCGAAGGAGTACCCGCCGGAGGTGGCCGCGCGCGTGCCGCCCGGCAACCGCCTGGTGAAGACGTGGCCGGTGCTGCACTACGGTCCGATCCCCGCGTTCGACGGCACCGACTGGGACCTGGAGGTGAAGGGTCTCGTCGAGAACCCCTTCACGCTCAGCTACCCGGAGCTGACGTCGCTCCCGACGGTCAGGGTCGACGCCGACATGCACTGCGTGACCGGCTGGACGACCCTCGACAACACGTGGGAGGGCGTTTCGTTCCGAACGATCGTGGAACGGGCCGAGCCGCTGCCCGAGGCGAGGTGGGTGATCGCCCACTGCGCCCACGGCTACACCTCGAACCTCTCGCTGCAGGCGATGCTCGACGACGACGTGCTCCTCGCGTGGCGCAACCACGGCGAGGACCTCACCCCCGAGCACGGATGGCCGCTGCGTCTCGTCGTCCCGAAGCGCTACGCGTGGAAGAGCGCGAAGTGGCTGACGGCCCTGGAGTTCACCGACGTGAACCGACGCGGCTTCTGGGAGGTCCGGGGCTACCACGTCCACGCCGACCCATGGCCCGAGGAGCGGTACTCCCACCAGGAGGGGCCGAGGGCCGACCTGGAGCCGTAGGGTCGTCTTGACGCGGCCGCTCGCGGGTGGTCCCGGCGGACGGAAGCCCGGCTCGTGGCGCTTCTCGGAGGAGCACGGGTTCGAGATCTTCGAGAACGGCGACGGGACGGGCAGGGTGGACGAGGGGTCGGCGGCTTGTCACGGCGCCGTCGCCGGCGGCCGGGTAGCTACCCGCGCGAGACCCGCCGGAGCCAGCGGAGGTCGCGCCGCTGACGATCGGCGTCTCCGGGCGTCTCCAGGATCCACGGGACGTCGCCGAGCGGTGTGCGGGCGAGCATCCCGAGCCCGCGTCGTCCGATCATCCCGTCGCCGAGGTCGGCGTGCCGGTCGCGGTGCTCCCCGCGTCCGAACACCGAGTCGTTCACGTGGACGAGGCCAACCCGGGGGAGGAGGCCGCGACGGTCGAGACCGTCGACCAGTTCATCGGCGCCGCCGGGGCGGTCGAGCGGCACGCCCGCCGCGAACAGGTGGCAGGTGTCCAAGCACAGCCCGAGCCGGTCGTCGCCCACGATGTCGAGCAGCGCGGCCGCCTCCTCGGGCGTCGACGCGACCGCGCCGGTGGTGCCGGCCATCAGCTCCGCCACCACCCGCACGCGCGGCGCCGCGGCGACCACCTCGCGGAGGGACGTGGCCGCGCGGCGCCGCGCGACCACCGCGGAGGCTGAGCCGCCCGACCCGGCGTGGACCACGAGCACGTCGACCCCGAGGGTCGCGGCCGCCTCGACGGTGGCGACCAGCAAGGCCCGCGAGCGCCGCAGGGTGACCGGGTCTGACGACGCGATGTTGATGGGGTAGGGAGCGTGGACCGCCAGGGGTCCGAGACCGGAGGCGTCCCACCCGGTCCGGAAGGCTTCGGCGCGCTCCTCGTCGAACGACGGGGGAGCCCAGGCGCGGGGGTTCGACACGAAGACCTGGGCGCAGTCCGCGGCGCGACGACGGCATCCCTCGATGGCGCCCGTGACGCCTTCGCCACGCCGGGAGACGTGGGCTCCGACGATCACGCCACGAACAGGGTGATCGTGTCCCCGTAGCGTACGGTCGAGCCCGCGGCGGGGTTCTGGCTGATCACCGTGGTCTGTGGGGTGTTCGGCACCTCGAAGTAGCTGACGTCGAGGCCGTACTCGGCAGCCCTCGCCTTCGCCTCGTCAGGGGACAACCCTGTCAGGCTGGGTGCGGGGAACTCCTCGGGACCGAGCGAGACCGTGATCGTGACCGGGCTCTCGTACGGGGCCTCCGCCCCTTCGGCGGGGGAGACGTCGATCACGAGCCCACGGTCGAGCTTGTCCGAGAAGGCCGTCTGGACCACGACCTTGAAGCCCGCCGCCTCGAGGGCGGCCTCGGCGTCGGCCTGGGTCTCCCGGACCAGGCCCGGGACGGCGACGGGGGCGTGGCCCCTGCTGACCCACAGATCGACCGCAGAGCCGCTCGGCGCCTGCCCGTCCGCGGGCTCCTGCTTCACCACGGAGCCCTCGGGGATCGTCGGGTGGTAGATCTTCGTGACCTCGCCGACCTCGAGCCCGGCGCCCTCGAGGGTCGTCCCGGCATCCTGGAGCGTCTCACCCTTCACGGACGGGACCGGGACCGGTGGGGGGCCGAGCGACGGTACCAGCGTGACCGTGGAGCCGCGTTCGAGCTCGGTACCCTCGGCGGGGTCGACGGCGAGGACCGTCCCCCGTCGCAGATCCTCGTCGTACCTGCCCTTCGCGAGCGTCACGACGAACCCGAGATCGCTGAGGGTGCGGCCGGCGTCGTCGGTCGTCGCGCCGACGACGGAGGGGACCGTCGCGGTGTGCGGGACCAGGTAGGTCCAGGCGCCCCACGCGGCGGTCGCGACCAGCGCGACCGCGAGCAACGCCGCGAGCACCCGGCGGCCGCGGCGCCGGCGGGTCCGTTCGATGCGTGGGATCGTCTCGGTGACCGTGGCGGCGATCGCTTCGGTCGGACCGGCGGCCGTGGGCTCGACCTCGGGGAGGTCCTGGACCACCGCCTTGAGCGACCGGGCGCGCGGCAGGAGTTCCGCGACCGACTCCAGGTCGACCCGCATCGCGCGCGCGGACTCGGGCCGCATCTCGCGGTCGGGATCCGTGGCGCTCGCGACGAACCCGTCGAGCTCGGGCGGCACGTCGTCGGCGAACCCGCTCGGGGCCGGCACGCGCTCGGACAGGTGCTTGTACGCGATCGCCATCGGGGTCTCGCCGGAGTAGGGGAGGTTCCCGGTGAGCAGCTCGAACGCGACGATCCCCAACGAGTAGAGGTCGCTGCGGGGATCCGCAGGCTCGCCTCGGATCTGCTCGGGCGCGAGGTACTGCACGGTCCCGGTCACGGCTCCGGCGCGCGTGTTCTTCGCGTCGGCGAAGGCCCGCGCGAGCCCGAGGTCGGTGAGCTTCACGACCCCGTCGGCGGTGAGCAGGATGTTCTCGGGTTTGAGGTCCCGGTGGACGATCCCCTTCGCGTGCGCGTGTTCGAGCGCGAGGAGCGTCTGGCGCAAGATGTCGACCGCCTGCGCGGGGGCGAGATGACGGTTCGCGTTCAGGAGCTCGCGCACGGACCGGCCGTGCACGTACTCCATCACCATGTAGTAGATCCCGTCGACGGCGCCCCAGTCGTAGACCGCCACGATGTTCGGGTGGTTCAAGGTCGCGGCGGCCCGCGCCTCCCGACGGAACCGGTCGACGAACCCCTGGTCGCCGGCGAGCGAGCGATGCAGGACCTTGATCGCGACCTCGCGGGCGAGCACGGCGTCGTGTGCGCGGAAGACCTCGCCCATCCCCCCGGCGGCGATCCGCTCCAGCACGTGGTAGCGACCGTCGAGGGTCACGAGGGCATGGCCCCGGGCATCGCCCGCGGCCACCGTCTGTGCGATGCTCCTGGACATCGGCCTCCCGTCGGGGGAAGGAGCGCTCTGGACCTGGGAGGGAGCGCGTCCGGGCGCGATGGTATATCCGTGGAGGGCTCGAAGCGTGGAAGCACCGGCAACTCCGTCGAAGGACCTCGATGAGGACATCGGGGTTGCGCTCGAGCGGATCGCCGCGGCCGTCGCCGCGGGGGATCGTGACCTCAGGACCCTCGGGTTCTGGCGGATCGTCGGCAGGGTCAAGCGCGATCCGGTCCTGGTGGCCGCGCACGCCGACGCGATCGGACAGATCGACACGGCTGCCTTCCGGGCTGGTGTGAAGCTCCGTGTGCCGGTCTGGCTCGGGAACCTGCTGCTCCTGGGCGTGATCGCGGCGGGGGTCGTCGCGCTCGTCGTCGCCTCGATGACCGAGGACGTCGTGGCCGGGATCGCCCTGCTGGTCGCCGGTGGCGCGTGGTCGCTCGGGGTCCACTCGCCCGCGCACTGGGTCGTCGGATGGCTCGCGGGGATCGGGTTCACCGACTACTTCCTGGGCGGCCCGCCGCCGCCGCGGCCGGGGATCAAGACCGATTACGCGACGTACCTACGGGCCGAGCCGTCGATGCGCGCCTGGTTCCATGCGAGCGGCGCGATCGCCACGAAGCTGGCGCCGTTCGTGGCGGTCGCGCTGTCCCCGGCGACGAACGCGCCCGGATGGGCCGTGCTCGCGATGGGCGCCTACGGCGTCCTCCAGATCGTGACCGACGTCCTGTTCAGCACGAAGTCGAGCGACTGGAAGAAGTTCTCCCGCGAACGGGCGGTCGCGAAGGCCGTCCGGGGCCGTTCGCGGCCCGCGTGAGAGCGGGAGGGCCGAGACGGACGTCGGGCGTTCTCGTCGCGCGGGTATCCTGCCCGGGACCGACCGGGGAGCTCGGGCGATACCGGGCTGAGAGGCGGACGAGGCGTCCGCGACCCGCTGACCTGATCCGGGTAACGCCGGCGGAGGGAGACGAGTGCTCGAGGCCCAGCAGCTGCGACTGATGGTCGTGACCTCGGGGGCGTTCCGCGGTCGCAGCCACGGCGAGGTGGCCGACGCGGCGATCCGCGGTGGTGCGACCGCACTCCAGCTGCGCGCGCCGGAGCTCGACGACGACGAGCTCCTCGCGCTCGCCACGGACCTGGCGGCTCGGTGCCGCGAGGCAGGTGTGCTCTTCGTGGTGAACGACCGCATCGAGATCGCCGAGGCGAGCGGCGCCGACGGTGCCCACGTGGGCCAGGGCGACCAGCTCCGCGACGCGCGGGCGATCCTGGGACCGGGGCGCGCCCTGGGGATCAGCGTGGCCGACCCCGAGCAGGCTCACGAAGCCCTGGCGTTCGGAGCGGACTACCTCGGCGTGACCGTCTGGGCGACCGCGACGAAGCCGGAGGCCATGCCGGGTGGGCTCGATGGCCTCCGCGCCGTCGCGCACGCCGCGCACCTGCCGGTCGTGGGAATCGGCGGGATCGACGCGACGAACGCTTCGAAGGTGCTGCGAGCCGGCGCGGCCGGGGTCGCCGTGATCTCGGCGGTGGCTGACGCTGACGACCAGGGCGACGCCACGCGGGAGCTCCGGCGAGCGGTGGACGAGGCGATCGACGGACGGGGGGCACCGTGACCGAGCAGGTGACCGGCAAGGCGACCGCGGAGCTGTTCGAGCAGGTGATCCTGCGGCGTCTGGGGGCGCACGACCCCGACGTCCTCACCCCGCCGCGTCACGGGGTCGACGTAGGGGTGGTGAGGGTCGCCGACGGTGTGGTGATGGCGCTTACCGCCGATCCCGTGTTCGTCGTCCCGGCATACGGGTGGGAGCGTGCGGCGTGGTTCGCGGTGCACATCCTCGCGTCGGACGCCGCGACCTCGGGGCTCCCGCTGCGCTGGATGGCGGTGGACCTGAACCTCCCGCCCGAGGTCACCGACGAGGACCTCGCAACCCTGTGGGACGCGTTCCACCGTGCCTGCGAGGACCTCGGGATCGCGGTCGTGACGGGGCACACGGCGCGGTACGACGGCTGCGCGTGGCCGATGGTCGGCGGCGCCACCTGTATGGCGCTGGGTGACGATGACGCGTACGTCACCCCCGAGATGGCCCGCCCGGGCGATCTCGTCGTCGTGACGAAGGGTGCGGCGATCGAGGCGACGGCCCTGTTCGCGGCCACGTTCCCCGATCGTCTCGCCGCCGCGCTCGGATCCGAGGCGGTCGGGGCCGCCGACGCGCTGTTCGAGCGGATGACGGTCGTGCCCGAGGCGGTCGCCGCGCGGCGCTTCGGGCTGCGGGACCGAGGCGTGACCTCGATGCACGACGCCACGGAGGGAGGGGTGCTCGGGGGACTGCTCGAGGTGGCGACGGCGTCGGGTGCGGGGATGAGGATCGACCGTGACGCGATCCCGGTCCGCCCCGAGGTCCGCGCCGTCTGCGATCACGTCGGGATCGACCCGTACATCTCGATCAGCGAGGGCACCCTGATCGCCACGGTCGTCCCCGGGCGCGCCCAGGGGTACGTGGACGCGCTCGCGGGCGAGGGGATCGAGGCGGCGATCGTGGGTGAGGTCCTGGAGCCGTCGGCCGGTCGCACGCTCCTGATCGGCGGTGTCGAGGGACCTCTGGAGCACCCTGGGCTCGACCCGTTCTGGGGGGCGTTCGGTGCCTGGGCCGCCGGCGCGTAGCCTGTCCGCCGTGGACCTGATCTGCATCGGCGATGTGATGCTCGACGTGCACGCTCGGTTCGGCCAGCTCGCGCGCGGTGGCGACGTGCACGGCCGCGTGCTGGTCCAGCCCGGCGGGACCTCCGCGAACACCGCGGTGTGGGGCGCGTGGGACGGGGTTCGGTCGGCCGTCGTGGCCGCGGTCGGAGACGATCTGCTGGGGGAGCTGCTGATCCGCAGCCTGAACGAGCGCGGGGTGCACACCGGCTGGGTCCGCCGTCATGCCGCTCGCACCGGGACGATGCTCGTGGCCCTCGAGGAGGGCGAACGCTCGATGGTGGCCGACCGTGGCGCGAACGCGACGCTCACCGCGTCCGACCTGCCGGCCCTCGAGGCGGGCGCCGTGCTCGTCTCCGGCTACCTGCTCCTGCAGGAGCCTGGCCACGACACCGCCCTCGCGGCGCTCGAGCGGGCACGATCGCCGTTCCTCGCGGTCGAGGCCGCCTCGTGGCCGCTCGTCGAGGCGTTCGGTGCCGACCGGTACTTCGACGAGACGTCGAGCGTGACCGTGGTGCTCGCGAACGAGGACGAGGCGCGCGCACTGACCGGGCTCGAGGGTGCGGAGGCGGCGAGGGCCCTGGGGGAGCACTACCGTGTCGCCGCCGTGAAGCGGGGAGCCGACGGCGCCGCGCTCGTCGTCGACGGCGCGCTGTACGAGGCCGCCGCCGAGCCGGCGGACGAGGTCGATCCGACCGGCGCCGGCGACGCGTTCGACGGGGTGCTGCTCGCCCGGCTCGTCCGGGGCGAGGAACCGCAGGCGGCGCTCGAGGCTGCATGCCGGGCGGGCGCGTCGGTCGTCGCGAGCGCACAGACGTGGCCGGAGGCGCGGACGTGACCTTCCTCGTCGACGACGACGTCGCCCTGGCGGTCGCCGGTGGACGACCCGTGGTCGCGCTCGAGACGAGCGTGATCGGTCAGGGCCTGCCGCACCCGCGAAACCTCGAGTGCGTCGAGCGGATGTCCGGAGCGATCCGGGAGGAGGGTGCGCTCCCCGCGTGGACCGGTGTCGCGGACGGATCGTCCTCGTGGGCCTCGGCGACGATCAGCTCCGCCGGGTCGCCGAGAGCGGCGAGGCGACGAAGGTCGCGCGACGGGACCTCCCTACGGCTGTCGCCACCGGTGCCCTCGGCGCGACCACGGTGAGCGCCACGATCTGGTGCGCGCACCGAGCCGGCATCGCGATCACCGCCACCGGCGGGATCGGCGGCGTCCATCCCGGTGACCACCCCGATGTCTCCGCCGATCTCTTGGAACTGGCCCGTACTCCCGTGCTGTTGGTGAGCAGCGGTCCCAAGTCGATCGTCGATCCCGCCTCGACCGCCGAGAAGCTCGAGGAGCTGTCGGTGACGCTGGTCGGCTACGGCGTCGACCGGCTGCCGTTCTTCCTCGCCCGCGAGGCGCCCGTCGACCTGGAACACCGCGTCGACACCCCCGCCGAGGCAGCCTCCCTGGTCCTCGCCCAGCAGATCCTGGGGACACGGGGGGCGATCTTGCTGTGCAACCCGATCCCCGAGGCGAGCGCGATGGATGCCGACGAGGTCCTCGGGGCCGCGGTGCGCGCCGAAGCGCGCATGGAAGCCGAGGGGATCCAGGGCAAGGCGGTCACGCCGTTCCTGCTGTCCGCTCTCGCCGAGGAGACCGGCGGACGGTCGCTCGAGTCGAACCTCGACCTGCTCGAGGCGAACGCTCGCCTGGCCGCCGAGATCGCCGTCGCCCTCAGCGGAGCCAGGTCTGGATGATGACCTTCGAGAAGTTCCAGCCGTAGCGCAGCGACTTCGGCTTCTTCGACTTCCCGCCGGCCCGGGCCACGATGTTCACGGGCACCTCGACGACGCGGGCCCGGTGACGGAGCGCCTCGATCAAGATCTCGCTCGTCCAGAACTGGTCCTGCTCGAGGACGAGCTTCCGGAGCAGGTCCGCGCGCGCGGCACGGTAGCCGCTCGACGGATCGGTGATCCGGCGGCCCGTCAGCAGGGTCACGACGCGCGAGAAGACGTGGACGCCGACGTGGCGGATCAGGCTCTCGCTCTCGAACTCGCCGAGCAGGCGCGAGCCGTTCACGTAGTCGGCCTCGCCGTGCAGGATCGGCTCGATCATCGTCGGCAGCTCGGACGCGAGGTGCTGCCCGTCGGCGTCCATCGTGACCACGATCTCCGCGCTCAACCGGAGCGCGATCTCGTAGCCGACCCGCAGCGCGAGCCCGCCGCCGCGCCGGATGGGCAGCTCCGAGACGAGGGCGCCCGCGGCGCGTGCCACCTCCGCGGTCGCGTCCTCGCTTCCGTCGCTCACGACGACCGAGATCACACGCAGCCCCTCGACCTCGTCGGGGAGGTCGTGGACCACGCCCGCGACGTTCTCGGCCTCGTTGTACGCGGGGGAGACCACGACGAGCCGTCGTCCCGAGGGGAGCGCCGCGGCGCGATCCCAGTCGAACCGCTCGCGCCCGAGCGCTTCGACCAGCAGCCGGATGCTGCGTTCGTTCGTGTCGGCGTCGGACTGCGCCCGCAGGACCAGGAACAGCAGGACGAAGATGCCGACGGTCAGCAGGAAGACCAAGCGCCGTTCGTCGCCCGCCTCGACGTCGAACCAACCGAAGATCGGCTCGAACAGGTCCGGCGACAGCGACAAAGCGATCAGGCCGACCGCGAGCAAGCAGACGATGATCAGGTTGAGCCGGCTGACGCGACGGCGACCGTAGCCGCGGATCGCGAGCACGAAGATCGCGAGGCCGGCGACGACCCCGAGGAGCCGGACCGCCGTCACGCCGGCGTTCACGCCGGTGCCGGCCGCCAGCGATCGCGCGGCATGATGTGGTCGGCGATCACCCGGTGCTGGTGGCGCTCGATCGTGGCGAACATCGACTCGATCAGCGTCTCGTTCAGCAGGTGCGGTCGGAGTCCCAGGTCGAGCAGCTTCGTGTGCGCGGCGTTGTAGTAGTGCTCCTCCAGCTCGAAGCGGGGGTTCGTGATCGGCTCGACCGTCACGTCGATCCCGACCTCGGCGCCCGCCTTCTGGACGAGCTCGGCGAGCTGCCAGATCGAGAACTGCTCGGTGAACTGGTTGAAGACCCGGTACTCACCCTGGTTCGCGGGGTTGAGCACGGCGAGCTCCACGCACTGGATCGTGTCGACGATGTTGAGGTACCCGCGCGTCTGGCCGCCCTTGCCGTAGACCGTGAGCGGGTGCCCGATCACGGCTTGCAGGCAGAACCGGTTCAGCGCGGTGCCGAAGACGTCGTCGTAGTCGAACCGGGTCGCCAGACGGTCGTCGAGCGCCGTCTCGTCGGTCTGGATCCCGTAGACGACCCCCTGGTTCAGGTCGGTCGCCCGCAAGCCCCAGACGCGGCTCGCGAAGTGGATGTTGTGCGAGTCGTGGACCTTCGACAGGTGGTACATCGACCCCGGGACCTTGGGGAACGGGAGGTAGTCCTCGCGCCCGTTGTGGCGGATCTCGATGAACCCTTCCTCGATGTCGATGTTCGGCGTCCCGTACTCGCCCATCGTGCCGAGCTTCACGAGGTGCGCCTCCGGGGCGAGGTCGCGGATCGCGTAGATCACGTTGAGCGTGTTCACCACGTTGTTCGTCTGCGTGAACACGGCGTGGTCGCGGTCCTTCATCGAATAGGGGGCGCTCGGCATCTCGCCGTAATGCACGACCGCCTCGGGCTGGAAGTCGCGGAACAGCTGCTCCACCACGGGCCACTCGGTGAGGTCGCCCTCGGTCATGCCGATCTCGTGGCCGGTGAGCTCCTTCCACGCGGCGACGCGCTCGGGGAACGCCGGCAGCGGCGTCAGGGAGTCGCTGCCGGCTTCGGCGTGGGCGCGCCGGCGCAGACCGTTGTCGACGACGTGGACGTCGTGGCCGCGGTTCGAGAACCGCATCGCGGTCGGCCACCCGAGGTAGCCGTCACCGCCCAGGATCAGGATGCGCATGCGTTATCCCTTCGGAAGGTGCGGGAACGTCCGTCATCCTAGCCCGGTGAGGCCCCCGCTCGCAGGTCGCCCACGCTCACGCGAGGTCGGCGAGCGCCTCGAGCACCCGGTCCACCTCGGCGGCGGTGTGATAGTGGCAGAAGCCGATCCGCACGGCGCCGCCCGACCCCAGCAGTCCGAGCCGGTCGAAGACCTCGATCGCGTAGTAGTGCCCGTCCCACACGAAGATCCCGCGCTCACCGAGCGCGCTCGCCGTGTCGAGCGGGTGATGGTCACCCAGGCGGATCGCGAAGGTCGGGGTGCGCTCATCGACGCGCGTGGGGTCGGCGATCCCCATCAGGCGCGCCTGCGGGATCCGGGTGAGTCCGTCGAGGAAACGCAGCGACAGCTCGCGTTCGTGCGCGTGCGCCGCGGCGAACCCCGCGGCGATCGCCGCGCGATCGGAGCCATCCACGGGGGTCCCGTACGAGCGGCCCAGATCGGCCAGGTAGCCGATCGCGGCGATCGTGCCCGCCATCGACTCGTGGCTCTGCGTGCCCGTCTCCCAGCGGCCCGGATTCACGTCGTCGCTCGGGCGGAGCTTGTAGGGCTCCCAGGCGTCGAGGACCTCGCGACGGATCCCGAGCATGCCCTGGTGCGGTCCGAAGAACTTGTACGGGCTCGTCGCGACCAGATCCGCCCCCAGGCCGTGCAGATCGGGGACATGGTGCTGGGCGAAGTGGACGCCATCGACGGCGACCAGGGCGCCCACGGCCTTCGCCCGCCGCACCAGCTCCGCGGCCGGAGGCATCGTCCCGACGGCGTTCGACGCGAGCGTGAACGCGACGAGCTTCGTACGGTCGGACAGCTGGGCGTCGAGGGAGGCGAGGTCCAACGTCACGTCACCGTCGCGGACGTCGACCCACCGGACCGTGGCGCCCGCGTCGCGCGCGGCGAGGATCCACGGGCGGACGTTCGCGTCGTGGTCCAGGCGGGTCACGACGACTTCGTCACCGGGTGCGAGGGTCCGCGAGAACGACCGAGACAGGTGCAGCAGCAGCGAGGTCGCGTTCTGCCCGAAGACGACCTCGTCGGGATCGGACCCGAGGAACGTCGCGCCGGCGACGTGCGCGGCCGCGATCGTGGCGTCGATCTCGCGGCTCGAGACGAACGCGCCGTGGGTATTGGATGACCCGGTCCTGAGACGGTCGGCGATCGCGTCGATCACGACGTCGGGGGTCTGGGAGCCTCCGGGCGCGTCGGCCCACACGAACGGTCGCCCGTCCGGTCCCGGACGCGAGAGCGCGGGGAAACGGGCGCGGATCGCCTCGACGTCGTAGGTGGCCGGCGTGGTCTCGGGCGCGTTCATGGGCGGGAGGGTGCCACACGGCGGAGCCGTGTGGCACCCGGGCTGCCTGACCCCGGGAACGACGGAGGGCGCCCCTTCCGGGGCGCCCTCCGTCCGACTCCGACGGTCGTGGGGAGTGGTCAGCCGGTGCGAGCGAGCTCCGTGCGGAGGGTCTCGCCGGTCAGGGCTTCGCTCCGCGCCCGCAGGTCGATGTAGAGCAGGATCGACACCAACGCGGAGAACGGAGCCGTGATGATCTGGGCGGCGGCGCTGAAGATCCATCGGATCAGCCACAGGTCGCCGAAGATCGCGCCGATCGCACCGATCACGAACCCGACCACGAGCGTGACGAGCCACGCCACGACGATGACGCCGACCACGTGCCAGAAGTACCCCTTCGTGATGTTCCACGAACGGCTCATCGCGTCGGTCCCGCGCCGATCCTCCACGACGAGCGCCGGGATGCTGACCGAGAACTTCACCGCGAAGATGATCCCCGGGATGATGAAGAAGATCAGCCCGACCCCCACCGCGAGGCCCACGAGGATCGAGATGAGGATCACGCTGCCGAGACGGCGGAAGCCGTAGCGGTAGCTCGCCTCGACGTCGAGCGGGTCGCCCACCGACGCGAGCGCCGCGCCGCGCATGATCGCGGCTTGCAGGACCGCTGAGATCACGACCGAGATCAACGCGGCGACGATCGCGCCGGCGATGAGCAGACCGAAGTTCGAGTCGGTGACCTCGATCGTCTGACCGGTGAAGATGTCGGTCGACTCGATCTTGTCGGGCGCGAACACGACCCCTGTCAGGAACGCGCCGATGAACGAGAGCGGCACCACGATGATCGCGACGATCGTGATCAGGCTGGTCGCGTTCGCCTTGTAGATGTCGAACGCCGTCGAGATGATGTCGCCGATCCCACGCTGGGGGATCGAGCCGCCTCCGCCTGCGCTCGGTGGGGGCGGCGGGGGCGGTGGAGCCCCGAACCCTGAATCGCTCATGCCCATTCCTCCCTCGGTCGACCCTGCGGTCGGGAACGGCCGGATACTACGCCCCGAGCGCGCCGGAACCGCGTAAGCGAGGACGTGATCAGGCGGGAACGGCGTCCCAGGACGCGGGGAGCGCGGGCTCGTCCCAGGCGGGATCGGGGCCCCAGTCCTCCCAGTCCTGGTCGAACGGCGGCTCGCGCAGCAGGACGTGTTCGACGGCGCGCTCGCCCCAGTACCGGAACCACGAGCCCTGCTCGGGCGTGAACAGCCCGTAGGAGATGGCCTGGTCGAGCTCGTCCTCGTCCTTCCAGGACCAGTTCGACCGGTCCGGGGCGATCGTGACGTCGAGCAGGTGCTCGACCGTGTCGAACCCTGCGGGGGAGGGCACGAGCGGGGTCTGCAGGTTCACGTAGTAGCGCTGGAGCCGCCCCTGCGGATCGAAAGGCAGGACCACGGCGTAGGGGGTGTCGGGGAACGCGAACGACAGCACGCGGGTCTCGCTGCGCTCCTGATCCTCGAGGGTCCACGAGGCGATCGGCAGCCGCAGAGGGTTCCCGTTCGCGTCGACCGGCTGCTTGCAACCTGCGTGCGGTGGCACGTGGAACATCTGGAGGTTCGGGTCGTCGCGCACGACGGTCGCGGGTCGCGCGTACCAGATCCGGCCGTTCCAGATCTCGCGCAGCGCGACCGTCTCGCCCGGCTCGCGGCGCGACGGTACGGGTTGCTCGACCCCTTCGAGGTACACGCCTCCTCCCATGCGCCGAAGGGTACTGCGGGAGGGATGGGGCCACCGTGGCACCCGGGTGAAGGTCCGATGGAGGTTCCCCGTCCAGGTCCCGACGTCCCGCGGATCTGAGGTCTTGACGGATGTCGGAGGCGGGCGGTACCTTCGCTTCCCTACTCGAACATACGTTCGATTGTCTGTGAGGCCGATCACGTTGACGAAGCGGTTCGACGAACAGGTGCGGGTCGAGCGTGACGGCGGGCTGCCCTCGGCGTTCGAGTGGCGAGGGAAGCGCTACGAGGTCCGCGACGTGATCGGCAAGTGGCGGATCGAGGGCCGCTGGTGGGCCGACGGCCGCGACCGCGAGTACTGGCGGGTCGAGGCGCGCGGCGGCGCGGTGTGGGACCTCTACTTCGACCGCCAGAAGGACATCTGGCACATGGAGCGCCTGTGGGACTAGCGTGGTGGCGTGGGTCCGTACCGGATCGTCCCGTTCCTGGTCTCCGAGCTGCGGCTGCCCCCCGACGAGCGCGAGGAGCTCGGGGTCGAGTGGTGGCCCTCGTACGCGCACGCGGTCGAGCACCCTGGCGGGATCTTCCTGTTCGACAACGGGGCGGGCACCGGGAACGCCGAGATCGAGGCGACCTTCACGCCGCGCGTGCGGCCGGTGGAGGATGCCCTGGCGGCGGTCGGGGTCTCGCTCGCCGACGTGACCGCAGCGGCCAACTGCCACCTGCACTTCGACCACAGCGGGCAGAACGCGAAGCTCACCGGGATGCCGATCTTCGTCCAGCGGACCGAGTGGGGGCTGGTGCACACGCCCGACTACACCGTTCCCGAGTGGATCGACGTCCCGGGGCTCGCCTACGAGTTGCTCGACGGCGAGACCGAGGTCGCCCCCGGTCTCCGGCTGCTCCCGACGCCCGGACACACCGCGGGGCACCAGTCGTTGGTGATCGACGCTCCCGAGGGTCGGGTCGTGCTCGCCGGTCAGGCGGTGCAGTCCCGTGCCGAGTGGGTTGGCTCATCGGTGACGACCGACACCGGCCGGCCGGAGGGCCCCGAAGGCGAGACCTACGACGCGTCGGTGGCCCGGCTCCGGGCGCTCGATCCGGTCCGGGTCCACTTCGCCCACGACCCGCTCGTCTGGGAGCGCTGAACGCCGACCACAGGCGTATCGTCGTTCCCGATGACCGCACGGCGGCGGTTCGCGCTGGCGTCGTTCCGATCTACCCCGGAGCAGATGACGAAGCTGAAGGATCTCGCGGCCGCCAGCGGCTCCAGCGTCAGCGCCGTGATCCGTCAGCTGATCGATGCGTTGCCGGAGCCGGATCGCAGAACCTGACCCTGCGTCACCGCTCGGCCCCACGCTCCACGATGGGGTCGTGAGGGTCGGTCCATGGCTGCGTCCCGGGGAGCAGCACGTGTTGCCGTTCGGGGATCGTTCGCTCACCTCGACGTCCGGTCGTTCTTCTCCTTGAAGGAGGGGGCGTTCTCGCCGGAGCAGCTCGCGCGTCGTGCCGCCGAGCTCGGCGATGCCGGCCGTGGCGCTCACCGACCGCGACGGGCTCTACGGCGCCGCCCGGTTCGTGAAGGCATGCGAGCACGAGGGGGTGCGGCCGATCCTCGGCGCCTCGTTGACCGTCAGGGCACAGGCGAGGGTGGGTGGGGAACGGATGGACGCCCACGTGGTGCTGCTCGCGCTCGACGACGCCGGCTACGCGAACCTGTGCCGGCTGACGACCGACGCCCACCTGCTGGGCGACCGCGGCGATCCGTGGGTGGCCCTCGAGCAGATCTGCGCCCACGCGGGCGGCATGGTCGCACTGCTCGGGCCGCGCTCGCACGCCGGACGGCTCGCGCTCACAGGGCGGCTCGACGCCGCCGCGCGCCTGGCCGCCCCGTTCCGCGAGGCGTTCGGCGCCGATCGGCTGCGCGTGGCGGTCGAGCACCGCCTGGAGGCACGCAGCGGCGACGAGGTCCGCGCGATGCTCCGGCTCGCCGATCGCCTGGAGGTGCCCGCGGTCGCCACGAACGCCGTGCGGTACCTCGAGCCCGGCGACGCGTTCCTGGCCGACGCGCTCGAGTGCATGCGCCAGATCGTCCCGCTCGCGTCGAACCACGTGAGCCGCGCGAACGCCGAGGGATGGCTGAAGCCGCCCGACGCGATGCGTGAGCTGTTCGCCGAACGTCCGGATCTGTGCGACGAGACGCTCCGTCTCGCCGAGCGCGCGAGCTTCGACCTGGGGCTGAAGCGGATCCACTTCCCGGACTTCCCGACGCCCGCCGGGCAGAGCGCCGACGCGGTGCTCGCCGAGCGGTGCTGGCGGGGCGTCCGCGAGCGCGACATGCGCGAGACTCCGAGAGCTCCGGGAGCGGCTCCACCTGGAGCTGTCGATGATCCGGCGGATGGGATACGCGGCCTACTTCCTGACGGTCGACGAGATCGTCGCCGACATCAAGGCGATGGGGATCTTCGCGGCGTGCCGGGGGAGCGCTGCGGGCTCGCTCGTGTGCTACCTGACCGGGATCTCCGACGTCGACGCCCTGCGTCACGACCTCGCGTTCGAGCGGTTCCTGAACCCGATGCGCGACGAGCTGCCCGACGTCGACATCGACGTGGAGTCCGCGCGGCGCGAGGACGTCTACGACATGATCCTCACCCGCCACGGACAGGAGCGGGCCGCGTGCGTCGCGATGATCGATACCTACCGGGCGCGCGCCGCGATCCGCGAGGTCGGCAAGGTGCTCGGTCTGCCCGACGTCGAGGTCGGCGTGGTGGCGAAGGCGTTCCCGCACATCTCGGCGCGGCATCTGCGCGAGGGGATCGACCGTCTGCCCGAGCTACGGGGCGTCAACCTACCGATGCCCCAGCTCGACCTGCTGTTCCGTGTCGCCGAGCGGCTCGACGGGTTCCCCCGGCACGTGGCGCTGCACCCCTGCGGGATCGTGCTCGCGAGCCACGATCTGGTGGAGCGGGTGCCCCTGGAACGCTCTGCGAACGGACACCGGATGGCCCAGGCCGACAAGGACGACGTCGAGCTGCTCGGATATCTGAAGCTCGACGTCCTGGGCGTACGGATGCTCTCGTCGATGCGCCACGCGATCGGCGAGATCGCGCGGACGACCGGCGAGAAGGTCGATCTAGGTCAGATCCCGCTCGACGACGAGCCCACCTTCGAGCTGATCCGCGCCTCCGACACGCTCGGGTGCTTCCAGATCGAATCGCCCGGCCAGCGCGAGCTGCTCCAGAAGCTCCAGCCGACCCGGTGGGAGGACCTGGTCGTCGACATCTCGCTGTTCCGCCCCGGACCGGTGAAGTCCGACATGATCCGGCCGTACCTCGCCCGACGGAGCGGCCGCGAGCGTCCGGTGTACGTCCACCCGAACCTCCGCCCGGCGCTGCGCGAGACCTTCGGGGTGATCGTCTATCACGAGCAGGTGATGCGCACGCTCGCGGCGCTCGCCGGCTACGACCTGACCTACGCCGACCACGTCCGGCGGCACCTCGACGACGAGGCGATGCTCCCTGGACTGCGGGCCGAATTCCTCGAGCGCGCGACCGTCCGCGGGGTCGACCCCGCGGCCGCAGCTGCCACCTGGGACGACGTCGCGCAGTTCGCGTCGTTCGGGTTCTGCAAGGCGCACGCCGCCGCGTTCGCGGTGCCGACCTACCGCTCGGCGTGGCTGAAGACCCACTACCCTGCGCACTTCCTCGCGGGGATCCTCACCCACGACCCGGGGATGTACCCCCGGCGCCTGCTCCTGGACGACGCGCGCCGCCACGGCGTCGAGATCCTGCCGCTCGACGTGAACCGCAGCGAGCCCGACTACGTCGTCGAGGAGACCACACCGGGGACGTTCGCGATCCGGCTCGCGCTGCAGGACGTGCACGGGATCTCCGACGCCGAGATCCGCTCGATCCTCGCCGCTCGCGCCGAGCGGCCGTTCCGCGACGTCGGAGACCTCGTGCGCCGGACCACGGTCGCGAGGCCCGTGGCCGAGGCGCTCGCGCACGCCGGTGCGTTCGACGCGCTCGGGGACACGAACCGCCGTGGGCACCTGTACGAGGCGATCACGGTCGAGGCGCCACGCGAGGGCGACCAGCTCACCCTCGCCGACGCGACCGCGCCGGCGCACGACTTCGCGGACTACACCGACGCCGAGGTCGTGAAGGCCGAGCTCGAGGTGCTGGGTCTCGACGCCACCCGGCACCTCGTGTCGTTCTTCGAGCCGCTGCTGCGCGACCTCGGTGTCACGCGTGCACAGGACCTGCCGTCGAAGCGGCACGGCGAGCGGGTGATGGTCGCGGGGGTGAAGATCGCGTCGCAGACACCGGCGATCCGCAGCGGACAGCGGATCATCTTCTTGTCGCTCGACGACGCGACCGGTCCGATCGAGGTGACGGTGTTCGAGTCTGTTCAGCCGAAGGTCGCCCGGACCGTCTTCCACGCGTACGCGCTCGCCGTATGGGGGCAGCTTCGCCGCACCGGCGTGAGGGGGGTCAGTATCATCGCCGAGGAGGTCTGGGACCTCACCGCGCTGCACCGAGCCCGCCGGGAGGGCCTGCTGCGTGAGGCGATGGCCGCGCCGACGGAGCCCCGCGCGCCGTCGAGACGGCTGTGGCACACGAGCCCCGGATCGGCGGGGTGAGCGAGAGGTCCGCACGGTGACGACAGAACCCGACGGCGGCGAACAGGCCTTCGTCGGGACGCCCTTCGTGGCCCAGGGCGAGGCCGTCCCGGGCGTCCCTTCGTTGCCTCCCGGGCCCTTCCGTCGGATCGTCGTCGCGAACCTGTTCGGTTCGATGGCGTTCTGGTCGTTCTACGGCACGGTGTTCTGGGAGGCCTCGAACCGGTTCGGCGCGGATCAGGCCGACATGGCCGTGCTCGGCGTGGCGCTGTCGGTCCCGTTCATCCTCGGGTCGTTGATCCAGGGGCTCGTCGTGGACCGCTGGAGCCCGAAGTGGCTGTTGGTGATCGGCTACCTCGCCTTGTTCGCCGCGATCCCCGCGGCGTGGGTCGCCGCATCGCTCCCATGGCTGTGGGCGTCGACGTTCCTGATCGGCGGCGCGTTCGCCACGATCGAGCCGTCGCGCTCGGCGCTCACCGGCCTGCTGGTGCCCGAGGATCGGCTCGTCGCCGCCAACGGCGCGATCGCGACCGCCTTCCAGGCCGCGATCGTGGTCGGCTCGCTGGGCGGCGGGTGGCTGATCGATGCCTTCGGCGCCGACGTCGCCTACGGGTTCTCTGCATCGTCGGCGCTCGTGTCGATCGGCGTGCTCATCGGCCTGCCGGACGTCCGCCAGCATGGGGAGCGCCCATCCATGTCGCTCGGCGACCTCCGTCACGGGGCGGCTGCCGCGTGGCGTCACCCACAGCTGCGGATCCTCCTGGTGCTCACGTCCGTGAGCTGGACGCTGATCAGCGTGTTCTTCATCCTCGAGCCGTTGTTCGTGAAGGACACGCTCGGACGCGAGGATGCGGCCCTGCTCTACCTCTGGGCGGCGCACGGAGTCGGGGCGTTCGCTGGCGCGGTCTGGGTGACCAGAGCTCGAGGTCTGTCGGGTCGCGAGGCCGCCCTCGTGTGCATCGGTGTCGTGCTCGTCGGCGCCGGCATCTTCGTCTATACCGCCGTGGGCTCCTACCCGATCGCCCTGGCCGCGAGCGCGCTGTCGGGCGTGGGGTTCGCGCTGTTCTTCCCGCCGCTGCTCGCCTTGATCCAGCGGGTGATCTCGGAGGATCAACGGGGTCGGGTCACGAGCGTCTTCGTCGCGTTGCAGGAATCGGCAGGACTCGCGAGCTCGCTCGTGATCCTCGGGCTCGGCACGATCGTGGTGGTTGGCCCCACCCTCGTCGCGTCGGGCGTCGTGATCGCCGTGCTGGGCGCCGCGGGTCTGCGGGCCGAGGCACGAGCCAGCCGGGAGGTGACGGCGGCGGATGACCGCTCGGCCCCCTGAACCGATCCTGCACGTCGATCTCGACGCGTTCTACGCGGGGGTCGAGGTCCTCAAGGACCCCTCGCTCAAGGGCAAGCCCGTGATCGTGGGCGGCACCGGTCCCCGTGGTGTCGTGGCGAGCGCGTCCTACGAGGCGCGCGCCTACGGGGTCCGCTCGGCCATGCCCGCCGTTCGTGCCCGCCGCCTCTGCCCGGATGGGATCTTCGTCGCCTCCGATTTCGAGGCCTACCGGATCCACTCGAACCGGTTCCGTGAGGTGCTGCTGTCGTACACGCCACTGGTGGAGCCGATCTCCCTCGATGAGGCGTTCCTCGACGTCGGCGGCGCGACCCGCCTGTTCGGCGACCCGCCCGCGATCGGGCGCCGGATCCGCGCCGACGTGGCACGAGAGGTCGGCGTCACGTGTTCCGTCGGCGTGGCGGCGACGAAGTTCGTGGCGAAGCTGGCCTCCGACCATCGCAAGCCCGACGGGCTGCTCCACGTCCGGGCCGACGAGACGCTCGCGTTCCTGGAGCCGCTGCCGGTGGGGCGGTTGTGGGGTGTGGGGGAGAAGACCGGCGACCTCCTGGGGCGGCTGGCGATCCGCACGGTGGGCGATCTCGCCCGCACCCCGCGTCCCGTCCTGGAGCGGCTGCTCGGCGAGGCGAGCGCGAGGCATCTGGAGGAGCTCTCTCACGGGGTGGACGACAGAGCGGTCGTTCCCTACGAGGCGCCGAAGTCGATCGGGCACGAGGAGACGTTCGACCGCGACCTCGACGATGAAGACGAGATCGCTCGGGAGCTCCTGCACCTGTCTGGCAAGGTCGCGGCGAGGCTCCGCGAGGACGGCTACCGGGCGAGGACGGTCACGCTGAAGGCGCGGCTCGCGAACTTCACCACCCTCACGCGTGCCAGGACCCTGTCCGACCCGACCGACGTGGGTGCGGAGCTCTACCACGTGGCCCTGGCGATGTACCGGGCGCTCCCGGGCGACCGGCGGCGGATCCGGCTGCTCGGGGTGCAAGGGAGCGGCCTCGTATCGGCCGGTGCCGAGCAGCTCGCCCTCCTCCACGGCGAACGCTGGGGCGACGTCGAACGGACGCTCGACCGGATCCAGCGCCGATTCGGGGTGGGCGCGGCCACCCAGGCGACCCTCTTGGACCTTGGACACCGCGGCGATCGGGACCCGGGGTTCCGTCGATCCGGCCCGCCTCCCTATAATCGATGAGGAGCCGACCCCAACGACCGACGAGGGGCGACCGGACATGCCGCTGAGCGACCACGAGCAACGGATCCTCGACGAGATCGAGCGCCGCCTGGCCGAGGAAGATCCTCGCCTGGTGGAGCAGGTCGGTCGCACCGACCTGTACACCCACCTGGCGCGCCGGATCCGGCTCGCCGCCGGAGCCTTCGTCGTGGGCATGCTGATGCTCCTGCTGTTCGTGGTGTCGGTATGGATCGCGGCGGCCGGCTTCGTCGTGATGCTCGTGTCGGCCCTCGTGGTCTACCGGTCCTTGGGGCAGCTCGGACGCGACCAGCTGCGACAGCTGCAGGACGAGGGCGGCTTCTCGATCACCGCGCTCCTCGGACGCCTCGCCGAGCGCTTCCGCGGCGCCTGACGCGAACCTTCGCGGACCTCGCTCCGGCTCGTCCGTCGGTCGCTGGGTAGTCCAACCGGGTGGTTTGTCAGCCGTCCTACGCTCGGCGCTTGCCACCGTCGCTCGCCGCGTTGTACACAGTGGTCCCCTTCCCCCAAAGGGCGCGCGACCGTCTCCCCGCCGGTCTCGCCCGACGGCAGGCAGGATCGACGAGACAGGAAAGGCGCGCGTCGGGATGGAGGGATTCACGGCTCACCAGGCCTGCAAGTTCACGGGCTGCACCCCCCGACAGCTCAGGTACTGGGACCAGATCGGACTGGTGCAGCCGTCGGTCCAGAGCACCGGCGGGCGTCCGGGTATCCCACGGCTCTACGCGTTCCGTGACCTCGTCGCGCTGCGCGTCGTGAAGTCCTTGCTCGACGGGGGGATGTCGCTGCAGCGGGTGCGGCGGTCGTGGACGTTCCTCAACACGAAGGCCGGGCTGGACAAGCATCTGTCCGAGGTACAGCTGGTCACCGACGGGCAGAGCATCTTCAAGATCTGCAGGCGCGACGGCGAGGTGATGGACGCCCTGAAGGAGGGGCAGATGGCGTTCTTCGTCGCGATCGACGACATCGCCACATCGGTTTCGACGAACGTGCGGTCGTTCCAGGAGGACCGCGACCGGTTCGTCCGAGCCCTTCGCGAAGCCGCGGCGCACACCGCTACCGGCACCTGACCCGGCGCGCTACCGCAGCCGCAGTCGGCCGGCGACCCTCCGTCGCAGCGGCGTCGCGCTCGTCAGTTCCTGGAGCACCACCTGGGCATCTGCAGCGGCATCGAGAGCATCCTCGGTCGACGGCTCCTGTGGGGCGTAGGCGGCCCGTGTCGTGAGGGTCGCGAGCCGATCGACCCGTCCGTCTCCCACCCGACCGTCCTCGACGACCCTGCGTGCGTACTCGCGCGGCGTCTCGCCGACACCGCGTGGCAGCCCCAGTTCGGCTGCGCGATCGGCGAACACGTCGTAGCTCGCGAGGATCAGCCGGCGGGGCTCGTCCCCGGCGCGTCGCACGAGCCGATGCCGACGCCATACCCGCCGTGCCGGAACCGCGACCACGAAGAGCCCGGCCGCGGCGAGCAGACCCGCCGCGATCGCCGCGGGCTGACCGAACCGTCGGTCGTTCCCCCCGGTTCCGGACAGCTCGTCTCCGGCGAACGGATCCTCGCTCGGGCGCGGGCGTTCGGGGCTGTCGGTGGGCTGGTCGAGGCAGTCCGGGTCGTTCGCGATCCTGCGGGTGCAGGCGCCGTCGCGTTCCTCGCCGGGGGCGACGCCGGCCCCGGCCGCGTACGACGCCATCGCGGGGTTCGCTCGCCCTGGCGTGGGCTCGAACGGGAGCCACCCGAAGGTCGGGAACCGCACCTCGACCCACGCGTGCAGGTCGTCGGTGCCGACCCGACGGACGTCGCCGGTCCCGACGATCGTCCCCTGCGTGTAGCCGACGGCGACCCGTGCGGGGATCCCGAGCGTTCGGAGCATCACCGCCATCGCGCTCGCGAACTGCTGGCAGAACCCGCGCTTGCTGATCGTGAGGAACTCCAGGAGTGACTCGCCGTCCTCCCGGGGTGACACGTCGAGGCTGTACTGGAAGTTCGCCACGTCGTTGAACCGGGCCTCGATCGCCTCGATGCGCTCGTAGTCGTTCGCTGCGTCCTCGGTCCACTCCTGGGCGATCGCCTCGATCTCGGGGGGAAGGTCTTCGGGGAGCTGCACCAGCTCGGGGTAGGCAGATGGATCAGGGAACACCTCGTCCGCGAGCTGGTCCGCGTCGGGGGCGGGCAACGTGAACGAGGCGCCGTATGCGTCGCCCGCGTCGAGCGGCTCCTCGGTCCGCAAGGTCTCGGTGTCTGCCGCCCACGTGACGGGGACGTCGATGTCCACCGAGCGGGGCCGCACCCCCATCGGGAGCCAGTCGTACCCGACGTCGTTCAGGACCGTGAAGGTCGCCTCGACCTCGCGGCCGGTCGCGGCGGCGAGATCCTGTCCGGGGGTGAGCGCGATCGCCGGCTCATCGCCGGGCGACCACTCGATCCCGTCGAACCGCTCCAAGGCCGTCATCCGCCAGTAGGACGGCGCTTCGGTCGCGACCTCGAAGACGTCGACGGGCTCGCCGCTCGTCAGCCGGGCAGCGACGGAGACCAGTGGGCTCACCCGCACACGGTCGTCCTGATTGACCGCCGAGATGTCGATCACCGCCTTGCCTCCGAACCCGGGCATCACGAACGGCGCGATCGCAGCCGCCGCGACGGCCGTGACGGCGATCCTGCGCGCACCACGGCCGGTGGACGGCAGGAGCCGGGTCGTGCGCCCGGGGCCGGTCCAGATCGGGCCCCATCCCTGGAGGCGGCGCATCGCGTCGGCGAACACCACCGCGAGGCCGGCCACGAGGAAGAGCACCCCGTAGACGGGACGGACGACCTCGTCGAGCACGCTGTCGGCGAACACGACCAGGGCGAGCGGTGGAACGAGCGCCAACAGGGGACTGCCGGCGCGGAAGGCGAGTGCGTGGCAGGAGAAGAGCGCGGCCCACACGCCGACGAGACCCGCCATCACCAACGGGTCGATCGGTTCGGTCGGGCTCACACGCAGCCGCGCTTCCTCACCCACCTGACCGGCGGCCTCACCGATCGCGCGGAGCGTGTCGAGGGTGGGCAGTCCGTACCACGTCGTTTCCGGGAACACGAGCCAGGTCACGGTGAGCACGAGCACCGCGGCGCTCACGGCGGTCGCGAGCAGCAGGCTCCGCCGTTCGAACGCCCAGGCGAGTACCCCGGAGGCAACGCCGACCCCGGTCATGATGATGGTGGTCGCGGCGCCCTGGTAGATACGGCCGTACGCGAGGCCCGACGACACCGCCACGGCGATCACCGCGACGAGGGTCGTCAGGCGTTGTACGCGAGCGGACGTTCCCGTGGGGTGTGCCATCGTTCGGCGAGCCTCGTGGAGGGGGTCAGGAGAAGGACATCCCAGCCGGAGCGAGACAGCGCGAGGACGGCCTGTGTGGACCGGCCCTCGATCGCGGTGCGGCGGCTGGGTGGAGCGGTGGTGGGGTCGGCGGGCTGGACCAAGATCGCGAGCTTCGGTCCGTACCCGGTCGCGGCGCGTACCAGACCAGGGAGCTCTTGAGGTGCGGGCGGAGGTCCCACCAGCACGAGCGACGCCTCCGGTGAGGCCGCGACCCGTAGGTTCACCAGGGCCGGGGCGAGGGTGCGGCTCTTGCCTGCGCCCAGACGCGAAAGGACGTCCAGGAACCGGTCCTCCGACACCGGGGTCGCGACCAGTTCGGGGGTCGCGAACCGGAGGGTGAAGTGCTCCTCGAGCAGGAGCATGCCGACGCTCGCGGCGCACGAGACGGCTCGTTCGAACGCCGGTCCGTGTGCGGGGCCGAGTCCGGTCTCCCGATCGTCGAGGAACACGAGCGCGCTCGCCCGGCGCGAGGCCTCGTTCTGGCGGATCATCAGCTCGCCGGTGCGCGCGACCGAGGGCCAGTGGATCCGGCGGAGGTCGTCGCCTTCTTGGTAGGACCGCATCGTGAAGTACTCCTCCCCGGTGCGCATCAGCTGGCGCGCGCGTGCGGCCCCGACACCGTGCCCGGTCGTGGCTTCGGGCGCGGTGGTCAGGTCTTCGACCTCCGGAGTGACGAGCAGTTCGTCACTTCGATCGACCCGCACGCGCCCTCTCGTCAGCCCGAACGGATCCGTCACGTCCACCCAGAGCGGCCCGATCCCGTATCGGCCACGGGATTGGGGGAGCACGGTGTACCCGACCCGTTGGCGTCCACGCGGCGGCACGTTCGTGACGACGAGCCGAGCCGGGCGCCCGAGCGCCGCAGGGAGCCTGTCCTCGAGCAGGAGCAGCGGGGTGCGCGCGGACGCGCCGTTGCGGATCTCGATATCGACGTTGACGCGGGTCCCGGGGGCGACCCGGACCTCGGAGAGCCGACGGCGGATCTCGAGCCGCCGGGGGGTGAAGCGGACGAAGAGGGCGGCGAGGAACGGGAGCAGCGCGAGTCCGATCGACACGACCTCGAGTCCCGGCGAGCCGATCACCCGCGCCGTGAACCACATCGCCAGCCCCACGAGGGAGACGCTGATCCCTCGGGGGCCTAGCATCAGGGCGTCTCCGAGACCGCCACGGGGACCTCCTCGACCAGGTCGCGCAGGACCATGGCCGGGGAGCGACCTGTCATCGCTGCGTCGGCCGTGATGATGATCCGGTGAGCGAGGGTCGGAACGACGAGCGCCTTCACATCGTCGGGGATCACGAAGTCGCGCTCGTCGGCGGCAGCGAGGGCCCTCGACGCGCGCAGGAGCATGATCGAGGCGCGAGGGCTCGCTCCCAGGTGGATCGCCGGATCGCGACGTGTCGCCTCCACGACGTCCACGATGTACCGTCGGATCGCGGGTGCTGCGTGGACGAGGTGCGCCTGCGAGATCAGGTCGGCGACGCCTCGCGAGTCCGTGACCGGCCCGATGTCGTCGAGCGGATGTCCGCTGCCGTGGGTCGCGAGGATGTCGATCTCGACCTCGGGGCTCGGATACCCGATCGACAGCCTCAACATGAACCGATCGAGCTGCGCCTCCGGCAGAGGGTAGGTCCCCTCGTGCTCTACGGGGTTCTGCGTCGCGATCACCATGAAGGGCGTACCGAGCGGATGAGTGTGGGCATCGATCGTGACCTGGCGCTCCTCCATGCACTCGAGCAGCGCGGACTGGGTCTTCGGGGAAGCTCGGTTGATCTCGTCGCCCAGCACGATGTTCGCGAACACCGCGCCGGGACGGAACTCGAAGTCCCCGTGCTCCTGGTTGAAGACGTTCACACCGGTGATGTCGGTGGGCAGCATGTCCGGCGTGAACTGGATCCGCCGGAACGAGCAGTCGATCGAGCGGGCGATCGCCTTCGCCAGCATCGTCTTCCCGACGCCGGGGACATCCTCGATCAACAGGTGGCCCTCTGCCACCAGCGTCACGAGGGCGAGACGGATCTCATGCTGCTTGCCGCGGACGACCTGCTCGACGTTCCGTTCGATCGAAGTGAACCGTGCGGCGAACGCCTCCCAGTCTCGTGATCGTCGCTGCTCCACGCGCGCCCTCCTTGGCGTCGCCGAGGCGCCTGGCCCGGGCGTACCGGCCATGGTACGGCCACAGGGGGGTTCCGTTCCAGGGACCAACGCGGGTTGAGGACGAAGGAGGGCCCGACCTGGGCGGCGGACGCCCCGCGCGGCCCCTGTTCGCAACTCCAGGCATCCCGTCCGGGCCGGACCCTCGAGGATGGAGATTACACGGTTGTGATCCGTCGCGGAGGGCAGACCGTCGCACGGCGGGGACCGCGTACACTGCCCCACGATGGGGCGCGCGCTCGTCCTGAACGCGACGGACATGCCGCTGGCGGTCGTTCCCGCGCGGCGGGCGGTGGTGCTCGTCCTCAAGGACAAGGCCGAGGTCGTCCTGTCGAACGGGGCGATCTTCCGTGCTGAGCACGTCGAGGTGGAGGCACCGTCGATCGTACGTCTGCGCAGGTTCGTCCACGTCCCGTTCCGTGCCCACGCGCCGCTGACCCGGCGCGCGGTGTTCGCCCGGGACGCGTGGACGTGTCAGTACTGCGGGGGCGCGGCGGAGAACCTCGACCACGTCGTTCCTCGCTCACGCGGTGGACTCCACATCTGGGAGAACGTCGTGGCCGCCTGCCGGCGGTGCAACGCGAAGAAGATGGACCGGACGCCGGCCGAGGCGGGGTACCACCTCCACCGCCAGCCGTTCGCGCCGTCCGACGGGTTCCGTCTGACGCTCGGCCGGCTCGAACCAGGCTGGGAACCGTACCTGGGCTGAGCGCTCCGTAGGGAGATCCACCCCTCGGACCGTCCTCTCGGGCGCCTCGGCACGTCTCGTCTTCGACATCCCACCGGGCGACCGAACAGCAGTTCGGGCCCATCTTCCATTGACGCTGGTGGAGTGTTGGTGGCATAAACGTGGCCCGATGTGGAGGAAAGGGGAGGACGCGTGACCGAACTCCTCGGCACGCACAGCTACCAGCTCGACCCGAAGGGGCGTGTGTCGCTGCCGGCGAGGTTCCGTGAGGCCTTCGCCGACGGTGCCTGGCTGACGGTTGGCCAAGACGGGTGCCTCTTCGCCTTCCCCAGGGTCGAATGGGAGCGGCGGTCCGACGAGGTGTCCGCGTCCCCCCTTTCCGACGCGGACGGGCGCGCCTACTCGCGGATCTTCTTCGGTTCGTCCGACGAAGCGAAGCTCGACGGACAAGGCCGCTTGACGATCTCGGGCCGTCTCCGGGAGGCGGTCGGCATCACCAAAGAGGTCGTCGTGCTCGGCGTCCGCGACCGGATGGAGATCTGGGATCGCGAGGCGTACGACCGGTACCTGGACGCGTACTCGGGCGCGTACCAGGCAGGCACGCTCGAACCCGGTCAAGGCTCGAGCCGCTGATCGCACCGAACACGGAAGGAACGAACACGATGCAACCGCAGGGAACCAAGCTGGGCGCCGAGGTCCGTCAGAGCCTCTCGCTGCTGGCGATGACGGGGCTGACGCTCCTCGCGTCGATCGGCTTCGGTGTCTTCGTGGGTCGGGTGGGCTGAGGGTGTCCGAACGGGCGCCCACGCACGAGCCCGCGATGGTCTCCGAGGTCGTCAGCTTCCTCGGGGACCGCGGCCTGGTCGTCGACATGACCTTGGGCGCGGGTGGCCACGCAGCCGCGCTACTGGATGCTGGCGTCGGCCGTGTGGTCGGCATCGACCGCGATCCTGAGGCGATCCGGGAGGCTCGCACCCGCCTCGCCGGCTTCGGAGATCGGGTCCGGATCGTCGCCACGGCGTTCTCGGAGGTCGACGAGGAGGTCGTCGGGGAGCTCGCCGACGGCGTCCTGTTCGACCTCGGGGTCTCGTCGATGCAGCTCGACCGGGCCGAGCGCGGGTTCTCGTACCGCAGTGACGCGCCGCTCGACATGCGGATGGGCCCGGGGGCCGGCGAGCCCGGTCCGACGGCCGCGGACCTCGTGAACACCCTGCCCGAACAGGAGCTCGCCGACGTGATCTATCGCTTCGGCGACGAGCGTCGCTCTCGCCGGATCGCCGCCGCGATCGTCCGTCGGCGTCCGATCTCGACGACCGACGATCTCGCCGCCGCCATCGTGAGCGCCGTGGGGAAGCGTCCGGGGGGCCCCCACCCCGCGCGTCGCACGTTCCAGGCGCTCCGCATCGCGGTCAACCGGGAGCTCGAGGAGCTCGCCGCCTCCCTGCCTCGGGCGGTCGGTCTCCTCGGCCCCGGTGGCCGCGTGGTCGTGATCTCGTACCACTCGCTCGAGGACGGTCTCGTCAAGCGCGGCTTCCGCGACGACGAGCGCGTCCGGGTCCTCACGAAGAAGCCCCTCGTCCCGACCCCCGACGAGGTCGACCGCAACCCGCGAGCCCGCAGCGCGAAGCTGCGGGCGGCCGAGCGCCTGGAGGTGGCCGCATGAGCGTCCCCGCCCGGCGGCTCGAGCCCACGCCGCGGCAGCGCCAGACCTCGCCCGCACCAGGCCCCGATCGTGCGCGTCCCACGCGTGCGCCCGCGGCGCGCCCGCTCACCTCCTCCCCTCCTTCCCCTCTCCGGCGGGCGCGCCGCGGGTCCACCCTCGCGTTCTGGGTCCTGACCTCGGTCGTGATCGGTGCGATGGTCGTGGGGATCGTGTCGGTCTCCGCGCTCGTCGTCCAGGGCGGCTTCCGGATGGACGAGCTGCGCGACCGGATCGGCGCTCTCACGCAGGAGCACGAGATCCTGACGAAGGAGGTCGCGGAGCGATCGTCACCCGCCAGGGTGCAGTCGTGGGCCCGCCGTGCGGGACTCGTGATGCCCGACAACGTGGTGGTGCTGACCGTCGCGCCGGTCGAGGAGGATCCGGCGGCGTGACCCGTCCGCCGGTCCGGCGCCTCGTCGCCTTGATGGGGGTGTTCGTCCTGGCCCTCGGGTTCGTGATCGGCCGCCTCGGGATGCTCCAGGTGCGAGAGTCCCGCGCCTACGCGGCGATGGGGCAGGAACAGCGGATCCGCGTACTCGAGCTGCCTGCCTCCCGCGGGCGTATCGTCGATCGCGTGGGGACCCCGCTGGCGATGAGCCTCGAGGCCCTCGACGTCTACGTCGATCCGACGCAGGTGGTCGACGCAGGGGCGCAGGCCCGTCTGATCGCGCCGATCCTCGGCCTGAAACCGGCCGAGGTGCGTGACACCCTGGCGCGGACCGACACGACGTTCGCCTACCTCGACCGTCACGTCGACCGAGAGGTCGCCGACCGGCTCGCCGAGCTCCGGCTCCCCGGCGTGGGGATGCTGCCCGTGCACAAGCGCTACTACCCGGCGGGCTCCGTCGCGTCCCAGGTGCTGGGTTTCGTCGGGGTAGACGGCGAGGGGCTGACGGGACTCGAGATGAAGTACGAATCCCTCCTGGCCGGCGACCCCGGTGAACGGACGGTCGAGCTGTCGGCGCAGGGGCAGGAGATCGCGGGCGGGGTCGACGTCGTCGCCGAACCACAGGCAGGCTCGGACCTGATCTTGACCATCGACCGGCAGATCCAGTTCCAGGCCCAGCGGGCATTGCAGGAGGCGATCCGCGACAACGGGGCGAAGGCTGGCACGATCGTCGTGATGGATCCGGTGACCGGAGACGTGTACGCGATGGCCTCGGCGCCGTGGTTCGATCCGAACCGGTTCGGAGAGTTCCCGTCGACGACGTGGTCGAACCGTGCGGTGACCGACACATGGGAACCGGGGTCGGTGAACAAGGTGATCACCGCGGCCGCGGCGCTCGAGGAGCAGGTCGTGTCCCCGACGGAGCGGTTCAGCGTCCCGGACACCCGTGAGATCGACGGACGCACGATCCACGACTCGCACCCGCACGCCGTGCAGTCGATGACCCTCGGCGACATCATCGCCGAGTCCAGCAACATCGGGAGCTCGCTCGTCGCTGACCGCGTCGGCTCCCAGGCGATGGCGGACGCCTTCGCGCGGTTCGGGTTCGGTGAGCCGACCGGGGTCGGGTTCCCCGGTGAGGCCTCCGGATTGATGCCACCGGACGGCGAGTGGAGCGACCTGACCCGGGCGACGGTCTCCTACGGTGCCGGGGTCGCGGTCACCCCGATGCAGATGGCGTCGGTCTACGCGACGGTCGCGAACGGCGGCGTCTGGGTTCAGCCGCGGCTGGTCCGCGGGATCGTGGAGGCCGACGGCACGGTGATCGACGCCGACCCGTCGGCGCGGCGGCGCGTGATCCGACAGGAGACCGCGGACATCCTGACGAGGATGCTCGCCTACGTGGTGCAGGACGGCACCGGCGAGAACGCGCAGATCCCTGGCTACCAGGTGGCCGGCAAGACGGGCACCGCGAAGAAGATCGGCGAGAACGGCCGATACACCGATCGCTACGTCGCCTCCTTCATCGGGTTCCTGCCAGCGTCGCGTCCCCGCATCGTCGTGGCGGCGATCCTCGACGAACCGCGTACCGTCTACGGCGGCGTCGCGGCGGCGCCGCTGTTCCAGGAGGTCGCGCGGTACGCGATCCAGCGTCTGGGGATCGAGCCGGCTCCTCCCGTGAAGCTTCCGCCTCACGTGCTCCAGGCTCCATGATCGCGGCCGGTGGACAGGTAGGCTCGCCATCGGTGGAGCCGACCTTCCCCCCCGTCCCCGTCGCGACGGTGGCGGTCGCCGCCGGCGCTGAGGTCTTCGGCGACCCGGCGACGCCCGTCACCGAAGCCGCCTACGACTCCCGCTCCGTCCGACCGGGGTCGCTCTTCTTCTGCGTCCGTGGGGAACACGCCGACGGCCACGATCTCGCCGACGTCGCGCTCGCCGCGGGAGCCCGAGCCTTCGTGGTGGAGCGGCTCCTCAACATCGATGCCCCCCAGCTGCTGGTCGCCTCGGTGCGTGCCGCGATGGGCCCGATGTCCGCGGTCGTGTTCGGCCGCCCGAGCGAGTCGATGGAGACCGTGGGCGTCACCGGGACGAACGGGAAGACGACCACCACCTACCTCATCGAGGCGATCTTGGCTGGCGTCGGCGTCGCGCCCGGTGTGATCGGCACCACCGGTGCGCGCATACGCGGCCGCGCGGTCCCGCTCGAGCGGACCACCCCCGAGGCGCCGGACCTCCACCGGCTCCTCGCGCGCATGCGCGATGACGGCGTGAAGACCGTGGCGATGGAAGTCTCGTCGCATGCCCTCGCGCAGCACCGCGTGGACGGTGTCCGTGTGGACGTCGCCGTCTTCACGAACCTCTCCCAGGATCACCTCGACTACCACCCCTCGATGGACGCGTACTTCGACGCGAAGGCCCGGCTCTTCACCCCCGAGATGGCCGCGCGGGGGGCCGTCAACGGCGACGATCGCTTCGGGCGCCGGCTCCTGGACGAGCCCCGGATCCCGCTGACGACGTTCGGGGTCGATGCCGAGGCCGATCTCCGCGCAACCGACGTCGTGGCCGATGGGGCGGGGGTCGCGTTCTCCCTCCCGGGTGCGCGGGTCCGCTCTCGGCTGCGCGGGCGTTTCAACGTCTGGAACTGCCTCGCCGCGATCGCGGCGGCCGAAGCCCTCGGGATCGACCGGGCCGCGGCGGCCGAAGCCCTGGGGACCCTCCCCGTGGTGCCCGGGCGCATGGAACCGGTCCAGGAGGGACAGGACTTCCTCGTGGTGGTGGACTACGCGCATACGCCGGATAGCATCCTGAGCGTGCTCCGGGGTGCACGCCCGCTCGCGGCGGGACGCCTCATCGTGGTGTTCGGTTGCGGCGGCGATCGCGACCATGCGAAGCGTCCCTTGATGGGGGAGGCCGCCACCTCCGAGGCCGATCTGACGATCCTGACGAGCGACAACCCGCGTCACGAGGATCCACTCGCGATCATCGGCGAGATCGTCCCGGGAGCCGTGGCCGGGGGAGGGGCCTACCGCATCGAGCCTGACCGCCGCGCGGCGATCGCAGCCGCGGTGGCCGAAGCCGGTCCCGGCGACGTCGTGGTGATCGCGGGCAAAGGCCATGAGTCCTCCCAGGAGATCGGCGACGACGTGCTCGCGTTCGACGACCGAGAGGTCGTTCGGGACGCTCTGCGGGCGGGGGGTCGCGGATGAGGGCACGCTCGATGTCCGACGTGGCGGCCGCGGTCGGCGGTCTGCATCTCGGGCCTGATACCGAGGTCACGTGGCTCGCCACCGACTCCAGAGTGGCTGGTCCCGGCGCGTTGTTCGTGGCCCTGCCCGGTGAGCACACCGACGGGCACCGGTTCGTTCCGGAGGCTCTCGAGCGCGGTGCCGCCGGCGTGCTCGTCCGAGACGGGGCGCAGGTCGACGGTCCCGCCGTGTACGTGCGGGCGACGGGAGAGGCGTTGCTGAGGCTCGCCGCCGACGAGCGCGACCGGTTCGACGGCACGGTGGTGGGGATCACGGGCGCGAACGGGAAGACGTCGACGAAAGACATGGCCGCGGCGATCTGTGCGACCGGCCGGCGGACCCACGCGAGCCCGGCATCGTTCAACAACGAGATCGGTCTGCCGGTGACCCTGTTGGGAGCGCCGCCCGGGACCGAGGTGATCGTGGCAGAGCTGGGGGCGCGTCACGAGGGCGACGTCGCGCTGCTCTGCCGGATCGCGCGGCCGGGGATCGCCGTCGTCACGAACGTGGGCGTCGCGCACATGGAGGTTTTCGGCTCGTGGGGCACGATCGTCGCCGCGTCGGCGGAGCCCGTCGAGGCGCTGGGGTCCGACGGCGTCGCCGTCCTCAACGCGGATGATCCCGTCGTGGCCTCGTATCGCGACCGGTGCGCGGGCCGTGTCGTGACGTTCGGCCGCACGGGTGACGCGGACGTGCGGGCGGTCGACGTGTCCCTCGATCGCGACGGTCGGGCGACGTTCGAGCTCCGGACCGAGAGCGGGCAGGTACCGGTGCGTCTGGGCGTGCCTGGAGACCACATGGTGCCCAACGCCCTCGCGGCGGTGGCGGTCGGACTGGAGGTCGGGGTCTCGCTCGCATCGGCCGCCACCGCGCTCGGGCGCGCCGAGCTCTCGCACTGGCGGATGGAGACCTTCACGACCGGCGACGGTGTCCGGGTCGTGAACGACGCGTACAACGCGAACCCGGAATCCGTGGCCGCCGCCTTGAGGACCGCGCGATGGATGGCCGGGGACGCAGCCTTGATCGCGGTCCTCGGTCCGATGGCCGAGCTGGGAGACATCTCGATGGAGGCGCACGAGCGGGTCGGTGAGCTCGCGGCGAGGCTCCGCGTCGACCGGCTCGTCACGGTGGGGTCCGATGCCGAGGCGATCGCCGTCGCCGGGATGCGCGAAGGGGTCCCCCCCGATGACGTCGCGTCCTACCCGGACGCCGCGGCGGCGCTCGACGACGTCCGCGCACACGCTCGGCCAGGGGACCTCGTCTTGGTCAAGGCGTCCCGCGTGGCAGGTCTGGAACGGCTCGCGGAGGCCCTGCGGTGATCTCGATCCTCGTGGCAGCCGCGATCGGCCTGGGCGTGACCCTCCTCGGTACCCCGGTCGCGATCCGCGCGTTCACGGTGTGGGGATGGGGCCAGCGGATCCGGGAGGACGGACCTCACACCCACATGGAGAAGATGGGGACCCCCACGATGGGGGGCATCGTGATGCTCGCGGGGCTCGTCCTGGGCTACCTCGCATCGCGCGCGACGACGCAACGGTTCACGGTGACCGGCTTGGCCCTCGTGCTGGCCGCGATCGGGTTCGGGATCGTCGGCTTCCTGGACGACTTCACGAAGGTCCGAAGGCGGCGCTCTCTCGGCCTCACGAAGTCGCAGAAGTTCCTGGGTACCGCGATCGTGTCGATGGCGTTCGCCGTGATCGTCGTGCTCACGAAGGACGACACCGGCGTGTCGACGAACCTGTCGTTCGTCCGTCCCGCCGCGATCGGACTCGGTGTGTTCTTCTTCGTGTGGGCGTTCTTCGTGCTGACGGCTTCGTCGAACGCCGTGAACCTCACCGACGGGCTCGACGGGCTGGCCGCGGGCTCGTCGATCCTGGTCCTGAGCGCGTACATCTTCATCGCCTTCTGGCAGTTCCGCCACACGTGCGCGCTGCTCGCCGACGCGGCCGGGTGCTACTCGGTGAACGGCGTCGATCTCCAGGACGCCGCGATCGTCGCCGCGGCCATGGTGGGCTCGGTCACGGGGTTCCTGTGGTGGAACGCCGCCCCCGCGAGGATCTTCATGGGCGATACGGGGTCCCTCGCCCTCGGCGGCTTGTTCGGAGCCCTCGCGATCGTGACGAACACCCAGCTGCTCCTCGTGATCCTGGGCGGGCTGTTCGTGCTCGAGACCCTGTCGGTGATCGCGCAGGTGATCGCGTTCCGCGGGTTCGGACGCCGCGTGTTCAAGATGTCTCCGATCCACCATCACTTCGAGCTGTCGGGCTGGCCCGAGTTCACGGTGATCGTGCGCTTCTGGATCGTGGCGGGGCTCTGCTCGGCGATCGGGATCGGGTTGTTCTACGCCGACTTCATCGCCCGTGGAGGTCTCGGGTGACCGCCAGGTTCGCGGGGGAGCGCGCCCTCGTGGTCGGTGCCGGGGTGGCGGGGGTGGCGGCCGCCGAAGCGCTGCTCGCGGAGGGCGCTGAGGTCCGGGTCACCGACGTGCGCCCTGCCGATCGCCTGATCGACGCCGCGCGCCTTCAGTCGCTCGGAGCCGAGATGCGGGCTGGCGGCCATGACCCGTCCGACCTCGAGGGAGCGACCCTCGTGGTGGTCAGCCCAGGAGTCCCCCCCTCGGCTGAGGTGGTGGTGTGGGCCCGCGACCGTGGTCTGCCGGTGTGGGGCGAGATGGAGCTCGGAGCTCGACTGACCGAGGCGCCGTACCTGGCGGTGACCGGGACGAACGGCAAGACGACGACGACCGGGATGCTCGCGGCCTGCCTGCGGGCAGGTGGTCTCGACGCCGTCGCCTGCGGCAACATCGGCCTGTCGTTCCCGACGGCGGCACGGGGGGGTCACGACGCGCTCGTGGTCGAGGTCTCCTCCTTCCAGCTCGCGCTCCAGGAGTCCTTCCACCCGAAGGTGTCCGTCCTGCTCAACGTGGCCCCCGACCACCTGGATTGGCACGGAACCTTCGATGCCTACGTCGAGGCCAAGGCACGGATCCATGCGCACCAGGGCGAGGGTGACACCCACGTGGGGAACCGGGACGACCCGCTCGCGTCACGGATCTCCGCCGCGGCGCCGTGCCGTGTGGTCTGGTTCCGTGGCGGACCTCCGTCCGAGGGCGAGGTCGGCTACGACGGCGACGAGCTGGTCGCGCCCGAGACAGCGACCCCTCTGGGTCCGGTGGACGGCACGAGGGCGGGGTATCGCCAGGATGCCGCGGCCGCGGCGGCTGCCGCGCTCGCCTTCGGGGTCGCTCCCGAGGCTGTGCGTCGCGGCCTCGCGGGGTTCGTGCCGGGACGACATCGGGGCGAGGTCGTCGCCGAGGTCGAGGGGGTGCGGTTCGTCGACGATTCGAAGGCCACGAACGTCCACGCGGCGCTCGCGGCTCTCGACGGTGTCGAGCGCGCGGTGCTGATCGCCGGGGGCCGCGCGAAGGGCCAGGACCTGTCGGCCCTCGCCACTCGAGCCGATCGCCTGGTCGCGGTCGTGTCGCTGGGTGAGAGCGGACCGGACGTCGCCGCCGTGTTCCGGGGGCTCGTCCCGGTGCATCCTGCCGGCAGCATCGAAGAGGCGACGCGGATCGCCGCCCGTGAGGCGGCCGCCGGCGTCACCGTCCTGCTCGCGCCTGCGTGCGCGAGCTGGGACCAGTTCCGCGACTACGCGGAGCGCGGCGACCGGTTCGCCGCGGCCGCGCGAGCGCTCAACCAGGCGGAGGCGAGCGATGCCCGGTCGTGAGCCGTCAGCGGCTCGCGATGCGCGTGCGGGCACGGCGAAGCCCGCGCCGAGGGATGGTGCGCCGGTCCGTCCGGCCCTTCGGGTCGTGCGCCCTCCGTCACGGGGCCCGGTGCTCGATCCGGCCCGTGTCGCCCGGCGCGATCTGATGCTGCTCGGCGGCTCGGCGGCGTTCCTCACCCTGGCCGGGCTCGTGATGGTCCTGTCCGCGGGGTCCGTGTCTGCCGCGCAGGGGTACGACGGCAACAGCTTCTGGTACTTCCAGCGCCATGCCGCCTACGCGGTCGTCGGCGTCATGGTGGCGGTCCTCGTCGCGAAGGCGCCGCCCGGGATCTGGAAGGCGATCGGCCCACCGTTGCTCGGAGCGACCGCGCTGCTGATGCTGATCGCTGCGCATCCGGCGTCGGGCACATCGCTCTACGGGGCGTCACGGTGGATCGACCTGGGGCCGGTGACCCTTCAGCCGTCCGAGTTCGCGAAGCTGGGTCTCGTCGCGTTCGCGGCGACCGTCCTGGCGCGCAAGTGGGACAGGCTCGACGATCTGCAGCACCTGTTGATCCCGCTCGGTCCCGTGGTCGCGATCGTCGCGATGCTGGGTGTGGCGCAGCGAGATCTCGGGACGACCGTGATCTTGTGCGGGTCGGTCCTCCTGCTGTTGTTCGCCGCAGGCGTTCGCCTCCGCTATCTGTTCGTGGGCGGGATGATCGGGGTCGCCGCCGCCGCCTACCTGATCGTCGGCGAGACCTACCGACGCACGAGGTTCTTCGAAGCCTGGCTCGATCCCTGGGCGACCCGCGACACCTCCGGGTATCAGCTCGTCCAAGGGCTGATCGCGTTCGGGTCCGGGGGATGGTGGGGCACCGGCCTCGGCACCAGTCGGGCCAAGTGGGACTTCCTCCCGAACGCGCACTCCGACTTCATCTACGCCGTGATCGGCGAGGAGCTCGGCACGGTCGGCGCGATCGTGGTCCTCGTCGCGTTCGGGATCTTGATCTGGGCGGGTATCCGTATCGCCGTGCACGCCACGGGCATCTTCGAGCGGCTCCTCGCGGCCGGGATCGTGTCGTGGATCGGTCTGCAGACGGTGATCAACATGGGGGCGGTCACCGGGCTCTTGCCGATCACCGGAGTGCCGCTCCCGCTCGTCTCGTTCGGCGGCACCGCGCTGGTCGTCACCCTCGCGGGGATCGGAGCGCTGGCGAGCGTCGCGCGGGCGAGCGCGCGCGCGGGGTCCGGTGGGCGGGTCGATCGCTCGGGTGCCGCTCGGAAGGCGCCCTCGTGAACGTGGTCCTCGCGGGCGGTGGGACCGCGGGCCACGTCTTCCCCGCGATCGCCGTCGCCGGCGAGCTCAGGGGTCGCGGCGCCGATGTGACGTTCATCGGGGCAGGAGACGGGCAAGAGGCGTCCCTCGTCCCCGACGCCGGGTACCGCTTCGTCCCGGTCCGGGCGATCTCGGCGCAGACCCGGCTGTCGTTGCGCTCTGCGAGGGCCGTGATGCTCGCGGTCCGGGGGGCACGGACCGTCCGCCCGATCGTCGCCCCCGCCGACGTGGTGATCGGGTTCGGCGGGTTCGCGAGCGCTCCAGGCGTCCTCGCTGCCCGCTCGACGTCGCGACCCTTGCTGCTGATCGAACAGAACAGCGTCCCTGGCGCGGTCAACCGGATCGCCGCTCGCTGGGCGAAGGTGGTGGCGACGACGTTCGAGGCGACCGCCGCCCGGCTCCCGCGTGATCTCCGTGTCGAGCGGACCGGGAACCCGATCCGCCCGGAGATCGTGGCCGTGCCCGCCCGCAAGGAGTCGCTCGCGAAGGAGGCGATCGCCACGTTCGGCCTTGAGGAGGATCGCCGGACCGTCCTGGTGGTCGGAGGCAGCCTGGGCGCGCTCCATCTCGACGAGACGGTGGCGGGGGCGCTCCCGTTGTTCGAGGGGCGCGGTGACCTCCAGCTCCTGGTGAGCACCGGACCCGAGCACGAGGACGTGGTCGCCGGACCCGCCGCCACCGCGCCCGTGCCGGTGCGCGTCGTCCCGTTCATCGAGCGGATGGACCTCGCCCTCGCGGTCGCGGAACTCGTCGTGTCGCGCTCGGGGGCCGGCGTGGCCGAGCTCGCGGCGTGCGGGCTGCCGTCGATCTTGGTCCCGTACCCCTTCGCGACCGAGAACCATCAGGAGGCGAACGCCCGAGAGGTGGTGCACGCGGGTGCCGCGACGCTGCTGCTCGATGCCGACCTGTCGGCGGAGCGGCTCGTATCGGGCATCCTTGCGCTCATGGACGACCGAGCACGGTTGGAGGCCATGGGGGCGGCGGCGCGAGCGTGGGCTCGGCCGGACGCCGCCCGACAGATCGCAGATCTCGTCGAGGAGGTCGTCCATTGAACTGGCGCCTGTGGTCCCCCCCGGCCGGTTCGATCCCGACGCTCGGGGTCCCCTCCCTGGAGGGCGTCCGTTCGGTCCACCTCGTCGGCGTGGGTGGTGCGGGGATGCGGAACCTCGCACGGATGTTCCTGGCACGAGGTCTCGAGGTGAGCGGGTCCGACATCAAGGATTCGGCGTACCTTCGCGAGCTCGCCGGGGTCGGCGTCCGCGTCGACGTCGGCCACGATCCCTCCCGACTGGGGACGCCCGACGTGGTCGTGATCTCGAGCGCGATCCCGGCGTCCAACCCCGAGTTCGAGGAGGCGAGACGGCGCTCGATCCCCGTGTGGAGGCGGCAGCAGGCGCTCGCCGCGCTCGCGCACGGACATCGCGTCGTGGCGATCGCGGGCACCCATGGGAAGACGACGACGACCTCGCTCGTGGCGTCGGCGCTGCGGCACGCGGGGGTGGATCCGAGTTACCTCGTGGGTGGCGATATGAACGAGAGCGGCAGCGGCGCCCACCACGGCGCGGGCGACCTGTTCGTGTTCGAGGCCGACGAGAGCGACGGCTCCTTCCTGCTGACCCCGGCGTGGGTCGGCGTCGTCACGAACGTCGATCTGGATCACGTCGATTTCTACATGGGCGGACTCGAGGAGGTCGTGCGCGCGTTCGCCGAGTTCGTCGCGCGATGCGACCACGTGATCGCCTGGGGCGATGATCCGGACCTTGCCCGCGCGCTCGATCTCGCAGGGATCCGGGCAACCACCTACGGGGAGGATCCGGACAACGACGTGGTCGTCCGTGTCGCGGGTCTCGGGCCGCACGGAGCCCGAGGTTCGCTGACGTTCGTCGACACGGGCGAAGACGTGGAGATCGCGCTGCAGGTCGACGGTCCCCACAACCTCCTGAACGCGGCGGCGGCGATCACCGTGGCGCGGCTGGCAGGGGTGGACCCGCTGGTGGCAGCGGAGGGTGTCGCGACCTTCGAGGGGGTGCATCGCCGCTTCGAGCTCCGAGGACGGATCCGCGGAGCCGACTTCTACGACGACTACGGCCACACGCCCGAGGAGATGGCGGTGACGATCGCGACCGCTCGTCGCAGGCAGCCCCGTCGCCTGATCGCGCTCGTCCAGCCGCATCGGTACTCCCGGGTGCAGGCGCTCTGGCGCGAGCTGGGCGCGAGCGTCGCGGACGCGGATCTCGTGATCGTGACCGACGTCTACGGCGCGGCGCAGCAACCGATCCCCGGCGTGACCGGGAAGCTGGTCGTCGACGGCGTACAGCTGGCGTCCCCGGGTCGCAGGACCGTCTACCTGCCGCATCGGCGCGACGTGGTCGCCTTCTTGGATCGAGAGGTGGAAGAGGGCGATCTCGTGGTGACGATGGGGTGCGGCGACGTGTGGATGCTCGGGGACGCCGCCGTCGCGCGGATCCGCGAGCACGACGCGGAGGCTGCCCGGTGACCGAGGCCCTCGAACGCGCAGCCGCGATCATCGGCGAGACGGTCGGCGACCGTCTGCGGACGGGGTTCACGATGGCACCGCTGACGACGTTCCGGATCGGTGGCCCCGCGGCCTTGTACCTCGAACCGGAGGACGATGGGGACCTGGAGGCCGTGGGGCGGGCGCTCGTGGAGACCCGCATCCCCGTCGCCACCGTGGGCAAGGGTTCGAACGTCCTCGTGCCCGACGAGGGCTTCCCCGGCCTCGTGATCCGACTGGGGCGAGGGTACCGATGGGCTGCTCGGGACGGGGACAGGTTGATCGCGGGGGGTGCGATGCCTCTGCCAGCCCTGTCGGGTGTCGCGCTCCGGCACGGGCTCGAGGGGCTCGAGTTCGGTGTGGCGATCCCCGCGACCCTCGGTGGCGCCGTGCGGATGAACGCGGGGGCGCACGGCCGTGAGATGGCGGACGCGCTGGAGACGATCGATCTGTTCGTGCTCTCCGAGGGGCAGCGGGTCGCCGTCGCGGCCGACGCCGCCGGGTTCTCGTACCGTCGCTCCCGGCTGCCCCGAGACGGTGTCGTCGTCGCCGCCACCGTCCTGCTGGCTCCGGGCGATCCCGCCCGGATCCGCGAGGCGATGGAGGCGGCCCGCGATTGGCGTCGTCGGACGCAGCCGCTCGCCGAACCGAACTGCGGGAGCGTCTTCAAGAACCCACCCGGCGACCACGCGGCGAGACTGATCGACGCTGCGGGCCTGAAGGGGACGAGGATCGGGGGCGCGCACGTCTCCGAGAAGCACGCGAACTTCATCGTGGCGACCCCCGGTGCGACCGCCCACGACGTGGTCACCTTGATCGATCTGGTGCGGACCCGCGTGCGCGACGATGCCGGGGTCGACCTCGAGCCCGAGGTACGGCTCCTGGAGCCGGCGCCCGATGGCTGACCGCGTCGTACCGGGACGCCGGGCCGGGGTCGCCGCGCGGCGCAAGAGGCTGGCCGCGATGGGTGGTGCCATGGTCCTCCTGGTCGCGACCGTGGTGGTCGCGACGTACACACCGCTGTTCGGCGTCGACGAGATCAGGGTCGAGGGAGTCGCGACGCTCTCGGCCGACGAGGTCGTCGCGCTGGCAGGGGTCGGGGAGGGGACGAACGTCGTGCACCTGGACACCGGTGCCGTGGAGGACGCCCTCGAGCAGGACCCGTGGATCATGCGCGCCACGGTGACCCGGGATCTCCCCACGACGATCGTCGTGCACGTCCTCGAGCGATCGCCCGTGGTCGCGGCGGGGTCCGAGGCCCTCGCCGAGGACGCGACCGTCCTCCCGGGCGCGGGTACGCGGAGGCTCCCCGTCCTCGAAGCCGTCGCGGGGGAGCTCGGGCCGGACGATCTGCGTGCCGGGGCTGCGGCGGCCGGCGCGATGGCCCCGCCCGTGCGCGGACGTGTGGCCTCGATCCTCGTCGAGGCCGACGAGGATCTCGTGCTCCTGCTCGACGACGGGGTCACGGTGTTCTACGGGGCTCCGGGAGGAGATGCGGAGAAGGCCGAAGCCCTGGGAGCCCTGCTCGCCTGGGCGCAGGGGGAGGGTGTCGGGCTCGCGTCCGCCGACATCTCGGTCCCGGCCGCCCCGACCGCGCGCCCCCTCGGGGGAGCCTCGACCGCCGTGCCGTAACTGTCACCGGAACCCAGAACCCGATGGTTCGGATGTCCCGGTCTAGGCTTGACGACCCCGTCTCTTCCTAGTAGGTTGCCAACCTTGACTGGAGGTAGATATAACAATAAACCTCTGGTTAAGGGTCAGACTTCGAGGAGAGGAACGGCGTTTCCCCAGGTAGGCGGGCCAAGGCCGGGATGGCCGGCGAGCCGAGAACCACGGCCGAAGGCGGAGGACCCGCTCGGAGGATCAGGGACATGATGGACACTCCCCAGAACTACCTCGCCGTCATCAAGGTCGTCGGGATCGGCGGCGGCGGCGTGAACGCGGTGAACCGGATGATCGAGGCAGGCCTCCGGGGCGTCGAGTTCATCGCCGTCAACACCGACGCGCAGACCCTCTTGATGTCCGACGCCGAGGTGAAGCTCGACATCGGCCGGGAGACCACCCGCGGGCTCGGAGCCGGTTCGGACCCGGAGGTCGGCAAGCACGCCTCGGACGAACATGCCGACGAGATCGAAGAGATCCTCAAGGGCGCGGACATGGTGTTCATCACCGCCGGCGAGGGTGGTGGCACCGGCACCGGCGGCGCGCCGGTGATCGCGGAGATCGCCCGGAACCTCGGCGCGCTCACGATCGGTGTGGTCACGCGGCCCTTCGGTTTCGAGGGGCGCACGCGGGCGACCCAGGCCGATCTCGGTATCACGGAACTGAAGAAGGCGGTCGACACCCTGATCGTCGTTCCGAACGACCGCTTGCTCCAGGTGGCCGACCCGTCGATGCCGATGGTCGACGCGTTCCGGATGGCCGACCAGGTCCTGTATCAAGGGGTCGACGGCATCACGTCGCTGATCACCACGCCCGGGCTGATCAACCTCGACTTCGCAGACGTGAAGTCGGTGATGTCCGGCGCGGGATCTGCGCTGATGGGCATCGGGATCGGTTCGGGCCAGGACCGGGCGACGGAGGCGGCGAAGTCGGCGATCTCCAGCCCGCTGCTCGAGTCGTCGATCGACGGCGCGAAGGGCGTCCTGTTGTCGATCGCGGGTCCGACCGACCTCACCTTGCACGAGGTGAACGCCGCGGCCGACGCGATCACGCGTGTCGCACACCCGGACGCGAACATCATCTTCGGCGCCGTCGTCGACGATGCACTCGGGGAGGAGGTCCGCGTCACCGTCGTCGCGGCAGGCTTCGACAAGACCAGCCCGGTTGCCGGTGACAGCCGGTTCGAGAGCAGGCTCTCGCGTCTGCTCGAGGAGCCGGTCCGTGCCGAGGCCGACGAGCCTGAACCAGCGCTCCCATCGATCCTGCAGGACGAGGCCGACGTCTTCGCCGCCGACGCCGACGTCGCGCCCGTGTCGTTCGATGCCGAGGAAGACCTGGACATCCCGGACTTCCTCAAGAGTTGAGCGGTCTTCCCGCCGCTCCCGCGCGGCCCCGCGCACGGGGCGGGGGCCACGGACCCGAGAGGCGACCTTCCCCCGCCTCCCGGCCGGGGCACCCCGCCCCTCTTCTCTATGCTCGGGACATGCTCGGCAGCCGTGAGGAGATCGAGGCGAACCTGCACGCGATCGGATCGCGGATCGCCGCCGCCGCTTCCCGGGCGGGCAGGGACCCGGGCGAAGTGCTGCTGGTCGGAGCCGCGAAGACGGTGCCGGCCGAGGTCGTCGGCTGGGCGGTGCAGGCGGGTCTGCGCGCGGTCGGCGAGAACTACGTACAAGAGCTGCGCGAGAAGCGTCCCACCCTCGACGACGCGACGCCCGATCGTCGGGTCCGCTGGCACTACATCGGGACCCTCCGGTCGGGTACTGCTCACCACGTCGCCGACCTGGCCGACGTGGTCGAGACGGTCGCGGGTGAGCGGGCCGCACGGCGACTCGCAGGCCGAGCCGCTCGAGCCGGCCGTGTGCTCGATGTCTTCCTCGAGGTCGATTTCACGGGTGAACGGTCGGGCATCGCTCCCGACGACGTCGCGACCGCCGCGGCGATGGTCGCCGAGCTCGAGGGTCTCCGGCTGCGAGGACTGATGACGATCCCGCCGGTCGCATCGACCGCCGAGGGAGCCCGGACGTGGTTCGCACGGCTGCGTGAACAGCGGGAGAGGCTCCGAACGACGTTCCCCGATGTGCTGGACCTGTCGATGGGGATGTCGTTGGATTACGAGGTCGCGATCGAAGAAGGCGCTACCATCGTCCGCATCGGAACGGCGTTGTTCGGCCCGAGGACGGCGTAACGCGAGGAGGACGTGCGAGGATGGCCGGCGTGTGGAAGAAGACACTGAACTACCTCGGGCTCGTCGAGGACGAAGAGAGCTTCGTCGACGAGATGCCCGAGGCCGAGCCCGCGCCGGTCCGTCGTATGAAGCCGCAGGCGGTTCGCGACATCCCCGCGGAGACCGAGGGGGTCGTGCGCACGATCGCCTCGCCGCGCCCGGCCCCGGTCGTCGCGACGGGTGCGATCCACAAGTCCGAACCGAAGCGTTTCAACGAGGCCCGCGAGGTGGCCGACCGGTTCAAGGAAGGGACCGCGGTCATCATGAACCTCCAGTCCACCGAGGACTCGATCGCCCGACGGCTGGTCGACTTCGCGTCGGGGCTCGTCTACGGGCTCGACGGGAAGATCGAACTCGTCGCGAACCGCGTGTACCTGCTGACGCCCGCGAACGTCGAGGTCTCTGCGGAAGACCGCGAGCGGATCGCCGGCGGCGCCTTCTACAACCAGTTCTGACGGGCCGGGCCGCAGGGCTCGGGGCCGTCCCGAACCGGTCCCCCGAGCCGTCCTGCTAGCCTTCCCCGCCGATGATGAGGTCATGAACCCGTTCCTCCGCCTGCTCTGCGTCGCCCTGACGGTCTTCGAGATCGTGCTGCTGATCCGCGTCGTGGTGTCGTGGCTCGAGGTGTTCGGGATCCGGCCGCCGATCACGGGGCCGTTGCGGTCGGCCTACGATCTGCTCCACGATGTGACGGAGCCGATCCTGCGACCGCTCCGACGGATCGTCCCGCCCGCGGGGATGTTCGATCTGTCGGTGGTCGTGGCGTTCGTGATCATCCTGGTGTTGCAGAACGCGATCTGTTGAGGCCGTCGAGCCGGTCGACGATCGAGGAGGACGTGATGAGCGACAGCACGGCGAAGGGCACGGCGCCCGCGGGAACCCCTCGCGTGGTGACTCCGCTCGAGATCCAGCAGAAGGAGTTCGCGGTGTCTCGTTTCGGGGGCTACCGCATGAAGGACGTCGACGAGTTCCTCGATGCCCTCACCGAGTCGGCCACGGCGTTGCTCGCCGAGAACGAGCGTCTCCGCCGCCAGGCGGGTGCGACGTCCGCGATCGTGGGCGCTCCCGACCTCCAGGACGTCTCGCGTCAGGCCGACGAGATCATCCAGCGCGCCCGCGACGAGGCCGCGCGGATCGTGGCCGAGGCGAAGGAGCGCTCGGCGAGCATCGCGGGGGCCTCCGCGGCGACGGCGGTCGCGCAGGTGACGAACGAAGAGGAGCGCGCGGCCGTGAACGCGTTCCTCGCACAGGAGCGCGAGTTCCTCCAGGGCCTCGCGTCGCTCGTGCAGGGACATGCCGAGTCGGTGAAGGGGATGGCCCGCCAGGCCCGACCTGCCCCTCCGGCGCCGCCGGAGGGAACGATGGAGGCTCCCGCTGCACCCCCTGCGACCGAACCCACGCCGGCGCGGAGTGACGAGGCCACGTCGGGTCGGGCGTCCACCACCCCCGAGCCGAAGCCTGCTTCGCCCCCCGCGGGGGAGGTCACCCAGGCGATGTCGACGTCCGACGAGCCGATCCGGGTGGACGAGCCCGAACGTACCGGGGCGCCGAGGAAGGACGAGGGTGACCCGTCGCTGCGGGACCTGTTCTGGGGTGAGGACGACTGAGTCTCACGCTCGGCGCACCGACACGGTGACCGGGTCTCCCTCGACGTCGCCCGACCCCACGAAGGCGTCGGGCTCGGTACCGTCTGCGATCTCGACCGCGAGGGTCTCGCCGGCCACGTAGCCTCGGTGCTCCGAGAGCGCCTGCGCGGTCTCGCCGGGTGCCTCGATCCCCAGGACGATCCGGTCGCCGACGTCGAGCCCGGCGGCCTTGCGTGTGTCCTGAACCAAGCGCACGAGCTCGCGCGCCCGTCCCTCGAGACGGAGCTCCGGCGTCAGGTCGAGCTCGAGGGCGACCGTCACGCCAGCGTCCGACGCCACGCCCCATCCCTCCAGCACCTCCTGCGAGAGCTCGACGTCGTCGGGTCCGAGGTTGACCGCCGGCCCGTCGTCGACCGCGATCTCGACCTCGCCGCCGCGCGCGAGCGTCCCCGCGATCGACCCCTCGTCGGCGTCGAGCGCGGCCGCGACCGCCTTGACCCGGGGTCCCAAGCGAGGTCCGAGGACGTTGAAGCGCACCTTCGCCCGCCAGCGTCCGAAGGCGTCGGCCGAATCGGCGAACCGAACGGCCTTCACGTTCAGCTCGTCGGCGACGACGTCGAGCAGATGATCGAGCTCGCCCCGGCGACCCGCGGTGTGGATCACGGCCTCGAGCAAGGGCTGACGCGTCTTCGTCCGGGTCTCCACGCGCACGCGGCGACCGAGCTCCACGAGCTGACGCGCCGCGGCCATCGCTTCGTCGAGACCCGGGTCGATCGACGCCTCGTGGACGGTCGGGAAGTCCGAGAGGTGGACCGAATCCGGGCGTCCACCGCGACCCGCGGCCAGGTTCCGCCAGAGCTCTTCGGCCACGAACGGGGTGAACGGGGCCAGTAGCTGTGCCACCGTGACGAGGCACTCGTGCAGGGTCGCGAACGCCGTCCACGTGTCCTGACCGCCCCCGCCCGAGGGGTCCCAGAACCTGCGCCGCGACCGACGCACGTACCAGTTCGAGAGGTCGTCGATGAACGTCTGGATCCGCCGTCCGGCCGTGGTCGCGTCGTAGTCGTCGAGGCGATCGCGTACCTCGCGCACCGTGCCCGCCAGTTGCGACGAGATCCACCGGTCCATCAGGGGCCGCTCGGTGACCGGCGGGGTCTGGCCCGCGGGCTCGAACCCCGCGGCGTTCGCGTAGGTCACGAAGAACGCGTAGACGTTCCACAGCGTCAGCAGCAGCCGGCGGACGGCCTCGTCGAGCACCTCGTGCCCCACCCGGCGCGACTCCCATGGGGACCCGCTCACGAGCATGAACCAACGGAGCGCGTCGGCCCCCTGACGGTCGAGCGCCTCCCAAGGATCGAACTGGTTCCCCAGGCTCTTCGACATCTTGCGACCGTCGGCGGCGATCAGATGCCCGAGGCACACGACGTTGCGGTAGGCGGTGGAGTCGAAGTGCAGGACCCCCTCGGCCATCAGCGTGTAGAACCAGCCTCGGGTCTGGTCGATGGCCTCGGAGATGAAGTCGGCGGGGAACGACGACTCGAACTCGGCGACGCCCCGCCCGAGGTCGGGATGGTACCCCCACTGCGCGAACGGCATCGCGCCGGAGTCGTACCAGGCGTCGATCACCTCCGGAACACGTGCGGCGGGTGCGCCGCACTCGGGGCACGAGATCGTCACCTCGTCGATCGCAGGACGGTGCGGGTCGACCTGGGACACGTCGCGACCCGCGAGTTCGCCGAGCTCGTGCAGCGATCCGACGGCGGTCGCGTGCCCGGCGTCGCAGCGCCAGATCGGCAGCGGCGTGCCCCAGTAGCGCTCGCGTGACAACGCCCAGTCCACGTTGTTCTCGAGCCAGTTGCCGTAGCGACCTCGCTTGATGTGCTCGGGGTACCAGTGAACGGCGTCGTTGACCTCGAGGAGCCGCTGCTTCACCGCGGTCGTGCGCACGTACCAGGAGGTGCGCGCGTAGTACAGGAGCGGGGTCGCGCACCGCCAGCAGAAGGGGTAGGCGTGCTCGTAGGTCTCGGCCTGGATCAGGACCCCGCGGTCGCGGAGATCGTCGACGATGACGGGGTCCGCGTCCTTGACGAACATCCCGCGCACGAACGCAGGGGCATCGTCGGTGAACGTGCCGTCGTCGGCGACGGGCCGCCAGACGGGCCAGCCCTGTGCGCGTCCCACGGCGAGGTCGTCGGGCCCGAACGCGGGGGCGAGGTGCACGATCCCGGTCCCGTCGTCCGTCGACACGAACGGCGCGGCGACCACGGTGTGCGCGCCCTCGACGTTGTCGTAGGGCGGGCGGTAGCGGACGCCGACGAGCGTGGTTCCCCGCACCGCACGAACGACGGTCGCCTCCTCTCCGAGGACGCGGGCGCGCAGGGGCTCGGCGACCAGGAGGCGCTCGCCGGCCCGCTCGACCTCCACGTAGGTGGCGTCCGGGTCCACCGCCGCGCCGGTGTTCGACGGCAGGGTCCACGGGGTGGTCGTCCACACGGCCAGCGAGGCTCCGATCAGCGACGGATCCGCCGCCTCGATGATCGGGAACCGCACGAACAGGCTGGGATCGTCGACCGTACGGTAGCCCTGCGCGACCTCCGCGTCCGACAACGCGGTCCCGCAGCGCGGGCAGTACGCGGTCACCTTGTGGTCCTCCACCAGGAGCCCCCGGCGGTGGAGCTGTTGGAGCGACCACCACACCGACTCCACGTACTCGGTGTTCATCGTCCAGTAGGCATCGTCGACGTCGATCCAGAACCCGATCCGCTCGGTGAGCCGCTCGAACTCGCCGACGTAGCGCTGGACCGACGCCCGGCAGAGTCGGTTGAACGCCGCGATCCCGAACGCCTCGATGTCACGCTTCCCTGTGGTCCCGATCTCCTTCTCGACCTCGAGCTCGACGGGCAGCCCGTGGCAGTCCCATCCGCCCTTGCGGTGGACCAGGTGTCCGGTCATCGTCTTGAACCGCGGGTAGACGTCCTTGAAGGTCCGTGGCTCGACGTGGTGGATCCCCGGCTTGCCGTTCGCGGTGGGAGGACCCTCGTAGAAGATCCACTCAGGAGCGTCCGCTCGGAGCTCCAGCGATCGGTGGAAGACGTCTGCCTCCTTCCACCACTCGACGATGCGAGCCTCGAGGGCAGGGAAGCTCACCTTCGGATCCACGGGCTCGAACGCCATCTCGCTCACTCCTCCGGTCCCTGTCGCCTCGTCCTCACCTGCGAGGACGAGGCGCCCGGAGGGCGTCCCGCGGTACCACCTCGCGTTGCCGGCGTCCTCGCGGACGCCGGCCGCTCATGGCTGCCGTCACAGCCTCCCGCGTTCACGGGCGGGATCCGCCTGCGTCTACTTCGGTGCGCGGATGGCGTCCGCGCCCGGTTCGGGCAGGGGCTCGGGGACGATGTCCGCCGGGGCTCGGCGCCGGCTCCCACCGTCCCGGCTCGCTCGTGCCTGGCTGATCCCGTGCGGCGCGGTTCCCGTCGTCGCCGTTCGCAGCATGCTACACCGGGTCCATGGCCACGGTCACGGTTCGCGTCGTACCCCGGTCGGGGCACCGTGACGTCCGGCAAGGCCCGGATGGGGCCCTCACGATCCGCGTCCGGTCGGCGCCGGAACACGGGCGAGCCACCGAGGAGGCTGCGCGCCTGCTGGCCGCGCACCTCGGGGTCGCCCCGACCTCCATCCGGCTACGGACCGGGGCCCGTTCCCGGGTGAAGGTGTTCGAGGTTCCGGATGCCTGAACCCCGCAGACGGGCGCGGATGCGCCCGTCTGCTACCCTCCCCGGACCATGGCGCAGGCCAAGCTCACGAAGAAGGAAGTCGACGACCTGCGGGCCCGTCTGCTCGAGGAACGTGGTGAACTGCAGGACCAGCTCACCACGATCGAGGACACCTCCTTCTCCACCACCCAGTCGGACCTGTCGGGCGATGTGGGCCTCGACGACGAGTCCGCGGACGCCGGGACGGCGACCTTCGAACGTGAGAAGGACCTGTCGATCGAGCAGAACGTACGGGACCTGCTCCAGAAGATCGATCGGGCCCTCACGCGGATCGATGCCGGGACCTACGGCGTCTGCGACCGGTGCGGCAAGCCGATCGAGAAGGCTCGTGTGAAGGCGCTCCCGTACGTCGATCTGTGCATCAAGGACGCCCGGGCGCAGTCGCGCCGGTAGTCGGGTGGACCCCCGGGGGCGACGCGGGGCAACCCTCCTGTTCACGACGGCGGGGCTCGTGTACCTGGCCGACCGTGTGACCAAGCTCTGGGCGGAGGCGCGGCTCGTCGAGGGGCCGATCGAGGTCATCCCCCGCCTACTCACCCTGCGGTTCGCCACGAATCCGGGAGGCGCCTTCAGCATCCTGTCGTCGGCCCCCTGGTTCTTCGCGGCCGCGACGCTCACCGTCAGCCTGCTGATCGTGGTGACCGCGTTCCATCGTCGCAGCGCCCTGCAGTCGGTCGCGCTCGGCCTGATCCTCGGTGGTGCGCTCGGGAACCTGACGGACCGGGCGGTGCGCGGACCAGGGCTGTCCGGCGAGGTCGTCGACTTCCTCGACGTCCACATCTGGCCCGTCTTCAACCTCGCGGACAGCGGCATCGTGATCGGCGCGATCCTGCTCGCGTGGTCCTCGTTCCGCGATGCGCGCGAGCACGAGCCCACCGCGGCTGGAGACGGCGATGTCGCACGCTGAAGACCTGATCGCCGAGCCCGGCCGCCTGGACGCGGTCGCCGCCAGGCTGCTCGGGGTCCCACGAGCCGACGTTCAGCGCGCGATCGCCGCCGGGCAGGTCCTGGTCGACGGGAGCCTCCGGGCGAAGTCGTTCACGCTGACCGGCGGCGAGCGATTGCGCGTCGAGCTCCTCGCGACGCAGGTCCCGGGGCCCGAGGAGGGGGGCGTTCCCGTCCGATACGAGGACGACCACCTGCTCGTCGTCGCGAAGCCGGCCGGCCTGATCTCCCATCCGACCGCCCGTCGGACGACCGGCACGCTGGTCAACCGGCTGCTCGGGATGGGCGTACGCCTCGCCCCTGCGGGCGGGGAGCTCCGACCGGGGATCGTCCATCGCCTCGACGCCGGCACGAGCGGTCTGATGATCGTCGCGAAGACCGACGAGGCGTTCCTTGCGCTGCAGGGGATGATGCGCCGCCACGAGGTCGAGCGGCGGTACCAGGCGCTCGTGAGGGGGGTGGTCGCCCACGAGACGTTCGGGGTGGAGGCCCCGCTCGGACGCCGGGCCGACAAGGTGGTCGTCGACCACGTGGAAGGCCGTTCCGCCGCCACCGGGTTCGAGGTCCTCGAGCGCTTCCCGAGCGCGACGCTGCTCGAAGCCGTTCCCACGACGGGCCGGACCCATCAGATCCGGGTGCACCTGACGGCGGTGGGCCACCCGATCCTCGGGGATGCCGCGTACGGGGGAGGCGGCGACGATGCACGAGCGCTCGGCCTCGGACGGCCGTTCCTCCACGCGTGGAGGATCGCGTTCACGCATCCGATCGGGGGCGGCTCGATCGAACGGGAGGAGCCGTTGCCCGACGATCTCGTCGAGGCGCTCGCCCGCGCCCGCCGCGACCTGCGACCTTGACGCTCCTCGGACCCGGGCGTACCGTGGGCGAGCCCTGAATCACAGCCATGTAAGTTCTCCACAGCCAGCCGGGAAGGGTGTGGACAACCACCCTCGGAAGGGTCACGAGCAGCACAGATGTCCGAGAAGAGCTTCGTTCACCTCCACGTCCACTCCGAGTACTCGTTGCTGGACGGCGCCGCCCGGATCGAGGCGCCGAAGTCGAACCCCGCCGCGCCGACGATCTTCACCGAGGCGGCGCGGATGGGGATGCCGGCGATCGCCGTCACCGATCGACGGCGCGATGTATGGCGCGCTGCGCTTCTACGAGACCGCCCGGGCAGCCGGGGTGGCGCCGATCCTCGGGGTCGAGGCCTACGTCGCCCCCGGTTCGCGGTTCGACAGGAACCCGGGTGAGAGCGACGAGAAGTACTACCACCTGACGCTGTTGGCCGAGAACGAGACCGGGTACCGGAACCTCCTGAAGCTGGTCTCCCTGGCCCACCTCGAGGGGTTCTACCACCGCCCTCGCATGGACAAGCAGCTCTTGGCGGAGCACGCGGAGGGTCTGATCTGCATGTCCGGGTGCTTGTCCTCGGAGCTCGGGGTCCAGCTCCTCGCGGGCCAGCGCGAGAAGGCGGTGGCCACGGCCGCGGCCTACCGCGACATCTTCGGCGCCGAGCGGTACTTCGTCGAGGTGCAGGACCACGGCCTGGGCGACCAGCGCCGCATCCTCGCCGACCAGGCCGCGATCGCGCGCGAGATCAGCGTCCCGGTGGTGGCGACGAACGACCTCCATTACACGCTCAAGGACGACGCGAAGCCGCACGACGTGCTGCTGTGCATCCAGCAGCAGAAGCTCCAGTCGGATCCGAAACGGCTGAGGTTCGACTCCGAGGAGTTCTTCCTCAAGAGCGCCACCGAGATGCGCCACGTGTTCCGCGAGATGCCCGATGCATGCGACCAGACGCTCCTGATCGCCGAGCGGGTCCAGCCCATCGCCGAGCTCGAGCGGGTCCTCGTAGAGCACAAGACCGAGTACCACCTGCCACGGTTCGAGACCCCGAACGGGAGCCCTTCGACGTCTACCTGCGCGAGTTGGTGCAGCGTGGGGCGGTCGAGCGCTACGGGGACCCGGTGCCGGCAGAGGTGCGCGACCGGATCGAGCACGAGCTCGGCGTGATCACCCAGATGGGCTTCTCCGGGTACTTCCTGATCGTGTGGGACCTGATCCGGTTCGCGCGGGAGCAGGGGATCCGTGTGGGTCCCGGCCGCGGGTCGGCGGCGGGCTCCGTGGTGTCCTACGCGCTGAGGATCACCGACCTCGACCCCCTGCGCTACGGGCTGCTCTTCGAGCGGTTCCTGAACCCCGACCGTATCCAGATGCCCGACATCGACATGGACTTCGACGAGCGTCGGCGCGACGAGGTGATCCGCTACGCGACCGAGAAGTACGGCTCGGACCACGTCGCGCAGATCGTCACGTTCCAGACGATCAAGGGCAAGCAGGGGATCCGCGATGCGGCCCGGGTGTTGGGCTTCCCTGCGGTCGTGGGCGATCGCCTCTGCAAGATGTACCCGCCCAACGTGATGGGCCGCGACGAGCCGATCGATCGCGCGCTCGAGATCTCGCCGGAGCTCAAGGAGGCCTACGAGAAGGAGCCCGAGGCGAAGGAGATCATCGAGACCGCGCGCGCGCTCGAGGGGTTGCGCCGCGAGGACTCGGTGCATGCCGCCGGGGTGGTGATCGGCGACGCGCCGCTCGTGAACTACCTGCCGCTCAAGCTGACCAAGGACTCGCGTGACGATGCGAAGAAGATCGTGACGCAGTTCGACATGGGCGGGGTGGAGCAACTCGGCCTGCTCAAGATGGACTTCCTGGGTCTGCGCAACCTCTCGGTGATCGAGGAGACGCTCCGGCACCTGCGCAACCGCGACGTCCATCTCGACATCGACGCCGTGCCGCTCGACGACGAGCAGGTCTACGCGATGCTCCGCAAGGGCGAGACCACGGGTGTGTTCCAGATGGAGTCCCCGGGCATGCGGAACCTGATCAAGCTGCTGGAGCCCGACCGGTTCGAGGACCTGATGGCGTTGGTTGCGCTGTACCGCCCGGGACCGCTGAACAACGGGCTGCATACCGAGTACGCCGAACGCAAGCACGGTCGCCGCAAGGTGGTGTACCCGCACGTCGACCTCGAGCCGGTGCTGTCGAACAGCTATGGCGTGATGGTCTACCAGGAGCAGGTCATGCAGACCGCGGTGGTGATGGCCGGGTTCTCGATGGGCGAGGCCGACACGCTCCGCAAGGCGATGGGCAAGAAGAAGCTCGACGTCCTGATGCCGTTCAAGGAGCGGTTCATCGAGGGCGCCCAGGCGAAGGGTCACGAGCGCAGATTGGCCGCCGATCTGTTCGACATGATCGTGCCGTTCGCCGACTACGGCTTCAACGCGTCCCACGCGTGCGCCTACGGGCTCGTGTCGTACCAGACCGCGTACCTGATGGCGCACCACCCGGTCGAGTACATGGCGGCGATCCTCACGTCGGTGAAGGACGACAAGGACCGCAAGCCGTACTACCTGTACGCCTGCCGGGGTATGGGGATCGACGTCTTGCCGCCCGACGTCAACGAGTCCGACGTCGACTTCGCGCCGGCGCCCGGTGAGCGGCGGGCGATCCGTTTCGGATTGTCCGCGGTGCGCAACGTGGGAGAGGGCGTCGTACGCGCGATCGTCGAGGCGCGGGGGAAGGCCGGACCGTTCACGTCGTTCGGCGACTTCTGCCGACGGGTGGAGCCGAGCGCCCTCACGAAACGGGTCCTCGAAGCGCTGATCTTCGCCGGTGCCTTCGAGTCGCTCGGATACACGCGCGGCGGGATGATCCAGCAGGTGGGGGAGCAGGCCGCGTGGGAGCGGGTGAGCGCGCCGATCCTGGCCGAACGGAAGGCCGAGGCCGCCGGGCAATTCTCGCTGTTCGGCGGCGCCGACGGCAGCGCACAGGAGGTCGACGAGTCGGTCCTGGAAGGGCCCGAGCTCGACAAGCGCCTGCTGCTGTCGAAGGAGAAGGAGATGCTCGGGCAGTTCGTCACCGACCATCCGCTGCTCGGGGTGGAGCCGGTCCTTCGAGCCCAGACCACCCACGAGATCCGGGCGCTCGAGGACCTCGGCGACGGGGACCTGGTGACGGTCGGCGGGATCATCGGGTCGCTCGCGCGCAAGTACACGAAGCGGGGCGAGCCCTACGCGCAGTTCCGGTTGGAGGGGCTGGCGGGCGGGGTCGAGGTGGTCGCGTTCCCGAGCGTCTACGAGGCCGTGCCGGACCTGTTCGAGCCGGACCGCGTGATCCTCGTGACCGGCCGGATCGATCTCCGCGGCCGTGAGCTGCAGATCCGAGCGAACGACGTGAAGGACCCCGACCTCGGGCCCGACGTGCCGCGGGTGATGGAGGAGTCCCTCGTGGTGGACCTGCCGGCGACCGCGTGCACCCCCGCCGTCCTCGCGAAGCTCAAGGAACTCCTCGAGGCGCACCCCGGCGACGCGACGGTGCGCCTGCGGTTCCTCTCGTCGCAGGGGGCGATGCCGCTCGCGCTGGGGACGTTCACGGTGAACCCCGCGGGCTCGTTGCTGGGGGAGCTCCGGTCGTTGCTCGGCGCCCACGCGGCTCGGCTCGAGCGGGGTGCCGTCGAAGCGGTCAGTTCGGGTTGACCCCGAGGTCGGCGCCGGCCACCCCACTGCCGAGGGTCGAGACGAGGCGCGCCTCGGTCACGAGACGCGCCCGCGCCACCGCGAGTCGCTCGCCGGCGCCGGGCAGCTCCAGGAGCTGCTGGCGGTCGGACACGAGACCCGGGACGGCCGCCGCGATCGCCCACGACGCGGTCACGGGATCGTTCGGGATCACCGGCCGCCCCTCCTCACCGATCGCGGCGAGGTAGCGCCGCAGGGCCTCCGCCGCGCCCTCGACGTCGTCGGTGCCGGCGCCGCCTTCGTCAGGGTACGGCGCGACCCGCCAGCGGGGGAACGGGTCGCCGGATCCGACCGGCTCGATCAACGCGACCCGGTCTGCCGCGTGCACCTCGAGCCGGACCGCGCCGTCGACGTCGGCCTCGTGGTCGGTGATCCCCACCGTCACCCCAACCCGGTACGGCTCCGCGGGACCCGCGACCTCGTGTCCCCGGCGGATCGCGACCACCACGAATGACCCGTCGGGAAGCACCTCGTCCAGCAGCGACAGGTACCGTTCCTCGAACACGCGCAGCGAGAGCGGGAGGCCGGGGAACAGCACGGTGTGCAGGGCGAACACCGGGCGATCCATCGACCGAGGGTATCGTTCGGCGGTGCCGTTCACCCTGTTCCCGGCGATCGACGTGACCGAGGGCCGTCTCGGTGCGTATTCGAGCGACGGCCCGGTTCCGGTCGATGCGTTCGGCGGCGATCCGTTCGCCGCTGCCGCGGCGTTCTCGATGGCGGGCGCGACGTGGCTCCACGTGGTCGACATGGATCTCGCGTTCACCGGCGAGGTCCGCAACGCCGGCGTGATCGCAACCGTCGTGGCCGGTCTGCCACAGGTCCGCGTCCAGGCGAGCGGGGGGATCGCCACGCGGGCTGCAGCCGAGACGATGCTGGACGCCGGCGCGTCCCGGGTGGTCCTCGGGTCGGCCGTGCTCGACGACCCGGGAACGACCCGCGAGCTGCTCGGGGTCACCTCCGGACGGGCCATCGTGGGGATCGAGGTCGACGGGGGCCGGATCCGCGCGAGGGGTGGTTCCGGGGTCGACCTGGACCTGATGTCGACCCTCGGCTGGCTCGCGCTCACCCCCGGGCTGCACGGTCTGCTCGTGACATCGGTCGCGAGGGTGGGGGGCCTCGAGGGACCCGACGTCGAGACCGTCCGCCGTGTGATGCGGCGAGGGTTCCCGGTGCTCGCCGCCGGGGGGATCGCGTCCCTCGACGACCTCGTCGCGCTTCGAGAGGCGGGTGCCGTCGGGGCCGTCATCGGACGAGCCGTCTCCGAGGGATCGCTCGACCTGGGGGCGGCGCTGCGGTGGGCCAGCGTCTGAGGGCGATCCTCGGCGCTCGATAGACTCCCCGATCCCATGGGCTTCCTCACCGACCTCACGGCCCAGATACGAGTCGACCTCCGCGCGCACCCGCTCGACGAGGGGGCGCTCCGGGCAGCGGTGGACGACGTGCCCGAGGCGCGGAACCTGGCGTGGGCGCTTCGTGGATACGCGGCGGAGGACGGCGTGGCGATGATCGCCGAGGTGAAACGCGCGTCGCCCTCGGCGGGGGCGATCGCCGCGAACGCCGACCCGATCCTGCAGGCCACGGCCTATGACGTGGCGGGAGCGGCCGCGATCTCGGTGCTCACCGAACCCTCTCACTTCGGGGGGTCGTTGGACGACCTCCGCGCGGTCCGAGCCGCCGTGCTGCATCCCGTGCTGCGCAAGGACTTCCTCGTGGACGCCGCCCAGGTCGTCGAGGCACGCGCGGCCGGGGCGGACTCGGTCCTGCTGATCACGTCGTGCCTCGCCGACGACGAGCTCGCCGCGATGCTGACCGTCGCCCGCGAGCTCGGGATGGAGCCGCTGGTCGAGACCCACTCCGACGAGGACCTCGACCGCGCGCTCGCGACCGATGCGGAGATCGTCGGGGTCAACGCTCGCGATCTCGAGAGCCTCCGGGTCGACGTCGAGGCGGCCCTCGCGAGGCTCCGGCGCGTCCCCGGCGACCGGGTCGCGGTCCTCGAGTCCGGTATCTCGACGCGCGCCCACGTGGTGGCGGCGGTCGACGCGGGCGCGTCTGCCATCCTGGTGGGCGAGGCGCTGATGCGCGCCGCCGATCCCGGCGCAGCGATCCACCACCTGGTCACCGGAGAGGAGTCCTGAGGAGATGAGCGCGACCGCACCCGCGCGACCCGACGAACGAGGTCGCTTCGGTCCGTACGGCGGGCGGTACGCCCCCGAGGTTCTCATCCCGGCCCTCGACGAGCTCGACGCGGCCTGGCGATCCCTCCGGGACGATCCGGGGTTCCGCGGTGAGCTGGCGGCGCTGCTCCGCGACTTCGTCGGCCGTCCCACCCCGATCACGCACGCGGCGGGCCTGTCGGCCGAGCTCGGGTACGACGTGTGGCTCAAGCGGGAAGATCTTGCGCACACCGGCGCCCACAAGATCAACAACACGGTCGGGCAGATCCTTCTCGCGAGGCAGGTCGGCAAGACGCGGATTATCGCCGAGACCGGGGCCGGACAGCATGGGGTTGCGACGGCCACCGTCGCTGCGCGCTGCTCGGACTCCAGTGCATCGTCTATATGGGTGAGGAAGACACCCACCGGCAGGCGCCGAACGTCGGCGGATGGAGATGCTGGGCGCCCAGGTCGTCCCGGTCACGGCGGGATCGCGCACCTTGAAGGAAGCCGTGAACGAGGCGATGCGCGATTGGGCGGCGACGGTGCGGACGACCCACTACGTGATCGGCTCGGTCGTCGGTCCCCATCCCTTCCCCGGCCTGGTCCGCGATCTCCAGCGCGTGATCGGCGACGAGGCTCGGGCCCAGTACGCCGAGCGTCTCGGCGGCGACCCCGCGTACGTGCTCGCGTGCGTGGGTGGCGGATCGAACGCGATCGGCATGTTCACGGCGTTCGTCGAGGCCCCGGGAGTGACGCTGATCGGGGTCGAGGCCGGTGGGGTCGGCATGGAGCTCGGTCGTCACTGCTCGTCCCTGACGCAGGGGGAGCCGGGGGTGCTCCACGGCGCGCTGTCGTACCTGCTCCAGGACGCCGACGGCCAGGTGATCGAGACCCACTCGATCTCCGCGGGTCTCGACTACCCGGGGGTCGGCCCCGAGCATGCCTACCTCAAGGATGCCGGGCTCGCGACGTACGTCAGCGCCACCGATGAGGAGGCGCTCGAGGGGTTCCAGCTGCTCGCACGGACCGAGGGCATCCTGCCCGCCCTCGAGCCGTCCCACGTGATCGGGTGGCTCCGCCGTCACGAGCTCCCCGAGGGCGCTCGGATCCTCGTGTGCCTGTCCGGCCGAGGCGACAAGGACCTCGACACCGTCCGCTCCGCGCTGGGGCGAGACTGATGGGCGCCCTCGAGACGGCGCTCCGCGGCGTCCGCGACGCGGGACGGAAGTCGTTCGTCCCGTACGTGACGGGCGGGTTGCCAGGGGTCGACGCCACGCTGCTGCGAGGTCTGCAGGAGGCGGGCGCAGACGCGATCGAGGTCGGCGTCCCCCATTCCGACCCGATCATGGACGGCGGGGTGATCCAGGAGGCCTCCCGCCTGTCGCTCGAGCACGGCACGCACCCGCGCGACGTCCTGGACACGGTCGCCGAGGCGGCGCTCACGATCCCGGTCGCCGTGATGACCTACGTGAACCCGCTCGTGCGACGGGGGTTCGAGGCGGCCGTCGAGGACATGGCGGCGGCCGGCGTGAGCGGCGTGATCGTGCCCGACCTCCCGGTCGACGAAGCGCAGGTCTTCGAAGACCTGGCGGGGGCGCACGGGATCGACACCGTCCTGCTGGCGGCACCCGGCACGGCGCCGTCGAGGATCGAGGCGATCGCGGCCGCGGCACACGGGTTCGTCTACTGCGTGGCCACGTACGGGGTGACGGGGGCGCGCGACGAGCTCGCCTCCACCGCCCGTGAGGTGGTCGCGTCCCTCCGACCCCACACGGACCTCCCGCTACTGGTCGGGGTGGGGATCGCGACCCCGGCCCACGCCGAGCAGGCATGCGGGTTCGCCGACGGGGTGATCGTCGGCAGCGCGCTCGTGTCGCGGTTGCTCGACGACGGTCCGGTCGCCGCGCTGGCGCTGGCGAGCGCCTTCCGGGAGGCGATCGTCGCGGCCTGAGGTCCATCCCCGAGCTGCCTGCCCGACGTATCCGCTGGGCAGCGGGACCCGAACGGCCCGCACCGATGGGTTGGCTTCCTCGGGTCGATGTGATACCAACACGGGTCATCTTTCCGAGGAAGCACGAAAGGGGGACGTCTTGAAGCAACGGAAGTGGGCGACGATGGTCGCCGGTTTGCTCGCCCTGTCCCTCGTCGGCGCCGCATGCGCGAACGACGAGGACACGAGCGCGAGCGACACGGGAGCGACCGAGCCGGCGCCGGGTGGCGAGGTGGATTGCGCCACGGTGGAGTTCGGGTGCGTCGAGGTGGCGTCGGGTGAGCCGATCCAGGTCGGCACCCTGCTCTCGATCTCGGGCGACACCGCGTCGCTCGGTCTCGACAGCCAGGCGGGCGCCGAGCTCGCCGTCGACTACCTCGACGGTGCGTTCGACGGCACGATGGGGCAGGTCCTCGGCTACGACATCGAATGGCAGCACGAGGACGACGGCTGCTCTGCCGAAGGTGGTCAGGCCGGTGGGACCGCCTTGTCGACGAACGAGAGCCTGGTCGCCGTCGTCGGGACCAGTTGCTCGAGCTCCGCGCTCGGCGTCGCCGACAAGATCCTGGGCGACCTGGGCATCCCGCTCATCTCGCCGTCGAACACGGCGCCGACCCTCACGGACCCCACGGCCCACAACCCCTTCTACCTCCGGATCGCGCACAACGACCGGATCCAGGGCGCGATCGTGGCCGAGTTCGTCTACAACGAGCTGGGGCTCATGAGCGCCGCCACGATCCAGGACGAGTCCCCGTACACCGCGGGTCTCGCGGCCGCGTTCAAGGAGAACTTCGAAACCCTTGGTGGCACGATCACCGGGCAGGAGCAGATCAACTCGGGCGACAAGGACTTCAAGGCAACCCTCAACAGCCTTGCCCCCGGGAACCCGGAGGCGGTCTACGCACCGGACTTCAACCCGGCGTGCGCCCTGATCGCGAAGCAGGCCGCTGACATCTTGCCCGACGCCACGCTCCTCGGTTCGGACGGGTGCCTCGCGACCGACTTCCTGGACATCGCCGGCTCCGCAGCAGGCGGGTTCTGGGCGTCCTCGCCCGACGTGACGGCGTTCCAGGAAGGCGAGTTCTACACCGGCGAGTTCCTGCCCGCGTACCAGGAGGCCGTCGGCACCGAGCCGACCTCGGTCTTCCACCTGCACGCCTTCGACTCAGCGAACGTCATCTTCAACGCGATCGAGCAGGTCGCGATCGAGAACGAGGACGGATCGCTCTCGATCCCGCGGATGGCTTTGAAGGACGCGCTGTTCGCGACGGAGGGCTTCGCGGGAGCGACCGGCACGATCACGTGTCTCGACACGGGTGACTGCGCGTCGGCCGTGACGATCGGCCTCTACGAGGCGCCGAACTGGCCCGTCGAGGGCGGCGAGGGCGACGGCGCGCCGACGTACAGCGCGACGAAGTCGCTCGCTGACGTCGCGTAGGACAGGCGCGACCGAGAGGTTCGGACAGGGGTCGCGGGCGAGCCGGAAGGCTCGCCCGCGACCTCTTCCGCGAGGGGACAGGACACGTGGCGGAGCAGCGGGGAACCGGGGTGGCGATCTCCGACATGCGGATGAGCCGGTTCGAACGGCTCCCGTGGCGCAGGATCATCCTCACCGTTCTGTCGATCGCGATCACCATCTTCGTGGTCGTCGGTGCCTACCGGACCCTCAGCCTGCCCGAGGGGCAGCGCTACACGCCTGAGCTCTGGGCGAACTTCGTGGTCGAGGGGATCTCGCAGGGCGCGCTCTACGCGCTGATCGCCCTCGGCTACAGCCTGGTGTACGGCATCCTCAAGATGATCAACTTCGCGCACGGCGAGGTCTTCATGTTCGGCGCCTTCGGCTCGTTCTTCTTCGCCGACGCCTTCTCGCGGAGCGGCTTCCTCGATGACAGCCCCTACCTCGCGATCGCGATCTTGTTCCTCGTGGCGATGACGATCTCGATCACGATCGCGTTCCTGCTCGAGCGGATCGCCTACCGGCCGTTGCGCTCCGCGCCCAGGTTGGTGCCGTTGATCACCGCGATCGGGGCATCGTTGTTCCTGCAGAACACGGCTCGCGGTTTCTGGGGGCAGAACTCCCGCGGCTACCCTCTCCCGTCGGTCCTCGACGGAGAGTGGACGATAGGCTTCGTGACGATCCTCAAGATCCAGGCCCTGATCCTCGTGGTCTCGGTCGTCCTGATGGTCGGGTTGCAGCTGCTCGTCTCCCGCACGCGGACCGGGCGGTCGATGCGCGCGGTCGCGGAGGACCGGGAGATCGCGAGCTTGATGGGCATCGGCGTGGACCGGGTGATCGTGACGACCTTCGTGATCGGCGGGGCGCTGGCCGGGATCGCGGGCGTCCTGTTCGCGATGCTCTTCGGGTCGGTGGACTTCTTCATGGGCTTCAAGCCCGGGATCGCAGCGTTCACGGCCGCCGTGCTCGGTGGCATCGGCAGCATCAGCGGGGCGGCGCTCGGCGGCCTTCTGCTCGGGGTGCTCCGGTCCGTGGGCCCCGCGCTGATCCTGACCGGGTACGGGGTGCCGAGCCCCTTCCAGCTCCGCGATGCCTTCGTGTTCGTCGTGCTCGTGTTCGTCCTCATCTTCCGGCCCAATGGCCTCCTCGGCTCGAGCGCGCAGGAGAAGGTGTGATGAGGGACCTCCCGCGACCCGTGCGTCTCGGCCTCCTCGGCGGTGCGGGCCTCGTCTACCTCACCTTCGTAGGACTCCTCACGAAGTTCGTGGACAGCGAGGTGAACCTGGTCGGGGAGCAGCTCACGCTCGCGCTCGTGCTCTTGCTCCTGCCCGCCGCCCTGACCGGCTGGCTGGCGGCCGGGAGCCAGGTCGTCGCGGGGCGCCGCGTCGAACCTCGGCTGGGGGCGGCCGCCCTCGCCGGGCTCACGGCAGGGGCGATCGCGGGGGCGATCGGTGGCGCGACCGCGGTCGCGATCGACCTGATCGGGACCGATCGCGTGCGGGAGATCTTCCTCCCGATCACCCCGGAGCTGATCTCGTTCATGACGTTCGACGTCACGCCCATCGCGCTGGGGGCCCTCGTGCTCACGGCGGTCTGCCTCGTGATCGGCTCCGCGGGAGCCGTCCTTCGGACCCTGCCGGACCTGCCGCGCAAGCCGATCATGAGCGCCGTGTGGGCGGTCCTGCTGATGGGCGGCCTGCAGCGGATCGTGCCGAACACGCTCGACGCGCTCGAGATCGAACGGGACTGGCTCTACAGCGACGTCACGGGCGGGCTGACGTGGATGGGCGCGATCGTCGTCGCCGCGGTGGCGGCCGGGCTGTCGGTCCTCAAGGCCCGGCGCGGTGCGGCCATCCGCGCGAAGCTCGTGCCCCGTCCCGACGGCCGACCCTCGCCGGGTCGCGTGGTCGCGTTCGTTCTGATCGTCGTGCTGGTCCTGCTCGCGCCCCCCCTGCTGGGCAAGGACATGTCGCAGGTGCTCGGGCTGGTCGGTGTGTACGCGCTGCTCGCGCTCGGGTTGAACATCGTCGTCGGGTACGCGGGGATGCTCCACCTGGGCTTCGTGTTCTTCCTCGCGTTCGGCGCCTACACGACGGCGCTGCTCACGGGGGCGACGCTGAACATCTTCACCGGGTCGACCGAGCCCGCCTTCGCCGCGAACCTGAACTTCTACCTGGCGCTGCCGATCGTGATGCTCCTCGCGGCCGGGGTCAGCGTCCTGATCGGCGCCCCCGTGCTCCGGTTGCGGGGCGACTACCTCGCCCTCGTCACGCTCGCGATCGGCGAGACGATCACGGTGCTGGTCGCGAGTCCGTGGCTCGAGCCCCTCGTGGGGGGACCGGCGGGGATGCGCGACATCACCGACGCCGGCTTCGCGGGCATCAGTTTCCGCGACCCCACCAACTTCGTGTACCTGGCCCTGGTCTTCGTGCTCGTCGCGCTGTTCGTCTCGTGGCGGTTGATCAACAGCCGGGTCGGCCGCGGCTGGACCGCGATGCGCGAGGACGAGCAGATCGCCGAGGCGATGGGCGTGAGCATCGTCCGTTACAAGCTGCTCGCCTTCGCGGTGGGTGGCGCGATGGGCGCGATGGGCGGGGCACTGTTCGCGGTGAAGCTGGGCTCGCTCACCCCGGCCAGCTTCGAGGTGATCGTGTCGATCCAGGTGTTGGGGATCGTGATCCTCGGCGGCATGGGGAGCCTCCCGGGCGTGATCGTCGGCGCCCTCGTCCTGGTCGGGCTCCCTGGGCTGCTCCGCGAGTTCGAGGAATACCGCCTGCTCGTCTACGGCGCCGCCCTGGTGGCGATCATGCTCCTGCGGCCGCAGGGGCTGGTCCCCAACGTCCGGCGGATGCGCGAGCTGCAGGACGAGGAGAAGGCCCAGGACGCGTGGCAGCAGATCTTCGACACACCCGACGCGTCCGACGAGACGCCGGCCGAGGGGGCGACGACGTGAGCCCACTGCTGGAGGCCCGCGGGATCCGCAAGGCCTTCGGTGGGCTCGCCGCGCTCGACGGGCTCGACCTCCACGTCGACCAGGGCGAGATCGTCTCGGTGATCGGTCCGAACGGCGCCGGGAAGAGCACCCTGTTCAACGTGATCACGGCCCAGTACGCGCCCGACGAAGGCGACGTGCTGTTCCGTGGCGAGTCGATCCTCGACCTGCGCCCCCACCAGATCGTGAAGATCGGGATCGCGCGGACCTTCCAGAACGTGAAGCTCTTCCCGAACATGACGATCCTCGAGAACGCGATGGTCGGCCAGCACTGCCGGTCGAAGGGGGGGATGGTCGGCGCGATCTTGCGGACCCCATCGATCATGCGCGAGGAGGCGAAGATCCGCGAACGTGCGGCGACCGCGCTCGGGTTCTTCGGGCCGCGGCTGTCCGGGTACCGTCAGGAGCAGCCGGCGTTCGTGCTGTCCTACGCGAACCGTCGCCGGCTCGAGATGGCGCGCGCGATGGCGACCGATCCCCAGGTGCTGCTACTCGACGAGCCGACCGCGGGGATGAATCCGCGCGAGACGCTCGAACTCCGCGACCACATCGTGCGGATGCGCGACGAGCTGCAACTCACCGTCGTGGTGATCGAGCACGACATGCGGGTCGTCAAAGGGGTCTCCGATCGCGTGATCGCCTGCGACTACGGGCGCAAGATCGCCGAGGGGACCTATGAGCAGGTCGCGAGCGACGAGAAGGTGATCGAGGCCTACCTCGGCAAGCGTCACGAGGAGCTCCGATGAGCAGCCCGGGTGACGCGCGTCAGCCGGTGCTCGAGCTCCGCGACGTGAGCACCCACTACGGGCTCGTGTCGGTGCTGCGCCACGTCGACATGCAGGTCTACCCCGGTGAGATGGTCTGCCTGCTCGGAGGGAACGCGAGCGGGAAGAGCACGACCCTGAAGACGGTCTTGGGCTACGTCGTTCCGACCGAGGGCGAGGTCGTCTTCGAAGGCGAGGTGGTGAGCGGCCTCACGACCGCGCAGATCGTCCAGCGCGGCGTCTCGATGGTCCCGGAGAACCGCCGTCTGTTCGCCAACATGACCGTCGAGGAGAACCTGACCCTCGGTGCGTACCTCCGGTCCGACCGCGAGGGCATCGAGCGCGACCGTGAACAGGTGCTCGAGACCTTCCCGCGGATCCGCGAGCGCCTGAAGCAGAAGGCCGGGACGCTGTCGGGCGGTGAGCAGCAGATGGTCGCGATGGGCCGGGCCCTGATGGCGAACCCGCGGTTGCTGCTGATGGACGAGCCGTCGATGGGGCTCGCCCCGGTGCTCGTCGAACAGGTCTTCGAGATCATCCAGCAGATCCGCGCGCTCGGGAAGACGATCTTCGTCGTCGAACAGAACGCGAACATGGCCCTGTCGATCGCCGACCGCGGCTACGTGATCCAGACCGGCCAGGTCGTACTGGCCGACACCGCGGCGAACCTGCTCGCGAACCCGCTGATGCGTGAGGCCTACCTGGGCGAGCTGTGATGCGTGTCGTCGACGCCGAACAGCTTCGCTCGGCGCTGCCGATGGCGGTCGCCGTCGACGCGCTCGAGGATGCGTTCCGCGACGAGGACCCCGAGGGGGCGGGCCCGATCCGGTCGACGATCGAGACGCCCGCCGGGTCGCTGTTGCTCATGCCGGCGGCTGGAGAGCGGGGGGTCGGGGTGAAGCTCGTCACCCTGACCGGGTCGAACCCGGCTGCGGGACTCCCGCTGATCCATGCCGCCTACGTCCTGTTCGATCCCGTGACCCAGGCGCCGCTGGCCGTGTTCGACGGCGCCGCGCTGACCGCTCTGCGGACCGCCGCGGTGAGCGGGCTGGCCACGCGATACTTGGCGAAGGGGGATGCACGCAAGCTCGTGATGTTCGGGGCCGGGGTCCAAGCCACGGCACACCTCGAGGCGATGGCCGCCGTCCGGCCCGTCGCCGAGGTGGTCGTGGTGTCCAGGACGCGAGGGTCGGGGGAGCACCTCGTCGAGGTCGCCAGGAGCATGGGTCTCGTCGCGCGGACGGGCGGGCCCGCCGACGTGAGCGGAGCCGACCTGATCTGCACCTGTACCACGTCGCCCACGCCGGTCGTGGATGGGTCGCTCCTGCCCCCGGGCGTCCACCTCAACGCGGTCGGCGCCTACCTCCCCGACACCCGGGAGGTCGACACGGAGACGGCCCGCCGAGCCAGGGTGGTGGTCGAGACCCGTGAGGTGGCGGCCGCGGAGGCCGGCGACGTCCTGCTCCCGATCGCCGAGGGGGCGATCGACGTTTCCCACATCGTGGCCGATCTCCACGAGCTCGCGAGGGGCGCCACGGTCAGGCAGAGCCCGCGCGACGTCACGCTGTTCGTGTCGCTCGGCATGGCGTTCGAGGACCTCGTCGTCGCCCGTGCCGCGGTGGAGGCCTTGGCGTGACGGCCCTCCCGCCCTCGGCCGACGTCGTCGTGATCGGTGCCGGCATCGTGGGGTGCTCGACCGCGTTCCATCTCGCCGAGGCCGGCGCCGGCCGCGTGCTGCTGGTCGAGCGAGAGAACGCCGTCGGCATGGGGTCGACGGGCGCCTGCGCGGGCGGGTTCCGTCATCAGTTCTCGACCGAGGTCAACGTCGCGTTGTCCAAGGCGAGCATCCCCATGATCACCGGCTTCACCCGTGAGCACGACCTCCCGCTGGACGTGTCCCAGGACGGCTACCTCTTCCTCGTCCGCGACGACGCTGCCTGGGACGGGTTCGTACGAGCGGCCGACCTGCAGCGCGCCATGGGGGTCGAGGTCGAGGTGCTGACCACGGACGAGGCGGCCCGACTCGTTCCCGGGCTCGCGCTCGACGATGTCGTGGGTGCCACGTTCGGGCCCCGAGACGGGATCGCCGATCCTGGGGCGCTCACCCAGGGGTACGAGACGCTCGCCCGTCGCCACGGCGTCGTCGTGGCGCTCGGGACCGCCGTGAACGCGCTCGTCACCGGGCCTGGGGGACTGACGGCGGTGCGGACGGAGCGCGGCGACGTGGCGACCCGATGCGTCATCGTGGCCGCCGGCGCGTGGTCGGCGCCGGTCGCGGCCACGGCCGGTATCGACCTCCCGATCGAGCCCGTGCCTCGGGTCGTGGTCACGACGAGCGGGTTCCCGGGAGCCCCGGGACGCCGGACCCTGGTGATCGACGTCGCGAGCTCGTTCTACTTCCATCGGGAGGCGGACGGTGTGTTGATGGGGATGGGCGGTGCGGACGTGGTGTCGTTCGACACGTCGGTCGACGAGCGGTTCGTGGTCGAGCGACTCGTGCCTCGGGGGGTCCAGGTCTTCCCACCGCTGGCCGAGGCGGGTCTCCGTTCGATGTGGGCGGGGCTGTACGAGATGACGCCGGACCGGCACCCGATCGTCGGCCCGGGCCCCGTCGATGGTGTCTGGCTCGCCGCCGGGTTCAGCGGCCACGGGTTCCAACACGGGCCGGTCGTCGGCAAGTTGCTCGCCGAGATGATCGTGGAGGGCGGCGCGCGCACCCTCGACGCACGACCGCTCGCGTACGACCGGTTCGTGCGCGGAGAGATGATCCGAGAGGGCCTCGTGGTGTGACACGTGCCCCGCAGGTGCCGGGAGCGGGGGTCGAACCCGCACGGGCCGAAGCCCACGGGAGTTTGAGTCCCGCGCGTCTGCCAGTTCCGCCATCCCGGCCGGCCCGCCGAGCATACCGGCCGGCGTGCGCCCTCTTCCTGCTCGGGACGTTGCTGCTCGTGGCGCTCCCCGGGTGCGGCGGCGGTGCGGCGCCCGCGCCCGTCGTGCTCGTGATCGAGGATCCCTCGGTCCCGAGCGCGCGCAGCATCGTGACCCCCGCGGTCCTGGGCGTCGAGCTCGGACTCGAGGGGAGCGGGCTGCGGACGCGAGTCGTCGAGGTGGACGCGCTCGCCGCGGGCCGCGGATCCGTCGATGAGGACGTCGTCGCGGCCGTGATCGCACCGTTCACCGACCCATCCGATGGCACGCTCTCGACCCTGGGAGACGCCCAGGTCCCGATCGTGTCGCTGTCGGATCTCCACCGAGGGCAGCCCATCCCAGGCACCGCCGATGCGTGCGCTCGTGCCGCCGGTCGACGTCTCCGCCGACGCCGCGAGACCTGCCGGCTGCGCGGCGGGGGACGGATCGGCCTGGTCCGAGGAGTTCCTCGATGCGCTCGCCCCGGTCGCTCGGCTTCCCGGGGGACCCGCCGAGGTCGCGGCCGCGGCGGCCGATCGGGGGTGCGAGGGGGTGGTCTGGAGCGGCGACGCGAGCGGCGGGGCCGCCCTCGCGGGGTTCCTGAGCGACACGGCGCCGCAGGTGATCCTCACCGTCGCGGCTCCGGGGCGCACCCCAGGATCCGCCGACGAGATCCCGCTCGGCGTCGCCGTCTCCGGGCTCTGTCCCTGCGTCGACCTGACGACGAGCACGGCGCCTGCCGCCCAGCGGTTCCTGCACCGCTACCAGGCGGCGAACGGGCTCGAGGCAGGCCCGTTCGCCGTGGAGGGGTTCGATGCCGGCCGGCTGCTGGCCGATCTCGCGAGCGCGTCCGCGACCCGCGACACGCTCGCCGACGCGCTCGCCACGATCGACCGCTTCGAGGGGCTCGCAGGCACCTACGCGTGGGACGAGGATGGCGACCTGGTGGACCCCATCGTGCGTATGTACGAACGGGTGGGGTTCCGGTGGCTCGCGCGACCTCCCGGCCGCGTTGCCTCGGAGACCACGCAGGCATAGAGTCCGGACAGAGACGACGACGGGTGGTGCCCGCACCTCCCGGGAGAAGGAGGAACCTGATGCGGAAGTTCCGGTTCAGGACCCTGTTCGCGCTCCTGGCGGTCGTGGCGGTGGTCGCGACGGCGTGCGCGTCCGAGGACACGTCGAGTCCATCGGACACCGGCACGGCCACGGGCTCGGAGTCACCGGCCGGGGACGACCTGCTGGCACGGATCATGGAGGACGGCGTGATCCGGGTCTCGACCGACCCGGCCTATCCCCCCCAGTCCTCGCTGAACCCGGACACCGGCGAGTACGAGGGCTTCGACATCGACGTCGCGACCGAGATCGCGACCCGCATGGGTGTCGACATCGCGTGGGAGACGCCGGCCTGGGACCGCGATCACGTCGGGCGGCTGGAGCGACCGGTGGGACATGTCGGTCGGCTCGATGACCGTGACGGCGGAGCGTGCCGAGGTGCTGTACTTCGCCGACGCGTACTACTACACGCCGGCGTCGGTCGCGGTGCACTCGGACAACACGACCGTGACGGACCTGGAGACCGATCTGGACGGAGCGACCGTCGGGGTGTGCGGTTCGTGCACCTACGACTTCTTCCTCCAGAAGACGCTCGACATCCCCGGCTACACGTTCGACTTCATCATCGACGACGCGATCATCAAGACCTACGACACCGACAGCACCGTGCTCCAGGACCTGTCGCTGGGCGACGGGGTGCGTCTGGACGCCGCGATCTCGTCGAAGACCACCCTGGAGGGGGCGATCGCCAAGGGCAAGCCCATCAAGCTCGTGGGTGAGCCCATCTTCTACGAGCCGCTCGCGGCGGCCTTCGACAGGGGCTCGCAGCTCGATGCCGCGAGCCTGGTCGAGGAGGTCAACTCGATCATCGCCGAGATGCACGCAGACGGAACCCTCAGCGCGCTCTCGATGGAGTGGTTCGGCGAAGACTTCACCCAGGCCCAGTAGATGGCCTCACCGACCGACACGCGCGAGCGGGGGCCCGGCATGAGCCGGCCCCCCGAGCTCGAGGTAGAGCCGCCGGTCCGCGGGGGGCTCTTCCTGATGTTCGCGGCCTGGCTCCTCGTGATCGAGGGGCTCCATTCGCTCCTCACGCTCATCGAGGACATCATGAACGGCGGCGACAGCTGGCCGACCTGGGCCTACGTCGTGATCGCGGCCCTCTCTTTCGGGGGGGCGGCCGCCCTGTACACGTCGCGTCGCTGGGGGTACTACCTGGCCGGCGTGCTGGCGCTCGTGGCCGGGTTCGCGATCGTCCCACCGTTCGTCGGCGGGTTCGCGGTGTTCGCGATCCTCGAGGTCGCCCTGCTCGCCGCCGGGTGGAGGGCCGTCGGGTCGTTCGAGGCGATCCAGCTCGCGTCCGCGAAGCTGCCGTGGCGGGCGAAGCTGCTCCTGGTCCAGCTCGTCCTCGCGATCGGCCTGGTCCGGCTGTTCCTGGCGCTCGAGCTCGACCTCGAGTGGATGCAGGACAACTGGTGGAACATCGTCTCGAAGGGCCTTCCGCTCACGCTGTGGATCAGCGTCCTGGCGATCTCCCTGGCGATCATGCTCGCGTTGTTCGGCGCTCTCGCCCGCCTGTCCCGCAACCCGGTCGGCTACGGGGTCGCCGGCTTCTACACGTCGTTCTTCCGGGGGACGCCGTTGCTGGTGCAGATCTTCCTGATCTACTTCGGTGTCGGAGAGATCGGGGTCCGGATGCGCGGCACGCCGCTGGAGGGCCTCGGCAGCATCCTGATCCTCGACGTCGTGCCCGCGGCGGTCCTCGCGATCGGCCTCAACTACGGCGCCTACATGACGGAGATCTTCCGGGCAGGCATCCAGTCCGTGGGCCACGGCCAGGCGGAGGCCGCCGACGCCCTCGGCATGGGCTACGGACTGCGGATGCGACGGATCGTGCTCCCGCAGGCCGTCCGCGTGATCATCCCTCCGACCGGCAACGAGTTCATCGCGATGACGAAGGACTCGTCGCTCGCCTACACGATCGGCGCCCTGGAGCTGTTCCGCCGCGCCGACCTGGCCGGGCGTGAGGCCTTCCGGACGTTCGAGGCGTTCCTGATCGCCGCCGGGATGTACTGGATCCTCACGGGCATCCTGACCTTCTTCCAGGCACGTCTGGAGCGGAAGATGAGCGCCGGCTACGTGCGTGCGGAGGCCACCGGGGCGAAGACCTCGAGGAAGATGACCTTCCTCCCGAGCGCCGGAGCGGGGGGCCAGGGCGGCGGCGCTGGCGGAGTCCTCACCATGACCGACGAAGAGGGCGGATCGAAGACCGTGGGGATCAACGGGACCTCGACGACCCTCGACGACGAGGAGGACCGCTCGTGACGGAGATGAGCGGCGGCGAGGCGGTCGTCAAGGTCCGGAACCTCCACAAGCGGTTCGGGGAGCTGCACGTCCTCAAGGGGGTCGACATGGACGTGCACGCGGGCGAGGTGGTCGTGATCTTCGGCCGGTCGGGCTCCGGGAAGAGCACGCTGCTGCGCTGCGTGAACTTCCTCGAGGACCCCAGCCACGGCTCGGTCGAGGTCGCGGGGATCAAGCTCGAGGGCGGCCATCGGACCAAGAACAAGCGGGAGCAGATCAGGAAGCTCCGGACCCACTGCGGCATGGTCTTCCAGCAGTTCAACCTGTTCCCGCACATGACGGTGATCGAGAACGTGATCGAGGCGCCGATCCGCGTGAAGAAGCAGCCCGAGAAGCACGCGCGCGCCCTGGGGCTTGCCCTGCTCGACAAGGTCGGGTTGGGAGACAAGGCGGACCAGCACCCGATCCGCCTCTCGGGCGGCCAGCAGCAGCGCGTGGCGATCGCCCGTGCGCTGGCGATGGAGCCCGACGTGATGCTGTTCGACGAGCCGACGTCGGCGCTCGACCCCGAGCTGATCGGGGAGGTCCTGACCGTGATGAAGAGCCTCGCGACCGACATGCACATGACGATGATGGTCGTCACCCACGAGATGGGGTTCGCGCGCGAGGTGGCGAACCGGATGTGCTTCTTCCACGAGGGCGTGATCCTCGAGCAGGGGACACCCGACGAGCTCTTCAACCACACGAAGAACGACGAGACGCGCCGGTTCCTCAGCGCCGTCCTCTAACTCGGCCCCCGGCTCGATCGGAGCCATCAGGACCCCCGGAAACGGATGACGGGCCGCGGCTCCCCTCGGAGCCGCTCACGCCTTCCCCAAACGTGAGCGTCTCCTGTCGAGCGCCGCGGCCCGTCAAGTCGAGGTCCCGGCGGTCCTTCGCCTTCGTCGTCGGTTTCCCGTCGTCGCCGGCTCAGATCACCGGGACCGACACGGAGCCTAGAGCACAGCTTGAGACCGTGTCAACTTCCTGAAAGTCGCAGCGTCGCAAGCCGTTCGAGGCATCGTCGCAGGTCGGCGGGGTCGGACCCGACACGCGGGTTCGCCAGACCCTCGACCATCACACGAGGGTCTGCCAGAGCCACACGGCGAGCGGCGCGAGCACGAGCGAGGGGAGCAGGTTGCCGACCCGCACGCGCTTGAGGTCGAGCAACCGCAGCCCGATCCCGATGATCAGCAATCCGCCCGCGGCCGTGAGGGCCGCGACCATCTCCTCGGTGAACAGGTCGGCCACGGAGGAGGCGGCGATCGTGATCGCTCCCTGATAGACGACGATCACGATCACGCTGAACCCGACGCCGACGCCGAGGGCGGACGCGAAGGCGAGCGCGGCGAACCCGTCGAGCAGCGACTTGATCGCGAGCAGCTCGAAGTCCCCCGTGAGTCCGTCCTGGAGGGAGCCGAGGATCGCGAGCGGTCCGACGCAGAACACGAGCGACGCGACGACGAACCCCTCGGTGAAGCGGGCCTCGCCCTCCCCGAACCGCCGCTTCAACGCGTCCCCGGCGGACTCGAGCCGGTCTTCGATCCGCAGCACCTCGCCCACGATCCCGCCGACCAGGACGCTGCCCATCACGAACAGCACGCTGCCTCGGCTGAAGGACGACAGCGGCTCTCGGAAGGCGGCGAGCGCCCCGTCGACACCCAGGGCGATCACGACGAGCCCGAGGGCGTCCATCACCGTCTCTCGCAGGCGCTCCGACAGGCGGTGACCTACGAGCACGCCGATCGCGGTGCCCAGCAGGACGGCGGCGACGTTGATCAGGGTGCCTGTGAGCGGGACCGTCGCGAGGGCCATAGCCCCCGGATGCTACTGGCGCGTGGCGTCGTCGGCCGGGATCGCGATCGCCGCGGACGCGGGTTCGGGCCGGGCGACCGGGATGCGGACGGGGCGCAGGAACAGCCCGCCGACCACGACGAGGTAGCCGACCCATCCGACGACCTCGAGCCAGGTCGGGTCCGCGTTGAAGCCGATCACGCCTCGCAGGATCGCCCCGATCCCCGCGTCGTCCGGGAGCATGGCGGACACGTCGTAGGCGGTCGCGGTCAGGAACGGGAACCAGCCTGCTTCTTGGAGCTCGTGCAGCGAGTACGCGAACAGACCGGCCGCCACGACGACGAGCGCGAGCCCCGTGTAGCGGAAGAACGTGCGCAGGTTCATCCTGACGCCGCCCCGGTAGATCGCGACGCCGAGCACGACCGCCAGGCCGAGCCCCAGGATCGCTCCCACGAGCTGGGCGCCGACGCCGCCGCTGTCCACGGCTGTGCCTTGCGCGGCAGCGTAGATGAACAGCGCGGTCTCGACGCCTTCACGCAGGACCGCGACGAAGGCCAGGGCGCCCAGCGCCACACCTCCCGACATCAGGGCGATGTCGACCTTCTCCTGCAGCTCGTTCTTGATGCGGGCGCCTTGGCGCCGCATCCAGAAGATCATCCAGGTGAGCACCCCGACCGCGAACATCGTCACGACACCCTCGAAGACCTGCTCGGTCGTACCTTCGAACTCGGCCCCCACGACGAAGATCACGGTGCCGGCGACGACGCTCAGGACGACAGCGGCCGCGGTGCCCCACCAGATGAGGGGAGCGCGGTCGCTGCGCCCGATCTGCCTCAGGTAGGCGAGGAGGATCGAGACGATCAGGGCGGCTTCGATGCCCTCACGGAGGGCGATCACGAACGAGGCTCCCACGGCGGCGACTCCTGGGCTCTTCTCCGGTCTCAGGGGTCCGACGGTCGGACGACAGAATCCTACCGTCGAGGTCGGATTCGCGCCAACGAGGACCGCCCACGTCACGGGAGGCGGCACGGTCCCGAGGCGTCAGGCGCCGCGGCTAGGATTGGCCGGTGAGTGCGGACCGACCCCGGCGCCTCTTCCTGCTCGACGGACACAGCCTCGCCTACCGCGCGTTCTTCGCGCTGCCGTCCACGCTCGCGACATCGAGCGGCACCGTGACGAACGCGGTCTACGGGTTCACCTCGATGCTGATCAAGCTGATGACCGAGGAGAAGCCCGACCTGATCGGGGTCGCCTTCGACACCGGGCGCCCCACGATCCGGCTCGAGATGGACGCCGAGTACAAGGCGGGCCGGGCCGAGACCCCCGCGGACTTCCGCCCGCAGCTCGGGCTGATCGAAGAGGTCCTCGGCGCGCTGCGGATCCCGATCATCCGCGTCGAGGGGCACGAGGCCGACGACGCGCTCGGGACCCTTGCTCTGCAGGCCTCCGAACGAGGGATCGACGCGGTGATCGTTACCGCCGACCGGGACTTCTTCCAGCTGGTCCGCGACCGGGACGACGAGCGCGGCGCCGTCCGGATCCTGTTCAACCGGCGAGGGATCTCCGAGATCGATCTGATGGACGAGGCCGCGGTCGAGGCGCGCTACGCGATCACACCTGCCCAGTACCTGGACTTCGTGGCGCTGAAGGGCGACACCTCGGACAACATCCCCGGCGTCCCGGGGGTGGGGGACAAGACCGCGGCGAAGCTCATCCAGGAGTTCGGGACCGTCGAGGAGCTCGTGGCCGGCGTCGACCGGCTGAAGGGCAAGCAGAAGGAGAACGTGATCGCCGCCGCGGACCGCCTGGCGCTCAACAAGCAGCTCGCTCGCATCGTGACCGACTGCCAGCTCGACCTGGGTCCCGAGGACTGCGTGATGGGGGAGTGGGACCACGACCAGCTGCGGAGCCTCTTCACGTCGCTCGAGTTCCGGTCGCTCCTGGACAGGCTCGAGGAGGCGGGGGGAGGCAAGCCGAAGGTCGAGGTGGCCCAGCTCGACCTCCGCGAGGTGACCTCGGAGGATCTGGCGTCCCTGCTCGCGAGCGGCGGCATGGCGGTGCGCCTGCGCATCGACCAGGACGCGGTCACCGGCGGTGCGGTGTCGGCCGGAGGCGCTCAGGCCGCGTACGCGTCGCTCCAGGGGCTCGCCGAGCTGGCGCCCCCGCTCGCCGACGCGGCCGTGACCAAGCAGACCCACGACGTGAAGGCGCTCGAGCGAGCGGTCCTGCGCGAGGGCGGGGAGGTGCGCGGCGTGACGTTCGACACGATGCTCGCCGGTTACCTGCTCGACCCCGCGTCGGCCAGCTACCCGCTGCGCGGCATGTGCGAGCGCTACCTGGGCACGGACGTCCTCGGTGAGGTCGAGGACCGGGCCGAGGGACAGCTCTTCGCCGAGGACCCGTGGCGCACGACCGCCGCGGAGGCCGCCGCGGTGGCGTTGCTGGCCCCGATCCTCGAAGAGCAGATCGACCGCCAGGGACTCCGCCCGCTCCTCGACGACGTCGAGCTTCCCCTGGCGTCCGTGCTCGCCCGGATGGAGGCGCGCGGGGTCCGTCTCGACGTCGACTACCTCTCGGAGATGGGCGAGACCGTCCGCGACCGGATGGCGACCCTCAAGGCCGAGGTCTACGGGCACGCCGGCCGCGAGTTCAACCTGAACTCCCCGCCGCAGCTCCGCGAGATCCTCTACGGCGAGCTCGGGCTCCAGCCGGGCAAGAAGACCCCGAAGGGGGAGCTGTCGACGGATGCGAGCGTCCTCGAGAAGCTGCGGGATGCCCATCCGATCGTCGACGGTCTCCTGTCGTGGCGCGAGCTCGACAAGCTGAACTCGACGTACCTCGAGGCGTTGCCGAAGCTCGTCGACACGAGGGACGGCCGGATCCACACGACGTTCAACCAGGCGGTCGCTGCGACCGGGCGGCTCAGCTCCTCCGACCCCAACCTGCAGAACATCCCGGTGCGATCGGAGCTCGGCCGCCAGATCCGCGAGGCGTTCGTTCCCGGCGACGATGGGCAGGTGCTGCTCGTCGCCGACTACTCGCAGATCGAGCTGCGGATCCTCGCCCACCTCTCGGGCGACGAGGGCCTGCGAGAGGCGTTCGCCACTGGCGCCGACATCCACGCCGCCACCGCGGCGAAGGTCTTCGGTCTCCCGATCGAGCACGTCGACGGCGAGCTGCGCCGCCGCGCGAAGGCGGTCAACTACGGGCTCGCGTACGGGATGAACGCGTGGGGCCTCGCCACGCGCCTCGACATCACCCCTGACGAAGCGCAGGAGATCATGGACGGGTACTTCGACGGGTTCCCGATCATCAAGGAGTACCTGCGCGCCCAGGTGGAGCGCGCCCGGCGCGACGGGTACACCGAGACGATCCTCGGCCGTCGTCGGTACATCCCCGAGCTGACGAGCTGGGAACCGCCGGCTGCAGGCGCTCGGCGAACGACAGGCGCTCAACGCGCCGATCCAGGGCAGCGCGAGCGACGTCTTCAAGGTCGCGATGATCGACGTGGACAGGGCGCTGCGCGACAGGGACGACCTCGGGTGCGTGATGCTCCTGACGGTCCACGACGAGCTCGTGTTCGAGGTGGCCGTCGATCGGGTGGAGGAGGCGGCCGCGGTCGTGCGAGACCGCATGGAGCACGCCGTCGCGCTGGAGGTCCCGCTGATGGCCGATATCGGCTGGGGTCCGAACTGGGCCGAGGCCGCGCCGGAAGGCCACTGAGCGCGACGTCGCGTTGACGGGGTTTCCACGGGACACCTACCATCTCCGGAGCCCGCAGTGGTTCGCGTGCTGCGTCGGGGCAAATCTCAACACGGCCTCGGCGCGCGACCCTGCGCGGCGGAAGGAGACGGACGGACATGAGTGACGAGACGACGATCGCCCCCGAGGCGATCGAGTCGACCGAGGAGCAGGCTGTCGAGGTGACCGACGAGGTCGCCGGATCCGAGACACCGACGGAGGCCATGGAGGCCCCCGCTCCCGAGGTCGGAACCAAGGACGCGCCTGCAGCCGAGGACGCCGCCCCCGAGGCGCCGACCGAGGCCGCGGCTCCGGCGGTGCCCGCCGAGCCCGAGCGCGACCTGACCCCCGAAGAGCTGATCGAGGCCCTCGAGGCCTCACTCCGCGACTTCAACGACGGCGACATCGTCGACGGCGAGGTCGTCAAGATCGACCGGGACGAGGTCCTGCTGGACATCGGCTACAAGTCCGAGGGCGTGATCCCGTCGAAGGAGCTGTCGATCCGCCACGACGTCGACCCCAACGAGGTCGTCAAGGTCGGGGATCGGATCGAGGCCCTCGTGCTCCAGAAGGAGGACAAGGAGGGCCGGCTGATCCTGTCGAAGAAGCGCGCGCAGTACGAGCGCGCCTGGGGCAGGATCGAAGAGGTCATGACGTCGGGTCAGACGATCAAGGGCCCGGTGATCGAGGTCGTGAAGGGCGGGTTGATCCTCGACATCGGCCTGCGCGGGTTCCTGCCCGCCTCGCTGGTGGACCTCCGCCGCGTCCGCGATCTGCAGCCGTTCGTCGGCACCGAGCTCGAGTGCAAGATCATCGAGCTCGACCGCAACCGCAACAACGTCGTCCTGTCGCGCCGCGCGTTCCTCGAGGAGTCGCAGTCCGAGGGGCGCAAGAAGTTCCTGGAGAACCTCCAGAAGGGCGAGCGCCGCAAGGGCACGGTCAGCTCGATCGTGAACTTCGGGGCCTTCGTGGATCTCGGCGGCGTCGACGGCCTCGTGCACGTGTCGGAGCTGTCGTGGAAGCACGTCGATCACCCCGGCGAGGTCGTCGCGGTCGGCCAGGAGGTCGATGTCGAGGTCCTCGACGTCGACCTCGAGCGCGAGCGCGTGTCGCTGTCGCTCAAGGCCACCCAGGAAGATCCCTGGAAGGAGTTCGAGCGCACGTCCACGGCCGGCTCGATCATCGCCGGTCAGGTCACGAAGCTCGTGCCGTTCGGCGCGTTCGTCCGCGTCGCGCAGGGGATCGAGGGATTGGTTCACATCTCGGAGATCGGCCACGAGCACGTGGACTCGCCCGAGTCCGTGCTGACCGTGGGACAAGAGGTCCAGGTCAAGGTGATCGACGTCGATGTGTCGCGCCGTCGCGTCTCGCTGTCCATGCGACAGGTCACCGCGGCGCCCCCGCGTCAGCGCGAGATCGTGGCGGAAGAGGAGCGGCCGACCGGATCCGGGGCGCCCGACATGTCGATGAAGATCGAGGTGCCGCAGGAGATCCTGGACGCCGTAGCCGCCGCGGAGGCGACGCGCCAAGCGGCCGCCGCGGCCGCGCCGCCGGCCCCTGCGCCGGTCGAGGCGCCCGAGACCCCGGTTGCGCCTCCCGAGGCGGCCATCGAGGCCGTCGCGGAGACGCCGGCCGAACCTGAGGCGCCCGAGACTCCGGCCGAGACTCCGCGCGCCGAGACCCCGGTCGAGACCCCAGCGCCCGAGGCGCAGGTCGAGCCTGCGCCGACCGCTGAGCCCGAGGCCGAGCCGGAGGCGACCGACGAGGAGGTCTCGCTCGAGGCGATCCTCCAGGATCTCAAGCGCCGCGAAGGCCGCAACGACTGACGACGCGTGTCCACCGGGGCTCCGGCGGAGCCTCGGTCCGCGTCGGGGGTGGACGCCGTGCTGCTCGTCGGGTTGACCGGAGGGATCGGATCGGGCAAGTCGACGGTGACCCGCTTGCTCGAGGAGCGCGGTGCGGTCGTCCTCGATGCCGACGCGTTCGCGCGGGACGCTGTCCGCGCCGGCTCCGAGGGGTTCCGCCGGGTCGTGGAGCGGTTCGGCGGTGACGTCATCGGACCCGACGGCGAGCTGGACCGTCCGAAGCTCGCCTCGATCGTGTTCGGTGACCCCGAGTCCCTCGGCGACCTCGAGGCGATCGTTCACCCCGAGGTGCGACGGGCGATCGCCGACGGGATCCAGACCCACCTCGACACCGACGATGTCGTCGTGCTGGTGAACCCGCTCCTGATCGAGATGGGGACGCATCGCGACTGCGATCTCGTCGTGGTCGTCGCGGCCTCGCCCCGAACCCAGATCGAGCGGAGCGTCGCGCGAGGCATGGGCGAGGCCGACGTGCGCGCCCGGATCGCTGCGCAGCTCCCGCTCGAAGAGCGGGCGCGACACGCCGACATCCTGATCGACAACGAGGGGAGCGTCGACGAACTGGCCGCGCAGGTCGGCCGGCTCTGGGATCGGCTCGAGGCCGGATCCCACGGGACGGCCTGAGCCCCCCGGTATCCTTCCCGCGTGCGGTTCCGCTCGATCCTCTTCGACGCCGGGGAGACCCTGGTCCATCCGTTTCCGTCCTTCCCCGAGCTGTTCGTTCAGGTCCTCGCCGCCGAGGGCCACCAGCGAACCGGCGACGAGGTCCTCGACGCCTCCGGAGCGGTGTTCCATCGGTTCAGCGAGGCGGCCCGAGACGGCGACCTGTGGACGACGAGCCCGGAGCGTTCCGCGGCCTTCTGGCGTGGCGTCTACGAGCAGATGCTCGAGAGCCTGGGTCTGCCGGGTCGAGATGGTCTCCGTGACGCCCTGTACGAGACCTTCACCGACCTGCGCAACTACGCGCTGTTCGACGACGTCGATCCGACCCTCGACACGCTGGTGCCCACGGGGGCGGTCCTCGGCGTGGTGTCGAACTTCGAAGCGTGGCTCGAGGATCTGCTCGGTCGGCTCGGGGTTCGGGACCGCTTGCCGGTCCGTGTGATCTCCGGCGCGGTCGGCGTCGAGAAACCCGATCCGGCGATCTGGCGACTTGCCCTCGATCGTTCCGGGGTGGCGGCCGAGGACACGGCGTACGTCGGGGACAACCCTGAGTTCGACGTGTGGCCAGCGGCGGCACTGGGCATGACACCGGTCCTGATCGACCGGCGCGCTCGGTTCCCCGGGCACGACGGCCTGAGGATCACCGACCTGCGCGAGCTCCCGGCCGTCCTGGAGGCGGGGTGAGCGACGAGCGATTGTTCACGATCGACGAGGCGAACGCCGAGCTCGACGCGCTGCGGGCGATCCTGCCTCAGATCCGCGAGGCACGCCACGGTCTGATCGCCGCGAGCGACCGCATCGACGACGGCGTGTCGGCTGACGGGGGCGCGATCGCGGGCTCGGACCGGTTCGCCTATCAGCAGGCGCTGAAGGCGGGGGTCGAAGAGCTCGCGTCGCGAGGCATCATCCTGCGCGACCCCGAGACCGGGCTCGTCGAGTTCCCCGCGGACCGCGACGGGGAACGGATCTACCTCTGCTGGCGACTCGGAGAGGACGCCGTGTCCCACTTCCACCGCGAGCGTGGTGGGTCCTCGCGGAGGGAACCCCTGTGACCGAGCGGCCGGTCGTGGTGATCCTCGGCGCGGCTCCCGACGACCCCCCTCCCGGCATCGAGGCCGCCGTGGCGTTCGCGGACCTCCGGCTGGCGCCCGGACCTGCGGAGCTCGCGGAGGCGTTGCCCGGGGCATCGGCCCTGTTCTTCTGGCGGGCCGAGCGCGAGTGGCTCGTGGAGACCTGGTCGCGCGCGAGCGACCTGCGCTGGATCCAGACCGCGAGCGATGGGGTCGACGGGCTGCTGTTCCCCGAGCTGGTCGCCAGCGACGTCGAGGTCACGAACGGACGAGGGGTCTTCGACGAGCCGATCGCGGAGTGGGTGATCGCGGCGATCGGCGCGTTCGCGACCGGTCTCGCGGTGTCGGTGCGCGACACGGTCGCCCGGCGCTGGGACGACGAGAGACGGCGGGTCCGGGTCGCCGGGTCCCGGCTCCTGGTCGTCGGTCCCGGGCCGATCGGGCGAGCCACCGCGCGTCGGGCCGCGGCGCTGGGGATGGAGGTGGATGCCGTCGGGCGTCACGCGCGGGACGACGGCCTGTTCGGGCGGATCCTCGGACCGGAGGACCTGCACGGTGCGCTCGGTCGCGCGGACCACGTCCTGGATGCCCTCCCGATGGCCCCGGGGACGCAGGCCTACTTCGACGACGCTGCCTTCTCCGCGATGCGCACGAGCGCCAGGTTCTACAACGTGGGTCGTGGTGGCACGGTCGATCAGGCCGCCCTGATCGACGCCCTTCGGGACGGGAGGATCGCCGGCGCCGCGCTCGACGTGTTCGAGGAGGAGCCCCTCGCGGCCGACTCCCCGTTGTGGCGGATGCCGAACGTGATCGTGTCGCCGCACATCTGCGGCGACTTCGACGGATGGGAACGGGTGATCGTCGACCTGTTCGTCGAGAACCTGGGGCGATTCGTGCGGGGAGAGCCGCTCGTCAACCCCGTGGACCCCGTGGCCGGGTTCGGGGTGGAGCCGGGATCGTGACCGAGGCCGTGATCGAGGTCACCGGCCTCCGCAAGACCTACGGAGACCTCGAGGCGGTGAAGGGGATCGACCTGCGGGTCGACCGTGGAGAGGTCTTCGCGCTCCTCGGGCCGAACGGCGCCGGCAAGACGACCGTGGTGGAGATCTGCGAGGGGTACCGCGAGCGCACGGGTGGCGAGGTGCGGATCTTCGGGCGCGATCCGGGCCATCCCGACCCGACGGTTCGGGCGCGGCTCGGGATCGTGCTCCAGTCCACCGGGGTCGACCCCTTCCTCACGGCGCGCGAGACCGTGGAGCTCTACGCCGGCTACTACCCGCGCCCCCGCCCGGCCGACGAGGTGCTCGAGCTGGTGGGGCTGCGCGAGAAGGCCGACGAGCGGGTGCGGCGGCTGTCGGGAGGACAGCAGCGGCGGCTCGACGTCGCGATCGCGCTCGCCGGCGATCCGGAGCTGCTGTTCCTCGACGAGCCGACCACGGGCTTCGATCCCGGCGCGCGCCGGTCGGCCTGGGAGATCGATCCGGGGCCTCGCGGAGCTGGGCAAGACCGTCTTCCTCACCACCCACTTCATGGACGAGGCGCAGACGCTCGCGGACAGGGTCGCGGTGATGGCGCGCGGCGAGATCGTCGCCGAGGGAACGCCGGCCTCGATCGCGGGCCGCGACCGGATGCTCGCGAGGGTCCGCTTCCGACCGCCAGCGGATGCCCCGGCGCTGCCGGCGTGGGGGCACCAGGTCCTCCCCGACGGCTCCCACCTGCTCCGCAGTGACGACCCCACGAAGGCGGCGAACGAGGTCACCGGGTGGGCCCTGGCGCACGGGTTCTCGTTCGAGGAGTTCGAGGTGACTCAGCCGTCCCTCGAGGACGTCTACCTGAACCTGACCGACGGCGACGAGGAGGAGCCGTGAGCGCCCTCACGCTGCTCCGACGCCAGGTCCGCGCGACGAACCGCGTGTTCTGGCGGAACCCTGCCTCGGCGTTCTTCACGTTCGCGTTCCCCTTGCTGTTCCTGGTGATCTTCACGACCCTGCTCGGGGGCGGGGAGACCGTGGTCGGCGGGGTCCGCTTCGACAACGCGACCTACTTCGTGGTGGCGATGGCGACGTTCGGGGTGATCACCGCCTGCTACACGAACCTCGCGATGGGGGTGGTGATCGCCCGCGAGGAGGGCATCCTCAAGCGGGTCCGTGGCACGCCGCTCCCGCCGTGGGTGTACCTGACGGCGCGCGTTGCCCACGCGATGACGATCGGGTTCCTGCTCGTCGCGATCACCGCCGTGTTCGGGGTGGTCGCGTACGGGGCCGATCTGCCCGCGGGAGCCGACCTGGGGCGATTCGTGCTGTCCTTGCTGCTCGGCGCCGGGTGCTTCGCGGCGATCGCCTTGGCGGTGAGCGGGCTGATCCCGAACGCCGACGCCGCCCCCCGATCGTGAACGCGCTGATCCTTCCGCTGCTGTTCCTGTCAGGGGTCTTCATCCCGATCGGCGACGACGCCCCGACCTGGGTGCGCGCGACCGGACAGGTCTTCCCGGTCCGTCGGTTCTTCGACGCGACCCGCGACTCGTTCCTCGGGACCGGCTCGTTCGCCTGGGGCGATGTCGCCGTGATGGCGGTGTGGCTGATCATCGCCGTGCTGGTCGCGGTGCGTACGTTCAGGTGGGAGCCCGCCCGGTAGGTCCCGCGGGGCCGGTGCTAGGCTTCGGCCTGTGCCGGGCGCTCCCGGCGGATCCAGCGATACGAGGGGGAACCAGCGATGCGGAAGTTCCTTGTAGGAGTGGCGCTGCTGGCGGTCGTCGGCGTGGCATGCGCGCCGGAGGACGAGACGACCTCGGCGAGCGCGACGGACACGGGCTCGGCGACCGCGACCGAGACCGCGGACCCATGCGTCGTCGAGAGCCTGCCGCTGTTCGAGGCCGGCACCCTCACGATCGCCACCGGCAACCCTGCGTACTCGCCGTGGTACGGCGGCAAGGAGACCGAGCAGGGCGGAGGCGAGTGGGAGTCGTCGTCGTTCACCGGTGACCCGTACAGCGGCGAGGGCTACGAGTCGGCGTTCGCCTACGCGCTCGCCGAGGAGATGGGGTTCACCCCCGAGCAGGTGACCTGGCTCGGCGTCCCGTTCAACAAGTCGTTCGCGCCGGGCCCGAAGGACTTCGACTTCGCGATGCAGCAGGTCTCGATCACGGAGAAGCGTGCCGAGGCGGTGGACTTCAGTGCCGGCTACTTCGACGTGAACCAGGCGTTGATCGCGAACGAGGGCTCGCCGGCGATCGGTGCGACCACGCTCGAGGAGCTGAAGGACCTGAAGCTCGGCGCACCGATCGGCACCACGAGCCTCGACGTGATCAACGAGCTCGTGCAGCCCAACGTCGAGCCGGGCGTGTACGACGACCTCGACCTGGCGCTGAAGGACCTGAAGAACGGCCAGCTCGACGGCGTGGTGGTCGACTTCCCGACGGCGTTCTACGGATACGCCGACGTCGTGGTCGGTCAGTTCCCGAGCATCGAGGGCGAGCAGGAGCAGTTCGGTCTGACGTTCGAGAAGGGCAACGCGCTCGTCGCCTGCGTGGATCAGGCGATCGAGGCGATGCGCGCCGACGGGACGCTCGATGCGCTGAAGGGCGAGTGGCTCGAGGTCGACACGAGCGTGCCGACGTTCTCGTAGCGGTCCGCGGACCGGACGCCCCGTGAGCTACTCGGGCGGAGACGTCTACTCCCAGCAGGGGACCCCGGGCGTGGATCCGCGGGTCCCGCAGCCGCCCGGGGGGGATCGACGCTCGCGCATCCTGGGAGGCGGCGGGACGAGGAGCGTGTTCGTCGCCGTGCTCAGCACGGGGATCTTCTTCGTCCTGATCGCCCTCGTCGTCGTCAACTCGCCGGGATGGTCGGCCGAGGGTGGCGTCAAACAGGCCTTCTTCAACGGGGAGATCTTCGCGGAGTCGTGGCCGAAGATCCTGGAGGGCTTCTGGCGGAACATCCGGATCTTCCTGATCGCCGAGGTCCTCGTCCTCGTCCTGGCGCTCGTACTGGCCGTGATGCGGAGCCTTCCCGGGCCCGTCTTCGCCCCGCTGCGGCTCCTCGCGGTCGGCTACTCGATCCTGTTCCGTGGGATCCCCACGATCCTCGTGATCTTCATCCTGGGCTTCGGGATGCCCGCCCTGGAGCTCCAGGGTCTGCCGAACAGCGACGAGTTCTGGGCGATCATCGCGCTCACGCTCGTGTACTCGGCATACGTGGCGGAGGTCTACCGTGCGGGGATCGAGTCGGTGCACCCGAGCCAGACCGCGGCCGCGCGGTCCCTCGGGCTGAAGCGCGGACAGGCGCTGCGGTTCGTCGTGCTCCCGCAGGCGGTCCGGCGGGTGCTGCCACCGCTGCTGAACGACTTCATCGGTCTGCAGAAGGACTCGGCGCTCGTGGCGGTCCTCGGGGTGACGGAGGGTCTGCGTCAAGCCCAGATCGATCCAGGCGTCGTTCTTCAACTTCACGCCCTACGTGGCGCTGGCCCTCGTCTACGTCCTCATCACGATCCCGCAGGTGCTGTTCGTGGACTGGCTGATCAAGCGGGACCAGCGTCGTCGCCAGGCCGGGGGTGTGGCGTGAGCGAGCCGTCGCTCCGCATCGAGGGGGTCCACAAGCGCTTCGGCGACCTCGAGGTCCTCGGCGGCATCGACCTCGTCGTCGACGACCACGAGGTGGTGTGCTTGATCGGTGCCTCCGGATCTGGGAAGTCCACCCTCCTGCGATGCATCGATCTCCTCGAGCCGGTCGACGAGGGTCGCATCTGGATCGAGGGGGTCGACGTGACCGCACCCGGCGTGGACGAGAACGCGGTCCGGCGGAAGATCGGGATCGTCTTCCAGTCGTTCAACCTCTTCCCGCACATGACCGTGCGACGCAACGTGACGCTCTCGCCCGACAAGGTGCTCGGCCTGTCCCCGCGCGACGCCGCCGAGCGGGCCGATGACCTGCTCGACAGGTTCGGGCTCGCGGACAAGGCGGACGAGTACCCCGACCGGCTGTCGGGCGGGCAGCAGCAGCGGGTGGCGATCGTCCGCGCGCTCGCGATGCAGCCCGACATCCTGCTGCTCGACGAGGTGACGAGCGCCCTCGATCCGGTGCTGGTCGCCGAGGTGCTCGACGCGATCCGCGAGCTCGCACATCAAGGGATGACGATGGTGATCGCCACGCACGAGATGGGGTTCGCGCGCGACGTCGCGAGCCGGGTCGCGTTCCTCAACGAGGGGCGGATCGTCGAGGAAGGGCCGCCCGAGCGGATCTTCTCCGCGCCCGAGCGGGACGAGACCCGACGGTTCCTGGACCGGATCATCGCCGCCGGGAGGATGTGAGGCGGCCCGGCTCGCGACGGCCGCTGTCGGCGACCCGCCATAGACTTGCCGGGTGCCCCCGTTCAAGGTCGTGTCCGAGTTCCGCCCCGCCGGCGACCAGCCGCAGGCGATCGAAGGGCTCACCGAGCTGGTCCAGCGCGGGGAACCCCACGTGACGCTGCTCGGGGCCACCGGGACCGGCAAGACGTTCACCGTCGCGCACCTGGTGGAGCGCCTCCAGCGGCCGACCCTGGTGATGGCGCCCAACAAGTCCCTCGCGGCGCAGCTCGCGAACGAGTTCCGCGAGGTCTTCCCCGAGAACGCGGTCGAGTACTTCGTCAGCTACTACGACTACTACCAACCCGAGGCGTACCTCCCGACGACCGACACCTACATCGAGAAGGACAGCTCGATCAACGAGGAGATCGAGCGGCTCCGGCACTCGGCGACGGCGGCGCTGCTCAGCCGCCGTGACGTGCTGATCGTCGCGAGCGTCTCGGCGATCTACGGCCTGGGCTCGCCCGAGGAGTACGAGGGGCAGCTGCTCCGGGTCTATCGGGGGACCGACATCCCGCTCGAGGTCGCGATCCAGCGGCTCGTCGATGTCCAGTATCAGCGGAACCAGGTCAGCCGCGCCCGGGGGACGTTCCGGCTCAACGGCGACACCCTCGAGATCTTCCCCACGTACGAGACGGCGGGGTACCGGATCGAGTGGTGGGGCGACACGGTCGAGCGGATCTCGCAGTTCGACCCGACGACCGGCGAGGTCGTGCAGGACGACATCGTCGACCACACCACGTTCCCGGCCACGCACTACGTGGCGTCCGAGGACCGGATGAAGCAGGCGATCGTCACGATCGAGGAGGAGCTCGTCGATCGCCTCGCCGAGTTCGAGCGGCAGGGCAAGCTGCTCGAGGCCGAGCGCCTGCGGATGCGGACCACCTACGACCTCGAGATGCTCCGCGAGATCGGCTTCTGCAGCGGCATCGAGAACTACTCACGCCACATCGACGGCCGCTCCGCCGGCACCGCGCCGTTCACCCTGCTCGACTACTTCCCGGACGACTACCTGGTGGTGCTCGACGAGTCCCACGTGACGGTGCCGCAGCTCCACGGGATGTACGAGGGCGACATGTCGCGCAAGTCCACCCTCGTCGACTACGGCTTCCGGCTGCCGAGCGCCGTCGACAACCGGCCGCTCCGGTTCGACGAGTTCACCGAGCGCGCCCACCAGGTCGTCTACATGAGCGCGACACCGGGGCCGTACGAGCTCCGCGTGTCCGGGGCCAACATCGTCGAGCAGATCGTCCGTCCGACCGGGCTGGTCGACCCCGAGGTCGAGATCCGCCCGACGAAGGGACAGGTCGACGATCTGATCGAGGAGATCCGGCGTCGTGCCGAGAAGGAGCAGCGGGTCCTCGTCACCACCCTCACGAAGAAGATGGCCGAGGACCTCACCGACTACCTCGTCGAGATGGGGATCCGCGTTCGGTACCTCCACTCTGAGGTGGACACGATCCAGCGGATCGAGATCGTGCGCGATCTGCGGCTGGGGGAGTTCGACGTGCTGGTCGGGATCAACCTGCTGCGGGAGGGCCTCGACCTTCCCGAAGTCTCGCTGGTGGCGATCCTCGACGCCGACAAGGAGGGGTTCCTGCGGTCGGAGACCTCGCTGATCCAGACGATCGGCCGGGCGGCGCGCAACGTCGAGGGCACCGTCCTGATGTACGCCGACACCGTCACCGACTCGATGAAGACGGCGCTGTCGGAGACCCAACGGCGCCGTCAGATCCAGATGGCGCACAACATCGAGCACGGCATCGATCCGCAGACGATCCGCAAGGACGTCACCGACATCCTCCTGTCGCTCCGTGGCGAGGGTGGTCCGGCCACGACCCCGAAGAAGGAGCGGCGGAAGAAGGCCGCCCGCCCCGAGATGCCCACCGACGAGCTCGAGCGCCTGATCCAGGGGCTCGAGGAGGAGATGCACCAGGCCGCGAAGGACCTCCGGTTCGAGTACGCGGCGCGCCTCCGCGACGAGGTCCACGAGCTCCGCCGGGAGCTCACGCAGCTCCGCGACGCAGGCGTCGCCTAGCCGCGCGGGCGCTCGAGGGGCATGCCGGTCCCGTGCCGGTAGAACTCGACCTCCTCTGGTTCGAGGGGGGTGTTCCCGGCGATCAGGTCCGCGGCCTTCTCCGCCACCATCATCACGGGCGCGTAGATGTTCCCGTTCGTGACGTAGGGGAACACGCTCGCATCGACGACCCGCAGCCCGTCGACCCCGTGGACGCGCATCGTCGAGGGGTCGACGACCGCGTTCGGGTCGGACGACGGTCCCAGCTTCGCGGTGCACGAGGGGTGGAGCGCCGTCTCGCCGTCCTTCGCGACCCAGGCGAGGATCTCTTCGTCGGTCCCGACGGATGGCCCGGGCGAGATCTCGCCGCCGTTGAAGGGCTTGAACCCAGGCGCCTCCAGGATCGAGCGCGCCACGCGGATCGCCTCGACCCACTCGCGGCGATCCTGCTCGGTCGACAGGTAGTTGAAGGTCATCGCCGGATGGACGCGTGGATCGGCGGACCTCAGCTTCAACGTCCCGCGGGCGTCCGAGTACATCGGCCCGATGTGCACCTGGTAGCCGTGCCCGCCCGCCGGTGCGGAGCCGTCGTAGCGGATCGCGATCGGCAGGAAGTGGAACATCAGGTTCGGGTAGGCGACGTCCTCGTTGCTCCGCACGAACCCGCCGGCCTCGAAGTGGTTCGTCGCGCCGAGACCGCTGCGGAAGAACAGCCACTGCGCACCGATGAACGGGCGCCGCCACATCTTCATGCCCGGCTGGATCGACACGGGCTGGGTGCAGGCATGCTGCACGTAGACCTCCAGGTGATCCTGGAGGTTCTCGCCCACGCCCGGGAGGTCCTGGACGACGTCGATCCCGAGCGCGCGGAGGTCGTCGGCCGCGCCGACCCCCGAGAGCTGCAGGAGCTGCGGTGAGTTGACCGCGCCGCCGCACAGGATCACTTCGCCTGCGCGCACGCGCTGGGCCGCGCCCTTCGCACCCTGCGTGAACTCGACGCCGACCGCCCGCGAGCCTTCGAACACGACCCGCAACACGAACGCACGGGTCTTCACCTCGAGGTTCGGGCGGCTCATCACCGGATGCAGGTACGCGCGGGCGGCCGACAGGCGACGCCCCCGATGGACGTTGCGGTCGAACGGCGCGAACCCCTCCTGTCGATAGCCGTTCACGTCCTCGGTCAGGGGATAGCCGGCTTGCTGGACCGCCTGGAAGAACGCGCCGAACAGCGGGCTCGTCGCCGGGCCCCGCTCGAGCACGAGCGGGCCGCTGTGCCCGCGGAACGGATCGTCGAGGTCGGCGGCGAGGCACGACTCCATCCGCTTGAAGTACGGGAGGCAGTGCGCGTAGTCCCACGTGTCCATCCCGGGGTCCGTCGCCCAGCGCTCGTAGTCGAGCGGGTTCCCGCGCTGGAAGATCATCCCGTTGATGCTGCTGGAGCCGCCCAGGACCTTCCCCCGTGCGTGATAGACGCGCCGCCCGTTCATATGGGGTTCGGGCTCCGACTCGTACTTCCAGTCGTAGTGCTTCGAGCCGATCGGGAACGCGAGCGCGGCGGGCATGTGGATGAAGACGTCCCAGATCGAATCGTTGCGCCCGGCCTCGAGGACGAGGACGCGGGTCGATGGGTCGGTGCTCAGACGGTTCGCGAGGGCGCTCCCCGCCGACCCGCCTCCGACGATCACGTAGTCATAGGTCGTCATGGGTCGGGAGCATGCCCCATGCGAGGCGGGCGTGCACCCGGGCGTTGCCGCGGACGCAACCGCGAACAGGGTCCTCGGTCGGTATCGTGCTCGACGTGACCCGCCTGTCGATCCGTGCGCCGAAGGGATGGCTCGGTCCCGGGCGCACCGTCGACGACGTGCAGGTCGTGTGCGAGGACGGCGTGGTGCGCTCCGCCGGCCCGGCGGGCCCCGTCGAGGTCGACCAGGAGATCCACGTCGACGGGTTCTTGATGCCGGCGGCGGCCGACCGGCACGTCCACGTCGAGCTCTCGGACCCCGCCTCGATCCTCCTCGGTGGTGTGACCGCGGTGCGCGACCTGGCGTGGCCGCCGGAGCGGATCTTCCCGCTCGCCGACCTGTCGGAGATGCCCTCGTTCGAGGGGCCCTTGATCCGCGCGTGCGGGCCGATGCTGACCGGACCGGGTGGGTACCCGTCACAGGCGTCGTGGGCGCCGGAAGGCACGGCGCGCGAGGTCGCCGGTCCTGAGGACGCGGCCCTGGCGGTGGGCGAGGTCACCGCCGCAGGGGCCGCGGCGGTGAAGGTCTCCCTGAACGCCGAGGCGGGGCCCACGCCGAGCGACGCGGAGCTGCTGGCGATCGTCGACGCGGCCCGCGGTGCCGGGGTGCCGGTGACGGTCCACGCCCAGGGCACGGGACAGGTGGAGCGTGCCCTGGGGGCCGGTGTCGACGAGCTCGCTCATACGCCGTGGAGCCCTCTGTCCGACGACACGATCAGGGCGGCGGCCGGTTCCCTGAGGATCGTCTCCACGCTCGACATCCACGGCTCGGACGGCGACGCGACCCTCCTCGAGGTCGCCCTGAGCAACCTGCGACGGTTCGTGAGCGCGGGGGGAGAGGTCGTCTACGGCACCGACCTGGGCAACGGCCCGATCCCACCGGGGATCCACGTTCGGGAGATCGCACTGATGATGCGTGCAGGCGTGACGGGGGAGCGCCTCCTGGAGGCACTCGTCCGAGCTCCCCTCGAACCGGAGGCGCCTGCAGACCTGATCGCGCTCGGGATGGACCCGTTCGAGACGGTCGAGGCCTTCGCGGACCGACGGCTGGTGGTGCGGTCGGGGCGGGTGGTCCTCGGCCGCTGACGCCTGGGTCGACGAGCGTCGAGGGCGGCGCCGTGTTGCACGTGATGCTGGGATGTCCCCGCGGGTCGGCTCAGCCGACGAGCGTCGCGAGCTCGTCGAAGCAGCGGTCGACGTCGTCCTCGACGTTGAAGAAGTGCGGGCTGATCCGCAGCCCGTCGCCCCGGAAGTCGGTGCAGACGTCGCGCGCCAGCAACGCGTGACAGATCCGGTCTGCCTCGGGACCGACCTTCACGTTCACGACGCCGCCACGGGCCCCGGGGTCGCGGGGGGTACGGACCTCGAGGCCCAGCTCGTCCGCACGGTCGATCACCCGCTGCTGCAGCTCGATCTGGCGTGCGCGGATCCGTGGCACGCCGAGCTCCACGATCACGTCGAGTCCTCCCTGCGCGATCGGGAACACCGGCGCGGGCGGGGTCCCGTGCTCCAGCCGCCGGGCCGTCGGGTGGTACGTGAGGCGTTCGGTCGCGAACGAGAAGGGCTCCTCGGCGGCGAACCACCCCGTCACGGCTGGCTCGAGCCGCGGGAGCAGGTCACGGCGTGCGTACAGGAACACGCAGCCCGGTCCTCCGCACAGGAACTTCAGCGTCCCTGCCGCGTAGAGGTCGCACCCCAGCTCGTGGACGTCGAGCGGCAGGACCCCGATCCCGTGGTAGTCGTCGACGAAGGATAGGGCACCGCGTTCGCGCGCGATCCGGCAGACCGTCGCCGCGTCGACGACCGCGCTCGAGCGGTACAAGACCCGGTTCACCATGACGACGGCGGTCCGCTCGTCGATCGCCTCGTCGAAGGCTTCGATCGGGATCGTCAGGCCGTCGGGGGAGCGGAGCCAGACGATCTCTGCGCCGTTCTTCGAGGCCCACGCCTGCCAGACGTGGCCGTCGGTGGGGAAGTCCAGCTCGGACAGGACGATCCGCCGGCGATCTCCGTGCAGGTCGAGGCAGGAGGCGACCGTCGACAGCGCGATCGAGATGTTCGTGGTGATCGCGACCTCGTCGGTGTCGGCGCCGATCAGGCCGGCGAACGTGGTCTTCAGCCGACGCATCGCCGGGAAGATGTCCTCGAACCACACATGGTCGGGCGCCCCCTTCTCCGCCCAGGCGCGGATGTACGCGTCGAGCGCCTCCTTCGAGCGGCGGCCGACCGGCCCGAGCGACGCGCTGATCAGGTACGACTTGCGCGAGACGACCTCGAACTCGTCCCGGTACGCGGAGGGCTCACGCATCGTCGCCGGGGGAGGGGTCACCCCGCTCGGTGAGGTACTCGAGGTAGAGCGGGCGTAGGGCCTCCCCGAGGGCGCCCTCGCCCGCGTCGTACAGCGCGTCGTTGATCAGCGCGAGTGGACGCAGGATGTCCGTCTTGGCGCGGTCGTCGTCTCCGACCATCTCCTCGGCCACCGGCAGCGCCTTCACGAGTCGCCACAGGAACGCGACGTCCATGTGGTGGCGGGCCCGCTCGATCGCGAGGTCGTGGAGGGCCTTCGTGGAGAGCTGGTCGAGCTCGTCGCGACTGGTCATGGCCGGAGGCTACCGCAGCGCGGCCCACAGCAGGCCGGCCGCCGCGCTGAGGCCCACGATCCACACGACGCTCACGCGGAACCAGCGCGACGCGACGAACGCGACGAACGCGACGACCACATGGAAGACGTTCAGCGATGTCCAGACCGGCACGGGGATCGACGCGCGGAACGGCGACGCGGTGCGTACCTCATCGAACAGGACGACCGCGGCCACCGTGAGGGCCAGGCTCGCGATCACGCCGACCACGGCGGCCGTGATCGCCGCGAGCGCCCCGCGCAGGGGTCGGTTCGCACGCAGGTGCTCGACCCAGGGCGCGCCCAGGAAGATCCACAGGAAGCTCGGCGCGAACGTCGCCCAGACGGTGACGGCCGCGCCGAGGGTGCCGGCGACCACCGGTGGAAGCGACCCGGGCTCGCGGTAGGCGGCGACGAACCCGAGGAACTCCAGGACGAGGATCAGCGGACCCGGCGTGGTCTCCGCCAGGCCGAGCCCGGCGACGACGTCGGCAGGGGTGAGCGCGAACCGCTGGACCACCTCCTGCCCGACGTAGGCGAGCACGGCGTAGGCCCCGCCGAAGGTGATCACGGCGACCTGTGAGAAGAACAGGCCCTGCTGGGTGTACACGGAATCCACACCCGTCACGACGGCGACGAGCCCGATCGGCACCCACCACGCGGCGAGCCCGAGGACGAGGATCCGGACGGTACGGTGAGCCGTCGGCCGGGCGGCCGCCTCGGTGAACACGTCCACGCGGTCGGGCACGCCGAGCCGCGGTGCTCCCACGACCGCGCCGAGCACGCCGGCCCCCACGATCACGATCGGGAACGGGACGCCCACGACGAAGATCACGAGGAACACCGCCGCCGCCAGAAGGGCCGCGCGCGGACCACGGACCGCTCGCACCGCCACGGCGATCAGCGCGGCGAGCACGAGTCCGACCACCGCGGCGGACAGGCCCTCGAAGATCGCGCTCACCCACGACAGGTCGCCGTGGGCGGCGTAGACGTAGGCGAGCCCGAGCATCATCACCGCCGCCGGCAGGACGAACAGGACGCCGGCCGCGATCCCCCCGGCGGTCCCGTTCAGCAGCCAGCCGACGTAGATCGCGAGCTGCTGCGCTTCGGGCCCCGGCAGGAGCATGCAGAACGACAGCGCGTGCAGGAACCGATCCTCGTCGATCCACCGGCGTCGTTCGACCAGCTCGTCGTGCATGATCGAGATCTGGCCGGTCGGTCCGCCGAAGTTGACGAAGCCGAGCTTCAGCCAGAAGCGGAACGCCTCGGCGAACGCGGGCCGGTCGGAAGGGCCCGGGCTCACGGTGCGAGGTGTCGCTCCAGCCAGGCGACGACCCTCGTCATCAGGTCGATCGTCGCCGGGAACGAGCCGACCCCGTGACCCTCCTGCGGGTACACGACCACCTCGGCGGGGACGCCCTGGGCACGCAGGGCGCGGTACATCTCCACGGCCTGCCCCGCCGGCGTCGCCCGATCCCTCAGCCCCGCGGTGAGCAGGGTCGGCGTCCGGAGCCGGGCGCCGGCCATCACCGGGCTGCGCGCATGGTGGTCCCCGCCCGGCTCCTCCGGTCTCGCAGCGAGGAAGTCGCCCACCCAGTCGATCAGGCTCGAGTTGAAGTGCTCCGAGTACCAGTCGGTCACCGGAGAGATCGAGACCGCGGCCCGGAACCGGTCGTCGATCGCGGGGAGCCACGCGGCCATGAAGCCGCCGTAGCTCCCGCCCAGCACGGCGATCCGCGACGGATCGGCGACCCCCAACCTCACGACCTCGTCGACGCCGGCGAGATCGTCGCCGGCGTCGGCTCCACCCATGTCGCCGATCACGGCCTCCGCGAAGGCGCGACCTCGCCCGCTCGATCCACGAGGGTTCGGTTCGAAGATCGCGTACCCGCGCGACAGGAGCAAGGCCAACGCCACCGACGGCCACCGGTCCACGGTCGCGCCGACGGGCCCCCCGTGGACCTCGAGGATCAGCGGGAAGGGCCCGTCCCCCGGCGGGGTCGTCAGGAGCCCTTGGATCTCGAGCCCGTCCGCGGCCGTCCACGACAGCGCGCGCCGTTCCCCGATGTGCGCCCGCAGCCAGACGTGCCCAGGGTGCTCCGTGGCCACGAGGGTGAGGTCGACGTCGCGCTCGACGAGCGCGATCTCCTGGGGACGGCGGGCCGAGCTCCGGGAGAAGACGCACCCGTCACCGTCGCCCACGGGCGCACCGCTCGGCTGGTACCCACCCACCCCCTCGGCGGTGCGCCACAGCTCGCGGATCTCCGTCCCGCTCCGAGCGACGTCGAACGCGACCGCCTCGAGCCCCGAGAGTCCGAGCGCGAGCAGCCGATCCCCCCGCCAGTGCGCACTCGAGATGTCGGCGGACGCGTCCACGCGGACGACCTCGCAGGTGTCGGCATCGATCATGAGCAGATCCCCCGCGGCGACGTACCGGTCGCTGCACACCGCCTCCACGACGGCGACGGTGCGACCGTCGGTGGACCCCGCCGCGAAGTTCAGCTGGACGTCGCTCCGGTACAGGAGCCGTTCGGAGCCGTCGTCGGCGTCGATCGACGCGAGGTGTGCGCGGTACCAGGCCCCTTCCGACGGTGCGTCCGAGACGACCGCGGCGATCGCGTCCTCGCCGAGCCACGATGCTTCCCAAACGTTCGTCCCTTCGCGGGACACGCGGCGCACGTCGCGAGCGGCGACGTCGACGATCCAGAGCGTTCGCCACTCGTCGGCGTCCTCGAAGGACTCCACGTCGGGGATCCAGGACGGGACGTCGATCTCGGGCCCCAGGGTTCCGGAGCCCTTGGCATCGGCTTGCTCCGCGCGCTCCCCGGCGGCGATGACCAGGATCCGGGAGCCGTCCGGAGACCATCCGTGGTGTTCCACGACCCCGGTCACCTCGGGGAGGGCGCGCGCCTCTCCGATCGCGTCGGCCTCCAACGCGTAGAGCTGCATCCGGCCCTTCACCGCGCGGTCGGATGCGAACGTGAGCGTTCGCCCGTCCGGGGACCACCGAGGATCGGTGTCGTCGTTCGGACCGGCGGTGATGAGACGCCACCCGGACCCGTCCGTGGCGGCGAGGCCGATCCGACCGTGAGCACGGCCCTCCAGCTCCTCCCACACATCGGCTCGGAAGGCCACCCAGCGGCCGTCGGGAGAGGGTCGAGGATCGCTCACGTCGCTCGGTGCACCGAACCCCGGCTCCATCGCCGCTCGGAAGAACGCCTCGACAGCTCGGTACCCGGGGGTCTCGCGCAGATCCCGCTCCATGGGTGCGGAGTCTATGGCCGCCGGATCGGAAGGGCCGTGTCGGAGGACGCCGTTACACTCGCCGTTCGTGGGGACCGACACCCTCGTCATCCATGGTGCCCGGGAGCACAACCTCCGGAACATCACGCTGGAACTGCCGCGCGATGCCCTGATCGTGTTCACCGGGCTGTCCGGCTCGGGCAAGTCGTCGCTCGCCTTCGACACGATCTACGCGGAGGGGCAACGGCGTTACGTGGAGTCCTTGTCGGCGTACGCGCGACAGTTCCTCGGGCAGATGGAGAAGCCCGACGTCGACTTCATCGAGGGGCTGAGCCCGGCGATCTCGATCGATCAGAAGTCCACGTCGCGGAACCCCAGGTCCACGGTCGGCACGATCACCGAGGTCTACGACTACCTCCGCGTGCTGTTCGCCCGGGTGGGACGGCCGCACTGCTACAACTGCGGCCGCTCGATCGGACGCCAGACACCCGAGCAGATCGTCGACCAGATCCTCGAGCTCCCCGAGGGCACGCGGTTCCAGGTGCTCGCTCCCGTCGTCCGGGGCCGCAAGGGAGAGTACGGGCAACTGCTCCAGGATCTCGCTCGCAAGGGCTTCCCGCGGGCGCGGATCGACGGCGAGGTCCGCGACCTCTCCGAGCCGATCCGGCTGGCGAAGACGTACAAGCACTCGATCGAGGTCGTGGTCGACCGGCTCGTCGCGAAGCCGGACATCCGGCGGCGTGTGGCCGACTCGATCGAGACGGCGCTCGAGCTCGCCGAGGGGATCGCGAGCATCGCCGTCGTCACGCACGAGGGGCATGAAGAGATCCAGACGTTCTCCCAGAACCTCGCCTGCACGCACTGCCACATCTCCTTCGAGGAGCTCAACCCGCGGAACTTCTCCTTCAACTCGCCGTACGGGGCGTGCACCACCTGCGACGGCCTCGGCACGCGGCTCGAGGTCGACCCGGAGCTCGTCGTGCCCGACCCCGACCTGAGCGTCGCCGACGGTGCCCTCGCCCCCTGGGCATCGAGCACGCTCGAGTACTGGTACCGGGTGTTGGATGCCGTCGCCCAGGCGCACGCAGTCGACCTCGCGACGCCGTGGAAGAAGCTCCCGAAGGCGGCTCGAGAGGTGCTGCTGTTCGGCTCGGACGAGTCGATCTACGTGACGTACAAGAACCGCTACGGTCGACAGCGCGCGTACTGGACCACCTTCGAGGGGGCGATCCCCAACATCGAGCGGCGTCACGCGGAGACCGACTCGGACGCGGCTCGCGACAAGCTCGAGCAGTTCATGCGGGAGATCCCGTGCCGCGTCTGCAAGGGCGCCCGGCTGCGCCCTGAGACGCTCGCCGTCACGATCGCCGACAGGAACATCTCGGACGTCACCGGCCTGTCGATCCGCGACACGCTCGCGTTCGTCGACGACATGCAGCTCACGGAGCGTGAGCAGATGATCGCCGCGCGGCTCGTGAAGGAGATCCGCTCCCGGCTGGGCTTCCTGATGGACGTGGGGCTCGACTACCTGACCCTGGGACGAGCCTCCGGGACCCTCGCGGGTGGGGAGGCGCAGCGGATCCGGCTCGCCACCCAGATCGGGTCGGGGCTGGTCGGCGTCCTGTACATCCTCGATGAGCCCTCGATCGGACTGCACCAGCGCGACAACAAGCGGCTGATCGACACGCTCGTGCGCCTGCGCGACCTGGGGAACACCCTGATCGTGGTCGAGCACGATGAAGCCACGATCCTCGAGGCCGACCACATCGTCGACATCGGGCCCGCCGCCGGGGAGCACGGCGGCGAGGTCGTCTACTCGGGCGATCTCAAGGGGTTGCTCGAGTGCGACGGATCCATGACGGGGGCCTACCTCTCCGGGCGCCGGATGATCCCGCTCCCCGTGACCCGCCGACGCCGCGACGGCTCCCGGAAGCTCCGGCTCGAGGGCGTCCGCGAGCACAACCTCAAGAACATCAACGTCGATGTCCCCCTCGGTCTGTTCGTCTGCGTGACGGGCGTGAGCGGCTCGGGCAAGTCCACCCTCGTGCAGGACGTCCTCCTGCGGGTGCTGATGCAGAAGGTCTACCGGTCGCGTCTGCTGCCGGGCAAGCACAAGAAGCTGATCGGCTGGGAGCAGGTCGACAAGGTGATCGACATCGACCAGTCGCCGATCGGGCGGACCCCGCGCTCGAACCCCGCCACGTACACGGGCGTGTTCGACCATGTCCGCAAGCTGTTCGCGCAGGTCCCCGAGGCGCGGGTCCGCGGGTTCCAGCCCGGTCGCTTCTCGTTCAACGTACGGGGCGGCAGGTGTGAGAACTGCGCCGGCGACGGGCAGATCAAGATCGAGATGCACTTCCTGCCCGACGTCTACGTGACGTGCGAGATCTGCAAGGGCAAGCGGTACAACCGCGAGACCCTCGAGGTGAAGTACAAGGGCCGGACGATCAGCGAGGTCCTCGAGATGAGCGTCGACGAGGCGCTCGAGTTCTTCCAGAACATCCCCGTGATCAAGCGCCACATGCAGACGCTCTCCGACGTCGGCCTCGGCTACATCAAGCTCGGGCAGCCCGCTCCCACGCTGTCGGGGGGCGAGGCCCAGCGGATCAAGCTCGCCTCGGAGCTGCACAAGCGCGCCACGGGGAACACGGTCTACGTGCTGGACGAGCCGACCACCGGGCTGCACTTCGAAGACATCCGGAAGCTGCTGCACGTCTTGCAGCGGCTCGTCGACGCCGGGAACACCGTCCTCGTGATCGAGCACAACCTCGACGTGATCAAGACGGCCGACTGGATCATCGACCTCGGGCCCGAAGGGGGGCACGGGGGCGGCGCGGTGGTGGCCACGGGGACCCCGGAGCAGATCGCCGCGAACCCCGCCTCCCATACCGGCCGGTTCCTCGGCGAGGTCCTCGGCGTCCTGCCCGTGGAGGCGCTCCCCGTCGGTTGACGTCCGTTGGTAGTATCCGCCGACGTGTCCAGGCGACTGCTGACCCTCGCTGCCCTCCTCGCTCTCGTGCTGACCGCGTGCAGCGACCTTCCCGAGGCGGAGGTCGACTACGGCTCCGGACTCCGGTTCGTCCCGTACGTGGTGGACGGGGTCGACGACGTGGGGCTGGGCGCCTCGGTGGCGACGACCGCCGAGGGACTCCCGTACGTCGCGTCCTTCGGGTTCCCCCAAGAGCTCGAGGAAGGGGAGATCGCGCCGGCGCGCCCGATCGGCTCGCCGTTCCTGCCGGCCGTCCTGCTCGCGACCTCGACCGCCGACGGCCAGTGGGACAAGGGAGCGGTCGTCCAGGCCAAGCCCGAGGCCGAGCCGGTCGGCGTCGGCGTGTCCTTCGGCCCCGAGACGGTCGAGGGGCTCGAGATGTCGGCGGAGTCGACGAACGGGACGGCCGTCGCGGTCGCCGAGGACGGAACGGTCCACGTGGCATGGACCGCCCCCGACGGTGTGTGGCACGCCGCGACGAAGCAGGGTGGGCCGAGCGAGATCGCGCAGGTCTTCGACTACGGGACCTCCCTCCAGGTCGCGGGTCCGGTCGGACGTCCGGGGATCACCGTCGACCCCGACGGGAACCCGTGGATCGCGTACGCGGTCAACGCGACCACCGGCGTCGAGGTCCGTGTGGCGACCCCCGGCGCCGAGGGCTGGGACGAGCAGGTGGCGGTCGAGGCCGAGCGCTGCAACGGGTGCCCGCAGCCGGGGCCGTCCGGCATCGTGGTCGCGGGCGGGGCTCCGGTCGTGGGGTTCATCGACCCGGCCACCTCGGCGCTGCAGGTCGCGACCCTGGGTGCCGGCGCATGGACGGTCGCCTCGGTCGACGCGGGAGAGGAAGCCCACGGTCTGTCGATGGGGGTCGACGGTGACGCACCCATCGCGGCGTTCTACGCCGGCGGGTCGGTACGCGTGCTCGGGCCCGACGGCACCGTGAGCGACGTCGCGGAGGCCGCCCCCGAGGGTCCCGATACCGGCACGCTCGCGCCGACCACCGGCATCGCGTCGGATGGCGGCGGCACGCTCTACGTGACCTGGCAGGACGACACCGGCGTGTACCTCGCCTCCGGGTCGGCGGGGTCGTTCACCGAGGTCGAGACGAGCTCGACCGAGGGCGGTGCGTCCCCCGCGGTCGCGGCCGTGTCAGGCGGTCCGGTCTACCTCGCCTGGTTCGACGTCGAGGACGCGAACCTCGAGGTCGGCGTGCTCGGCGAGCCCGAGGACATCATCGTGGCGCGGCCGAGCCCGTCGATCACGGTGAGCATCGGGCCGGCACCGTCCGCGGGGTGCGGGGAAGACGGCGTGATCGCCCTCGACATCGTCGCCAAGGGGATCGCGTGGGACACCACCTGTCTGGTCGCGCCGGCTGACGAGGCCTTCACGATCAACGTCGACAACCAGGACGCAGGGATCCCGCACAACCTGAACCTCCAGGACGAGCAGGGTGGGACCACCATCGCGAAGAGCGAGCTCGAGGCCGGCCCGATCCAACAGACGATCGACGTCGATCCCCTCGCGGCCGGCGAGTACTTCTTCATCTGCGACGCGCACCCGAACATGACGGGAACGCTCGTGGCGGTCGAAGGCGCGAAGTAGCTCGGCCTTCTCCTGCGGTATCCGACGCCCGCGTTAGCATGCCGCGGTGAGCGCCCCCCGGCCTGAAACCTCCTCGATCCCCGACGAGCCGGGCGCCTACCTCTTCCGTGACCCCGACGGCCGCGTCGTGTACGTGGGCAAGGCGCGATCGCTGAGGAAACGCCTCGCGTCGTACTGGGGCAAGCCGCTGCACCCGCGCACCCGCGCGATGGTCGACGCGGCCACCTCCGTCGAGTGGATCGTCGCCTCCGGCGAGGTCGACGCACTGATGCTGGAGTACAACCTGATCCAGCAGCATCGTCCGCGCTTCAACATCCGGTACCGCGACGACAAGTCGTACCCCTTCCTCGCGCTGACGGTGGGGGAGCGGTGGCCCCGTGCGCAGGTCCTGCGCGGGGCGAAGCGCAAGGGGGTCCGGTACTTCGGCCCGTACGGGCACGCGTGGGCGATCCGCGACACGCTCGACGCCCTGACCCGCGTCTTCCCCGTGCGCACCTGTTCGAACAGCTTCTTCGACCAACGCGCGCGAGCGGGACGGCCGTGCCTCTACTACGACATCGGGCGGTGTGCCGGCCCGTGCGTGCCCGATGTGACGGGCGTCACCGAGGAGACGTACCGGGAGCACGTGGACGCGATGGCCGAGTTCCTGGCCGGCAACGCGCGTCCGGTCCTCCAGCGGCTCGATCTGGAGATGCGTGAGGCGTCCGAACGCCAGGAGTTCGAGCAGGCCGCGAAGCTCAGGGACCAGCTGTTCGCGGCGCGCCGGGCGCTGGAGTCGCAGGAGATGGTCTTGAGCCAGCCTGAGGACCTGGACGTCGTCGCGCTCGCCGAGGACGATCTGGAGGCCGCGTTCCAGGTGTTCTTCGTCAGGGGCGGTCGGGTGCTCGGTCGACGGGGGTGGGTGGTCGATCGCGTGGAGGAACTCGACCGCCCAGCGTTGATCGCGTCGTTCCTGGAGCAGCTCTACATGGAGCGCGAGGAGGTCCCCCCGCGCGTCCTCGTGCCCGAGACGCCGGCGGACGCCGATCTGATGACCGCATGGCTCGAGCTCCGACGGGGGGCGAGGGTGCGGATCCAGACACCGGAGCGGGGCGCGAAGCGCAAGCTGATGGAGGTCGTGTCGCGCAACGCCCAGGAGGCGTTCCACCGGCACAAGCTCCGGCGCGCCTCCGACTTCGGCGCCCGATCCCGCGCGTTGTTGGATCTGGCGGAGCGGCTCGGCCTTGCCCAGGCCCCCCTGCGGATCGAGTGTTACGACGTCTCGAACCTCGGCGCGACCGACAAGGTGGGGTCGATGGTCGTGTTCGAGGACGGTCTCCCGAAACGCAGCGACTACCGCCGGTTCGAGATCAAGGGGGTCGCGGGCCAGGACGACTTCGCGTCCATGAACGAGATGCTGCGACGCCGCTTCACCCGCCTGCTGAAGGAGAGGGACGAGGCGTCGCCCGAGAAGCCCCGACGCTTCTCGTACCCCCCCTCGCTGGTCGTGATCGACGGGGGACGCGGGCAGCTCGCCCAGGCCTCGGCCGTCCTGGCCGAGCTCGGTCTGTCGATCCCGCACGTCGGGCTCGCGAAGCGGCTGGAGGAGGTCTACCTCCCCGACGGCCCGGACCCACTCGTGGTCCCCCGGGGGTCGGAGGCGCTGTTCGTCCTGCAGCACGTCAGGGACGAAGCGCACCGCTTCGCGGTCCGCTACCACCGCGAGAAGCGGGAGAAGCGTGCGATCGCGTCGCCGCTGGACGAGATCTCCGGGGTCGGGCCGGCGCGGAAGAAGGCATTGATGAAGCGTTTCGGATCGCTCACGCGGATCCGGGCGGCCCGCGAGGAGGAGCTCGCGGAGGTGCCGGGCATCGGCCCCGAGCTCGCGCGTACGATCCACGCGCGCCTGCACGAACCTTCTGTCCCCAGGGCCGTCCGGAGGGAGAGCGCATGAGCGATCACGATCCGGAGCGCGCGACCCCCGGTTTCACGATCATCACCGGCCTTTCGGGCGCCGGGCGATCCGAAGCGGCCCACAGCCTCGAGGATCTCGGGTTCTTCGTCGTCGACAACCTCCCGCCCGCGCTGCTCCCGAAGATGGCGGAGCTCACCGGACGCCCCGGGGGGCCCGCCAGGGTCGCGATCGTCGTCGACGCGCGAGGTGGGGTGTTCTTCGGAGAGCTGTCGAAAGCCCTCGACGAGCTGCGGCTGCTCCACGTCGATCCTCGGATCGTGTTCCTCGAGGCCTCCGACGACGACCTCGTGAACCGGTACGAAGCCACGCGTCGCCGGCACCCGCTCGCCCCCGGGGACCGCGTCGTGGAGGGGATCCGCAAGGAGCGGCACATCCTGGCACAGCTCCGAGGCGACGCCGACATGGTGATCGACACCTCCGGGCTGACCCCGCACGAGCTCCGCGACCGGATCCGCGAAGCGTTCGGAGACGCCCCACGCGAGGACGGCCTGCAGGCCTCGGTCGTGTCCTTCGGGTTCAAGTACGGGCCTCCACGGGACGCGGATCTGATGTTCGACGTCAGGTTCCTGCCGAACCCGCACTGGGTCCCGGAGCTGCGCCCTCATCCGGGGACGGATCCCCGGGTCCGCGACTACGTCGTCTCCCAGCCCGAGTACGAGGCGTTCATGGAGCGCCTGCGCGCGCTCCTCGAGGTGGCGCTGCCCGGGTACCTCCGTGAGGGCAAGTCGTACCTCACGATCGCGGTCGGGTGCACCGGAGGGCATCACCGGTCCGTCGTGGTGGCCGAGGCGCTCGGGGGGTTCCTCCGGGAGCGTGGACTGCCCGTCGTGGTCGTCCACCGCGACGTCGAGCGCGGCTAGGATCCCCACGGGCCTCTGGCGACGGGCCTCGATAGGATGGAGCGACAGCCATCCGAGGAGGGAACATGACCGTCAAGATCGGCGTGAACGGGTTCGGCCGTATCGGCCGCAACTTCTTCCGGGCCGCCAAGCAGCAGGGCAAGGACTGGGACTTCGTCGCGGTGAACGACATCACCGACGCGAAGACCCTGGCTCACCTGCTCAAGTACGACTCCGTCCTGGGCACCTACGCCGGCGACGTGAAGGCGACCGAGAGCGGCATCGAGATCGACGGCGACGAGCTCCGCGTCCTGGCCGAGCGCGACCCGGCGAACCTGCCGTGGAAGGACCTCGGCGTCGAGATCGTGATCGAGTCGACCGGGCTGTTCACGTCCCGCGAGACGGCCGCGAAGCACCTCGAGGCCGGCGCGCAGAAGGTGATCATCTCCGCGCCCGCCAAGGGCGAGGACCTCACGGTCGTGCTGGGCGTGAACGACGACAAGTACGACCCGGCCACCCACCACGTGATCTCGAACGCCTCGTGCACGACGAACTGCGTGGCGCCGATGGCCAAGGTCCTCGACGACGCCTTCGGCATCGAGCAGGGCTTCATGACCACGATCCACGCCTACACGAACGACCAGAGCATCCTCGACCTGCCGCACAAGGACCTGCGCCGGGCGCGGGCCGCCGGTGTGAACATCATCCCGACGTCGACCGGGGCCGCGAAGGCCACGGGCCTCGTGCTCGAGCACCTCAAGGGCAAGCTCGACGGCATGGCGATGCGCGTACCGGTGCCCGACGGGTCGGTCACCGACCTCGTCGCCACCCTGGGGCGCGACGCCACCGTCGAGGAGGTCAACGCGGCGTTCAAGGCCGCCGTCGGAGTCCGGCCCGCTGGCCGGGATGCTCGTGTACACCGAGGACCCGATCGTGTCGTCCGACATCGTCGGCACCCCCGCGTCGTGCACCTTCGACGCGAAGGCCACGATGTCGATGGGCCGCACGGTGAAGATCATCGGCTGGTACGACAACGAGTGGGGGTACTCGAACCGCCTCGTCGACCTGGTCGACAAGGTCGCGGCCTCCCTCTAGGGCCATGGGCCTGCGAACGATCGACGGCCTCGGCGAGGTCGCGGGACTGCGCGTCTTCGTCCGCGCCGACCTCAACGTGCCCCTGGCCGACGGCGGAGTCGGAGACGACAGCCGGATCCGCGCGACCCTGCCCACGCTCAACGAGCTGCTGGGCGCGGGCGCCCGACTCGTCGTCGCGTCGCACCTCGGACGGCCCAAGGGTCAGGTCAAGGAAGAGCTCCGGCTCGCCCCGGTCGCGACGCGCCTGAGCGAGCTGCTCGGGCGGGAGGTCGTGTCCGTCCCCGACGTGGTGCCCGCATCGCTGCCGGACGCGGATGTCGTCCTCCTCGAGAACCTGCGGTTCGACCCGCGCGAGGAGGCGAACGACCCGGCGTTCGCCGGGGCGCTCGCCGAGCTGGTCGACACCTACGTGGACGACGCCTTCGGCGCCGTCCACCGTGCCCACGCCAGCGTGTCCGCCCTGCCGGAGCTGATGCTCGCGAGCGGCCGCCCGGCGGTCGCGGGGCGGCTCCTGCAGCGCGAGGTCGAGGTGCTGAGCCGCCTGCTGACGGACCCCGAGCGCCCCTACGTGGCGATCCTGGGTGGCGCCAAGGTCTCGGACAAGCTCGCGGTGATCGACGCGCTGATCGACCGTGTGGATGCGCTGCTGATCGGGGGGGCGATGGCCTTCACGCTCCTGGCGGCCGAGGGTGCCGAGGTCGGTCGTTCGCTCGTCGAGGCGGATCGTCTCGACGACGTTCGTGCCGCGCGGGCGAAGGCCGTCGAACGCGGGGTCCTGATCGAGCTGCCCAGCGACGTCGTCGCGGCCTCTGAGATCTCGGCGGACGTGCCCCGGCAGACCGTTCCCTCGCGGGAGATCCCTCGCGACCTGATGGGACTCGACATCGGACCCAGGACGGTCGAGGAGTTCGCGCGCATCCTCGCGGACGCCGGGACGGTCCTGTGGAACGGACCGATGGGCGTGTTCGAGCTCGAACCGTTCAGCGCGGGGACGCGTGGCGTCGCGATGGCGATCGGCGGCTCGTCCTCGTTCAGCGTCGTCGGGGGAGGGGATTCGCTCGCCGCGGTCACGCGAGCGGGTCTCGAGGACTCCTTCGACCATCTGTCCACCGGAGGCGGCGCGTCCCTCGAGTTCCTCGAGGGACGCCGGCTCCCCGGCATCACGATCCTGGAGGACGGCGACCCCTCATGAGTCAACCCGAGCGACGGCCGATCATCGCGGCCAACTGGAAGATGCACAAGACCCATCTGGAGGCGATCCAGGCCGTCCAGAAGCTCAGCTACCTGCTCGACGCCGACGACGCCGAGCGGGTCGAGGTCGTCGTGGCGCCGCCCTTCACCGCGCTCCGTTCGGTCCAGACCCTGCTGGAGTCGGACAAGCTCCCGTACGGGCTCGCGGCCCAGAACGTGCATCACGAGGAGAAGGGAGCCTTCACCGGCGAGGTGTCGCCCCCGATGCTCGAGGCGCTCAGGGTGGACTTCGTGATCGTCGGGCACTCCGAGCGCCGCCAGCTGTTCGGCGACGACGACCTCGTCGTGAACAAGAAGGTCAGGGCGGTGGTCGCCCACGGGATGACCCCGATCGTGTGCGTGGGCGAGACGCTGGAGGAGCGGGACGCCGGCGGCACCGAGTCGAAGGTGAGCCAGCAGGTGCGCCGCGCGTTCGACAACGTCGACGCGGCCGCCGCCGCGACGGCCGTCGTGGCCTATGAGCCGATCTGGGCGATCGGCACCGGCCGGAACGCCGAACCGGGGGATGCCGGGCGCGTCGTCGAGACGATCCGCGGCACGCTCGCCGAGCGGTACGACGAGACGGTCGCGCAGGCCGTTCGTGTCCAGTACGGCGGCAGCGTGAAGCCCGGCAACATCCGCGAGTTCATGGCGCACCCTGAGATCGACGGTGCGCTGGTGGGGGGCGCGAGCCTCGACCCCGAGGACTTCGCACTCATCGTGAAGTACCGCTGAGGCCCGAGGGCCTGCGAGGAGGCGACCGTGTCGACCAAGCTCCTGTACGTGTGCCTCGACGGCCTCGGGGACGACCCCGTCGTCGAGTTCGACGGCCAGACGCCGCTCGAGGCCGCCGAGACACCGCACCTCGACGCGCTCGCGGCGCGCGGACGGACGGGCACCGTGATCACGGTGGGCCCCGGGATCGCGCCCGAGTCCGACATCGGCGTGTTCGGGATCCTCGGGTACGACCCTCACGAGGAGCACCCGGGTCGGGGGGTGCTCGAGGCGCTCGGGATCGGGATGGATCTCCGCGACGGGGACCTGGCCTACCGGATCAACTTCGCGACCGCCGAGTGGCCGGACATCGTCGACCGACGGGTCGGGCGGAACCTCACGTCCGAGGAGGCGCACGCGCTCGCCGACGAGGTGAACGCAGAGCTCCGTCTCCCGGGCGCGTCGTTCGATCTGCGCGCCACGATCGAGCACCGAGGCGCCCTGGTGATCCGTGCGGATGAGGGCGTGCTGTCGTCCAACGTCACGAACACCGACCCCGCCTACCGGCGCGAGGGGCACCTCGGCGTGGCGCTCGAGACGTTCGAACCCGTGGTCGCGACGGCGCTCGCCCTGGACGGCTCCGAGGAGGCCCGACGGTCGGCGGACCTGACGAACGCGTTCGTCGAGGGTGCGGCTCGCGTACTGGACGCGTCCGAGGTGAACCGGCGCCGGCGTGACGAGGGGAAGATGCCCGGGAACTTGATCCTCACCAGGGACGGCGGCGATCATCTCCCACGCCTCCAGTCGATCAGGGACCGCTTCGGGCTGGGTTGGGGGTGCTTCGTGGAGATGCCCGTCGAGCGGGGGATCTCGATCGCCCTGGGGATGGAGCCGGTCGATGCGCCACGCTTGGACGCGCGCGGGTTCGGACCGGCCGCCGAGGAGGCCTACGCGACCTGGGCGGAGCTCGCCGCCGAGGCGCTCGACACCTTCGAGGCCCTCTACGTGCACATCAAGGGACCCGACGTCCCCGCCCACGACGGTCGGGCGCAGGACAAGCGCGACGTCGTCTCGGCGATCGACCGAGCGTTCTTCGGGGAGCTCCTGCCGCGGATCGACCTGGCGCGGACCGTCACGGTGGTCACCGCCGACCACTCCACATCGTGTGCGAGGAAGGCACATACGGCCGACCCGGTCCCGCTCCTCGTCGCCGGGGGACCCGTGAGCCCGGACGGTTCCGAAGCGTACGGGGAGACCGCCTGCAAGGACGGATCCCTCGGTGAGCTCCTGGGGCCGCAGATCCTCCCCAGGGTGATCGACCTGATCAGGGCCTGAACGTCCCCCACAGGACCGGTCCTTCGGACAACCCTCAGGGGCCTCGCCGCACGTACAACCTGCTGGAACGGACGCAACCGCCGGGTCCCTGAGGGGCGGGTATCGATGTGATACAAGGTGTCCGTTCGAGGAACGGAGGGAGGTCGTATGAGGAGATACACCCGTTGGGCGCGCGTAGCCATGACGGTACTCGCGCTCTCCCTCGTCGCCGCCGCATGTGGTGGGGACGAGGAGTCGCCGGAGGCGTCGGTCGCCACGTCCGAGGCGCCGGTGCAAGGCGGCGAGTTCAGCATCGAGATCTGTGAGCCCGAGTCGCTGATCCCGCAGATCAACGCCGAGACGTGCGGCAGCCAGGTGCTCAAGGGCCTGTTCACGCCGCTCGTGACGTTCACCCCCGACGACGAGGTCGTGATGGCCGTCGCGGAGTCGATCGAGTCCGAGGACAACATCTCCTGGACCGTGACCCTCCGTGAGGGGTGGACCTTCCACGACGGCACCCCCGTGACCGCGCAGTCGTTCGTCGACGCGTGGAACTGGGGCGCGTACGCGCCGAACGCGGCGGGGAACAACTACTTCTTCGGCCCCTACGGGGTGAACATCGTCGGCTACGACGAGCTGAACCCCGCCGAGGGCAAGCCGAAGACCGAGGAGATGTCGGGCCTGGTCGTCGTGGACGATCGCACGTTCACCGTCGAGCTCGGCGCTCCCTTCAGTGAGTTCCCGATCACCGTCTCCTACAACGCGTTCTACCCGCTCCCCGAGTCGTTCTTCGCTGACTCCGACGCCTTCAACGAGGCGCCGGTCGGCAACGGCCCGTACATGATGGACGGGGTATGGGAGCACGACGTCGCGATCGAGACGGCCCGCTACGAGGACTACGCCGGCACCGCCGGCAACGCGGACGCGATCGAGTTCCGGATCTACTCGAACCCGGACACGGCCTTCCGTGACGCGCAGGCGGGAAACCTCGACATCACCGAGACGGTCCCCTCCGAGCAGATCCCGACCGCCGAGGCCGAGTTCGGCGACCGCTTCCTGCGGAACGCCAGCTCGAGCTTCTCCTACGTCGGGTTCCCGCTGTGGGTGGAGCCCTTCGACAACCCGGACATCCGCAAGGCGATGTCGATGGCGATCGACCGTGACGCGATCATCTCTGCCATCTTCTTCGACACCCTGACGAAGGCCGACGACATGGTGTCGCCGGTGGTGCAGGGGTACCGCGAGGGCGTTTGCCAGTACTGCGTCTTCGACGCCACGGCGGCCAAGGAGATGTACGACGCCGCCGGCGGCATCGATGGCGAGGTCACGTTCTGGTTCAACAACGACGGCGACCACGAGCAGTGGGTCGAGGCCGTCGCGAACCAGTGGGAGCAGAACCTCGGCATCGAGAGCGTGAAGTTCGAGTCCTTCGAGTTCGCGGACTACCTCGGGCGCTTGGACCTCGGTCTCAAGCCCGAGACGCAGGCCGATGGGGTCACCGGGCCGTTCCGCCTCGGGTGGGTCATGGACTACCCGAGCATGCAGAACTACCTGGAGAACCTGCACGGCAGCGGCGCGGGGTCGAACTACACGACCCATTCGAACACCGAGTTCGACGAGCTGATCGCGCAGGGCAAGAGCGCGGCGTCGCTGGACGAAGCGATCAGCTTCTACCAGCAGGCCGACGACCTCGTGCTCGAAGCGATGCCGATCATCCCGCTGTGGTTCGGTCTCAACCAACGTGTGCACTCCGAGCGCGTCGCGAACGTGAACGTGGACAAGTTCACCTTCGTCGACGTGGCGGCGGTGCAGGTGGTCGAGCCGTAACCCGTTCGAACGACACGGAACACGTGGAGCGGCCGCCCGGCGAGGCGGCCGCTCCGCTGTTACCCTGAGGCCCGCCCATGGGACGCTACGTCGCGCGAAGGATGCTCCAGTCGATCCCGGTGTTCTTCGGAGCCACCTTCATCGTGTTCGCGATGGTCTATGCGATCCCGGGAGACCCGATCAGGGCGCTGAACGGCGAGCGCCCGATCTCGGAGAGCGCGCAGGCGGAGCTCCGCGATCAGTACAACCTCGACGATCCGTTGATGATCCAGTACCTGAAGTACGTCGGCCTGTGGCCCGACGAGCCCGAGGGCTTCAATGGCCTGCTCCAGGGGAACTTCGGGACCACGTTCCGCGGCTACCCGGTCTCCGAGATCATGAAGGAGAAGATCCCCGTCACCGCGCGGCTCGCCATCGGGGCGTTCATCGTCGAGACGATCATCGGGTTGATCCTCGGGTTGCTCGCGGGGCTCAAACGAGGTTCCTTGATGGACAACGGCGTCCTCGTGATGACGACGATGGTCGTGGCGGTCCCCACGTTCGTGCTCGGGTTCGTCTCGCAGATTATCTTCGGCGTCCAGTTAGGGTGGTTCCCGATCGCGGGGATCCAGGACGGCTTCATGAGCTACGTGATGCCGTCGTTCGTCCTCGCCACGGCATCCCTCGTGTACATCGCGCGGCTGACCCGGACGAGCTTGGTGGAGAACCTCCGTTCCGACTACATCCGCACCGCGCAGGCCAAGGGGCTGAGCCGTTCGCGGGTCGTCGGACGTCACGCGCTGCGGAACTCGCTGATCCCGGTCGTCACGTTCCTGGCCGTCGATCTCGGCGCCCTGCTCGGCGGCGCGATCATCACCGAGGGGATCTTCAACATCCCCGGTATCGGGCGGGAGGTCTTCCTCGCGATCCGAGGACAGGAGGGTGCCGTCGTCGTCGGGATCGTGACGTTCGGCATCCTGGTGTTCATCATCGCCAACCTGATCGTGGACGTCTTGTACGCGGTCCTGGACCCGAGGATCCGCCTTGACTGACGAGACCCGTGACCAGGAGATCACCCGCGCCGCGGTCCACCAGGACGGCCGTCCCGAGCAGATCGTCGACGGACCCTCGACGCCTGGCCCCGGGACCGGCGCGGGGACCCAGGACACCCGCGCCGAGGGCGCGCTGGCCGGTACCGCGGCGATCGAAGGCGGGGTCGCGATCTACGAGGCGAGCCTCTGGGGCGACGCCTGGCGAGAGCTCCGCCGGAACCCCCTGTTCGTCGGGTCGGCGATATTCCTCGTCTACTTCGTCCTGATGGCCGCGTGGCCACCACCGTTCACGCGGTGGCCCGTCGCGCTCCTGGGGCTCGCGGCGTGCGCCGCGTCGATGATCCTGGTCACGACGAAGTGGATGTCCAGCTTCACCCTGCGTCGCGGGCGCCTCGTCGCCGCCGCGGTGTGCCTGGCCCCGATCATGGTCTTCCTGCTCTACGCGACGACGGTCGAGGGTCAGAGCCCGAAGACCGCGGACCTCGCGAACTCGGTGGAGTTCGAGATGTTCAGCTACGACCACCCGTTCGGGTTCGACATCCAGGGTCGGGACTACTACACGCGGGTCGTGTACGGGGCACGCGTGTCGGTCGTGATCGGGCTGCTCGTCGTCGGCGTCGACGTCGTGATCGCGATCCTCCTCGGGGGCGTCGCGGGGTTCTACGGCGGCAAGTCGGACGCGGTGATCTCGCGCACGGCGGACATCTTCTTCGCCCTCCCGATCACGCTCGCCGGCATCGTGTTCCTGAACGTGGTGGGGGAGCGTGGTCTGCTGCAGGTGAGCGCCGTGCTGATCTTCCTCGGATGGCCCACCCTGATGCGACTGCTCCGATCGTCGGTGCTGAGCGGGAAGGAGTCCGACTACGTCCAAGCGGCGCGGGCCCTGGGCGCGGGGGACATGAGGATCATGCGGGTCCACATCCTGCCGAACGGGATCGCGCCCGTGATCGTGTACGCGACGATCAGCGTCGGCATCATCATCTCGGCCGAAGCCGCCCTGTCGTTCCTCGGCGTCGGCCTGCAGCTGCCCGCGATCTCCTGGGGTCTCATGATCGCCGACGCCCAGAACCGGATCACGACGAGTCCACACCTGCTGGCGTTCCCGGCGCTATACCTCTCCGTCGTGGTCCTCGTGTTCATCATCATGGGTGACGCCCTCCGGGACGCGCTCGACCCGAGGTTGCGATGAGCGACGAGGCCTCGATCGCGGCCGGCGAGGGGTGGGCGGGAGCCACCTCCACGACCCAGCACATGCTGGAGATGGAGGACCTCGCGGTCGAGTTCAACACCGACTACGGAGACGTCCACGCCGTGAACGGCATCAGCTACACGCTGGACCCCGGTGAGACGCTCGCGATCTTGGGGGAGTCGGGGTCCGGGAAGACCGTGAGCGCCCTCGCGATGATGGGCTTGATCGAGAAGCCGGGCCGGATCTCGAGCGGCGAGATCCGCTTCCAGGGCACGAACCTGCTCGACCTCCCCGAAGAGGATCGGCGCGACATCCGCGGGGACAAGATCTCGATGATCTTCCAGGACGCCCTCTCGGCGTTGAACCCCGTCTTCTCGGTCGGCGATCAGATCGCCGAGATGTTCCGCGTGCACCGCGGGATGAAGAAGAAGGAGGCCATGGGTCGGGCGGTCGATCTGATGGAGCGTGTGCGGATCCCGTCGGCCAGGGAGCGGGTCCACGACTACCCCCACCAGTTCTCCGGCGGCATGCGGCAGCGCGTGATGATCGCGATGGGCATCTCGCTCGACCCCGACATCCTGATCGCAGACGAGCCCAGCACCGCGCTCGACGTCACCGTGCAGGCGCAGATCATGGAACTCCTGATCGCCCTGCAGCAGGAGACGAAGATGGGCTTGATCCTGATCACCCACGACCTCGGGGTCGTCGCGGAGGTCGCCGACAAGGTGTGCGTGATGTATGCGGGCCAGATCGTCGAGAAGGGGTCCGTGGGCGACATCTACTCCCGGCCCGCCCACCCCTACACCGAGCGGCTGATCCACTCGATCCCGCGCGTGGACCGCAAGGGCGATCGTCTCGACCCGATCAAGGGTTCGCCCCCCAACCTGCTGAACATCCCGAGCGGGTGTCCGTTCCATCCTCGGTGCCCCCGCGCCCGGTTCCCGATCTGCTCGGACGAGGTTCCCGAGCAACGGATGGTGGCGCTCAACCGCCTGTCAGCGTGCCACTTCGCGGAGGAGGTGCTGGCCGATGGCGGATGACGTGCTGCCTCCGAACCCGGATGCGATCTTGTCCGTCCGCGATCTCGTGAAGTACTTCCCCGTCACCCGGGGGATCGTGCGCAAGACGAAGATCGGCGACGTGAAGGCGGTCGACGGCGTCAGCTTCGACCTGATGCCAGGCGAGACGCTCGGGCTGGTCGGCGAGTCGGGGTGCGGCAAGTCCACGGTCGCCCGGGTCCTGCTCCGGCTCTACGAGCCGTCGTCGGGAACCGCCCTGTACAAGGGCGAGAGCATCTTCGATCTCGACAAGGGCGAGATGCGTCGGCTCCGCCGCAAGATCCAGATCATCTTCCAGGATCCGTACTCATCGCTGAACCCACGCATGACCGTCGGCGACATCGTCGCCGAGCCGTGGGACATCCATCAGGGGATGGTCCCCAAGAACCAGCGGCGCACCCGCGCGCAGGAGCTCCTCGAGCGCGTCGGCCTCAACCCTGAGCATTCGAACCGGTACCCGCACCAGTTCTCGGGCGGCCAGCGTCAGCGGATCGGGGTCGCCCGCGCCCTCGCGCTCAACCCCGAGGTCATCATCTGCGACGAGCCCGTCTCGGCGCTCGACGTCTCGGTGCAGGCGCAGGTGGTGAACCTGCTCGAGGACCTCCAGTCCGAGTTCGGGCTCTCCTACATCTTCATCGCCCACGACCTGTCCGTGGTCCGCCACATCTCCGACCGCGTCGCGGTGATGTACCTGGGGAAGCTCGTCGAGATGGGCGACGAGCACCAGATCTACGTGTCGCCCACGCACCCGTACACCCAGGCGCTGCTGTCGGCGGTCCCGGTGCCGGACCCCAGCCTGCGCGGCCAGCGCAAGCGCATCATCCTGACGGGCGACGTGCCGAGCCCGATGAACCCGCCGCCGGGCTGCCGCTTCCACCCTCGGTGCCCGAAGACCCAGCTCCTGGCGAAGGAGCAGGGCCAGAGCGACGGGTGGATGCCGACGTGTGCGGAGGTCGATCCGCCCCTCGAACGCCGGGCGGAAGGACACGTCTCGGCCTGCCATTACCCGGTCGAGAGCCGTACCATCGAGGCCTCACCAGCCGGCTGACCCCCACGGAGACTCCATGGACATCGTCAACACCATCGTCATCGTGCTCCTCGTCTTGTCGTCGTTGTTCCTCATCGTCACGATCTTGATGCACTCGGGACGGGGCAGCGGCCTGTCGGACATGTTCGGCGGGACCAGCAACCTCTCCGGTGGCACCTCCCTCGAGCGGACGCTCGACCGGATCACCGTCGTCACGGCGATCGTGTTCGGGATCTGCACGTTCTGGCTCGCCTGGCAGTGGACCCCGTAGGGACGCCCGAGGCCGGTTGTAGAATCACCACGACCACGTCGGAGTGGCGGAATTTGGTAGACGCGCTAGGTTGAGGGCCTAGTGCCCCTTACGGGGCGTGCAGGTTCAAGTCCTGTCTCCGACACCGACCACCGGACCACCTTCTCTCGGATCTGTACCGCGCGGTGAGCCTGACGTATGGTCGCCGGGTAACCCCGACGAGAGGGACGAGAGATGGGCTGTCTGTTCGCGCTCCTGGCTGCGTTCGCACCTCGGCTCTTCCTGCTGATCATCTGGATCGCGCGTCCTGCCTACGTGAACGCGGTCTTCGAAACGTGGGTCGTCCCGCTCCTGGGTCTCGTCTTCCTGCCGTTCACGACGCTGATGTGGGTGCTGCTCGATGCGCCGCCCGTGGGCGTGGAAGGCTGGGACTGGCTGTGGATCGCGATCGCGGTCGCCCTCGATCTCGGGCACTACGCCAGCTCCTACACCCAGCGCGGATCGATGTCGCGCGGTCCGTCGAGCGTCTGAGCCCGACGGTTCGCGACGGCCTTCGTCGTGGGGTAGCGTTCACGTGAGATGGGCCTCAGCGTCGGGTTGTTGCGGATGTCGGAACACCCGGGCGAACGCCGGGACTTCCTGCCGCGGCTCGTCAAGGCGCTCCCGTCGCTGGGCGCCGATGAGGTCGTCCTCGAAGACGGCTACGGGTCGGGCATGGGCATCCGCGCCCAGGGCTACCTGACCGACGCCAGGATCCGGTGCGCACCCCGCGACGACGTGCTCGAGCAAGACGTCGTCTTGGTCCTTCGCTGCCCGCGTGACGAGCACCTGCAACGCCTCCGACCCGGGTCGATCCTGGTCTCGATGCTTCACTACGCCACGCGCCCCGGCCGCAACGAGCTCCTGGGCGACCGCGGGATCACGGCGGTGAGCCTCGATTCCGTGACGGACGACCACGGACGCCGGCTCGTGGAGAACCTCGAGCTCACCGCGTGGGCGGGGGTCGAGGCCTCGTTCCGGGAGCTCTCGTTGCGGTACGGGTGGTTCGCCGTACCCCAGCGAGCCCCGATCCGGGTCACCGTCCTGGGGGCCGGAGCGCTGGGCGCGCACGCGATGCACGCCGCTACCCGGTACGGGGACCACGAGCTCCGCGACGCCCTCCACCGGGCGGGCGTTCCCGGCGTGGAGGTCGCCGTCATCGACCACGATCTATCGTGGCACGAGGACTACATGCTCGACCGGCTCCGAGGCACCGACCTGCTCGTGGATGCCACGCTCAGGCGTGACCCCACGGTCCCTGCGATCCCGAACGGATGGCTCGAGGTGATGCCGGAGCACGCAGTGCTGCTCGATCTCGCCGCGGACCCGTACGACCTGACCACGGAACCACCGGGGATCAAGGGGATCGAGGGAGTGCCGCACGGTAGCCTCTCCCAGCACGTGTTCGCCCCCGATGATCCCGCGTGGGGACGACTGGAAGGCGTCGTCGACGTCCGCGTGCGCCGCGTTTCGCTTTCGTGCGATGCTTGGCCTGGGGTGAGACCCCGGGACAGCATGGAACGCTACGGTGAGCAGGTCGAAGCGGTGATGGAGGTCGTCCTCAGCGTGCCGCTCGCGGCATGGGATCGCCGAGGCACCCATCATCGTGTCCGGGCAGTCGCGAGAGCGGAGCTGGAACGATGGAAGGCAACCCACACGGCATGACGGTCGGCTTCCCCCGCATGCACAAGGAGGTGGGGGAGCGGCGAGACTTCCTCCCCGACCTCGTGGCCACGGTGGCCCGGGCGGGGGCCGAGGTGGTCGTGGAGGAAGGCATCGGTTCAGGGATGGGTCTGGCCGATGTCGACTACACGTCTCGCTCGGATCGGATCCGGACCGGGTCGAACGCGGAGGCGTTCGCCCAGGACCTCGTGGTCACGCTGCGTTGTCCCGAGGCGGACGAGTTCGAGAAGGTCCGCCCGGGGGCGACGCTCGTCTCGATGCTCCACTACTCGACGCGGCCCGCCAGGATCTCGGCGCTCGAGGCGGCAGGGATCGAGGGCGTGTCGCTGGACGGTATCGTCGACGACGCGGGACGCCGCCTCGTCGTCAACGCCAAGGGCGTCGCCTGGAACGGCCTCGAAGCCGCCTTCGACCTCTTGGAGGCGACCTGGCAGCCGCTGCGCTCGGCCGCGCGAGGTCCGGTACAGGTGCTCGTGATGGGGATCGGGACGATCGGCCGCCACGCGGTCGAGGCCGCGTCGAAGTTCGGGAGCGAGGAACGCTGTCGGGCGTTCATGGCCGAGGACCTCCCTGGCGTGGTCGTGCGAGCCGTGGGCAGGACCGTCACCGACGATGAAGGCACGATGCGGGAGCTGTTCGCCACGACGGATGTCCTCGTGGACGCGAGTCAGCGGGACGACCCTTCGCGCCCGCTCGTCCCGAACGTGTGGCTCGCGGCTCTTCCGAGCCACACGGTGATCTGTGACCTCGTGGTCGATCCCTACCTGTTGGATGCGGATCCGCCGACCGTCCGAAGCATCGAGGGTATCCCGCGTGGCGACCTCGACCGGTTCGGGTTCGCGTCGGACCATCCCGCGTGGTGCGACACGATCCCCGCAGGGATCCCGACCGAGCACCGCCGGCACGTCGTCTCGTGCTACTCCTGGCCGGGTGTGCGTCCTCACGAGTGCATGGAGCTCTACGGGGCGCAGCTCGGCCCGCTCCTCGAGGTCTTGCTGGAGCGCGGGGGTGCGACCGGCCTCCGTGCCGACGGGCGGTACCAGGAGCGTGCGCTGCAGAGGGCCCGGCTCCAGACGTGGCTCGGGCAAGGCCGCTCCGCTCGCCACGGCGGCCGAGGTCCGCTCATCGACCCCGAATCGGCGTACCATGACGCGGTGAGATAGCGAACCGCCCTCGTGACCACCGGCCGCGACCTGCGGCCGGTCTGTCCGCGTCCGAGGAGGTTCCCCCGTGTCCCGTCTCTCCGCCCCGCCCCGCCCCTGCACCGCGTAGAGGTCGTCGTCATGAGCACGCTCGAAGCCCGAGACATCAACGTGGAGGTCGCGGGCACGATCATCGTCGAAGGACTCAGCGTGACCCTGCGCGCGGGGGACAAGGTCGGGGTGGTCGGACGCAACGGCGCGGGCAAGACCAGCACCCTCAAGGTCCTCGCCGGCGAGGAGCCGCCGGCCGCCGGCGCGGTGATCCGGCGCGGTGCGACCGGATACCTGCGTCAGGACCCGCGTCAGCATCGCGATGAGGACTGGGACACGGGGCTGGAGCACATCCTGTCGGCGAGGGGTCTCGTCGACCTGTCCCGTCGGCTCGAGAAGGCCAGGATCGGGCTGGAGGAGTCGCACGCCGACCGCAACCTCCGGCGGTTCGCGCGTCTCGAGGAGGAATACCGGGCGCAGGGGGGGTACCAGGCCGAATCCGAGGCGAAGACGATCGCGGCAGGGCTCGGTCTGCCACAGGACCGCCTCTCGCTCGCGGTGGGTGCCCTGTCGGGGGTGAGCGCCGGCGCCTCGAACTCGCGCGCATCCTGTTCGGGGGCTCCGACCTGCTGCTGCTCGACGAGCCGACGAACCACCTCGACGTGGACGCGAAGGCCTGGCTGATGAGGTTCCTGTCCTCGTACAAGGGCGCCCTGATGGTGGTCAGCCACGACCTCCAGCTCCTCGACGCCTCGATCACGCGGATCCTCCATCTGGACATCGACGGGGTCGTCGAGTATCGCGGCAGCTACTCCCAGTACCGGGCGGCGAGGGCGCGTGACGAGGAGCGGCTCACGAAGCTCTCCAAGCGCCAGGCCCAGGAGATCACACGTCTCAAGACCTTGGCCGACGCGATGCGCGGGTCCACCGCGAAGCGGGCGCGCAAGGCGAAGACGCTCGACACCCGTGTGGCCAGACTCGAGGCGGGCAAGGTGGAGGGGCCTGCGCGCGAGCGGAAGGTCCGGTTCCGGTTCCCGTCGCCGCCTCACTGCGGACGGACCGTCCTGATCGTCGAGGGCCTGACGAAGTCCTACGGCGACAACGATCCGGTGTTCCGCGAGGTGACCTTCGATCTCGGGAGGGGAGAGCGCCTCCTGATCATGGGTCTGAACGGTGCGGGCAAGACGAGCCTCCTGCGGATCCTCACCGGCCAGACGGGAGCGGACGAGGGGGACTTCTCGTTCGGCCACGGGGTCGAGGTCGGCTACTACGCGCAGGAGCACGAGGGACTCCGTGACGGTGTCGAGGTCCTGACGCACATGCGGGAATCCTCAGCTGCCGACGACCAGACGCTCCGCGGCCTCTTGGGGATGTTCGATCTGCACGGCGACGTGGCCTTCCAGGACGCCGGCACGCTCTCGGGCGGAGAGAAGACGAAGCTCGCACTCGCGCAGCTGGTGGCGGGGCGGAAGAACCTGCTCCTGCTCGACGAGCCGACCAACAACCTGGACCCCCCGTCGCGAACAGCGATCGCGGAAGCACTCCAGGGGTGGCCGGGCGCGATGATCCTCGTGAGCCACGACGCGGAGTTCGTCGATGCCCTCGAGCCCGAGCGCGTCCTGCTCATGCCCGACGGTGACCTCGACTACTGGAGCGAGGACCTCCTGGATCTGGTCGAGCTGGCGTAGCCCACCCCCGGCCGGGCCGCTATCCTCGGGCTCGCCCGCACCCGGATCCTCCGGGTGCCCAGGACGAGGAGCGACGGCACGTGAAGACGAACGGTTCGGCGGATCGCATCTTCGTGAACGGAGCCGTGTACACGGTGGACGCCGTCCGGACCTGGGCGCAGGCCGTCGCCGTCAGGGAGGGTCGGATCGTCGCCGTCGGGACCGATGACGACGTGGTCGGTCTCCGGGGGTCGGCGACCGACGTGATCGATCTGCGCGGGCGGATGCTCGTCCCCGGGTTCCAAGATGCCCATGTCCACCCGGTCAGCGGCGGGATCGACATGCTCCAGTGCGACCTCCACGACCTGGGCACGAAGGATGAGTACCTCGCCGCCATCGTCACCTACGCCGAGCAGAACCCGGACGAGCCGTGGATCCTCGGCGGGGGGTGGTCGCAGGATTCGTTCCCGAGGGGCTGCCCCTCGAAGGACGACCTCGACGCCATCGTGCCGGACCGCCCGGTCTACCTCCCGAACCGTGACGGTCACAGCATCTGGGTCAACACGCGGGCGCTCGAGATCGGGAGCGTCTCCGCCGATACTCCGGATCCCGCGGACGGCCGGATCGAGCGCCTCGACGACGGCTCGCCGCAGGGAACCCTGCACGAGGGGGCGAGCGACCTCGTCGGGCGGCACATCCCGGATCCGACCGACGACCTCGTCTACGAGGGGCTCCTCAGGGGACAGGCCTATCTCCACTCTCTCGGCGTCACCTCCTGGCAGGACGCGATCGTGGACGTCGGCGGTTCGTTCGCGAACTACGGTGCCTACCGGACGGCGGTCGAGCGGGGAGCCCTCACCGGCCGGGTGATCGGCGCCTTGTGGTGGGATCGGGCGAAGGGCCTCGAGCAGATCGACGACCTGATCGGTCTCCGCGAACAGAGCCCGTCGGGACGCTTCGCCGCCACGAGCGTGAAGATCATGCAGGACGGCGTGTGCGAGAACTTCACCGCCGCCGTCCTCGACCCGTACCTCGACGAGCACGGCCACCCCACCGCCAACCGCGGCATCTCGTTCGTGGAGCCGGAGCTCCTGGATGAAGCCGTCACCCGCCTCGACGCGCTCGGGTTCCAGGTCCACTATCACGCGCTCGCGGAGCGCGCGGTCCGGGAGGCGCTGGACGCGATCGAGGCGGCCCGCCGCGCGAACGGATGGACCGACGGCCGACATCACCTCGCGCACATCCAGGTGGTGCACCCCGACGACGTCCCGCGCTTCCGCCAGCTCGGAGCGGTCGCGAACGCGCAGCCGCTGTGGGCTGCACACGAGGCCCAGATGGACGAGCTCACGATCCCGTTCCTCGGGAAGCCCCGGTGGACCTGGCAATACCCGTTCGCGAGCCTCGTCCGTGCAGGGGCCGTGCTCGCGATGGGGAGCGACTGGTCGGTCTCCTCACCGGATCCGGTCCAGGAGATCCACGTGGCGGTCAACCGCCAGATGCCGGCCGACTACCCCTATCGGGTGGATTCGCGCGACGTGTTCCTCCCCGACGAGCGACTCGACCTGCCCACGGCGCTGGCCGCGTTCACGATGGGGTCGGCCTACGTGAACCACCTCGACGGGGCGACGGGGTCGATCGAGGTCGGCAAGCACGCGGACCTGGTGGTCCTGGACCGGAACCTGTTCGCCCATCCTGCCGACGAGATCGCGTCCGCGTCCTGCCAGATGACGTTCGTGGGGGGCGAGGCCGTCTACGCGGCCGACGACGCCTGATCCTGCCTGTCAGCCGGGGGCCTGGCGTGCCGCTGCCCAGCGCCGGACGTTCTCGACGTGGCCGCGTTGCTCGGCGCCGTGGTCGCACGTCATCGGGTCGTCGCAGGGGGGATTCCCCTCCATCGTGAAGAAGTTGAAGCGGCAGTCGGGGCAGTAGACGTCGAGTTCCTCCGGGAGGTACGGGCAGTCCCCGTAGGCGCAGCTGCGCGCCCCCTCACCGGTGACGATGTCGAAGCCGCAGCCCGGGCACTTGTCGAAGCCTTCCCAGCGTTCCATCGCCTCGCCTCCTGCTCCCAGAATCCCTTCCCTCGGATGGGGACCCTAGGTTCGAAGGTCCCGTTCGGTCGGGGCCGGACGTCGAGCCGGTGAACCGGCGGGAGTGGCAGAGCGAAGGAGAGGCGTATCCTGTCGATGCCCGGAGGTTCCTCGTATGCGTCGTTCCATCTTCATCTCCATCTTCGTCGTGCTCGCGCTCGCCTCGACGGCATGCTCCGTCGAGCTCGCCGACGGAGGGAGCGCCCCCGCGGCGCCGCTCACCCAGACCGGACAGCTACCGTCGGGCGATGTCGAGGGCGTCGTGGCGTCGGTCCTGCCCGCCGTCGTCAACGTGACGACCGACGTCTTCCAGATCGACCAGCTCGGGAACGCGCAGCAGGGCCAGGGCGTGGGGACGGGCTTCATCGTGCGCCAGGACGGGGTCGTGGTCACGAACTGCCACGTGGTCGAGGGTGGCTCGCAGATCAGCGTGTTCACCTCCGAGGAGGAGCCGACCCGGTACGACGCCCGCTTGATCGGCGGCGACTGCCTGAACGACCTCGCGGTCCTGAAGATCGACGCTACGGGTCTGCCCACGGTGCCGCTCGGCGGCTCGGCGGACCTGCAGCTCGGACAACCGGTGGTGGCGCTCGGCTACGCCCTTGCCCTCGAAGGGGGGCCCACGGTGACCACGGGCATCGTGTCGGCGCTCGGTCGGTCGATCCAGGCGCAGGACCCGAACTGCGAGGTCTGCGAGAACGGTGTCCGGACCTACCCCGACACGATCCAGACCGACGCCGCGATCAACCACGGCAACTCGGGCGGACCTCTCGTAGATATGGCCGGACGAGTGATCGGCATCAACTCCGCCGGGAACGACGGGGCCGAGAACATCGGGTTCGCGATCCCGATCGACAGCGCGAAGGACGTCATCCAGCAGGCGATGACCGATCCGCTCGCACCGGCTCCCTACCTCGGCGTGTCGACGACGCCGGTGACCTCCGACATGGCGTTCCAGTTCGACATCGCCGTGGAGGAGGGCGCGTACGTGCTCGCCACCACGAACGACGGCCCGGCGCAGTCGGCCGGCATCGCGCAGGGTGACGTGATCGTCGCGGTGGACGGGCAGACCGTGACGTCCTCGGAGGATCTGGGCCGGGTGCTCGAGACCCTCGAGCCCGGGCAGACGATCCCCGTCGAGGTGGTCGACGCCGAGGGTGAACGTCGCACGGTCGACGTCGAGCTCGGGACCCGCCCCCTGCCGACAGGCCAGATCCCGTAGGGGGGAACCGGTCGCCGGTCGTCCCGCGATACGGGTGCGCTAGCCTTGGCTCGATGAGGGCCAAGTTGAGGAATCCCGATCGCGAGGTGGAGCTCGCGGGCGGGCGACCGCTGCACCAGGTGCTCCATGATCTGGCGATCCAGCCCGACACGGTTCTCGTGATCCGAGACGGAGAGCTGCTCACCCGCGAGACCCACGTGGCGCACGACGACATCCTGGAGATCCGGCCAGTGATCTCGGGCGGAGACGGTCGATGAGGTGCACACGGTGCAAGGGTGCCGCGGTGATCGAGATCCGACGGCACAACGCCGCGTACTGCAGGGACTGCTTCCTCGTCGTGTTCCGCTCCCAGGTCGAGCGTGCGATCGACGACCGACGGATGATGGACCGAGGCGACCGGATCTTGGTCGCCGTCTCGGGAGGGAAGGACTCGCTCGCGTTGTGGGACGTCCTGCTCGGGATGGGGCTCGAAGCCGATGGGCTCTACCTCGGGCTCGGGATCGGCGAGTACAGCGACCGCTCGGCTCGCGTCACGCGAGGGTTCGCCGAGGAGCGTGGCGCGCGCCTCCTCACGGTCGACCTCGCCGAGACCTACGGGTTCGACATCCCCACAGCGGGGCGCAAGGGCGGACGCTCGACCTGCGCGGTGTGCGGCTTGTCGAAGCGCTACGTCTTCAACACGGCCGCGCTCGACGGCGGGTACGACGTGATCGCGACCGGACACAACCTGGACGATGAGGCCGCGACGCTCCTCGGGAACACCCTGCGCTGGAACACCGAGTACATCGCGCGTCAGTCGCCCGTGCTCCCCGCCAAGGCGAGGATGGTCAAGAAGGTGAAGCCGTTGTACCGGCTGTCGGAGCTGGAGACGGCCGCCTACGCCTTCCTGCGAGGGATCGAGTACGTGCTCGAGGAATGCCCCCTGGTCGAGGGGAACACCCAGCTCCGCTACAAGGAGGCGATGAACGCGATCGAGGCGCGCTCGCCGGGCACGAAGGCGCAGTTCTTCCTCGGCTACCTCGACCGGGGACGGCCGCTGTTCCGCGCTGAGGACACGGCCGAGATCGGCGCCTGCGCTCGCTGCGACCAACCGACGACCGGCAGGTTCTGTGCGTTCTGTCGCGCTCGCGCCCAGATCCTGGGGGAGCCGCTCGAGCCGCCGCCTGAGCTCCAGGTCGCCCAGGAGCTCTCCGACGAGGTCCTCCCGGTCGAGATGTACGGCGCGGCCGCGGAGGCCGGATGACCCCCTTCGCGCACGACGACCGGGTCCTGTTGGTCGACCAGCGTGGACGGCAGTACCTGTTCAGGCTCCAGACCGGAGGCTCGTACCACACGCATTCCGGGGCTCTGGCGCACGACGTCTTGATCGGCGCCGAAGAGGGAACCCGTGTCGAGACCGCCAACGGCATGGTTCTGATCGCCTTCCGGCCGCGGTTCGCCGACTACGCCCTGAAGATGAGGCGGGGTGCGCAGGTCGTGTACCCGAAAGACCTAGGCCCGATCCTGATGTACGCCGACGTGTTCCCAGGGGCTCGGATCGTGGAGGCGGGGACCGGGTCGGGAGCCCTCACGATGGCCCTGTGCCGCGCCGTCGGGCCCACGGGACGGGTGGTGTCGTTCGAGACTCGCCCCGAACACCTCGAACAGGCCGTGAAGAACATCGAGGGGTTCCTCGGAGAGGTTCCCGCCACGCTGGAGCTACGAGAAGGCGATATCGCCGAGATCGGTGACGGGGAGCGCTTCGACCGGTGTGTGCTCGACCTCCCCGAGCCGTGGGGCCCGCTCGCAGCGCTCCGGCGGGTGCTGGAGCCCGGGGGAGTGATCTGCGCGTACCTCCCGACCACGGTTCAGGTGCAGGAGCTCGTCCTCGCCCTGCCTGCGCACGGGTTCCTCCATCTGGAGTCCTTCGAAGTGCTTCGTCGGGGGTGGCACGTCACCGAGCGAAGCGTTCGCCCCGATCATCGGATGGTCGGACACACCGGCTTCCTCACCGTTGCACGCCGACTCGCCGGCGTATGACCCAGGGTCCGGCAAGGAGGAAGTCCTAAGCCTTTCGGCGCTCCGTGCCGTAGATACTGGGAAGGGAAAGACCAGGCTTCCCGGACAGTGTCGGTGTGGCGTGCCACACTCGGCCCCTCCGGGGGAGGTGACGGACGTGAGCGACGACGTCGAGCGGTACGAGCAGCAGGTCCACGAGCTGCAGTCCCAGGTGAAGTTCCTCGAGGAGGAGGTCGGCCTCCTTCGCCGACGTCTCACGAACGCGCCACGACAGGTGACGGTGCTCGAGGAGAAGCTCGTCGAGACGCGGGAGCAGCTCGCCAAGGCGATGGGCCAGAACCAGAAGCTGGCCGATGCCCTGCGCGGCGAGCGTGAGCGGATCGAGGCCCTCGCGCAAGAGGTCGAGAAGCTCAGCCAGCCCCCTGCGACCTACGGTGTCTACCTCCGCACGAACGAGGACGGCTCCCTCGACGTCGTGACGGCCGGACGGAAGATGCGGGTCCTCCCGGCGCCCGACATCGACCTGGAGTCGGTCGTTCCCGGTTCGCAGGTGGTGCTGAACGAGTCGCTCAACGTGGTACGGGTCATCGACGCCGATCGTGCCGGCGACGTCGTGAAGGTGAAGGATCGCCTCGGTGACGATCGGGTGGTCGTGCTCGCCCGCGGTGACGAGGAACACGTGGCGTTCCTCGCAGGGGATCTCCACGGCAGGAGCGTCCGCGCCGGTGACAACGTCCTGTTCGACGCGCGCTCGGTCGTGGTCACCGAACTGCTCCCCCGTGAGGAGGTCGAGGAGCTCGTCCTCGAGGAGATCCCCGACGTCACGTACGAGGACATCGGCGGGCTCGAGGGACAGATCGAGCACATCCGCGACGCCGTCGAGCTCCCGTTCCTGTACGCGGAGCTGTATGCGGAGCACCAGCTCGATCCCCCGAAGGGAGTGTTGCTGTACGGCCCCCCGGGCTGCGGCAAGACCCTGATCGCCAAGGCGGTGGCGAAGTCCCTCGCCGACAAGGTTCGCGAGCGGACCGGTCGCGACGACGCGCGCAGCTACTTCTTGAACGTGAAGGGCCCCGAACTGCTGAACAAGTACGTTGGCGAAACCGAGCGGCAGATCCGCGAGATCTTCCAGCGCGCCAAGGAGCGCTCGGAGGAAGGACTTCCCGTCATCGTGTTCTTCGACGAGATGGACTCGATCTTCCGGACGCGCGGCACGGGCATCTCTTCGGACGTCGAATCGACGATCGTGCCCCAGCTGCTCTCGGAGCTCGACGGCGTCGAGACGCTGAAGAACGTGATCGTGATCGGCGCGTCGAACCGCGAGGACCTGATCGACCCCGCGATCCTGCGACCCGGCCGTCTCGACGTGAAGATCAAGATCGAGCGACCCGACGCCGCCCAGGCATCGGACATCATGTCGAAGTACCTCCACCCGTCGGTCCCGATCCACCCCGACGAGATCGAGCGGTACGGGGGCGACGTGCAGACCGCCTGCCGCCGCATGATCGAGAAGACGATCGACCGGATGTACGCCCCGAGCGACGAGAACCGCTTCCTCGAGGTCACCTATGCGAGCGGGGACAAGGAGATCCTGTTCTTCAAGGACTTCAACTCCGGCGCGATGATCGAGAACATCGTGCGTCGGGCGAAGAAGGACGCGATCAAGCGGTTCCTCTCAACCGGGGAGAAGGGCGTCAAGGGCGACGACCTCCAGACCGCGATCCGCGACGAGTTCAAGGAGAACGAAGACCTGCCCAACACGACCAACCCCGACGACTGGGCACGGATCTCGGGCAAGAAGGGGGAGCGGATCGTCTACGTGCGTACCCTCCTCGGGCACGACGGCGAGGGTCGGCAGGTAGAGCGCGTGAATGCGGGGCAGTACCTGTAGGGTGGTCGGATGGCCATCGCCAAGGTCGTCGGGACCGAGACCGAGTACGGCATCGCGGCGGTCAGACGACAGGTCGACATCAATCCTGTCCTTTCATCGTCGCTGCTGATCTCGTCCTACGCAGGCAGCCTCCGACGTATCCGCTGGGACTATGAGGACGAGTCGCCGCTGCGCGATGCCCGGGGGTTCGAGCCGGCGGGGACCGGTTCGGGGACCGACGAGGACCTGGGTCTCGCGAACGTGATCCTGCCCAACGGCGCCCGCTACTACGTCGACCACGCCCACCCCGAGTACTCAACACCCGAGTGTCTGTCGATCCGTGACCTCCTGGTCCACGACAAGGCGGGGGAGCGGATCTTGGAGCGGTCGCTCGATCTGGTGGCCCAGGAGATGCCCGACACCCCAGCGCTCGCGATCTACAAGAACAACAGCGACGGCAAGGGCAACTCCTACGGGACCCACGAGAACTACCTGATGGACCGGGCCACGCCCTTCGGCGACATCGTGCGGGACCTCACTCCGTTCTTCGTGACGCGGCAGATCTTCGCGGGCGCGGGGAAGGTGGGCTACGAGGCGCAGTGGGACGAGCGGGGCGTTCACCGGTTCCAGATCAGTCAGCGTGCCGACTTCTTCGAGGCCGAGGTGGGACTCGAGACGACGTTGAAGCGCCCGATCATCAACACGCGCGACGAACCCCACTCCGACTCGGAGCGGTACCGGCGGCTCCACGTGATCGTGGGAGACGCGAACATGTGCGAGGTCGCCCAGTACCTCAAGGTCGGGACCACCGCGGTCGTCCTCAAGATGATCGAGGACGGCTGGCTGCCGGATCTGAGCCTGCAGAACCCCGTCGCTGCGATCCACGAGGTCTCCCGCGACGTCGATCTCTCGGCCGACCTCGCGCTGGCCGACGGGCGGCGTCTGAGCGCCCTCCAGCTCCAGTGGGAGTACCTGGAGTTCGCCCGCAAGTACGTCGAACGTGAGGACGACACACCCGAGCAACGCGATGTCGTCGAGCGGTGGGAGCGGGTGCTCCAGGGCCTCGAGACGGATCCCATGAGCCTCGCGGGCCAGCTCGACTGGGTCGCGAAACGCCGGATCCTCGAGGGGTACCGAGAGCGCGACGGTCTCGAGTGGGACGACGCGAAGCTGCGCGCGATCGACCTTCAGTACCACGACGTCCGTCGCACCAAGGGTCTGTATCACCGGCTCGAGGGAGCGGGGAAGGTGGAGCGGCTCACCACCGACGACGAGGTCGATCGCGCCGTCATGGATCCACCCGAGGACACCCGTGCCTACTTCCGGGGCCGCTGCATCGCGAAGTTCCCCGACGCGATCGCCGCCGCGTCGTGGGACTCGCTGATCCTCGATACCGGGCAGGACGCCCTCCAGCGGATCCCGATGAAGGAGCCGCTCCGTGGCACACGCGCACACGTGGAGGAGCTCCTCGAATCCTCGGAGGACGCGGCCGCGCTCGTGGCCAAGCTCCGGTCCTGACCGGCCCACTCACACCGGGCCGATAGGATAGGGAGCGCGAAAGGAGCAACGGTGCCGGAGCAAGAGCAGAAGCGTGTCCAGCGCAAGGGTGGTGCAGGCAAGGACGCCGACGACGCAGGTCAGGTCCAGGCAGGAGCCAAGGCGGCCGAGCTCAAGGAGGAGATGGACGACATCCTCGACGAGATCGACACGGTGCTGGAAGAGAACGCCGAGGAGTTCGTGAAGTCCTACGTGCAGAAGGGCGGACAGTGAGCGAACGCCTCGAGCTGCCTTCGGCCGGTACCCCCTTCGGCGCCAGTCCCAGTTTCGTGGACCTTCTCCGCCGGGAGCGTCCGGGCGCGTTGCCGTCGGTCCCTGACGGACGACTCGCCGACCTCGGCGTTCCGCACGGAACCACGGTGCTCGGGCTCAAGTACGCCGACGGAATGTTGATGGCGGGCGACCGTCGAGCGACCGCCGGCAACCTGATCGCCGATGCGAAGATGCGCAAGGTGTTCGCGGCCGACGAGTACTCCGCGATCGCGATCGCAGGCGCGGCGGGGCAGGCGATCGAGCTCGTGAAGCTGTTCCAGCTGGAGCTCGAGCACTACGAGAAGATCACGGGTGACCGTCTGTCGCTGGAAGGCAAGGCGAACCGGCTCGCGCAGATGATCCGTTCCAACTTCCCGATGGCCCTGCAGGGTCTCGTCGTGGTCCCGCTGTTCGGGGGCTTCGACGAGCGACGAGGCGAAGGGAGGATCTTCTACTACGACGCCACCGGAGGCCGATGGGAGGAGGACGACTACCAGACGACCGGATCCGGTGGGCAACCCGCGAAGAACTCCCTCAAGAAGCGTTGGCACGAGGGGCTGGACCGTGACGAAGCGCTGCGGGTCGCCGTCGAGGCCCTGATCGATGCGGCGGAGGACGACGCGGCGACCGGTGGGCCCGACACCTTCCGGGGCATCCTGCCGGTGGTGATCGCCGTGACCGCCGGCGGAGCCGACGAGGTGGCCGACGAGGACGTCCGGGTCGCCGTCGACGCCGTCTTGCAGGAGCGAACCCGATGAGCTTCATGCCGTACGTCGCCCCCGAACAACTGATGAAGGACCGCTCCGAGTATGCCCACAAGGGCATCGCCCGCGGCCGGTCCGTGCTCGGCTTCGAGTACGCGGAGGGGTTGCTCTTCCTGGCGGAGAACCCGAGCGCGACCCTGCACAAGATCAGCGAGGTGTACGACCGGATCGCGTTCGCAGGGGTAGGGAAGTACAGCGAGTTCGAAGAGCTGCGGATCGGTGGGATCCGTCTGGCCGACATGCGTGGCTACCAGTACGGTCGTGAGGACGTGAAGGCCCGCGACCTGGCGAACGCGTATTCGCAGGCTCTGTCAACCATCTTCACCCAGCAGATGAAGCCGTACGAGGTCGAGATCCTCGTCGGCGAGGTCGACGGGGCCGCCGGCGGCACCTCGATCTACCACGTCCTGTTCGACGGGTCGGTCTCCGATGAACACGGCTTCGTGGCGATGGGCGGGCACGCTGAGGATCTCACCGACGCGTTGCGCGAGCGCTTCCAGGAGGATTGGGACCTGCCGACCGCGATCCGGACCGGTGTCGAGGTGCTCAGAGGGATACCGGAGCGTCGTGAGGTCCCGACCTCGCAGATCGAGGCCGGGGTCTTGGACCGGACGAGGACGCAGCGACGGAAGTTCCGTCGGGTCGGTGCGGACGTGATCGAGGCGGCCCTCGGGGCCTGACCAGCACGCTCCACGGGATCGCGCCCGCCGCGCCTACCCTGGTCCTACGATGGATCGACGGATCTTCGGCCTCGAGAACGAGTACGGCGTGACCTGCACCTTCCGAGGTCAGCGCCGACTCTCACCCGACGAGGTGGCGCGCTACCTGTTCCGGCGGGTCGTCCACTGGGGTCGGTCGTCCAACGTGTTCCTCGAGAACGGCGCTCGCCTCTACCTCGACGTGGGGTCGCACCCCGAGTACGCGACGCCGGAGTGCGACTCGATCCACGAGGTCGTCGCGCACGACAAGGCGGGGGAGCGGATCCTCGAGCATCTCCTCGCGGCCGCCGAGATGCGGCTGCACGAGGAAGGCATCAACGGCGACGTCTACCTGTTCAAGAACAACACCGACAGCGCGGGGAACTCGTACGGCTGTCACGAGAACTACCTGGTGGCGCGACAAGGTGAGTTCGCGCGGATGGCCGACGTCCTGATCCCCTTCTTCGTGACACGCCAGATCTGGTGTGGTGCAGGGAAGGTCCTCCACGGACCGCGCGGAGCGCAGTTCTGCATCGCGCAGCGGTCCGAGCACATCTGGGAGGGAGTCTCGAGCGCGACGACGCGCTCTCGACCGATCATCAACACGCGCGACGAGCCCCACGCCGATGCCGAGCGGTTCCGCCGCCTCCACGTGATCGTGGGGGACTCGAACATGAGCGAGTGGACGACCTTCATGAAGGTAGGCGTCACCGATCTGCTCTTGCGCATGGTCGAGGGCAACACCGTGATGCGCGATCTCTCGCTCGAGAATCCGATCAGGGCGATCCGCGAGATCAGCCACGACCCGACGTGCACCCGCAAGGTGCGCCTGGCGAACGGGCGGGAGCTCACCGCCCTCGAGATCCAGACCGAGTACCTGGAGAAGACGTCCAGGTTCATCGAGCGGCGAGGCGCCGATGAGACCGCCACCTTCTTGCTCGACGGGTGGCGCGAGGCCCTGGAGGCCCTCGCGTCCGATGATCCCGATCGGTTGGCGCGCAAGGTCGACTGGGTGACGAAACGCATGATGATCGACCGGTACATGGCGAAACACGACCTCCCGCTCGGTTCTCCTCGCATCGCGCTGCTCGATCTCGCCTATCACGACGTGAACCGGAGTCGCGGTCTCTACTACCTCCTGGAGCGGGCAGGAAAGGTCGAGCGGGTCGTCGACGATGCGACGGTCGAGGTTGCGATGCGCGAGCCGCCCCAGACCACCCGAGCCAAGCTCCGCGGGGACTTCATCAGACAGGCGAAGGCGAAACGACGGGACTACACGGTCGACTGGGTCCACCTGAAGCTCAACGATCAGGCGCAGCGCACGGTCCTGTGCAAGGACCCGTTCCGATCCGTCGACGAGCGCGTCGAGCAGCTGATCGCCCACATGTGAGCGTCCGTTCCGGGCCCTCCCCGAACCGCTCGTCGTGGATCGAGGCGTCCGATCGATCGAACCTCGGCATGATCCTCGTTCCTCCTGCTCACGGCGGTCGGGATGCGGCAAGGCGCCAGCGACGGCTCCGGACCGACACCCGGCCCGCGAGCACGCCAGCCGCTGCGGCCGTGAGGGCCGCCGGCGCCGCACCGGCGATCTCCAGACCGAGGTCGTCGAACGCCGGACGCGGGTCGACCTCCACGAGATGGTGAACGTCGTGGAGGGCCAGTGGCCCGATCGTCCTCCGCATCCCTTCCCTCTCGCCCCCCTCGAGCGAGGGCACCGGGACGTCCACGTCGACCTCGCACCCCTCGAAGAGCCGTTCCACCGCGTGCGGGTCCGGAAGGGGCAGGGCGGGGATCGGACGACCCCCAAGGATCCGGGCGAGCGTCATCACCGCACCCGTGCCGCCCTCGACGATCGTGACGTCGACCCCTTCCGCGTAGGCGACGAGCAGCTGGATCCCGATCCGAGGAGCATCGCCAGGCAGGATCAGGACGGTGGGCTGCGCACCGGCCCGGAGCGCGCCGCGACGCGCCAGCTCGGTCCATGCATGATCGGGGACGATCACCACCGGCGCACCGCGGAGTCCCCCAGGGTCGAAGTCGTCGCCCGACCACGGACCCAGGGAGACACGGACCTGTCGGCGCACGGCCCCGACGGCCACCTCGGTGATCGCCTCGAGATCGCCGAGGGCGGTACGGTCGTAGACGATCACGGCGTTGCTCGGTCCGCGCACATGCCACCGCTATGATGCGCGACGATGACCGGGGATGACTCCATGGATCCGCTCGAGCGCCTCCTCAACCTGGTTGGCCTGCTCCTCGAGTCCGACCGACCGATGACCTTCGAGCAGATCCGCGAGACCCTCGACGCGTACGGCGGGGACAACCTCGAGTCCGCGAAGCGGAAGTTCGAGCGCGACAAGGACATCCTGCGCGAGTACGGCGTGCCCCTCGTGATGGTGGACACCGACGTCTGGGGCGTGGAGCAGGGCTACACGATCCCGCGTGAGGAGTACTACCTGGCGGAGATCGCGTTCTCGCCCGACGAGATCACGGCGCTGTACCTGGCGGCGCAGTCGGGGACCGAAGAGACGGCCGCGGAGCAGGGCGTGCGCAAGCTCCTGTACGGCTCCGACGGGGGCGTGCTCCTCGGGTCGGCCGGGGGACCGCTCGCCGCCGGGTCGGACACCCGCAGCGACCGGGTCCTCGCCGCCGCCGACGCGGCGGACACCCATCGCCGGGTGGGGTTCGGGTACCGGACCTCGCAGGGTGCCCTGTCCGTCCGCGATGTCGATGCCTACGGGGTCGTGTTCCGCGGCGGCCACTGGTACCTCGTGGGCCACGACCGCGAGCGAGGGGAGATCCGGGCGTTCCGCCTGTCACGATGCACGTCAGAGCTCCGAGACGCGGGTGAGGGTTCGGTCCCACCGGAGGGCTTCCGAGCTGCCGACCACGTGGAAGCCGGACCATGGGTGCCTCGGGGCGACGAGCGGGCCGTCGTGGCGTTCACCCCGGCCGCCGCGGTCCGAGCGATGGCGTCCTTCTCAGGGGCCGTCACCGAGCGTGTCGCCGACGACGGTCGTTCCGTCGTGTCCTTCCCCTCGGCTGACGAGGCCGCGGTGGCCTCCCTGCTGCTCGAGTACGGGCCCGAGGCGGAGGTGCTTGAGCCGGAGAGGCTCCGCGACGAGATCGTCCGTCGGCTGGAGGCGGCCGATGCCTGAGCGGCGTCGCAGCGCGACCACTGCGGAGCGTCTCGGGCGGATGCTCGTCATCGTCCCGTACCTCGTCCAGCATCCGGGTACGACCCTGGACGAAGCCTCCGCCCTGTTCGGGGTCGAGCAGGCGCGGCTCCGCAAGGACCTCGACCTCCTGTTCATGTCGGGGTTGCCGCCGTACGGCCCTGGCGACCTGATCGACGTGGAGGTCGATGAGGATGGGGCGGTCACGATCCGGATGGCTGATCACTTCTCCCGTCCGCTCCGGTTGACGCGCCAGGAGGCGCTCGCCGTCCACGTGCGGGCGACCGAGCTGCTTGCCACCCCCGGGCTCCCCGAGGCCCCCGCCCTCGAACGCGCGATCGAGAAGCTCACCGCCTCGCTGGGGGGCTCGGCGGCGATCGAGGCTGCCCGCGTCGGGGATGCACCGCCTCTCCTGGACGAGCTCCGCGGCGCCGTCGAGGCGCGCCGACGGATCCGGATCGACTACGCGGCGGCGTCCTCCGGCGAACGTGCGTGGCGCACCATCGAGCCGGAGGCGCTCTTCGCATCGGCCGGGCACTGGTATCTCCCCGCGTGGGACGTCGACGCCGATGCCGAGCGCGTGTACCGGGCCGACCGGGTCGCCGGGATCGAGCCGACGGACATGACCTTCGAACCGCGAGGACTCCAGGGGGCCGGCCGCCCCCTCTACACCCGATCGGAGTCCGACGTCGAGGTTCGACTCCTGCTCCGCCCACCCGCGCGATGGGTCGCGGAGTACTACGTCACCACCGACGTCGTCGAACGCGACGACGGATCGGTGGAAGCTACCCTGCCCTCGCGGCAGCTTGGGTGGGTCGCGCGACTCATGCTCCGTCTCGGATCCGATGCGCAGGTGCTCCAGCCGGTGTCGCTGCTGGATGAGGTGCGCTCCTTGGTGCGACAGACGCGCGCCATCTACGGCTCCTGAACCCGGTCGGAAACCCCTCAAGCACCCAGAGGTCGCCGCCGATGCTTCGGGTTGAGATGACCACGATCCGAACCACATGCCCTCGCTGCGGCGAGGTGGACATGGGACCGGCAGCGATCTCGTTGTCGGTCCGGTCGAACGGGCGAGAGGGGAGCTACCGGTTCACCTGCCCGAGCTGCGCGGACGACGTCGAGAAGCGTGCGGATCGGAAGATCGTGGCCCTGCTGGTGTCGGCGGGCGTCGACGTCGATGCTCCCGCAGAGGCGCCCTCGCACCCGGAGCTGTTCGACGAGGACGACGCCCCGACGACCCTCGGCCCGCCGTTCTCGATCGACGACGTGATCGAGTTCCACTACTTGCTCGAAGACGACGCCTACATCCAGCAGTTCCTCGCCTCGAGCGGCGGCGCCTGAGCCCCCGCAGCCTCGGTGTAGCATCGTTCGCGTGTCCACCTGGCTCGTCGTCTGGTTCGTGCTTGGGCTCGTCACCACCGTGGCCCTGATCGCCTTCTTCATCGCCCTGGGGCGACATGCCGTCGTGCTCGGCCGCTCCGCGAAGCAGATGCAGGAGGCGGTGAAGCCGATCGCCGACGACATCTCACGCCTGACCGCGCAGCAGCAGACGCGGATCGAGGAGCTCAAGGGGAAGGTCCCGGCGCCCCGGTCCACCGGAAGCCGCGCAGCGGGCGAGGAACGGCGGTAGCAGACGTGTTCAACATCGGGTCCCAGGAGCTCCTGGTCATCCTGGTCATCGCCCTGATCGTGGTCGGCCCCCAGCGCCTCCCGGAGCTGAGCCGTTCGATCGGGAAGGGGCTGCGCGAACTGCGGAAGGTCCAGGACGACATGAAGGACATGGTCAAGTTCGACCTGGAGCCCGACCGCGACACGCCTCCCCGCTCCCGGCGACCGGCGTCGCCGACCGCGCCGGGTGTCCACCGCACGTCGAAACCCGCGCCCGCAGCCCAGGCGGCCCCGGCCGAGCCTTCCGAGCCGGCTGCCCCGCCACGGCCAGCTGCGCCGGAGGCCACCGCGCCGGCCGTCGACGAGCAGCCTTCGGACGGGTGACACCCCGCCGCCCATGAGGATCTGGCCGCGCCGCCGGCGCTCCGACGAGCAGCGCACGGGCACGATGACCCTCCTCGATCACCTCGAGGAGCTCCGACACCGTCTCGTGATCGTGGTGATCGCGCTCGCCGTGGGCTCGGTCCCGGGGTGGTTCCTCTACGAACCGATCAAGAGCCTCCTGGAGGAGCCCTACTGTGCGTTCCTCGCGGAGAACCCGACCTTCAACCCGTTCGAGGGGAGGTGCGACCTCTACTTCAGCGGTGTGATCGACGGCTTCACGATCAAGCTCCGGATCGTCCTGTACCTGGGCCTCGTGATCGCGCTGCCGGTGGTCCTGTACCAGTTGTGGATGTTCATCATGCCCGGCCTCACGTCGAAGGAGCGCCGGTACGCGATCCCGTTCATCGGGTCGTCCCTCGTGCTGTTCGCCGCGGGAGCGGTCTTCGCGTACCTGGCCCTTCCTCGCGGGCTCGACTTCCTGCTCGGGTTCGCAGGGGAGGGCGTGGTCCCGATCCTGTACTTCGATCGCTACGTCTCGTTCGTCGTGCTGGTGATCCTCGCGTTCGGGCTGTCGTTCCTGCTGCCGGTGCTCCTGGTCTTCCTGCAGCTGGTCGGGGTCTTGACCCCGCAGACCCTGTCGAAGTGGCGCCGTTGGGCGATCCTCGCGATCGTGGTGTTCGCGGCCGCGATCACGCCCACCGGCGACCCGATGACCCTCGGGGCGCTCGCGATCCCCATGTACCTGTTCTACGAGGCCGCTATCATCATCGGCCGCATCATGCGCCGAGGAAGGACGACGGACTGATGGCGATCAAGGGCAAGGGCAAGACCAAAGCGCGTCAGGTGGCGCGCGCGCCCCGGCGTGCCCCCGTCGAGGTGCCGAAGCCCCTCTTCCAGCGCACCTGGGTCCAGGTGATCGCGGCCGCGTTGCTCGGCGCGCTCGCGGTGATGCTGTTGGTGTGGATCACGAACTCGTTGCGGGCCTCCGGCCAGGAGTCCGACGACGCGGCGGCGCGGGAGCGTCGTCAGGACGCGCTCGCGACCGTCCGTTCGGAGTTCGAGTCCCAGGTCGCGACGGTCGGTCAGATCCAGGACCCGCTGGGTCCGGTCCTCGCACCCCAGATCCGGGAGGCGGCCGACGCCCTCGCGAAGGGCAAGGACTCCCCACTCACCGCCGAGGAGCTGGAGCAGCTCGCCGGCGATCTCGAGACCGCCGCCACGACGCTGGAGGACTACGACCTCACCGGGACGATCCGAGACCAGGGGTTCAACCTCGCGCAGACCGAGGCACTGATCGCATCGCGGGCCCAGCTCGTGGCCGCCCTTCGTGAACTCGAGCAGGCGGCGGGCATCCTGCTGGTCGCCGTGGACACGGACGACCCAGCCCAGGTGGAGGAGCTCGCCACGACGGCGGTGGCCCTCGCGGACTCTGCCGACCTGCTGGCGGCGAACGGGTGGCGCACCTTCCGCAACGCCCTGCAACAGGCCGGTCTCGTGCAGGGGCTCGACGAGCTGGGCCTCGCTCCCTAGGGACGGCGTGACCTCCCGCCCCGTCGTCGTCGTCGCGAACCCGACCGCCGGCCGGGGGAAGGCGGGCCGCCTGATCGGCAAGATCGACCGGCTGATGCGGGCTGCAGGCCTGGAGCACGAGATCCGCGTGACCGAGTCCGGTCCCGGGCTCGAGCAGACCGCACGCCAGGCTGCCGAGGACGGCGCTGCCGTGGTCGCGGCGCTCGGCGGCGACGGGACGATGGGGCTGGCGGCCAACGGTCTGCTCGGTACGACGACAGCCCTGGCGCCGATCCCGTCGGGAACGGCCGATGACTTCGCGTCGAGCCTCGGGCTGCGCTCGGTCGAGGTGGCCGTCCGAGCGATCGCCGAAGGACCCGTGGTCCCGATCGACGTCGTGCGGATCACGGCCGGTGCGCAGCGACGTCACTACGTCAACGTCGCGGGATGCGGATTCGATTCCGAGGTGAACGAGGCGGCGAACGCGATGCGGGTGAAGCTCGGGAGCACCGGCACGTACATCGCCTCCGTGCTGAAGACGCTCTCACGCTTCACGCCGGCTGCGTTCAAGGTCACGCTGGACGACCAGGTGATCGAGGGTCCGCATATGCTGGTCGTCGTGGGGAACGCGATCAGCTACGGGGGTGGGATGAAGGTGACGCCGGACGCCTCGGTGGTCGACGGCCTCCTCGATGTCTGCCTGCTCGAGGAGATGTCTGCGCCGGCATTCATCCGTGCGTTCCCCAGCGTGTTCCGCGGCACGCACGTGCGCCATCCGAAGGTCCGGATGCTCCGATCGACACGGGTGGCGGTCGAGGCAGACCGGCGGGTCACGGTGTACGCCGACGGCGAGCGGATCGGACCCGCACCGGCGGTCTTCGAGGTGCTTCCAGAGGCCCTTCCGGTCGTCGTGGGGCCGAACCCGAGGGCGGTCCGATGACGACCACGCTCTTGCTGATCCACGCCTTCCCGCTCGACCACCGCATGTGGGGAGACCTCGCCGCAGCACCTGGCGTGGTCGCGCCTGACCTCCCGGGCTTCGGCGCATCGCCGCCACCCCCCGGTGGCGTGATGACGATGGCCCTCGCCGCGGACAGCTGCCGCCGGGCGATCGATCTCGCCGGCGCGTCTCGGGTCGTGGTCGTGGGGCTCTCGATGGGGGGGTACGTCGCCTTCGAGCTATGGCGGACGATCCCTGACCGGATCGCCGGCCTCGTCCTCGCGAACACCCGCGCCGAGGCCGATCCCCCGGCAGGTGTGCAGGCTCGGCGCGATCTCGCGGCCCGGCTTCGCAGCGAGGGCAACGTGCTCGCCGACGCGCCACCACCCTTGTTGGGGGAGGGCGCCGACCCTGCCGTCCGAGAGCGGGTCCGCGCATGGATCGCCGACCAATCGCACGAGGCGATCGCGGCAGCGGCCCTGGGGATGGCCGAGCGCCCCGACTCGACGCCGGATCTCGCTGGCATCACGGTCCCGACCCTCGTGATCGCGTCGGACCTGGACTCCCTGATCCCCGCGAGCATCACGGCGACGATCGCCGCGCGCGTCCCAGGAGCGAGGCTCGTCACGATCGAGGGGGCCGGGCACCTTTCGAACGTCGAACGGCCCGGCGTCTTCGACCCGCTCGTCCTGGAGCACGCGAGGGCCTGCGGGGCACAGGTGTAGCCGCAGGTCCGCCGTACCCGACCCCTAGACTGGGTCCGTGCCCTCTCCCGAGGTCTTCGCCGCCCGCTACCCGTTCCCCCTCGACGACTTCCAGGTCGCCGCGATCGAGGCGCTCGACCGCGGGAGCTCCGTCCTCGTGGCGGCCCCGACCGGCAGCGGCAAGACCGTGGTCGCCGAGTTCGCGATCGAGCAGGCGCTCGCCGAAGGGCGGAAGTGCTTCTACACGACGCCGCTCAAGGCGCTGTCGAACCAGAAGTTCGGCGACCTCGTGGCGATGCACGGTCCTCAGCACGTGGGTCTGCTGACCGGGGACAACACGATCAACGGGGAGGCGCCCGTCGTCGTGATGACGACCGAGGTGCTTCGGAACATGCTCTACGAGCGCAGCGACACGCTGCAGGGGCTCCGCTCGGTCGTGCTGGACGAGGTCCACTACCTGCAGGACCCGTACCGCGGCGCGGTGTGGGAGGAGGTCCTGATCCACCTCCCCCTCTCGGTGAGCGTCGTGTGCCTGTCCGCCACGATCTCGAACGCCGAGGAGTTCGGCGAGTGGATCGGGATGCTCCGAGGCGAGACGAAGGTCGTGATCGAGGAGCGCCGTCCCGTCCCGCTCGAGCACCACTACCTGATCGGTCGGCGACTGCATCCGATGCACGTAGAGCAGGACGGGGTCTTGCTGCCGAACCCCTACGTGGTGTCGCTCGACCAACAGGAGACCCGGCTGCGGTCCGCCGGGCGCCGTCAGGACGGCCGAGGCGGATACCAGGGGAGGGGCACGCAACGGGGGAAGGACCGCGGCGGTGTCTACGCGCCCCGGCGCGAGGACGTGGTGGACGTGCTCGCCGGCCAGGGCATGCTCCCGGCGATCTACTTCGTGTTCAGTCGGGCGGGGTGTGACCGAAGCGTCCGTTGGCTGCTCGACGCCGGTCTGCGGCTGACGACACAGGACGAAGCCGGGGAGATCAGGGAACGGGCCGAGACCCGGGCTGCCTGGATCGGTGAGGAAGACCTCGTCACGCTCGGCTTCTACGACTTCCTCGACGGCCTCACCGCGGGCATCGCGGCTCACCACGCAGGGATGCTGCCGGCGTTCAAAGAGACGGTCGAGGAGCTGTTCGAAGAGGGCCTGGTGAAGGTCGTGTTCGCGACCGAGACCCTGTCGCTCGGCATCAACATGCCGGCCAAGACCGTCGTGATCGAGGATCTCTGGAAGTTCCAGGGGGAACGCCACGAGCTGCTCACACCGGGGGAGTACACGCAGCTGGCCGGTCGGGCCGGACGCCGGGGGATCGACCCGCTGGGGCACGCCGTCGTCGTCTACCAGCGCCAGGTGGCCTTCGAGCGGGTGGCGGGCCTCGCGGCGACCAGGACCTATGACCTCACCTCGTCGTTCCGGCCCTCCTACAACATGGCGGTGAACCTCGTACGGAACTACACACGGGAGCAAGCGCACCAGCTGCTCGACTCCTCCTTCGCCCAGTTCCTGACCGACCGCGGGGTCGTCGCGCTCGAGCGGACGCGCGCGCGCGACCGCGAAGCCCTCGACGGGTACCGGAAGAACCTCGAGTGCGACGTCGGCGACTTCGATGAGTACTGGGGGCTCCTCCAGCGCGCCCGCCGGATCCGGGCGGAGGACCGCCGCGGGCGCGAGGAAGCGCGCGGCGCAGCGGTGCGCGAGGCGGTGGCGGGGCTGAAGCCGGGCGAGGTGATCCACGTCCCTTCCGCCCGTCGCCAGGGCCTGGCCGTCGTCCTGTCGAGCCGCGACGGGAAGCCGACCCTGCTCTCGCAGGACCGTCGCGTCTTCCGGCTGTCGGCGAGGGACCTGGAAGACCCGCCGGTCGTCCTGACGCGCGTGCCGTTGCCCCGGTCGGGGAACGCACGGAGCGCCCGCTATCGGCGTGACGTGGCCGCGCGTCTCGTTGCGTTGCACGTGAAGTCGACGAAGGGGTCACGACCCCGGGCCCACGACCCGGAGGTCGAACGGGAAGCCGCCACGCTCGAGGAGCGGGCACGGGCGCACCCGTGCCACGGCTGCCCGGAGCGGGCGAAGCACGAGCGGTGGGCGGAGCGCGCGACGAAGCTCGAGCAGCAGCTCGCCGGGGTTGAGCGAAGGATCCGGGTCCGCACCGAGACGCTCGCACGCCAGTTCGAGCGCGTCCTCCACGTCCTCACGGATCTGCGCTACGTCGACGGGTGGGAGGTCACGCCGAAGGGCCGGCGACTCACTCGGATCTACGGCGAGGGGGACCTGATCGTCGGCGAGGCGCTCGACGCAGGGGTGTTCGACGGGCTCGACCCCCCGGAGGCCGCCGCGCTGCTGTCGACGGTCGTGTACGAGGCGCGGGAGCGCCACCCGCTCCAGGGGGAGATGCCGACCGACCTCACCACGGAGCGCTACGAGCGGCTCCAGCGTCTGTGGCGACAGGTCCGTCGCGCGGAGGACGCGCATCAGGTCCAGCTGTGCCGGGAGCTCGAGGCCGGTTTCGCGGTTCCCGTCTACCACTGGACCGCCGGCCGGCCGCTCGAGGAGATCCTCGAGGAGACCGATATGGCCCCGGGCGACTTCGTACGGAACTGCAAGCAGCTCATCGACCTCCTGCGGCAGGTCGAGGAAGTGGCGGACCCGGCGGTCGCCGAGCTGATGCGGATGGCGCGCGCCGGGGTGCTGCGCGGGGTCGTCGCCTATACGGGCGTGTAGGCCGATACGATGCCGTCCATGACCACCCTCGGGAGCCCGTTCGGCGCCCTCGCCGTGATCGCCGACCCCCGGGCCGGCGGGGGCTCGGTCGCGGCGCGACTCGGTGAGCTCGAGCGTGCGCTCGATGCCCGGGGACTCGCGTACCGGCTCCAGGTCGCCGACGACGAGACGGGCGCCACGCAGCTCGCGCGGCGCGCGCTCGGCGAAGGGTACCGGTACCTGGCCGCGGTGGGGGACGACCGGACGGTCCAGGACGTCGTGAACGGCATGTTCGAAGATGGCAGGCCGATCATCGAGGACCCGGTGCTCGCCGTCCTGCCCGCCGACACGGGATGCGATCTGGTGCGCAGCTTCGGCCTCCCAGGGGACATCGAGGCCGCCTCCACCCACCTCCTCGGCGACACCACGTATCCCTTCGACGTCGTGAAGCTCCAGGTGGTGGGGGATGACGGTCGACCCATGGTCCGGTACGCGCACAACGTAGCCGAGGTCGGGCTCCACGCGGCCGCATGGCGGAGCCGCACCCGGCTACCCCGGTTCCTGGGCAACGGCAGGCGCTTCCTCGGCTTCTGGTCAGCGTACGTGCGCAGCCGCCCTCGCGATCTCAGGGTCGGAGCCGACGCGAAGACCCATGAGCTGCGCGCGTGGAGCGTGATCGTCGGCAACGGCCAGTTCACCGACGGGGGGATGCGGTTGTCTCCACGTTCGTTCCCCGGAGACGGCGTGCTCGACGCCCTCGTGTTCACGGGCCCGAAGTCCGACGCCTACCGGCTGCTGCCACGGATGTTCCGCCACGGCGACCATGTGCCGGACGGGGGCATCACGGAGCTCCGCGCCAAGCTCCGGTTGTCGATCGAGGCCGATCGGCCCCTCCCGGTGGTGGCCGACGGCGCCTACCTCGGCACGACGCCCGCGGCCTTCCAGCTCGTGCCCCGATCGATCCTCCTCAAGCTATGAACGACGCGCCGTACACCGACCGGATCCGACGTGTGACCGACGAGGCCGCCGCGCGAGGTCTCGACGCGGTGGTGATCGCGCCGTCGCCGGATCTGGCGTACCTGACCGGGTACGACCCGATGCCGCTGGAACGCCCGACACTCTTGGTGCTGCGACCCGGGGCTCCCCCTCGGATGCTGGTGCCGGAGCTGGAGCGACCCCTCGCGGCCTCGTGTCCGGCCGCGAACGCGCTGGAGCTGATCGGCTGGGTCGACGGGGTCGACCCGTTCGCGGAAGCAGCCCGTCTGCTCCCCGGCGATGGCCTCGTGGCCGCAGGCGATCGCCTGTGGGCCTCGCACCTGCTGGGTCTGCAGTCCGTGTCGCCGGACCTGACGTTCGAGCCCGCGTCCCCCGTGGTGGGCGCCGTGCGGGCGGTGAAGGATCCGGTGGAGCTCGACGCCCTGCGGCGGGCGGGCTCGGCCGCGGATGCGGCGTTCGCCGACATCCTCACGACGCGGTTCGAGGGCCGGCGAGAGCGAGAGGTCGCCGCCGATCTCGCGCGGCTGCTCGTGGCGCACGGCCACGCCCGAGCGGACTTCACGATCGTGGCGAGCGGCCCGAACGCCGCCTCACCCCACCACGAGCCCGGTGACCGTGCGATCGGTGCCGGTGATGCGGTCGTGATGGACTTCGGAGGCGAGCTGGACGGCTACTTCAGCGACACCACCCGCACCGTCGTGGTGGGGGAGCCGGCCGAGGCGTTCGCGGAGGTCTACGAGGTCGTCCGGCGTGCCCAGGCGGCCGCCGTGGAGTCCGTGCGGCCCGGGATCGAGATCCAGGAGGTCGATCGGGTCGCACGGCGGATCGTCGACGACGCAGGATTCGGCGAGCGCTTCATCCACCGGACCGGCCACGGCATCGGACGTGAGGTCCACGAGCCTCCGTACGCGATCGAGGGTGACCGCACCCTGCTCAGACCTGGGATCACCTTCAGCGTGGAGCCCGGGATCTACCTCGAGGGACGGTTCGGGGTCCGGATCGAGGACGTCGTCGCGGTGACCGAGGACGGGGTGGAGCGGCTGAACCGCTCGACCCGGGACCTGCAGGTGGTCACCTGAGCGGGCTACTCGGCCGTGAGCGCGACCCAGAACGCGAAATCGCCCTCGAATCCCTCGCTCCCGGGCGCGCCCTCTCCGACGTAGACACCGCCCGAGTAGCCGTTCCCGCTGATCGCGTACGCGGAGTAGGAGCCGGCATCATCGCCGAAGTCCAGTTCGCTCTCGATCGTCCATCCGTTCGCGGGCAGCTCGTCGTCGAAGAACGCCTTCAGGTCCTCCTGGGTGGAACCGCCCGACGAGAACCACACGACGTAGTTGCCGGGCGACGATGCGGAGCCTGCGAGCTCGGCCCCCTCGGGGAGCGGGAACGTGTCGGGCCAGTCCTCGGGCAGCTCCCCGCCGCCGATCGAGACCGTCTCGCTCCCGCTCGAGATGACCATCGTCGGCTCGGCGCCATCGTCAGGCTCCTCAGCCTGTCCCTCGGTGGTCGGCGCGGCCGTCGCTTCCGAGCCCTCACCGTCCTCCTCCGAGCCGGAACAGGCGGCCGCGGTCAGGATGAGAAGCACGAGCACGGCGGACAGCAGGAACTTCCGGAGCACCGGTTCCTCCTCGGGTTGCGGGTGTCCGGGCGAGCCTACGCCTACTCAGGAGCGAGGTCGAACACGGGTGCCCTCGGGGGTGTCCATCACCTCGAGGCCCATCGCGGCGAGCCGGTCGCGGAGCTGGTCGCTCGCGGCATAGTCCTTCGTCGCTCGCGCGGCGTCACGTTCGGCCACGAGCGCCCGGATCTCGTCCGTGGGCTCCCAGCCGGCGGTGGCCTCTCGCTCGATGTCGAGTCCGAGCACGTGGTCCCAGGCGACGAGCAGCGCGTACTTCTGACCGTCGGGGACGTCGGAGGATGACGCGAGCTCGTTAACGACCGCGACCGCCCCCGGCATGTGGAGGTCGTTCGCGACCGCCTCGCGGAACCGGGCGTCGAACGATGTCGCCGCGGCATCGAAGACCTCGGCGGCCGGCCCCCAGGCCGTCATGCGGTGCCGGAGCTGCTTCACCCGTTGGTCGGCCGCCTCCATCGCATCCCAGCTGAAGTCCATCTCGCTCCGATACTGGGTCTGGAAGGCCAGCCAGCGGAACGACAGCGGGTCCATGCCGCGCTCGACGAGGTCCTGGACCGTGACGACGTTGCCGGTGGATTTCGCGATCTTCTGACCCGACAGACGCAGGTGCCCACCGTGGATCCAGACCGCGACGACGGGGTGCCCGACCGCGCCCTCGGACTGGGCGATCTCGTCCTCGTGATGCGGGAAGCGGAGGTCGGTCCCACCGGTGTGGATGTCGAAGCGGTCGCCCAGGTACTTCATCGACATCGCCGAGCACTCGATGTGCCAGCCGGGGAATCCGGGACCCCAGGGCGAATCCCACTTCATCACGCGGCCGGGCCCGGCCGCCTTCCATAGCGCGAAGTCGGCGTGGTGACGCTTGCGCGTATCGGTCTCGAGATCACGATGACCCGGTTTGAGGTTCTCGAGCGTGTTCCCCGAGAGCTTGCCGTAGCCAGGGAAGCTCGCGACGTCGTAGTAGACCGAGCCGCTGTCCACCGCGTAGGCGTGCCCGCGCTCGATCAGGACCTGCGTGAGCTCGATCATCTCGTCGATGTGCTCGGTCGCCTTGGGGTACCGGTCGGCGGGACGGATCCCCAGGCGCTCGGCGTCGGCGAAGACCGCCTGCGTGTACTTCTCGGCGATCTCAAGAGCGCTCATGTCCTCGTCCTCGACCGCCAGGAGCATCTTGTCGACGGCCTCGGGGGAGGACTCGTCGGTCATGTGCCCCACGTCGGTGATGTTCATGATCTGCGTGACGCGGAGGCCTTCGAGCTCGAGCGCGCGACGGATCAGATCGGCGAGCATGAACGTCCGGAGGTTCCCGAGGTGTGCGTACCGGTACACCGTGGGACCGCACGAGTAGATCCGGACATGCCCGGGCTCGACCGGAACGACCTCCTCGATCTCGCGGCTCAGGCTGTTGAACAGGCGCATCGCGCGCTCAGGATACCGGTCGAGGTTCTCGCCTCGTCAGGGGCGGTCGGCGGGATCGTGTGGATCCACCAGCTGCGGACGGACACCGAGCGTCGCGGGTGGCGCTGGTGCGAGGTCCACGGGGGGAGGGGGGACGGGCACCGGGATCGACGCCTCGACCCCCGAGTGCTCCTTGTGCGCCCGCAGGACGGCGGCGTGGTAGTTCTCGAGCATCTGCCGGAACCCCGCGTCCTGATAGGGACGGCCGTCCACGATGGGTCCGACGTTCCCCTCGATCACCGCGGTGACGTCGTCGCCGGTGATCGTCTTGCGAGTCTCGAGGGCGTGCGCCACCCCGAGCACCTCCGCGCGATTCTCATCGAGGAGCTCCCACGTGCGGTCATGGAGCTCGCGGAGCCGCGTCTCGATCCGCGCACCGAACTCCCCGTCCCACATGTTGCGGTCGGATCCGGTTTCGACCGGCTGGGCGTTCCGGATCGACCCCTTCGTCACGGCATGCGACACGATCGTGTCGCCCATCGCCCAGTAGCCCTCCATCAAGGTGGCCAGCGCGGTGGCGTTGCGCATGTCGCCCCCGACACCGGCCGAGTTGTCGCCGTCGAAGAACAGGCGCTCGCCGGCCAGCGAGGCCAGCGACGTCATCAGGTCGTGCTCGTGCTCGGATCGCCAGTCGACGAACCGGTCCTCCGGTGGGATCGACGAGACGAACCCACCGACGTCGCCGCGTCGCTCGATCGTCGCCATGTCGATCACCGCGTGCTTGCGGAGGCGGTAGGCGACCACGGCGTGGCACGCCTCGTGGACCGCGATCGAGTGGCGCTCTCGCTCGATGTACTCGTGATCCTCGGGTAGGCCGTGCTGCTTCAGCTGCTTCGCCTCGATCACGTCCGCGTAGGTGACCACCTCTCGCCCATCGCGGATCGCGATCACCAGCCCTTCGTTCACGATGTCCTTGATCGCCGCCCCCGAGAAGTACGGCGAGATCGTCGCGAGGTTGTCGATCTGCTCAGGGGTGAGTTCGTGCTTGACCTTGGCGAGGTAGTACTCGAACGTGGACCGACGCCCCTCCTTATGCGGGTACCCGACCTTGTACTGACGGTCGATCCGTCCCGGCCGCAGCATCGCCGGGTCGAGCGTATCCGGCATGTTCGTGGCGAAGATGTGCAAGATCCGGTACTTCGGCGGGGGAGTGGGCTTCATGCCCAGCATCTTCCGGATCCGATTGACGAGGCCACGCGGTTTCGTGAGACCCGACATCTCCGACAGGATCGCCTGCAGGGTCCCCATCCCTCCTCCACCCATCCCGGCCCCCATGAGCAGGCGATCGGTGCGGACCCGGGACCGTCGCCCGGAACCGCGCCGAAGGTCTGGTACTCCGTGAGCGCCCGCAGGCCCCTCGAAGACAGGTAGGCGCCTCCGTTGCACGCCGGAACCTCGGCGAACGGTCCCGTCGCGCGCTGGAACGAGCCGGCGACGGCGGCGCCGCGGTTCCCTAGGGAGTCGGCCTCGTCGAAGAACACGATCGCGCCGCCGTAGCGCAGGGCGAGCCGGCGGAGCTTCCGGTAGAGACCCTTCACCTTCAAGATCCCGACGCCCATGAACATGTTGATGAAGGCGCCCGGGTCGACCGCGATGAACGGCTTGGCGGTCTCGCCCGCGACCGCCTGAGCCATCAACGTCTTGCCCGTCCCAGGTGGGCCCCACAGGAGGATCCCGCCGGGCACGTAGCCGCCCTTCTCCTCGATCGATTCGGGGTCGTCCAGGAAGATCATCGTCTCCTTCACCCGGTCGAGGACGCCGTCTTGACCCTTCACGTCCGTGAACCGGGTCTCGATCTCGTCGGGCATGATCGTGTCGATCCCACCGCGGGACAGGAACCAGAACAGCCCGACGAACTGGAAGATCACGAAGAAGAACGCGAAGGCGAGTTGGAGGATGAACGGGAGTCCGGCGATGAGCGCCGCGGGGAGCTGGACCAGCCCCATCCAGGTCGGGTCGATGTCGAACCACAGACCCAGGGCGTTGCTCAGCAGGAACAGGAACAGCACCCACTTCAGCGCCCGTCCGACCCGGTAGCGCGTCCACTCGTTCATCCGGCCGGCGCGACGGTGGTAACGCTCTCCGAGCCCTCGCCACCACCCGTAGTACCCCTTCGAGCGCTCCTGCAACAGGTAGTGGAGCTGGCGGATCGCCTCCAGCATCGCGAGCACAAGCAACCAGCCGTAGTCCTGGAAGGCGATCGCTGCGACCTGGTCGAACGACGTCCCCCAGGGCTCCTCGCTGCTCCATACGACGGCGAGCATCGCGAACCACAGACCGACGAAGAGCAGGACCAGCTTGATCCGATCCCACAGCACCGAGGGCGGCCGGGTCTCGCGCTCTGAGGGCTTCGGGCGGCTCGGCCGATCGGCACCGAAGCGGGGGCCTGGGGAGGAGGTGTCGTGGTGACTCATGGGGTTCCTTCCGTGTGGCGGTGGCTCATGGCGCACGTGCGATCCAGGAGGCCATCGTGGCCTCGATATCGTCGGCGTAGCGTGCATAGCAATCGATGCTGCACATCAGGGCACCGAGGTACAGGCGGTCGACCATGGGATCCCACCACGCGACCTGGTTCAGTTGGAAGTACGAGCCGGGGATCAGCTCCAGCTCTCCGTTCTCGTCGACCTCCGACTCCTGGACCTGGACGACCATCCGCATCCCCCTCATCCCGTCGGCGTCGAGCCGGTCGTCGTAGGCGAGCAGGACCACCGGATCCTGGAGGAACTGCTCCCTGATCTGATCGATCGGCACGATCATGTTGCGCACGGCCAGGATGCTGATCTGCCAGCGGTCGTTCTCGTCGAGCTCGAACACCTCGAAGAACCCCTGGGGATGGTCGGCGGTGTAGGCCTGCACGATGTGATCGGGTGATGGCTGGGGGTCGGCGTCGACACCGACGAACCACCGCACCGGACTCGGGATCTGGAGCCCGGGGGTGATCGAGTTGGCCTGCACCTGATCCTGCTCGAAGACGGTCCACGCACCGGGAACCCTGACTGCGGCCCCGACATCGGCGTTCCGCAGATGCTGGGCACCGTCGCCCTCCGCGCATCCCGCGCTCGAGATGGCGAGCGCGAGCGCGAGCGCGAACGACGTGACGCGGCGACGCATCCCACGATTATGGGTGGGATCCGCGGTTCGGTGGTGATCTCGCCTCACGGACCGACGGGGCGCCCCTCGAAGGGGGTGGACAGCACGACCGTGGTGCGGGTGGCCACCCCTCCCTTGTCGCGCAGCCGGCGGATCAGCTCTTCGAGGCTGCTCGTGGTGCGTGTGCGCACCTTCAAGATGTAGTTGGCTTCGCCGGCCACGCTGTAGCAGTCCTCGACCTCGGGGAAGTCCGCGAGTCGGTCCGGGAGGTCGTCAGGCTGGCGCGGGTCCAACGGCGTCGCGGCGATCAGGGCCGTCACCATGAACCCGATCGCCTCTGGGTCGACCACCGCACGGTACCCCGAGATGACGCCCGCCAGCTCAAGCTTCCGCACACGCTCATGGACCGCGCTCGCCGACAGGCCGACGCGGGCGCCCACGTCAGCGTAGGTGGCCCGTCCATCCTCCTGGAGGGCAGCCAGGATGTCGAGATCGCGTCCGTCGAGCACCGACCCATCGTAGGCGACGGCCGATGCTCGCGGCGTGTCGGGGGGAGGGGGCCGGGGGAGGCTGGTTCCATCCGATCCGGGGATCGTCCCGGCGCCTCGAACGTGGTCGGATACCCGTCCGGCTCCGCCTCCCCGGAGGAACGGAAGGGGAGGGGAGCGGTGGTGCCGCACGCGCGGGTGGGGCTCGACCTGTACGAGGTGCCGAAGCCCGGCGGGGACGTTCGGGTCATCACGGTCCTCGATCCGCCGACCGCGCGCCGCTACGCGGAGCTCGTCGCCTCCGCGACGCCGGCCGGCCGCTTCGGCCCCGACAGAGCGTTCGGGGTGGGCATCGCACCTGGGCGCCTGCCCGCCGAACGGGCACGGTGGGCCCGAGCGGTCTCCCGCGCCGTGGGCTTGGGCGCGGCGATCGGGAGCGACGTTCGAGCGTGCTTCCCGTCGATCGGCGCGGAGGCGGTGGACGTCGCCCTCGCCTCGGCAGGGGTCGACGCCCGGGACGTGGCGAGCCTGCAGGCCCTCCTCCGTGAGATCTCGTTGGCCGGGACGCCCGGTCTCCCCATCGGGCCGACCCCGTCGGGAGCCGTCGCCGAGACCGTCTTGCGCGTGGGCGATGCCGTGGTGCGCCGGTCCGGAGGCACGATCGTGCGGTGGGTCGACGACGTGGTGATCGCCGGGCCCGATCGCATCGTGGCACTGCGCGCCTTCGACGCGTGGGCCCGGTGCCTACGGGAGCTGGGGCTCGAGCCCCACGACGGGAAGACGCATCTCCTCGAGGGCTCCTCGATGCCGGGGACCCCCTCCGGGCTCCTCCCGTCATCGCGTGGCATGATGCGCGCGCCATGAGGACCCTCTACCGAGCCGCCCGTGTCCATACCCTCGCCCACCACCCCGTGGGGGAGTGGGTCTTGATCGACGGTCGCCACGTGCAACGGGTCGGCTCGGGGGAGCCTCCGAGGTCGGAGGCCGACCGGGTGGTCGACCTCCCCGGCGCGACGATCCTGCCGGGCTTCATCGACACCCACGTCCACCTCACCAGCACCGGACTGTCCCTCACCAACGAGGAGGTGGGCCACGCGAGGTCCACGCAGGAGCTGATCGCGCTGGCCCGTGGGAGGACCGCGTCCGACCCCGACCCGGTCGTCCTCCTCCTGGGGTTCGACGAGTCGGGGTGGGACGATCCGACCCTTCCGTCGATCGATGAACTCGACGCCGTGAGCGATCGCCCGCTGGTGATCCGGCGGGTGGACGGGCACCTCTCGGTGGTCAACTCGGCGGCGCTGACCTTCGCGCAGGCGCTCGATGCCGACGGGGTCGAGCGAGATCCGGACGGACGCCCGACCGGTCGCGTCACGCGAGACGCGAACCGGAAGGTGTGCCGGTGGGCGGCTGAGGCTCGGACGGAGCACCGGATCGAAGAGCTCCAGCTCGCCGCTGCCGCGCTCGCAGCGACACGGGGCATCACATCGCTGCACGAGATGTCGATGCCCGAGGAACAAGGGTTCCGAGACGTGGACGTCTTGTTGCGGCACCGTTCGCGACTCCCCGTCGACGCGATGGCGGTCGTGGCGACGACCGACGTCCCGCGGGTCGTCGATCTCGGCCTGTCCTCGATCGGAGGGGACCTCCCGATGGACGGATCGATCGGCGCCCGCACGGCCGCCCTCTCCGTGCCGTACGAGGACGTCGACGACATCGGCGAGGTGGCGATGGCCGACGACGACATGGCAGCCTTCTTCAGGGACGGGCACGACGCCGGGCTCCAGGTGGGGGTCCATGCGATCGGCGACCGCGCGATCGAACAGGTGCTCGTGGCGTGGGAGCGGGTCTACCGGTCGCTCGACTCCCGCGAGCGACGCCATTTCCGTGCCCGCCGTCACCGGATCGAGCACGCCGAGATGGCGACGCCCTCCCAGGTGGAGCGCGCCGCCGTGCTCGGGCTGGCCGTGTCGGTCCAGCCTGCGTTCGACGCGGCGTGGGGCTTCCCCGGCGGGCTGTATGAGACGGCGCTCGGGCGTGGGCGGGCGACGGCGATGAATCCCTTCCGCTCGATGCTCGAGCGGGGCATCGTCGTGGGCGCGGGGTCGGATGCTCCCGTCACGCCGCTGGACCCGTGGAGCGCCGTGGCGGCGATGGAACGGCATCACGACCCGACGCAGCGGCTCTCGAGGCTCGAGGCGATCCGCGTGCATACCGCGGGCAGCGCGCGCCTGGCGCACCAAGAGGAGAAGAAGGGTGTCCTGGAGCCTGGGTTCCATGCGGACCTCGCCGCCTACGACGTGGATCCGCTCACGGCTGACGACGTGGTGGGACTCCGACCGGTGCTCACCGTGTCGCTCGGGCGTGAGGTGTCGGCGACCTGAGCCCATCCGTCAGCACGGCGAGGCCGGTCTTGTCACTCTTCCTCCGCGGTTCGGCTTGACCGTCCGACGAGGGAGGCGCTACCGTGCGCCCTGCGTCACCGCCCCGGCGGAGGCGCACGGAGGACCCAAGAAGCCGAGTAGAGAACGCGGCGCCCCGGCGTCGCGGCCCCAAAGGTCTCTTGGGTCCTCCACTTCTCCGCCCTCCCGGGCAGCCCGACGTCCCATCTGACCCGCCCTCATCCGATCCGGCGCGCTCCCGGGCGGACCTCGAGGTTGCCGCCGGGGCCCGACATCGTTGCACCGCTGCGACAGGGGTGTAGGATGCCGCGCCGATACGTCAGGCAGGGGTTCGGAGGGGAAGCGCCGCGATGACCAGCGATATCGACGACATCGACCAGCCGGTCGACGACGAGGAAGAGATCCTCGAGGACGGACCGATCGACGAGATCGAGCCGACCCCCGACGACCTGGCCGAGGCCACCGTGCCACCGGAGCCGGGGCTGGGTGAGGTGGAGTCGATCCAGGACCTCCTCGCCAAACAGGAGACCGCATCCGAGCAGGCAGAGGCTGCGACGGAGGAGGAAGATGCGTCGGCCGCGCTGAACCGTGACGAGCGCCTCGAGCCGCTCGACACGCGGATCGTGCCGATGCAGAGTTCCGAGTTCATGTGCAAGCGCTGCTTCCTGGTGAAGCACCGCAGCCAGCTCGCGGACAAGAAGAAGTTGCTCTGTCGCGACTGCGCCTGAGCCCGTGACCGGGCCGGGGCGACCTCCGCTGTTCGTCGCCCTCGCCGTCGCGCTCGTCTCCGGCATCGCGCTGTCGCTCACGTTCCCTCCGGCCGCGTCGTGGCCGGTGGCCTTCGTCGCCGTCGCTCCGCTGCTGTGGCTGTGGCGAACCTCGACCACCGGGCGCGCCGTCCTCCTGGGGCTCGTGTTCGGCGTCGGCGTCTTCGGCTCGACGCTGTACTGGATCCTTCGGTTCGGAGAGATGGCCTGGGTCTCTCTCACCCTCCTGTCCGCGGCGTCGCTCGCCACGGTCGGCCTGCTGGCACCCGGACTGATCAAGCCCGGGAAGCCGATCCGGACCGCATTCGGGCTCGCGGCCGCCTGGACGGTCGCCGACTGGATCCGCGGGATGTGGCCACTGGGCGGGTTCACCTGGGGGAGCGTCGGGCTCTCCCAGGTGGACGATCGGATGCTCCTGCCGCTCGCGTCGATCACGGGCGTCTGGGGCATCACCTTCGTGGTGGTGGCGGTCAACGCCCTGCTCGTGGAGGCGGTCGTCGCCGGGGGAGGGGCGTGGCGTCGGCTGGGACACGTCGGGCTCGCGGCGGTGCTCGTCATCGCGCCCGCTGCGATCGCGTACCCGCGCGCGGACGGGCCGGTCCTCGACGTCGCCGCGGTCCAGGTAGACGTCCGCGTTCCGGAGTCGACATCTGGAGTGGACGAGGACCTGATCGTGGCGGCGCGACACGTGGAGCTCCACGGGGATCTCGCGTCCGACCCGCCCGAGCTCGTGCTGTGGGGAGAGGGAGCTCTCGACCCCGCAGCCGCGGCCGATCCCGCCACCATGGCCACGGTCACGCAGGCGATCGCCGATGTGGGCGCTCCGACGGTCGCCGGCGCGGTCCTGAACGACCCAGACGGGTCGCAGCACACGAGCGTCCTGGCCTTCGACGGGAGCGGCGCCCTGGTCGATCGCTACGACAAGGTCCACCTGGTTCCGTTCGGCGAGTACGTGCCGTGGCGGGACCGGATCGACTGGATCGAGGCCGTCGGTCAGATCCCGGTCGACCGAGAGCCGGGGCCCGAGGTGCGGAACCTGAACGTGGACGGTGTGCCCCCCTTCGGCACACCGATCTGCTTCGAGAACGCCTTCCCGGCGCTGTTCGCGGACTTCGTCCGGGAGGGGGCGACCTTCCTCGTGGTGCCCGTCAACAACGCGTCGTACGGGTTCACGGCGGCCTCGGACCAGCATCTCCAGATGAGCCGGATGCGCGCCGTCGAGACCGGCCGCTGGGTGGTGGACGCCGCCGTGTCCGGCGTCTCCGCGTTCGTGGACCCACAGGGTCGCGTCACCTCCCGCACGGAGCTGTTCGAGACCGCTATCCTGCGAGGCCGGATCGAGACCTCAACGGCGCAGACCTGGTACGTGCGCCTGGGGGACTGGGTCCCGTGGCTCTGCCTGCTCATCGTCATGGGTCTGTTGATCGCACCGCGCCGCCGCAGCACAGCCCGGCCCTCGCCCGGGCCGCTTCCGCTCGACCCGCGGACGCTGGTGATCTTGCCCACCTACGATGAGCGCGCCACGATCGCCGAGGTGATCAGGGGGGTCCGGGGGACCGCTGGACACGTGGACGTCCTGGTCGTCGACGACTCGAGTCCGGACGGCACCGCCAACGTCGTGGGCGACATCGCGGCGGGCGATCCGGGGGTCCGCGTGCGCTCGCGCTCGAAGAAGTCGGGACTCGCCTCGGCGTACCTCGAGGGGTTCCACCTGGCGCTCGACGAGGGCTACGACCTGATCGTCGAGATGGACTCGGACCTGTCCCACGATCCGAGTGAGCTCGGGTGGTTGCTTGCCACAGCAACCGCGCATGATCTCACCGTGGGGAGTCGCTACGTGCCAGGAGGCTCCGTGACGAACTGGAGCCGTGCCCGGGTGGCTCTGTCTCGGATCGGGAACGGATACGCGCGCCTCATGCTCGGCCTTCCGATCAGCGACGCGACGAGCGGCTACCGCGTCTACCGCCGCGAGCTCCTCCGGACGCTCCTCGAACGACCCGTCGCGAGCGATGGCTACGGCTTCCAGGTCGAGCTGGTGATGCGAGCGCATCGACAAGGCTTCGACGTGGGAGAAGCACCGATCACGTTCCGCGAGCGTGAGCACGGACGCTCGAAGATCTCGCGGCGGATCGTCGTCGAAGCCCTATGGCTCGTGACCCGCTGGGGTATCGCGCTACGTCTCGGGCGCGAGCCGGCGTCGAACTCGGAAGCCTGATCTCGTCGGTGCTCGTCGCATCCCCCCCTCTCAGTCCTCCCGATGCCCATAATGCACATTATGGAATGTTAGTACGGACGCGGTCCTCTCTCGAGGCTGCGCGAGGTCCTCTCCCCTCTTGGGCTCCCGAGAGAACGAGCGGTCAGAGGTGACGCAAGAGGACAAGGGTCGGTTCGGCCACCGACGGCGCTGACCGAGGGGGTCCATGGTCTGATCGCGTCGGCCGATACGGGCGTCGTGGGCGGACGAGACTCCCCCACCGCTCCCCATCATGCGGCGATGTCATCGGGCCCACTCGGCCGCCCTCCCCCGGACGACGCGTCCGAACGGCATCCGGACTACGACCGCCGCGGGATGCAGCCGGAGGCCTTCGCCCGATGGTGTCCCCCGAGCGGGGCTCCTACCGTGTGACGTGGGGGACACGGATGGGCCGGACGGCCGAGCCCGACCGTGTCTGGAGCATCGGCCGCGACCTTGGGGGTCACGATGGCAACCGGATCAGGGCTCGGAAGGGTGACGCGGCTGCGTCGCGCCACCGTCGCGTTCCTCGGCGTGCTCGTCGCCTTCTCCTTCGTCCTGGGACAGGCCGCGTACGCGGCCGGCCCCAGCCCAGCGAAGGGCAAGCCTTCGACACCCGACGCGGCGCCTGCCGCACAGAGCACCATCGATGGAGGCGGCGTCACGCTGGACTTCATCGCGGCAGGCCCGTACACGTACGACCACACCACCGGCGTGGGCGGCGCGTTCAACGACCGCACGATCAGCAAGAGCACCGGGGTCGTGGAATCGCTCGAGGGCGGCGACTTCGCCTGCGGTGATCGCGTCGTGTTCTTCACGGCCATCACGGTCGAGCCCGACGCCGGAGCTGGCTCGGTGGAGATCGACTACACGTACGACGGCCAAACGACCTCAGGATCCAGCGTCGGGTTCGATGATCTGATCAGCGCGTCGGTCAACACCGGCGACTCGGGCAACGAGAACCTCGACGGCAACGAGAGCGTCACGGTCAACAGCGAGAGCTTCATCACCGCAGGCAAGGACCGTGTCGAGACCTCGATCCAGGTCGATGGCGTCGACGGCGGCGACCAGATCATCCTGCGGATGGTGGTCGAGCTCTACTGTGCCCCGAACCCAGGCAACGTGACCGGCAACATCCAGTCCACGCTCGACGCCGCCCGCGTGGTCGGTGGCGCCACGATCAACTCCGGTCAGCAGACGATCCCGCTGAAGCAGGCGGGCAACATCCTGCTGCCCGGCTTGAACGTGGAGAAGGCCTGTCCGGCCTCCGCGACGGCGGGCGACACGATCACCTACGAGATCACCGTGTCGAACACCGGGCAGGACGCACTCGAGGACCTCACGGTGAGCGACCCGTTGCTCGGTGGTGAACTCGCTGGTTTCGGGTCGACACTCGCGGCCGGGGCCTCGGTGACCGAGAGCTTCCGGCACACGCTCGAGGCGAGCCCCGACCCGCTCGTGAACACCGTGACGGTCACTGCGACCGGAGCGGCGTCGAACGCGTCCGTGTCCGACGTGGCCGACTGCACCACAGACGTCCTGATCCCCTCCTTGAGCGTCGTGAAGACGGCCGACGAGGCGACCGTGAGCGCCGGCGAGGACATCGGCTACACGATCACGGTGACGAGCGGTGGCGAAGGGGCCGCCCGCGGCGTCGTGATGAGCGACACCTTGCCGACGAACGCCGGCCTGAACTGGTCCTTCGACCAGGTGACCGGTGGCTGGACCTGCGCCATCGCCGCCGGCGTGCTCACCTGCGGCGGCGCGAACTTCAACCTCGCATCCGGGGCGAGCGCCTCGGTGCACATCACGAGCCCGACCACGCAGGCGACCTGCGGCACCGTCCGCAACTCGGTGTCCGTGACCTCGTCGAACGACGGCAACCCCACCGCGGGGCCGGTCGAGATCGTCGTCCAGTGCGCGGCCTTGAGCGTCGTGAAGACGGCCGACGAGGCGACCGTGAGCGCCGGCGAGGACATCGGCTACACGATCACGGTGACGAGCGGTGGCGAAGGGGCCGCCCGCGGCGTCGTGATGAGCGACACCTTGCCGACGAACGCCGGCCTGAACTGGTCCTTCGACCAGGTGACCGGTGGCTGGACCTGCGCCATCGCCGCCGGCGTGCTCACCTGCGGCGGCGCGAACTTCAACCTCGCATCCGGGGCGAGCGCCTCGGTGCACATCACGAGCCCGACCACGCAGGCGACCTGCGGCACCGTCCGCAACTCGGTGTCCGTGACCTCGTCGAACGACGGCAACCCCACCGCGGGGCCGGTCGAGATCGTCGTCCAGTGCGCGGCCTTGAGCGTCGTGAAGACGGCCGACGAGGCGACCGTGAGCGCCGGCGAGGACATCGGCTACACGATCACGGTGACGAGCGGTGGCGAAGGGGCCGCCCGCGGCGTCGTGATGAGCGACACCTTGCCGACGAACGCCGGCCTGAACTGGTCCTTCGACCAGGTGACCGGTGGCTGGACCTGCGCCATCGCCGCCGGCGTGCTCACCTGCGGCGGCGCGAACTTCAACCTCGCATCCGGGGCGAGCGCCTCGGTGCACATCACGAGCCCGACCACGCAGGCGACCTGCGGCACCGTCCGCAACTCGGTGTCCGTGACCTCGTCGAACGACGGCAACCCCACCGCGGGGCCGGTCGAGATCGTCGTGAACTGCCCCGTGGTGCCCGCCCCACTCGGCATCAACATCGAGAAGGGCGGTCCTGCCCTCAGCCACGTGGGTGACGTCGTCACCTACACGTTCGCGGTCAGTCTCACGACCGGTGTGCCGCTCCACGCCGTGGTCGTGACCGACCCCAACTGTGACGCGGGCGCGCCCGCCTACGTCTCGGGCGACGATGGCGACGTGGTGCTCGAACCCGGCGAAGTGTGGCGCTACACCTGCGACCACCTCGTCACGGAAGACGACCCGGACCCGCTTCCCAACACGGCAACGGTCTCCGGAACGTCCGGCGACGGGCGCACGGTGTCGGATCAGGACGACCACCTGGTCGACCTGATCCACCCGGACATCCGGATCATCAAGACGGTGGATCCGCCCAGCGGCGAACCTGGTGACGTGGTCACGTTCAGCTACGAGGTCCGGAACACCGGCGACACCACCCTCTACGACGTGCACGTCGACGACGACGTGATCGGGCCGATCGGCGTCATCGAGGTGCTGGAGCCTGGTGAGACCGTCGTCCTCACGAAGGAGTGGGAACTCCCCGGCGACGCGATCGATATCGTGAACGTCGGGACGGCGAGTGGAACCGACGTGCTCGGTGAGGAGGTCTCCGACGATGACGACGCGGTCGTCACGATCGTCGAGGCCGCGACCCCACCTGCACCGCCGCGGCCGACCGCCTTCACGGGTTCCGACGCTCTGAGCCTGGGCGCGCTGGCGGGGCTCCTCCTGTTCGCCGGCCTGCTGGCCATCACGGTCGCGCGGCGTCGCCGCGACGTGACGGCGTAGCGACCCCCGCGAGTGAGGCCCCGGGCGCTGGGCGCCCGGGGCCCTCTCGTTTCCCGCTCCCGCCTCGAGCGGAAAGCACCCGACCCCAGCATCATCGGACGCTGGGCAGCCGGGTTGAGTCCTTCCTCGGACCGACCGGAGCCTTACCAGCGCAGGATCAGCTGACGAGCGGCGCGTGCCTCGTCGAGGCGGCCGACGGGCGTCGTGACAGGAGCCCCGTGGAGGAGCTCGGGGTCCGCGACTGCTTCGTCGGCCACCTGCCGGAGCGCCGCCGCGAAGGCGTCGAGGGACTCCTTCGACTCGGTCTCCGTGGGCTCGACCATCATGGCTTCGTCGACCACGAGCGGGAAGTAGACGGTCGATGGGTGGTAGCCGAGGTCGATCAGACGCTTCGCGACGTCCATCGCTCGGACCCCCGTCGCCTCCTTCAAGGCGGCCGCGGACGCGACGAACTCGTGCATCGGGCGGCCCCGCGGGAACGCGAGCGGGAAGATGTCACGGAGCAACGCCGCGAGGTAGTTCGCATTCAACACGGCGAGGTCGCTCACCTCGGCGAGACCCCCCGGCCCGTGGAGGGAGATGTACGCATAGGCCCGCACCAGGATCCCCACGTTCCCGTGGAATCCGTGCATCCGGCCGATCGAGGCCGGTTCGTCGTACGAGAGCCGGAATGCACCGTCGGCCCCGTCGCGCTCGACGCGGGGAACCGGCAGGAGCGGCACCAATCGATCGACGACCCCGACCGGGCCCGCACCGGGTCCTCCACCGCCGTGGGGGGTGGCGAAGGTCTTGTGCGTGTTGATGTGCACGATGTCGAACCCCATGTCGCCTGGGCGCGCCCGCCCCATGATCGCGTTGAGGTTCGCGCCGTCGTAGTAGACGAGCCCGTCGACCTCGTGGATCAGCTCGGTGATCCGCGTGATGTCCTGTTCGAACAGGCCGAGGGTGTTCGGGTTCGTCAGCATCAGTCCCGCGACCTCGTCGTCGACGAGCGCCGCGAGCGCGTCGACATCGACCAGGCCACGCTCGTCCGCGGGCACGTGGACGGCCTGGTACCCCCCCAGGCGGACGCTCGCAGGGTTCGTGCCGTGCGCCGCGTCCGGGATCAGCACCTTCGCGCGTGAACGCCCGTGCATGTCGTGGTACGCACTCATGATCAACAGGCCGGTCAGCTCGCCGCAGGCGCCGGCGGGCGGCTGCAGCGTGGCCCTGGCCATCCCGGTGATCTCGCACAGGGCCCGCTCGAGCCGCCACAGGAGCTCCAGGACGCCCTGGACCGTGCTGTCGGGCTGGAGCGGGTGCAGACGCTGGAAGCCGGGTAGGGAGGCCGCCGTTTCGGCGATCTTCGGGTTGTACTTCATCGAGCACGACCCCAGGGGGTAGATGCCCGTGTCGACGCCGTAGTTGAGCTGCGAGAGCCGAGTCATGTGTCGGACCAGGTCGCGTTCGGCGACCTCCGGCAGCCTCGGAGGCGAGGTACGTCGGTATGCATCCGGGAGGTGCACGGGCTCGACGTCGAGGGCAGGGAGGCTCCACGCCCTCCGTCCAGGACGGGAGAGATCTCGGAGGATCCCCTCCCCCGCGGGTCCCTGACGGCGGACCGGCGCACCCACATGGTCGTTCACCGAAGGACCTCCTCGAGCGCCTCGGCGAACGCGTCGATCTGGCCCCGGGTGCGCCGCTCCGTCACCGCGACCAGCAGGGCGCGAGAGTCGTCCGGCACGGGGACCCCAGCGAGGAAGCCACGTTCGACTAGGGCATCGCGGACCTCTGCGGCGGGTCGCGGGAGGTGGACCACGAACTCTTTGAAGAACGGGCGGTCGCCGAACGTCCCTTCGACCCCGTCGATCGTCGTCAGCCGATGGCGTGCGTACGACGCCTTCGCATGACACTGCCGTCCGACCTCGGCAAGACCCTCCGGACCGAGCCAGGCGAGATGGATCCCCGCCGCGAGCGCCATCAGGGTCTGGTTCGTACAGATGTTCGAGGTCGCCTTCTCGCGGCGGATGTGCTGCTCGCGGGCCTGGAGGGTCAAGACGTAGCCGGTCCGTCCCGCCGCATCGACCGTCCGACCCACGATCCGCCCGGGCATCTTGCGGACATCGGTCATCCGTGCCGCGATCAACCCCAGGTACGGGCCACCGTAGGCGAGGTGGTTCCCGAGCGGCTGGCCCTCCGCGACCGCCACGTCGGCTCCCAGCTCCCCCGGTGGCCGGAGGATCCCCAGGGACATCGGGTCGAACACGTGGATCAGCTTCGCACCGGCCCCGTGCGTGGCCGCCGCGATGGCCTCCACGTCCTCCAGCAGGCCGAAGCGGTTGGGATGTTGGACGACGAACGCCGCGACGCCGTCGCCCAGGTCGGGGATCGGTGTCACCCCGTCGGTCAGATCGAAGACCTCAGGGACGACACCCGAACCTCGTCCGTACGTCGCGAGCGTCTCGACGTGGCGTGGATCGACCCCCGCGGACACGACGACGCGCCCGCCGACACCCGCCCGCGTCATGTTGACCGCCTCGACCAGGGCCGTCGATCCGTCGTAGAGCGAGGCGTTCGACACCTCCATCGAGGTCAGCTCGCACACCATCGACTGGTACTCGAAGAGCGCCTGAAGCACGCCTTGGGACAGTTCGGGTTGATACGGCGTGTAGGAGGTCGCGAACTCCGAGCGCCCGGCGAGCGCCCACACGGCGGCCGGGACGTAGTGGTCGTACGCACCCGCGCCGGCGAAGCACACGAGATCGTCGATCGATCGGTTGGACCGCGCCAACCCATCGAGGTCGGCGAGGAGCTCCTGTTCCGAGATCCCCGGAGGGAGATCGAGCGGCCGCCCGAGGCGTACCTCAGGAGGGACCTGGTCGAACAGGTCGTCGATCGACGCGAGCCCGAGCGCGTCGAGCATCGCGGTCACGTCGTCGTCGGTGTGGGGCGCGAACCTCACGACGCGAGTCTACGGCTCCCGTGAGCCAGCACCGGGGTCACCCCGACGCGTTCTCGAGCCCATACTTCGTGACCAGGGAGAGGTAGTCACGCTGATAGAAGATCTTGCACCGGATCTCCGGGTAGCGCTCGCGCAGTCGGCGGACCTTGCGGTTCTTCTTCGTGACGAGCTTCTGGTTCAGGGTCGTGATCTCGATGTAGAGATCGAACTCGGGGAGGTAGAAGTCCGGGGTGAACCGCTGGACGACGTGACCGTCGCGATCCCAGTCGATCGCGAAGGAGGTCGGTTCGTAATCCCATGCGATCTGGTAGAAGTCGAGCAGCCGGGCGAACTGCCGTTCGGAGGCATGCGCGAAGCGGACGCCGTCGCTGGTGAGCGGATCGACGATCGGCTGCGCGCTCACGGCCCTCCGACCGCGACGCGGCGACGCGCCTTCTTGGGTGGCTCGGCCACCGCCGTCTCGACGTCCTCCCACACCCGATCCACCGCGATCGCGAACACGCCTTGTCCCTGTCTGAGGAGGTCCACCACGGCTTCGGGTGAGTGCGCCTCATAGACACCCTGACCGTCGGACATCAGGGTCACCTGTGTCAGGGGCTGTTCCATGGTCTGGAGATGCTCCACGGCCTTGCGGACGCGTTGAAGTGACACCCCCGTGTCCAGGAGGCTCTTGATCACCCGGAGGGTCACGAGGTCCTGGAACGAGTACAGGCGCTGGCTCCCGCTGCCTGACGCGTCCCGGATCGACGGCGTCACGAGCTCGGTCCGCGCCCAGTAGTCGAGCTGGCGATACGTGATGCCGACGATGCGGCAGACCTCGGGGACGCGGAAGCCTCGCTCTGTCATCTCGTCACGCTCCGTTCGGGGAAGTCGGGGCCAGATGAGAGAGAGCCCCAGGGAGGACGGAAGGGAATCACGGCCATGTGATTCCGCAGCGTACGGGCCCGGATGGGCCTCGTCAAGGCGTCGTACAGCACCACCCGAGGAGGGGTCGCCCGAGGCTCAAGTCGGCGCGGGGAGCGGCCGATGCCCTCACTAGTCAGGCATGACCACGCACCGGAGGCTCACCCCACGATGAGGACGCCGACGCGACCGAAGACCGCACGGATCGCCACGCTGGCGGTCGCGGCAGCGCTGCTGTTCACGCTCATCCCCGCGGGTGCGAGCGCGGGGACCGGGCAGGACCGGGAACGCTGGATGATGAAGCGTGAGACGAACGAGTCTCGCCTCCAGCACGACCTCAGTCGCCTCGACCTGCACGACCGCCTGTCAGACCTGGCCCGGAGGCACTCGCGGGCCATGGCCCGCGAGGGATCGCTGTTCCACACGGCTGACCCGTCGAGCTACTACCTCGGGGGGATCAGGTGGAGCGCCTGGGGTGAGAACGTCGGGGTGACCGGCGGCTCGGCGGAAGACCTCCAGCGAGCATTCATGCGATCGCCTCCTCACCGCGCGAACGTCCTGAACCGCGCCTTCCGCAACGTGGCGATCGGGGCGGTGCGGGTCGATGGGGCGCTGTGGGTCACGGTGTTCTTCTACGGCTGATCGTGGTCCTGCAGGCAGGAGGGTGGCGATCGTTCAGCTCTCGAAATCCTCGGGACTGACGTTGTCGAGGAACTCGCGGAACTTCTCGACCTCCTCGTCCTCGTCGCCCGGGATCAAGATCGCCGCCTCCTCCAGGACCTCGGGGCTCGCGAAGATCGGGGTCGACGTCCGGACCGCGAGCGCGATCGCGTCGGAGGGCCTCGATGAGATCTCGAAGCGCTCGGTCCCGCGCTCGAGCTCGATCGTGGCGTAGAACGTCGCCTCGCGCAGCTCGGTGACGACGATCCGGTGTACCTGCACGGACAGATCGTCGAGGATGCTCTTCATCAGGTCGTGGGTCATCGGGCGGGGCGTCACCACCCCCTGGAGCGACAGAGCGATCGCCGCTGCCTCTGCGGCCCCGATCCAGATCGGAAGGTAGCGCTCCCCCGCTCGCTCACGCAGCAGCACGATGGGCTGGTTCGTGGGCAGCTCCACCCGCACGCCGGTGAGTTCCATCTCGATCATGGCCGTGGAGCCAGCCTAGCCACGCCCTCACGGGGGGGCAACTCACGCCGCGAACGGGTCGCTGAGCAGCGGCAGGAGCGAGTCCGGGTCGCGATCGAGCACATCGACGTCGTCGACCTGCACGATCGCGGGGATGTTGCGGTACCTCTCCCGGTGGTCGAGCCCGTACCCGATCACGAAGCGATCGGGACAGTCGAAGCCCGCGTATCGCGGGGCGAGGGGCACGATCCGCCGCGCCGACTTGTCGAGGAGGGCGCACATCTCGAGCGACGCCGGTCCGCGGGCTCGCAGCACCGAGAGCAGGTAACGCGACGTGAGCCCCGTGTCCACGATGTCCTCGACGAGGATCACGTCACGCCCCGAAAGGTCGATGTCCAGGTCGAGGAGGATCCGCACGCGCCCCATCGATTCCGCGGCATCCCCGTAGCGGCTGATCGCCATGAAATGGACCTCGCAGGGGAGGTCCACGGCACGGATCAGGTCCGCGAGGAACATCGCGCCGCCCTTGAGGATCGTGACGAACACAGGCTCGCGCCCCACGTAGTCCCCGGCGATCGTGCGGCCGAGCTCCTCCACCCGGCGACGGATCTCCTCGCGCCCGTACAGGACGCTGGCGACCTCCGTCATGGAACGGGAGCGTAGCAGCGGCTCGGTGCAACGTGGCCGAGTCAGTCCGCGAAACCCTCGAGTGCGTCGACGAGCGCGCGGCCGACGGTCTCCGCGGTCCTCGCCCACCACGGGCCCTCCTCCGCGGGGGCCGCGGGCACGACGTCCACCACCAGGGGCACGGTGCCGAGGATCGAGGCCGGGCCCCGCAGGCGGAAGGTTCCGACGGTCGCGCCGGGCGCCGGGGGGAACGCGGCCTCCGGGTCGGCGACGAGCTCGCGCTCGATCTCGTCGATGGACCGCGTCGGGACGAGGGCGGTGAGATCCTCCCCCGCGATGACCGGCACCGTGCCACCCCGGATCCTGAGCGGTCCCAGCGACTCCCCCATGCGGACGAAGGTCTCCTCCGCGAAGCCCTCGAAGCCGTGATTCAGCAGTGCGGCCGCGTCCGAGAAGGCTTCGTCGGGAGCGCCGAGCACGATGCTCACCAGGCGTAGCCCGTCACGCTCGGCGACGGCCACCAGACACGCGCGCGCGCCGAACGTGAAGCCGGTCTTCATCCCATGGGCGCCGGGATAGAGCCACAGCAGCACGTTCCGGTTCTGCACGCGACGATCCGGGGCGCTCCCGATGCCCACGATGCGATGGAACCGCGTCGCGGCGATCGTCCGCAGGATCGGCCTGCCGTCGGCCACCGCGACGAGCCGGAGGAGATCCGAGGGGGTCGACCGCCCTCGGTCATCCAGACCGCTCGGGGAGTAGAAGCGCGTGTCGCGCATCCCGAGCGCGGCGGCTCGCCGGTTCATGTGGTCGACGAACGCCTCGACGCTCCCGTCGACATGGATCGCGAGCGCCTCGGAGGCGTCGTTCGCCGATCCGAGCATCAGCGCGTAGAGGAGGTCTTCCACCGCGATCCGCTCTCCCGCCCGCAACCCCAGGGTCGAGCTCGCCCCGTAGTCGCCCCGCTCATAGACGGCGCGCGGGTCCACGACGACCACCTCGTCGAGCGCCGCACCCTCGAGGACCACCAGCGCCGTCATGATCTTCGTGAGGCTCGCGATCGGGCGCGGCGCCTCCGAGGCTTTCCGGAGCAGCACCGTCCCCGATCCCATATCCGCGAGGAGGGCGCCCGGAGCGTGCAGGACGGGTAGGCGAGCTGCGCTCGCTGGCGTCTCGAGGGCGCTGAGGAACGGCGACGGACTCCCGTTGACGGGCGTGGGCGGCGGCGTCTCGGGTACCTGGCGTGCGACGGCGCTGAGCGCCGTGGCGGCCGCGACGGCCGCGATGACGGCGATGAGGGCAGGTCGCCGGTGCGTCACGCCGAGGACAGGTGCTCGCGCAGCGAGGTCCGCAGCAGCGCCTGCTTGAACTTGCGCGACGTCACGGTCAGATCGGCGAGCGTCTGCGCCGCGGCCCTGCGGGCATCCGGGTTCTTCTGGCGGATCATCGGCGCCACCAACGCCTCGAAGAAGGCCGATTCCCGATCCGCGAAGTGCTTGTACATCGTCAGGTGGCGTGGCTCGATCCCATTGCGCAGGAAATCCTTCACGATCGACAGGACGATGTAGTCGTCGCCGTCGAAGTAGCGGGCTCCCTCCGGGCCGTGGCTGCAGACGATGCCGAACCCCTCGAGCTCCTTGATCCGTTCCCGGTCAACCCCCGTGGCCGCGGACATCTCCTCGAGCGACATCTGCAGCCCTGTCGGTGCTTCCGCGATCTCCTCGGCCGCGGTCGCGGAGGCCCCACCGCCGTCGCCGGCCGCCGCCTGCTCGAGCGTGGGTGACTCGTCCTCGGGACCCGCATCCTGCTTGAGCAGGCGTTCCTTGATCACCTTGAGCGGCAGGTACTCGTCGCGCTGCATCCGCAAGATCGACTTCAACCGGTCGACGTCCTCGACGTAGAACTTCCGGTATCCGGACGGGGTCCGCTCGGGCTCGATCAGTCCCTCGGACTCCAGGAACCGGATCTTCGAGATCGTGATGTCGGGGAACTCGGTCTTGACCGCGACCAAGACCTCCCCGATCGACTGGTAGTTGCGCGTGCCCGCCATGGACTCTCCTACTCCCCCGCCGCGAAGAACATGAGCTTGAACTTGCCGATCTGGACCTCGTCGCCGGTCGCGAGCTTCGTCTCGTCGACCTGTTCCCCGTTCACGTAGGTCCCGTTGAGGCTGCTGAGGTCACGGACGAACCACTCCGTCCCACCGCGACGGTCGAACACCGCGTGCGCACGCGAGACCGTGATGTCGTCGAGGAAGACGTCACGATCCGTACCACGCCCGACCGTCGTCTCGTCGGCGGCAAGAAGGAACGTCGAGCCCGCGTTCGGACCCCGCTTCACGAGCAACAGGGCCTGACCCGGTTCGAGCTCGTCGTGGGGGAAAGGGAACTCCTCGTGCTCATCACCTTCGGCGTCGATCAGGGGAAGGCCGACCGTGACGTCACCCTGAAGTGCGGTCCCGCACTCCGCGCAGAAGCGCGCATCGTCTCGGTTGGGATGTCCACAACGGGTACAGAACACCGTCCGGTTCGCCTCCGGTCGATCGTCGAGTGGAGGGTCGGGTTCGGGGTGGAACGTCGACCATCGATACGACCATGACGCTAACGCAGGAAGGGACGAGGGTCAACGTTGCCCTACCGCAAGCCTGAACCGGGGACGAAGCACACCCTCGAGCCAAGGTCGACAACCTCGAGGGTTGGTGAAGTGGGCTGCCCTGCAGACGATTCGCGTCGTCGAGGTCAGTCGTCGGCCGACTGGACGAAGGTCCGATAGGCAGCCGCGTCCATGAGACCCTCGACCTGGGACGTATCAGTGATCTCGATCACGACGAGCCACCCTTGACCGTAGGGCTCCTCGTTCACCAGCTCCGGGCGCTCGTCCACGAGCGGGTTCCGTTCGACGATCGTGCCGGTGAGCGGGCTGAAGACGTCCGAGACGGACTTCGTCGACTCCACCTCACCGAACGGAGCGTCGGCCCGGACCTCCGTGCCCACGTCGGGAAGGTCGACGTAGACCACGTCGCCCAACGCATCCTGCGCGAAGTCCGTGATCCCCACCCGCAGGCGGTTCCCTTCGAGCCGCGCCCATTCGTGCTCCTTCGTGTAGCGGAGATCCTCGGGGAGCTCCACGCCTTCCCTCCTCCTCGATCGGCCCGGGCCCGCGTCACGGGCCTCGTCGGCGACACGATATCCGCCGAGGGACGTTGGCGGCTCTCACGCGCTCCGCAGCGCACCCCGGATGTCCTGGAGGTACACCCATGCCGCAACGTAGTACTCGACGATCCCGACGGCGAACGCTGCCCAGCCGCAGACGAGCGCGGCCTCCGCGAGCGGCAGACCGAGGTTGCCCCATGCGATCCATGGGATCGCCGTCATCAGGGAGAACGTCGCGAGCTTGCCCACCCAGCGCACGTCGATGCGGACGCGTCGACCGGCGAGCAGGAAGACGGCGCCCGCCACGATCGCCACGTCGCGCGCGACGATCAACGCCGCCGCCCATAGCGGGAAGACATCGCGCACCACCAGCGCGACCAGGCCTGCGAGGATCACCGCGCGGTCGGCGAGGGGATCGAGGATCTTGCCGAGCTCGGATACCTGCCCGGTCCGTCGTGCGACCAGACCGTCCACCCAGTCGGTCGCGACGACGAAGCCGAACACGATCACTCCGATCGTGGTCGTGTCGGGGTCGACGATGAGGGCGACGAAGACCGGGATCAGCAGGATGCGTAAGGCCGAGATCAGGTTGGGGAGCGTCAAGATGCGTGAGGACGCGGGCGTCGCGCCCTCCGCGGTCTGCCCAGCATCATCATGCATCCGTCGGGCCGGCCGGATTCGAACCGGCGACCTTCTGACCCCCAGTCAGACGCGCTAACCAAGCTGCGCCACGGCCCGTCGTCGGCGAGTGTAGCGAACGCGGCGACGGAGACGCCCGCGGATCGGGCGAGAACGCGCGACCTTCGAGGCGCCGATCTACGTCCCGCACGCGATCGCACCGACGGCTGCGGCGGAGTTGCCGGCGGTCACGACCGGCCACGCCCGAAGGTTCCGTTGCGAACAGGAGACGTCGTCGCGCAGGTCGTTCCCGCTAGGTCATGGTCACGCGACCTCGTACGATCGCATCGGGTCAGCGCTACCTCCGTGAGTCGCCGGCGCGGGGTGTACGCGCGCGGAACCGGATCCGGATCGGCACGCCCTCGAACCCCAGTTCCTTCCGCAGGCGATTCTCCAGATACCGCTGATAGCTGGCGTCGGGGGCCTTCGCCCCGCCGAACACGACGAACGAGGGCGGGCCGGACGACACCTGGGTCGCGTAGTGCAGGTTCCCCGTGGCACGGGGAGTGGGCCGCTCGGCCTGCGCTGTCCTGACGATCTCGTTCACCCTGGCGGTGGGCGCTCTGAACCTCCACCTGTGGTGCAGGTCGACCAGGATCGATGGGAGCCTGAGCACGCCCTGACCGCTGAGGGCTGAGGTCCGTACCGCCTGGGCCCGTGCGAAGGGGACGATCAGATCCTGGAGCTGCTTGAAGGCACGGTCCTTCTCTTCGACGAGATCCCACTTGTTCGCCACCACCAGGAAGGCGCGGCCCGCGTCCATCACTCGGTTCGCGATCTTCTTGTCCTCGGTGGTGAATCCCGACTCCGCATCGATCAACAGCACGGCGACGTGAGCCTGGTCGATCGCCTCGGACGCGCGCAGGAAGCTGTAGTACTCGATACCTCGCACGCTCTGACCCCTGCGCATCCCGGCCGTGTCGATGAATCGCACCCGCCCGAGATCGGGCCACGTGACCACGGAGTCCACGCTGTCGCGGGTGGTGCCAGCCACCTCCGACACCACGCTGCGCTCCTCGCCCACGAGCCGGTTGAACAGGCTGGACTTGCCCACGTTCGGACGCCCGACGATCGCGAACCTCGGCTCGGGTTCGTCCTCGACCCGGTCGACCTGCTCCGGAAGCAGGGCGACGACTCGGTCGAGGAGGTCGCCGGTCCCGTGACCGTGGAGCGCGGAGACCGGGATCGGGTCACCGAGCCCGAGCCGGTGGAACGCGGCGACATCCGCCACGTCCTTCGGAGAGTCGGCCTTGTTCGCCACGAGCATGACCGGCACCTCGGCGCGCCGGAGGCGCCGAGCGAGCTGCGCGTCGTCCTCGGTGACGCCCGCGTGCACATCGACGACCAGCACGATCAGGTCCGCCTGGCCGACGGCACGGTCCGCTTGGACGGCCGCGAGCGCTTCGACACCCCGGGCACGGCGCAGGAACCCGGCGGTATCCACCAGCGCGAAGCGGCGACCTCGCCAGGTCGCCTCGAGCTCGAGGCGGTCACGGGTGACCCCGGGCATGTCGTGCGCGATCGTGGCTCGGCGCCCGAACATCCGGTTGACCAAGGTCGACTTCCCGACGTTCTGGCGGCCGATGACGGCGACGCGGGGCAGGTCCCTCGGGTCGCTCACCTGGATCCCTCCGGGAGCATCCACGGCGCGCGGAGCCCGACGAGGCGGAGGGCCTCCGCGAGCGTCTCTGCGATCGACAGCGTGCCGGTGTCGACGACGTCGGCGCCGTCAGCGGGCTCGTGGGGATTCGTCCGAGCGTCGGCTTCATCGCGCGCGTGAAGGTCCTCGGCCACCGCGGCGTCGCCGGTCGCTCGTTCTTCGGCCCTGCGTGCGGCACGCGCGCCAGGCTCGGCGACGAGGTACAGCTTCACCGGAGCATCCGGGAACACGGCGGAGGCGATGTCGCGCCCCTCCATCACGGCCCCCGACTCCAGGCCGATCGATCGCTGGGCGTCCCGCATCGCGCGCCGGATCTCCGGATGTCGCGACACCGCCGAGACCGTCCGTTCCACCTCGGAGGAGGTGAGTTCCTCGATGGGCAGGCCCTCGACCTCGCAGACGACGGGATCCTCGCCGATGAACCTGAACCTCAAGGAACCCATCACCTCGACCAGGGCCGGGGCGTCATCCGGGGCGATCTGGCGCCGGAGCGCCTCCGCGGCGAGGGCACGGTACATCAACCCCGTGTTCACGTACGGGATCCGCAGCTCACGCGCGAGACCCCTGGCGAGCGTGGATTTGCCGCTGCCAGCTGCGCCGTCGATCGCGACGACGCGCGGAGAACCCGTCACGGGACGTCCTCCAGGACCGCACCGAGCGACGCGAGCGCCTGGACGAAGCCGGGGAAGCTCACGTCGGCTACCTCGATACCCTCGATCTCGCATGGGCTCTCGGCGGCGAGGGCTCCCACGGCGAAGCTCATCGCCATCCGATGGTCGGCGCCGGCGTCCGCGACGCCTCCACGGAGCCCGCCTCCGGCCACCACCAGGTCGTCGCCCTCGTCACGCGCGCGTCCACCTAGCGCGCGGATCCGGCGGTGATCGCCGCGAGCCGGTCGCTCTCCTTGACCCTCAGCTCCCCGGCGCCCGAGAGCCTCGACTCGCCGGACGCGTGCGCGGCGAGCAGCGCGAGGATCGGCACCTCGTCGACCACGAGTGGCAGCTCGGCAGCCTCGACCCGGACGGGAGCGAGGCCGTCCACGGCCGCCACGTGGAGCGATCCGACGGGCTCCCCCAGCTCCTCGCGGTCGACCGATCGCGTGACGCGGATACCCATCCTTCCCATCACGTCGAGGAAGCGCAGACGGGTGGGGTTGAGCCCCACGTCCCGGAGCGTGATCGACGACCCGGTGAGCGCCGCCGCCCCGATCAGGAACGCTGCCGAGGAGGGGTCGCCCGGCACCCGTCCCGCGAAGCCCTCGTGCTGGAAGGGTCCCACGGTGATGCCGTCACCGACCGTCACGGCCGCGCCCAATGCGGCGAGCGCCCGTTCCGTGTGGTCGCGCGTCGGAGCCGGCTCGATCACCGTCGTCGTCCCCTCGGCCGCCAGCCCCGCGAACAGGACCGCGCTCTTCACCTGGGCGGACGCCACCGGAGCCTCGAAGCGGATCCCGTGGAGGGGTCCGCCCTCGACCGTGATGGGCGCGTGGCCCTCCGTCGTTCGGATGTCGGCGCCCATCGCTCGCAGCGGAGCCGCGACCCGCTCCATCGGACGGACCGACAGGCTCGGGTCGCCCGTGAGCACGCTTCGGAACGGGGCCGAGGCAAGAACGCCGGTCAGGAGTCGCATCGACGTCCCCGAGTTCCCGCAGTCCAGGTCCGCGGCGGGCGAGACGAGGGCGGCGCGACCATCACCCTCGACCTCAAGGGCGGCGTCGGGCGCCGATCCAGCGGTACCGTTCCACGTGGAACGTCCACCCTCCAGCGCGGGCCGAGCCTCGGAAGCCCAGAGGTCGAGGCCAGGTCGAGCCCTCGGTGAGACGGCCGCAAGACACGATGCCGTCGACCGCACGTCGAGGGAGATCGGAACCCTCTCCAGACGGCTCGGGCCGTTCGCCGTGGCAGCCAGCAGCAGCCACCGGTGAGCGATCGACTTGTCGCCCGGCACCCGCAGCTCTCCCGAGAGGTGGGGCCGCGGGACGACGCGAACCTTCATCGTCCCCCCTCAGGCCAGCCGGATCGGATCGTAGCCGCCACCGCGCAGGACGGCACTCGCGTCGTTCGCCGCGGGCGCGGCGACCGTGAGGTGCACCGTCCCGCGCCCGCCCTCGGGCGAGTGCACGATCTGGAGATCCTCGATGTTGACGTCGCCCTCGCCGAGGACGGCGGTGATCCTCGCGAGGGCACCCGGTTGGTCAGGGATCTCCACCTGGAGCACCGCGACGCCTGCCCGAACCTGAGGCTTCGCCGCGAGACCGAGGCGCGCCTGCTTCGCGCGGGCGAAGTCCTGCTCGACCGCCACGGCATCGCCGCTCGCGACCCGGTCGCGGAGGACCCCCAACCGCTCCGTGTAGAGGTCGATGGCCCTGACGATCTGCTCCCGGTTCGCCAGCAGGATCTCGCTCCACAGCGCCGGATCCGAGGCCGCGAGGCGCGTGAGGTCGCGGAACCCGCCGGCCGCCAGGAGCAGGATCTCGGGTTCATCGGCCTCCTCGATCGCGGCCAGACCCATGAGCGTCGTCGACGCGACCTGCGGGAGATGGCTCACGAACGCCACGAGCCGGTCGTGACGCTCGGGTGTGAGTACCACGGGACGAGCGCCGATCCTGAGGACGAATCCCTCCACCCGGGCGAGCGCAACGGGGTCGGTCACCGGGGTCGGGGCGAGGACCCAGACCACGCCGTCGACCACCGACGCCGACGCGTGCTCGGGCCCGGAGCGCTCGCTCCCACCCATCGGGTGGCCGGGGACGAACCGCGACGACGCCTCGACGTTCACAGCCTCGAGCACGGCGTCCGCGACCCGACCCTTGATCGACGCCGCGTCGGTCACGACAGCGGTCGGGGCGGACCGGAGCGCCGTGACCACCGTCGATGCCACCGCGGCGATCGGCGTGCACACGATGATGAGGTCGGCGCCGTCGACGGCTTCGACCAGCGAGCCAGCCACCTCGAGGCCACCCGTCTCCCCCGCTCGCGCCGACACTGCCGGGTCGAGGTCCCACCCGCCCACCTTGAAGCCCGCACGTCGGGCCGCGAGCGCGATCGACGCGCCGATCAGCCCCGTTCCCAGAACGGCGATCCGAGCCAGGTCACCCGACGACCTTCGCTCGGGTTCACGAGGTGCCGAGATCATCCCGCAGCGCCTCCGCCCCATCGAGGTACACGGGGACGACCCCGCTCATGCCCCGGTCCGTGTAGAAGTGGATCAGGATCCGAACGACCTTCGACATCGACCCGGCGACGGGGATCTCGCGGGCGCACATCAGCGGGACGGTCCCGAGGCCGATGCGCCTCGCCGCCTCAGCCGGGAACGCCGACCGAAGGTCGTCGGTCACGGTGAACAGGACGCTCACGAGATCATCGGTCTGCACACCGTTGCGGTCCAGCATCTCGTGGAGGAGCCGTTCGGTCGCCCCGAGCACGTGCTCGGCGTCGTCCTCCGGCACCACGATCGCCCCTCGGACCGCGCGCACCCTCATCCGGGACCTCCGCTCGTCGACGCGTCCCCCGGCTTCCGCTCGTCCCCGGAGGAACGTCACGGTACCGCGGGGCGACGCGCTCGGGGGGATACACGCTCGGCGCCGGATCCCCGGCCTCGCGACGTGCTCGCCGTTCGCCCTTCGCGACGGCCTTCGTGAGGGCGATGACCTCGTCCGGCGTGAGATCGCGGATCGTCCCTGGCGTCAGCCGGCCGAGGGTCACCGGCCCGACGCGCGTGCGGACGAGGCGGGTCACCGGCAGACCCACAGCGTCCAGCAGCCGACGGACCTCGCGCTTGCGGCCCTCGGTCATGACGAGCCGGAGCTGCCCCTTGTCACCGCGTACGTCGACGATCCGGCACGAGACCGCGCGGGCCGGACCGTCTTCGAGCTCGACCCCGGACCGGAGCCGCGCCAGGTGCCGAGGGGTGGGACGACCCTCGACCTCGGCGAGGTACTCCTTCTCCACGCCGTACCGGGGATGGGTCAGCCGGTTCGCGAGCTCGCCGTCGTTCGTGACCAGGAGGAGTCCTTCGCTGTCGCGGTCGAGGCGACCGACGGGAAACACCCTGGGACCTTCGGCCGGCAGGTAGGCCCGCATGTCACGGCGGCCCTGGGGGTCGCGCATCGTCGTCACGACGCCCGCCGGTTTGTGGAACGCGTAGTACCTGACGTCGGGATCGAGGTTGACGTTGACCCCTCGCAGGTTCACGACGTCCGACGTGGGGTCGACCTTGTCGCCCAGCGTCGCCACCCTCCCGTTGAGGGTGACCGCGCCGGTGACGATCAGTTCCTCGCAGGATCGCCGAGACCCGAACCCCGCGCGAGCGAGCGCCTTCTGGAGGCGCTCTTCTGCCACCGTTCAGCCCTCGTCGCCCGGCTCGTCGGCGGGGAGGGCGTCGGGCACGTCCGCGGGCGGCCCACCGGAGGGTGACTCGACCGTGTCAGCTTCGGCCTCGACAGCCTCGACGGCCAGGTCCGCGGCGTCCTCGTCGTGGGTATCAGGTCCCAGGAGCGGCGCGAGCGACGGCAGGGCGGCCAGCGACGGCAACCCAAGCCGCTCGAGGAACTGCGGCGTGGTGGCGTACAGGAGGGGGCGACCGGGCGCCTCGTCCCGACCGGCCTCCTCGATCAATCCGCGATCGACGAGCGCCCGCAGGACGCCGTCGGAGTTCACCCCACGGATCCCGCTCACCTGATGACGGGTCACCGGCTGCTTGTAGGCGACGATGGCCAGCGTCTCGAGCGCGGCCTTCGTCAGCCGAGCCTGCCGCGACGACAGGACGAACCGCTCGACGATCGCGGCTGCGTCCGGGTGCGTGTAGAGCCGCCACCCGCCGGCGACGTTGCGCAACACCAATCCGGATGAGCGGTCTTCGAGGTCTCGCTGCAGCCGGTCGCACATCGCCTCCACCGTCCGGCGATCGAGCTCGAGGGACTGCGCGAGCACCGACGCGGTCAGCGGCTCGTCGGACACGAAGAACAACGCCTCGAGGGCGCGGGTGTCGTGAGTTTCCACCTGATCCGTCACTCGAGGCTCACCCCCAAGTCATCGCGTAGGCTCAGCCGTTCCATCCGACCTCGATCTCTCCGAAGGTCGTGCCCTGCTGAAGGTCCACCTTGCCTTCACGGTACAGCTCGAGCAACGCGAGGAACCGCACGACCACCTCGATCCGTTCCTCGCAATCCGCCACGAGATCGCGGAACGTCGCTTGACCACCGGAGAATCCCTGGATCCGCGTCTCGACCGCCTGCATCGCCTCGGCCACCGTGAAGCGCACCGGCGTCACGTGGGACAGGTCGAGGGTGGGCGGCGGTCGGAGCATCCTGGCGGCGACCGCAGCCACCTGCTCAGCCGTCACCCTCCCCATCGGATCGGGATAGAGGTGCGAGAACTCGGGTCCTGGACCGATGTCGCGGGCGAAGTACCCCGCCTCGTCCTCGAGGCGGCGAGCGATCTCGACCGCCACCTTCCGGAACGCCCTGAGCTCGAGGGACCGCGCGTACGCGAGGTCCGGTGAGCCCCCGAGCAGGTCCTCCTCATCGAGCTCCGCGTGTCTCGGGGTGAGGCGGGCGACCTTCAGCTCGAGCAGGACCGCGCAGATCGCGAGGAACCATGTCGCTTCCTCCAGATCCCATCGCTCGGGCTCTTTCGCGTAGGCGAGGTAGCCGTCGGTCACCGCAGCCAGCGGCACGTCGCAGACGTCGAGCTTCTGCTCGAGGATCAGATCGGCCAGGAGCCGGAAGGGTCCAGTGAACCCCGGGAGCTCGACGTCGAACCCGCCGGTCGCTCTGGCATCGGCGTTCGAAGCGCTCATCGGCCGAAGTGCATCGCGTCGCGGACCGCCTGGACCGTCGCCTGTGCGACCGGGCGCGCCTTGGCCGCGCCTGCGGACAGGACGGCGGCGGCGAGGCCCGGTGTCATCTCGAGCTCCGCTCGCCGCTCGCGGAACCCGGCGAACGTGTCCACGAGGTGGTCGCCGAGGAGCGTCTTGCAGTCGACGCATCCCAGCTCACCGGTGCGACACGTGGCGTCCACCCGCGCGACATCGTCCGGTGAGAAGGTCTGGTGCAGCGCGAAGATAGGACAGACCTCGGGGCGGCCGGGGTCCCCACGCCGGAGCTTCTGCGGGTCGGTGATGAAGCCGCGCACCGTTCGGCGGGTAGCCTCCTCGTCGTCGCGGATCCAGATCGCGTTGTCGAGCGACTTGGACATCTTGCGACCGTCCGAGCCCGGGATCAGCGGCGACTCGGACAGCAGCGGCTGAGGTTCGACGAGCACATCGCCGTAGAGCCGGTTGAAGCGGCGCACGATCTCGCGGCTGATCTCGAGGTGAGCGACCTGGTCCTCCCCCACCGGCACCCATTGCCCCGCAACGATCGCGATGTCGACGGTCTGGAGTACGGGGTAACCGAGCAGGCCGTAGTTCGCGATATCGCGCTCCGCCATGTCCCGGAGCCGCTCCTTGTACGAGGGCACGCGTTCGAGCCATCCCAGCGGGGTGATCATGCCCAGCAGCAGCGACATCTCGGCGACCTCGGGCAGGTCGGACTGCCGATAGATCACGGCCCGCTCAGGATCGAGCCCGGCGGCCAGCCAGTCGAGGACCAGGCCTTCGATGAAGCCGGGGAGCTCGTCGGTACGGTCGTAGTGGGTCGTGAGCATGTGCCAGTCGGCGATGAAGAAGAAGCACTCGTAGCCGGGGTCGGCCTGCAGCCGGAGCATGTTCCGGATGTTCCCGGCCCAGTGGCCCACGTGGAGGGGCCCGGTCGGCCGGTAGCCGGTGAGGACGCGCTGCGTCCGGGTCTCGGGAAGGGTCACGATGCGCGGGATGATAGCGCGGGCGTCGGAGCCCTTCGGCGAGCCTGACTCAGACGGGGACGCATCCGGTACCCGAGAACACCCCGCAGAAGGCGTCGACGAGCGAGTACACGATCGCCTGGATCGGGCCGGCCAGGAAGAACAGCGCGAGCAGCACGAACAGCGGGAGGTACTGATCCAGGTTGCGGTACGTCTCGCGAGCACGCGGGGGCAGCGCGAGCGCGACGAGGCGAGCGCCGTCCAGCCCCGGGATCGGCAGCAGGTGGAAGATCGCGAGCGTGAGGTTCGCGAACTCGAACACGAGGAGGAAGACGCCGATCTCCGAGAGGCCCGCGACACGGACGCCGAGTCCGCCCAAGGCGCCGAGCACGATGTTCGACACAGGCCCGGCGAACCCGACCAGCAAGCTGTCGCGCGGCTGGCGGTGCAGGTAGTTCGGATCGACCGGGGCCGGCTTCGCGTAGGCGACCGGGGGCGGAAGGAACGAGGAGGCGGCGGCCCACAGAAGCAGGACCAGGGCGGGCAGGAGTCCGCTTCCGAACGGCTCGAACCACGCCTTCGGGTTCCAGGTCAGTCGTCCCCACAATCGGGGCGTCGGGTCACCGAGCTTCGCCGCCACCGTCGCCCGGACGAACTCGCGCACGGTCATCCCGATCAGCAGGGAGATCGCCAGGTACGCCGTGAGCCGGAGACTCTCCCCGCTGAACCCGCCCATCAGACCTCCGGCCCCCACCATGCGTGGACGAGGTCCGGTGCGTCGACGCGTCCATCCGTCAGCTCGAGTGCCGACAGGACACGCCGCCCGGCTTCGACGGCGTCGTCCTCGGTCCGCGCGTGGATCTCGCCGATCGGCTCGCCCTCGCTCAGACGGTCTCCGATCTTGGGATGGATCACGACGCCGACGGCGGGATCGACCTGGTCGCCTTTGCGTATCCGGCCGGCCCCGAGGGCGCCGCTCGCGAGCCCGATCTCCGCTGCCTGCACGCGGGCGAGCGTACCCGACCGGTCGGCGAACAGCGGAGCCACGACCGGGGCATGAGGCAGGACGGCCGCGGGATCGTCGACGACGCGCGGATCTCCCCCCTGCGCCTCGATCATCGCCTGGAACCGCTCCAGAGCCGTGCCGTCGTTCAGGGCCTCCTCGGCCCGGTCACGGGCGACGTCGGGGGCAACGCCCTCGAGCGCCTCGAGCGCCTTCGCCGCGAACCAGCCCGCCAGCTCTCGAAGGCGGCCGCGCCGTACCCCGCGAAGGACCTCGATCGCCTCGAGCACGTCGAGGGCGTTGCCGACGGCGTCGCCCAGCGGCTGCGACATGTCGGTGACGGCGACCCCGCAGGTGCGTTCGGCGCCGTCCGCGAGGGCCCGACACGCCTCGGCCAGCGTCCGAGCGTCGTCGGCGGTCTGCATGAACGCACCCGATCCGGCCTTCACGTCGAGCAGGATCAGATCGGTGGTGACCGCGAGCTTCTTCGACATCACGCTCGCAGCGATCAGGGGCACCGACGGGACGGTCGACGTCGCGTCACGTAGCGCGTACAGAGCGCCATCGGCAGGCACGAGCGTCGATGACTGAGCCGCCACCGCGCAGCCGACCTCGGCCACCTGCCGCCCGATCTCGTCCGGCTCGAGATCTCGTCCGGAGGCCGGGGATCGCTTCGAGCTTGTCGAGGGTCCCGCCGGTGTGGCCGAGGCCGCGACCTGACAGCTTCGCGACCCCGAGACCCAGGGCAGCCACGAGCGGGGCGAAGACCAAGGTCACCCCGTCGCCCACCCCACCGGTGGAGTGCTTGTCCACCGTGGGGCGCTCGAGACCGGGGAACGAGACGGTGTCGCCCGACTCGATCATCGCGGTGGTCATCGCGAGGGTCTCCTGCGCATCGAACCCGTTCAGCAACGCGGCCATCAGGAACGCGGCGGCGGGACCGTCGCCGATCTCGCCTCGGGCGTACGCCAGGACAAAGCGCTCGACCTCAAGTGGAGGTACCGACCTACCGTCACGCTTGGCGGCGATGACCGCCCGCGGATCCCAGTGGGTCATCCGCACCTTCTCCTCGACATCGAGCTCATGTCCTCGAGAATCCGAGACGGTGAGCGAAGCTCTCCCCCACCAGACCCTCGACCTCGACCTCGACCCCGAAGAGATCGGCCACCGTCGCGCCGAGGTCCCCGAACGTCGAGCGTGTTCCTATCTCGTGCGGTCCTCCGGAGCATCCCGCAGCCAGCAAGGGCGTCCGCTCCCTCGAGTGGTCGGTCGGTGGTGTGGTCGGGTCGCAGCCGTGATCCCCCGTGATCAGCAGGACGCCGCCGCCCAGCGCGTCGATCAGGTCCGGCAGCCGGCGGTCGAACGCCTCGACGGCCTTCGCGTAGCCCTCCGGGTCGTTGCGATGCCCGTACTTCGAGTCGAAGTCGACCAGGTTCGAGAAGACGAACACCGGCCCTTCCCGCGCGAGGTACTCGGTCGTCAGGTCGAGCCCATGGTCGTTCGAGTCGGAGTACCGGGACTCGGTGAGGCCCCGCCGCACGAAGATGTCCTGGATCTTCCCCACCCCGATCACCGCGACCCCGGCGGTAACGAGGGCGTCGAGGATCGTGGGCCCCGGCGGAAGGACGCTGAGATCTCGCCGCTCCGGACGTCTGACGAAGGCACCGGGCTCTCCTTCGAACGGCCGGGCGATCACACGCCCGACGGCGTGCTCCCCCACCAAGAGCTCCCGTGCGACGCGGCACCACGCGTAGAGGGTCTCCAGGGGGACCCGATCGACGTGCGTCGCGATCTGGAACACCGAGTCCCCGCTCGTGTAGACGATCGGGGCCCCGGTGCGCAGGTGCTCGGGGCCGAGCTCCTCGATGATCTCGGTCCCCGATGCCGGAACGTTGCCCAAGATCGGGAGTCCGATGGCGCGTTCGAACGGCTCGACGATCTCGGGCGGGAACCCGTGCGGATACAGGGGGAAGGCGTGGTCGAGCCGGATCCCCATCATCTCCCAGTGCCCGGTGGTGGTGTCCTTACCGGCCGACACCTCGGTCGCGCGTCCGTACGCTGCACCCGGCTCCGCCCGCGGGGCCACTCCGTCGATCTCGGTGAGGTAGCCGAGCCCGAGGGCCTCGAGCGCCGGGACGTCGAGGCCGCCGACCGCGCGCGCCGTGTTGGCGAGCGTGTTCGACCCCTCGTCACCGTACGCAGCGGCGTCGGGGGCGCCCCCGACACCCCACGAGTCGCAGACCAGGACGCAGACCCGTGGGACGAGCGGCGTCCCCACCCCTCAGCCGGCCTTCCGTTTGCAGTCGATGCACAGCAGCGCCCACGGGATCGCCTCGAGCCGCTCGGTCCCGATCGGGTTGCCGCACCGCTCGCACGCGCCGTACGTTCCTGCGTCGATCTTCGCGATCGCCAGCTCGACATCGTGCAGGTTCGAACGGAGCGCCCTGACCACCGAGATCACGCGTGACCGCTCCTCGGTGCTGTGAGAGCGGTCGGAGAACCCCGCGTCTCCCTCGAAGGTCACCTCGTCGGTCTCCGGATCTGCCCCGTGCTCTTCGATCTCGCGGCGGAGGTCGTCGCGCTGGCGCACGAGCTCGTCTCGCAGCGCGGCCAGCTTCGTCTCGTCCGTCACGGCTCCCTCGCTTTCCCCGCTCCACGGCGCGCCCGCGGATGCGACGTGTAGTACACCTCGCGCAGGTGCTCGCGCGTCACCAGCGTGTAGATCTGTGTCGTCGCGACGCTCGCGTGTCCCAGCAGCTCTTGGACCACCCGGACGTCCGCACCCCCGTCGAGCAGGTGCGTCGCGAACGAGTGACGAAGATCGTGCGGGCTCACCCGGCGATCGATCCCGACACCACGAGCGTACCCCTCCAGGAGGCGTGCGACGCTCTGGCGGGTGAGCCGCCCGCCCCGGGTGTTGAGGAACAGTGCACCCCTCGTCCGCACCCCGGCGAGGTCGGGGCGTGCGCGGGTCAGGTACGCGGCGACCGCGTCGCGCGCGAAACGTCCCACCGGCACCTCACGCTCCTTGCCGCCCTTGCCCATGACGCGCACGGCACCTTCCTCCAGGTCCACGTCGTCCACGTCCAGCGACGTGAGCTCCGAGACGCGCAACCCGGCCCCGTACAGCAGCTCGAGGACGGCTCGGTCACGCAGGCCGGTGATCGTCCCGTCGTCCGGTGCCGAGAGGATCCGGGTCACGTCGTCCACCGAGAGGGGGTGCGGGAGGGCGCGAGGAACCCGCGGGCGCACGACCCCGGCGGCGGGATCGTGGCTCACGACCCCCTCACGCGCGAGGAAGCGATGGAAGGACCGAACCGATGAAAGGGCGCGGGCGACCGAGGTGGCCGCGTACGGTGTCTCGTCCTCGCCGTGGGTCGAGGCCGACAGGGACGCGAGGAAGGCACGGACCGCTGCGTCGTCGACCTCGGCGGCGTCGGTCACACCGCGTCGCTCCATGAACGCGCAGTATCGGCGGAGATCGCGCCGGTACGCATCGAGCGTGTTGTCGGACAGGCCGCGTTCCACGCGCAGATGATCCAGGTACCGGCCCGTCTCGCGTGCGAGCGGGGTGGGCGGCGTGTCCGTCACGAGGCCGGAACCCGGGCGGCAGCCATCAACAGTGCCAGCGCCGTCGACACGTTGCGGACCTTGCCCTCACGGGCGGAGGCGACCGCACGCGCGTAGGGCATCCGTACCAGCTCGATCCCGTCCTCGGGGGCGGTCTCGGGTTCGGAGCGTGTCCGTGCCCAGAACAGGTGGATGTACTCGTCGGTGAACCCCGGCGACAGGTAGCAGCCCCCCATGAACTCGATCGAGTCGTGCCGGTAGCCCGTCTCTTCGAACAGTTCCCGGGCGGCACACGTCAGCGCGTCTTCACCCTCCACGTCGAGCAGCCCCGCCGGGATCTCGAGCAGCGAGTCGCGGACCGGGGGTCGGAACTGGCGAACCAGCAAGACCTCGTCCGACGGGGTGAGCGGCACGACCCCCACCGCGTGGTGCTTGTGGACGACCTCGTACTCCGCCCGGTCCTCCCACCGCTCGAGATCGACCGACAGGAACCGACCGGACCAGACGGTGCGCGTCTCGAGGGGTCGGCGCGGCGCCGTCATGGGCCGTCAGCCGGCGACGACGACGCGGCCCTCGCTGGTGACGCGGGCACGCCGGAACGCGAGCGCGGCGCCCACGAACTCCCGGAACAGAGGGTGAGGGCGGGTCGGCCGGGACCGGAGTTCGGGGTGGAACTGCCCGGCCACGAAGAACGGGTGCTCGGGGAGCTCGATGATCTCCGCGAGCCGGCCCTTCTGTGAGCTCCCGCTGATCACGAGCCCTCCGGCCTGCAGCTGGTCGTGGTACGCGGGGTTCACCTCGAACCGGTGGCGGTGTCGCTCCTCGACGACGTCGGCGTCGTAGGCCGCCGCAGCGCGCGACCCCGGCTCCAGGTAACAGGGCTGCGCGCCGAGTCGCATCGAGGCGCCGAGATCGGTCACATCCTTCTGCTCAGGGAGCAGATCGATGACCGGGTGGGCGCAGGCGGGGTCGAACTCACTCGAGTTCGCACCTTCGAGGCCGCACACGTGCCGGGCGAACTCGACGACGGCGCACTGGAGGCCCAGACAGATCCCCAGGAAGGGCACGGCCTCCTCGCGTGCGAACCGCACGGCGTCGATCTTGCCTTCCACGCCGCGGACCCCGAACCCGCCGGGGATCAGCACCCCGTCCATCTCGCTGAGCGCTACCGCCGTGGCATCGCCGCCGAGGTCGTCGGACGCGATCCAGTGCACGCGCACGTCCGCCCCGTGATGGAAGCCGCCATGAGCGAGTGCCTCCATCACGGACAGGTAGGCGTCACGGAGGTTCACGTACTTGCCGACGACCGCGATGTCGACCGGGTCGGTCGCCGCGTGGACCCGTTCGACCAGGCCGAGCCACTCCGACAGATCCGGGTCCTCGTCGATCCGTAGATGGAGCGCGAGCAGGTCGTCGAGGCCCTCCCGGTTCAGGACCAGCGGGACCTCGTAGATCGACGGCGCGTCGGGAGCGCTCACCACGCCGGCGATCGGCACGTCGCAGAGCAAGGAGATCTTCTCCTTGAGGTTGCGACCGATCGGGCGATCGGAGCGGCACACGATCGCGTCGGGCTGCAGACCGAGCGCGCGTAGCTCCTTCACCGAGTGCTGCGTGGGCTTGGTCTTCAGCTCGCCGGAGGGGCCGATGAACGGCATCAGCGACACGTGGACGAACGCGCACCGGTCGCGTCCGATCTCGTTGCGGAGCTGGCGGATCGCCTCGAGGAACGGCAGGGACTCGATGTCGCCGACCGTTCCCCCGATCTCGACGATCTGCAGATCGGCTTGCTCCGCCTCGGCCAGCGCGCGGACCCGGCTCTTGATCTCGTCGGTGATGTGCGGGATCACCTGGACCGTCTTGCCCAGGTAGTCGCCGCGACGCTCCTTCGCCAGGACCGACCCGTAGACCGCTCCGGTCGTGAAGTTGGATCCGCGGTGCAGGTCGGCGTCGAGGAACCGCTCGTAGTGACCCAGGTCGAGGTCGGTCTCCGCCCCGTCGTCGAGCACGAACACCTCGCCGTGCTCGAACGGGTTCATCGTGCCCGGATCGACGTTGACGTACGGGTCGAGCTTCTGCAGAACGACCTTGAGTCCGCGGGATGTGAAGAGGCGGCCGAGGGAGGCGGTGGTGATGCCCTTCCCGAGACCGGAGGCGACACCACCCGTGACGAAGATGAACTTCGTGTGCTCCCTCACCACGGGACCCGACACTAGCAGATGGGACCGACACGGACGGTGTTTCGGGTCGCGAGTTCGCCGCTCGGACGAGGAATCTCGGTCCGGGCCCTCAGGACCTGGCGCGGGCAGCCTCGGCGAGCAGCTCCTCGGCGTGAGAGACCGCGTGCTCCGATCGCTCCAGTCCGGCGAGCATCCGCGACAGCTCGCGGATCCGCTCGTCGTCGTCGAGCACCTCGACCGTGGCCCGGCCGTCGTCCTTGCGTACCCGAACATGGCGGTCGGCGAAGCACGCGATCTGCGGCAGATGGGTCACGACGAGCACCTGACGGGTGTCCGCAAGCCGCGCGAGCCGCCGACCGACGGCGAGACCGGCCTCTCCCCCGATCCCCGCATCCACCTCGTCGAACACGAGCGTCGGCACGTCGTCGAGGTCGGCGAGGACGCTCCGGCACGCGAGCATCACCCGCGACAGTTCGCCGCCGCTCGCAGCCTTCGCGAGCGGGAGCCACGGTTGCCCGGTGCCCGGGCGCAGCCCGAGCTCCACGCGCTCCACCCCCGACGGACCGGGAGGGTTCTCGACGAGCATCACCTCGATCTCGGCGGAGGGCATCCCCAGTTCCGACAGCTCCCTGGTGAGGCTTGCGGCCAGGAGCGGGGCGGCCTTCGCCCTGCCGGCGGTGACCACCGAGGAGCGCTCGGCGAAGGCCGCTCTCGAGCTCGACCACCTCGTGCTCGAGACCCGCAAGTCGCTCGTCGGCGCCTTCGAGGGTCGCGAGGCGCTCGCGGGCCTCCCCGAGGAACACGATGACCTCGGCGTCGGTAGCGCCATACTTGCGCTGCAGGCCTTTCAGGGCCGCGATCCGTTGGCGAACCTCCTCGAGCCGCTCCGGGTCGACCGCCAGCCTCTCGCGATAGTCGCGGACGTCGCGAGCGAGCTCTGCGGCGTCGGTCGCGAGCGTCTGCCCGCGGGTCGCGAGCTCGGCGAGCGAAGGGTCGAGGCTCTCCCCGGCCCGCAAGGCGCTCGATGCGTCGGACAGGGAGTCGGCCGCTCCCCCTCGCCGCCGACCGCCGTCTCGACCGCACCTGCCAGCTCGAGCAGCCGTTCGACGTGTCCGAGCCGGGTCTCCTCCGCCGTCAGCGCCTCCGTGTCACCCTCGACCGGGCCGACCGACTCGATCTCTCGCACCTGATACGCGAGGAGGTCGGCTTCACGCTCGCGTTCGCGCATCGCCTCACTGAGCTCCCGCAGGACCTCACGAGCGTGGGCGAGCTGCTCCCACGTGGATCGCATCGCCTCCACCGCGGCGTGATGCCTGCTCCCGGCAGCTCGGTCGAGGAACGCCGTCTGGGTCGCGGCGTCGAGCAGACGCAGCGCGTGGTGCTGACCGTGGATCTCGAGCAGTCTGCCCCCGAGAACCGACAGGGCGGACGCGGTCGTGAGCTGACCTCCGATCCTGGCGCCGCCGCGACCGTCGGCACCGACCGAGCGCGCCAGCAGCACCTCGCCGTCCTCGGCCCACCCGTCGTCCGCGTCGGGGGCGTCGAAGCGGGCCTGGACCCTGGCCGACGTGGCACCCGAGCGGACCAGCTGGGCGCTGGCGCGCGACCCGCTCACCAGGGCCAGCCCAACGGTCACCATCGTCTTGCCCGCGCCGGTCTCACCGGTCAGGACGTTGAGACCCGGGTGCAGCTCGAGATCGAGGTCGTCGATCACGCCGAGGCCGCTGATGTGCAGCTGGTGGAGCACGGGCGCATCCTAGCCGGAGGGACCGACATCTCCGGCATCGGGCGGATCGTCGTCGGCGTCCGGGTCGCCCGGCAGGCCGAACTTCTCCCGTACGCGGGGCAGGAACGCGGATCCGTCGTCACGGCGGACGAACCTCGCGGGGCGGTTCGACGCACGGATCCGCACCCTCGTCCCGACCGGCACCTCGACCGTCTCGCGCCCGTCCGCCGACAGCAGCGCAGGCTCCTCCCCCACCACCTCCAACGTCACCACCTGGTCCGCGGCGAGCACGAACGACCGATCGAACACCATGTGCGCCGCGATCGGCGTCACCACCAGGCAGGGCACGGTGGGCGACACGATCGGGCCCCGCGCCGAGAACGAGTACGCCGTCGACCCGGTCGGGGTCGCCACGATCACGCCGTCGGCGGAGAACGTGGTCACGTAGGCCCCGTCGACCTCGACCCGGAGGCGGACGAGCCGCTGACGGGCGAGCTTCTCGACCATGATCTCGTTCATGCCCCACTGGGGCGGGAACGCGCCGTCCACCTCGGTCTCGCCGACCACGGCGAGCCGCTCCTCGATCCGGGCCCGTCCCTCGAGGGCGTCGCGGATCAGCGGGAGCGCGTCCGCCGGCTCCACCTCGGTCAGGAACCCCAGCCGCCCGACCTTCACACCCAAGACGGGCGCTCGCACCCGCGAGGCGACGAACGCGGCCCGAAGGAACGTCCCGTCGCCACCCACGGCCACGACGAGGTCGACCGGGATCGAGGCGTCGTCGGGCGTCAGACGGACCGTGTTCACGCCGTCGTCGCGGAGTCGGCGGGCGAGTTCGTCCCCGGCCCGCACGGCCGCCTCCCGTCGTTCGTGGACGAGGAATCCGACGACACTCACCGCGCCACCTCCCGCCCTTCGTCGGCGGCGGCGTCCAGGTCGGCCGTGGAGCCCGAGTCGCGACGCAGGTGGAGCACGAACTCGACGTTGCCGGCGGAGCCCGGCAGCGGCGAGGCCATCGCCGCGACGACGCCCAGTCCCAAGGTCTCGGCGGCGTCCGCGACCTGCCCCAGGACCCGCCGCCAGACCGCGGGGTCACGCACCACGCCGCCTCTGCCCACCTCGGCCCGACCGGCCTCGAACTGCGGCTTCACGAGCACGACCAGCTCTGGAGCCAGCGCGGCGAGCATCGGCATGACGAGGGTCAGCGAGATGAAGGAGAGATCCGCCACGACCAGCTCCGGCGTCACGGGGAGATCGTCGGGGGTGATCTCCCGGACGTTCGTTCGCTCCATCACGATCACGCGAGGATCGGAGCGGAGCTCCCACGCGAGCTGCCCGTACCCCACGTCGACCGCCACGACCGTCGCGGCGCCCGCCTGCAGCAGGCAGTCGGTGAAGCCCCCGGTCGAGGCACCCGCATCGAGACACACCCGCCCCGAGACGGTGACGTCGAAGCGCTCGAGGGCGGCTGCGAGCTTGCCCCCGGCGCGCGACGCGAAGCGTCTCCCGCCGCCCGAGAGGGCGACGGGGGCATCGGCCGCCACCAAGGTGGCGGCCTTCGTGGCCGGCGCGCCCCCGACGGTCACGAGCCCTGCCCGCACCGCCTCTTGGGCCTCCGTGCGGCTGGACACGAGTCCCCGCCGCACCAGCTCGGCGTCGAGTCGGCGGCGGGTCATCGCGTCGATCCGGGTCAGCCGGTCGACGCCGGCGGAGCGATCACGGAGCCCGCGGAACCCGACGGCTTCGACGTCGTCGCCTTCTTGGCGGTGGTCTTCCTCGCGGTCGTCTTCTTGGCGGTGGTCTTCTTGCGACCTGAGGCGGTCATCCCCGCGGCCCGCTCCAGCTCGCGGACGCGCTTCTTGAGGGCGTCGACCTCGTCCTGCGTCGCGAGCCCCATCTGGGAGACCTGGGTCTTGATCTCCTTGCGGATGAAGTCGCTCAGTCGTTCGCGGTTGCGTTGCGACCACTCGATCATGTCGGCGGCGGTCTTCGCGATCTGCTCCTTCGCGGCGTTCGGCTCCAGACCCTTGGCCAGCTCCTGCGCTCTGGCAGGGGTCAGGTTCCCGAGAGCAGCCTCGAAGGTCTTTCGGACGTCGTCGAGCTTGGTCATCCGTGGCTCCCTTCCTGAAGGGGTTCCCGACCAGTCTACGTCCGCACCCCGGCGGGCCGGTCAGCCCCGCCCGTCGCGACGAGATCGGCGACGCTGTCGAGCACGTACGTCGGTTCGATCCCGGTGGCGGCCACGTCCTCCAGCGTCGAGATCCCGCTGAGCACGAGGACGGAGTCCCATCCGAGACCCCGGGCGCCCGCGATGTCGGTGTCGAGCCGGTCGCCCACCAGGAGCGGGCGTCCTCCTCCTGCGCGTGCGAGCGCGGCCTCGAGGACGGGCGCGTGCGGCTTGCCCACGACCTCGGCCGAGACCCCCGTCGTGGTTTGGATCGCCGCGATGAGGGCCCCCGCTCCGGGCCAGAGCGTCCCGTCGGCGGCCGGGAAGGACGCATCGGCGTTCGACGCCACGAACGCCGCGCCCCGCTGGATCAAGATCGAGGCGGTCCGGAGCTTCGCGTAGTCCACGGTGCGGTCCCACCCGACGACGACGGCCTGGGCATCGGGCAGCTCACCGTCCACGACGCGCACCCCCGCGTCACTCAGCGCGGTGCGCAGCCCCCCCTCACCCACGACGAAGGCGGTCGCGACGCCGCGCCCGGCCAGGAGCTGCGCGGTCGCGAGTGCCGAGGTCTGCACCTCCCCCACCGCGGCCTCGATCCCGACCGCACCGAGGTGCTCGACGACCGCCTCCGGGGTCCGCGCCGAGTTGTTCGTGACGAAGGCGACCCCCTTGCCCAGCGCACGCAGACACTCGATCGTCGCCCCGGCTCCCGGGATCGGCTCGGCTCCGCGGTACAGGACCCCGTCGAGGTCGAACAGGACGGCGCGGTAGGGCTCGACGATCACGAGGCTCGATCCAGGCGGGCGAGGGTCCGCTCGTAGTCCTCGACGCCCGGTCGCATCGCGACGGCGAGCTTCGCGTGCCCGCGGGCCCGGTCGCGCTGTCCGGTCCGTTCGCAGGCGAGCGCGAGCGCGAAGTGCGCGTAGTCGTCGGTCGGCTGCAGCTGGACGGCCTTCGTGAACTCGCGCCGGGCCCGCGCCGTCCTCCCGGCCTCGAACAACGCACGGCCCAGCGCCTCGCGGATCGACGCCTTCTCCGGCTCGAGGAGCTTGGCACGTCCCAACAGCATCGCCGCCTGGTGCGGGTGCCCCTCGAGGAGCAGGGAACATCCCCGCGCGTACAGGTCATAGGCGGTCTCGGGATCGAGCCGCCTGCTATACAGGTCGCGTGCCACGCATCGCTCCGTTCTCCGGGCTCGTCTACGACCCCGCGATCGCCGGCCCCCTCGACCGGCTCACGGCGCCGCCGTACGACGTTATCAGCGAGTCCCGCAGACGTTCCTACCTGGACGCGAGCGCGCACAACATCGTGCACCTGGACCTCGCCGAAGGGAACGACGACCCCGAGGCTCCCGACAACCGCTACGTCGGCGCCGCCGAGCTACTCCACGGGTGGACCCGCAGGGGCGTCCTGCGCAGGACCCCTCCGGCGTACTTCGCCTACGAGTTGTCCTTCGAGCTCGACGGCGCCGAGCGGCGGATCCGCGGCGTCTTCTGTGCCATGGACCTCGAGCCCTGGGGCGACAGGGTCTTGCCGCACGAACACGTGATGCCCGGACCGATCGAGGACCGACTGTGCCTGCTGCGGGCGACCGCCACCCACCTGTCCGCGATCTACGGCACGATCGCGGGCCCTTGCGAGCCCCTGCACGACCTCCTCCGCCGCACCGCGCAGGCTCCTGCCCACTACCAGGTCCGCGACAGCGAGGGGGTCACCCACCGGATGTGGTCGGTTGACGGCGATACCCCGATCGACGGCTGGGTGGCCGACGAGCCTCTCCTGATCGCCGACGGCCACCACCGGTACACCACGGCCATCGCCTACCGCGACGAGCGTCACGCCGCCGATGGCCCCGGCCCCTGGGATCGGATCCTCACGCTGCTCGTGGATGCTGGCAGTCAGACCGTCCCCGTCCTGCCGTACCATCGCGTGCAGCTCGAGGGGGAGGCTCCGGCCGACGGGGACCCCGTCACGGATCTCGCCGATGCCCTCGCCGCGGTCGACGACGCCACCGGGGTCTTCGCCACCGTGGTGGCCGGGCGTGACGGTCTCCCCGAGTACCGGCTGCACCGACTCGAGGGGGGGCCGCCCGTCGTCCGGACGCTTCATGACGAGATCCTCGACCGCACGGCACCCGGTGGCGCCTTGCGGTTCACTCACGACGCTGAAGACGCCGACGAGATGGTCCGCACCGGCCAGGCCGTGGCTGCCTACCTGCTGCCCGCAACTCACCCCGATCGGATCATGGCCGCGGTGGCGCTCGGCGACCGACTGCCCCGCAAATCGACGTTCTTCTGGCCGAAGCCGCGCACGGGCATGATCATGATGCCGCTCGACTGAACGCCGTCACTCCTCCACCGGCGCTTGGAGCTTCTTGATCCCCGTCGCGACCACCTCGGTGAGGCTCCGCGCTCCGGCCCCGCTCCGGTAGAAGCGGCGGACCAGCTGCCCGTGCACGAGCACGGGATCGCCCTTCACGATCCCGTCGAGCGCACCAGAGCCGACGGTGGCGTGCCACGCCGCGACCGGGAGGGGAAGCAGGCGCCTGCCCACCTCCGGAACGGACACGCGCAGCTCGGTGACCTCGTCGCCCGACGGCATCCGGCGTTGTACCGGCTCGGCGGCGACGGTGCCCGCGAGAACGACGACATTGACCGTGACCATAGATCCACCACTTCCTGCGGCGTCTCGCGATCGCCGCGTCTCGCGGGGGAGGTCAGCTCGCTACGAGGGTACCGACGACCGCCGACATCGGAACCGGTCCCGTGCCGATCGGTACGTGGATCCAGGCGCCGGACGATCCGTGGGCGGACCCTCCCGTCTGAGGGAGCCTCTGCGAGACTCTCCACGATGGAGCTCCGACACCCCCAACCCCTCTTGAGCGAGGTTGCAGACGGCATCACGGCGATCGACACCGGGATGGCCGGTTGCCGCGAGCTCAACGCGGTGTACCTGGTTGCGGCCGCCGAGCCCTGCCTGATCGAGACCGGACCCGGGAGCGACGGACCGACGATCGTCGATGGTCTCGGGCGACTCGGGGTCGGTCCCGCCGACCTCGCGCACGTGGTCGTCACGCACGTCCACATGGACCACGCGGGTGGCGCCGGCGCGCTCCTCGAGCGCCACCCGAACGCCACCGTTTGGGTCCACGAGGTCGGCGCCCGCCACCTGGTCGATCCGACGCGACTGGTCTCGAGCACCGCCCGCACGTACGGCGAGGAGCGGATGGTGGCTCTCTACGGCGAGATGCGTGCCTGTCCGTCGGACCGGGTGCGGGCGGTGACCGACCGAGACGAGATCCCGTTGGGCGATCGGTGCCTGCGCGTCCTCCACACGCCTGGACACGCCTCGCATCACGTCGCGCTGCACGACGACGCGACCGGTGCGCTGTTCACGGGTGAGGCGATCGGCTCGTACCTGCCGTACGGCCCCAGCTTCCGTCCCGCCCTGCCGCCCCCTGAGGTGGATGTGGAGGTCGCGCTCGCGACGATCGAGGAGATGCGCCAGGTTCACCCGAGCACCCTGCTGACCTCGCACTTCGGCCCGGTGCCCGACCCGGACGAGGGATTCGACGTGGCAGCCGAACGGATCCGTCGGTGGTCGGATACGGTCCGCGAGGCGCTCACCGAGGATCCTCCGCTCGACGAGGATGCGCTCGTCGCGCGTCTCACCGCGCAGGCGCGCGAGGAGTTCGAGGTCGACTCGGGAGGCGCTCCGTTCGACCTGGAGCGGTACGACGCCCTCGGGTCGATCCGGATGAACGCGCAGGGTCTCACGCGCTATTGGCGCAGGCGCCGGGACGCCGACGCCGCCCCTCAGGGCAGCTGAGACAGCCGCTCGGCCACGTCGAAGGCCGCGGAGTCGTGACGGAGGATCTTCCGGAACTCGGTCGCCGCATCCTCTGGTCGGCCAGCCTTCTCCAGGATGTCGCCCTTGACGTACCACAGGCGCAGCGTGTACCCCTCAGCGACGTCTTCCCGGGTCCGAGCTCTCCCCAGGTAGGCGAGCGCCTCCGCGAAGCGACCCTGATCGGCGAGGGCCGATGCCGCCACGATCACCGACTCGGCCTTCACCTCGTTCCCGACCTTCTTCGTCCGCAGTACCTCGTCGGCGAGCGGAACGGCATCGGCCGGTTTGCCCACCGCCCGTAGGCAGTCCGCGATCAGATGGTTCTGGTCGACCTCGCCGGTCATCCGCTTGTACGCCTTGAGTTCGGCGAGGGCCTCGTTCCAGCGGCCGACGCCGTACAGCGCGAGCCCGTACACCTCGCGAACGCTGCTCGAGCGGCTCGATAGGCGCTTCGCCTTCTCGGCCTCGACCACCGCGGCGCCAGGGTCGTCGCGCTCGAGCAGCTCGATCGCCCGCGCGAGCCGCGAGACCGTATCGTCGAGCACCGTCGGGCGGGTCGATCGGCGGACCTCCTCGAGGACGTCGCGGGGTAGCTCCGATGCCTTCGAGGGCGTGCCTCGCGGCTTGCGTCCGGCGCGGGGCTGCAGGGACTTCGGCATCGTGGCCTCCAGGCTACGGGAAACGAACGGGCCGCCCGAAGGCGGCCCGTTCGTACGATGTCTCGGCAGCGACCTACTCTCCCACCCAGTCACCCAGGCAGTACCATCGGCGCTGGAGGGCTTAACTTCCGGGTTCGGGATGGGACCGGGTGTTCCCCCTCCGCCATGGCCACCGAAACGCGGTGTCCGATCACGGACGATGATGAGGGTGCCGCCCTCGAGCGATCCTCGAGAACAGCGATAGCGAGCGCGAGCAAGAAGTGAAGAGGGTCAAGTCCTCGGGCTATTAGTACGGGTCAGCTCCGCGCGTTGCCGCGCTTCCACTTCCCGCCTATCAACCTGGTGGTCTTCCAGGGCCCTTACCTGGTCTCCCAGTGGGAGGCCTCATCTCCGGGCGAGCTTCGCACTTAGATGCTTTCAGCGCTTATCCCTTCCGAACGTGGCCAACCAGCCGTGCCGCTGGCGCGACAACTGGCACACCAGAGGTTCGTCCGCCCCGGTCCTCTCGTACTAGGGGCAGCTCCCGTCAAGCCTCCTACGCCCACGGAGGATAGGGACCGAACTGTCTCACGACGTTCTAAACCCAGCTCGCGTGCCTCTTTAACGGGCGAACAGCCCGACCCTTGGGACCTGCTCCAGCCCCAGGATGAGACGAGCCGACATCGAGGTGCCAAACCCTGCCGTCGATATGGACTCTTGGGCAGGATCAGCCTGTTATCCCCGGGGTACCTTTTATCCGTTGAGCGACGACCTTTCCACACAGCGTCGTCGGATCACTAGGCCCAGCTTTCGCTCCTGCTCGATCCGTCGATCTCGCAGTCAAGCTCCCTTGTGCCCTTGCACTCGACGTCTGATTGCCAACCAGACTGAGGGAACCTTTGGGCGCCTCCGTTACATTTTGGGAGGCAACCGCCCCAGTTAAACTGCCCACCAGACGCTGTCCCGAACCCGGATCACGGGTCGCGGTTAGAGTCCCAACAGGTGAAGGGTGGTATTTCAAGGTTGGCTCCACGAAGCCCGAAAGCTCCGCTTCAACGCCTCCCACCTATCCTACGCAACACATGCCAAAACCCAACATCAAGCTGCAGTAAAGGTCCCGGGGTCTTTCCGTCCTTCCGCGGGTAACGAGCATCTTTACTCGTACTGCAATTTCGCCGAGTCCCTGGTTGAGACAGTGCCCAAGTCGTTACGCCATTCGTGCAGGTCGGAACTTACCCGACAAGGAATTTCGCTACCTTAGGACGGTTATAGTTACCGCCGCCGTTTACCGGCGCTTGGGTTCAAAGCTTCGCCACCGAAGCAGCTAACCTCTCCCCTTAACGTTCCGGCACCGGGCAGGCGTCAGTCCGTATACATCGTCTTGCGACTTCGCACGGACCTGTGTTTTTAGTAAACAGTCGCTTGGGCCTGGTTTGTGCCACCGCTTCGAGCTCACGACGCGAAGTCGTTCACCCTAACGCGGTCGTCCTTCTCCCGAAGTTACGGACGCAATTTGCCGAGTTCCTTAACCAGGGTTCTCTCGATCGCCTTCGTATTCTCTACGTGTCCACCTGTGTCGGTTTGGGGTACGGGCACCTTGACCACTCGCTAGAGGCTTTTCTCGGCAGTAGAGGATCACTCGCTTCGCCTGAACGGCTCGGCATCGTGTCTCAGGATATGTGGCCTCCCGGATTTGCCTGGGAAGCCTCCCTACGCACTTGCCCCAGGACAACCAACGCCTGGGTCGAGCTACCTTCCTGCGTCCCCCCATCGCTGGCCTAGTACCGAGTGGGTCGGTAGCCCCCGAAGGGGTTCCCTTAGTGCCTCGGATTCGGCCTGGGCGCGATCAAGGTGGTACTGGAATATCAACCAGTCGTCCATCGCCTACGTCTGTCGACCTCGGCTTAGGTCCCGACTAACCCTGGGCGGATGAACCTTCCCCAGGAACCCTTGGACATTCGGCGGAGGGGTTCCTCCCCCCTCTTTCGCTACTCATGCCGGCATTCTCACTTCCCACGCGTCCACGGCTGGGTTACCCCGCCGCTTCACTCGCGTGGGAACGCTCCCCTACCGATCCGCCCACTTGGACCCACGAGGCCTCCCTCGAGGGCCGGGTGATTCGGCGGATCCCGCAGCTTCGGTGTCGTGCTTGAGCCCCGTTACATCGTCGGCGCAGGAACACTTGACCAGTGAGCTATTACGCACTCTTTCAAGGATGGCTGCTTCTAAGCCAACCTCCTGGTTGTCTGGGCACTCCCACATCCTTACCCACTTAGCACGAACTTAGGGACCTTAGCTGGCGATCTGGGTTGTTTCCCTCTCGGACACGGAGCTTAGCCCCCGCGCCCTCACTCCCGGGCTCTGGTCCGACGGCATTCGGAGTTTGACTGAGGTCGGTAAGCTTGTAGGCCCCCTAGCCCAATCAGTGCTCTACCTCCGTCGGAGAACGCCCGAGGCTGCCCCTAAAGGCATTTCGGGGAGAACCAGCTATCACCGAGTTTGATTGGCCTTTCACCCCTACCCACAGGTCATCCCCCAGGTTTTCAACCCTGGTGGGTTCGGTCCTCCACGAGGTCTTACCCTCGCTTCAACCTGCCCATGGGTAGATCACTCGGCTTCGGGTCTAGGGCACGCGACTGTACGCCTGTTTCAGACTCGCTTTCGCTTCGGCTTCGTCAGATGACTTAACCTCGCCGCGCACCGCTAACTCGCCGGCTCATTCTTCAAAAGGCACGCCGTCACCCCTCCTGGTTACCCAGGTCGGAGCTCCGACTGCTTGTAGGCTCACGGTTTCAGGTGCTATTTCACTCCCCTCCCGGGGTGCTTTTCACCTTTCCCTCACGGTACTGGTTCACTATCGGTCGCCAAGGAGTGCTTAGCCTTAGGGGGTGGTCCCCCCAGATTCACACGGGATTTCAGGGGTCCCGTGCTACTCGGGATCCCCACGAGGAGTCCGCTCGCCTTTCGACTACGGGGCTGTTACCCGCTCTGGCGGCCCTTTCCATGGCCTTCGTCTAGACGTCGGTTTTGTAACTCCTTGAACCCTCCGACGGGGGTTCGAGTGGGTCCCACGACACCGGGACGGCAACGCCGTCGGGCTTGACACCGCCCCGGTTTAGGCTGATCCCCGTTCGCTCGCCGCTACTAGGGGAGTCGCGGTTGCTTTCTCTTCCTCGCCCTACTGAGATGTTTCACTTCGGGCGGTTCCCTCCTCATGCCCTATGTGTTCAGGCATGGGTGACCGGGCATGACCCCGGCCGGGTTTCCCCATTCGGACACCTGCGGATCAAAGCTCTCTCGGCAGCTCCCCGCAGCTTTTCGCAGCCAGACGCGTCCTTCATCGGCTCTTGGCGCCAAGGCATCCACCGTAAGCCCTTCATAACTTGACTTTCTTCTAGATGCTCGCGCTCGCTATCGAGTTCTCAAGGTGCCCGAGGGCTCGCACCCTCAAAGCTGAACAGCGTGTGCCCTCGATCCCCGTAAGGGATGCGAGGGCGCCAGTGCCATCGACCTGGAGTCTTCCGATCGGTCGCCGGACGGATGCCGGCAGATCGGAGTGCCAAATGGCTCCTTAGAAAGGAGGTGATCCAGCCGCACCTTCCGGTACGGCTACCTTGTTACGACTTCACCCCAATCGCGAGCCCCACCTTCGACGGCTCCCTCCACAAGGGTTAGGCCACCGGCTTCGGGTGTTGCCCACTTTCGTGGTGTGACGGGCGGTGTGTACAAGCCCCGGGAACGTATTCACCGCAGCAGTGCTGATCTGCGATTACTAGCGACTCCAACTTCACGGGGTCGAGTTGCAGACCCCGATCCGAACTGAGCCCGGCTTTCTGGGATTCGCTCCCCCTTGCGGGATCGCAGCCCTTTGTACCGAGCATTGTAGCATGTTTGCAGCCCTGGACATAAGGGGCATGATGACTTGACTTCGTCCCCACCTTCCTCCGGTTTGGCACCGGCAGTCTCCCTAGAGTTCCCGGCATGATCCGCTGGCAACTAAGGACAGGGGTTGCGCTCGTTGCGCCACTTAAGGCAACACCTCACGGCACGAGCTGACGACAGCCATGCACCACCTGTGCAGGCTCCGAAGAGCGCCCGCTTTCGCGGGTTTCACCCTGCATGTCAAGCCCAGGTAAGGTTCTTCGCGTTGCATCGAATTAAGCAACATGCTCCGCCGCTTGTGCGGGGCCCCGTCAATTCCTTTGAGTTTTAGCCTTGCGGCCGTACTCCCCAGGCGGGGTGCTTAATGCGTTAGCTTCGGCACGGATGGGGTCGATGTCCACCCACACCTAGCACCCAACGTTTACAGCTAGGACTACCAGGGTATCTAATCCTGTTTGCTCCCCTAGCTTTCGCGCCTGAGCGTCAGGTAAGGCCCAGAGATCCGCCTTCGCCACCGGTGTTCCTCCTGATATCTGCGCATTCCACCGCTACACCAGGAATTCCGATCTCCCCTACCTACCTCTAGCCGGGCAGTTTCGGATGCACGCCCGGAGTTGAGCTCCGGGTTTTCACATCCGACTTACCAGGCCGCCTGCGCGCTCTTTACGCCCAATGAATCCGGACAACGCTCGCTCCCTACGTCTTACCGCGGCTGCTGGCACGTAGTTAGCCGGAGCTTCTTCTGCAGGTACCGTCACGATCGCTTCGTCCCTGCCGAAAGAGGTTTACAACCCGAGGGCCGTCGTCCCTCACGCGGTGTCGCTGCGTCAGGCTTTCGCCCATTGCGCAAGATCCCCCACTGCTGCCTCCCGTAGGAGTCTGGGCCGTATCTCAGTCCCAGTGTGGCTGGTCGTCCTCTCAGACCAGCTACCCGTCGTCGCCTTGGTAGGCCGTTACCCCACCAACAAGCTGATAGGCCGCGGGCCCATCCCTCACCGGCGGACCTTTCCCGACCGATCCATGCGGATCGGTCGGAGTATCCGGTATTAGCCCCGGTTTCCCGGAGTTATCCCAGTGTGAGGGGCAGGTTGCCCACGTGTTACGCACCCGTTCGCCACTGATCCACGGGCCGAAGCCCGCTTCACCGTTCGACTTGCATGTGTTAGGCGCACCGCCAGCGTTCGTCCTGAGCCAGGATCAAACTCTCCGTAGAGATCTCCGATCGTCGAGCCCGAAGGCCGTCCGATCGTGGATCTTGGTGGAGTCGGCCGGCGCGAAGAGGCACCTCCACGCCGACCTGTTCCCGACCCACCCTCCGAGGAGGATGGATCGATGTGTACTACCGTCTGGACCGGACGTGGCGAACCACGCCTCGATCCGACGAGGCACTGGCATTCACACGCTGTTCAGTTCTCAAGGTGCGAGTGGGCAGGGAACTCCCCGGCAGGCAGGCATGCTGACCGCGGGGAAACCGCGCCGACCGATGATGGTACCAGTCGTGTGCGAGCCGTCAACTTCAGCGGCCCGCGTCGAACCACTGTTCGGATCTGCTTCCCATCATACGACGCCGGCGATGCGCGCGAACCGGCGCTTCCCCACCTGCACGACCTTCCCGATCAGCTGCTCGGGCGACAGCTCCACATCGGGGTCCGTCACCTGCTCGCCGTCGATCCGGACGGCACCCTGCGCGATCGAGCGTCGCGCCTCCGCGTTCGAGGACGCCAGGCCAGCGGTCACCAGCGCCCGCGCCAGCCAGATCGTCCCCTCGCGGACCGCGTCGGACGGTAGCGTCACCTCGGAGATGTCCGGGGGAGCTCGTGGCGCTTGAACACCTGGTCGAACCGCGCCTCCGCCTGCACCCCTGCGCCCGGACCGTGGTACAGGTCGACGATCGCCCGCGCCATCCTGCGCTTCTCGACGTTCGGATGGATCGAGCCGTCCGCCAGGCCGGCGAGGACCCTCACGTGGTCCTCGGGGCCAAGGTCCGTGCAGAGGAGCTCGTACTTCGCGATCAGGCCGTCGGGGATCGACATCAGCTTGCCGAACTGATCGTCGGGCGGCTCCGTGAGCCCCACGTAGTTGTCGAGCGATTTCGACATCTTGCGGACGCCGTCGAGCCCCTCGATCAGCGGGGTCGTGAGCACGACCTGCGGCTCCTGGCCGTATGCGCGTTGGACCTCGCGGCCCATCAACAGGTTGAACGTCTGGTCGGTGCCGCCCAGCTCGACGTCCGCCTCGATCGCGACCGAGTCGTACCCCTGCAGGAGCGGGTAGAGCAACTCGACGACGCTCAGCGGATGTCCCTGCTGATAGCGGGAGCGGAAGTCCTCCCGCTCGAGCATCTGGGCGACGGTTGCGGCCGACGCGAGCCGGATCAGTCCGTCGCTGCCGAGGGACCCCAGCCACTCCGAGTTGCGCCGGACCTCCGCTCGATCGAGATCGAGGACGAGCCCGGCCTGCTCCAGATAGGTCCGCGCGTTCGCGTCGGCCTCCTCCTCGGTGAGCATCGGGCGGGTGTCCGAACGTCCCGAGGGGTCCCCGACCCGCCCAGTGAAGTCCCCGACGATCAGGACCGCTGTGTGCCCTGCGTCCTGGAACTGCCGGAGCTTGCGCAGGACGACCGTGTGCCCGAGCGTCAGGTCGGGGCGGCTGGGATCGATCCCGAGCTTCACCCTGAGCGACCGCCCCAGGGCAAGCTTGTCGCGCAGCCCTCGGTCGGGGATCACGTCGACCGCGCCCGCCGTGAAGACCTCGATCGGGACGCTCGTCATGGCTCGCAGGCTCTCGATCGGAGCAACCGGCAGGGCGCCGTCGTCAGCTCCTGACCTTGCCGATCAGACGGAGCACCTCGAAGTAGATCCAGATCAACGTGGCCATCAGACCGAACGCCGCGTACCACTCCATGTAGCTCGGTGCCTGCCTGGCCGCGCCCTCCTCGATCACCCGGAAGTCGATGAACAGGAACAGTGCGGCCACGATGCAGATCCCCACGGAGATCGCGATACCGATCGGGTCGGGTGAGTTGATGAAAGGCATCCGGATCCCGAACGCCGACAGGATCCACGTCGCGAGGTACATGAGCGCGATGCCCGCTCCCGCCACGCTGACCGTGAACACGAACCGGTCGGTGACCTTCACGATCCGCGTCACGTAGAGCACCAGGCACGCGAGGAACACCGAGAAGGTCGCGAACACGGCCTGGAGCACGATGCCCGGATAGGCCGCCTCGTAGAGGGCGGAGATCGCGCCGGCCCACAGCCCCATCACCACCGCGTAGACCGGTCCCGTCACGGGCGCGATCTGCGGACGCCGGGCGGTCATGACGGACAGCGCCATCAGCCCGAACACACCGATCAGCAAGACGACGTTCGCGGTGGACAGTATCTCGCCGGCGTTGTTCCAGCCGAACGTTGCGCTCGCCACTGCGAGGGCGAGCAGCACCCCGGCCCGGCCGACGGTGCCCCTGACCGTCATCACCCGAGGCTGGGCGCCCAGGTCGATCGGAGTCGGCGGCGCCGGGAGGGTGGTGAACGTCGTCTCGTTGAGCATCTCTCGTGACATCGGGTCTCCTTCTCGGACTCGCGACACAGGGTATCCCGTGGTCGGGCGAACGCACAGGAACGTGACCGCTCGGCTACGAGCCCTCGTGCGGGCCGCCGGTACCCTTTGCCCATGCGCCACGCCCGGGGGCCGGTCGCCCTCATCATGCTGCTCGCCGTGGTCGGGACCGCGTGCGCGCTCCCGGACCTTGACGACTACCGGGAGCGCTCACTCGCCCAGACGTCGTTCCTCTACGCATCGGATGGCTCGCTGATCACGGCGCTGCACGCGACCGAGGATCGCGTCGTCCTGCGCTCCCGGGAGATGCCCGATGCGCTCCGCGACGCCACCGTTGCGATCGAGGACCGCCGGTTCTTCCAGCACCACGGGGTCGACCCCGAAGCGATCGCCCGGGCCGCCTGGGTGAACCTCTCGGGCGGTGAGGTCGTCGAAGGGGGCTCCACGATCACGCAGCAACTCGTGAAGAACCTGTACGTGGGCGACGAGGAGACCTTCGCGCGCAAGTACGAGGAGGCCGTGCTCGCGTGGCAGATGGAGGATCGCCTCACGAAGGGACAGATCCTGACGCAATACCTCAACACCGTCTATTTCGGGCAGGGAGCGTACGGAGCCCAGGCGGCGGCGCGCACGTTCTTCGGGGTGGACGCCGCGGAGCTCTCCGTCGCGCAGTCGGCGATGCTCGCCGGGCTCATCACCGCCCCGACGCACTTCGACCCTAACGTCCGACCGGAGTCGGCGCTGGGGCGCCGTGGCGTCGTGCTCAAGCTGATGCGTCGCGAGCGGATGCTCACGCGCCCGGAGTTCCTGGACGCGATCGCCGAGCCGATCGAACTGCGCCACGACGAGGTCCGCAGCACCTACGCCTACCCCTACTTCGTGGATCTGTTCAAGCGATGGTTCCTCGCCAACCGGGCCTTCGGCGAGACCCGAGGCGACCGCGAACGGCTGCTGTTCACGGGAGGATTGCGGATCACCACCACCCTGGACCCCGACGTCCAGGCCGCCGCCGAGGACGCGGTGACGTCGGTCCTGTCGTTCCCGGGCGACCCCGACGCGGCGGTCACGGTGCTCGACCCGCGAACAGGGTACGTTCGCGCGATCGTGGGCGGTCGCGACGCCGACTACTGGGCGAACGACCTTGCCGGGCGCGTCAACCTCGCGACGGGCGCGGGCGGCTCGGGGCGACAGACCGGATCGGCGTTCAAACCGTTCGCCCTCGTGGCCGCGCTCGAGAACGGGTACTCCCCCGACACGTTGTTCTCCGCCCCCGGCTCGATCGATATCGCGCTCGACGGCGGCAACGTCTGGCACGTGACGAACGCCGAGGGGGGCGGGTACGGCACGATGACCCTGCGCTCGGCCACCGTGAGCTCGGTCAACACCGTCTATGCGCAGCTGATCGAGCGTCTCACGCCGCAGACCGTGGTCGAGACCGCGCAGAGGATGGGGATGCGCTGCTGCCCTCGCGTGGCGGAGCCCGACGAAGCGCTCGACCCCTACCTGTCGGCCGTCCTGGGGTCCAACGAAGCCAACACCCTCGAGATGGCCTCTGCCTACGGGACGCTCGCCACAGGCGGGCGACACGTCCACCCGGTGCCGGCGATCAGCGTCGTCGACGCACAGGGCGAGGTCCTGTGGCAGGCAGAGCCGCGGGCCGAGCAGGTCGTGGCGCCCGAGGTAGCCGCGGCGGCGACCGACATCCTCCAGGAGGCCGTCCAGTATGGGACGGGGACCGCCGCCAACATCGGGCGTCCGCAGATCGGTAAGACGGGCACCGACGACGATCACGACAACGCGTGGTTCGTGGGCGCGGTGCCGCAGCTCTCGGCGGCGGTATGGGTCGGGTTCCTCGAAGGACAGATCCCGATGGAGCCGCCCCGGACCCGCATCACGGTGTTCGGCGGGACGTGGCCGGCCCAGATCTGGCGCAACCTGATGCTTGCGGTCACCCAAGACCTCCCCCAGGAGCCGTTCCCCACCCCCGAGGTCAGCTACGTCGCGGTCGCGATCGATGTCACCCAACAGCCTGCCTGTTTGCCGAACCAGTACACGCTGCCGCAGAACATCGAGATCCTGAACTTCATCGAAGGCACCGAACCGACCGCCACCTGCACGAACCCGACCTCCCTGCAGGAGGTCGTGGTCCCATCGGTGGTGGGCGTCGGGCAAGCCGAGGCGATGGCGACGCTCGAGGAGGCCGGCTTCTACGTCCAGGTGGAGGTCGCGTCGTCGACGCAGCCCGCGGGCGCCGTGATCTACCAGTCCCCCGCGGGTGGGACGACGGAGTTCCAGACCAGCACCGTCACGATGACGGTGGCGATGGCGTCCGAGCCCGAGGCGTAGACACCCACGGGCTCCCCGCCTCGAGGAACCGCCAGCACCGCTCCGTCCCCCGACGGATACCGACGCGCGGACCCGCCACGACCCGCGCGCGTGGTACCGGGGTCCCCAGCTCGAGCCACAGATCCCGCCCACGGATCAGGTCGGCACCGTCCTCGGCGGCCGACACCCCGAAGGCCTGCGCCCAGCGCGCGGGACCCGCGCACAGGAGACCCACACGGTCCGTCCCACGGAGGGCCGCCATCGCGTCGATCCCCTCGAGCGGCTCCCCCGCACGCAGGAGCACCGCGCTGCCGTGGCCGTGCGAGCCGGTCACGACGTTCATGCACCAGTGCATGCCGTAGGTGAAGTACACGTACAACCGCCCCGGCCCCCCGAACATCGTCGCGTTGCGTTGCGTCGGGCCTCGGAACGAGTGACTCGCCGGGTCGTCGGCCTCGTAGGCCTCGGTCTCCACGATCCGCGCCCGGAGGATCGTCCCGTCCGTGAGCCTTCGGGCGAGGATCTGGCCGAGCAGGTCGGGGGCGACCTCCGGCGCGGCTCGCTCGAAGAGGGCTCGCGGGAGCCGCGACACCTCAGCGGCCCTTCCGCAGGAACCGTCGCAGCTTCGTGAGCGGCCAGGTGTTGATCACATCGCCGGGCGTCAGCCACCCTCGTTGCGCGACGCCGACCCCGTACCGCATGAAGTCGAGGTGACCGATCGCGTGACTATCGGTGTCGATCGCGAACCGCACCCCGTGGCGCTTCGCTCGCCGGACGTGGTCGTCGCGCAGATCGAGCCGGTCAGGGTAAGCGTCGATCTCGAGCGCGGTGCCGGTGCGGGCCGCGGCCGCGAAGACCGCATCGAGGTCGAGGTCCACGGGCTCGCGCCTGCCGATCAGTCGCGTGGTGAGATGCCCGATCACGTTGACGTGCGGGTTCTCCATCGCTTTGATCACCCGCGCGGTCATCTCGTCGCGCGGCTGACGGAAGTGCGAGTGGACCGAGGCCACCGTCACGTCGAACCCGTCCAGGAACTCGGCGCCCCAGTCGACGCGTCCGTCGGGGCCGATGTTCAGCTCGCTGCCGTGCAGCAGCGTCATCGAGGGGAAGCGGTCCTGGAGGGCGTGGATGCGTTCGCGTTGGGCCAGCATCTTCTCGTCGGTCATCCGATGCATCGGGAGGTCGGGTGCGTGGTCGGTCACGGCGTAGTAGTCGTAGCCCCTCGTGGCTGCGGCACCGAGCATCGCCTCGAGCGACGCCCTCCCGTCGGTCAGATCGGTGTGCGTGTGGAGGTCGCCACGGATCCGCTTCGCGGTGACGAGCGACGGGAGCGACCCGGCCAGGGCCGCCTCCACCTCGCCGAGGTCCTCCCGGAGCGTGGGTTCGATGTAGGGCAGGCCGAGCCGCTCGTACACCGCGCGCTCGGTCCGGGCGGCCAGCAGGTCGCCACCGGTCGCGTCGAACAGCCCGTACTCGTTCAGCTTGAGGCCGGCGCGGACCGCGAGCTCACGGATCCGCACGTTGTGCGCCTTCGAGCCTGTGAAGTAGATCATCGCGGCGCCCCACGCCGGCTTCGGGATCACACGGAGGTCCACCTGCAGGCCGTCGCGGGTGACGATCGACGACTTCGTCTCACCCTTCGCAAGGACACGGGCGACCACGCCGTACCCCGTGAAGGCGTCCATGATCGGGCCGGCGTCGTCCGCGGCGACGAGGAGGTCAACGTCACCGATCGTCTCGGCCATCCGTCGCAGGGACCCCGCGTACGCCGCATCCTTCACGCCGGGCACATCGCGCAGCCGATCGAGCAGGTCCTCCGCGACCGTGAGCGCAACGTCGATCCGAACCCTTCCCTCGCCTTCGCGGGCACGGGCGGCGCCGGCGAGGATCTGCTGCTCGGTCTTCCCCGAGAAGCCCCTCAGGGTCGAGAGCCGTCCGTCGTGCGCGGCGGTGACGAGCCCGTCGACGTCCGCGATCCCGAGCTCCTGGTAGACGGCCATCGCCTTCTTGGGTCCGAAGCCCGCGATCCGGGTCATCTCCCGCACCCCGGACGGGATCTGCCCGCGGAGCTCGTCCAGCTCGGGGAAGGTTCCGGTCCGTAGGATCTCCTCGATCTTCTGCGCGATCGACGCCCCGACGTTGGGGATCGACCGGATCCCCACCGCGTCGAGGCCGGCCAGATCCTCGGGATGGGAGCCGACGGAACGGGCCGCCTTCTCGTAGGCGCGCGGCTTGAACGGATCGTCCGCGACGATCGACAGCAGGTCGGCGAACTCGAGGAGGATCCGCTCGACGTCGTCGTTCGCCCGCGGCACGGCTGGACGGCTCAGGCGATCCCGAGCAGGAAGAGCAGCAGGGCCTTCTGGGAGTGCAGGCGATTCTCCGCCTGATCCCAGACCACCGATCGGGGGCCGTCGATCACCTCGTCGGTGATCTCCTGGCCGCGGTGGGCGGGCAGGCAGTGCATCACCAGCACCTCATCGGTCGCGACGTCGACCAGGGCCTGGTTCAGTTGGTACGCGGGGAACACGAGCGCCCGCTCGTCGGCCTCGGCCTCCTGCCCCATGCTGGCCCATACGTCGGTGTACAAGACGTGCGCGCCTTCGGAGGCGGCCTTCGGATCGTTGACGACCTCGACGCTGCCGCCCGTCTCTGCGGCGATCTCGGCCGCCCGGTGCACCACCATCGGGATCGGCTCGAACCCCGGTGGGGTTGCCGCCCGTACGTGCATCCCCGCTTTCGCGCCCGCGAGCAGGAGCGAGTGGGTCACGTTGTTCCCGTCCCCCAGGTACGTCAGCACACGGCCGGTGAGCTCACCGAGGTGTTCGCGGACGGTCTGCAGATCGGCGAGTGCCTGGCAGGGATGCTCGAAGTCGGACAGCGAGTTCACCACCGGCACGTCCGTGGCGCCTGCGAGCAGTTCGAGACGCTCCTGCTCGAACGTCCGCAGGACGATCGCGTCGACGTAGCGCGCGAGCACACGCCCGGTGTCCTCGATCGTCTCCCCCCGCCCGAGCTGCAGATCCGTCGAGGACAGCGCGAGCGGATACCCGCCGAGCTGCGCCACACCGACCTCGAACGAGACACGGGTGCGGGTCGAGGACTTCTCGAAGATCAGGGCGACGCAACGCCCGTTGAGCGAGGTCGCATGCATCGCACGGTCGGCCTTGAGCGCCGCCGCCATCTCGAGGACGTGGGTGAGCTCATCGAGGGAGAGGTCGTCGACGGAGAGGTAGTCACGTGTCATGGCGTGGCCGAGTCTAGTCCGGGGGTGCGCCCGGGGGCCAGGGTCGCGTCGGTGGCCGACGATCACCCTGCGCGCAGCGTCGCCGAGAGCTCCGACGCCAATCGCTCCACGATCCGGTCCACCGCGATCTGCGCCTCCTCGTCCGTGAGGGTGCGGTCGGGGGCACGGAAATCGACCGCGAAGGCCAGGCTCTTCGTGCCCGGGGGCAGGGATCCGCCGCGGAACACGTCGAACAGCTCGCAGGCACCGAGCAGCTCTGCACCCGCCTCCTCGAGGGCGCGCTGGACGTCGCCGGCAGGGGTGTCCTCCGGGAGCACGAACGCGAGGTCGCGCCGAACCGGGGGGAACCGGGGCACATCGCGGAGCGCGACGATGCGCTCGGAGGCGGTGAGCAGCGATCCGAGGCCGACCACCACGACGGCGACCCGTCCCTCGATGTCGAGACCCTGGGTGACGCGAGGGTGGATCTCGCCCATGACGCCGACCGGACGGTCCTCCACCAGGACCTGGGCGGAACGCCCGGGATGGAACGGACCCTGCGGCACGTCGCCCAGCGACCAGCCGCTGACGCCGAGGTCGTGGAGCAGGGTCTCCAAGATCGCCTTCGCGTCGAGAGCGTCGAGGTCTCGGCGATCGGCCGCCCATCCGGTGCCGGCTGGCCCGCAGAGCACCGCACCGGCCTTGCGGAGCTGGACGAAGGGCTCCTCGTCGACGCCGAGCCGGAAGGTGGCCCCCACCTCGAACAGTGCCACTCGCTCGACCCCTGCGGCTTGGTTACGCGCGACCCCTCTCAGCAGACCGGGTGTCAGTCGCGTACGCAGGAATCCCTCTTCCGCCCGCAACGGGTTGGCGACCGGCACGGCGTCGGTATCCCCGAACATCGCGAGGTCCTCGGCCGAGACGAACGGCGCCGGCCGGATCTCGCGCAGCCCCGCCCGACGCAGCGAGGCCTTCGCGCGCCGGGCGAACGCGTACTCTGGTGGCAGTCCCCCGGCATGGGGCGCACGCGGGAGGGTCGACCCGACGTGGTCGTATCCCTGGATCCGCACGACCTCCTCGATCAGGTCGACCTCGCGGTCGATGTCGGTGCGGTAGCTGGGAACCTCGACCTCGATCACGTCGTCGTCGGTTCGGTGAACCATCCGGAGGGTCTCGAAGACCTCGACCGCCGCCGCCGTGTCGACCGGATAGCCGAGCAGCGCGCCGGCCCGGGATGCCCGCATCGACACGGAGCGCCGCGCGGGCGCGGCACCGGCCTCGGCGACACCCGCGAGGACGGTTCCGCCGCCCCACTCGACGATCAGCTTGGCGCACCGTGTCGCCGCGGGAACGACGCCCTCGGGATCGGTGCCGCGCTCGAACCGGTGGGAGGCCTCGGTGTGCAGGTCCAGGCGACGACCGGTCAGGAGGACCCCGCCACGCGTGAAGTAGGCGCTCTCGAGCAGGACGTTCGCGGTGTGCGAGGAGACCTCGGACGACCGCCCACCCATCACGCCTGCGATCGCCACCGGCTTGTCGATGTCGCAGATCAGCAGGTCGTGGTCGGTGAGCACACGCTCGACGTCGTCGAGGGTCGTGAGTCGCTCTCCCTCGGTCGCCTCGCGGACGACGATGCCCGGTCCTGCCAGGCGGTCCATGTCGAACCCGTGCAGAGGCTGCCCCATCTCGAGCATCACGTAGTTCGTCGCATCGACGATCGCGTCGATCGGACGCATCCCCGCGGCGGTCAGCCGCGCCTGGACCCACAGCGGCGATGGACGGTGCGACACGCCCCGGATCACCCGAGCGACGTAGCGTGGGCACGCCTCGGGGGCGTCGATCCGCACCGTGGCGACGTCGGCGGCGCGTTCGTCCGTCTCTGCGATGCGCAGATCCGGCTCGCCCAGTGGCACCCCGGTGGCGGCGGCGACCTCGCGGGCCACACCGTAGACGCTCAGGAAATCGGGGCGGTTGGGTTCGACCTCGATGTCGAGGACGGCGTCGCCGAGGCCCAGCGCCGACTTGAGATCGACCCCCACCCCGAGCCCCGTGTCGTTCAAGATCGCGATCCCGCCGTGATCCTGCGACACGCCGAGCTCACGCGGCGAGCAGAGCATCCCGTTCGACACGACGCCACGGATCTCGCGCGCCCCCAAGGGATCGGGCAGCGCGGGGACCCGCCCTCCGGGCGGCACCCACGACACGAGGTCTCCCGCGACCATGTTCCGCACGCCCACGACCAACTCGACCTCGCCGGAGCCGTGCTGGATCCGCGCGACGCACAGGGTGTCGGAGTCCGGGTGGTCGCGGACCTCGAGCACGCGCACGACGACCACGCCCTCGAGACCGTCCCATGGCCACTCGACCCCTTCGACCTTCACCCCACGCTTCGTCATCAGCTCCGCGAGGTCGTCGGCGCCCATGTCGGTGGGCGCGTACTCACGCAGCCAGTGCAGCGGGACCCTCACGAGGCCGCCCCGAACTGCTCGAGGAACCGCACGTCGGTGTCGACGAGCATCCGCATATCGGGGATCGAGTACTTCAGCAGGGCGATCCGCTCGATCCCCACGCCGAACGCGAAGCCCGTGTAACGCTCACTGTCGTACCCGCAGTTCTCCAAGACCTGCGGGTGGACCATGCCGGCGCCGAGCAACTCGATCCAGCCGTTGCCGCAGACGCGGCATCCCACCCCGTCGCAGATGAAGCACGACACGCCCACCTCAGCCCCGGGCTCCACGAACGGGAAGTACGCCGGACCGAGACGGACCTTGCGGGTCTCACCGAACAACCCGCGGGCCATGGCCTCCAGCGTCCCCTTCAGATCGGCGAACGTGATGCCCTCGTCGACCACGAGCCCCTCGACCTGATGGAACACGGCGAGGTGCGTGGCGTCGGGGCTCTCGCGCCGATAGACGCGCCCGGGGGCGATCACGTACACGGGGGGGGGCTGCGACTGCATCGTTCGGATCTGGACCGCGCTGGTCTCGGTCCGGAGCAGCAGCTCCGGGTGGCCGGGGATCGCCACGTACAGCGAGTCTTTCATCGTGCGCGCCGGATGATCCGACGGGATGTTGAGCGCCTGGAAGTTGTGCCAGTCGTCCTCGATCTCCGGTCCTTCCGCCACCCGGAACCCGAGGCGGGTGAAGACCTCGACCACCTCGTCCTCCACCAAGGTGAGCGGATGGAGCGATCCCTCGGGGAGGCGGCGGCCGGGCAGGCTCAGATCGACCCGGTCGGCATCGAGCAGCAGGCCTTCGGCTTGGGCGCGGAGCGCGTCGCGGCGGGCTTCGAAGCCTTCCTGCAGGGTCGCCCGGACCTCGTTCGCGAGACGGCCCAGCTCACGCCGGTCATCCTCTGGGAGCCCTCCGAGGCTCCGTTGTACCTCGCTGAAGGCCGACTTCCGGCCGATCACCGCCACCTGCGCGGCCTCGAGATCGTCGAGCGTCGTGGCCGCGGCGGCGAGGGCCAGGCCCCGATCCCGTTCGGCATCGAGGGTGTGGCGCATCTCGGCGGCGTCCATGGTGGGCGAGTCTAGCAACCGGGTTTCGGCGCCCCTGCGCGCTCAGGCTGGCAAGGGCAGCTCGACGTGGAGCGATAGCTCGCCCCCGTGGACCTCGGCCCACGCGCGCCCTCCCTGGGCTTCGGCGACGCCGCGTGCGACGTACAGACCGATCTTGCTCCCGCCCCCCTGACCGGGTCGGCGGGGACGGAAGAGACCCTCGGCCGCCTCGTCGTCGAGGTCGACGCCCGCCCGCGTGGCCACCAGGTGCACGGTGTCGTCCCGGCGTTCGGTGCGCACCTTGATCGAGCCCTCGGATCCCCACCACACGAGGGTCTCAGCGAAGGACAGCACCATGGTCTTCATCCGTGTGGGGTCGAGGAAGAACGGCCCCGGATCTCCCTCCCACTCGATCGGAGGATGCTCCGGGTCGCGAGCCTGCATCTGCGCCAGCCCGGTCACCAGGTCGCCCAGGTCGGTCTGGTCGGGGAACAGGTCCAGCGCACCGGCCGCCACGCGCGCGGCGTCGACGAGCAGGCGGACGATCTGATCCATCCGATCGGCGTCGTGGACGATCCCACGGAGCATCAGTTCGCGCTGGTCGTCGGACATCTGCTCCCAGCGTCGTTCGAGCGCGTACCCGAACCCCTTCATCGCGGTGAGCGGCGATCGGATGTCGTGGGCGGCCGCGGCGATGAGATCCTCCAGCTCCGCGCCCCGACCGACCCGGCGCCGCGCATGATCGAACAGGCAGACGGTGGCGGCGGCGGCTAGGTTCAACGATTCGGCGGCACCTTCGTGCGGCACACGCACGGTCACGTCGGCGAGCGACGCCACGTCCTGCGGGAGCCCGTGGGCCTCGTTCCCGAACACGAACGCCACGGGTCCGGACAGGTCGGTCGAGTACAGGCTCTCGGCGCCGTGCGCGTCCATGGCGAGGACCCGGTATCCGAGACCCCGCGCGTGCTCGATCGCTCCGGCGGCGTCGGCGTCCCGGACGATGGGCAGGTGGAACACGGACCCGGCAGACGCTCGCACCGTCTTCGTGTTGTAGACGTCGACCGAGGTCGCCGTGAAGACGACCCCGCTGCCTCCCGCGGCGTCCGACGACCTGAGCACGGTCCCGGCGTTCCCCGGGTCGCGGACCTCGTGCAGGATCGTCAGGCACCCCTCCGCGGGGAGCGCATCGAGCCCCACGTCGACGAACGGTGCGATCCCCAGCAGCCCTTGCGGGGTGACCGTGGAGGTCAGCTTCCGCATCAGGTCCTCGCCGACGTGGTGGACCTCCACGCCCGCCTGCGAGGCGCGGATCGCCCACTCGTCGAGCGGATCGACCACGAACAGGGTCTCGAGCCGCTCGGCGGCGAGCGCCTCGCCGACGCCCTGCGCTCCTTCGACCAAGAACCGACGGTCCCCCTCGCGGAAGGCTCGCTTCTTGAGACGGATGGCCGCGGCGACCCGCGGGTTCTTGAGGCTGGTCAGCACGCGGACCCCCCGGAGCTCCGGGCGTTCGGAGCTACGGGCGAGTCTACGGGCGCGGGAGGTCGCGGCGTGGGATTCAGGCCGCAGCCGAGGCGGACTTCACCGTCTCAACGAGCGATGCGAAGGCCTTTGGGTCGTTCACGGCGAGGTCGGCGAGGATCTTGCGGTCGACCTCGATGCCGGACGTCTTGAGGCCGTTGATGAACCGCGAGTACGAGATGCCGTTCGTCCGGCATGCGGCGTTGATCCGGGCGATCCACAGCCGGCGGAACTGCGCCTTGCGGTCTCGCCGATCGCGGTAGGCATAGACGCCGGAGTGCTGGACCTGCTCCTTCGCGGCGCGGTACCGGATCCGGCGGGAGCCGGTGTAGCCCTTCGCCGCCTCGAGCACCTCGCGGCGCTTCTTCTTCGCGTGGACGGAACGCTTCACTCGGGCCATCGGGTCACCTCGCCAACAATCGCTTGATCTTCTTCTGCTCACCCGTCGAGGCGACCTCGGCCATGCCCTCGACACGACGGCGGCGGCTCCCGCTCTTCTTCGTGAGCATGTGGTTGCCGGTGGCCTTCCGGTGGATCACCTTCCCACGACGCGTCACGCGGAAGCGCTTGGCGGAGGAGCTGTGGGTCTTCATCTTGGGCATGGGTTCGTTCCTAACTTCCGTCGGATGCGGGGTCCGCGTCCGCCATCGCAGGTGCGTCCTCGGGAGCGTCGGGTGTCTGCGAGGCGTCGGTCATCTCCGCCACGGCGGAGGGCTCTGCCTCGTCGACGGGCTCCGGCGCTGCGGGCTCGACGTTGGCGGCTGCGGCGGCGAGCCGCGCCTCTTTCGCCTGCTGCTTCGCCAGCTCCTCGAGGTAGCGCTTGTTGGGCGAGATCACCATGATCATGTTCCGCCCTTCCTGCTTGGGCATCGACTCCACCACGACCAGTTCGCCCAGATCCACGACCAGCCGGTCCAAGATCTTGCGGCCCAGGTCCGTGTGCGCCATCTCGCGCCCCCGGAACATGATCGTGACCTTGACCTTGTTGCCGGCCCGCACGAACCGCTCGACGTGGCCCTTCTTCGTGCCGTAGTCGTGCGGGTCGATCTTCGGGCGGAATTTGATCTCTTTCAGGCCGGTGCGCGATTGCTTCTTGCGCGCTTCCTTGAGCTTGACGTCTCGCTCGTACTTGAACTTCCCGTAGTCCATGATGCGGGCCACGGGGGGATCGGCCTGTGGGGCGACCTCGACGAGGTCCAGATCCAGTTCGCGGGCCTGACGGAGCGCATCGCGGGTGTCGACCACCCCGATCTGCTGGCCGTCGGCGCCCACCAGGCGAACCTGGCCGGACCGGATCCGGTCGTTGATACGCGGATCGGTGGAGACCCCGCATCACCTCCTACATGAACGAGCACCGGCTGCGCCGGTGCATGGTGGACACATCACAACGACACGACCTGCGAAGTATAGGGGCCGGGTCGGACGCACGACCATGCGGTGATCCCGATCCGAGCCTACCAATCCGGCTCCAGGGGCCGCCCGTACGGGTCCTCGAGCCGCAGGCTGTCGTCCTCGCTCGTGTAGCCGTAGGCGATCTCGAGGATCCGCCCCGGAGCGTCGCCGACGCACCGGATCCGGTGGGTCTGCTCCGCCGGGATCATGAACTCGTCACCGGGCGCCGGCTCGGCGAGGGCATCGCCAACCTCGATCTGGAGCCCGGGGTCGAGCACGACCCAGGTCTCGTCCCGCATCCGGTGGTAGTGGACGCTGGTCTCGGCACCCGGCTGGACCGTCACGACCCTGACGGACGACGGCTGGTTCAGGGCATAGGTGGCGACCGTGCCCCACGGCTTCTCGATGATCATCGTGGATCCTCCAACTGGCGCAGGACCGAGACCGTCTCGAGGCCGGCCACGGCCGCTTCCCAGCCCTTGTTGCCGTGCGTGCCACCTGCGCGGGCCTGCGCCTGCGCGAGGTCGTCGGTCGCGAGCACCTCGAAGATCACAGGCACGCCGGTGGTCCGGGACACCTCCGCGATCCCGCGCGCCGCCTCGTTCGCGACCAGCTCGAAGTGCGCCGTGTCGCCCCGGATCACCGCGCCGAGGCACAGGATCGCGTCGTGCGACCCCGACGCGGCGAGCTTCGCGGCGACGACCGGGATCTCGAAGGCGCCAGGCACCCAAACGACGACGATATCGTCGCTCGACACGCCGTGATGCGCGAGACCGTCGAGGCACCCGTCGACCAGCGCAGACGTCACGGTCTCGTTGAAGCGCGCCGCGATCACAGCGACGCGCCGGCCGGCGCCGACGGGCTCGCCGCGGACGACCCTCATCTGCCCGCCCTCACCCGTTGGCCTCCGGGAGCTCGAGGAGGTGGCCGAGCTTCTCACGCTTCGCACGTAGGTAGTCGACGTTGTGAGGGTTCGGCTCGATCTCCAGGGCGATCCGTTCATCGATCGCGAGCCCATAGCCCTCGAGGCCTGCGCGCTTGTCGGGATTGTTCGTGAGGAGCCGCATCGTGACGACGCCCAGGTCCGTCAGGATCTGGGCACCGATGCCGTAGTCGCGCTGGTCGGCGCCGAAACCCAACTCGAGGTTCGCCTCGACCGTGTCGCGGCCCTGGTCCTGGAGCTCGTAGGCGCGGAGCTTGTGGGTCAGGCCGATCGCGCGGCCCTCGTGGCCACGCACGTAGAGCACGACCCCGCGACCCTCCTTCCCCACCATCGCGAGAGCCTGCTCGAGCTGGTGGCCGCAGTCGCAGCGCAGCGACCCGAAGACGTCACCGGTCAGGCACTCGGAGTGGACGCGCGTGAGGACGCTCATCCCGTCGCCGATCTCTCCGAGGACGAGCGCGATGTGGGTCCGGCCGTCGATCAGGCTCTCGTACCCCACGGCTCGGAAGTCGCCCCACTCGGTCGGGATCGCGGCCTCAGCGACGCGCGCCACCAGCACCTCGCGGTGGCGTCGATACTCGATCAGGTCCGCGATCGAGATCAGCTTGAGGTCGTGCTCGCGGGCGACCCGGATCAGCTCCGGCAAGCGCGCCATCGTCCCGTCCTCGTTCATGACCTCGCAGATCACCCCTGCGGGGAACAGCCCGGCGAGGGTGGACAGGTCGACCGCCGCCTCGGTGTGCCCGGCACGGCGGAGCACGCCGCCTTCCTTGGCCCGCAACGGGAACACATGGCCGGGCTTGAGGAAGTCGGCCGGCTTCGCCCCGAGGTCGGCGATCGCCCGGGCGGTCGCGGCTCGGTCCTGCGCACTCGTGCCCGTCGTGATCTCGGGGCCGTAGTCGATCGAGACGGTGAACGCCGTTTCGTCCCCGCCGTTCGCACTCACCATCTGCGGGATCTGGAGCTCGTCGAGCCGCCACGCCGCGACCGGCAGACACACGATGCCCCGCCCATGGGTGACCATGAAGTTCACGTCTTCTTGGGTGCACTTCTCGGCCGCGATGATGAAATCGCCTTCGTTCTCGCGGTCGGCGTCGTCGACGACCAGGATCATGTTGCCCTCGCGGATGTCGTCGAGGGCTTCCTCGATCGTCGAGAAGACGGTTCGGTCGACGCCGCTCGCGTCGTCGGCCTGCTCCAGCTGGTCACTCATCACTCGGCCCTTTCCATCAGGCGTTCCACGTACTTCGCGATCACGTCCACCTCCAGGTTCACCGGGTCGCCGGCACGAGCAACGCCTAGGGTGGTCACGTCCAAGGTGTGTGGGATCAGCGCCACCCCGATCCGGTCGCCTTCCTCGGAGGCCACGGTGAGGCTGATGCCGTCGATCGAGATCGAGCCCTTGTGCACGACGTATCGGAGGAGGTCGTCGGGCAGGCGCACGTACAACCAGGCGCCGCCGTCGTCCGGCTGCGGCTCGAGGCCGACGACCTCGCCCACACCGTCGACATGACCCTGCACCATGTGTCCGCCCAGACGGGCTGCGAGGCTCACGGGGCGCTCCAGGTTCACCGGGTCGCCGGGAGCCAGGCGCCGAAGGCTCGTACGCGCGAAGGTCTCCTCAGATACGTCGAAGGCGAGCGAGGAGTCGGTGCGCTCGACCACGGTCAGGCAGGTGCCGTTCACCGCGATCGACGCCCCGATGCCGCTGTCGGCGGTGACGACCGAGCAACCAACCGTCAGCCGGTGGTCCGTCAGGGCGAGCACCTCGCCTCGCTCCTCAATGATCCCCGTGAACACGCGCCTCCACCTTCAGGTCGGGGCCGATCCGTTCGACCCGTTCGAACTCGAGCGGCAAGGCCGCATCGACCGGGGAGAACCCGCCGCCGGTGATCACGCCCGTCGCCGCCGCCCCGCCCAGGATCTTGGGGGCGAGGTACAGCACCACCCGGTCCACGAGCCGGTCGCGCACGAAGCTCCATGCGAGCGTCGCGCCCCCTTCCACCAGCACCCCTTGAACGTCGCGCTTACCGAGCGCGCGCATCAAGGCGTCGAGATCGACGCTCCCCGACGCATCCCGGTCGAGCACGAGGACGTCGGCCGCGGCCTGCACCCACGACTCGATCCGGTCCTCGGGTGCTCGCTCGGTCGTCGCCACCAGCGTCGGCGCCGCGTCGTCGAAGACGCCGGCGGTCGCCGGCACACGCCCCGCGGAGTCCACGACGACGCGGAGCGCCGCGCGCGCGTCCGCCCAGCGCTCGTCGCGCACGGTGAGCGCCGGGTCGTCCTCCAGCACGGTGCGGGAACCGATCACGATCGCGTCGGCCCATGCGCGGAGCCGATGAGCATCCGCGCGCGCCTCCTCCGAGGTGATCCACTTGGATGAGCCGTCGACCGCGGCCGTCTTCCCGTCGAGGGTGGCCGCCGACTTCAAGATCACGAACGGCCGGCCGCTGGTCACGTGGCGCTCGAACGCGGCGTTCTGCCGGCGCGCCTCGTCCTCGAGCAGGCCGGCCTCGACCTCGATCCCCGCGGCGCGCAGCTCGGCGAGGCCCGGTGCGTCGCCGTCCAGGTTCGGGTCGGTCGCTGCCACGATCACGCGCGCCACCAGGGCTTCAACGAGGGCCTTCGTGCAGGGCGGGGTGCGGCCGTACCGGTTGCAGGGCTCGAGGGTGCACACGACCGTCGCGCCGCGAGCCGCGTCGCCGGCGGCCGCGAGCGCCATGACCTCGGCGTGAGCGGTGCCGGGTCCCTCGTGCCACCCCTCGCCCACGACGTCGCCCGAGGGCGACACGACGACCGCCCCCACGAGCGGGTTCGGAGAGACGCGCCCCCAGCCTCGCTCGGCCAGGTCCAGGGCCCGTCGCATGTGCGGTTCGTATCCGTCCACGGTTCCCCCTCACCGGGGCGTGGACGACACGACGACCCCCGCTACGCAGTGCGCAGCGGCGCTCGAACGCGCCTGCTCCTCCCATCCCGACTTTCACGGTCGGTCCCGGGATCTCACCGGGTCAACCCGTACGTGGTTCGCACGGGCTCGCGGACTGTCACCGCCGGTGGGGACTTGCACCCCGCCCCGGAAACAGGCTCCACCCAGTATAGGGAGGTTCACAGGCGGATGGTCCGTTTGAGATCTACGCGCTCAAGGAGCGGCCGGTCGTCCGTGACGAAGGAGGGTGGCGCCCACCATGCCTGGTGCGACGCGGCGCCGTACCGCTACTCGGCGCGACGGTCGACGGCGAAACTCGAGCCGGGCTCGCGCTTCGCGAAGGACTTCATCTCGGTCGCGACGGCGACCGCCTCGCCGTAGTGGGCGAACCGGCGCTTCGAGGTCATCGCGATGCCGACCGAGATGGCGACGAGGGGAACATCCTGCAGGACGCCCTTGCGGTCCTCGACACGGACGAAGCCGCGCTCGAGGTCCTCGGCCTCGTAGAAGTCCACGCGGCCCTCGTCGAAACGCTCGCAGATCCGCTTCGCGACGTCCTCGGCGACGTCGGGGCCAACCACCGCGACGAAGTCGTCGCCGCCGACGTGGCCGATGAAGCCCTCGCTGCCGGCTCCCTCGATCACCGCGTCCTGGATGATCCGCGCGGTGGCCTGGATCAAGCGGTCCCCGCGGACGAACCCCTTCTGGTCGTTGTAGGCCTTGAAGTTGTCGAGGTCGGCATAGAGGACGGCGAACTCGTGCTGCTCTCGGACCTGGCGCTCGATCTCCTCCTGGATCCGGATGTTGCCGGGCAGGCCCGTAAGCGGCGAGAGGTTCCGCATCTCCTTCGCGCGCCGCAACGTGCCCTTCACCCGTGCGAGCAGCTCGATCGGATCGAACGGCTTGATGATGTAGTCGTCGGCGCCGGACTGCAGGCCCGTCACCTTGTCGGCCGACAGGGCCTTCGCGGTCAGCATGATGATGCTCGTGTTCGCGGTGGTCGGGTTCTTCCGCAGGCGTTGGGCGACCTCGAAGCCATCGATGCGCGGCATCATCACGTCGAGCAGGACCAGGTCGGGGCGAAGCTCGCCAGCCCTGTCGAGCGCCTCCTGTCCGTCGCCGGCGACCGCGACGTCGTACCCGGCCGAGCGGAGGTTGACCTCGACGAAGCGAGCGATGTCCGGATCGTCGTCGACGACGAGGATCGTCTCGGGCATCAGCGAGCCTCCGCCGCGACCGCGGCGATCGCCCGTGCCGCGCCCACGGGGTCGGGCTGACGGAAGACGCCGCTGCCCGAGATCAGGATCGTGGCACCGGCATCGACCGCGCGTTTCGCGTTGTCGATCTTGATGCCCCCGTCGATCTCGACGTCCACCGAGAGACCGCGTCGATCGATCTCCGCGCGGATCACCTCGGTACGTCCCCAGACCTCCGGGTTCAGGACCTGGCCGCCCCATCCCGGGGGGATGCTCATCAGCATCACGTCGTCGATCTCCTCGAGGTACGGGACGACGTCCTCGATCGGCGTCTCCATGTTGAGGGTGAGCCCGACCCCCAAGCCAACGCCCCGCGCCTTCCGGATCGCCGGCTCCGGCTCGGGGACCGCCTCCAGGTGGAACGAGATCATGTCGAGACCGGCGTCACGGAGCTGCTCGAACTGCTGCTCGGGCGCGTCGACCATGAGGTGACCGTGGAGCGTCCGCTCGGTCACGGGGCGCAACGATCCCACGACGACGGCCCCGAAGGAGATCGGGGGTGCGAAGTGCCCGTCCATGACGTCCACATGGAAGACTTCGGCGAAGGGCTCGACGAGCTTGACCTGCTCGCCCAGCCTGGCGAAGTCGGCGGCGAGGATCGAGGCGGACAGCTTCCCCATGTCGCCGCGTATGGTACCCGGCTGGTCCGACCGCCCCGTTCAGGCCTTCCGTTCGAACGCGGCCACGAACATCCCATCGGTGCCATGCCGGTGCGGCCACAGACGATGCCGCAGCGCCGGACCGTCAGGTCCGCCCGTCCGGACCGGAACGAGGTCGGGGCGATGACGCACGATCGCGTCGCAGGCCGCTTCGGTCTCGGCCCTGGGGAACGTGCAGACCGAGTAGACGAGGCGTCCGCCGGGCTTGAGGAGGTCGGCGGCAGCCGTGACGATCGCCACCTGGCGTCGCGCCAGTTGGGACAGCCGGTCCTTCGGCACCCGCCACAAGAGCTCGGGACGTCCCCGCGCTGCGCCGATCCCGCTGCAGGGCGCGTCGACGAGGACCCGGTCGAACAGCCCTCGGAGCGCGGGGGCGGTGGCGTCTTGGGCCACCAGCAGGGGATCGAGTCCGAGCCGATCCGCAGACCTCCGGACCAGACCGAGCCGGCGAGGTGCGACATCCGAGGCAACGACGAGTCCGCCCGGCTCGACGAGACAGGCTGCGGCGAGCGCCTTCCCGCCTGGCGCCGCGCAGACATCGGCGACCCGCTCCCCCGGCTGCGGGTCGAGCGCCTCAACCACGAATGCCGACGCCTGGTCCTGGATCGTGAACCAGCCCTCCCCGAATCCCGGGAGCGACGTCGGGTCCCCGCGCTCGAGGGTGACCGTGTCGCGAGCGATCGAGCCGGGGATCGGATCGTGGCCCGCGGCCCGGAGCGCTCGCTCGAGATCTGCGGACGACGTGCGACTCGTGTTCGTCCGCAGCGTGAGGCAACCACGCTCGGCCAGAGCGGCGGCAGCGGTCTCCGCCCCGTCGCCGATGAGGGCCCGGAGCTCTCGAACGGCCCATGGTGCGAGGCCCGTCCTGGCAGACACGGCCGCGTCGTCGCTGCCCAGGGCCGGTGACGGCGGGCTCGTGGCGAGCGTGCGCAGGACCGCGTTCACGAACCCCCGCTCGCGACCACCCACGAGTTCGACGGTCTCTCCGACCGCCGCGTGCGCCGGGACATGCATCTCCAACAGTTGGTACGCGCCGAGGCGAAGGGCATGGCGGGCCGCGACGCTGATCCTGTCCACCGGTCGGTTCGCGACCTCGCCGATCGCCCGGTCGAGGATCAGGAGGCGGCGCAGCGTCCCGTACGCCATCTCGGAGGCGAATGCCCGGTCTCGTTGGTCGAGCCCCGAACGGCCGAGCAGCGACGGGATCAGGAGGTTCGAGTAGGCACCCTCGTCGATCACGCGCCTGATCGCCTCGAGGGCGACGGCGCGGGCGCCGCGTGGAGGGGTCATCCCAGCGACTCGCCGGGCGAGAACCGGGCGCCGCGCGCCCAGTCGGCCGCACGCATCCGCTTGCGTCCCGCCGGCGCGACCTCGACGAGGCGGAGGCCGCCGCTCCCCGTGGCCACGAGCACACCCCGATCGTCGGCCGCCTCGATCGTCCCGGGGGTCCCTGGGACGGGGCGGAGGTCGTGCGCGACACCGGCCGAGAGCACCTTGAGGGTCTCGGCTCGGAACGACGTCACGGCGCCTGGTTGCGGCGCGAGCGCCCGTACCCTTCGGACCAGTTCGTCGGCAGCGGCGGTCCAGTCCAGGCGACGTTCGTCCGGTCCGATGCGGGGAGCCCACGTGACCCCGCGCTCGTCCTGCACACGCGCGGGAAGGTGCTCCTCAGGGAGCCGCCGCAGGACCCCGACCAGCAGCATCCCGCCCAGGTGCGCTAGACGAGCACCGAGCGTCCCGGCGTCGTCCTCCGGCCGGATGTCCGCCTCGAGCTGGTTCAGGATGGGGCCGGTGTCGAGCCCCTCGTCCATCCGCATGATCGTGACACCGGTGCGCTCGTCACCGGCGATCAGGGCGTGCTGCACGGGCGCGGCGCCCCGCCAGCGCGGTAGGAGCGAGAAGTGGACGTTGAGCGCACCGTGCGGTGCCAGCTCGAGGACCTCGCGAGTCAGGAGCTCCCCATACGCGACCACGACCACCACATCGGGGTCCGCGTCGTGCAAGGCGTCAAGGCCGGCGCCCGCACGGACCCCATCGGCCTCCATCAGGAGCAGGCCCAGACGGGTCGCCGCGTCGGCCACCGCGGTGGGGCGCAGCGAGGAGCCCCGGCCAGCAGGCATCGGAGGGTTCGTCACGACCAGATCCACATCGAGGTCGGGGTCTCCGGCGATCGCTTCGAGCGAGGCGACCGACCACGGGTCGTTCCCGAGGAAGGCGACCGACAACGTCATCTGCTCTCCCGGGCGCGAGGCTCCTGGAGTCCCAGCTCGATCCGGCGGAGCTCCGCGAGGACGGCCTTGCGCCCCACGTCGTCGAGCCGGTCGATGTAGAGCATGCCGTTCAAGTGGTCGGTCTCATGCTGGAAGATCCTCGCCAGCAGGCCCTCCCCCACCACGTCGAGGGGGTGTCCCTCCACGTCCTGCCCGCGACAGCGGATCCGCCGGTACCGGGTGGTCTCGTGGTACGGACCGGGGATCGACAGACAACCCTCCTCCTCCACGATCTCGCCCTCGGCGTCGAGCAGTTCCGGGTTGCACATCACGAGCGGGCCGGTCTGACCGTCGTCGAAGGTGAAGACGCGGAGCGAGACGCCGACCTGCGGTCCGGCGAGCCCGACCCCCGGGGCCGCGTACATCGTCTCGGTCATGTCGGCCGCGAGCACCCTCAGCGCGCGGTCGAACCCGGTCACCGGTCGCGCGGGTGCGCGGAGGACCGGATCGCCGAGCGTGCGGATCGGAAGGATCATCGACGGGCCTCGTTCACAGATGGGGCTCGGCCTCGACGCGTTCCACGACGCCTCGGGCGGCCATCTCACGCACCGCCGCGCCGAACGCCGGAACGCGCCCCGGCTCGAGCGCGAGCAAGCATACCGTCCGGCCCCCCAGCCCCGTGACGAGCGCGGTGATGACATCGAACCCCCCCACCTCGGAACCGAGGCGTTCGTCCCCGATCACGCGGTAGGTCGGCGCACCGACGGGGAACCCCGCCTCTGCGCGCCGTCGTCGCTCCCGTTCATGGAACCGACCCGGGTTGCCACGCACCAGGGCTTGCACCGCCGGCTCTGCGGGGTGCGACGTCTGGACGATCACGCGGCCGCTGGGGATCGCCCACGCTGCCGCCTCCATCCAGGTGGCGAGCGCGCGCTCGACCGCGGTGAGGCCGGGACGCCGCGCCGCGCGATCGACATCGAGGATCGCAACGAGGTCGAGCCCACCTGGCCCGAGGTCTCGTACGTCCTCCGATCCTCCGACGAGGATCTCCCCCGACGCCGCGGGGAGACGAGGGCTCGACGGCCGGCTCACCGGTACCGGAGCTACCGCCGAGACCCACTCTTCGACGCGTTCGGCGCCCCCTCGGCGGATCCCGAAGTCGAGACCGCTACAGACCGCGCACGTCCCGAGCGCCTCGCAGACGACGCACCGAACCTCGCCTTCGGCCTGCCGGAGGACCCCACCGCACGAGGCGCACGCCGCCGGCGAGGCACAGTTGCGACAGACCTGTGCCACCCCGTACCCGGGGAGGGGGGCGAACACGAACGCACGGCGGGTCTGGCGGAGCGCCTGCACCACGCGGGGGGCGCGCCCCTCGAGACCGGGCTTGACGACCTCGACCTTGGCCCATCGCCGTCCCCGGGGAGCGACCTCGGGGAGCCCGTGCGCCGCGGTCTCGGTCGATGGGCACAGGGCCGCGAGCACGCAGACGGCGTCTTCGCGACGGCCGCGCTCGAGCGCGACCTCACGGACGTGGTAGTAGGGCGCACGATCCTCTCGGAGCGCAGGGTGGGACTCGCGCGACACGTAGATCAGGCCGAGGTCGGCGAGCGGTGCGAAGACCGCTGGTCGCGTCCCGACCACGACGTCGTACCCGCCGGCGGCGATGTCGAGCCACATCCGGTAGCGCGCCCGCTTGTCTCCGCCGACGAACATCGCGACCAGATCACCGAAGGCATCGCGGATCGCCCGGGCCGTGTACGGCATCGGGGTCGCCTCGGGAACCAGGACGATCGCTCGCCGCCCGGCCGCGACGCACGCGCTCACGGCATCGACCGCCGCCCCCGCCTCGTCGTCCGGGATCGGGCGCAGCACGAACGCACCGGCGCTGGCGGAGCGGATCGCGCGAGCGAGCGCGGACCCGCCCTCGTACTCACCCCACCGGGCAGGTCGCGGAGCCTCCCGTCGGCCCTCCGATCTTCCGGCCGACCGGCCGGCCGAGGCGGCGCCCTCCGATTCCTCGGAGGCCACCCGCGGAGGCACGATACGGTCGATCACCGTCGCCAACGGCGCCACGTAGCGTTCCGAGAGCCATCGCGCGAGATCGAGCATCCGTGCATCGAAGGAGGGGATCGGCGACACCAGCCCCTGCACGGCCAGCATGCTCGGGGGGATGTCATCGGTAGGCCCGAGTACCCAGCCACGGGTCAACTTCCCGTGGAAGCGGACGCGCACGAGGGAGCCGACGCCGGCGCCGAGCTCGGCCGGCAGGTCGTAGGTGAACGGCTTGTCGAGGGCGAGGAGCGGCCGGTCGACGCAGACCGAGACCGGCCCTGCGAGGACCTCAGGCGCCGACCGCGCTCCGGAGTTCGTCGACGCGATCGGTGACCTCCCAGGGGAACTCCTTGCGCCCGAAGTGTCCGTAGGCCGCCGTCTCCGCGTAGATCGGCCGGCGCAGGTCCAGATCCCGGATGATCGCGGCGGGCCGGAAGTCGAAGACGTCCCAGATCGCCTGGGTGAGTCTCGTGACGTCGACCTGCTCGGTCCCGGACGTGTCGAGCATCATCGACACGGGGTGCGCGGTCCCGATCGCGTACGCGACCTGGAGCAGGCACCTGTCCGCCAGGCCCGCAGCCACGACGTTCTTGGCCACGTACCGGGCCATGTAGGCGGCCGAGCGGTCGACCTTCGTGGGGTCCTTGCCGCTGAACGCCCCGCCTCCGTGCGGGGCCATCCCTCCGTAGGTGTCGACGATGATCTTCCGCCCGGTCAGGCCGGTGTCGGCCTTCGGGCCGCCGATCTCGAAGCGACCGGTCGGGTTCACGAGGACCCGAACGCCCTCGGCCTCGAGGTCCGGGAACTCGCGCAGCACCGGGTCGATCACCTCGGCCTCGATGTCGGGGCGAAGCAGGGTCTCGACGTCGACCTCCTCGCGGTGCTGTGCGCTGATCAGCACGGTGTCCACCCGCGCGGGCTTCCCGTCGCGGTACTCGACCGAGACCTGCGACTTGCCGTCGGGGCGCAGGTACGGCACCACGCCCGCCTTGCGCACGTCGGAGAGGCGACGCGACAGCCGGTGCGCCATCGCGATCGGCAGCGGCATCAGCTCTTCGGTCTCCCGGCAGGCGAAGCCGAACATCATGCCCTGGTCGCCCGCGCCGAGCGTGTCGAGCTCGTCGTGGGAGTGCTCCTGGCGCTCCTCGAGCGCGTGGTCTACGCCCATCGCGATGTCGGGCGACTGCTCCTGGATCGCGGTGATGACCCCGCACGTGTAGCCATCGAGCCCGAACTTCGCGTCCGTATAGCCGACCTCCACGATCGTGTCGCGCACGATCGAAGGGATGTCGACGTACCCCCTGTTGAGCGTGATCTCACCCGAGACGAAGACGACCCCCGTGGTCACGAGGGTCTCGCAGGCGACGCGGCTGTTCGCGTCGAGCCCCAGCATCGCGTCGAGGACGGCGTCGCTGATCTGGTCGGCGAGCTTGTCCGGGTGGCCCTCGGTGACCGATTCCGACGAGAACAGGTGGGGCGTGGTCATGTCCGGCCGAGTCTAGTCGGGCCCGCCGACGGCCGTCAGGGTCAGCGTCGGGGCAGCAGGGCGGCGAGGCGATCGCACAGCGCGGTCGCGAGCTCACGCTTCGTCCACGTGCGCATCGCGATATCGTCGCCGGTCGCGCTGAGGATCGCGGCCTCGTTCGTGTCCGAGCCGAACCCCGTCCCTTCCCTGCCGACGATGTTCGCCACCAGGAGATCGGCGCCCTTGCGACGGAGCTTCTCGCGGCCGGCCCACTCGACGTCCTCCGTTTCCGCCGCGAAGCCGACGAGGATCTGGCCGGCCCGCCGCGCCTCCCCGAGCTCGGCGAGGACGTCCGGCGTGGGTTCCAGCACGAGCTCGGGAACGCCCCGATCCTTCTTGAGCTTCTCCTCCGAGGCGACTCTCGGCCGGAAGTCGGCGACGGCCGCCGCCATCACGATCGCGTCGGCATCGGGCGCCCGCCCGAGGACCGCGTCGCGGAGCTGGTCTGCGGTCTCGATCCGCACGACCTCGACCCCGACGGGCGCCTCGACCGTGCCCGGGCCGAGCACGAGGGTCACATGCGCGCCCCGCGCGTGAGCCTCGGCGGCGATCGCGACCCCCATCTTGCCGCTCGAGCGGTTGCCGACGAAGCGAACGGGGTCGATCGGTTCGTGGGTGGGGCCGGCGGTGACGAGGACACGGTGTCCCGCGAGGTCGTCCCAGGCCCGGGTGGTCGTCTGGAGGTCGATCCCGTCGACGGCATCGAGGACACCCGCGAGGATCTCCTCGGGTTCGCTCATCCGCCCGACCCCGGTGTCTCCGTGAGCGAGCGGCCCCTCCACCGGTCCCACCAGGCGCACCCCGCGCTCCCGGAGCGTGGCGACGTTCGTCCGTGTCGCGGGGTTCGACCACATCCCTGTGTGCATCGCGGGAGCGATCACGAGCGGGCCTGCGAACTCCAGCAGGGTCGAGGTCAGCAGGTCGTCGGCGAGACCGAGCGCGAGCTTCGCGAGCACGTTCGCGGTCGCAGGTGCGACCACCGCCAGGTCGGTCTCGTGGGCGAGGCGGACGTGCAACACCTCGCCCGGGCGCTGCCAGAGCGACGTGAACGCGTCGCGCCCGGTGAGAGCCGCGAACGTGTCGACACCGACGAACCGGGTCGCCGCCTCCGTGAGGACGGCCGTGACCTGGGCGCCGGCGCCGGTGAGCAGGCGTGCGAGGATCGCGCTCTTGTAGGCCGCGATACCACCGGTCACGCCGAGCAGGACCCGGCGGCCGGCCAGGACGTCAGTCCTCGACGGGCTCCTCGGGGCGCTCGTAGTCGATCTTCCCCTCGGCGATCTCCTCGAGGGCGATCGAGAGCGGCTTGTTGCGCAGTCCGGTCTCGACGAGCGGTGGCACGAACTCGCCACGACCCTCGCCCAACTGGCTGTAGTACGCGTTGATCTCGCGGGCGCGCTTCGCGGACAGCACGACGAGCGTGTACTTCGAGTCCACGGCCGCGAGCAGATCGTCGATCTTGGGTTCGATCATGGAAGAGAGCACTCCTGTCGAGGTCAGGGGGTGCGGGACCGTTCGATGATAGCAGCGACCTCGTCGGTGGCGCGTTCCAGGTCGTCGTTCACGACCACGTGATCGAACCAGGACGCCTGCTGGAGCTCGCGCTCAGCACCCTCGAGCCGCTCGGCGATGCTCGCGTCGTCCTCGGTCCCCCGGCCACGGAGTCGAGACTCGAGGTCTCCGAGCGAGGGCGGCGCGATCAGGATCAGCACGGCGTCGGGGGCACGCTCCTTCACCTGCGCCGCCCCCTGCACGTCGATCTCGAGCAGCACGTCGAGCCCGGCGTCGCGCCGTTCGTCGACCCAGCCCGCAGGTGTCCCGTACCGGTTACCGTGGAACACTTCCGCCCACTCCAGCAGTTCCCCGCCGGCGACCATCTCCTCGAAGTCGACGTCGTCCACGAAGAAGTAGTCGACCCGATCGGTCTCGATCGGGCGGGGCGGGCGGGTCGTGGCGGAGATCGACCGGGCGAGCCGGTGATCGCGGACCAGCAGCGCCTGGACGAGGCTTCCCTTGCCGACGCCAGAGGGGCCCGCGACGACGATCAGACGGCCCCGGCCCACGAGGCGGCCGGGTTCCTACTTCTTCCCGAAGCGCGCGAGCAGCTCGGCCCGCTGCTTGGAGCCGAGCCCACGCACCCGTCGCGTGGCCGAGATGTCGAGCTCCTCCATGATCTTCTGCGCTCGAACCTTGCCCACCCCGGGCAGCGACTCCAAGACGTTCGAGACCTTCATCTTCCCGAGCGTCTCGTCGCTCTCGGCCCTCTTCAGGAGGTCGCCGAGGGAACGCGTCCCAGCCTTGAGCTCTGCCTTCACCTCGGCTCGCTTCTTCCTCGCCTCGGCTGCCTTCGCGAGGGCGTCGGCGCGTTGCTCCGGGGTGAGGGTCGGGAGGGTCATGGACGAACTCCTTCGGGTCGACGGAAGAGGCGTGCGGAACGCGGGGAGTATACGCACCCCTCCGACGCCGGACAACGCAGGAAACCGCCTCCAACCTGCGGATCTTCTAGCGGATCGAGCGCGCGATCGAGCGCGCGACGCCGGCCGGATCGTCGGCACCGGTGATCGGTCGACCGACCACGAGGAAGTCCGCCCCCCGCTCGATCGCGTCGGACGGGGTGAGCACACGGACCTGGTCGTCGCCGTTCGACCCCTGGGGACGGATGCCGGGCACCACGAGGCAGAACGCGTCGCCGCACACGTCGCGGACGTCCCGGACGTCCTCGCCGCTCACGACGACGCCGTCGAGACCGGCCTCCTTCGCCTCCCACGCGAGCGAGGCCGGCGACGCGAGATCCTCGCCGGTCTGCGAAGAGAGCACGGTCACCGCGATGACGAGCGGGGTCGGCGCGCCGGCCTCCGCCGCTCCGCGCCGCGCGCCCGCCACGGCGGCCCGCATCATGTCGAGCCCACCGAGCGCGTGCACGTTCATCATCGCCGGCCCGAGGCGGGCGATGTTCGCGCTCGCCCGCTCGACCGTGGTCGGGATGTCGTGGAGCTTCGCATCGACGAACACCGGGCCGCGTTCGGCGATCCGACGCACCGCATCGGGGCCGTGCGCCCAGAACAGCTCGAACCCGACCTTGAGCATCCCGACCTCCGGGGCCAGCACCTCCGCGAGGGAGCTCGCGTGTGCGAGGTCGCTCGTATCGAGCGCGACGACCAGAGGGTTCTCCGGTGGCGGGATCACGGGACCGATCCGTCGGGTGGGCCGAACCCCGCCGGCACGCGGAGGCGGGCCCGAACGTCGGCGGGCGAGCCGAGGTTCTTCGCCTTGAGGTACCGAGCGATCCCCTGCGCCACGGTCACGGGTGCCGCCGGGTCGATCATCGTGGCGGTCCCCACCTGTACCGCCCACGCGCCGGCGAGCAGGCACTCGACCGCGTCGGCGGCGGTCCGGACGCCCCCGCTCGCGATCACCGGCACCCCGGGGACCGCCCGGGAGACCTCGAACACGGCGCGGAGGGTCATCGGCTTGAGCGCAGGGCCGGACACCCATCCGGTCACGGCACCGAGTTCGGGGGCGAGCCGGTCGGCATCGGCCGCGAGACCCGGCGGCGAGCCCGCCACGGTGACCCCGGACGCACCCGCACGGACCGACGCGCGGGCGAGCGACGCCACGTCGTCGACACCGCCCGGAAGCTTCGCGAACACCGGCACGAGGGACATGCGGGCCACCGCACCGGCGATCTCGGACACACGGTCGACGTGGGCGCCGAGGACCGGGCGCGAGAGCTCGTCGTCCGGCCCGGAGAGGTAGATCTCGATCGCGGCCACCTGTGGACGCCCCTGAAGGGAGGTCGTGAGCCGCACGAACTCCTCGAGCGTGCCTCCGCCGATCGACACGATCACCGGGACCCCCGTCCGTGCGAGTCGATCGAGCTCCTCGCCCACGAAGCCGTCGATGCCCGGGTTCTGCAGGCCCGTATCCCAGACGATCCCGGACGGGGACTCGACGATCCGAGGCGTGGGCGCTCCCTTGCGGGGCTCGATCGTGATCGTGCGCGAGACGATCGCCCCCACCTTGTGGAGATCCACCAGACCCGTCAGCTCGCGGCCGGAGCCCCCGCACCCGGCGGCGATCATCACGGGGGTGGCCAGGGAGAGCCCCTCCAACTCGACCGACAGCGTCCGTTTCACGCCCGCCATGCCGACTCCCCGGCCCCCGGCCACCGCGTGACCGCCTCGATCCCGCCGGGGGGCGTCGGCAGCATCTTCGGCTCCTCGGACAGCCATCGATCCCACAGGATCCTCGCTGGGTTGAACACCGGTCCCTCGGTGCAGGCGCGCAGATGGTCGTAGCCGCTCCCGTCCTTGCGGGCGACCGGCACGACGCAGGTGTTGCACAGACCGAACCCACAGCCCATACGCTCCTCGATGGCGACCTGGGCGGGGATCCGCAGGTCCCGGCAGACGTCGGCGATCCGGCGGAGCACCACCGCCGGCGCGGCCGCGTACAGCACCTCGGTCTTCGTCCGCTCGATCGCTTCGGGCAACGCGTCGACGATCGTCCCCCGATCGCCCAGCGACCCGTCAGAGGTCACGACCGACACCGTCGATGAGAGCCGCTTCGCCTCGATCGGCTTGAAGACCGATCCGAGCGTGGACCCCCCGATCACCATGTCGACGCGCTTGTGACGGGCGAGCAGCTCCTGCGCCAGGAAGTAGAGGGAGGCGGCGTGGCGCCCCTCCGCCACCAGCAGGCAGTTCGTGAGCTTCCTCGGGTACGCGAAGGGCTTGCCGAGCGGTCCGATCACGTCGAGGAACTCGTGCGCCTTCGCCTGGGCGAGCCAGCGTGATCCCGGTCCCGCGTCGTCGATCGCGAACTCGAGCGTGCCCGCCCAACCGCCGCGGCGCGACGCTTGGTGGATCGCGTGATGCCGCCGGAGCAGGAACTCGCGGTCCTCGGGCATCGCGATCGCGACGAACTGCCCTGGGCGCGCGCGGTCGGCGATCTCCGGCGCGACGAGGGTGAGTTGGTGGAAGGCACCGAGCCGGCGGGTCGACAGGATCTCCGCCCGGACACGCTTCACGCGCCAGCCTCCGTGGCCGCCACGGCCTCATCGAACGTGAGACGGGCCTGCAGCGGCTCCTGCCTCGCCGCCGCATGATGCTCCTGCACGCTCCGGGGCTCGGTGGGATCGCCCCGCAACGCCTCGATCCCGCGCACCGCGGCGAAGACCCCGGGCAGCGTGGTGATGCAGGGCACGCCGGCCGACGCGCTCGCGGTCCGGATGTAGGAGCCGTCCGTGCGCGGCGCACGGCCGAACGGCGTGTTGACGACCAGGTCGATCCGACCGCCGCGGATCAACTCGGCGACGTTGTCGGGGCCCTCGCTCACCTTCGCGACCCGCTCGACGGGGATCCCCGCCCGTTCGAGCACCCCAGCCGTCCCGCCGGTCGCCAGCAACCGGAACCCCATGTCGGCCAGCCGCTTCACCGCGAACACGATCGCCCGCTTGTCACGGTTCGCGACGCTGACGAACACCGTGCCCTCCGTGGGCAGCGCATGCCCCGCGGCCACCATCGCCTTCGCGAGCGCCATCCCCGAATCCGCGTCGACGCCCATGACCTCACCGGTGGACTTCATCTCCGGGCCGAGGACGGTGTCGACGCCGGGGAACCGCCCGAACGGCAGCACCGCGGCCTTCACGCTCGTGTACGGGAGGTGCCGGTAGTGGTGCGGGTCGCCCGGCAGCACCCCGGTGGCGACCAGGTCCGCGAGCCGCTGACCGGTGAGCACCAGGGTCGCGACCCGCGCGAGGGAGACACCCGTGACCTTCGACACGAACGGCACGGTCCGCGAGGCCCGGGGGTTCGCCTCCAGCACCCAGATCCGCTCGTCCTTGACCGCGAGCTGCAGGTTCAGCAGGCCGACCACCCCGAGCCGCCGTGCCAGACGCCGGGTGATGTCCTCGATCACGTCGAGCTCGTCGTCGGACAGGGTCGCCGGGGGGATCTGGCACGACGAGTCCCCCGAGTGCACCCCCGCCTCTTCGATGTGCTCCATCACGGCGCCGATGAAAACACCGCCCTCCTCGTCGGCGACCGCGTCGACATCGACCTCGATCGCCCCCTCCAGGAACCGGTCGATCAGGACCGGGTGATCGGGCGAGGCCGCGGCGGCGGTCCGGACGAATCCCTCGAGCTCCTCGTCGTCGTAGACGATCTCCATGGCGCGCCCACCCAGGACGTACGACGGGCGCACGACGACCGGGTAGCCGACCTGCTGCGCGATCGCCCGCGCCTCCTCCATCGTGCGCGCCTCCCCGTGCGGCGGCGCGGGGATCTCGAGCTCGTGCAAGATCTCGGCGAACTTGCCCCGATCTTCGGCCAGGTCGATCGCGTCCGGCGAGGTCCCGAGGATCGCGAACCCCTCCTCCTGCAAGATCCGGGCGAGCCGGAGCGGTGTTTGCCCGCCGAACTGCGCGATCACGCCGGTGGGCCGCTCGGCGCGGCAGACCGCCAGGACGTCCTCGGCCGCCAGCGGCTCGAAGTACAACCGGCTCGACGTGTCATAGTCGGTCGAGACCGTCTCGGGGTTCGAGTTGATCATCACCGATTCGTAGCCCGCTTCCTCGAGCGCGAACGCCGCGTGCACGCACGCGTAGTCGAACTCGATCCCCTGGCCGATCCGGTTCGGGCCGGCACCCAGGATCACGACACGGGGCCGGTCGGCGGGACGGACCTCGGTCTCCTCCTCGTAGGTGGAGTAGTGGTACGGCGTGCGAGCCGGGAACTCCCCCGCGCAGGTGTCGACCGTCTTGAACACGGGCTCGACCCCGAGCGCCTCGCGGTGGCGACGGACCGCGCCCTCGGTGGCCCCGGTGAGCGAGGCGAGCCGCGCGTCGGACACACCCAGCCGCTTCGCCTGCCACAACTCGGCTGCACCCAGCATGTGCAGCGGACGTCCGTCGATCCCCGCGATCTCGTCGACGACCTGCGCGATCTGGTCGACGAACCACGGATCGATGCCCGACGCCGCCGAGATGTCGTCGACCGGCTGCCCCCCGAGCAACGCACGCTCCACCAGGTGGAGCCGATCCTCCGTCGGCGTGCCGAGGGCCTCCAGCACGTCCCCCTCGAAGCCCATCACGTGCTCTGCCCCCAGGTCGAACCCGCCCTTCTCGAGACCCCGCCACGCCTTGCCGAGCGCCTCCTTGAAGGTGCGGCCGATCGCCATCACCTCGCCGACGGACTTCATCGTCGACGACAGGACCGGCGAGGCCTCGGGGAACTTCTCGAACGCGAACCGGGGGATCTTCACGACCACGTAGTCGAGGGTCGGCTCGAACGCCACCGGGGTCTCCCCCGTGATGTCGTTCACGATCTCGTCGAGGAGGTAGCCCACGGCGAGCAGCGCGGCGATCTTCGCGATCGGGAACCCGGTGGCCTTCGAGGCCAAGGCGCTCGAACGCGACACGCGCGGGTTCATCTCGATCAGGACCTGACGGCCCGTCCGAGGGTCGACGGCGAACTGGACGTTCGAGCCCCCCGTCTCGACCCCGATCACCCGAAGCACCTTGATCGCGTCATCGCGCATCCGCTGGTACTCGCGGTCGGTGAGGGTCTGTTGCGGCGCCACGGTGATGGAGTCGCCGGTGTGGACCCCCATCGGGTCCACGTTCTCGATCGAGCACACGATCACGGCGTTGTCGGCGCCGTCGCGCATCACCTCGAGCTCGAACTCCTTCCACCCGGCGATCGACTCCTCGACGAGGATCTCGCCCACCGGGCTGGCGGCGAGCCCGCGAGCGGCGAGCGTCGCGAGCTCCTGGCGGTTGTGCGCGAACCCGCTCCCGCCGCCGCCCAGCGTGAAGGACGCCCGCACGATCAGCGGGTAGCCGATCGTCTCACCGAGCGCGAGCGCCTCGTCGAGCGTGTGCGCGACGCCTGCGCGCGGGACCTCGAGCCCGGCCTCCTGCATCGCCCGCTGGAAACCGCTGCGGTCCTCGGCCTTGTGGATCGCCTCGAGCGAGGCGCCGATCAGGGCGATCCCCAGCCTGTCGAGCTCCCCCGATTCGGCGAGCGCGACGCTGACGTTGAGCCCGGTCTGTCCCCCGAGGGTCGGCAGGATCGCGTCGGGCTTCTCGCGCTCGAGCACCGCCAGGACGGACTCCGGTGTGAGCGGCTCGATGTACGTACGGTCGGCGAACTGCGGGTCCGTCATGATCGTCGCCGGGTTCGAGTTGACCAGCGAGACCTCGAATCCCTCGGCGCGCAGCACCTTGCACGCCTGCGTCCCCGAGTAGTCGAACTCGCACGCCTGACCGATCACGATCGGACCCGAGCCGATCACCATGATCCGCTGGACGTCGGTGCGCTTCGGCACTACGCGCCACCGCCCATCAGGTGGCGGAACTCCTGGAACAGGTACCGGGAGTCGTGCGGTCCCGGGGCCGATTCCGGGTGGTACTGGACGCTGAAGGCCGGCACATCGAGGCACCGCATCCCCTCGAGGGTCCCATCGTTCAGGTTCCAGTGGCTGAGCGCCACCCGGCCGTAGTCTGAGAGAGCCTCGCCGTGCGGGTCCTTCACCCACCCCTCCGGATCCACCGCGAATCCGTGGTTGTGCTCGTGATCTCGACACGCCCGCTGCGAGGTCCTTCACCGGCTGGTTCACGCCGCGGTGGCCGAACTTCATCTTGTAGGTGCGCCCGCCGAGCGCCAGGCCCAGGAGTTGGTTGCCCAGACATACTCGAAGACTTCGGCACCTTGCCGAGCAGTTCGCGCGTCGCCGCGATCCCGTAGGCGGTGGCGGCGGGGTCGCCGGGTCCGTTCGACAGGAACACCCCGTCGAACCCGCCGTGCGCGACGGCCGCCGCCGGCGACTCGGCCGGGTAGACGGTCGTCTCGATCCCGTGCGCGGCCAGAAGGCGCAGGATGTTCCGCTTCATCCCGAAGTCGAACGCGGCCACCCGGAAGACCCGTCCGTGCTCCGTCGCCGCCGTCCCGACGAGGTCCGCCGCCGCCCACGGCTCGGTCGAGGTGACCGTGCGGGCTAGGTCGGCTCCCGCATCCCCGGCGAGGCCTGGACCCGGCCGACGAGCGACCGAGGCTCCAGGTCGACCGTCGAGGAATCGCGGCTCGCATCGCGCCGTGCTCGCGCAGCCGCAGCGTCAACCGACGCGTGTCGATCCCCTCGATCCCGACGACACCGTCCGCCTGCAGGTGCTCCCCGAGCGGAGCTTCGGTATCGCCACGAAGACGGCCTCCGCGTAGCTTCACGGACGACGAAGCCCGCCACCTGCACGCGCCACGACTCGGGGTCCTCGCCGTTCACGCCGTAGTTGCCCTGCTGCGGCGCGGTCATCGTCACGATCTGCCCCGCGTAGACGACGGGTCCGTCAGGACCTCCTGATACCCGGCCATCCCTGTTGAAGACGGCCTCCCCGAAGGTCTCGCCCTCGGCCGCGAACGCCGACCCATGGAACACCGTCCCGTCCTCGAGCGCCAGCAGCGCGGAGTCCCGCTCACCGCGTCGCCTCGCGTGGCGACCGTCAGCGTCCCGCGGAGCATCGTGAACCGGACACGACCGGTGAGGCGCCGTCCGAGGAACGCGCGTTGCGGGCCCTCGACACGAACGGCGTCTTCATCACCCATCCCTGCGGGGTCGAACGCGACGAGGTTCGCCGGACGACCCACCTCGATCGGTCCACCGTGGTCGGCCGCCCCGAGGATCCGCGCCGGAGCGACCGTCATCGTCTCCAGGGCACGCATCAGGGACACACGCCCCGGGTGGACGAGCTCCGTCAGCACGACGCCGAGCGCGGTCTCCAGGCCGATCGTCCCCGGCAGCGACAGGTCGAACTCCGACTCCTTCTCCTCGATCGCGTGCGGAGCGTGATCGGTCGCGATCACGTCGATCGTCCCGTCGGCGACCGCCTCCCGCAGGGCCTCGCGATCATCCGCCGTCCGAAGGGGAGGGTTCATCTTGAGGTTCGTGTCGTAGGTGGCGACGTCGTCGTCGGTGAACGTCAGGTGATGCGGCGTGACCTCCGCGGTCACGCGGAGCCCCTCGGCCTTCGCCGCCCGGACGAGCTCGACCGCCCTCGCCGACGAGAGGTGGCACAGGTGCAGCCGCCCCCCCCGTGGCGCGCGCCACGGCGAGGTCCCGGGCCACCGCGATCTCTTCCGCCGCGGCCGGGCGACCCGCGACGCCCATCGCGTACGAGTTGGAGCCTTCGTGCATATGGCCGCCCTCGACGAGCGAGGCGTCCTCGGCATGATCGGCGAGGACGATCTCCACCGGGAACGCCTTGGCGTACATCAGGGCGTTGCGGAGCAGCCGTGCGTTCGACACCGTGTCGCCGTCGTCGGAGAAGACCCGGACCCCGGCGTCGACCATCTCGCCCATCTCCGCCAGCGACTCACCGGCACGACCCTTCGTGATCGCGCCGACCGGGAACACGTCGGCAAGACCGGCGGCCGCGGCGAGGTCGCGCACCTCGTGCACGATCGCCGCGTGGTCGGTGACGGGGTCCGTGTTCGCCATCGAGGCCACCGCCGTGAATCCACCGGTCGCCGCGGCGCGGGTTCCGGTCTCGACGGTCTCCTTGTGCTCGAAGCCGGGTTCGCGCAGGTGCGTGTGGAGGTCGACCAAGCCCGGAGCGATGACCAGGCCTCGAGCGTCGATCCGTTCCGCGCCTTCCGTCGCTTCGGGCCCTGCGATCACGCCGTCGGCGACGACCACGTCGCGCACCTCATCGGTCCTGTTCGCCGGGTCGACGACCCGACCGCCCTCGAAGACGATCCGCTCGCCCGTCATGAACCCTCCTCCCCGCCGCCACCGAGCATGAGGTAGAGCAGGGCCATCCGGGTCGCGATGCCGTTCGTGACCTGATCCTCGATCACGGCGTGCGGCAGGTCGGCCACGTCCGAGGCGATCTCGACGCCGCGGTTCATGGGGCCGGGGTGCATCACGAGGGCCCCCTCGGGCAGCTGGGCCGCGCGTTCCCGCGAAAGCCCGAACAACCGCGCGTACTCGCGGACGCTCGGGAAGAACTCCAGGCGCTGCCGCTCCTTCTGGACCCGCAGCATGTAGCAGACGTCCAGCTTGGGGACGACCCCGTCGAGGTCGTAGTCCACCTGGACGCCCCAGCTCGTGGCGTCTGGCGGGATCAGCGTCGGCGGACCCACGAACGTGACGTCGGCGCCCATCTTCACGAGCCCGATGCTGAGCGACCGCGCGACCCGCGAGTGCAGGATGTCCCCCACGATCGCCACCCGGAGCCCTTCGAGGCGGCCGAGCTTCTCCCGCATCGTGTAGAGGTCAAGGAGCCCCTGTGTGGGGTGTTCGTGCGTGCCGTCACCGGCGTTCAGCACGTGGGCGTCGACCCATTCCGTGAGCTGCAGCGGCGACCCGCTCGAGGAGTGCCGGATCACGATCGCGTCGGCACCCATCGCCTGCAGGGTCAGCGCCGTGTCCTTCAGCGACTCGCCCTTCGCCACGCTCGAGCCACTCGCGGTGAAGTTGATCACGTCGGCCGAGAGCCGCTTGGCCGCCAGCTCGAACGAGATCCGCGTCCGCGTCGAGTTCTCGAGGAAGAAGTTGACGACGGTGCGCCCCCGCAGGGCCGGAACCTTCTTGATGACGCGGGTACCGACCTCGCGGAACGACTCGGCGGTGTCGAGGACCCGCGTGATGTCGTCGGCGGTCAGATCGTGCATCGACAGCAGGTGCTCCTTCATCGGGCTCCCTCCACGACCACGGCGTCTTCGCCGTCGACCTCCTCGATCAGCACACGCACGTCGTCCGCGCGGCTGGTCGGGACGTTCTTCCCCACGTAGTCCGCCCGGATCGGCAGCTCTCGGTGCCCCCGGTCGACCAGGACCGCCAGCTGGATCTTCCGGGGTCGGCCCAGGTCCGTCAGGGCGTCCATCGCCGAACGGATCGTCCGCCCGGTGAACAGGACGTCGTCGACGAGCACCACCACCTTGCCGCTGACGTCGAACGGGATCCGGGTCTCGTGGACCTCGGGGGCCTCGGCCCGCAGACCGATGTCGTCGCGGTAGAACGTGATGTCGAGGACCCCGACGGGCACCTCGGGGCCCTCGATGCGGTGGATCTCGCGTGCCAGACGCGCGGCGAGCTCATCGCCGCGATCGGCGATCCCGACCAGGACGACGTCGTCGACCCCCTTGTCGCGCTCGAGGATCTCGTGGGCGATCCGGGTGAGCGCCCGCCGGACGTCATCCGGCTCCATCACCTTGGCGCTCATACGGGAACGCCTCCCCAGGCGTGCAGGGAGGCGTATGGGTGGGTATGCATCTGTCGTGCTCCCTTCCCGGCCTCACGGGACCGGCTTAAAGGGGGAAGGATGTCGACCGGCAGGATAGCCACGCCGGGCGCCCGGTCGCAACGACCACCCCTGCCTGTTACCGTTCGCGGGCCCGGCGTATCCTGACGGGCGCACGGCCTGGGCGCACAGAAGGAGTCGGAACCTCATGGGACCCGAATGGATCGTCGTCGCCGTCGTCGCGGTCATCGTCATCTTCGGCGTGAACAAGCTTCCGCAGATCGCTCGCAACGTCGGCAAGGCCCAGGGCGAGTTCAAGAAGGGCCTCAAGGAGGGCGAGCCGGAGCCGCCGGAGACGCCCACCGCGCCGCCTCCCGCCGCGGCGCCGACCGCCGAGGCCCCGGCGCCGCAGCCTGCTGCGGAAGAGCCCAAGCCCGCGGAGCAGCCCCCGACCGACCAGAGCAGCTGACACGCTGAACCGCGACGACCCCGGGCCGCCCGTACGCACGGGCGGCCCTTCGCGTGTCCGTGGTCGGCTTCAGACCTGGGCGTCGCGGGCGATCTTGCCTAGGACGCCGTTGATGAACCGGCCGCTGTCGTCCGTCGATAGCTCGTTGGCGGCCTCGACCGCCTCGCTGATCGCGACCGAGGTCGGGACGTCATCGCGCCACCGCAGCTCGAAGACGCCGACCCGCAGGATCGTCCGGTCCAGGACGGCCATCCGCTGGACGGTCCAGTCCTCGCTGTGCTCCTCGAGCTCGAGGTCGATCGAGGGCAGGTGATCGGTGACCCCTTCGACGAGCTCCCGGGTGAACACCGGCACGTCCTGCCCCGCGTCGCGCCAGTCCCGCAGGACATCAAAGGCCTCGCGATCGGTCAGGTCCGCCTGGTACAAGACGTCGATCGCGATGCGCCGGGCCTCACGGCGAGCGCCCACGCTCAGCCCTTCACGCGTTCGATGTACTCGCCTGAGCGCGTGTCGACCTTGACCTTCTCGCCCTCCTCGACGAACAGCGGCACGTTCACGACGACACCCGTCTCGAGGGTCGCAGGCTTGGAGGCGCCGGTGCGCGTGTCCCCCTTCGCGCCGGGGTCCGTCTGGGTGATGCTCAGTACGACCGACGCCGGCAGCTCGACGGCGATCGACACCCCCTCGTGCATCGAGATCTGCGCCTCGGCTCCTTCGGCGAGGTACTTCGTCGCGTCGCCCATGACCTCCGACGGCACGTGCACCTGCTCGTAGGTGTCCAGATCCATGAACACGGTGTCGGTGCCGTCCGAGTACAGGTACTGCATGGCCTTGCGCTCGACGATCGCCATCCCGATCTTCACGCCGGCGTTGAAGGTCCGCTCGATCACCGCCCCCGACTTCACGTTGCGCAGCTTCGTCCGCACGAACGCCCCGCCCTTGCCCGGCTTCACGTGCTGGAACTCGATGACCTGGAACAGGGTCCCGTCCAGGTCCAGGGTCATGCCGTTCTTGAGATCGTTCGTGGACACGCTCACGTCGCTTCAGGCTCCTCGCTGGGTCACAGTTCGATCAGGTCGCGGGTCGACGTGCCGATCACGCGGCCGCCGTCATCGGTCACCTCGACCATGTCCTCGATCCGGACGCCGCCGAGTCCCGCCACGTAGATCCCCGGCTCGACGGTGACGACCGCACCCGAGGGCAACGGCTCGTCTTTCGACCGTCCGATCCAGGGCGCCTCGTGGATCTCGAGACCCACCCCGTGGCCTGTCCCGTGGACGAACCGATCGCCGAAGCCGGCACCGTCGATCACCTGACGCGCGGCCGCGTCGACCTGGGTCCCGGTCGCGCCGGCACGGACCGCGTCGATGCCGGACTGCTGCGCCTCGCGGATCACGTCGTGCATCTTCCGCAGCTCGCTCGCGAGGGAGCCGAAGGCGACGGTCCGGGTCATGTCCGCGTGATACCCCTCGACCAGGCCCCCGAAGTCGAGCTTCACGATGTCGCCCTCCTCGAGCTGTCGGTGCGACGGCTCATGGTGCGGCTCCGCCGCGTTCTCCCCGAAGGCGACGATGCTGTCGAACGAGACACCGTCGGCACCCTCGTCGCGGAGCAGCCGCTCGAGATGGCGGGCCACCTGCTCCTCGCTGATCCCGACGGCCAGCAGGTCGAGGACGTCCTCGAAGGCCGCATCGGTGGCGGCCTGCGCCCGACGGATCAGCTCGCGCTCCTCGTCGTCCTTGACGGCGCGCAGAGCCTCGACCGCGCCGGTCACCGGCACCAGGTCGACGCCGGGCAGGGCCGCGGTGAGCCGTCCGTGCGTCGCCACCGTCACATCGTCGGATTCGAAACCCAGCCGCCCGAACCCGGCGGACGCCACGCGCCCGGCCAGCAGGTCACGGTAGTCCTGCGCGTACGTGTGACGCTCGAGGTCGCCCACCTCGCGCCGCGATTGCTCGCCGTACCGGCCGTCCGTCATGAACTCGGCATCGTCCGCGGTCACCAGGACCTGGGCGTTCGAGCCCGTGAAGCCGGTCAGGTACCGCACGTTCACGAGACGGGTGACGAGCAGGGCGTCCACATCCAGGTCGCCGAGGCGCGCTGCGAGCGCGCGCCTCCTCACTTGATGATCCACGGCATCGCCTCCAAGGCCAGATGATAGCCACCCGCTCCGAGGCCGCTGATCGTGCCTCGGCAGACCTCGGATACGACCGAGGTCCGACGGAACTCCTCGCGGGCGGCGATGTTCGACATGTGGACCTCCAGGACCGGGAGGCCGGACGCCTCGATCGCGTCGCGGAGCGCGTACGAGTAATGGGTCAAGGCCCCAGGGTTGATCACGACGGCGTCGACGCCGTCCCCCGCGGCTCCCAGGAGCCATCCGATCAGTTCTCCCTCGTGGTCGGACTGCCGCCACGTGACCGTATGGTCGAGCTCGACCCCGCGCGCGGTGACGGCATCCATGACCTCGTCGAGCGTCTCGGATCCGTAGGTCGCGGCATCGCGTCGTCCCAACGCCCCGAGGTTCGGCCCGAACAGGTAGAGCACGTTCATCCCGTCGCTCCCATCTCGTGCAGGACCGCCCGCATCTGCCCCTCTGGGACCCCGTCGACGACCACGGGCCGCCCGACGTCTTCGAGGAGCACGAAGCGCACACCCCCGTGGTACTTCTTGTCCATCCGGAACGCGGACAGCACGTCGCGGACCGGCGGCAGCTCGGCGTCGGCCTCGAGCCCGAGCGAGGTCAGCAGGCGGACCGTCCGCGACACGAGACCCGCGGCAGCTAGACCGCGCGCCTCGGCGAGGCGCGCGGCGAACACCATGCCGATCGCGATCGCCTCGCCGTGCGTGCGACCCTCGAACGCCTCCAGGCGTTCGAGGGCGTGCCCCAGCGTATGGCCGTAGTTCAGGATCAACCGCTGCCCCGTGTCCGTCTCGTCCGCGGACACCGTGCGAGCCTTCGCCGCGACGCACCTGGCGACGAGGGGCTCGAGCACCGCGGGGTCGCGCGTCAGCGCCGCCGAGGGATCGCGCTCGAGCCCCTCGAGCAGCTCGACGTCGAGCGTCAGCCCGTACTTCGCGACCTCGGCGAGTCCCGAGCGGTAGTCCCGGTCCGAGAGCGTCGCGAGCGGCGCCGGGTCGCACAGCACCAGCGCCGGTTGGTAGAAGGTCCCCACTAGGTTCTTGCCCTCGGGGAGGTTCACGGCGGTCTTGCCGCCGATCGCCGCGTCGACCTGCCCGGTCAGCGTGGTCGGGACCTGGACGAACCGCACGCCCCGCATGTACGTCGAGGCGACGAAGCCCGCGAGGTCCCCGGTGGTGCCGCCGCCGAGGGCGACCACGACGTCTTCCCGATGGGCCTCCTGCGTGGCGAGCTGGTGCACGAGGGTCCCGTAGACCTGGAGCGTCTTCGCGGCCTCGCCGGACGGGACCGACAGGACCACCGGGTGCAGGTCGCGGGACTCGAGCGCACCCGCCAGCGGTCCGACCCACGCCGAGGCGACCGCCTGGTCGACCACGACGAACGCGTGCCTCGCCGGTCCGAGATCGGGCAGCAGGTCGCCCGCGTCCGCGATCGCACCCTGGCCGATCACGACGTCGTAGGACCGCCCCGGGATCGGAACGGTCACGCGCTCCAACGCAGCTCCTCCACGATCGCGTCGGCCACCTCGCCGGGAGGCCCGCTCGCGTCGACCACGTGCGCCGCGAACTCCCGGTACAGGGGACCGCGGGCCTCGAGGAGCCGCTCCAGGTCGCCCTCCGCCCGGATCAGCGGGCGGTCGGTCGCCGGCTGGACCCGTCGCTTCAGCTCCTCGAGCGGGACGTCGAGGTAGACGCAGATCCCGGTGTTGCGCAGCGCGATGCGGTTCGCGGGCTCGAGCACGACCCCGCCCCCGCACGCGACGACCGAGGGGTCCTGCGTGGACGCCTTGACGAGGGCTTGCGCCTCGAGCGCTCGGAAGCCAGGCTCACCCCGGTCCGCGAAGATCTCCGTGACGGTCATCCCGGCCTCGCGCTCGATCTCGACGTCGAGGTCGACGAACGGCACGCCGTACCGGCCCGCCAGCTCCGCGCCGACCGTCGACTTCCCGGAGCCGGGCATCCCCACCAGGTACACGATCACGGCAACGCCTCCAGGTATCGCTCGAGGTTGCTGCGGGTCTCGCGGAGCGAATCCCCGCCGAACTTCTCCAGGACCGCATCGGCAAGGACGAAGGCGACGACCGCCTCCCCCACGACGCCCCCGGCCGGGACCGCGCATACGTCGGTCCGCTGCTTGATCGCGACCGCGGGCCTCCCCGTCGCGAGGTCCACCGTGTCGAGGGGCTGCGGAACGGTCGAGAACGGCTTCATCGCGGCCCGCAGACGGATCGGCTGCCCCGTCGCCATCCCCCCCTCGATGCCCCCGGCGCGCGCGGTCCGCCGTCCGACCCGCCCATCGCGCCCGACGACGATCTCGTCGTGCGCCTTCGAGCCGGGACGTGCCGCGGTCGCGAACCCGTCTCCCACCTCCACGCCCTTCACCGACTGGATCGACATCAGGGCGGCGGCGAGGCGCGCGTCGAGCTTTCGATCCCAGTGGACGTACGATCCGACCCCCAGTGGGACCCCGTACGCCAGGACCTCGAACACCCCCCCGACGCTGTCCTTCGCCTTGCGGAGTCGATCGATCTCAGCGACCATCCGCCCCGCCGCCTTCGGATCGGCGCACCGGACGGGAGAGGCGTCGATCGACGGCAGGTCCTCGGGAACCGGGGGGCGCGTGCGGGCCTTCACGGCCCCGATCTGCACCACGTGCGACACGACGTGGACGCCCAGCTCGGCAAGGAAGGACTTGCACAGCGCACCGAGAGCGACGCGAGCCGCGGTCTCACGGGCGCTCGCCCGTTCCAGGACGTTGCGGACGTCGTCGAACCCGTACTTCAAGGCCCCCACGAGGTCGGCGTGCCCGGGTCGCGGCCTGGTCAGCTTCTTACCCTCCTCGATCTCGCCTTCGATGCCCATCAGCTCGCGGTACTTCTGCGCGAACTCGACGTTCGGGATCGTCAGGGCGATCGGGGACCCGAGCGACCGCCCGTGGCGCACCCCGGTCATCACCTCGAAGGCGTCGGCCTCGAACCGCTGCCGGCCGCCGCGTCCGTAGCCATGCCGGCGGCGTGCGAGTTCTCCCGCCACCGCCGCGAGGCTGACCGGCACCCCCGCGGGGAGCCCCTCCAAGATCCCGACGAGTCCCGGGCCATGTGATTCCCCGGCGGTGAGCAGGCGCAGCATGGCCCTCATCATAGGGAACGCCCGCCCGGGACCATCCGGAGCGGAACGAGGCGAGGGCGGCCCGAAGGACCGCCCTCGCCGACCGGCGACCGCTCCCCCCGTGGGCGCGTCGCCGGGGCCCAGACCTCATCCGTGGGGCGTCGCGTCCCTCCTCGTCTGCGGCCTCACTTCTGAGGCGTCACGCAAAGGGTGAACGGATCGTCGCCATACACGAACGTGGCACAGTTCCCTGAGATCGAACGGACCTCGAAGCGGTCGCTCGGACCGAACTCGTCACCGGCCTGCACGTCGTAGATCGTGCCATCGACCTCGACCTGGACCGTCGGCACGCCCCCGACCGAGAAGACGTTGAGCAGGACGACCTCGTGCCCCCCGTTGTTCGAGCTCGAACCGTTCCCCGGCTGGGTGGGCGGTGGGCTGGTCGTCGTGGTCTGGCCCGGGCTGGTGGTGGTGGTCTGCCCCGGGCTGGTGGTGGTGGTCTGCCCCGGGCTGGTGGTCGTGGCTCCGGGGCTCGTCGCGCCGGTCGTCGGTGCCGCCGTCGAGAAGCCGGGCGGGGCCGAGAAGGGGTCGCGGCCGGTGAACGCCGTCACGGGAGACAGGGTGCTCGTCGGGGTCTGCGAGGGCGATCCGGAGGGCGACTCGCCCCCGGGCACCGTCGCGGATCCGAGGGACGCGCCGTCTCATCGCCCGGAGGCGCCTCGTCCCCTCCGCCGAGCAGGTTCATCACCAGGAAGGCGACCAGCAGCACGCCGATGATGACCCCGCCGATCTTGAGGGTGCGCTGATCGCGTTCGCTGAGCGGCACGGCCTACGCCCCCTCTCCCGTGGATTGCGTGCCCGGCACCGATCCGGGTCCCGTGCTCGTATCGCTCGTGTAGAGCGTGAGGGTGCCGGTGAACGAGAGCGTCGACGTCGAGGTGGTGGCGCCTTCCCCCGCGCCTCCCGGCGCGAGCGAGATCGTGCTCATCTTGGCGGCCCTCGGGAGGGTCTCGATCCGGTACATGAACTCGGTCACGTCGAAGTACGTGCCCGAGCCCGACAGGGACACGGCGATCGTCGATAGACCTGTCGTTTCGTCGAAGGTGCCCGGCGAGGGTGCGAACGAGACGACGTCGAGGCCGGAGGCCATCGCGGCGTTGTTGAGCAGCAGCAACAGCCCGGGTTCGTCGGAGACCGGCGGGATCAGGCGTTCCACCTCCGCGATCGTCGCTCTCGCTTCGGGGGCACGTTCCTCCGCGTCGAGCAACGCGTTGCGCTGGGATTCGAGCGTCTGCTGCTCGGACACCGCAGCGTCCAGCGTCGTCTGCGCGTCGGAGACCTCACCCATCTTGGGCAAGACCAGGAACAGCACGACGGCCACGATCACCACGGCCACGCCGATCCCGGCGAGCAGCGGCGCCCTCCGGCTACCCATCGACGTCCTCCCCGGCTCCGCTCCCGCGCGGTGTCACCACGTCCTCGGTCAGATCGACGGTCATCGCGTAGGACCAGGAATCGAGCGCGGCCTCGACCTGCGAGATCGAGGACGCCCACGGATTGACCCAGCCCTCGACCTGTTCGATCCGCGTCAGGAACTGGCTGACGGAGTCGACGCCGAGCGCCTCGCCGCCGAGCGCGATGTTCCCGACGAACGTCGCGCCCACCACCTCTTCACCCTCGGCGGGCGCCGCAGGCGTCGTCGTCACCGAGAGGCTCGACAGGAAGGCGTCCGGCGGCACGACCCGCGACAGGTCCATCAGCAGACCCGAGAAGGCGATCTCGCCCGCGTACGCGCTCGCGAGGAGCTGCTCCTGCTGCTGGGCCTCGACCTGGAGGTCCTCGAACTTCTGGAGCTCGGCGATCTCGGCCTGGATCGCGCCGTTCGTCTGCTGCTGGGCCACGATGTCGTCCTCCACCGACGACAGACGCTGCGTCTGCAAGAGGTAGAAGGCGAACAGCAACGCCAGGAGCACGCCGCCTGCGCCGAGGACCATCATCGCCGCCCGCCGCGTCTTCTGCCCTGGAGGATCTCGGGGGGCAGGAGGTTGACCTGGCTCACCCGTTCCTCCCCGGGATCGCGAGACCGATCGCCGTCGCGAGGACCGGCTCGGCGTCCTGCAGCGCAGCCTCCGACAGCGACAGCTGCGACGGCACCTGCTCGAACACCCGGCCCGGGTCGACCGGCACCGGGATCCGCTGACGCATCAGGTCGAGCAATCCCTCGAGCTTCGAGCCGCCGCCGGTCAGGAGCACCCGTCCGATCCGTGCCTCGCGCGCCTGGGCCGTGTAGAACTCCAGCGAGGAGCGGACCTCGTCGACGAAGGCCGCCGCGCGCTGCAGGGCTACGTTGCGCACCTCGTCGGGGGTCGGCATGTCCTCGACTTCCTCGCCGCGCTTGAGCCGCTCGGCGACGTCGTCTTCGACGCCGGCCGCCCGCGCGATCGCGATCGTGATGTCGCGCCCGCCCGACGGGAGGATCCGCACGAACCGCGTCGTCCCCCGCGCGTGCACGACGATGTTCGTGACGTGCGCGCCGACGTCGACGACGGCCTCTTCGCCGGCCTCCTCGAGGTCCATCCCCACGTCGGGCGTGCCGATCGCACGGACCAGCGCGAACGGGATCAGATCGAGCCCCATCGGCTCGAGCTTGGCCGCCTGCACCGCCGCCACGATCTGATCCACCATCACGCGCTGCGCCGCGACCAGCAGGAGGCGGAGCATCTTCCGATCCTCCTGCTCGAACTCGCCCAGCGGGTCGAAGTCCAGCACCGCTTCCTCGACCGACATCGGGATGAACTCCTGCACCTGGAGCCCCAGGGATGCACGCAGCTCCTTCTCGGGCATGTACGGCAGCGCGATCTCACGCACCACGACCCGCTGGTTCCCGACGCCCATCCACACCTGGCGGTTCTTGAAGCCGCCGCGCTGCCAGAGCTCTCGCAGCGCCTCGCCGACGGCCTCGGGCTCGCGCACCTCGCCGTTCTCGACCGCGCCGACGGGAAGCGGCACCTGGGCGGCGCGCAGCACGGCCGGGTTCGCGCCGGCCGACAGCTCGGCTGCGCGGACGGCGGTGGAGCCGATGTCGAGACCGACGCGCCCCTTCGCCATCAGGCGCCCTCCACCCGGACGGAGCGCTCGGACAGGTAGCGCTCGAGCTCGGCCTCGCGGATCCGGTAGTTGTGCCCCACACGGACGGCGGCGAGCTCGCCGCTCTTGATCAGCCGATAGACCGTCATGTTGGACACGCGCATGTGCGCGGCCACCTCAGCGACGGTCAGGAGGCTGCTGCCGCCGTGAGGCATCGGGCGGCTGGGGCCGGCGAACCGGCCCTCCGGAGTGGGGAAGGTATCTTTCAACATCCGTCACATCTGTCACACGGTGCTCATCGGGTCACTTCTGACCCGGGAGCGTGCTCACGAAACATCAGCAACGGGAGCGAGTCAAACACCCGGCGGAGGAATCTTCCGGGGCGTTCGTGGAGGTCGGGTCACCCGAGGAACGTTGCCAGGTACCAGTCGCTGATCGGCTCCGCGAAGAACGCGGACACGACCGCCCCCGCGGCGAGGTACGGGCCGAACGGGATCGCCGACTTCCGGTCCTTCCCGAGGATCAGGGCGATGATCGCACCCAGCCCACCGAGCACGATCGCCGCGGCGGCGGCGACCCCCACGTAGCGCAGGCCGAGCGCCCCCAGGACCGTGCCGATCACGGCGGCGAGCTTGACGTCGCCCATCCCCATCCCGCCCGAGATCAGGGCGACCACGAGGAGCCCGCCCCCGTACGCGAGGAACCCGATCGCCATCCGGACGAGGTCCACCGGGGCGCCGGCGAGCCACGCGACCACCAGGTAGACGGGGAACGCGATCAGTGCGGGGTACATCAGCTTGTTCGGGATGATGCGGTGCTCGATGTCGATCGCGGAGATCGCTGGCATCAGCGCGAGCAGTGCGGCGACCGCCACCCCGATCCAGACGCTCTCGTACGCGAAGAACGCCCCGGACACGAGGATCGCCGTCCCCAGCTCCAGGATGGGGTACAGGGCGCCGATCCGCTCACCGCACGACCGGCACCGTCCCCGCAGCAGGAGCCACCCCAGGACCGGCACGTTGTCTCGCGACGCGATCTCGCTGCCGCACGACGGGCACGTCGAGCGAGGGCGCACGACCGACTCCCCCGCCGGGACACGGGCTGTCACCACCGTCATGAAGCTGCCGATCGCGAGGCCGAACGGGAACGCGACGATCGCGCGGATCCAGGCGTCACTCATCGGCGTCGGAGCCTACCCCTCGGTCGTGTCGATCCCGGGGAGGCCGCTCAGATCTCGCGGACGTACGAGATGTCCTCGTCGAAGCCGGTGATCGTCCCCATCGACGGCACGTAGACGGGGCGGTACTCCATCGAGAAGTTCATCCCCACGTCGACGGTGCCGCCCATCACCTGCCCCGAGAAGTTGTTCTGGTTGTTCATCTCGGCGGCACACGGCGTGTAGAAGAGCACGCTCACGTACGGGTACTCGAACGTGGCGCGGTTCCCGATGTCGATGTCCTTCGGATCGTTGCTGGCGCACGTCGCCGGATCCTTGTAGGTGCTGATCAGGAACAGGTCGCGAGGGGTGGTACCCCGGCGAGCCAGTTGATCTGGTTGCGGAACTCGTACCCACCGTCCGACAGGATCGCGAGGTTCCCGCGCAACGTGTTGTTCTGAACGGTTGCGACGGGGGATTTGAAGGTGCAGCCGTCGGTGATGCGGACCACGATGTTGCCCGACGCGTACCCGAAGGTCCCCCACCGGTTCTTGATGTACTCGTACGCGCGGTAGCACTGGTTGGCTTCGAGGTCACGGAGAGGTCGGCGGCGTTGACCAGCGTGTACCCGGCGTTCGTCCAGATCGTCGCGTCGCCGTGATCTCGGGAAGGTCCTGGTCGGCACGTCGTCCACGACCGTGGACTGGTGCTCACGCCCTCGATGTCGAGGTTGCCGGCGTCGACCTGCCGGCGGCGACGACGTCTCCGAAGATGTGGCGATCGCCGTACACGTCACGGTCGTGGACAGCACGTCGCCCTCGACGATGCCGGGTTCCGCAGGTCGACGTCGTCGCGCACCCAGGGTCGCCGACGATGACGGCGTTGTTGTCGATCGACCCACCACCGTAGGGGACGTACACGCTGCCGCTGACCGACATCGACTGCGTCACGACGAGGTCGCCGTCGAGGACGTAGACATCGCCGTCACTCGCCCCTTCCGCGGCCGAGACGCTGACGTTCCGCTCGAAGGTCGTGTTCTTCATCGACAGCACGCGGCATCGATCCACCGCGCCGCGGGGTCAGCCCGACGAAGGTCTCGATCGTCCGCGGCACGTCGCCGTCGCGCGACCCTCCGAGCGGATGAAGACGTACGTCGGGTACGTACTCGCGAGAAGGGGCAGTCCATCGCGGCCTGGAGCCGTCGAGGAAGGTCGCCGTGGCGCTGAACGTCGTCGTCGCTCGTGTCGAGCGTCCCCGTGCGGGCGCTGCACGCGTAGCTCTCGATCGGCGTCGCCTGGAGGAAGTGGAACCAGTCGTTGATCCCGGCCTCGCGGCGTGGACCGACAACGTCCGCTCTCGGTCGGAGGAGCTGCTCGAGGGAGTGGATCGACTGCCGACGACCACGACGAGAGCGTCAGCACCACGAACGACACGATCAGGGTGATGACCATCGCGACCCCTCGTCGCGGTGCAGGCGGGCAGCGATTGATCGCAGGTTCACGTCGACGTTCCACGTCGCTCGGGAGCTCTCCGCAGACCGAGCTCGGAGAGCCGAAGGACGTGTTCGACCGGTCAGGCTGACCTCGAACCACTGCGTTGCCTCGGACGGGCGTCGAGGTCCGGGTTCACCGCGAGCGCGACCTTGACCGTCCGTCCCTCAGGGTCGAGCACGAAGGGTGGATGTCCTCCTCGAAGTTGACGATGCCGTCGTCGCGACGCGCCAGGCGGTCGCCGTGTCCGCGTCCTCGTCCTGGTTCCAGTATCGGGTGAGCAGTCGCCGTGATCGTTCAGGAGCCACAGGACGCACCGGCTCTCCGTGTTCCGCATCCGTGCCTGCGTGTAGACGCGGAAGAGGTACCCCGTCACCGGCGCGCCCCCTGGATATGTGGCCGAGCTGTCGCCCTCCTGCACCGGGTCGTACAGGAGGTTCCTGATCGCACCCGCCGGTCATCGACATCATGGTGAGACGCGCCGGTCGTTGAGGTCGCCCGCACCTGCTGGTCCACGGTGGCCGCTGCACGCCGAGAGCGTCGTCAGGAACACCGTCGTCAGATCGCCAGGACGACATCGACACGATCAGCTCGGCGAGCGTGACGCCCTGCCGCGCGTGGAGGCGTCGGAGAAGGTCCGCACCGCGACGATCCCCTCGGCGGTGGGGTCGTAGGTCGCCTGCGCGGTCAGCTCGCCGAGATCGAGCATCACGACCAGGTCGATGACTGGGGAGAGTGTTCGACTCGCGCTCGGCCCGACCGACAGCGGCAACCGATAGCTGACGCGGAGGCGTGGCCGTCGCGGTCGCGGCCGCGCGTCGTCGAAGGGTGCGGTGCCGGTCTGTGGCGACTCTGAGACGGACGGGGTGTGATGTCGCCCGGGGCACCTCGACGCGCCACTTCGCGAACCGCCTGGTCGGCGCCCAGCCTCTGCTCGAACACGAGGCCGAGGCTCGACAGCGACGCGCTGTCGAGCGAGGTTCGGTGGTCGCGAACTTGCCGGTCGCCTGACCGTAGTACCACAGGGACCCGGCCCGGGTCGCGTCCACCGTGCGGGCGAGAATCCGGCCGAAGCCGCCACCGTGGCGCTGTACCCATTGATCCGCAGGCAGTAGTTCGAGGCGTTCCCGCGCCGGTCGTGAAGACCTCTCCGCTTGCACGAGCAGGCCGGACCGTTACTCCGGGAGCCGCCGAGGCGCATCGAGCCCAGTACCGGCTCGCGTACGTGTTGATCCGACCGCCACCGTCGTGGATGCGCTCGACGTCGCGCGCCACCAGGAGGACGACGTCGACGAGTAGGTCGTGCTCGGCGCGTTCAGCCGTGCGAGGAACACGGAGCCGAGCGACTGGTCGTCCAGCTCGAGACGCACGCGAGCGTGGATCAGCTTCGGCAGACGGGCGCCGGCGCACGGGAGCCGGAGCTTCGTGGACCCGTCGGTGGTCGTGCCCGGCTCGCACAGGTAGGTCTCGGCGCCGGTCGTCTGGCGGTCGAGGACGCCTCGTATCTGTCGTTGCCCCAGGCGATGGCGTCGATCTTCGCCCAGGCCGATCGGCGGTGGTCCCTCCCCCACCACGGACGCGTCGTCGCCGTCGCTCGGGTACCTCGTCGTGATTCCCACGTCGGCGGTGCTCGGGTCCGCGTCGGTATCCACGCGCATCGTCTGGCGCCGTCCGTTCCTGGACGCCCGCGGCGTCGACGAGGATCGTTCGCCCTCCTGGAGGTCGCACCGGTGGAGGTCGTCTGTTCCCGTTGTTCGGTGGCTTGGATCCGGGAGGGTCGTCAGGCCTCCGCCACGTCGACCGCGTCAGGGTAGAAGGTGCCCTCGAAGGTGTCCCCCCCTCGGGCACGGGGCGCGGCCGTGAGGAATGGCTGCACGGCGCCGCGAACGGGTGGTGGTGGAGCTGACGCAGCCCCTCGGGGAATAGAAGTCGCTCTTCATCCGGATCTCGCACGTCTGCCCCCGAGCGACGCCGAGGCCCACGTCACGATGACCGTCACGTGGACGGTTCGTCGTCCTCCGTCAGCGGGTCGTCGTCGCCGTTCGTCACGTAGACCTTGGGTCAGCTCGATGCCGTTGTGGTCGACCTGCGCGATGTGGGGGTACAGGGGTGGTCTCGACGACCCGGGAACGAGGCGGCCACGAGCGCCGTTCGCCGAAGCAGTACCGACGTCGCAGGTCGTTACGTCCGGGTCCCCGAGAGGTCCTCGATCGCGAGCCCCTTGGTGACCTCCGGTACGCGAGGGCACGGACCTCCTCGATCACGCGGTTCGCGTACGCCGTGGCCTGGACCCGGTCCCTGGAACGGCCACGTACCGGAACCCCGCCGTGGCCGTGTAGGCGAGGGTGACGAGCGACGCGAAGATACGGTGATCGTGACGATGTCTCGACGATCGTGAAGGCCTGCTCACGGCGCAGCCGAGCCGAGAGGCGGCGATGCAGCTGTCGTCGGGTCATGGGTACGCGCGTCTTCCCTTCGAAGGGTCCCTCAAGGGTCGGCAGTTCGTGGGACCCGCAGGGGGTCCCTGAACTGATCTGGCCGATGGCTG
>CAVOYV010000002.1:0-190053 GCA_963700855.1 uncultured Actinomycetes bacterium
CTTCGTGTTCTCCGAGACCCAACTGCGCTCGAACCTGCGGCGAGATCCGGGCGGCGTTCGCGAGCGGTTGGCCAGACGGCCCGGTCGACATCCTGCCGGCGTTCAAGGCCAACCCGATGCTCGCCACGCGGCACATCCTGTCCGAGGAGGGGGCCGGCGCGGACATCTACTCACCAGAGGAGCTGGACGGCGTCCTGCGGACCGGCGTCGACCCGGCCCTCGTCTCGGTCAACGGCGGCGGGAAGCCCCGCGCCCACCTGCGCCGCTGCATCGAGGCCGGCGTCCGGATCACGGTCGAGGACGTCCACGAGATCGACCTGATCCAGGAGATCGCGGCAGAGCTGGGCATGACGGCGATGATCCGGTTCCGCGTGAAGTCCATCGTGCCGAACCTGTGGCGCCGGACGGACTTCAGCCAAGCGACCGTCCCGATCGACCTGGGCATCCAGGTCTACAAGTCGGGGATCCCGCAGGAGTACCTCGTCGAGATGGGGCGCCGCGCGCTCGCGATGCCCAACGTCGAGCTGGTCGGGATCCACATGCACGAGGGGCGCCACCACCCCAGCACGTGGTTCCGCGAGGGGCTGATGGTGCGCTACGGGCGGCTGATCGGCGAGCTCAGCCGTGCGTGGGGCGGGTGGCAGCCGAAGGAGATCGACATCGGCGGCGGCATCCCGAGCCTGCGCGACCCGATGAACAAGGAGATGCCGCGCTCGGAGTTCGTGCTGACGGCGCTCGCCTACCCCTTGATGGTGGGCCTGCGGGGACTCGGGGAGCGCGCCTACCACGGCGTGATGGGCAAGGTCCTGCCGGTGCTGACGAGCGAGCACGAGCCGAAGGCGCCGCCGTCGATCGAGGAGTTCGCGCAGGTCATCACGACGACCCTTCGAACCGAACTCCGCCGCCAGGGCGTGCGGACCGAGGGCGTGCGGCTCCAGGTCGAGCCCGGCCGGTGGCTCCACGGCAACACGGGGGTCCACCTCACGCGGGTGAAGGTCGTGAAGCGCCAGACGAAGCCGTACCCCTACGCGTGGGTGCTCACCGACACCACGCTGTTCTTCCTGGCCGGCGGGGCTCTCGAGCACAACCGCTACCCGTACCTGGTCGCGAACCGGGCGGACGCGCCGCGGACGCTCTCGGCCGACATCGTCGGGCACTCGTGCTTCGCCGACCTCATCGTCCTCGGCGGCCACGTGCCCGAATGCGAGGAGGGCGACGTGGTCGCGTTCCTGGAGGCGGGCGCCTACCAGGAGTCCTCGGCGTCGAACTTCAACGCGCTGCCACGACCGGCGTCGATCCTGGTCCACGACGACGAGGCCGAGGTGATCAAACGGGCCGAGACCGTCGAGGACGTGTGGGGGCGCGATGCGGTGCCCGACCGCGTGCGAACCGAGCCGCGGACGGCGACCCCGACCACCCCATGACCGACGACGCCGGCATCTGGGTCGTCGCGGCGCTGCAGGTGATCGCCGCCGTCGCGATCGCGGCGTTCTGGCTCACCTGGCCGAAGGAGCCCCACGACGAGGAGTGGCTCCCGCCCGGGTACGTCCAGCACGAAGAGGTCTTCCTGTACTCGGACACGGTCCTCGCGCTCGTGCTCCTGGCGTCGGCCGTTCTCCTGGTCCTCGAGGAGCCGCTCGGGGCGTCCCTCGCGCTCGTCGCGGCCGGAGGGTTGACCTTCCTCGGGGTGATCGACCTCGGGTACTTCGCCAAGCACGGGATGTTCACGGTTGAGCGAGGAGGGCTGATGAACACCGGGATCGTCGTCGGCGTGCTGCTCCTGGCCGTGATCCTCGTCGTGAGGTTCGCCTGAGATGGGGCGCGTCCCGGACCTGCGCGATCGGCACGTGATCGTCACCGGCGGTTCGAGCGGGATCGGCCTCGCGCTCACGCACCGGATCGTTGGCCTGGGCGCGAGGGTCTCCATCGTCGCGCTCGACGACGCAGACATGGCACGGCTGCGTGACGAGCGGTTCGACGATACGCACGGCGTGCACCTCGCTCCGGCCGACGTGAGCGTGCGTGAGCAGGTCACCGCCGCGATCGCCGGCGCGATCGATGAGAACGGCGCGGTCGACGTCCTCGTCACCTGCGCGGGCGTCGTCCACCCCGGATACGTCGAGGACCTCGCCGACGGCGTGTTCGAACGCGACATGGCGGTCGACTACTTCGGCACGCTCTGGTCGATCCGCGCGGTGCTCCCCTCGATGCTCGAGCGGCGGAGCGGGACGATCGTGTGCATCTCGTCGTTCGCCGGGCTGATCGGGGTATTCGGGATGGGCGCTTACTGCCCGCCGAAGTACGCGGTCAGGGGCCTCTGCGAGACGCTGCGGACCGAGCTGAAGCCTCGCGGGATCCACGTGGCGAGCGTGTACCCGACCGACGTGGACACCCCCGGGTTCGCCACCGAGCTCCCCCAGCACCCGCCGGAGCAGGACGCGATGCAGGGCAAGGTCCGTCCGATCAGCGCCGAGGTCGTCGTCGACGCGATCCTCGACGGCATCGCCCGCAAGCGCAAGAGGATCTACCCGGGCGGCTGGAACTGGTTCCTCGCCCGCCTCGCGAACGGCGCCCCGTGGATCGGCGACCGGATCGTCGACCGCGCCGTGGCGAAGGCCGCGACTCGGGGGTTCCCGACATCGGGCGACGGCTCCGTCACGCGGACCGGCGATCCGGCGGCGTAAGGGTTCCGTAACACCGCACCCTCTACGGTGCGCGCATGCTGACGGCGACCGATCTGCGAGATCGCGCGCCCGCCGTCCTCCGGTCCGCCTGCGGGCGGACGATCACGCTCGACGTCGCGCGCTGGGTGGACGAGGTGGATCCCGAGGACGAGGGCGTGCTCGACCACGCGATCGGACCCGTCCTCGACGTGGGGTGCGGGCCCGGCCGGATGGTCTCCGCCCTGCATCGCCGAGGGATCGCCGCGCTCGGGATCGACATCCACCGGGAGGCGGTCGACGCGGCCAAGGCGCGAGGCGCCAGGGTGCGCCTTGCCGACGTGTTCGGACGGATCCCCGACGAGGGCCGGTGGGCGACGGCACTCCTGCTCGACGGCAACATCGGCATCGGTGGGGACCCAGCGGCGCTGCTCGGACGACTGGGCCAGGTGGTGCGTCAGCGCGGGCGGCTCCTCGTCGAGGTGGGGCCGCCGGGCGGAACGACCGCGAGGCTGATGGTCCGTGCCGAGGTGGGCGACGAGTTCCGCACCGACTGGTTCCCGTGGGCGATCGTCGCCGCCGACGCGCTCGCGGGACTGACGGCCGGCTCGTGCTTCGACGTGAGCGACACATGGGAGGGAGGCGGGCGATGGTTCGCGTCGCTCGACGCACGGTGAAGCGGCCGGGGGGTCCCTTCGCTCCTGACGCCTTCCGCAGCCCGCTTCACGACGTGCGGACGGCGTCATGGCTCGGCGTCGCGCTCGGGGTCACGTTCGGCGTCTGCTTCCTGACCGGGATGATCTCCCACCTGATCCAGGACCCGCCCTCCTGGTTCGGATGGCCGTCGCGACCCGCGGGCTGGTACCGGCTCACCCAGGGCGTCCACGTGGCGACGGGGATCGCGTCGATACCGTTGCTGCTGGCGAAGCTCTGGACCGTCTACCCACGGCTGTGGGTGTGGCCCCCGGTCCGCGACGTGGCCCACGCGATCGAGCGGATCGCGCTGGTCCCGTTGGTGGGCGGGTCGCTGTTCCTCCTGTTCTCGGGGGTCGCGAACATCACGCGTTGGCAACCCTGGACGTTCTCGTTCCCCCGCGCCCACTTCACCGCCGCGTGGATCGCGATCGGGGGGCTCATCGTCCACGTGGGAGCGAAGGCGGGCACGGCGTACGCGTCGCTCCGCCGACCGGAACCCACGTCTCCGAGAGCCGACGCGGGCCTCTCGCGTCGCGGGTTCCTCGCCTGGGTCGGCGCGATGGCGGGCGGCATCACCCTCCTCACGATCGGGCAGGCGGTCCGGCCGCTGGCGAGCGTCTCGCTCCTGGCGCCCCGGGACCCTCGAGTCGGGCCCCAGGGGTTCCCGGTGAACAAGACGGCCGAGAAGGCGGGGGTGGTCGCAGCCGCCACCGACCCCGCGTACCGCCTGCTCGTGACGGGCGACGTCGAGCGGGAGCTCTCCTTGAGCCTGAGCGACCTCCTGGGCCGGCCGCTGCGGACCGCTCGGTTGCCGATCGCGTGCGTCGACGGATGGAGCGCGGACGTGGTCTGGACCGGCGTGCCGGTGGCCGAGCTGCTCGCCGAGGCCGGCGCGTCGCTCGAAGCCGAGGTCCTCGTCGAGTCGCTCCAGGCACAGGGCAAGCCGTTCGCGAGCGCGGTCCTGAACCCCTCGCACGCGACCGACCCCGACACCTTGCTGGCGCTGCGGATCGGCGACGAGCCGCTCCACATCGACCACGGGTTCCCGGTGCGCTTGATCTCGCCGAACAACCCGGGCGTGATGCAGACGAAGTGGGTCGCACGGCTGGTGGTCCGATGAGCCAGGGCGAGCGAACGGGTCCGCACGGGCCGGGGTTCTGGCTGGCGGTCGTGGTCGGGTCGGCCGCGATCGGGGTAGGGGTCTGGACGGCGTTCGCGCGCGCCGGAGCCGTGCACCCGGTCGAGTTCGCGGCGTACGTGCTCGGCGCCGTGGTGCTTCACGACGTCGTGCTCGCCCCGCTCACGCTCGCGATCGGCGCCCTCGTCGTCCGGCGCGCCCCCCGCGCGGCTCGGGCGGTGGGTGCCGGTGCGCTCGCGGCCACCGCCCTGCTGACGGTGTTCGCCCTCCCGGTCGTCTTCCGCTGGGGGGCGCAACCGGACAACCCCAGCATGCTGCCGCGCGACGGAGCCCTGGGGCTCCTCGTGAGCCTCGCCGTGGTCTGGACGGTCGCCGCGCTGATCTGGCTCCGCCGGACGAGGGGAGGCTGAGGTGCCGGAGGTCGTCCTTCCCCTGCCGAACGAGACCGCAGGCGATCCCTACACGCCGGCCAGCTCGGCGTCCTTCGTCGCGATCGAGCCCGAGGTAGCCGAGGATCCCCTTCGATGCGCGCCGGCCGGCGCCCATCGCCAGGATCACCGTGGCCGAGCCGGTCACGATGTCGCCGCCCGCGAACACCCCGGGCACCGACGTCATCTGCGTGTCGTCGTCGACGTCGATGTAGCCGCGGGAGTTCACGACCAGACCTTCGGTGGTCTGGGCGATCACCGGGTTCGCGCTCGTGCCGAGCGCGGGGATCACCATGTCGACGTCCAGCACGTGCTCGGTACCGGCGACCGGGATCGGCGCCGCACGGCCCGACTCGTCGGGCTCGCCCAGCTCCATGTCGATCACCTCGAGGCCCGTCACCCACCCGTCCTCGTTGCCGAGCACGCGGGTCGGGTTCGTGAGCCACAGGCAATCGACGCCTTCCTCGATCGCGTGGTGCAGCTCCTCGGCGCGCGCCGGGGACTCCTTCACGGTCCTGCGGTAGACCAGGTAGACCTTCTCGGCGCCCATCCGCAGGGCAACGCGACACGCGTCCATCGCCGTGTTGCCGGCGCCGACGACGGCCACGCGCTTCCCCATGCCGACCGGCGTGTCGTAGAGCGGCTGACGGAACCCCTGCATCAGGTTGATCCGGGTCAGGAACTCGTTCGCCGACACGACGCCGTTGAACGCCTCGCCGGCGATCCCCATGAACTTGGGGCTCCCTGCGCCGGTGCCGACGAACACCGCGTCGTAGCCCATCTCGCCGATCAGCTGCGGGATCGTGAAGACCTTCCCGATGATGTGGTCCAGCACGAACCGCACGCCCATCGCCTCGAGACCCTCGATCTCGATGTCGATCGTGTCGTTCGGGAGGCGGAACTCGGGGATCCCGTACTTCAGCACCCCGCCCGCCACGTGGAGCGCCTCGTAGACCGTGACGTCGACGCCGGCGCGCGCCAGGTCCCCGGCGCACGCGAGGCCGGCCGGGCCCGACCCGACGATCGCGACACGCTTCCCGGTCGGCACGACGTCAGGCGGGGTGTCCCACCCACGTCCGGCTGCGAAGTCCGCGACGAACCGTTCGAGGCGGCCGACCGCGACGGGCTCGCGCTTCTTGCCCACGACACAGGTCTTCTCACACTGGATCTCCTGCGGGCAGACGCGACCGCACACGGCCGGCAGCGCGTTCGAGGCCTTGAGGATGTGGTACGAGGCCTCCATGTCCTTGCGCTGGAGCGCGCCCACGAAGCCGGGGATGTCGATCTGCACCGGGCACCCCTCGATGCACTTCGGCTTCTTGCACTGGATACAGCGGTCGGCCTCCATCAACGCGGACTCGAGCCCGTACCCCAGGGCGACCTCGTCGAAGTTGCACACGCGGTCGTCGGCGTCCTGCAGGGCCATCGGCGTACGGGTCGGCGCGACCTCGTTCGCCTTCCGCGCCGGGCGGTCGGGAGGCGGAGGAGGATCGGCGCTCGGCACCGGCACGTCCAGCAGGTGGAACGCCCTCATGCGCGCCGCAAGCACCGCGGGGTTCTCGCCGCCGGCTCCGAGGTCGCGCAGCCGCTGGCGCTCGGTCTCGTAGCGGGCCATGCACTCCTTCTCCTCGTACTCGAACCGGCGCATCCGCAGGGACAGCTCATCGAAGTCGACGCCGTGCCCGTCGAAGTCCGGACCGTCGACGCAGGCGAAGCGCATCTTCCCGTTCACGGTGACGCGACAGCTGCCGCACATGCCCGTGCCGTCGACCATGATCGAGTTGAGGCTCACGACGGTCGAGATCCCGTACGGGCGGGTGACCTCGGCGCAGGCCTTCATCATCGGGAGCGGCCCGATCGCGATCACCTCGTCGATCCCGGGGCCTTCCTCCAGGACCTGCTGGAGCACGACGGTGACGAAGCCCTTCACGCCGTAGCTGCCGTCGTCGGTCGCGACGCGCAGGTCGTCCGAGTATCGCGAGAACTTGTCCTCCCAGAACAGGAGGTCCTTGTTCCGGAACCCGATGATCGAGACCGTTCCCGACCCCTCCTCCTTGTGACGGCGGAGCTGAGGGAAGATGGGCGCCACCCCGAGTCCGCCGCCGACCAGCACGACGCGGCCCTTCCGTTCGATCGCCGAGGCCAGCCCGAGCGGGCCGATGAAGTCCATCAGGTACTGGCCCTTGCGGAGCTCCATCATCTGGAACGTCGTCTTGCCGACCGCCTGGATGACGATCGTCACCGTGCCCTTCTCGCGATCGAAATCGGCAACCGTGAGCGGGATCCGCTCGCCGGTGTCGTCGATCCGGACCATCACGAAGTGGCCCGGCTCGCACGCCTTCGCCACGTCCGGCGCGGCGATCTCCATCAGGTAGGTCGTGGGTCCGAACTGCTCTCGTTCGACGATCTCGTACATGGGCGGGGGTTCCTCGTGTTCATCCGTCGGCGGCTACCTGTCATGGTCGGGCAGCGCCGAGACCGTCATTCACGCCCAACGACCTACCGAAACAGGGCCGGGCGCCCCTCAGCGCGACCCCTCGAGACACGTCGCGCCGTCGTTCCGGCTCAGCGCTCGCCGGTCGAGGGGCGCGCAGCGGACCGGCTGGCTCCGTGCTGGCGGGGGCGACCCATCCTCGTAGTACCCTCGATGTATCCCTCGTCCATGCTCGAGGGGCTGAGCCGGGCGCCCGCCGGCTGATCCGGTCACGCGCACGGAACCAGGAGGTCCCCACATGCCCGAAAGCTACGGGAAGCGTCAACGCCAAACGGCGAAGGCCTCGAAGGCCGCGGCGCGCGAGGAGCGGCGTCTCGCCCGCGCCCAGCGCAACGCCGATCGGCAGGCGGGGCTGATCGAGGCCGGCACACCGATCGAGGCGTCGGAGCCGGCGGCCCTCGGGCTCGCCGACGGTGAGATCGAGGAGCGAGCGCCCGAGGACGTCACTCCCTGATCGAACGACCGCCCTCGATCCGTCCTTCGATCCACTCCAAGGAAGAAGGGGAGGCCGAGATGGCCTCCCCTTCTTCGGATGATGCTGCGTGTCCGAACGTCAGACGGGCTGGACGTTCGTGGCCTGCGGGCCCTTCTGGCCCTGCGTGACCTCGTAGGACACCTTCTGCCCCTCGTCGAGGTTCCGGTACCCATCACCCACGATCGCGCTGAAGTGCACGAACACATCTGCGCTGCCGTCGTCGGGCGTGACGAAGCCGTAGCCCTTCTCGGAGCTGAACCACTTGACGGTGCCTGTTGCCATGTGCGATCCCTCCTTCCTTCGCCGTCGGGGCCTTGGAGCCGCCCGTCAGGCATCCGGCTGGCGCCGGGAGGGAACCGCTCTTGGCGAACCACGATCAAGTTGCCCTCAACACGAGAGCCTACGCCACTCGGAGCCCGCTCGCCCATAGCCCGGAGACGAAGGCATGGCCGTGGAGACAGCCGGACACGAGAGGTGGGGGGCGAACCAGGCCCGGGGAACAACTCGCCGCTCCGCGGCGTTCGAGCTGCCGATGGATGCGACGACGATGCCCGCCCTGTACCTGGGGCACGGGGCCCCGCCGCTCGTCGACGACGAGCTGTGGACCTCGCAGCTCACCACCTGGGCAACGGACCTCCCCAGGCCACAGGCGATCCTCGTGATCTCGGCCCACTGGGAGTCGGCACCGATGATGCTCGGCGCGACCGTAGACGCTGCGCCGCTCACCTACGACTTCTACGGCTTCCCCGAGCGCTACTACCGGATGACGTACCCATCACCCGGGGCCCCCGAGCTCGCCGCACGCGTCGCCGCGATCATGCCGGACACCGAGCCCGTCAGCCGGCAGCCCGACCGTGGGCTCGACCACGGCGCGTACGTACCGTTGACGGTGATGTACCCGGATGCCGACATCCCCGTGCTCCAGATGTCGATGCCCTCGCTGGACCCTCGACGGCTGTTCGAGATCGGACGGCGGCTGCGCCCGCTCCGTGAGGAGGGTGTGCTGATCATGGGGTCGGGGTTCCTCACGCACGGGCTGCCCTTCCTGCAGGACTGGAGCCCCGCGGCCACACCGCCCGGGTGGTCGGTCGACTTCGACGCCTGGGCCGCCGAGGCGCTGTCCCGTGGCGACGTCGACGAGTTGATGGCCTTCCGCGATCGGGCGCCCGGCATGCCGTACGCCCACCCGACCGTGGAGCACTTCGCGCCGCTGTTCGTGACGCTCGGTGCCGCGACCGACCCCGAGGACGCGCCGAACGCCGCGATCGAGGGCTTCTACATGGGCCTGGCGAAGCGCTCCTTCGCGATCGCCTGAGACCACGAGCCCGAGCGTTGGGCGGGATCGGGACGAACACCTCGGGTTCCTCGTGCTGTCGGTCGCGCACACCGGGATGGTGGACAGGCACCTGCTGACCATCCGCGACTGAGCCCCCGGCCTAGACTGCCCGGGCCTTGCGCCGACGACGAGCCACCGATGCGCCGCCCCCGCCCCCATGGCGCGAGGTGTTCCGTGGCCGTCGGGGCCGCCTCACCGCCGGGTTGCTCCTGCTCGAGGCGCTGGTCGCCGTCCAGTCGCTGGTCGTCGCCACGATCTTGCCGGACATCCGGCGCGACCTCGGGATGGTCGAGCTGTACGGGCTCGTGTTCGCCGCCTCGAGCCTCGCGACGATCGCCTCGATCCCGATCACCGGACGGGCGGTCGACGCCCTCGGGTCCCGTCGGGTCCTGCCCCCCGTCCTCTTCCTGTTCACCGGTGGACTGCTGGTCGCCGCGACCGCTCCTGCGATGCCCGTCCTGCTCGTCGGGCAGTTCCTGATCGGGGCCGGCGGGGGCGGCCTCTACGCGCTGTCGCTCGGCACCGTCGCGAAGGCGTTCCCCGACCGGTTGCGCCCACGCGTGATGGCGCTGCTCGCCACGATGTGGATCCTGCCCGGGCTGTTCGGGCCACCGTTCGCCGCCTTCGCCGCCACCACCGTGGGATGGCGCTGGGCGTTCGCCGCGCCGCTGCCCTCTGGTCCTGACGGGCTGGGCGCTGATCGCCCCAGCGCTCGACGTCGTCCCTTCCCCCGAGGGGGGTCGCGACACCCACCTGCAGCTGCGATGGCCGCTCCAACTGATGGTCGGGGCCGGGTTGTTCCTGACCGCGATCACGATCGTGCGCCCGTGGGCGCTCGGGGTCGTCGCCCTTGGGGCCGCGGTCGGCATCCCCGCGCTGCGGCGGATCGTCCCCGAGGGCACGTTCCTGGCCGCCCCGGCCGGCCGGCCGCGGCCGCCTCGGCGTTCCTGTTGTCGGCCGGGTTCCTCGCGATGGACGCGTTCCTCACGCTGATGCTCACCGACGTCCGCGGGCTGACGCTCGGCCAGGCGAGCGTGGCGATCACCGCCGCCTCGGTTGCCTGGGCACTCGGCAGCCTCTGGCAGTCGGGCCGCGCCGACCGGGTGGCGCTGCCGCGGCTGCTGCGGGTCGGGACGCTGCTGGTCCTGGTGGGTCAGGGCGCCGTGACGGCCACCCTCGTGCAGAGCGTGCCACTCGTGTGGGCCTTCGCGGGATGGGCGCTGGTCGGTGTCGGCATGGGGATCTCGTTCCCGACGATCCCGCTCGCCGCGATGCGCGTGAGCGAGGCCGGCGAGGAGTCCGGCCAGCTCTCGTCGGTGCTGCTGCTCGACTTCCTGGGCGTCGCGGCCGGCGCCGGACTGGCCGGTGGCGCCGTCGCCACGTCGGAGGCGTTCGGCGAGCCGCTCGCATGGGGGATCGCCGGGGCGTTCGCGATCGGGCTCGCCGCCCTGCTCGTCCTGCTGTGGACCGCCGGCCGGATCCCCGATCGTCCGCCGGACGATCCACCGCCTACGCCTTGATCCGCTCCCGCTTCGGGTCGTACATCGCGGCCAGCGAGACCGTCACCGGGCAGCGCGTTCCGACGACTTCCAGCTCCCAGGTGCCGCTCGAGATCGCCTCGTCGCTCGTGAACGCCGGGTCCTCGATCATCGCGAGCCCGACCGAGCCCCCGAGCGTGAACCCGTAGGCGCCGATCCGGTTGATCCCCACGACCTGTCCGTCGCGGAGCAGCGGCTCGTGGGCGTACAGGAGCGGCTCGGGGTCGTTCACGAGGACCTGAACCATCCGGCCCTCGCGTACGCCCGAGTCGCGCTGCTCCACGAGCGCGTCGCGTCCGATGAATCCGCCGGACTTGTCCCACGCCACCGCGAAGTCCAACCCGACGTCGATCGGCGTATCCGAGTTGTCGATGTCGAGGCCGTAGTCGCGGTAGGCCTTCTCCAGCCGCAGGGAGTTCAGCGCCAGGAGACCCGCGTGCCCGATCCCCAGATCCTGCCCTGCCTCGAGCAGGGCCTCGTACACGGTGAACGCGAGGTCGTTAGGGATATGCAGCTCCCACCCGAGCTCGCCCAGGTACGTGACGCGGATCGCCAGCGCCGACCCGTGCCGGACCTCGATCTCCTGACCTGTCATGTAGGGGAACGCCGCGTTCGATAGATCAGCCGTGGTCAGACGCGACAGCAGCTCGCGCGACTTCGGCCCTTGGATGCTCAGCAGCGTCCGCGCCGCCGTCATGTCGGTGATCGTCACGAACTCGCCCTCGGCGACGTTCCGCTCCAACCAGGCGATCGTCCGGCGGTGGATCACGTCAGCTGCGACCACCACGAACGCCTGCTCGTCGACGCGGGTCACGGTGATGTCGGTCCAGATGCCACCCTTCGGCGTGAGCATCTGCGTATAGACGATCCGGCCGACCGGGACCCGGACGTCGTTCGCACACGTCCGCGAGAGGAGGTCCTCGGCGTGCGGACCTTGCACGAGGATCTTCGCCATGAACGACATGTCCATGATCCCGACGGCCTCGCGGATCAGTCGGTGCTCGACCTCGTTCGCCTCGAACGACTGATCGCGGCTCCACCCCTGCGGGCGCTCGTGCGGCACCCCCGGCGCGGCGAACCAGTCCGGTACCTCGTAGCTGGACAGCGGCATGAAGATCGCGCCCGCGTCGACGAGCCGGTCGTGGATCACCGAACGCCGGACGTTCCGGCCGGTCGTCGGACGCCAGCTCGGGAACGCCGAGTCGCCGAAGAGCGCGCCGAGCAGTTCCACACCGCGCTCGGCGCGGAACGAGCGGTTCGCCATGGGCGGGACCATCCGGTCGACCGCCATCGCGGTGACGTCCATCGGCGGTTCCCCGTCGACGATCCACTGCGCGATCAGCGATCCGACGCCACCCGAGAGCAGGATCCCCAGCGAGTTCAGGCCGCACGCCGTGAAGTACCCGCGGAGCTCAGGCGCCTCACCGAGCAGCGGCCCGTTGTCGGGGGTGAAGCTCTCCGGACCGCAGAAGAACTGGCGGATCCCGGCGTCGTGCAGCGCGGGGAACCGGTCCATCGCGTCGGACAGGAACCCGGCCATCCGATCCCAATCGGGCGGGAGCACCGCGAACCCGAGATCGGCGGGGATCTCGTCCAGCGACCACGGTGCGGCCTTCGGCTCGAACAGGCCGACGAGGATGCCGCCGCCCTCTTCCCGGTAGTAGCCGTAGCGGTCCGGGTCCTCAACGACCGGGAAGTCAGGGTCGGCCCATTCGACCTCGTCGGTGAGCAGGTAGTAGTGCTCGGCGGCCTGGAGCGGCACGGTGACGCCGGCGAGGGCACCCAGCTGGCGGCCCCACATCCCGGCCGCGTTCACCACCGTCTCGCACTCGATGGAGCCCTGATCGGTGACCACACCGGTCACTCGGCCGTTCGCCTTCGTGAACCCGGTGACGGTGACGCCCTCGAGGATCGAGACGCCGTCGGCGCGCGCGACCTTCGCGTAGGCCTGGGTGAAGTCGGCCGGATTCACACGCCCTTCGTCGGGGACCCAGGCCGCCGCGATGATGTCGTCGACCTTCGCGACCGGCCAGTGACGGGCGACCTCGTCGGGACCGACCATCTCCACCGGCACGCCGTGGTACCTCGCATGCGTGGCCTCGCGCGTGAGCGTCTCCAAGCGCTGCGGCGTGCACGCGAGGTGCAGGTGCCCGATCGTCCGGAACCCGGTGTCCTGCCCGCTCTCCTGCTCGATCGTGCCCAAGAGCTCGGTCGTGTAGCGCGACATCCACAGGAAGGTCTCGGTGGGCATGCCCGCCGACGTGATCAGGCCGGCCGCGTGCCATGTCGTCCCCGCCGTGAGCTGCGTGCGTTCGAGCAGCACCACGTCGCGGATCCCGAGCTTCGCGAGGTGGTAGGCGACGCTGACGCCGATCACGCCTCCGCCCACGACCACGACGCTCGCGCGGTCGGGAAGGCGTCCGGATCCGGTCCCGGCAGACTGGGCTTCAGCGGTCACGGCGGGCTCCTCTCTGATGTGGCCATGTGGCGGTGCGATCGGACGGCAGCGCTCGCCGTCGACCTGGACGGATGCTATCCAGCGGCGGGCAGGGAGCGGTACCTGCCGGTCGGCACCCCCCGGACGGGCCTTCAGCCGTACACCCAGAACTCCTTGAACCCCGGTTGGGGACGCCAGGTCGAGCGCACGCCTTTGCGGAACGACGCCATGTCCCCGGGACCGAGGTTGAGCGTCGGACCGCCCTCGATCTCGATCTCGACCTCCCCATCCAGCACGTACACCGTCTCGTGGTGCGGGAACTCGAACGCGGTCCCCTCAGCCGGCGCCTCCGGGGCGGCCCAGACGCCCGCCTGCACGTCGGCGTCGTCCCGAAGGACGTGCACGCTGCCGCCGACCTCTTCGTCGGCCTCGAACGACTCGTCACCTGCCTTCGTGACGAAGACCCCGTCGCTCACCTCTGCCATGACACCTCCCCCATCCGTGACGCGACGGAGCCTACCTTCGAGCGTGGCCCTGTGGGGACGGGACGACCGGCCGTGGGCACCAGCGCGGGACCCGCGCACGATGGACCCACGAGCGAGCGAGAGGGAGGAGTGAGCGGCCATGACGGACCTGACCGAGTACCTGGAGCGCAAGGGCATCGCGTTCGAGGTCCTGACCCACGAGCGGGCCTTCACCGGCATCGCGGAGGCGCGAGCACTCGGCGTCGACGCCCACGTGGTCGTGAAGACGGTGATCGTCGAGTCCCGAGGCGAGCACGTGGCGATGGTGCTGCCGGCTGAAGAGCACCTCGACATGAAGCTCGTCAAGGAGGTGCTCGACGACCCCGACGCCCACCTGGCGGACGAGGAGACGATCGTACGGGACTTCGACTGGGCGGAGCCCGGAGCGTTGCCTCCGATCGCGCCGGTCCTGGGAGTCGACGTGATCGTCGATCCCTCGGTGCCGGACGTCGGCCCGGTGCTCTTCGCGGCCGGTCGTCAGACCGTGTCCCTCAAGGTCGGCGCGGAGGACCTGTTCGGGCACCAGCCGGTCCAGTTCTCGCAGATCTCCGACGTGTGGTCGGGGGCGCGAGCCTGAACGCCGGATCGGGGCCGGACACGCGGCCTCCCGGTCCCGGGCCGTTCGGCACGGCTCGCGTGAGCCCGGAGCCGACACCATCGGTCCGTGACGCTCGCACGCGCGCGACCGCGCGCGGAAGAAGGAGGTTCGGATCATGCCCGACATCGAGACCCGTGAGGTCCCGGCCCGCTCGTCCGCCGACTTCGTCGGCTTCGTCCCCGAAGAGGTCCCCCAGCGCAAGATCGAGCTCCCGCCCCCCGCGGATCCCGCGCCGCTCGGACTTGCGGCGTTCGCGCTGACGACCTTCCTGCTATCCGCGAGCAACGCGGGCTTCACGGACGGAGGCGCCGCGTGGCTCGGGTTCGCCTTCGCGTACGGCGGACTCGGGCAGTTGCTCGCGGGGATGTGGGAGTTCCGCAAGGCCAACGTCTTCGGTGCGACCGCGTTCTCGACGTACGGGGCCTTCTGGATCGGCCTGGGCCTGTACGTGCTGCTCGTCGAGACCGGCAGCCCGAACGCGCAGAACGACCTCGGGTGGATCATGGTCGCGTTCGCGATCTTCAACACCTACATGCTCGCGTTCAGCCTGCGGGTGAGCCTCGCGGTCTTCGCGGTGTTCCTGACGCTGGAGGTCACCGAGATCGTGCTCGCCGTCGGCTTCTTCCAGGCCTCCGAGTCGATCATCGAGATCGGCGGGATCGTCGGCATCGTGACCGCCTTCGTCGCCTGGTACACGTCGGCTGCCGGGGTCGTGAACGGCATGGCGGCGGGGCGTCAGGTCCTGCCGGTCGGCCGCCCCGTCTGGCACTGATCGACCGCGTTCGCAGACACCGGGCGTCGGCGGGTCGGGACGCACCCCTAGGATGGGGTCGTGAACGACCGGCCGACGCCCGAGCGCATCCGTCTGGCTCCGAAGGTCCTGCTCCACGACCACCTCGACGGCGGCCTGCGTCCCTCCACGGTCGTCGAGCTCGCCGACGCGATCGGCTACGACGGCCTCCCGACCACGGACGCGGCCGAGCTCGCGACCTGGATGACCCGTGGTGCCGACCGCCGCGACCTCGTTCTGTACCTGGAGACCTTCGCGCACACGGTCGGGGTGATGCAGACCGCAGACGCGCTCGCCCGGGTCGCGAAGGAGTGCGCGGAGGACCTGGCCGATGACGGCGTGGTCTACGCGGAGGTCCGCTTCGCGCCCGAGCAGCACCTCCAGCGGGGGCTCTCGCTCGACCAGGTCGTCGAGGCGGTGATGGCGGGGTTCCGAGACGGCATGCGCACCCGCCCGATCGTGATCGGCGTGCTCCTGACCGCGATGCGGACGGCCGCCCGTTCGCTCGAGATCGCCGAGCTCGCGGTGCGGTGGCGCTCACGAGGGGTCGTCGGGTTCGACATCGCGGGCGCCGAAGCCGGCTTCCCCCCCACCCGCCATCTCGACGCGTTCGAATACGTCCGCCGCGAGAACTTCCACCTCACGATCCACGCGGGCGAGGCCTTCGGCCTCCCGTCGATCTGGGAGGCGCTGCAGCTGTGCGGGGCCGAGCGGCTCGGCCACGGCGTTCGCATCGTGGACGACGTGGAGCCGGAGCCCGACGGCGGCGCGCACCTGGGCCGTCTCGCGTCGCTCGTGCGCGATCGCCGCGTCCCGCTGGAGCTGTGCCCGACCTCGAACGTCCACTCGGGCGCGACCGCGTCGATCGCCGAGCATCCGATCGGGCTGCTCACCTCGCTCGGGTTCCGGACCACGGTCAACACCGACAACCGTCTGATGTCGGCCACGTCGATGTCCGTCGAGATGGTCAGGCTGGTTGACGAGCTCGGGTTCGGGTGGGACGGGCTCCAGCGGCTGACCATGAACGCCGCCCGTTCTGCGTTCCTCCCGTACGACGAACGGGTCGAGTTGATCGAGCGAGTGATCGTGCCCGGGTACACGGACGTACGCGGCTGATCCACTCCCCGAGGCGCGGGGCTACGCGGGGTTCACCCCGAACGGGAGACCTTCGGCCTGCCACGCCTGGTAGCCACCCTCGAGCTCCGCGAACTCGGTGAACCCGACATCGACCATCTCCTGCGCCGCCTGCGTCGACATGTTCCCGCTCCGGCAGTAGATCACGAGGGACCCGTCGTCGGGAAACTCGCCCAGGCGGTCGACGACCTCGGTGTACGAGATGAACGCATCGGTCCCGGGGATCTCGCCCTCGTAGGGGATGTGGACGTTCACCAGGTGGACGTCCTCGGAAGCCATACGCTCCTCGAGCGCCTGCGGGGTCACGCGCTCCCAGCCGGCGCCCCCGGCCGCGGCGTCGGTGGAGTCGCTCCCGCCGCACGACGCAACCCCCGCGCTCAGCAGCGTCGCCGCGGCGAGCACCATCCAGATCCTCCGGTTCATCGTTGCGTCCTCCTCGAGCCGTTCAATCACCGAACCCGATCAGCCGGTGGGTCCCGTCACAGTAGGGCTTGCGGCGCGAAGCGCCGCAGCGACACAGAGCGAGCCGGACGTCCTCGCGCAGCGGCATCCCCTCCGCGTCCAGCACGGTCACGTTGCCGTGGATCAACAGCGGACCGCCGGGGTCCACCCGGATCTCGACGCCGGTCTGCTGCTCTTCCTCCTGCGGGGCGCCGTCGGTCCGGTACGCGTGCAGGGCCCCCGTGGGGCACCGCGACACCACGTCGGCGACGTACGCGGGATCGGCGCCCTCCAGCCTGATCCATGGCCGGGCCCGTGCCACGAACACGTCGGGGGCACGCTGGAGGCACTCGGCCGCATGGATGCACAGCCGCGGCTCCCAGGTGACCTCGACCCCATCGCCCAGGTAGCGGCGTGCGGCCTCGGGCCGGTACCTCTCTTCCTGGTTCTGGGCCTCCTGGTTCTGGGCCTCCTGGTTCTGGGCAGGCTCGTCGCTCACGTTCGGTCCAACCGAGGGGGCGGCCGGTTGATTCCTCCGCACCAGCGTCCCCCGGGGTCAGGGGCTTCCGCCACGGGCATTGCCGCGCCGACGAGCGCACGATGGAGCTGGCGTCACGCCCCGAGGAGGTGGCCTCGATGCAACTCGAGCTGGACGAGGAGACGAGGGGGCTCCTGACACGGATCCTCACGACGTACGTCGCAGACCTGAGGATGGAGATCGCCGCGACCGACTCGCCGTCGTTCAAGGTGGGTCTGCGCCGGGAGGAGGAGGTCGTGAACGAGCTCCTCGGTCGGATACTCGGTGACCGTCCCGTGACCGGCGACCAGGGTCTCGGAGGGCGCACGTGACCCGCAGCATGCTGACGCTCGTGGATGCCACCGAGCACCTGACGATCGACGGCTGCGATGCGGTCGAGCTCGCGGACCGGTTCGGGACCCCGCTCTGGGTCGTGTCCGAGACGACGATCCGAGGGAACGCGCGTCGTCTTCGCGAGGCCTTCACCTCGGTGCATCCTCGAACCCGGATCGTCTACGCCTCGAAGGCGAACCCCGAGCCGGCGATCGTGCGGATCGCCCACGACGAGGGGTGTTGGGTCGACGCGGTCACGATGGGGCACCTTCGGCTGCTGGAGCGCGCCGGGGTTCCGACGGCCCACACCGTCTTCAACGGCAACGCGAAGACGGACGAGGAGCTCGGATGGGCCCTCGCCCACGGGATCGGCCTGATCAACGTCGACTCGGCGGCGGAGCTCGCGGCGATCGCTCGCCTGCAGCCCACGGACGCCGCGCCGGTCGACCTGTGCCTGCGGCTGGCGACCGATCCCGCGCGCCACGGCGACGACCCGGCGTATGCGGCCGACGAGCGAGGCTCCAAGTTCGGGATGTCCGAGGCCGAGGTGGTCGCGGCGCTCGAGGTGATCACCGAGCACCCGGGGATCGCGTTCGCCGGCCTCCACAACCATGTCGGGTTCCCCGCCTACGACCTGCCGTACACCGGCGAGCTCGATCTGCTCCGTCACCGGCGTGCGGCCGATCAGACGCTCGAACTGGCCGCGGACCTGGCCGAACGCGGGATCCCCTGCCGCATCGTGAACCTGGGCGGCGGGTTCCGCGTGCCGAAGGAGCACGGGTTCGGCCCGAAAGGGCTCACCGACATCCCCCCGGTCGAGGACTACGCGAACGTGATCGGTGGCGCGGTGGCCTCGGCTGGCCTCGGCGACGTCGAGCTGCTGCTCGAGGCCGGCGGCTACCTCGTGGCCGACGCGGTCACGCTCCTCGCGACCGTGCTGCACCGCAAGGTCGCGATCGACGGAGGCCCCGACTGGGTGATCGTCCGCGACACATCGGCGTACCACTACGTGCGAGCGCTGATGTACGGCTTCGAGCACCACGCGGTCGCGGCCGACCGGATCTCGTCGTCGCCGGACGAACGCGTCCGATTGGCCGGTCCCGTGTGCACCACCGACACGCTGGCCGAGGCGGATCTCCCGCGCCTCGAGCCCGGAGACATCGTGGCGATCCTCGATCAGGGCGCGTACTGCGAGTCGGTGACGAGCGACTACTGCGCGATCCCGACCCCCGCCGCGGTGCTCGCGTCCCGAGGTCGCTCCGCGATCGTCCGCCGCCGCGAGACCGTGCAGGACCTCGTCGACCGCTTCTCGGTCCCCGACTGGCTCGACTGAGTCGGTCGGCGCGTACCATGCGGCGAACGCCCGACCGGGGAGCCCGTGTGGACGACGATCGGTATCGCGATGGGTCCGGGCGGCCGCGCGCCTCCGTGCCGGTCCCCCTGGAGCGGCTGATCGAGCGGGTCGGCCCGCGACATCCCGTGCTCCGGCGGCGCGTCCTCGACCCGATCGCCTGGTTCTCGCGTCGGGTCGCCGGCGATCAGCTCGGGGTCGAGGCCGGTTCGATGACCTACGGAGCCTTCCTGTCGATCCCGCCCCTGCTCGTGCTCGCGATCTCCGCCGTCTCGATCGTGTTCGCGAACGACCCCGACGCCCAGGAGCGGGCGCTCGAGGCTGCCGCGGGGTTCCTCCCCGGTCTCGAGGACGTCGTCCGGTCCCAGCTCGACCTGTCGACCGCCTCGCAGCTGGGGATCGGCCTGGCAGGGCTGGTCGGGCTCGCCTGGTCCGCGTCGGGGTTCGCGGCACGCGTACGTCACGCGCTCGGTGTCGTCCACGCCACGCAACTGACCGGGCTCGTGACCGGGCGGGTCGCCGCGCTCTTCCTCGCGGTGCCGCTGATCGTGGCGCTCGTCGCCTTCGCCGGCGTGAGCGTCGTCGCCTCGGTCCTCCGCCATCTCGGGGTCGCGGGGTTCCTGGTCGAGACGACGACGTCGATCCTGCTCCTGCTCGCCGGCGGGGTGGTGTGGGCGATCGTGTACCGGCTCCTGACACCCGGGAGTGGCCCACGCCTGCTCCAGCACGTCCCAGGCGCGGCCGCGTTCGCCTTCGCGTTCGTGATCCTCGAGCGGTTCGGGGCCGTCTACGTGGGGGCGGTCGTGACGCGGACCGAGGCCCTGTACGGCGCGATCGGCGCCCTGTTCGGGCTTCTCGCGTTCCTCTACCTGTCGATGTGGCTGTTCCTGCTGGGCGCCGAGCTGACCCGCTTCACGATCGAGCGCCCGTGGCGCGGTCCACAGGCACCGCCCGCGTGATCGAGCGAGCTACTCGCCCGCCATCTCGAGCTCAGCGAACTCGGCGTTGAGCGCGTCGAGTCGCTTCGGGTCCAGCAGCTCCTTCGTCAGCAGCTGACCGCCGGTGCGTCGGATCGCGTCGCGCAGGCCCGTCGCCCACGTGTGCTCGAACAGCGCGACGACCGCGGTCTCGCCCGCCGGGATCGACCTCGACGGCATGCGCGATCTCCTCGGCGTGCAGGAGCCCCATCAGATCGCCGAGCCCGTCGGCGAACGGTGCGAGCATGGCCTCCGAGACCTCGCGGGGCGTGCGCACCCGGACGTCGCCCGCCGGCGCCTTCTCGATGAACGCGAGATCCACCAGCCGCACCGATCCCCGGTGCTCCACGGCCGAGAGCTCCCGGCCGATCTCCGGAGGGAAGGTCCCGCCCTCGTACCCGATCACCACGAGTTCCAACGGGCCGATCGTCATGTCGATGTCCTCCTCGCGCGGCCTCCCCGCGGAGGCCCCAACTCGGACCGTACGACGCCCGTCGGCAGGGCCATACGGACGAAGGACCGGGTCGAACAGGGTCCCCCCGCTAGACTCGCGGGCATGGGTCCTCCCGTCGTGGTCGCTGGCGCCTCAGGGGTGATCGGTTCACGCGTGGTCGAGCGCCTGGTCGCCGCCGGACGGACCGTGCGCGTCGGAGGGCGACGTCCCTTCGAACTGCAGGCCCGGTGGCCCGATCTGGAGGCGGTCGAGCTCGACGTGCTGCGGCCCGACACGCTCGGCCCCGCGCTGGCGGGCGGCGGAGCCGCCTACTACCTCGTCCATTCGATGGAGCCGGGGACCGAGGGCGACTTCCACGCCCGCGACGCGATGGGCGCCCGGGCGTTCGCCCGCGCTGCGGCCGCTGGCGGGGTTGAGCGTGTGGTGTACCTCGGCGGCCTCGGCGACGAGGAGGGCCTGCTGTCCGAGCACCTGTGGAGCCGCCAGGAGATCGGGCGAGTCCTCGCGGCGGAAGGCCCCGCGGTCGTGGAGCTCCGCGCCGCGATGGTCGTGAGCGCCGCGAGCGCATCCTTCAGGATGGTCCGCGACCTGGTCCACCGGCTGCCCGCGATGGTCCTGCCGCGCTGGGTGTCGACCCCGACACAGCCGATCGCGATCGCCGATGTCCTCGCGTACCTCGAGGCCGCGCTCGACGTGGAGACCGACCAGCACCACCTGGTCGTCGAGGTCGGCGGCCCCGAGGTCCTGACCTACCGGGAGATGATCGAGCGGGTCGGCGCCGCCACCGGGAAGTCGCCGCTGATGATCGACGTCCCCGTCCTGACCCCCAAGCTCAGCTCGTACTGGACGGGGCTGACCACCTCGGTGCCGGCCGAGCTCGCGCGCCCATTGATCGAGGGGCTGTCGAGCCCGACCGTTGTCCGGAGCGACCTCAACCGGACGCTGTTCCCGTCGATCGAGCCCGTCGGATTCGACGAGGCGGTCAGTCGGGCGCTCGCCGGCGAGTGAACGGCGTCCCCGTCGCCCACAGCGCCACCGCGATCAGCACCGGCTGGAACCACAGGCGCGCCCATCGTTCCGTGTCCGTGTCGAGCCCGAAGGTATCGGTGCCGTTGATCGCTTGGTGGAGGTTGCCGGGGAACACGAGGACGAAGAACGCGGCGAGCGCCCAGCCGACCTCGCGGCGGCGGGAGCGCCACGCGACGAGGGCGAACGCGAACCCGATCTCGATCGCCCCGCTCACCCACACGAGCTCCTCTCGCAGCGGGAGCCAGGTCGGTGTCTGACCCAGGAAGTCGTCGGTCGCCAGGAAGTGCCCGACGCCGGCCACGACCATGAAGGACGCGAGCCCCCACCGCGTCAGCGTCCGGATGTGCTCGAGCATCACCCCGACGGTACCTCGGGTGTCGAGGCGCAACGTGCGACCATCCCATGCGTGGAACGGGCGGACGTGGTGATCGTCGGGGGGGGCGTGATCGGCCTCGCGTGCGCGATGGAGCTCGCCGCTCGCGGACGTGACGTCACCGTCCTCGAGACCCTCGCCGCCCCCGGGCAGGCGTCGTCGTCGCGGGCGAACGGCGGCGTCCGTGCCCAGTTCACGACCCGTCCGAACATCGCATTCTCGATGTTCTCCATCGAGGCCTACGAACGGCTGGAACGCGACACGAGCCTTCCCGGGTTCCGCCAGCACGGGTACCTGCTGATCGCAGGCGACGAGGAGACCGAACGGGGCCTCCGCACCGCGCACGATCTCCAGCGGTCGATGGGCGTCGACACCCGGTGGCTCGGGCCCGACGAGGTCCTCGCGAAGGCCCCGTTCGTCGAGCCCGAGGGGATCCGGGCTGGGACGTTCCACGCCCGCGACGGGGTGGTAGATCCCGCCGGCGTCGTGACGGCCTTCGAGCGGCTCGCCAGGGCGAACGGCGTCACGATCGGGCTCGGTTCCCCGGTGACGGCGATCGACGGGGACGGGGACGGATTCCGGGTACGCCACGGGGAGGGAGCGGTCACGGCAGGTGTGCTCGTGAACGCGGCGGGCGCCGACGCACGCGAGGTCGCCCGGATGCTCGGTGCCGATGTGCCCGTCGAGCCGGTCCGTCGGAACCTCGCGCTGTTCCTGGACGCGCCCGGCGACGCCACCCCGATGGTCGTCGACGTCGCGACGGGCGTGCTCGTCCGGCGCGAGGGCGCGGGTGGCTGGGTCGTCGCCTACTCGAACCCCCAAGACCGACCCGGCCGGGAAACGTCGGTGGACCCGGCGTTCTTCGAAGATCTCGCGGCACGGATCCCGAGCGGTTCCCGTTCCTTGCCGAGCTGCCGCTCGACCCGGCGCGGTGTTGGGCGGGCCTGTACCCCGAGACGCCCGACCACCACGCGATCGTGGGACGCGACCCCGACGTGCCGGGGCTCGTGCACTGCGTGGGGTTCGGGGGGCACGGCCTGATGCACGCCCCGGCGGCGGGACGTGCGGTCGTGGAGCTGATCGTCGACGGCGCATGCTCGACGTTCGATCTGCGTCCGCTCCGGCCTTCACGGTTCGCCGAGGGCGACCTGGTCGTCGAGACCGCCGTGCTATGAGTCCTCCGGTCGACGGGCCCTCCGGCAGCGGGCGACAGCCGCCCGTCGGCGCACGATGGCGGTCGAGGGAGGTGCCTCATGTCGAAGGTGCTGCTCGACCATGTACCTGCCCGGACGCCGTCGGAGCGTCACGCCGCCCCTGGCCCGCCCGCGACTCCCGACCGCTCGAAGCTCGAGGCCGGGATCCTCGGACTGGTCCTGATCGGCATCCTGGTCTTCGCGGCGGGGTTCGCCGCGGTGTTCCCGGAGTCCGCGGGGTCCCCTGCCTTCTGGCCGACCTACCGCGACCCTGCCGGGGTCTTCGAGCTTCGCTACCCGCGCGGGTGGGAGGTCGAGGAGACCGCGGCGGGCGTTCGCCTGTCCGACGGGGCCATGACGGTCGATGTCACGGTCCGCACGATCGAGGACACGAGCGTCGACCGGCTGGCGGCCGAGCGGATCGCCGAGGTGAGCGACGTCGGGGCCGCAGAGGCGGTGCCGCTGGACGGCACGAGCATGGACGGACGGCCGGCCGCGGCGATCCAGGAGCTCGCCACGGGGGACGGGCGCGTCATGGTGCGGTGGTACGTCCAAGCGGGCGCAGAGACCTTCGTCACGATCGTCGCGACCGCGCCGCCGGAGCGCTTCGATCAGGCGGCGTTCGACGACATCGCGGACACGATGCGGATCCTCGGTCCGGACGTGAGCCAGGTCGAGGACCGGATGGATCAGTCGCGTCCGTAGCGGGCGGGCGAGAACGGCGTCAGGTCGAGCCCGGCGTCGCCGGTGGCGACGAGCCGCGCGATCGTGCGTCCGGTGATCGGCGCCAGCGTCAGCCCGAGCATGTTGTGGCCGGCGGCGACCACCACGCGCTCGTACTCGGGGAGCGACCCCAGGAACGGCAGCCCGTCGGGTGTGATCGGGCGCGGCCCGACCCATTCGTCGGCCCGGTGGGCGAGGTCGGCGTGCAGGAGCGGCTGCGCGGCCTTCACGATCGCGCCGATCCGTCGGCCGTTGAAGCGATCGGTCGTGCCGTCGAACTCCATCGTGCCGGCGATCCGCAGGCGTCCGTCGAACGGCGTGGCCATCACGTTGGCATCGGGGAGGTAGAGCACGTGGCCCGGCATCGGGTCGGCCTCGACCGAGAAGCTGTAGCCCTTGCCCGGATGCAGCGGCAGACGCAGGCCGAGCGGCGCCACGAGGTCACGGGTCCATACCCCGGCAGCGACCACCGCCGTGGCGCCGTCGACCGATTCCTCGGTGGTCCGGACGGTGACCCCGTCCGGCGACGCCTCGATCCCGGTCACACCGGCGTCGGTCCGTAGGTCGACCCCGGCGTCGTCGATCGAAGCTGCGAGGTCGTCGACCAACCGACCTGGCTCGATCCAGCGCTCTCCTGGCAGGACGAACCCGGCAGCCGCCGCATCGGTGAGGACCGGCGCGACCTCGCGGAGATCGTCTCCGTCGAGGACCTCTTCCGGCTCTTCGCAGACCCCGCGTGCCGCCATCGCCAGCAGGTGCTCGCGCTCGTCGTGGGCGGCCTGCCAGGATGCGTGGACGAACAGGTACCCGTCGGCGCGTGCATGGGCTCCGATCCCGGCAGCGGCGAGCTCGTCGTAGGCCTCGGTGACGCCGAGGGCGAACGGCAGGAGGGCGTCGACGCCGGCCTCGAACCGTTCGCGCGTGGCCGCCTGGGCGAACCGGCGGAGGAACCCTGCGAGCCGAGGGGCGTAGGTCGGGGCCACGTGCAGGGCCGCGTCGGGACGCGTCATCGAGCCGATCCCGCCCCGGAGGATCCCGGGGGCCGGCAAGGGCTCGACCATCGAGGGACAGATCGCGCCCGCGTTGCCGCGTGAGGCGCCACCGCCGGGGTCGCCGCGTTCGAGCACGACGACCTCGAACCCTGCCTCACGGAGGAACCACGCGCAGGACAGGCCGACGAGTCCCCCACCGATCACGATCACGGGTCCATCGCTCATCGAGCCCCACGCTATCGCGGCGGAGCACCCGGTGGGGTCGGGACCCCGTCGGGTCGCATCGCGCCCCCACGGCCCCTAGTCTGGAGCCGTCCTTACATCGACACGGGAGGCTCGATGACGACGGAACCGGTCCTCGCATGCCGAGCGTTGCGAAAGACCTTCGACGAACGGGTCGCGGTCGACGACGTCGGGTTCACGATCGCGCCCGGCGAGACCTACGGGCTGCTCGGCCCGAACGGCGCCGGAAAGACCACGACGATCTCGATGATCTGTGGGTTGCTCTCGCGAGACGGAGGCGAGGTCACGATCGGCGGGCGCCCGCTCGACACCGGCACGGTCGACGTGAAGGCCGCGATCGGGTTCGTCCCGCAGGAGATCGCGATCTACCCCGACCTCACCGCGACCGAGAACCTCCGCTTCTTCGGGGCGTTGTACGGGCTCGCCGGCAAGGAGCTGGCCGCCAGGATCGCCGAGATCCTCGAGACCGTGGGCCTGGCGGATCGCGCCGACGAGCGGACCGCCGGGTTCTCCGGCGGTATGAAGCGCCGGCTCAACATCGGGCTCGGCCTGCTGAACCGGCCCTCGTTGCTGATCCTGGACGAGCCGACGGTGGGGGTCGATCCGCAGAGCCGCAACGCGATCCTGGAGTCGGTCGCCGACCTCTCGCGCGAGGGGATGGCCGTCCTCTACACGACCCACTACATGGAGGAGGCCGAGCGCTTGTGCGACCGCGTCGGCATCCTCGACGAAGGCCAACTGAAGGCCGAGGGGACCCGTCGCGAGCTGGTCGCGATGGTGGGCGAGCACGACCGACTCCGCCTGGGGACCCGAGGCGAGGTGACCTCGGCGGTCGAGGCCTTGCGCGCGATGCCTGCCGTGATCGACGCGACAGCCTCCGACGGCGCGATCGACCTGCTCGTACGGGACGCCCGCGCGGCGCTCGCCGAGATCGTGCGCGCCGCGGCCGAGGCCGGCGCCGAGATCGAGACGGTGGAGGTTGCCGAGCCGAACCTCGAGGCGGTCTTCCTGCACCTGACCGGCAGGGCGCTCCGGGACGAGGGCTGACGTGGCGAGCGGGGCCGGGCGTGCAACCGTGGCGATCGCGGGGAAGGACCTGCGGCGGCGGATCCGCGACCGCAGCGCGATCTTGATCGGCCTGGTGCTCCCGTTCGCGCTCGCGGGGATCTTCAGCCTGACGCTCGGCGGGGCGGACGAAGAGGGGTTCGAGGCGACCTTCGCCGTCGCCGACGAGGACGGCGATGACCTCCCCGCGTCGTTCGTGGCGCTGCTGGAGGAGCTCGACTTCGTGACGCTCGAAGACGCGGCGACCGCCGCCGAGGCGGAACGGCTCGCCGACGACGGGGCCGTCGATGCCGCGGTGATCTTCCCGGAGGGCTTCAGCCGAGCGGCGCAGAGCGGCGAGGCGACCTCGATCGAGATCGTCTCGCACCCCGGCGACGACGTCGCGGCGCTCGTCGCCACGTCGATCGCGCGGTCGTTCGCCGCGAGGATCGACACCGTCGGCGTGGCGGTGGCGCTCGCCGCCCCCGACCACGACCCCGAGGCGACGGCGCGGGTCGTGCAGGCGGCCCAGGCGGCCCCCCCGGTCGTCGAGATCGTGGAGGACGAGGCGGCGTCGCGGACGTTCTCGGCGACGACCTTCTTCGCGATCGGGATGGCGGTGTTCTTCCTGTTCTTCACGGTCGAGTTCGGCGTCCGTGGGCTGCTCGAGGAGCGCAACGAAGGGACACTGGCGCGGCTGCTCGTCTCGCCGATCCCGCCATCGGCGATCCTGACGGGCAAGGCGCTCGCGAGCTTCGCGGTCGGGTTCGTGTCCACGACGCTCCTGGTGATCGCGAGCACGGTGCTGCTCGATGCGACCTGGGGCGACCCGCTCGGGGTCTCGTTGCTCGTGGTGGCGGGCGTGTTCACCGCGGTCGCGGTCACCGCGCTCGTGACGACGCTCGCGTCGACGCCCGCCCAGGCCGGGTCCTACGCCTCGATCGTCGCGGTCGTCGGCGGGCTCCTCGGCGGGACGTTCTTCCCCATCTCACAGGCCCCCGGCGTGTTCGCGGCGCTTCGGTTCCTGTCCCCGCAGGGCTGGATGATGGAGGGGTTCCAGGAGCTCGCGTCGGGCGGGAGCGTCGCCGACGCGCTCCCCGCGCTCGTCGGGACGTTCACGATCGGTGCGGTCTGCGCGTCCGTCGCGTGGGTCCGGGCCTCGAGGATCGTGGCGAGGTGAGCGGCGTGCGGCCTTCATCGGTGCGGAAGGCCTTCACGATCGCGCTCACGAACCTCCGGCGCCTGCTGCGCGACAAGACCGGCGCGTTCTTCGTGCTCGTGTTCCCGTTCGCGATCATCCTTGTGCTCGGGGCGACCTTCGGGCAGGGGTTCACTCCCAAGCTCGGGGTCGTCGCGTCCGATGGCACGCTCGCCCGAGACCTCGTCGCGCGGCTCGAGGCCGTCGACGGGCTCGAGGTCGTGGCCTACGACGACCCCGAGGAGCTGCGCGACGCGGTGGAGCGCGGGGCGCTCGAGGGCGGGGTGACGGTCGGGGCCGACCACGACGCGACGATCGAGGGCGGCGGGACCGCGCGGGTCGCCTACCTCGCCCGCCCGTCCGGCGCGGGCCAGGAGCTGAGGCTGACCGTGGCCTCGGTCGCCGATCGTCAGGCGATCGCGGTGACCGCCGCCAGGATCGCGCTCGAGGAAGGTGCGGCCGGTTCGTTCGAGGAGGCGCTCGCGGCGGCACGTGCCGCCGAGGAGATCGTGCCGGCGGTGGCCGTGACCGGCCGCGTCGCGGGCGGCGAGGACCAGGCCGACTACGGGATGGACTCCGGCGCCGCCCAGGAGCTGGTGCTGTTCGTGTTCGTCACGTCGCTGTCGGCGTCCTCGATGCTGATCGAGACCCGGCGCTTGGGTGTGTCGCGCCGGATGCTCGCCTCGCCGACGCCGCTCGGCACCGTCGTCGTGGGCGAGGCGCTCGGGCGGTACGCGATCGCGCTGTTCCAGGGGCTGCTGATCCTGGTCGGCACGGCGGTGGTGTTCCGGGTCGACTGGGGCGATCCCGTGACCGCGACGCTCACGGTCGCACTGTTCGCCGCGACCGCGACCGGCGCCGCGATCTTGATGGGCTCCGCCCTGTCGAACGAACAGCAGGCCGGCTCGCTCGGGGTGTTCCTCGGCCTGGCGCTCGCGGCGCTCGGCGGCGCGATGGTGCCCCTGGAGGTCTTCCCTCCCGTGATGGCGCGGATCGCGCACCTCACGCCGCACGCCTGGGCGATCGAGGCGCTGAACGAGACGATGGCGACCGGCGCGGGGCCGTCCGAGGTCGCGACGAACCTCGCGGTCCTCGCGGCCTACGCGGCCGGGCTCATCGTGGTCGCCACCGCCCTGTTCCGGCGGCGGCTCACGACCTCCTCGGGCTGACGCGCGACGTCAGTCCGAGCCGCCCCCGCCATCCGAGCCGCCCACGTCGGGCGTGTCGGGCGTGTCGGGGGTGTCGGGCGCGTCGGGCATGGAGAGCTCGGCGGTCGGCTCCGGGGTTGGCACCGGCTCGGTGACGGGTGCCGGTGGCGGCGGGGTCTCGATCGCGGCGTCGTCGGCCGGCGGCGCCGTGGCCTCCGCGTCGGCGGGCGGAACCTCCCCTGCCGGGGCGGGCTTCTTGCGACCCATCACGACGGCGATCACGATCACCACGAGGACGGCGATCGCGCCGAGCACGATCCACAGCGTGGCGCCCCCGCCCGAACCTCCGCCGCTCCCGATCGCGCTGCCGCGGGCGGAGATCTCGGTCGTCTCACCCAGCGCTGGCGTCCACGTCACGGTCGTCCCGTCGATCTCACCGGAGGCCTCCTCGACCTCCCCAGGGAACGTGATCGAGATCCGCACGTCGAACGACTCCAGCAGCTGATCCGCGCCGGGGGTCCCGGTCGGGTCGAGGTCCTCGGTGCTGGCGTCGAGGGTGCCGGAGACCACGAACGTGTCGCCCTCGCGCACGATCGCCAGGTCGCCGGCCTCCGGGTCGTTGAAGGCCGACAGCGGGGCGCCCTCGAACGTGAACTCGCTGCCGATGTACTCGTCGTCCTCGTAGGGCTCGGTCTCGAACTCGACGTCGCCTGGGACAGGGCTGTCGCCTTCCGTCACCTGCTCGAGGAAGTCGTCGGCGCTCATCCCCGCCAGTTCGAGGACACCCTTGTCGACCGCGAACACGATCGTGCCGTCGACGGTGTCATCCTCGTTGAGGGTGAGGTCCTGGGTGGCCTTGAGACAGCCCGAGAGCAGCACCGTGAGCGAGGCGATGCCGAGCAGCCGGAAGGTCGTTCGGAACGTGGGTCGCATACGAGGATCCTCCTGGGAAGGTTCGGACGGAGCAGGGCAACCCTATCCGGGGTTCGTCGCGATCCGGGGAGGCTCAGCCTCCCACGAGGTCGGCCATGATCGCGGCGGCGGCGCGCCGGCCGCTGTAGAGCGCGCCCTGGATCGACGCGGTGTCGCGGTGGTCGCCCAGGACGTAGCGGCCCCGACCGACCCGGACCGGGCGCTTCGGAGAGAAGCCGGGCCGCTGGTCGGGATGACCGTGCGGGATCACGTAGGTCGCGATCTCGTCCCACGCGTCGGAATCGGGGAACCATCCGCGCAGCTGGGCGCGGACGCGAGGCACCAGGTCCGATCCGAGTGCCGCCGGCCCGGGGACCGCGGCGGCTACCAGGGCCTTCCCGCGTGGGGCATAGGTAGGGGCGACCTCGCTCATGACCACCAGGTTCTTCACGGGCCCCGAGGAGTCGCCGTCGAGCGCGAGGACCGGGCCGGCCAGCGGCGGGGAGGGCGCCGAGAGGTACACGCACGCCACCGGTCTGGACCCCGGGTCCTCGACGGCGCCAGGGAGCAGCCGTGTCGCCTCCGGTCCCTCGACCGCGATCGCCACCGCGCGGGCGCGGACCTCGTCACCGTCCGCGACCGCGACCCCCTCGGCGGTCACACGCGTGACCCGCGCTCCCAGCCGGACGTCCGGAAGCCCGGCGGCGAGCTGCGCCGGGATCTGCCCCATCCCGCGAGCGGGCACGGCCGCGTCACCGGCAATGAGCATCCGCAGGATGATCCGGAACCTCTTCGCGGAGACCTCGAGATCGGGATCGAGCTGGATCCCCGCGAACAGGGGCCCGAGGAACCGGTCGACCACCGCGTCGGACAACCCCTCGGCGCGGAGCGCCTCGCGGGTCGTCTCGTCGGGGCCGCGTAGCAGGTCAGACGCCGGACCGCGGCGGACCCTCCCGGTCAACCGGAGCAGCCTCAGCTTGTCGAGCGGCGATCCGATCGGGGCGAGCACGGTCGGGACGGCCATCCGCAGCTCGCGGCGCGGGTCGCCGAGTCGCCGCCAGCGGCCGCGCACACGCACGGTGGCTCCCGGCGCGAACGTCCGCAGGTCGAGCGCGTCGAGATCGAGCTGCACCTGCGCCTCCGGATACGCCGTCAGCAGGATCTGGAACCCTCGGTCGAGCAGGAAGCCGTCGACCTCGTCCGTGCGGACGCGGCCTCCGACGCCATCGCTCGCCTCGAGCACGACGACCTCGAGTCCCGCGCCACGCAGCCGCCGGGCGCACGCGAGCCCCGCGAGCCCCGCCCCGACCACGGCCACGTCGATCACGTCGGTCATGCTCCCACGGACACCCGGCTCACCCCGCGAGGAACCGCGTGGCCGCGTGCCCGGCGATCACCTCGCCGATCGCGAGGCACGCCGTGGCCGCCGGCGAGGGGGCGTTGCGGACGTGGATCACGCCGGGCCCGGCCTGGAGCACGAAGTCGTCCACCAGCGCGCCGCTGCGGTCCAGCAGCTGGGCGCGGATGCCGGGGGGCGCCGGCTCCAGGTCCTCGGTGCTCACGCCCGGCAGCATCCGCGAGATCGCGCGCGCCATCGCCGGACGCCACAGGTCGCGGAGGTACTCCCCCGTCGCGACGCCCGGGTGCCGGGCCGCCAAGCGCCACAGACCGGGGTACCCCGCCGCCTCCCACACGTCGCGGGGATCGACGCACCACCGGCCGTACCGCTCGCGCGCGAGCGCGAGGACCGCGTTCGGTCCGGCCCAGACCTCGTCGTCGATGCGTCGGGTGAGGTGCACGCCCAAGAACGGGAGACCCGGCGTGGGAACGGGATAGACGAGCCCTCGCACCCGGTCGGACACGCTCGGGAGTAGCCGCAGGTACCCGCCGCGAAACGGGACCACGCGACGATCGTCGCGCACCCCGGTCATCGCCGCCACCCGGTCGGAGCGCAGACCGGCACACGCAACGACGCCGCGTGCCAGCACTTCGTCACCGCTGGTGGTCAAGATCAACCGCCGATCGCCCGCCGGCTCGACCGCGACGACCTCGGCCCCGGTGCGGACGGCGCCTCCGGCGTCGACGATGTCGGACACGAGCGCGTCTGCGACCGACGGGAAGTCGATCACCCCGGTCTCGGGTACGTGGAGCGCGCGGAGTCCTCGGACCTCGGGCTCGACCTCCCGGATCCCGTCCGGGTCGAGGAGCCGGAGCCCTTCGAGGCCGTTCGCCTCGCCCCGGCGACGCAGGTCGTCGAGCCGGGCGGCCTCGGCGGCGTCGAGCGCCACCACGAGCTTCCCCCGATCGGCGGACCGCGATACCGCGGTCCCCCGCGTAGCGCTCCAGCTCGGCCTTCCCCCGCCGGCAGAGCGCCGCCCGCCACGACCCGGGCTCGTAGTAGAGACCCGAATGCAGGACCCCGGAGTTGCGGCCGCTCTGGTGACGGGCGACGCCTTCCTCCTTCTCGAGGACCACGACGCGGGAGCCGGGACGGGCGCGGAGGAGGCGTTCGGCGGTCGCGAGCCCGACCAGGCCGCCGCCGATCACGACCACGTCGGCGCGCTCCACGGCGTGACCGCTCAGGCCCTGGCGGAGGCCTGCGCGGCGTGGACCTCCGCGAGCGTCGTGCCCCCGACCGTCGCCTCGATCTGCGGGCGCAGGTCGCGCCACTTGAAGTGGAGCTCGCATGGGTCCTCGGAGGAGCACTCCTCGCGCCAGAACAGGCACCGCCCGTCGAAGACGTCGGGGCCCTCGACCGCGAGCAAGACGTCCTTGATCGTGATCTCCTCGGGAGGACGCGCCAGCAGGTAGCCGCGTCCACGTCGGGACTCGAGCACTCCCCCCTCGGCGAGCGTGCGCATGATCTTGTGGAGGTACGCGAGCGGGAGGTCCGCTTCCTGTCCGATCTCACGTGCGTCCACGAACTCACCCGGGGCGCGATCGGCCAGCACCAGGAGCGCCTCGATCGCGTATCGGCTATCGCGGGCGAGCCTCATCGTCCAACCTCCCGGCGCCGGAGCGCCCGCTCAGAGATCCCGTCTCGGCAACGCCCAGCGGGCCAACAGTAGCGGTCCGACCGTCCATGCCGCCAACGCCCCCACGAGGACGCCGATCGCCCCCACCGTCCCGAACGTCGAGACCAGGTAGGCGCCGAACGGTCCGAGCGCCGTGCCGCGGAAGTTGGTCCCCAACAACGCGAGGATCCGGCCGGCCTCGAGCGGGTTCAGCATGATCGCGGCCAGGAGCCCCTGCGGCCCGAGGTGGACCGACGGGGCGAGCGCCGCGAGCGCCAGGTCGACCCCGAGCGAGAAGACGATCCACAGGCCGACGCCGCCGGCCACGGCCTGCGCCCGGTTCGACGCGAACGACGACATCGCGATCCCGATCGCGACGCTCGCCGCCGCCACGCCCAGGGTCGCGCAGATCAACGTGACGAGCGCTGGGATGTCGCTGGCGCGCGCGACGCTCGACATCACCAGGAGCGCGACGCCGTAGCCCATACCGAGCGTGGTCCACATCGACGCGGTCAGACCGAGGAAGGCTCCGCCCGCGATCGACGAGCGCCGCATCGGCTGGGCGGCCATCATCGCGAGCAGGCCTTGTTCCCGCGCACCAACGATCGCCCCGGAGCCCAGCAACAGACCCATCAGCGACGGCAGCAGGATCCCCAGGTTGATCAGGGTGGCCGAGGCCGGGCCGATCCCCGAGAGCCCCAACTCACGGACCGTGCGGAACCCCAGCAACGTCACGATCAGGCACAGGAGCCCGAAGACCGCGGCCATCGCCAGCACCCACCGCGCCCGCACGCTGGTGCGGAACTCCCAGCCGGCGATCGTGAGCGCCGGCGACCGCCGCCGGGGTGCCACCGCGGTGCCGACCGACATCGCGCTCATCCTGCCGCCTCGAGATCGTCGCGCTCGACCGACACCTCGCGCAGCGGCGTACCCGTGAAGTCCTCGTCGCGTGCCACCCGCCCGTCCTCCATCGTGATGCCCCGATCGGCGACCCGGCGGAGCTCCGAGGGGGCCGGCGAGCTGACGATCGCGGTCACCCCGTGCTCGTCGCGCAGTCGACGGAGCTGGGTCCAAAACACCTCGCGTCCCTCCTCGTCGAGGTTCGCCACCGGCTCGTCGAGCAACAGCAGGGTTGGGCTCCCCGAGCAGGGCGATCGCGAGCGCCACGCGGTGGCGCTGTCCCCCCGACAGGGCGCCGATCCGCACGTCGTCGGGGCGGACGAATCCCTCCGGGAGCGGCACCGTGGTGCGATCGGCGCCCCGCAGCTCGGCGAACAGATCGAGCATCTCTCCGATCGTCGCGTGCTCGGGCATGCCCACGGTCTGGGGGAGGTAGCCGATCCGGTCGCGGTTCGCCGGCGACGCGTCGAGCACCGTCCCGTCGAGCCGCACGGTGCCCTGGTGGCGCACGAGCCCGGCCACGCACTTGAGGAACGTGCTCTTTCCGCTGCCGTTCGGCCCTCCGAGCGCCACGATGCGCCCCGGGGCGAGCTCGAGATCGACACCGTGCAGGCCGAAGCCGCCCGGGTACACCTTCTGCAGACCTTCGACCTCCAGACGGGGTGCGTTCTCGCTCATGCCACCCTCCGCGGGCGTCGCCGAGCACGGAACAGGAGCCAGCCGCACCCGAGGGTCAACGCCAGACCCGGGAGCCAGAGGGGGGCGCGAGAGCCGATCCGCTCCGCCGCGAGCGGCGGCGAGGACAGGTGCGTGAGCGGGGCGTCGTCCAGCACGAGGGGCTCGGCCGGCGCCCACCGCTCCTCGACGGCGGTCAGCAGCCGGAAGGCCGGACCTGATGCGAGCGCGAGGAGCATCGGGTCGTCGGCGATCAGCTGACTCGTGCGGCCGCTCTTCGAGTACGCGAGGTCGCCCGTGCCGTCACCCGCCTCATCGAACCCCGTGTAGTCGCTCCAGTAGTTGCCGACGCCATCCACCGTCCACACGGCTTGGGTGCGGCCCGTCCCACCGAGCGCCACCTGGGTGGTGTTCTCAACGAAGCCGTTTTCCGTGAAGTGCGCGTCGGCAGATGGGAAGAGCAACACCCCGATCTGGTTCACGGCGATCGTGTTGCGCTCGAGACGCGCGGGCTCCCCGCCCGTGCGCCCCGCGTCGTCGATGTGGACCGCCACCCGATTGTCGGCGATCACGTTGTCGCGGAGGTCGACCCCACCCGCATCCTTCACGAGGACACCGAACCCGGTCGAGGGGCTCCCGTTCTCGGTGATCGTGTTCGCCTCGACGAGGACGGGGCCTCCATACATCAGGACGATCCCCGAGAGGTTCCCGCTCAGGTCGTTGCGGCGGAAGGTGACGTCCGCGGCGTACATGTCGTGCAGGCCGTACCTGCTGTCCGACACGCGGACGTCCTCGACCACGCACCCCGTCCCGTACGTGAGCTGGACGCCATCGCGGACCGTGTCGATCGTGGTCTCGCGCACGATCGTTCGCTCGCTATCGAACAGCCAGATCCCGTCCCCGCGGAGCTTCGTCGGCTCGACATCCTCCTGACCCTCGCCCGTCACGGTGTTCACCGCGTGGAGCTCACCCGAGATGATCCCGCTGCCCTCGATCCGGACCCGCTCGATCACCACGTCGCGGGCGCGCTGCACCGTGATCCCCATGTAGGAGTCCTGCACCTCGAGGTCGTGGAGGTAGGCGCGGTGACCGCCGCGCTTCACGATGATCCCCGACGGTGCGCCGACGGGGAACCGGTCGCTCCCACGCACGAGCAGGCCCGACACGTCGACGTCGGGCGCGGCAACCGTGAGCACGCTGCCATGGCCGTCACCGTCGAGCACCGTCCCCGGTTCGCCCACGACGGTGATCGGCCGGGCGATCACGAAGTTCCCCGTGTAGGTGCCAGCGGGGATCGTCACGGTCGAACCGGGCGCGGCCGCGTTCAGGAGGGCCTGCACGTCGACGGAAGCGGCGGCGGGAGCGGTGGCCACGAGCGCCGCGCCCGCGAGGAGGGCCCCGACCAGGAGTCGGGCGACGACGTCCGCGCCTCCCATCGGCTACCCCGCGACCGCCGCGGGCTCGCCCGCGTCCGACGCATCCGATCGGGCTCCGTCGTCGTCGGTCTTGCCCGCCGTCACGAACTCCTTCACGAAGCCCCAGTACATCGGTCCGAACGTCATCAGCGCGGCCGCACCGAACAAGCACCACAGGGCCTCACCGGGCCACGCGGTCGTGGTGACGTTGCTCGCGACACGCACCTTCCCGACGACCCACGGCACGAACGGATCGGTGTCGATCGGCGCGGCGGGATCCATCGAGTGCCCGAGCTCGTACAGGCGGAACTGCACGTCGACCAGGACGCCGATGGGGATCAGCCATAGGATCGCCAGGGCGCCTCGGCGCCACCATCCGGGCCTCGCCAGCGACGCGACGACCACGCAGGTGAGCGCGAGCACGACCGCGGGGATCCACAACGCCGTCTCGAAGAGCTCGGACATGTCGAACATCTCCAAGCCCACGTAGTGGTTCAAGATCGTCGATCTCGTCGATGTCGCCTTCGAGGCGGTCGCCGAACGCGGTCAGCACGAGTTGTCGGTTCGGGTACTGCAGGACGTTCAGCCGCGCCTGCCACACCGGCAGGCTGAGGGCGAGGACGACGAGGACGGCGGCGACTGCGCCGAAGACGATCCGGACGATCCGGTCGCTCTTCGTGCCCTCGGCCGCCATCCTCGGTGCCCTCCGATCCGGCTCAGCGCGTCACGCGACGGTGAGCGTGCCGACCATCGTGGCCGGGTGTGCGAAGCAGTTGTACGTGTACGTACCGGCGGGCAGGGCCGGGATCTCGTAGGTCTCCTCGGCCACCCCGTTGATCAGGGCGTTGCCTTCCGGCGCCCACACCGGGGGAACCGTCGTGTCCGTCCCCTCGAAGATCTGGACGTTGTGCGGGATCCCCGTGTCGTCGTTCTTGAACACGATCGTGAACGGCGTGTCCGCGGGCGCGCTCAACTCGGTCTCGGCGAACCCGGTGTTCGACGAGCCGACCGGCGCGGTGAGCGTGAGCTCGGTGGACGGGGCGGTCGTCTCGGTCTCGGTGGCACTGGATGTCTCGGTCGCCGTCGCGGTGGACGTCTCCGTGGTCGTCGTCTCGTCGGATGGGCTGTCCCCGCCCGAGCAGGCCGCGAGCAGGAGACCGGTGACCACCGCTACGGCGGCGATCCGGATGAACCTCATCGATGATGCTCCTTTCGGTCGGAACCCCCGCCTCGTCGCCGAGCGCGAGGGGGCGCCGGGTGGCGCCCCCACCCATGGTAGGGGCGCCACCCGGCTTGGGGGGGCTAGGGCTCCACCTCGATCCAGCCCTGCATCTCGAGGTGGAGGGCGGAGCAGAACTCCGAGCAGTACATCGCGAAGGTACCGGCCCGGTTCAGCGGGACCGCGATGTTGACGACCTCACCCGGGTCGATCGACGCCTCGATGTTGTACTGCGGGATCGCGAACCCGTGCGTGGCATCCGCGGTCTGCTCGACGTTGGTCAGGTGCAGCCGGAGCGTCTCGCCCACCTTCGCCTGGATCGTGTCCGGGGTGAAGTGACTGCGCAGCACCGACATGTAGACGTGGACGTCCTTGCCGTCCCGCTCGACCTTCTCCTGCCCCGCCTCGATCGCGAACGCGGACTTCTCCCACGTGGCGGGGTCGGTTCCCGGCTCGTAGACCTGGATCGTGTGCACGAGTTTGTCCGCCTTGATCATCTGGACGTAGTGCGGCTCACCCATGCCGATCGGTGCGTCGTACAGCACCTCCATCGTGTCGCCGGTCAGGTCGACGAGCTGGAAGTTCTGCGGGTGCAAGGTGCCGAGCGGCGGGAACCGGTCGATCGACCACTTGTTGAGCGCGACCAGCCAGGTGCCGTCGGGGCTCACCGTGTCGCCTTCGGCGGTAACGAGGTGTCCGATGTTGTAGTTGACGGGCAGCTTCTCGACGAGCTGGAAGGCGTCGGAATCGTGGCCCGCCTTGGGACCGAGCGACCACTTCGCGACCGCCGTGTCGATGAACAGCGACGTGTACGCGTAGCCCTTGTCGTCGAACTGGGTATGCAGCGGACCCGCGCCCAGCTCGACCTGCGCGATCATGACGTCCTCGAGCTTGAGGATCGGGACCCCGAACTCGTCCTCGCCCTCGTAGGTGCCGGCGTCGATCGCGGCCTTGATCTTCTCGAACTCGTAGACGCTCCCGTTCGGGTCGAGCTTGCCGCCGATGCAGATGTAGTCACCGGTCGGGTTCACGTCGACGCCATGGGGGCTCTTCGGCTCGGGGGCGAGGGTGAGGACCTTCTCGGCCGCCGCAACCTCGAGAGGGATCACCTGCATGCCGTTGATCTCGACGGTCTCGCCGGCGTTGAAGAGCTCCTCGCCCTTCTGCCAGTTGATGATGTGGAGGTAGTCGTAGTCGTTCGCGGACGCGCCTGCCTCGATCGGCTGCCCGCCCTGCGACGTCCCTACGGCCATCTCAGAGTTGTAGGAGTTGATGAAGCCGTAGCCGAAGCTCGTGAGCTTCCCGGCGTCGGCGAGATCCTGGGTGTACGGCGGGAGCTCGATCTGGAAGGTGTTCGCTTTGTCGAACCGCCCGGTCTCCTGGTCGATCGCGATCCACGTCGAGAACCCGCGGAACTCCTCCTTGAACTTCGTCAACGGCGCGTACCCGTTCACGGGGGTCGGCGTCATCGTCGAGATGTGCACGTACTCGGAGTTCGGCGTAACGAAGCATCCGCCGTGCGACGTCTGGAGGTTGGGGAGGTCCCAGATCTCCTTGGTCTTGAAGTCGCGGAGGTCGATCATCGCGATCCGGCCGTTCGCACGGTCGTTGATGTAGAGCCAGCGGCCGTCGTAGCTCCCCTCGGTCTCGGACAGCGCGGGGTGGTGGGTGTCGCCCCAGTAGACGGGGTTGCTCTTGTCGGGATCGATGCCGCCCTCGAGAACGAGGTTGCCCTGATCGCTGCCGTAGCCGTACCCCTGCCACGCATCGGGCGTGAAGACAGGGATCACCTTCAGGATGCGCATCGACGGGACGCCCATCACGATCACCTGACCGGAATGGCCGCCTGACGCGAACATGAAGTACGGGTCGTACTCGCCCGGCGGCACGAACGTCTTCAGCGCGGCGCTCGACTGGTCGCCGGTGAGCTGCCCGCCGCCGTCACCGTCGTCGCCACCCGACGACGAGAACCCGACGCGCGCCCCTGCGGCCCCCACCACGACGCCGCCTGCCAGCATCCCCAGGGCGGCCCGACGGGAGACCTGCGGTCCACCTGCCATGGTGACTCCTCCTTCTCGTGACTTCCCGGTCTGTGGACCTAACTGGTCCATTGCTGGTGGGACCGTAGGCACGTTGGGGCGCACATGGGCAAGCACGAAGGTCCCGTCTCCGCGGGACCTTTGGACCATCTTGTCCAGACGGCTCGGGTCCACACCGGCCCGCTCGATGATCGCTGCTAGGGTCCCGCAGTGACGATCGAGACCATCTCCGTTGGCCACGTCGAGGTCACGGCCCTGCTCGACGGGGTCGCCGATCTGCCGGACCTGCCGATCACCGAGGCCTTCCCGGACGCACCGCCGGAGGCATTGCTCGCCGAGCGGGAGCGATCCCCCGGTGTCTACGGATCCGACGGCGCCTGGCGGCTGCACGTGCGGGCATGGCTCGTCCGTCACCCGGGCGGCGACATCCTGGTGGATACGGGCGTCGGCTCGACGGTGGCGATGGACTGGTTCCCCGATCCGGGACTGACTCCTCGACGCGCTCGCCGAGGCCGGGACCGCCGCGCACCATATCGAGACGGTGGTGATCTCCCACGTGCACGACGACCACGTCGGCGGCACGGTCACGGCCGGCGGGGAGCCGGTCTTCCTGAACGCCCGTCACGTGATCCAGCGGACGGACCTCGACGCGGCACGGGCCGCGGGCACGGCGACCGACGCCGACGAGGAGGACGCCGCGATCTGGAGGACGCTCCTCGCGCCGTTGGATACCGCAGGCATGTTCGACGTCGTCGACGGCGACGTCGCGCTCACCGACGGCCTCACGCTCCACCACGCGCCCGGGCACACCCCGGGTCACCAGGTGATGCGCATCGAGTCGGAGGGCGCCCGGGCCCTGTTGTCCTCCGACACGTGGAACCACCCCGCGCAGTTCGCCCACCCGGACTGGTCGTCGGGGCCCGACGGCGACCCCGTCCGCGCCGCGGCGACCCGGCGATCGATGCTTGCCGGCCTGCTCTCCCACCCCGGCACGATCGTCGCGCCGACCCACTTCGCCGAGGCGTTCGGCCGTGTGGCGAGCGGGCGGGGCGGGCTCGCGGCCTGGGAGCCGCTGGCGTAGCGGCGCTCAGGCGATCACGATCGGTTCGGACGGCGTCGACTGCAGGAACGCCGCGTCGTCGTCGGTGAACGCCATCGTGTTGATGCTCATCGCAAGCCCCGCCTGGTGCGGCAGGTAGAAGTTGGCCTCGTAGTTCACGACGTCGCCGGGCTCGAACGCCGCGTCGCCGGGGTCGACCCCCAACTCGTACACGAAGTCCCCGACCCAATCGGGCGGGAACGCGACGCCCAGCTCGTAGCCACCGATCCACCACTCGTCGCCCAGCAGCCCGACGTCGCGGTAGTAGCTCTCGACCCGGTCGAGGAGGTCGCGGACGGGCAGGCCTGGATGGATCGCGTCGGCGACGACGTTCACCGCATCGGTCGTCTTGCGGATGTGTGCGAGCACCTCGTGGTCCGGCTCGCCGATCGAGAAGCATCGGGCGGTGTTCGCATGGTATCGGTGGAAGACGCCGCAGACGTCGACGTTCACGATGTCGCCGGGCATGATCTGGCGACGACTGGCGAGACCGTGGACCGTGGCCGCGCGGGGTCCGCTCACCACCGGCAGCGGGATCGCGGCGACCTCACCACCGGCCGCGGCCATCGCGTGGACCATCGCGCCGTAGACGGCCAGTTCGGTCACGCCGGGCTCCGCGAGCGCCTCGCGGGCGGCGGCGAGCCCGACGTCGGCGACGCGCTGGGCCGTCCGCACGTAGGCCAGCTCCTGCGGCGACTTCCGGCGCCGGACAGACCGGACCACGTCCGTCCCGTCGACGACCTCACCCGCGCCGGCGGCCTCGAGCGTCGCCTGGAACCGCTCGGACACGGTCCTCGGCGGCCGGTAGCAGCGCATCTCGAGCCCGACCCTGCCGCCGAGCCACGCGTCGGCCGACAGCTCCCCGGCGATGAAGTCGAACCCCTCGGGACCGAGCCCTTCGAAGATCCGGACGTCGGGCGAGACCGCGGTGAACTGCAGGAGCGCGGCTTCCTCGGGATCGTCGAAGTGGATGAACCGGTCGTGGTCCACGTGCACGGCGATCCCGGACGCAGGCATCCATCCCACCGGGCCGTTGCCCTGGTACCACTCGGCGGCGTACCCGCTCAGGTAGTGGATCGACTCGGGCGCCGACAGGTAGAGCAGGTCGATGCCGCGGATCGCCATCGCCTCGCGGACCCTGTCCAGGCGTTCGCGGTACTCGCGGAGCGAGAACGGGGCTTCGAGCTGTGGATTCAGCTGCTCCAGCACCCGGCGCTTGTTCGATCCCATACCCTCGGTCATCGCTCGCTCCTTCGATCCGCCCGTACGGACGGCGTTCAAGGACAGGTGTCGCTCGTCGTGGAGCCCTGCCCACCGTCGCACCGGTCAGATCCCGCCCCGCCGCTCAGGTAGTCGTCACCTCGCCCACCTTCGAGCCGGTCATCTCCGTCCCCGCCCGACAGGTAGTCGTTGCCGCCGAGCCCGAACAGCTCGTCGCGACCGCCGAACCCGTAGAGGAAGTTCGCGCCCCCGTCGCCGCTCAGGCGATCGTCGCCCAGCAGCGACCCGTAGACGTGCTCGATGCGGCGCAGCACGTCGGCACCGACCGTGGCGCCTCGCCCGATCCCGTCGGAGAGGCTCACCACGACCCGGTCGTTCGTGCATGGGTCTGCGCCGCAGCTGAGATAGCTGACGGTGTCGGCCCCGCCCGCGCCGTCGATCCGGTCGTCGCCACCGAGGCCGGTCAGCACGTTGTCCCCACCGTCCCCGACGAGCACGTCGTTCCTCGGGCCTCCGAACGCGCCCTCGACCGCTCGCAGCATCGTCCGGTCGCCGGCGACGACCGCACGCCGGGCGCCCAGGTCCACCTCCACCCTCGCGCTCACATCCAGATAGGCCACATAGTCGTACCCGCGCCCACCGATGATCAGGTCTTCCCCGCCGCCGGGATACACGATGTCGTCCCCGCCCTCGGCGCACAGGACGTCGGTATCGGGCGTCCCGAACAGCTGGTCGTTCCCCGATGTCCCCAGGTGGGTGCACGTCGTCGAGTCCAGCCCCTCGATCGTCGTCGCCGAGACGTCGTTCGAGGGGTTGGGGTCGGCGATGCTCGAGACCGAGGCACGCAGCGTGACCGGGCCCGCCGTCCGCACCTTCACCCTCACGGCGAGGCGAGCGGTCTCGCCGCGATCGAGGGCGCCGATCGGACAATCGATCCGTCCCGCGGCCGGATCGCACAGGGCGGGCGCCGACACGACCTTGGCCCCGTCCGGCGTCGCCAGGCTGAGCGTCACGCCCTCAGGGCCTGTAGCTCCGTTCGCCACCCCGACCAGATCCAGCTCAGCGACCCGACCACGCAGGACGCGGGCGGGTGCTCCGACGATCGCCACGGCAACGTCCGCCGCCGTGGACCCCGACGGCCCCAGATGTGCCCACGTCGTCCGCCAGCGATCCCCACCGGTCCCCGGGGCGGCCGCCGAGGGCTGGAGGGTCCACAACCCTCCGCCGGGGGCGACGACGGTCGTGCTCGTGTCACCCCAGCGGTTCCGCCCGTCCCCGTCCAGAGCGACGTACGGCGCCTCGCCCGGCGCGAACACGACCTCATCGCCGATCGTCCCGACCGGGTCGGCCACCGACCGGTACCGATAGGCGCCGGACACGTAGGTGTCAGCCGAGAACCGCGAATACCCGAGCAGCACGTCGCCCGCGCCGTTCACCGCCATCGACGGATACGCGGCGGATACGTCCGCGGTTCCGATCCGCCCCTGCTGGAGCACGGCACCTTCGGGAAGGAACTGCCACCACTGCACGGCGGCCCGCGTCGGAGACGCGGCGGGGAGGAACACGGTGTGGGCGCACCAGACCGACCCGTTCCGCAGAGAGCATGTCTGCAGCCGAGCATCACCGGTGTCGAGGGGGGTCAGCGAGCCTGCCTGTGGCGCGTCGACCGGCGTCGTGGACCACGCCCGCCCCGACACGGTGGCGACGAGACCCTTGTAGGTCGGCGAGCCGACGGTCCCCCCGAGCCTTCCGATCGTCAGCGTCGTGCCTGAGCCGTCGTCGCTGACCAGGATCTGCGGTGCCACGAACAGGTCGGCGGTCGCGACCGGCACGATCCCCGTGCGCACAGGATCGACGACCCGTGCGAACGCCATGTCGGCATCGTCATCCTCGGCGTCGTCCCGGTCGAACCCGAGCACGAGCGATCCCGCCGCCTCGCCACTTCCGATCGACGCGCGGTCGGCGGCGACGGTGATCCACCCCCGCGCGTATCCGAGGCGCGTCGAACCGACATCGTGACCACCATCCCGGCCGGCGTCGACGCGGATCATCCACCAGGGGCCTGTCGGATCCGAGGTGCGCGACACGGCGAGCACGACGCCTGCCTCGGGGACCCCTCGCTCCACCGACGCCGCCATCACGAAACGCTCCCCGACCGGCTCCCACCCGATGGCTGGGTCCACGACGTCCGACAACGAGGGATCGAACACGCCCCACCACTCGAGCCACGGCCTCTCGGTGAGGATCGAGCCATCCGTGGTCGATACCCGCACGACGCCACCCACCACCTCGAGCACGAACCCAGCCCCGACGGCGGCCTGCACATCCGGGGGGGACACGGCCCCGTCCCCTTCGATCCCGGGGATCGCCGATGCCGCGAGGGGCACGGCGGCGGCCGAGGACGAGCGCATCGACCTCGGGGGGGACGGATCCGCAGAGACCGCGTCGATCTCCCCGACGCCGACCCCAGGGGGAGGCGGACGTCGCCGGCAGGACGGCGGGCGGCAGGACGGCGGGCGGCGACCCTGGGGCGGACATCGCCGGCGCGGCGGACATCGCCACGACGACGAGCGCCAGCATGAAGAAGACGGCGGCGGCGCGGATCCGGTGCATGAGCCGGCATCGTACCGCCGCCTCTCAGGACGGCCCTCGTCCGGATGGCCCTACCAGGGCAGTCCGACCGTGCCGTCGAGGAACCAGAGCGTCCCGGCCGCGGTCGCGACGGCGGCCATCGCGGCGCCGAGGATCCACGGGAACCGATGCCACATCGCGACTACCAGACCCAGCGCGGTGCCGGCGAGCACGACGCTCAGCTGGAGCGCGAGTCGCGAGGTCGCCTCGACGCGTACCGATGCATCGCCACGTGCGATGCACAGGTCGAACCCGGTCGCCATGTCGTAGCCGGCGGGACACACGGGCGAGTCGATCACCATCAGGCCGAGCACCAGTCCGGCGAGCGCGATCAGAACACCCTCCCCCCATGTCCACCCGTCGCCACCGACGGGATCGACCGGCCGCAGCATCCCCCTGACCGCGATCACGGCGCCCAGCGTGGCGACCCCGACACCGGCCATCACGAAGATCCCACCCACCCCGACGGTCGTGCGGCACCACTCACGGCCCGCAGGCCCGCCGTACGGGCAGGTGAGCTCGGCCCACGCCGACCAGACGGTCAGGGCGGCGGCGAACGCCACGCAGGCGCCGGTCGTGATCTGAGCGGCCTTCCCCCGACGAGATACCGGCTCCCACCTGCGGGAACGCTCGGTGCGGCGGGTCTTCCGATCCAGCGTCGCGTCTCCGATCGGATCTCCCATCGCCGAGGAATCCTGTCATGCACAGAAGGGAAGCGTGCAGCGCTCGGACAGATGGGGTACCCTCCACGCCGGATGCGGACCCCCCGGCGCACCCTCCTTCCCGTTCCACTCCTCGTCTTCGCGCTGCTCTTGACGCTGTGGGCGGGCCCCGCCGCCGCGGGCGACCGAGCGGGGCGGTACCGCGAGAAGCTGCTCGGGTTCGTGAACGACGTCCGGAGGGATCACGGGATCAAGGCGCTCGGTGAGCTCTCGGGGCTCTCCGACCTCGCCCGCGACCACACGCTGAGCATGGCCCGCCAGCGCCGGTTGTTCCACACGAGCGACCTCGGCAAGAAGGTGCAGGCGTGGAGACCGTCGACGTGGGGTGAGAACGTCGGCGTCGCGCCCTCGATCTGGAGGATCGTCCAGATGTGGGAGCGGAGCTCGGCGCACTACGCCACCATGGTGAACAGGTCGTACCGCCGCGCGGGCGTCTCCGTCGTGTACGCGAGGGGCGCCTACTGGGCGACCCTCATCGTCATCTCCTGAGCGGGCCGTCCGTCGCTCGACGGGATCGGCGAACCGCGCTACGGTCGAAGGAGCCCTTCACTCCCAGGAGGAACGATGGACATCAAGGCCGGCGATCGGATCGCGGTGGAGACCGAGCGGGTGGGCCAGCCCGAACGTGAGGGTGAGGTCCTCGAGCTGATCGAGGGCGCGGGCGGCCTGTCGTTGCGCGTGCGGTGGTCCGACGGTCACGAATCGATCTTCAGCCCGGCGGCCGGCGCGGTCCGCGTGCTCACGGACCGATAGGGCGCCTCAGCCCGCGAGGGTCCTGAGCTGCCTCAGCGCGACCGTCAGTTGCGACCCGTCTGCGACGCCCTCGACCGCGAGCGAGCGCATGAAACGCCGGACGCGCTCGACGGCTTCGCCTCGCGCCTCCAGGAAGCGATCCACCGCCTCATCGATCGAGCCTCCCTCCGCCTGCTCGAGCACGCGCTCGCACAGCCGGCGACGCAGCGCCAGGAGATCGTCCTCGGTGGACTGGAGCGCCCAGCGTTGCCAGCGCGTGGTGAGGGGGAGCCTCTCGAGCTGGGTCTCTAGCCAGTCGATCTCGAGCCGCTCGCCGAGCACGAAGAACCCCCGCGCGACCTCGAGCGGTGACCATCCGGTGGCGTGCGCCAAGGCGATGATGTCCGGCGCGTGCACCAGCTCGGGTTGGAAGGCATGCCGTCGCGCGACGGTCTCGGGGACCCCTGCTCCCATCAGCCGTCGCGCTTCCTGTTCGTGCTCCTCGCGCCAGGTCTCCGGTCCGATCTGGTTGATCGCCGCCGACAGTTCCGCGAACGAGTCCCCTGCCTGCCCGACCGCCTCCGCCAGCCGCTGCCCCGCGGCCTGGACCAGGTACCAACGCGATGTGGTCTCGACCAGCCAGTCCACGCCCGTCATCAGCTCACCCTGCACCACAGGGTCGATCTGCCCGTCGAGCGACTCGACGTCCGCCCATCGCTGGACAGCGCCGGTCACGTCGCGGGCGATCCGGAACGCCCGGACCACGTCGGCCGGCTGCGCCCCGGTCTCGGTGACCATCCGCGAGACGAAGGTGATGCCCTGGGAGTTGACGACGTCGTTGGCCGCCATCGTCGCGATGATCTCCCGGCGCAGGGGATGCTCGATCAGCAGATCGCCGAACCGCTCCACGATCGCCCGGGGGAAGTACCGCTCGAGGTCTGCGGCGAGGTAGTCGCTGTCGGGCAGATCGCTGTCGAGCAGCGCCGAGTAGACCGACCGCTTCGCGTACGCGAGCAAGACCGACATCTCGGGGCGGGTCAGGCCCAGCCCGGCGGCACGCCGCTCGAGCATCTCCTCACTGGTCGGCAGGAACTCGACGTCGCGCTCGAGCTCACCGTCGGCCTCGAGCCGCTGCATCAGCTCCTCGTACGCTTCGATCCGCGCCGGTGAGATCTGCTCCTCCTGCGACAGGATCTGCGCCTGCAGGTAGTTGTCGTACAGGACGAGCTGCACGACGTCCGGCGCGCACGATCCGAGCAGCTCGTTGCGCCCGTCCACCGTCAGATCGCCGCGTGCGATCGCGAGACCGAGCAGGATCTTCCAGTTGACCTCGTGGTCCGACGTGTCGACACCGGCAGAGTTGTCGATGAAGTCGGTGTTGAGGCGACCTCCGGTCAGCGCGTACTCGATCCGACCGCGCTGGGTGAACCCGAGGTTGCCGCCCTCGCCCACCACGCGGGCGCGGAGATCGATGCCGTCGACGCGCACGAGGTCGTTCGCTCGGTCACCCACGTCGGCGTGCGACTCGCGCGCCGACTTCACGTAGGTCCCGATCCCTCCGTTCCACAGCAGGTCGACGGGGGCCCTGAGGATCCAGCGGATCAGCTCGTTCGGGGTCATCTCCGACGGCGCGTCGCCGGGGATCGCGAGCGCGGTCCTGACCTGCGCCGACGGCGTGACGCTCTTCGCCCGCCGGTCCACCACGTCGCCCCCGGGGGACAACAGCGAGCGGTCGTAGTCGTTCCACGACGAGCCGGGCTGCTCGAACAACCGCTGCCGCTCGACGAACGCCACCTTCGCGTCGACCGGGTCGGGGTCGAGGAACACGCTGCGGTGGTCGAACGCGGCGATCAGCCGGACCGACTCCGTGTAGAGCATGCCGTTGCCGAACACGTCGCCCGACATGTCCCCGACGCCCACGGCCGTGAAAGGGTCACGCCGCACGTCGATCCCGAGCTCGCGGAAGTGGCGCTTGACCGATTCCCACGCGCCGCGCGCCGTGATCCCCAGCGCCTTGTGGTCGTACCCGGCCGATCCGCCGCTCGCGAAGGCGTCGCCGAGCCAGAACGCGTACCGCTCGGCGGCCTCGTTCGCGATGTCCGAGAACGTCGCCGTGCCCTTGTCCGCCGCGACGACGAGGTAGGGGTCGGGGCCGTCGAGCACCCGGACGCCCGCCGGGTGGACGACCTCGCCGTTCACCAGGTTGTCGGTGATGTCGAGCAGCCCGTGCATGAACGTCACGTACTGGATCACGACCTCCTGCCTGAGGTCCTCGGGGGTCGACGGGACACGCTTCAGGACGAAGCCGCCCTTCGAACCGTCGGGAACGATCACGGCGTTCTTCACCTTCTGAGCCTTCATCAGCCCGAGGACCTCGGTGCGATAGTCCTCCTTGCGATCGGACCACCGGATCCCCCCGCGCGCGACCATCCCGCCGCGGAGATGGATCGCTTCCATGTGCGGGGAGTAGACGAAGATCTCGTACAGCGGGAACGGCTTCGGCATCTCCGGCACGTCGGCCGAGCGGAGCTTGAAGGACAGGTAGGACCGATCTGAGAGGTACGCGTTCGTGCGGACCGTGGCCTCGATCGTGCCCAGGAGCGACCGGATGATCTGATCCTGGTCGAGGGACGCCACAGCGCCGAGGTCTGCGACGATCTGCGCGCGGAGCGCCTCCGCCGCGTCGTCGCCGGGGGAGGTCGGGTCGAACTTCGCTTCGAACAGGAGCATGAGCCGAGCAGCGATGTGCGGGTTCTCCGCCAGTGCGTCGTTGCGGTACTCCTCGGTGAAGCGCGCGGAGACACGCATCCGATACCTGCGGTAGGCGCGCAGGACCTGGACCTGGCGCCAGCCGAGCCCTGCGAAGGTCACGAGACGGTTCAGGGAGTCGACCTCGGCGTCGCCGCGCCACATCGCTCCGATCGCGTCCACCACCCGAGCCGAATCCGTCTCGAGGTTCAGGACGGCGCCACGCGAGTCGAGCACCCCGAAATCGTGAACGTAGGCCCGCCCCGCCCCGCGCAGCTGCACGGGTATCTCCTCCACCGCTCGCAGACCGAGGGACTCGAGCAGGGGCATGAACGCGGAGAGGTCGACCTTCCCCCCCGTCTTGTAGAGCTTCACGCGGGTCAAGCGCTCGCCGACGGTCTCGTTGCCGATCCCCACGACGAAGCCGTCCTCGCTGTCCTCGAGTTCCTCGAGGTGCAGCACGTCGTCGACCGCGAGGGCCCAGTCCGTGTCGGAGGTCTTGTAGTAGTCGGGGAACCGCGCCGCGTACTTCGTCGCCAGCGACGACCCGCGCTCGTGGCCGAGATGGTCGACGAGGGCGTCGTGCAGGTCGTCGTCCCAGGTCCGCGCGAGCTGCTCGACCTCCCCCTCGAGCTCCTCGTACGGAACCTCGGGGATCTGCACCCCGGGAGCGACATGGATGGTGAAGAAGATCTTGGCCGACTCCGTCTCCCCGAGCGAGAGGTGATAGTCGATCGTCGATCCGTTGAACCGCTCGAGGAACATCGTCTGCAGACGCTTGCGCAGCAGCGCGCTGAACCGCTCGCGGGGGAGCGCCACGACGATCGACACCTGTCGCCCGTAGAGGTCCTTGCGTACCAGGACACGGATGCCACCGTGCTTCTCCAACTGGAGCAGACCGGCGACCAGTTCCCGCAGGTCCTCGGCCGACGCGAGGAACAGCTCGTCGCGCGGGAACGACTCGAACAGCTCGACGGCCTGCTTGTAGTCGTGCGATCCAGGGATCAGGTCCTCGGCCCCGATGATCTGGTCGAGCTTGTGATGCAGCAACGGGGTCTTCGCCGCCGGCTCCATGTAGGCCTTGCTCGTGAACAGACCCACGAGCCGCGCTTCACCGTGGATGTCCCCTTCGGTCCCGACGATCCGCACGCCGATCGAGTCCATCCGGGCTCGGCGGTGGACGGTCGAGTAGGCGTTCGTCTTGCCGAGGGCGAGCAGGTCGCCTTCCTCGATCCGCCGCCGGACATCGGACGGGAGCGTCAGGAGGGGCGTCACGTCCGCGAAGGTCGACATCGACACGTCGGACAGGATCCCCAAACCGCTCGCAGGGACCGTCCGGATCGACCGTCCCTGCTCGGTATCGAGCAGCTCGTACTCGCGATAGCCGAGCAGGACGAAGTTCAGCTGCAGGAGCCAGTCGAGGAAGTCGACCGTCTCACCGACCTCCTGCGGCGAGTACCGGACCGCCGCCGACCGGGCCAGCTCGATCATGTGGCGGACCCGGTCCTGCATCGGCTCGAAGTCGCGGACCACGAGCCGGACGTCACCCAAGATCGTGCGGATCCGCTCCTCGAGGTCGGCCTCCTCCTGTGGGGAGAGCTGTCGCTCGAGCTCGTAGTGCATCACCGACTCTCGATGGGACGCGTCCCGGCCCGACATCACGCGCTCGAGCCGCCCCTCGGGATCGCGCGAGGTTCCGATCACCGGGTGGAGCAGTCGGCGGAAGGCGAGCTCGCGTGCGACGAGCTCCTCCGAGACCGAGTCCACGAGGAACGGCGAGTCGTCCGTGTTCGTCTCGAGGATCGTGCCCGGCGCGGTGAATCCGTGGAGCTCCTGCGAGGGGGTGAACACGCGCACCGCCGACGGCTGGTTCCCGCGAGCGTCCACGAATGCGAACAGCGACGCCGTCGCCGCGAAGAGCCGGTCGGGGCCTACCTCGTCAAGCTCGTCGGCCGACAGCCGTCGGAGGAGGGCCTTCGCGAAGGCACCGAGCGCGTCCTGGCGCTCCGGTGGGATGTGGGCGCGGATCCGTTCTGCGATCGCCTCGGAGACGGGGGTGGCGACCGTTCCGGTCGGGGTGGGCGCGATGCGAGCGTCGTCGTGCGGGGACCGCGGATCGGTGTCGGACACGGTGCAAGCCTCGTCGGTCGTGCCGTCGGGAACGGTTCAGTTGGCCATTGTGGCAGGTCGTCGCGGCCGGGACGAGGTCACGTGGGAACGATCTCGACGCATGGGTCAGCGAGACCACCGATCGGAGGGTCGCCGCGACCGAGTAGCCGAGCACCACCGTCCGTACCCCGTCTCGCCCGTGAGTCGGAAACGCTCCCCGGTCCAGCGAAGGCGAGCTCACCCATGGCGCGGATCTATCGGTCTAGGTCCGCGGCGCAGGACCGCGGGATCGCCGCCGCCCTTCGTCGCGTAGTGCCGACCGCGTAGTCGGGGTAGGCTACGCTCCTGAGGTGGGGTAGGGGTCGGCGCAGGAGGGGATCGTTCGGGTGGGCGAAGGGCGGGTCCGGGTCGTCGTAGGAGAGGGGGAGTCTCCCCGTAGGGGGTTGCTCCGGTTCGTGCTGGAGGGCGACGGGTACGACGTCGTCGCCGAGGCCTCCACCCCGGCCGAGCTCGCGCGTGTGCTCGTCGACCACCGCCCCGACGTGGTCGTGATCGACGACAGCATCGGAGCCACTGCACCGCAGGTCGTTCGAGAGGTCTCCCCCGGATCCAAGGTGGTGGTGGTGTGGCCGGGCGCGGTCGTGCCGATCGGCGGCGACGCTCGGGTCGAACCTTCGCAGGTCCTGCGTCAGCTCGGTCCCACGGTGGCCAAGGTGAGCGCCGGCATCGCCGGGGTCGTCTCGATCGAGCGTCCCGAGTGGGTCGAGAAGGTCCGCAAGGACCCTGCCACGCTGCGGGAGATGCTCGAACGTCGCGGCGGCCTGCCGACGACGCGTCCGAGCGTCACGGAGCTGCAGCGCCGCGGCCAGCGGCTGCATCCCACGCCGTCGACGCCCGGACCGGAACGCGAGGACGACGACACGGTCGCGCCCGTCTTGCCGATCGCCGCGGTCACGGCGGCGGGAGCTGCTGCCCTCGTCGGTGAGGCGACGATCGAGTTGCCCGAGACCCCGGAGGCCGGCGGCCCCGTCCTGCACCTCCCCGAAGACGAGGCAGAGACCACCGCGGCGGTCGGGGGGGCGGCGGTCGTGCCGATCGCCGCGGCGGCTGGCGGAGCAGCGACGGCTGCACGCTTGGCCGACGCCGAGGCGACCGAGCTCAACCGGCGGCTCGGCACGATCGCCCTGGGTGGCGCCGCGGTGATCGGGGCGGTGGTGTTCGCCCTGGCGGTGGGCGGGTCGCGGCTGCCGACCGACATCATCGTGGCCGAGGGTCCGCGGGCGACGATCGCCCCCGGACCCCCGATCGACTCGGGGCTCGACCATCCGCCCACCCCTGACCCGGGGGTGGAACCGCCAGTGGTGGAGCCTCCTGCTGAGCCCGACGGGGCCGCGGAAGGCCCTGGCCCGGCGCCCAGCACCTACCCACCCTCCCCCGACGGCGGGAACCCGCCTCCGTCGGGGGGCACGGAGCCACCACCGCCGGTCCCCAGGGCGGCCCGAGCCACACCACCGGTCCCGAGCGGCGGCACGGAGCCACCCCCGCCGGTCCCGAGCGGCGGCACGGAGCCACCCCCGCCGGGCGCAGGGGGCGGAGGCGCGCCACCCGCGCGAGCTCCCGGCAAGAGCGCGGCACACAACCCGCACGGGCTCCCGCCGGGACAGGCCACCGACCCGACCGTGGGACCCGGCGGTGGGGCGAACGGCGGGGTGGGACCGGCCGGCGGCCCGGCGAACGGTGGGGAACCTGCCGGGAACGGCGCCCGCCACTGGGAGGACGGCCTCCCCGGACAGGCCGGTCAGCACGGCCAAGGCATCGAGCACGGCCTGGGGCTGCAGAAGCTCTCGCAACGCCACGAGATGTAGGCATCCTCGCAGTCCCCCATACTCCCGCCATGACGATCCAGAACGGCTACCGGACGCTCCGTCACGTCTACGTGCGACCGCCCGACATCGCGAACGCTGGGGCATGGGAAGTCTATGGGTGGCACGCCGCGCCCGACCCTGCCGCGGCCGCCGCGGAGCACGCCGCCTTCCGAGCGGAGCTGACACGCGCCGGTGCCGACGTGGTCGTCGGGACCACCGCCGTTCCCAACGATCCGGACGACATCTACGCCTACGATCCGGTGCTCCCGACCGACGACGGCGTGATCGTCCTGCGGCCGGGGAAGCAGGGGCGCCGGGAGGAGCCCGAGGCGCTCGCCACCGACCTCGAGGCTGACGGACTCCCGATCCACGCACGGCTCGAGGCGCCCGCGACCGCCGAGGGAGGTGACATGTTCTTCCTCGACGAGAGGACGCTCCTGGTGGGGATCGGGTACCGGACGAACGAGGTGGCGGTCGTGCAGCTGCGCGCGATCCTCGACGGGGTCGACGTGCTCGCCTTCGACCTGCCCCACCTCAACGGTCCCGACGAGTGCCTGCACCTGATGTCGCTCCTCTCGCCGCTCGACGCGGATCTCGCGGTCGCGTACCTCCCGCTGATGCCGGTCCGTCTGTTCCAGCTGCTCGCCGCGCGCGGCATCGACCTCATCGAGGTCCCCGAAGAGGAGTTCCCGACGATGGGGCCGAACGTGCTCGCACTCGGGCCCCGGGTCGCGCTCGCGCTCGAAGGGAACCCGATCACGGAACGCCGGATGAGGGCTGCGGGCGTGGACGTCCGCACCTACCGAGGCGACGAGATCAGCCGCAAGGGCGACGGCGGCCCGACCTGCCTGACGCGCCCTCTGGCGCGAGGCTGACCCTCAGACACGTCCCGACACCGACGGGACCACCGGCCCGGGCGCATGGCGTGGAGCCGGCCCTACGGTGAGCGCAGACGGGGAGGTGGCGACGCAGCGCGTCCGCACCGCGCGAGCGGTCGGCCGTTCCGTGGCCCCAGGTTCGCTGGCGTGTGCTTCCGAGTCACGCCCGCCTGGGTCACGGGATGCCGTAAGGGCGCGGCCTGCGACGTCGACCGCACCGTCGTCCGGCCCGACCCCCCTCGGCCGGACGTTCCGGGCGGGGGCGCGGCGAGCGAGCGCCGCGCCCCCGTCGGCATCTCGGGTCCGACGAGGACACTGCCAGGGAAGACGAGACGCCGCTCGGTATCCTCCATGGCGTGGACGACTTCTGGGTTCTCCTCCACCTCACGGGCGTCTCGGCCTTCTTGATCGTGCACGGGGTCCAGATGTGGATGATGTTCGCGCTGCGGCCCTCGTACCCCGACCGCGCGCGCATCTTCGACCGGGCCGAGATCTCTCGCCGCGCCACCCTGCCGATGTACGTCTCGCTCGCCGTGCTGCTGGTGTTCGGGGTGGTCGCGGGGCTCGCCGGCGAGTGGTTCACGGGGAGCGCGGCGTGGCTGTGGGGTTCGATCGTCGTGCTCTTGATCGTGACGGGCCTGATGTCCGTCGTCGCGACCGGATTCATGCGGCGGGTCCGCGAGGCGACGACCCAGTGGGCCGACGGCAGCTATCCGCTGGATGACGAGGCCCTCAAGGCGCTCCTCGATGGACCCCAGGCCGCGCTGTCGAGCGCGATCGGCGGCGTGGGACTGCTCGTGATCTTGTTCCTCATGGTCTACAAGCCGGGCGCGTGAGCCGGTGACGGACCGCGTCGTGAACTTCTCGGCGGGCCCCGGCGCGCTCCCGCTGTCCGTCCTCGAGCGGGTGCAACGCGACCTCGTGAGCCTGCCCGGGGTCGGCGCGTCTGCGCTCGAGGTCTCCCACCGGGGGTCCTGGTTCACCTCGACGATCGAGGAAGCGGAGGCGAACCTGCGCGAGCTCCTGGCGATCCCCGACACCCATCGGGTGGTCTTCTGCCAAGGCGGCGCCACGATGCAGTTCTCGATGGTTCCGATGAACCTGCTTCGGGGTGCCACGGATCCGGCCCGGTACGTCGTGACCGGGTCGTGGGGCACGAAGGCCATGAAGGAGGCCGTGCGCGAGGGACCCGCCCGGATCGCGTGGACGGGGAAGGAGGAAGGGTTCGTCAGGGTCCCTGATACGGATGAGCTGCGCGAGGTGCTCCCCGGCGAGGCTCCGTACGTCCACATCACGACGAACGAGACGATCCAGGGGGTCGAGTTCGCCGACGCACCGACGGTCCCCGACGCGACCCCGCTCGTCGCCGACGCGTCGTCGGACTTCCTGTCGCGTCCGGTCGACGTCGCCCGCTACGGCCTGCTGTACGCGGGGGCCCAGAAGAACGCGGGCCCGGCCGGCGTGACCGTCGCGATCGTCCGCGACGACCTCCTTGCGCGGATCCCCGCGGGCCTGCCCACGATGCTCGACTACCGCAGCTACGTGGAGCACGGATCGCTCTACAACACCCCGCCGGTGTTCTCGATCTACGTGCTGATGCTCGTCACGCGCTGGCTCCGCGACGAGATCGGAGGCCTCGGCGAGATGCGCGATCGCAACCGCGCGAAGGCGGCGCTCCTGTACGACGAGATCGACGCCGCCCCCGGCTTCTACCGGGGCCATGCCGAACCCGGCTCACGATCCCTGATGAACGTGACCTGGCGGCTGCCCACCGAAGAGCTGGAGGCCGCATTCGTCGCCGAGGCGAGCGAGGGGGGCATGGTCGAGCTCAAGGGCCACCGCAGCGTCGGGGGGATCCGCGCCTCGATCTACAACGCGATGCCGCGCGAGGGCGTCGAGCGCCTCGCCGGATTCATGCGCGACTTCCGCAGCCGCCACGACGCCTGACGGCGCTAGCCCTCCTCGGCGACCAGCGCGACGTCGAACTCCGTCCCTTCGGGATCGGCGAACGTGCGCCACGTGAACGGAGGGAGTTCGCGTTCCACGCCATCCCACGTGCCACCGAGGTCCTCGATGTGCCGGGTCGCCATGTCCAGATCCGACACCCCCAGGTCGAGGTGGATCCGGGTCTTGCCCTGCTTCGGCTCGGGCACGCGCTGGATGCACACGACCGGGAGGTCTTCCGTTCCCTTCAGGAAGATGAATCGACCCTCGTCGAACTCACTGTCGATCTCGGTCCCGAGGACCGACGCCCAGAACGAAGCGATCGTCGGTGCGTCGTTCGCGTCGATCGTGACGAACAGGAACGTGGCGTCCGACATGTCGACCTCGCTCAGACGCCGATCAGCTCGTCAGCCATGTCCGTGTAGACCTCGGTGTGGCGGTCCACGTCCTCGCCGGTGGTCGCGGGCGACATCAGCGCCATGTTGTGGAACGGCGTCATCAGGATCCCGCGGTTCAGCAGGTACAGGTGGATGTACGGATCGACCTCCTCATCCTGCCCGGCGGCCGCTTCGCTACCGGTGCGAGCCCGCTCGTTGCGGAACAGGTACTCGACGCGGCATCCGAGCCGCACGACGTGCCACGGCAGCTCTCGGCTCTCGATCACACCGCGGACCCCGTCCTCGAACCGCTCCCCGAGCCCGATCATCCGCTCGAAGGCCTCGTCGGTCATGACCTCGCCGAGCGTGACGCGCATCGCGGCGAGCGACAGCGCGTTGCCGGCCAGTGTCCCACCGACCCCACCGACGTCGGCGTTCTTCCAGTCCGTGTGCTCGTAGATCCGCTCCGAGAGCTCCTCGGAGAACCCGTAGGCAGCGCTCGGGATCCCGGCGCCGAGGGTCTTGCCGATCGTGATGATGTCGGGCTGGAGCCCCCACGCCTTCGTGCACCCCCCGGGGCCGGCGCTGATCGTGTGGGTCTCGTCGATCAGCAGCAACGTCCCGTACCTCGTGCAGAGCTCGCGGACGGCCTCGTGGTAGCCGGACTCGGGGAGCACGATGCCGATGTTCGTGAGCGCCGGCTCGAACATGCACACGGCGACGTCGCCGTTCGCGAGGGCGGACTCGAGCCCGTCGAGGTCGTTGAACTCGACCACGCGCGTGGTCTCGTCGAGCGGCACCGGCATGCCGATGTTCCCCTCCCGTGCCACCACGTTGCCCGCGTCGTCGAGCGTCGCGAACGACTCGTCGACCGACCCGTGATAGCACCAGTTGTGGACGACGACCTTCGAGCGGCCGGTGACCTGGCGTGCCCAGCGGATCGCGAAGCGGTTGGCGTCGGTCGCGGTGAGGGTGAAGTTCCAGTACGGCAGGCCGAAGCGGCGGCCGAGCTCGCGGCCGACCCAGGCGGCATCCTCCGTCGGGAGCATCAGCGTGATGCCGTTCGCGGCCTGGCTCGCGATCGCGTCCACGGCCACCTTGGGCGAGTGCCCCGCCATCCCGCCCGTGTCGCCGAGGCAGAAGTCGACGAACTCGTTCCCGTCGACGTCCCAGAACCGAGCTCCCTCGGCGCGCTCGACGAAGACCGGGTAGTCCCCGGGCCAGCGCGTCATCCAGTTCATCGGGACACCGAACAGGAGCGAGCTCTTCGCGTCCTCGGCGAGCTCCGCGGAACGCGGGTGACGCTCGCGGAATGTCGCGCGCTCGCGCTCCATCAGCTCGTGCAGTCGGGAACGATCGATCGTCCTCACGGCGAGTCCCTCCTCGTGGATGTCGCAGCTCGTGCGGCGAAGCGCAGTCTAGTACGGTCCCTCCGTGAGCTGGCCGGTGGTCGTCGCCGCCGGTGGTCCTCGCGAGCGTGGTCGCGCCTACGGGTCACGAGCCGCCGACCGGGTCCACCGCTCGATCGAGATCTACGAGCGCGTCTTCGCCCACTACGCGCGGCTCCCCTGGGCCGAGGTCCGCCGCCGAGCCGCCCCCTTCGTCGACGCGATCGACGCCTACGACGTCCAGCTCCTGCCCGAGCTGGAGGGGATCGCCGAAGGAGCCGGCGTGGAGGCCGAGGACGTCTTGGCGGTGAACCTGCGGACCGAGATCATGTTCGGCCTCGACGCCCGTCCGGCCCAGGCCGCGGCCAAGTCCCCGCCGAAGGAGTGCACGTCGATCGGGCGACGTCTCGATGACGGTCGCGTATGGATCGCCCAGACCTGGGACTGGAAGCCCGCGGTGCGCGACACCTGCGTGGTGCTCGCGTGCGCTCCCCACGACCGTCCGGGGTTCGTGACCGTCGTCGAGGCGGGGCTGTGGGCGAAGTGCGGCGCGAACGAGGCGGGCATCGGGCTCTCGACGAACGCGCTCCAGTCGAGCCTCGATGTCGGGGCTCCCGGCGTGCCCTTCCACGCGGTCCTCCGTCGCGTGCTCACCAGCGCGACGTTCGACGAGGCTCTCGACGCGGTGACCTGCGGACCCCGCGCATCGAGCGCGAACTACCTGGTCGGGCACCGCGACGGCCGCATGGTCGACCTCGAGACGTCGCCCGGCGGCCCGCACGATCTCTTCGCGCAGCAAGGACCCGCGGTCGTCCACGCGAATCACTTCGTCTGGCCCACGCCGCCGTTCCAGGACCTGGGGCTGATCGACGGCGAGGACTCGCTCCACCGGCACGCGACCGCGGCCGGGGCGGCGACCACGATCGAGACGCTCGAGGCCCTCCGGTCCACGCTGGGCTCGCACGAGGACCCGGCCGGTCCGATCTGCGTCCACGGCGACACCTCCCTGGACCCGGTCGAGGACTACGTCACCATCACGGCGATGCTGGCGAGATCTCACCGAGGGGACGCTGGCATGGACCGACGGGAGTCCCTGCAGGGCGCCCTTCGAGGAGCACCGGATCGACGAACTGGTCTCGCGAGCGAGGTCGACCGGGCTCCACCGAGAGCCCGAGAGCCTCGCGCCGGGTCACCCCCCGGGGTAGGCATGCCGAGCTATGGGCTCGAAGGCGTTCGTTCGGTCGACGACGAGCCACAGGGCGGGCCAGCGGTACCATCGGGCGATGTCCCGGAGACGCCCGCTCTCAGTCGTCATGTTCGCACTGGTCCTGGCCCTGTCATGGGGCGGTATCGCGAGCCCCGCGTCCGCGGCTCCCCCGGAATGGGTCGCGAGGATCCAGGAGGTGATCGGCGACCGGCCCTTCTCAGTGGCGGTCGGCAACGACGGGGACTACTGGTATCGACACCAGGCGTGGGTGCGCCGTGCCCCCGCGTCCAACCAGAAGCTCCTGCTCTCGATGGCGCTGTTCGACCGGTACGGGACCGATCACACGATCCGAACCTGGGCGATGTCGGACGGCGACGTGGTGGACGGGATCGTCCGCGGCGACCTGTGGCTCGTCGGTTCTGGCAACCCGGACCTCGGGACGATCGATCTGTCGCGGCTGGCCGCCGAACTCGACGAGATGGGGATCCGGCGGATCCGCGGAGGTGTCCGCGGGGACACCGGACCGTTCGCCCGCGACTGGTGGGCGACGGGCTGGCGCGACTACTTCCCGGACATCTACATCGCCCTGCCGACCGCGCTCACGTTCAAGCAGAACCGGGACACCGCCGGGCGGATGGTCACCGACCCCGAGCGCCGCGCCGCCCAGACGATGACCGCACGCCTGCGCGCCCGTGGGATCGAGGTGCGCGACGCGGCTGCGGCAGGCACCCCTCCTGCCGGGATGGACCGTCTCGCGTGGGTCGACTCCGCTCCCCTCGAGGGTCTGGTCCGGCGTATGAACGTACGCTCGCGCAACTTCTGGGCCGAGGTCCTGGGCAAACGGCTCGGTGCCGACGCGTACGGGAGGGGTTCGATCGCGAACGGCGCGAAGGCGACGTGCGCCTTCACCGCCGCGCGCGGGCAGGACTTCGCCTGCTACGACGGCTCGGGGCTCTCGTACGCGAACCGCGCCTCGGCGCTCGGGATCGTCGAGCTCCTGTGGGATGCGCAGGCGACGCCGTGGGGCGACACGCTGCGGTCGACCCTGCCCGGTGGCGGCCAGGGAACCCTGGAGGACCGGCTGGAGCAGGTGCGTCTGCGCGCCAAGACGGGGACCCTCGAGGATGTGAGCGCGCTCTCGGGCTGGGTCTGGCTCGAGCTCTCGAACGAGTGGGCCGAGTTCTCGATCCTGTCGAGTGGGTTCGACGACCAGACGGCCAAAGCGATCGAGGACCAGATCGTCAAGGTCGTGAGCGCGAGCGCCAGCGACCCCGACCCGACCGACTGACGCCCGGATTCAGCCCTCGGGGTTCTCCCGGGGGTGGACCAGGCCGAAGGTGTAGGCGTCGACCAACGCCTCCCACGAGGCTTCGATGATGTTCTCGCTCACGCCGACGGTGGTCCACTCACGCTCGCCGTTCGACGTGTCGATCAGGACGCGCACGACGGCGCCGGTCCCGACGCTCTTGTCGAGCACGCGCACGCGGTAGTCCTCGAGGGACATGTGCGCGAGCTCCGGGTAGTCGTTCGTGAGGGCCTTGCGAAGCGCGTTGTCGAGGGCACCGACCGGACCCTGGCCTTCCGCCGACTCGATGTGTCGCGAGCCCTTCGTGCGGACCTTGACCGTGGCCTCGGCGAGCGGCCCTTCCTCGTCACCGACGCGCTCCTCGACGTGGACGCGGTAGCTCTCGATATCGAAGAACGGCTGCTCCCACCCGGCGGCGCGCCGCAGGAGCAGCTCGAGCGACGCCTCCGCCACGTCGAAGGCGTAGCCGTCGGCCTCGCGATCCTTGATCTCGGCCACGGCCTGGGGGATCGCCTCGGCAGGGATGTCGTAGCCGAACTCCTCGGCCTTCATCCGGATCGTCGCCGCGCCGCCGTAGTCCGACGCGACGACGCCGCGCCGATTCCCGACCGTGTCCGGCGGGACGTGCTCGTAGGCGCGGGTGAGGCGGGCGACACCGCTCGTGTGCAGGCCGGCCTTGTGCGTGAACGCGTGACGACCCACGTAGGGCTGGTGGGCGTCGGGCGCGAGGTTCGCGACCTCCGCCACGTAGTGCGCCAGTTCGGTCAGATGCTCGACGCTCCCGGACGGCAACGCGTCCTCGACCCCCATCTTCAGGACCAGGTCGGCGGTGATCGGGATCAGGTCGGCGTTGCCGGTGCGTTCCCCGTAGCCGTTCACCGTGCCCTGCACCTGGTACACGCCGGCGTCGACCGCGATCAGCGAGTTCGCGACGGCGCAGCCCGCGTCGTTGTGCACGTGGATCCCGAGTGGCACCGACGTCTGCGCCCTGACCTCCCTCACGATCCGCGCGACATCGAACGGGAGCATCCCGCCGTTCGTGTCGCACAGGACGAGGCGTTCGGCACCGGCCCCCTCGGCCGCCTCGAGCACACGCATCGCGAACCCGGGGTTCGCGACGTAGCCGTCGAAGAAGTGCTCGGCGTCGAAGAACACACGCCGACCTTCGCCCCGGAGGAAGGCGATCGAATCGCGGACCATCTCGACGCCCTCCTCGATCCCCGTGCGCAGGGCCTCGGTGACGTGCAGATCCCACGACTTGCCGACCAAGCAGACGACTTCGGTCCCGGTGTCGAGCAGACCACGCAGCACCGCGGAGTCCTCGGAGCGCTCGCCCGCCTTGCGCGTCATGCCGAACGACGTCAGCTGGGCGTGCTTCAGGGTCTCCTTCGTCGCGACCTTGAAGAACTCCGTGTCGCGCGGGTTCGCGCCCGGCCAGCCACCCTCCACGTAGGGGAACCCGACCTGGTCGAGCTTGTGCAAGATCCGCAGGCGATCCTCGATCGTGTAGCTCAGGTCCGCACGCTGGGCGCCGTCGCGCAGCGTCGTGTCGTACAGCTCGACCGACGGGGCCGCCGCCCGGCTCACGGCGCCGACCCCTCCACCACGAGGTCGCCGACCTCGGTCGTCGTGAAACCCATCTGCCCGGCACGCATGCCCTTCATCCGTGTCGTCGCGTGGCGGATCCCCCGGTCGACGTCCTGCGCGGCCTCGTCCTCGCCGAGCTGACGCAAGAGCATCTCGAGCGCACCGATCGCGGCGAGCGGGTTGATCGTGCCCTTGCCGGTCTCGCTCGGCGCCGTGCCTCCGATCGGCTCGAACATCGAGACGCCGCCGGGACTGATGTTCCCGCCGGCCGCGATCCCCATGCCGCCTTGGATCATCGCGCCGAGGTCCGTGATGATGTCGCCGAACATGTTGTCCGTGACGATCACGTCGAAGCGGCTCGGGGAGTCCAAGAAGTAGATGCACGCGGCGTCGACGTGCACGTAATCCGTCTCGACGTCGGGGTACTCGAGCGCGACCGCGTCGACCACCCGCTGGTAGAGGTCACCCGCGAACGTCAACACGTTGGTCTTGTGCACGAGCGTCACCTTCCGGCGACGACCGGGGCGCATCGCCAGGTCGAAGGCGTACCGGACGATCCGCTCGACGCCGTGCCGCGTGTTCACGGACTCCTGGACGGCGACCTCGTGCGTCGTCCCCCTTCGATGGAAGCCGCCGGCGCCGCTGTAGAGACCCTCGGAGTTCTCGCGCACGACGACCATGTCGACGTCGTCCTGCGTGTGGCTGGGCACGAGCGTCTCGACCCCCGGGTACCGGACGACGGGCCGGAGGTTCACGTACTGGTCGAGGTCGAAGCGGATCTTCAGCAGCAGGTCACGCTCGAGGATCCCGGGCTTCACCCGCGGGTCGCCGACGGCGCCCAGGAAGATCGCGTCCATCGAGCGCAGCCGCTCGAGATCCTCGTCAGGCAGGACGTCGCCGGTGCGGAGGTACCGGTCGGCACCGAGGTCGAACTCGACCAGGGTGGATCCGAACCCGTGGCGCTCGCGGACCGCCTCGAGCACCTTCACGCCCTCGCCGACGACCTCGGGCCCGGTCCCGTCGCCCGCGATGACGCCGATCGTGTGGGTCCTCGTCAAGGGGTGACCTCGTTCGACTGCGCCGCGTCCTTCGCCTGGACCTGGAGGGCTCGGTTGATCGCGGCGAGGTAGGCGCGTGCGCTCGCCTCGACCACGTCCGTCGCCACGCCGCGTCCGGTCACCCGCCGTCCGTCCACGTCGAGCTGGACCACGACGTCGCCGAGCGCGTCGGAGCCGGCGGTCACCGACGACACGTTGAAGCTGACGAGCCGAGCCTCGATGCCCGACGCGCGGGCGATCGCACCCATCGCGGCGTCGATCAGCCCGTCGCCGATCGCCGATTCCTCGATCGTCTCGTCGCCTCGCTTCAGGTGGACCGTCGCCCGTGGCTGCAGATGCGTGCCGCCGCCCGACGACGACCGACTCGAGGAGGAGGACGATCCTCGTCCGCGGACCCGAGCTCCTCGGCCACGATCGCCGCCAGGTCCTGGTCGGTCAGGCTGATCTTGCGGTCCGCCAGGTCCTTGAACCGCGCGAACGCTCGGTTCAGCGGGGCATCGTCGAGGGTGATCCCCAGCTTGTCGAGGGCGTCGATGAACGCGTGGCGGCCGCTGTGCTTGCCGAGGACCAGGCGGTTGCCCTCCAGCCCGATCTCGAGCGGGTCCATGATCTCGTAGGTCGCCCGGTTCGCGAGCACGCCGTGCTGGTGGATCCCGCTCTCGTGCGCGAACGCGCTCGAGCCCACGACGGCCTTGTTGGGCTGGACGCCGTACCCCGTGGTCATGCTGACCAGCCGCGAGGTGCGCGTGATCTCCCGCAGGTTCAGGCCGTGTCGCACACCGAGGTGCTCACCGCGGGTCCGCACGATCATCGCGATCTCCTCGAGCGAGCAGTTCCCCGCGCGCTCCCCGATCCCGTTCACGGCGACCTCGATCTGCCGCGCCCCGTTCTCGATCCCCGCGAGCGCGTTCGCGACGGCCAATCCCAGATCGTTGTGGCAATGCGTCGAGATGATCACGTCGTCCGGCACGGCCTCGCGGACGACCCGGATCAGCTCGCCGAACTCGGTCGGCGTCGCGTACCCCACCGTATCGGGCACGTTGATCGTGGTAGCCCCGCACTCCACCGCCAGGCGATAGGTCTCGAGCAGGAACTCGAGCTCGGTACGGGTCGCGTCCTGTGCGCTGAACTCGACGTCGTCGGTGTAGCTCTTCGCGAGCTTCACGTTCTCGCGGATCGCATCGAGCACCTGCTGGTGACTCATCTTCAGCATCGACTCACGCTGGACGTCGCTCGTCGAGATGAACGTGTGGATCCGCCACCGCTCGGCGCCCTTCAGCGCCTCGGCGGCCCGCTCGATGTCGCCGGTCGCGGTGCGGGCGAGCGCAGCGATCACCGGGCCCTTCACGGAATCGGCGATCTCACGGACCGCTTCGAACTCGCCCTGTGACGAGATCGGGAACCCCGCCTCCAGGATGTCCACGCCCAACCGCGAGAGCTGCTCGGCGATCTCGACCTTCTCGGCGCGGGTGAGCGCGATCCCGGGGGCCTGCTCCCCGTCGCGCAGGGTCGTGTCGAAGATCCTGACTACCTGATCTCGGGCCACCGCTTCGCTGCTTGAGCCCGTGGCTACGTTGGCGTCGGTCATGTCGGGGGTACCTTCCTGTCGCTCTCCAACCAGGGCATCATCCGGCGCAGCTCACGTCCCACCTGCTCGAGCTGGGACGCTCTGCGCCTGGCCCCGAAGTCGGAGGAACTCCGGGAAGCCGGCGTCCGCCTCACCGATCCACTTCCTCGCGAACGTGCCGTCCTGGATCTCGGCGAGCACCTGCTGCATCTGCGGCACGCGAGTGCTCGTCCACGACGCGGGGGCCGCTCTGGTAGTCGCCCCATTCGGCCGTGTCCGACACGCTGTAGCGCATCCACGACAGGCCGCCCTCGTAGATCAGGTCGATGATCAGCTTCAGCTCGTGGAGGCACTCGAAGTACGCGATCTCGGGCTGGTAGCCAGCCTCGACCAGCGTCTCGAAGCCGTTCCTGATCAGCTCGGAGATCCCGCCGCACAGGACGGTCTGCTCGCCGAACAGGTCGGTCTCGGTCTCCTCCTTGAAGCGTGGTCTCGATGATGCCCGGCGCGCGCGCAGCCGATCCCGGCGCCGTAGGCGAGCGCGCGCTCCCGCGCCTCTGCCGGTCGCATCCTGCTGCACGGCGACGAGCCCCGGCGTACCGATCCCCTCGCTCGTAGGTCCGGCGCACCAGGTGACCGGGGCCCTTCGGGCGCGATCATCGTGACATCGACGCTCGGCCGGTGGGACCACGGTCCCGAAGTGGACGGAGAACCCGTGCGCGAACATCAGCATGTCGCCGTCCTTCAGGTTCGGAGCGATGTCCTCGGCGTAGACCTTGCGCGTGCGAGGTGTCGGGGAGCAAGCACATGATCACGTCGGCCTCGGCGACCGCCTCGGCGGTGTCGAGGACCCGAAGGCCGGCCTCTTCGGCCTTCGCGCGGCTCGACGAGCCGGCGCGCAGACCGACGCGGACGTCGTACCCGCTAGTCCTGCAGGTTCTGCGCGTGCGCGTGACCCTGCGAGCCGAAACCGAGCACCGGCGATCCTCTGCCCGGCCAGCGCCGAGCCATCGGCGTCTTCGTCGTAGTAGATCGTCGCCATCTGTCGGGTTCCTCCGTGGCGTGGGTGGACGTCAGCCGGCCGCGCTCTTCAGGACGCGCTCGCGGATGCCCCGGTCGCCGCGCGCGAGCGCGATCCGTGCCGGTCCGCGAGAGCTCCACGATCGCCGAAGTCCTCGAGCAGCTCGAGCAGCGCCTGGCAGCTTGTCGGGCTTGCCGGTCGCCTCGAGCGTGAGGGTCGCATGGGTGACGTCGACGACGTTCACACGGAAGACGTCGGCGATCTCCATGACGCGCGCCCGCTCGTCGCCGCGACGCGCGGACCTTCACCAGCATCAGCTCGCGCTCGACGGCCTAGCCAGGCTCGTGCTCGAGGATCTTGATGACGTTGATCAGCTTGTTCAGCTGCTTCGTCACCTGCTCGAGGGTCTTCGTCTCGACGTTGACGACGATCGTCATCCGCGAGATGCCCTCGGACCTCGGTCGGACCGACGGCGAGCGAGTCGATGTTGAACCCTCGAGCGGCGAACAGCCCCGCCGACGCGGGTCAGCACGCCGGGCTTGTCCTCGACGAGGACCGAGATCGTGTGGAGTGCGTCGGTGTTCGTCATGCGATCGGAGCCTCCGCAGGGTCGGTGGTGGGGTCGATCCTGCTCGGGCCCCAGGATGATGTCGTCGTTCGACGCGCCCGAGGGCACCATCGGGAACACCATCTCGCCGGGGTCGACCCTGAAGTCGATCACCACGCTGCGATCGGTGACCGAGTACGCCTTCTCGATCGCCGCGTCCACCTCGTCGGGGCTCTCGACGCGCAGGCCGACCGCGCCGTAGGCCTCCGCGAGCTTCACGTAGTCGGGGACGTTCGGGTCAGGTACACACCCGAGTACCGCTCGTCGAAGAACAGCTCCTGCCACTGGCGGACCATGCCCAGGTAGCCGTTGTTCAAGATCGCGCGTGACGAAGGGGATGTTCTCGGTGCGGCTCGTGGCGAGCTCCTGCGCGGTCATCTGGAAGCAGCCGTCGCCGTCGATCGCGACGACGCGCTTGTCTCGGCTGGCCGACCTTCGCGCCCATCGCCGCGGGCACGGCGAAGCCCATCGTGCCGAGGCCCCCGGAGTTGATCCAGTGGCGCGGCTTCTCGAACCGCCAGTACTGCGACGCGTACATCTGGTGCTGCCCGACGCCGACTGACCACGATCGTGTCCGCGTCGGCGAGGGCGTTGAGCCGCTCGACGCAGTACTGGGGCTTGAGCAGGCCGTTGGACGGGTCGTAGCGGTACGGGAAGGACTCCTGCCACGCCTTCAGCTGACCGAGCCAGGCCGCGCGGTCAGGGACTCCGCCGGCCTCCTCCTGCCGCTTCGCGAGCTCGGCGGCGAGCTTGCCGATCACATCGCGGCAGTCGCCGACGATCGGGACGTCCGCGGCACGGTTCTTGCCGATCTCGGCCGGATCGATGTCGACGTGGATCACCCTCGCGCCAGGGGCGAAGCCGGCGAGCTTCCCGGTGACGCGGTCGTCGAACCGCGACCCGAGCGCCACGAGCAGATCCGCCTTCTGCATCGCGGTCACGGCCGTGTAGTTGCCGTGCATCCCGGGCATCCCCAAGCACAGCTCATGGGAGTCAGGGAACGCGCCGCGCGCCATGAGGGTGGTAACGACCGGCAGCTGACCCTTCGTCGCCAGGGCGTACAGCTCCTTGTGGGCATCTGCCTTGATCACACCGCCGCCGACGTAGAGCACGGGGCGCTTGGCCTTGAGGATCATCTTCACGGCCTCGCCGATCTGCCGCGCGTTGCCCTTCGTGGTGGGCTTGTAGCCGGGCAGCGAGACGCTCTCGGGCCACCGGTAGGTGAGCTCGGCGAGCAGCACGTCCTTCGGCAGGTCGACCACGACCGGGCCGGGACGGCCGGTGCTCGCGATGTGGAAGGCCTCGCGGATCGTCTCCACGATCTGAGCGGGGTCCTTGACCAGGAAGTTGTGCTTCGTGACGGGCATCGTGATGCCCGTGACGTCGGCCTCCTGGAACGCATCGTTGCCCACGACCGGGGTCGGGACCTGCCCCGTGATCGCGACGATCGGGACCGAGTCCATCTTCGCGTCGGCGAGCGGCGTCACCAGGTTGGTCGCGCCCGGGCCCGAGGTGGCCATGCACACGCCCACCTTGCCCGTGGCCCACGAGTAGCCCTCGGCGGCATGGCCGGCGCCCTGCTCGTGCCGGCACAGGATGTGGCGGATCGAGCTCTTGTCGACCAGCGGGTCGTAGATCGGCATGCTCGCGCCACCGGGGATGCCGAAGACGACCTCGACCCCTTCCTGCTCGAGTGCCTTGAGGACGGCTTCCGCGCCGGTCATCTTCATCCCGCAGCCACCTCCTCCGGCCGATCCTCGACCGGGCCGGTCTCCACGCGGCGCACCTGGGCCTGCAGCCGGTGCGCCAGGTTGCGGCAGGCACGCTCGAACTCCCACGGGGTCCAGTCGCGGCGCCGCGTCTGCAGGACGTCGGGCTCGGTCTCCTCGGAGAACCCGAACCCGCCGCCCATGTACGTGACCTCGGATGCGAGGTACCGGTCCACGACCGCACGGGTGGTGGGATCGGCGGCCTCGACGGTTACCTGCGCAGGGCCTTCCCACAGCACGCTGGCGACCACGGTTCCCTCTCGCTCGAACTCGTACCGCATGGTGCGCTCCTTCCGTGGCCGGCTCCGGCGTGGCTCCGGCCGTCCTCCTGCGATCGGCGGGTAAGAAAAACCCCCCGCGGTGGCGAGGGGCGTCTGGCGCGGGGGGTCATCGGGCCGATCGGCCCGCCCGCGCCTAGGCGATAAGTACCAGGGTGCTTCGACCCGTGATCACCGTGCTCCTGTGCATGTCTTCACCAGTGTGGGGGCGGGCCATCGGGGGTGTCAACCCATGGCCGTCTCCTCCCGTAGCATCGTCGGATGTTCGCGAACCGGGTGCTCGATGCCGGTGGCATCCGTTGTCACGTCCTGATCGACGGGTGGCGCGCCGTCTCGCCCCGATTCGTCTTCAGGGGCTACGACGAAGCGATCCATGGCCCATCGGTCGTGCCGGGGCTCGACGCTGACGGGTTGCTCCCGGGCCGGTTCGCCGCGTTGCTCATCGAGGGCGCCGACGGACTCGTCCTGGTCGACGCCGGCGTCGGCCCGTTCGCCGGAGAGATGGAGGCCGGGCGGCTCGCCGGGGAGCTCGACGGGCTCGGGGTCTCCAGGACCGACATCCGCACGATCGTCGTTACCCATGGTCACGCCGACCACGTGGGCGGACTGGTCACGAACGACGGGGTCCCCGTCTTCGAGGAGGCCCGGCACCTGGTCCACCCCGCTGAACTGGCGTTCTGGCGATCGGGCGCGGCCGGGGACCTGCCCGGTGACGCGGGTGAGCCCGCTCGCGTGGCCTTCGGGGCCTTGCGCGCCGGTGGTCTGCTCGACGCGACGACCTCGGGCGCCGCGACGCGGGAGGTCGACGTGATCGAGGCGCCCGGCCACACCCCGGGTCACCTGGCGGTGCTGGTGAACGACGCGCTCCTGTGGGCAGGCGACGCGATCGTCCACCCCGTGAACGTCGCCCACCCGGAGTGGATCAGCGCGGCCGACATGGACGCCGCGAACGCGCAGACCCGGGTCGCGCTGCTCGCGCGCGCGGCCGACGACGGCCTCGTGGTGGCCGGCAGCCACCTGCCCGTCGAGGGCCGGATCCGTCGCCACGGCGCCGGGTTCGTCTTCGACGAGCTCCCTCCCGGCCGTTGACGTCGCGGGCGACCCCCCGACCGCTGCGGATAGAGTGGAGACGAGCCGATGCAAGCCCCGATGCCAACGGCGTTCGAGTCACCACTCGTCGTCGTCTCGAACCGAGGCCCCGTCTCATTCCTGCGTGGTGCGGACGGGACCCTCGTCGGCGAGCGCGGCTCCGGCGGGCTCGTCACCGCCCTGGCGGGCGTCCTGTTCGAGTCCGACGCCACGTGGCTCGCCGCGGCGATGACCGACGCCGACCGCGAAGTGGCGGCGACGGGCCGGTCGATCGAGGTCGAGCCCGCGGGGCGCGCCGCGTTCGTGGACATCGACCCCGCTCGCTACGACGGCTACTACAACGGCATCGCGAACCGGGTGCTGTGGCTGATGCATCACTACCTGTTCGACCTGGCCTACCTCCCCGCCTGGGACATGGAGACGCGGCAGATCTGGAACGACTACCGCGAGGTGAACCAGACGTTCGCGAAGGCGCTCGACGCCGAGCGCGATCGTGACCCGGTCTACCTGGTGCAGGACTACCAGCTGAGCCTGGTGCCGCAGATGCTCCGCGAGATGCAGCCGGGAGCCAGGATCGCGCACTTCACCCACACACCGTTCTCCGGGCCAACGTACCTCCGGCTGCTGCCGGCGGCGATGCGCGAGGAGCTGCTCCGAGGGCTCCTGGGCGCCGATATCCTGGGGTTCCAGTCCGAGCGCTGGACAGAGAACTTCCTCCTGAGCGTGCGGGACACGTTGCGCGACGTCCGGGTCGACGTTCGCCGCAAGCGGATCGACATCGACGGCCGGCGGGTCTTGGTGCGCGCCTATCCGATCGCGCTCGACCCGGGGCCGCTACGGCGGACCTCGGGGTCGGCCGAGGTGAAGCAGCTGCGCCGCGAGCTCGGTGCCTGGCGGGGCGACGCGAAGCTCCTGCTCCGGGTCGACCGGCTGGAGCTGTCGAAGAACATCGTGCGCGGGTTCCACGCGTACGACTCGTTCTTGGTCGAGCATCCCGAGTGGCGCGGCAAGGTCAAGTTCCTGTCGATCCTGCCCCGATCGCGCACCGAGATCCCCGAGTACCAGACCTACGCCGAGCGGAGCCTGGAGGTGGCCGCCGCCGTGAACCGACGACACGGCGGCGAGGGCTGGACGCCGCTCGAGGTGAGGACCGAAGAGGACTACCTAGGCGCCGTCGCCGCCTACGGCTTGTACGACACGATGCTCGTGAACCCGATCTTCGATGGGATGAACCTCGTCTCGATGGAGGGTCCGCTCGTGAACAAGCGCCACGGCGCACTCGCGCTCTCGGTGAACGCGGGTGCCTACGGGAGGCTGGGTCGCCACGCGATCGCGCTCAACCCCTTCGATGTCGCCGAGACCGCCGAGGCGATCCACACGGGTCTCACGATGCCCGAGGAGGAGCGCACCCGACGAGCCAGAGGCCTGATGCGCTCGGTGCTCGCCAGCAGCCCGACCCGCTGGCTGACCGCGCAGCTGCGAGACCTGGACACCGTCCGCGGGGTGGCACGCCGGCAACGAGAGGTCCTCGAGGACGGCCCGCTGGGCTTCAACGGCGAGTCCGCTGCACTCGACGAGTTCGACGGCGGGTTGCATCGGGGCGACGCCGACGACGAACGGGACTGAAGCCCGGCCTCAGCCGCGGCCGGCGCGAGGTCGCCGCACGACGCGGCGCCGGCGCTCCGCGGGCCCGACCTCTCCTCGAGACAGGTTCCGTGCGGTCCCGATCACCGACACGTGCGAGAACGCCTGCGGGAAGTTCCCGACGAGCCGGCGGTGGATCGGGTCGTACTCCTCCGACAGGAGGCCGAGATCGTTGCGGACCCCCAAGACGCGTTCGAACAGCTCGCGCGCCTCGTCCATCCGTCCCTGCAGGGCCAGGCAGTCCGCCAGCCAGCACGTACACGGGAGGAACGCCCCTTCCCCGCCGGGGAGCCCGTCGACCTGCGAGTCCGTGTCGTAGCGCATCACGAACCCGTCGAACAGCAGCCGTTCCTGGATCGCCGTCACCGTTGCTCGCACTCGCGGGTCGTCGGCGGGCAGGAACCCGACGAGCGGGATCATCAGGGTGGCGGCGTCGAGCTCCGCCGACCCGTACGCTTGCGTGAACGCGCCCACTCCCTCGTCGAACCCCTCCGCACACACCTCCGCGTGGATCTCGTCGCGGAGCGCACGCCATCGCTCCACCGGTCCCGCGAAGCCGAACAGCTCCACATCGCGGATCGCCCGGTCGATCCCGACCCACGCCATCACCTTCGAATGCGTGAAGTGCCGCTGGCCGCCGCGGACCTCCCAGATCCCCTCGTCGGGCTCGCGCCAGCTCGACTCGAGGACGTCGAGGATCCGCAACTCCATCTCCCAGGCGGCGGCCTCGTGCGGGAGCCCCTCGCGCGATGCCTGGTGCAGCAGGTCGAGGACCTCGCCGTACACGTCGAGCTGGAACTGCCGCGAGGCGTCGTTGCCGACCCGCACCGGGAGCGACCCCTCGTACCCCGGGAGCCAGTCGAGCTCCATCTCGGGGATCCGCCGCTCGCCGGCGACCCCGTACATGATCCGCAGGTCGCGGGGGTCCCCGGCCACGGCGCGCAGGAGCCACTCGCGCCACGCCTCCGCCTCCTTCTCGTAGCCGGCCTGCAGCATGCTGTACAGGGTGAACGTCGCGTCCCGTAGCCAGCAGAACCGGTAGTCCCAGTTGCGCGAGCCGCCGAGCTCCTCCGGGAGCGACATCGTGGGCGCGGCGACGATGCCGCCGGTCGGGCGGTACGTGAGCGCCTTGAGCGTGATCAGCGAGCGGAGCACCGCGTCGCGCCACTCCCCGTGGTACGTGCACCGCGAGGACCAGTCCTTCCAGAACCGTGTGGTGGCACGCGCGGCATCCCACGGATCGATCCGGGGCGGCGGCAGCTCGTGCGAGCGGTGCCACACGAGCGCGAAGGATGCCCGCTCGCCCGCCTTGATCGTCATGTCGGCGGTGACGAGGCCGGTGACGACCTCGAGCGGCACGTCCGTGCGGAGCTCCACGGCATCGGGACCCGCGACGGCCGTCACGCTCCGTCGCCCGGGACGGAGCCACGGGACCGCGATCCCGTAGTCGAAGCGTAGGTTCAGCTCCAGGTGCATCGGGACCACACCGCGCAGCCCCTCGACCAGACGGACGACCCGCGCCTGCCCGCGGCGAGGGGTCATGAAGTCGGTGACGCGCACCGCCCCGGTGTCGGTCTCGTACTCGGTCTCGAGCACCAGCGTCTCCGGCCGGTACCGGCGCCGCGTGCGGAACCGCTCCGAGGGCGCGAGCAGCCAGCGCCCGTGCGAGGGATCGCCGACGAGCGCCGCGAAGCAGGCCCCGGAGTCGAAGCGGGGCAGGCACAGCCAGTCGATCGACCCGTCACGGCCGACCAGCGCGGCCGTGTGGGTGTCGCCGATCAACGCGTAGTCCTCGAGCCGGAGCGCCACGGCCCGACACTACCCCGTGGTCAGTCCTCGAGGACGTCGAGGAACTCGTCGAGGTCGGGGGCGACGCTGTACGTGGGCTCGAGGTAGCCCTCGAGGGCCTCGATCGTCTTGTAGCCGTTGCCGGTGACGAACGCGACCGTTTCCTCCTCGGGACGGATCACGCCCTGCTCCGCCAGGCGTTTCAGGTTCGCGATCGTGACCCCGCCGGCGGTCTCGGTGAACACGCCCTCGGTGGACGCGAGCAGCTCGATGCCCTCGACGATCTCGGTCTCGGTGCACCACTCGATCGTCCCGTTGGTGCTACGAGAGACCTGCATCGCGAACATCCCGTCGGCGGGCGAGCCGATCGCGAGCGAGCGAGCGATCGTGTCGGGCTTCATCGGCGTGACCTGCTCGTCACCGTTCTTGAAGGCCTGCGCGACCGGGCGGCAGCCCTCGGGCTGGGCGCCGGAGACGCGGTACGGCTTCTCCTCGACCGCGCCGATCGCGATCAGCTCCGAGAACGCGCGGTGGACCTTCGTGAGGAGGGCGCCGGACGCGATCGGGACCACGACGTGATCGGGCAGGCGCCAGCCGAGCTGCTCGGCGACCTCGAACCCGAGGGACTTCGAGCCCTCCGCGTAGTAGGGGCGCATGTTCACGTTCACGAACGCCCACGGGAGCGCCTCGGCGACCTCGGAGCACAACCGATTCACGGCGTCGTAGTTCCCCTTGACCGCGACGACCTTGGCGCCGTAGGCCTCGGTCGCGAGGATCTTCGCGCGTTCGAGGTCCTCTGGGACGAACACGTAGCAGGGCATGCCGGCCTTCGCGGCGTGCGCGGCGGTCGCGTTCGCGAGGTTGCCGGTGGAGGCGCACGAGATCGCCTCGAACCCGAAGGCGCGCGCCATCGTGATCGCGACGCTCACGACGCGGTCCTTGAACGAGTTCGACGGGTTGACCGAGTCGTCCTTGATCCAGAGCTTCTCGAGCCCGAGCCGCTCGGCGAGGTTGTGGGCGCGCCGGAGCGGGGTGAACCCCGCGCCGAGGTCGATCCGCTCGATGCCCGGGCCGCCGGGGAGCAGGTACTCGTAGCGCCACAGCGATGCCGGGCCGGCTTCGACGTCTGACTTGAACGCCTCGCCGTCGAGCGACTGGAGGTCGTAGGAGGGCTCGAGGGGGCCGAAGCATTCCTCGCAGATCGTGAGGGGCTCGATCGGGTACTGCTGACCACAGATCCGGCACTGCAGCGCCGCGGGGGTCGTGATGTTCCGCGCGGTCCTCACCATGTGGTCGCCCCATGGTCGGCGGAGCCCACCGTGCGTGCGTACTTCGCCAGGGCGCCCTGCGTGTACTTCGGCGCCGGCGCGGTCCACTCCTGGCGGCGACGGGCCAGCTCTGCGTCGTCGACGCTCATGTCGATCCGGCGGTTCGCGGCGTCGATCACGATCTCGTCGCCTTCGTGGACCAACGCGATCGGTCCGCCGACGCACGCCTCGGGCGCGATGTGCCCGACCGAGTAACCCTTCGTCGCCCCGCTGAACCTGCCGTCGGTGATCAGGGCGACGTCCTTGCCGAGGCCTGCCCCGGCGACCGCGGCCGTCACCGCGAGCATCTCGGGCATGCCTGGGGAGCCCTTCGGGCCTTCGTACCGGATCACGATGACGTCGCCAGGCTCGATCCGACCGGCGGCCACCGCGTCGAAGGCCTCCTTCTCCGAGTCGAACGGCCTGGCGCGTCCCCGGAAGTCGAGGGAGGCCGCCCCCGCGATCTTCATGACGCAGCCGTCGGGCGCCAGGTTGCCTCGGAGGATGGCGGTCCCGCCCTCGGCGTGGATCGGGTCGGTCGCAGCTCGGACGACGGTCCCGTCGGGCGCCGGCGGGTTCAGCGCATCCAGGTTCTCCGCGATCGTCGAGCCGGTCACGGTGACGCAGTCCCCATGGAGGAGTCCGAGATCGAGGAGCTCCTTCATGACGACCGGGACGCCCCCCACGCGATCGAGATCGCTCATCACGAACCGACCCGCGGGCCGGACGTCCACGAGGTGCGGGGTACGGCGCGAGATGCGGTCGAAGTCGTCGAGCTCGAGCTCCACGTGCGCCTCGCGCGCGATCGCCAGCAGATGGAGCACCGCGTTCGTCGAACCCGCGACCGCCATCACGACGGCGATCGCGTTCTCGAAGGCGTCCTTCGTCATGATCTGACGGGGACGGAGGTCGAGTTCCAGGACCTTCGTGACGGCGAGACCGGACTCCCGCGCCGCGACCTCGCGGCGGTAGTCCACGGCCGGCGGGCTGGCGGAGCCGGGCAGGGACATCCCGAGCGCCTCGCCGACGCACGCCATCGTGTTCGCCGTGTACATCCCGGCGCACGATCCCGTGCCGGGACATGCAGCGCGCTCGACCCCGAGCAGCTCCTCGTCGGACATCGTGCCCTTCGCGTGGGCGCCGACGGCCTCGAACACGTCCTGGATCGTGACGTCCCTGCCCGCATAGGTCCCGGGCATGATCGTGCCTCCGTAGAGGTAGACGCTCGGCAGGTCCATCCGTGCCATCGCCATCAGCATCCCGGGCTCGGACTTGTCGCATCCGGCGATCCCGACGAGGGCGTCGAGCCGCTCCGCATGCACCACGAGCTCGACCGAATCGGCGATCAGATCGCGGCTCATCAGCGATGCCTTCATCCCCTCGTGACCCATCGCGATGCCGTCGGACACGGCGATCGTCGTGAACTCGATCGGGACGGCATCGCCCTGACGGACACCTTCCTTCGCGAGCGCGGCGAGCTTGTCGAGGTGGTAGTTGCAGGGGGTCACCTCGTTCCAGCTGGACGCCACGGCGACCTGAGGCTTGCCGAAGTCGTCCTCGCTGAACCCGACGGCGCGCAGCATGGCGCGGGCGGGGGCGCGCTCGGGCCCCTCGGTCACTTCCCAGCTTCGGGGACGGCTGCGCCCGCTTCCCATCGGTGGACCTCCCTCGGCGAGACGGATGGAGAGGACCTCACGGTAGCAACGCTGCGGTGACGCCGACGAGGGCGCCCTCGATAGGATGCGGACGTGCGCCCGCGCGAGGAGGATCGATGACGTTCCCCACGCCCCCCGACCTGGGCCGTTCCTGGTGGCTGCGGGAGTGCCTCGCGCTCCCTGAGTTCCGCGATCCCCCCGCAGCGGCGCTCGCCGGCGACACCGCGGCCGACGTCGTGATCCTCGGCGGCGGGTACACGGGGATGTGGACCGCGTGGTTCCTGAAGGAGCGGGATCCGGGCATCGACGTGGTGCTGCTGGAGGCTGACATCTGCGGCGGCGGGCCGAGCGGCCGCAACGGAGGGTTCTGCGACGGCTGGTACGGCCACGTCGCGGACCTGATCCCGACCTACGGCGCGGCGGCGGCGAAGGAGCTGCTGGATGCCGCGGGCTCCTCGCCCGACGAGATCGGGGCGTGGTGCCACGAGCACGGCGTCGACGCGTGGTGGCGCAAGGGCGGCGACCTCGCGGTCGCCTCGGCGCCGGCTCACGAAGGCAAGTGGGTCGGCACGATCGAGGCAGCACGGCGGCTGGGTGTCGAGGACCACTACCGGGTCCTCGGTCCGGCTCAGGTGGCCGAGCGGGTCCGGTCGCCGATGTTCGGCAGCGCGCTGTTCCTGCCCGATGCCGCAACGGTCCACCCGGCGCGGTTGGCGCGTGGGCTCCGCCGCGTGCTGGTCGAACGGGGCGTGCGCATCTTCGAGCACACCCCGGCGTCACGGCTCGGCTTCCAGCGGCCGGTCGTCGTCGAGACCCCCGGCGGCACGGTCCGCGCCGAGGAAGCCGTCGTCGGGCTCGGCGCCTGGGCGACCTCGTGGAACGCCTTCAAGCCGATCCTCACGGTGCGCGGCTCGTACATGGTCGTGACCGGACCGGCGCCCGAGAAGATCGAGGAGATCGGCTGGACCGGCGGCGAGGCGGTCCGCGATCTCCGCTCGTCGATCCACTACCTGCGGACGACCCCCGACGGTCGGATCGCGTTCGGGCTCGGCGGGCTCCAGCCCGACCTCGCGCGGAAGATCGACCCGCGCTACGCGTACGACGAGCGGATGGTCCGGCGCGTCGCCGCCGACCTGTACCGGATGTTCCCCACCTTCGAAGGCGTGCCGATCGAGGCCGGCTGGGGCGGCCCGATCAACGTGAGCGGGTTCACGATGCCGTTCTTCGGCTCGCTGCCGCCCGGCAACGTCCACTACGGCCTCGGGTACACGGGCAACGGCGTGGCCCCATCGCACCTGGGGGGCAAGATCCTCGCATCGCTCGCGACCAGGGCCGACGATGGCCTCACCCGCCTGGGCGTCGTCACCCGCGAGCCGAAGCGGTTCCCGCCCGAGCCGATCCGTTCGCCCGGGATGCTGATCGCCAACGACGCGATCCGGCGCAAGGACGACCGCGAGGCCGACGGCCGCGAGGCCGACCCGGTGACGGGGTTCGTCGCGGGACTCCCGCGTGCGATGGGCTTCAACCTCGGCCCCGGACCCAGGAAGACCCGATGATCGCCGTCCCGCCCGACGCCGGACGCAGCTGGTGGTTGCGCGAGTGCCTCGATCTGCCCGAGTTCGCCGGTGACCCCGCACCGCCGCTCGCCGGTGACTCGACCGCCGACGTCGTGATCGTCGGCGGCGGCTACACCGGCCTGTGGACGGCCTGGTTCATCAAGGAGCTCGACCCCGGTGCGGACGTCGTCGTGCTGGAGCAAGACATCTGCGGCGGCGGACCGAGCGGACGCAACGGCGGGTTCGTCACGTCGTTCTGGGGTGAGATCGCGACCCTGACCGCCTGGTTCGGCGACGAGATGGCGGTGCGGTTGAGCGAGGTAGGCGAGGCGTCGGTCGCGGCGATCGGTCGCTTCTGCCAGGAGCAGGGGTTCGACGCGTGGTTCCGGTACGACGGGGATCTCGGCGCGGCCTCTGCAGACGCCCAGATCGGCGCCTGGGCGGACCAGGTGATCGCGATGGACCGGCTCGGCCTCGGCGACCAGATCGAGGTGCTCTCCCGCGAGCAGGTCCGGGCCAGGATCGACTCCCCCGTGCTCCGCGGCGGGCTCTTCACCCGGCACGGCGCGACCGTGCACCCCGCGCGTCTCGCTCGTGGCCTCCGCAACGCCGTCATGGCCAGGGGCGTCCGGATCCACGAGGGCACGCCGGTGTCCCGGTTCGGCGAGGGCGACCCCGTCATCGCCGAGACCCCGGGTGGCACGGTGCGGGCTGCGAGCGCCGTGTTGGCCATGAACGCGTGGGCGCAGCACTGGAAGCGGTTCCGCCGCGCGATCACGGTGCGCGGCTCCTACATCGTCCTGACCGCGCCCGCCCCCGACAAGCTCGAGGAGATCGGGTGGACCGACGGGATGGGCCTGTGGGACCACCGCTCGGCGTTGCACTACGTTCGGAACACCCCCGACGGCCGCATCGCCTTCGGCATCGGGGGCATGCAGCCGAACCTCGCCCGCACGATCGACACGCGCTACGCGTACGATCCCGACGGGATCCGGATCGCGATCGAGGACCTCCACCGGATGTTCCCGACCTTCGCGGAGGTGCCGGTCGAGGCGGCCTGGGGCGGCCCGATCGACGTCAGCGGGATGCACCTGCCGTTCTTCGGGACGTACGAGCGCGGGACGGTTCACTACGGCCTGGGCTACACGGGCAACGGGGTCGGACCGGCGCACCTCGGGGGGCAGATCCTGGCGCACCGCGCGCTCGGGCGCTACGGCGAGGTCCTGGAGCTCCCGCTGGTCGACCTGGAGCCGAAGCGGTTCCCACCCGACCCGATCCGCTCCGCGGGGGCGATGGTCGCGAACCACGCGATCCACCGTCGCGACCGCGCCTTCGATGCCGGGGAGGAACCGAACCCCTTCACCGACTTCGTGGCCAAGCTTCCGCGCCGCCTCGGCTATAACCTCGGGCCATGATGCAGACCCTGCCTCGCCAAGCCGAGTACTCCTGGTGGTTCGAGGAGGCGCGTGATGCCTTCGGACTCGAGCCGACCGCTCCCCTGCAGGGCCCGACCACCGCCGACGTCGTGATCCTGGGCGGCGGCTACACGGGGATGTGGACCGCGTGGTTCCTGAAGGAGCGCGACCCGTCGCTCGACGTGGTGCTCCTGGAGCAGGAGCTCGTCGGGAGCGGGCCGAGCGGGCGCAACGGCGGGTTCTGCTACGGCTTCTGGGAGGACCTCGAGGCGCTCGTGCGGTTCTTCGGGGACCGCGACGCCCTGCGGATCGCCGAGACCGCACAGCGCTCGGTCGGCGAGATCGACGCGTGGGCCCGCGATCGGGGCGCCGACGTCTGGTTCACGCGCTCCGGTCACCTCACCGCGGCGTCCTCGCCGGCGCAGGACGGCGCCTGGCGGTCGCTCGTGGGTGAGGCCGGTCGGCTCGGGGTGGCCGACGGCCGGTTCGTCGAGCTGAACGCGGACGAGGTCCGGGCACGGTGCGACTCGCCCGTGTTCGGTGCGGGGCTCCTCCAGCCGGACAACGCGATCCTGCAGCCGGCCCGGCTCGCGCTCGCGCTCCGCGCGGCGCTGCTCGAGCGTGGCGTCCGCATCCACGAGCGGAGTCCGGTGGCGCGCTTCAGCGCGGGCCCGCCGGTCCTGGTGGAGACCTCGGGCGGATCGGTCCGGTCCGAGCGCGGCGTGCTTGGCCTGGGGGCGTGGACGTCGGCGCTGAAACGGTTCCACCGCACGGTCGTGCCCCGCGGGACCTACATCGTCGTCACGGCGCCGGCTCCCGACCGGCTCGCCGACGTGGGCTGGACCGGAGGGGAGGGCCTCGCCGACTGGCGGAGCGCCCTGCGCTACTTCCGCACGACCCCCGACGGCAGGATCGCGTTCGGAGCCGCGGCCGCGACCGCAGGGCTCGGCACGGGGCTCGGCCCGCGCCTGCGCTACGACGAGCGGTCGGTCGGCAAGCTCGTCGAGGATCTCCACCGCTTCTTCCCGTCGTTCCGCGACGTGCCGGTCGAGGCCGCGTGGGGTGGCCCGATGGACGTCACCGGCCGTCACGTCCCGTGGTTCGGGACGCTCCCCGGCGGGGCCGTCCACTACGGCGTCGGCTACACGGGAGGAGGGGTCGGACCGACCCACATGGGAGGCAAGATCCTGTCGGCGCTCACCCTGGGCGTGTCCGACGAGTTCACCCAGCTCCCCCTGGTGGGCCTGGAGCCGATGCGCTTCCCGCCCGAGCCGTTCCTGTCCACCGGCGCCGCCCTCACCCAGGGCGCGATCGTCCGCAAGGACGAGGCCGAGGACCGCGGTGAGCGGGCTGATCCCCTCACCGGGTTCGTCGCGCGGATGCCACGGCGCATGGGCTACGAGCTCGGCCCCTGACCCCAGGGACGTTCGGCATTGCCGCTCCCGCTCACCCCGGCGAGGATGGCTCCATGGGCACGGACGTACCCGTGATCGTCGCCGAGCACCTGACGAAGTTCTACGGCTCGAGCCGCGGTGTCGTGGATCTGGAGTTCGAGGTGCATGCCGGCGAGGTCTTCGGCTACCTCGGGCCGAACGGAGCCGGCAAGAGCACCACGATCCGCACGATGCTCGACTTCATCCGCCCGACGTCGGGCACGATCACCGTTCTCGGTCTCGACCCAATCACCGAGACACCCGAGCTCCACCGGCGCGTCGGGTACGTGCCGGGCGAGTTCGGGTTGTACGAGCGACTGACGGCGCGGGAGTACCTCAAGACCTTCACCGCGCTGCGGGCCGGGGCGGGCGCCGACCGGGTCGAGGACCTCGCGCGGCGGCTCGCGCTCGACCTCGACGTGAAGATCAGGGACCTCTCCCACGGGAACAAGCGGAAGGTCGGACTGCTCCAGGCGTTCATGCACGAGCCCGACCTGTTGGTGCTCGACGAGCCGACGCAGGGTCTCGACCCCCTCGTCCAGCAGGAGTTCTACGCGATGATCGACGAGGCGCGCGAGCGTGGGGCGACGGTGTTCCTCAGCTCGCACGTCATGCCCGAGGTGGAGCGCGTGTGCGACCGCGTCGCGATCATCCGCGAGGGTCGCCTCATCACGGTCGACGACGTCGGCGACCTCAAGGCGAAGGCCCTGCGCACGGTCGAGTTCCACTTCGAGGGCCCGGTCCCGGCGTCGGCGTTCGCCTCGCTCGCCTCGGTGGTCGACGCCGAGCAGCGAGGGGATTCGGTCCTGATGACGGTCCGAGGGCCGCTCGACGAGGTCGTGAAGGAGGCGGCGCGGCACCCGGTGGTCAACGTCGAGACGCGCGAGCCGAGCCTCGAGGACATCTTCCTCGAGGCCTACCGGAACGGAGCCGAGCCGTGAGCGCGCTGCTGGCGAAGGCGTGGCGGGACCATCGCCGGACCCTGATCGGGTTCGGTCTGGGGTTGGTGTTCACGCAGTTGCTGTACGCGGCGTTCTACCCGAGCATCAAGGAGAGCGCCGCCGACATGAACGCGTTCATGGAGCGCCTCCCCGAGGCACTCCGGGAGCTGTACGGGAACGACTTCGCGTCCCCCGAGGGCTACCTCCGCGGCCAGCTGTTCGGTGAACTCGGGCTGATCCTGTTCCTCGTGGTCGCGATCGGCGCCGGTGCGCGCGCGATCGCCGGTGAGGAGGAGGCGCGTACGCTCGACCTGCTGCTGTCGACCCCGGCGCGCCGCGCCGAGGTGCTCCGGGCGAAGGCGATCGCGCTGGTCGGCCTCATGACGGTGCTCGGCGTGATCGCGTTCGCGGCCGTGCTCGTGGTGGGGCCGCCGTTCGACCTCACGGTCGGCGCGGGGCCGATGGCCGCGGCCACCCTGATGCTCGTGCTGCTCGCGATCGCGTTCGGCTCGATCGCCCTCGCGATCGGCGCCTGGACGGGTCACCGCTCGACGGCGATCGCGATCACCACGGCCGTCGCGGTGCTGATGTACATCTTGAACGCGCTCGGCGGCACCGTCGACGCGTTGGAACCGCTGCGGCCGCTCTCGCTCCTGCGCTGGTACATGGTGCCGCCGCTGCTGAGCGGCGGTCTGGAGTGGGAGAACGTTCTCGTCTTGGCGGGGACGGCGATCGCCGCCTACGCGGTGGCGCACGCGACGTTCACGCGTCGCGACCTCGCTTCGTGAGCGCGGCGTCGACCTCGGCGATCCGCGCCTGGACGATCTCGCGTACGAGTTCCTCCGGCGGGGGGGCGCCGGGCGAGAACCTGATCGTCCCCTTCCCGAGGTCGTATCCCTCCAGGCGCGACGCCAGCGCCGCCATCACGTCGGTGCTCATCAGATAGAGGGCGCAGTGCGTCGCCGTCGCCCCGTACCCCACGAGCGGCTTGCCTCGGTACTCGACGACGGGGATCCCGTAGCTGATCCGCTCGCCGGGATCGGGGACGAGCGACAGCAGGGTCGCGCGGAGCCGATCCAACACCGGGCGGGCCTCCTCCGGCACCTGGTGCAGGTACTCCTCGACGTTCGTGGCCGGCATCCCCCTCACCCCTTCGTGGCGACGAGCCACAGCCGGTGAGAGCCGAGCTCGAACGGCTCCAGCTCGTCGTCTCGGGCCTCGAACGAGGTGAACCCCGCGTCTTCGAGCAGCGCGGTCAGCTCGGCGAGCGCATAGAGGCGAACCGACGAGCGCTGCCGTTCCCGGCGCCCATCGGGTCCCACGATCGTCCAGTCGGTCTCGATCCGTCCGGTCCCGACCACGTACTCGGTCTCCATCAGCACGAGGAGGTCGCCCGTCTCCCACCAGCCGCGATCCCGGAAGTTCGGGAGGATCGACTCGACCGAGTGCGTGTCGATCAGGAGACGGCCGCCGGGTCTCAAGGCGGCGGCCACGCCACGGACGAACGACGCGTCACCGGCAGGGTCGAAGTAGCCGAACGAGCCCCAGAAGCACAGCGCCACGTCGAAGGACCCAGGCTCGACGTCGAGCGCCCGCATGTCGCCGTGGCGGAAGTCGACCTCGACGCCGCGGGTTGCCGCCCGCTCACGGCCCGCCTCGAGGAAGCGCTCCGTGAGGTCGATCCCGGTCACGTGGTGGCCACGGGCGGCGAGCTCGATCGCGATGCGCCCGGTCCCGGTCGGGACGTCGAGCACGCGCGAGCCCGGCTCGAGCGTGAGGGCGCGCTCGATGATCTCTGCCTGGGCGGGCTCGTCGAAGTCCGCGTCGATGCCGAGCTGGACCCCCTGCCAGCCGTCGGCTTCGAAGTAGGTCTCCCACCACGCACCCATCGCATGCGAGCCTACCCCGCGGCGATCGCGGCTACGCCGGCGAGCGCGAGCACGACCCCGACCACCTGGTGGCGCGTCAGATGCTCGTGCAGGACGAACCGCGCGAGCAGCACGGTGACGACAGGCACGAGCGAGGCGATCACGGCGACCAAGGTGAGGAGCCCCTTCGCCGTGGCGAGGGCGAACAGCACGTTGGCGCCGTTGTCGGCCGCCCCGACCGCGGAGAGCATCCCGACGTCACGGCGGCGGACCGCCGAGATCGACGGGCGGGTCACGAGCGCGACGATCGCGACCAGCGGCACGGACGACGACCGGATCAGCAGCGCGGACCACGCGGCGCTCGACTCCCCCGCGGCGTCGAGGCACACGAGCGTGCCACCGAGGAACACGGCCGCGAGGATCGCGTACCCGACCCCCTGCGCCACACGGCCGTGAGGCGGCCCCGCGGGATCGGGGGCGATCGCGGCGAGGACCGCGCCGGTCACCGCGGCGACCATCCCCACCAGCTGCACGGAGGTCGGGCGGTCCCCCTGGAGGAAGCCCACGACGACGCCGACCAGCACCGAGAGCGAGGCGATCGGGGCGACGATCCCCATCCGTCCGACGGCGAGCCCCTGGTAGAGGGAGGCGAGGCCGATCGCGCCGAAGACCCCTCCCAGCAGCCCGAACGCGATCGCCCGCGCCGGCGGCACCGCGGGATCGAACAACACGACGATCCCGGCGGTGAGCGCGAGCCCCGCTCCCCACGTGATGAGCGCCACCACCAGGACGGGGATCCGTTTCGTCGCGAGCCCCGCGACGAAATCACCGGCCCCCCACAGCGTGGAGGCGGTCGCGGCGAGCACCACGGCGAGCATCGACGCAGGCTAGACGATGCGAACGGGCGATCCGGTGTCATCAGTGGCGGAGGGTGTGAGCTGCTGGCCCGAGCCCGAGTAGCCGCAGAACGTGAACCAGCGGCCGGCTCGCGGGCTGGCGAGCCGGTCGCTACCCTCGTGACATGGACCTGACGCCTCCGGGCCTGCTCGAGACCTACCGGCGCGAAGGCTGGTGGCAGGGCGACACGCTTCACGCCTTGTTCGACCGACTCGCCGAACGGACCCCGGACGCCACCGCGGTCGTCGACGTCCCGAACCGCGGCACCTTCACCGTCGGCGACCCGGAGCGGCTCACGTTCGGCGGGCTCGCCGACGAGGTCGACCGGGTCGCGGCAGGGCTGCTCGAGGCCGGCATCGACCGCGACGACGTCGTGATGGTCCAGCTGCCCAACGTCGCGGAGCTCGTCGTGACGATCCTCGCGAGCTCGCGGATCGGCGCGATCGTCTCGCCGCTCCCCGTGCAGTTCCGCGCGCACGAGTTGCGCCAGACCACGGCGCTCACACAGCCGGCGGCGTACGTGACCGCGACCGACATCGGCGGCTTCGACCACTGCGCGCTCGTCGATGAGGTCGCGCCCGCGGGGCTCAGGGTGAAGGTGGCGGTCGGGGAGGCGCCGCAGGGTTGGGTCTCGTGGTGTTCACTCGACGGCGACCGGCAGACCGCCCGGGCGGTGGGTGGCACCGTGAGGGCGCAGGAGGTCCTCACCATCTGCTGGACCTCGGGGACCGAGACCGATCCGAAGGGGGTGCCCCGCTCGCACGACCTCTGGACCGCGATCGCCTACGCGACGATCGACGGTGCGAGGCTGGATGTGGGTGGCGTGCTGCTGACCCCGTTCCCCCTGGTGAACATGTCGGGGATCGGCGGGATGCTCGTCCCGTGGCTCCTCATCGGCGGCACGCTGGTGCTGCACCAGCCGATGAGCCTGCCGGTGTTCCTGGAGCAGATCGCCGCCGAGCGCGTCGACTACACCGTCGTGCCGCCGGTCCTGCTCACCCTGCTGCTCACGAAGCCCGAGATGCTCGCCGACGCGGACCTGTCGTCGCTCCGGGCGATCGGTTCGGGCTCGGCGCCGCTCGCGCCCTCCATGGTCAAAGCCTGGAAGGACATCCACGGGATCGAGGTCGTGAACCTCTTCGGATCGAACGAGGGGATCGCCCTCGTCGGCGGCGTCGAGGACATCCCCGACCCCGAGGAGCGGGCGCGGGTGTTCCCGCGCTTCGGCGCGGGCGAGCGGGAGTGGACGAACCGGGTCTCGCGGGGTCTGCGGACGAAACTGATCGACCCCGTGACCGGCGACATGATCGTGGACCCCGGTGAGGTCGGCGAACTCCTGGTCGCCGGTCCGACCGTGTTCCACGGGTACTGGGGACGCGACGACCTGACCGCGGCGGCGTTCGACGACGAGGGCTTCTTCCGCACGGGCGACCTCTTCCAGCTGGAGGACGACGTGCACTACCGGTTCGTGGGCCGCGCGCGCGACCTGATCGTGCGCGGTGGCATGAAGATCGCCCCCGAGGAGATCGAAGGGCTCCTGGTCCAGCATCCGAAGATCGCCGACGTGGCCGTCGTCGGCATGGGAGGTGAGCGGCTCGAGGACGAGCAGACCGTCACCGCGGTCGTCGTCCCCGTCACGGGAGAGACCGTCGACCTCGCCGAGCTTCGGGCGTTCCTGCGCGACATCGGCGTCGCTGGCTACAAGGAGCCCCGGCGGATCGTCGTGGTGGACGCCCTGCCCCGCAACCCGCTCGGCAAGGTCCTCAAACGCGACATCCGGTCCTCCCTGACAGGCTGAGTCTCCGAGGGGCTAGCATCCGGCCCCATGGATGCCGACGTCGTGGTGATGGGCGCCGGGTTCGCGGGTATCAGCGCCGCCCGCGACCTGCAGGAGGCGGGCGCCCGCGTGCTGGTGCTGGAGGCGCGTGATCGGATCGGCGGGAGGACCTGGTACCGGGAGATCCCCGGGACCGGGGTCTGGGCCGAGATCGGCGGCATGTTCTTCTCCCGCGAGACCCAGCCGACGCTCGCGGCGGAGATCGAGCGGTACGGGATCGGTGTGGCGCCGGCGATCACCGACCCGGAGATGCTCGCGTGGGTCCGCGGTGGGGTCCGTCGCGAGGGAGCCGACGCGTTCGACGAGGCGCGAGCTGGTCTCGCCGCCTCGGGACTCCCCGACGCGATCGCGGCCACGGCGGGGGCGCTCGAGGCCGGCGACCGAACCGCGCTGGAAGCGTTCGACGTCCCTGCCTCGGACTGGCTCGCGACCGTGGGGGCCGAGGGCGAGGCCGGCGACTACCTGCGTGCGTTCCTGGTGGCGATGGGCGGCGCGCGGCTCGATCGCTGCTCCGTCCTCCCCCTGTTGTGGGACATGGCCGAGCTCGACTACACGCCGGTCGACGCCTTCATCGACATGGGCGAGCTGTTCGCCGACGGCACAACGAGCCTGCTCGACGCGATGGCCGCTGGGCTCGACGTGCGGCTCGGCGAGATCGTCACCGAGGTGTCGCACGGCGCCGATGACGTGCGGGTCGCGCTCGCCGGCGGCGGCGAACTCACCGCCGGTGCCGTGGTGAACGCGCTCCCCCTCAACTGTTGGAACGACGTGCGGTGGACCCCCGGGCTCGCCGACACGAAGCGGCGCGCGGTCGAGGCCGGTCACGTCGGCGAGGTCTCGAAGGTGATCGCGATCGTGCGCGACGCCCCGACGACCTTCCTGGGGACGGGGTGGGACACACCGGTGAACGCGGGGTTCGTGACGAAGCCGGCGGGCGACGGCCGGCTCTTCATGGGGTTCTCGGTACAGGACCGCGTCGACCTGTCCGACGCCGCCGCGGTGGCGGCGGCGGTGAACGCGCACCTGCCGGCCGCGACCGTCGTCGCGACCGACGGCCACGACTGGGTGCAGGACCCCTACTCGAAAGGCACCTGGCTCTCGATCCCCCCGGGGTGGTTCTCCGACGGGACGTTCGACGGGCTCTCGGCTCCCGAGGGACGCGTCGCGTTCGCAGGCTCGGACGTCGCTCAGGAGGGCGCCGGCTGGATCGAAGGCGCGATCGCCAGCGGGCGCGCGGCGGCCGCGCACTGCCTGGGCATCGTCCGGACCTAGGTCGGGCGCGGCCGCCGCGGAGGCCTGGGGACGAACGCGCTCGTGCGGCGCACGTACTCCTCGTACCCGGGGCGTCGCGTGGCGATCGTCTTCTCGAGCATCGCGACGCCGGAGACCTTGAGGAGCATCAGCGTCATCACGAGCGGGCCGAGCAGCGCCGCCCACCCCCACGGCGTCAGCAGCGCGATCAGCCCGTAGCCCCACCACAGCGTGGCGTCCCCGAAGTAGTTCGGGTGCCGCGTGTAGCCCCAGAGGCCACGGTCCATCACACGGCCCGCGCTCGCCGGATCCGCCTTGAAGGAGTCGAGCTGCGCGTCGCCGATCGCCTCGAACGCGAACCCGGTCAGCCACAGGGCGATGCCGGCGAGGTCGGCCCAGGTGAGGGTCTCGGGTGTGACGCCGGCCGCGACCGCCTGGATCGGGAGCGACACCACGAACGCGATCAGCCCCTGGAGCCAGAAGACCTGGAACAGGCTGACCCACCAGTAGCGCTCGGGGCCATACCGCTCCCGGAACGCCTGGTAGCGGCGGTCTTCGCCCTTCCCGTGGTTGCGGATCGCGATGTGGACCGACAAGCGCACCGCCCACACCGACACGAGGAGGAACACGACGAGTCGCCGCTCGAACAGCCCGTCGCCGATCACGAGGCCGGCCGACGCCACCGCCAGGAAGTTGAGGCTCCAGACGACGTCGACGATGCTCGCGTTGCGGACCGCGACGCTCACGAGCCAGGTGAGCGTCATCAGCGTGACGATCGTGGCGAGGGCGACGACGCCGAATCCGGGGAGCGAACCCATGCGTCGAGCCTACGTCGGTGTGTCGACCACGCCGGACCTGGGAACCTGTGCCGAGGAGGAGACGCGATGACCAGGGTGCAGCAGACGATCCACGTGAAGGCCCCGATCGAGGTGGCGTTCGACTACGTCGCCGACTTCTCGACGACCGAGGAGTGGATCCGGGGATCGCCGAGGCGTCGCGGCTGGACGCGGGCCCCAGCCGCGAGGGGAGCCGGTTCAAGGTCGTCGCCGACTTCAACGGCAGGAAACTCCCGCTCGAGTACACGATCACGGCGTTCGACCGACCGCGCCGGATCGTGCTCGTCGGTGATGGATCGACCTTCCATGGGGTCGACGAGATCACGTTCGAGAGCGCCGGGAGCGGCACGATGGTGAGCTACGTTGCCGACCTGCAGCTGAAGGGGATCACGCGCCTGGTGGAGCCCTTCATGAAGGGGCGATTCGAGGAGCTGGGCCGCAAGGCGGTCGCGGGCCTGCAGCGCGAGCTCGACCGCCGCGGCGAAAGCTCAGACTAGACGACGCGGGCGCCGTCCTTCCAGACCTGCTCGATCCGATCCTTCAGCGTCGAGAAGTCGAACGGGTCGCCGTCGACCACCACCACGTCAGCGATCTTGCCCGGCTCGAGGGTCCCCAAACGGTCTTGCACGCCCATCAGCTCTGCGGCGCTCGAGGTCGCCGCCACCAAGGCTTGCTCCGGCGTGAACCCGTTGTTCGCCATGTGCGTCAGCTCGTTCAGGTTCCAGCCGTGAGGCGCGACCGGGCAGTCGGTCCCCATCGCGACCTTGACCCCGGCCTCGGCGGCGAGCCGCATCGCGTCGAACTCGGGGCGGCCCAGCCCGACGAACTTCTCGCGGATCTCCGGCGCGAGCTTCGGGTCTTTCGAGAGCTCCTCGGTGGTGTCGCCTGCCGTGAGCGTGGGCACCAGCCAGGTGCCGCGCTCGACCATCATCTCCGCACACTCCTGGTCGAGGTAGGTGCCGTGCTCGATCGAGCGGACGCCCGCCTTCACCGCACGCTTGATCCCCTCGGGTCCGTGCGCGTGCGACATCACCCACCGGTCCAGGTCGGCGGCGGTCCGGACGATCTCGTCGAGCTCGTCCTGGGCGAAGTGGGGATGGCGCGGATCGTCGCTGGGCGAGAAGAACCCACCGCTCGATGCGATCTTGATCACGTCGGCGCCGGCGCGGATCACCTCACGGACCTTGCGTCGCGCCCCGTCGACCCCGTCGCACACGCCGTCGGGGAAGCCGTGGTAGGGGATCCACCCGGCGGAGCGGCCGCCGCTCGGGAGCCATTCGTCGTTGTGCCCGCCGGTCTGGCTGACCATCGTGACCGAGATCTGCATCCTCGGTCCGACCAGCACCCCGTCGTCGACCGCCTTCTTCAGCCCCAGGTCCGCCCCGGCCGCGTCGCGGATCGTCGTGATCCCCAACGCGATCGTCTGCCGCAGGATCTCGGGGATCAGGAAGAAGTTGTAGGAGAAGGGTCGGTGCTGGATCGTGAGCTCGTCGTCCTCGTAGCGCCCGGTGACGTGGACATGGCAGTCGAACAGACCGGGCAGGATCGCCTTGCCGGCGCAGTCGACGCCGTCGTCACCATCGAGCCGGCTTCCGATCTCGACGACCTTCATATCCTCGATCGCGACGTCGGCATCGGCGAGGGCCGCGCCGGTCCCGTCGAAGACCTTCCCTCCATGGAACACCGTCCGTGTCACTCACGCCTCCTCGGGGCCGCCGCCTAGACTCGGGGACCGGAACCCTACCGGAGGTGCACGCCCGTGGATATGCGCCTTTCCCGTGAAGACAACGAGCTCGCCCAGAGGGCGCGCGCGTTCTGCGACGAGGTCCTGATCCCGCTCGAGGACGAGTGTGAGGAGCACGACGGCCTCACCCCGGAGAGCCATGCGAGCGCGAAGCGGGCCGTGGTGGACTGGGACTTCGCCGCGATCAACCACGCCGTGGACGACGGCGGCAGAGGCTACGACGTCTTCCAGGTGATGCTGGTCGAAGAGCAGTGGGGCCGCGCGACCGGGGCGCTCTGGGACATCCCGTGGCGTCCCTCGATCCCACTCGCGGCGGGCACCGAGGCGCAGAAGGACCGGTACCTCCGACCGGCGTGCCGCGGCGAGCGCCGCGACGCGTACGCGATCACCGAGGATGGTGCCGGCTCCGACGTCACGATGGTCCAGACCACGGCCCGCCGCGACGGCGACGCCTGGGTCCTGAACGGGGAGAAGTGGTACGTGACGAGCGGCGACGTCGCCGACTTCTTCCTGGTCCACGCACACGTCGACGGCGATCCGGCGAGGGCGACCGTCTTCCTGGTCGACAAGGATGCGCCAGGCGTGCGGCTCGTCCGGACCCCGAAGTACATGCACACCTTCGTGTTCGAGCACCCGATCTACGCCTTCGAGGACGTGCGGGTCTCCGATGACCAGGTCCTCGGTGAGATCGGGCAGGGGTTCGAGCTCACGAAGGACTGGTTCGTCGAGGAGCGGATCATGATCGGCGCGCGGACCGTCGGCGCCGCGGGCCGCGCGCTGGACCTGTCGCTCGCGTTCGCGAAGGAGCGGCGGCAGTTCGGGCAGGCGATCGTCGACTTCCAGGCGATCGAGTTCATGCTCGCCGACATGGCCGCGGAGATCATGGCGGCCAAGGCGCTCCTGTACAGGGTGTGCTGGGAGGCCGCCCGTGGCGGCGCCGACCGCAAGCGGATCCACGCGCAGGCGAGCGCGGTGAAGCTCGTATGTTCCGAGACCGCGGGACGCGTGATCGACAAGGCCGTGCAGGTGTTCGGCGGGCGTGGCTACATGCGGGAGCAGCCGGTCGAGCGCCTGTACCGGGAGCTGCGGGTCGACCGGATCTGGGAGGGCACCTCGGAGATCCAGCGGGTCGTGATCGGCAACGAGCTGCGCAAGCGCGGACCCGAGGCTTACACCGGGTGGCCCGCGGGGGGCTGACCGGTCAGACGGGGTTCGGGACGAACCCCCGCACGACGTTGAGCCAGGTGAGCACCGGGTAGGACAGCGCGACGATCCCCAGGAGGAGCGACGCCACGGTCGTCGAGCTGCCCCGACCCCCGAGGCCGCCACCGATGCCCGCGATCACGGCCATCAATCCGAGCACCGCCGCGAGCGTGCTCATCTGCTCGCCGAGCACGCCGTCGTGGATCTGCGCCGAGTACGAGCCCAGGATCGTCGTCGCGGGTTGGTAGTAATGGAACCACAGCGCAACGCTGAACGCGGCACCGATCAGGCCCACGACGATCCCGATCGCCCCGAGCGGGTTCGACGTCTTGCCCGAGCTCCCGAAGACCTTCCCCATCGCCCGCCGATGATGGACCACGACCGAGGCGTCCACAAGCGGCCGAACGACCCACGACCGCCTCGGGCGGACGGCGTAGTAGCGTCACCGGGCGCCGAACCCGAGTGAGGGGCCCGATGAGCTACGCGATCTACGTGGGCAGGAACCGGACCGCCGATGGGCAGGCCTACCTCGCCGGGTACGGCGATGAGCCCTCCAGCCACTGGCTCGAGATCGTGCCACGCGAGACCCACCCGGTCGGGTCGACGATCGAGGTGGGGGTCACTCCCGAGGCCGCGATTCCTGGGGTCCGCTCCTCGATCCCCCAGGCCGCGGAGACCGCCCGCCATCTCCGCGTCAGCTACACCCACTTCCTCGGCGTCCCCCGCCCCTCACGAACGGCGGCCTGAACGAACACGGCGTCGCGGTCCGCGACGTGTGGTCGCCGAGCCACGAGCGGCTGGTCGCACTCACGCCCCCCGACCAGACCGGACCGAACTACGCCGACCTGGCCCGGATCGTCCTCGAGCGGGCACGGACCGCCCGGGAAGGGGTCCTGCTGATCGGAGATCTGATCGGTCGGTACGGGTACTCGACCTACGGCGGGAACTCCCACCTGATCGCCGACGAGCGCGAGGCGTGGGTCGTGATCGAGTTCGCCGGCGGGAAGCGGCTCTGGGTGGCAGAGCGCCTCGGCGACGACGCGATCCGCGTGAGCCGACCCGGGTACATCACGCGGGCGCCGACCGACCTCGAAGGGCACCCCGACTTCCTCGGATCGCCGAACCTCGTCGAGGTCGCCACGGATCAGGGTTGGTACCGACCGGAGACCGACGCGTTCGACGTCAACGCGATCTACGGAGACGGACGGGGTCGCTGGCCCGGCGTCGCCTGGATCGAGGACGAGCTCACCACCCGCGCTTCGAGCGAGAGCAGGCTCACGATCGAGGATCTGTTCTGGGCCCTGCGGTCACCGAGGCTCACCGGCGACACCGCCGGGTACGGGCAGGTCGTGCCGCTCGGCCCGGTGTCCGATCCGGATCTCCGGGTCCTGTGGCACGCGCCGATCGGGGCGATCGCGTGCCCCTTCACCCCGTTCCTCCTGGGGGTCGCCACGGTCCCTCCCGAACTCATGCGTCATCGGTACCTCACCGCGGGCGAGAGCGCGCGGTTCGTCGACGACTCCGATCGCGCCGACCCGGCCTCGACGGTCCCCCAGCGCATCGAGGCCACGCGCTCGGCCGTCGCGATCTACAAACGGCTGCTCTACCTGGTGGCCGAGCATCACGAGCGGTTCCTGCCGGAGGTGACTCCTGTCTGGGAGGCGTTCGAACGCCGGCAGCGCGACCGGCTCGACGAGCTGATCGCCGCGGCGAGCACCCTGATCGAGGCCGGCCGCGCCGAACTCGCACGGGCACTCATGACCCGTGCGTGCGGCGACGAGGCGATCCAGGCCCTCGATCTCGCCGAGACGATGCTGGACAGCATGGAAGCCAGGAGCCGGATCCTGTTCGGGATCCGCGAGGACCGCGCCTGGCACGGGCCCGCGCAGCTGTGGTGACGACGGCGTCAGCCGCGTGACGGGACCACGAGGGCGTCGACGGCGAGCACACCCCCGGGCGAGACGATCACCGGGTTGACGTCGAGCGCAGCGATCAGATCGCCGAGGTCGGTGGCCAGCACGGACAGCCGGGCGATCGCCGCGGCCAGCGACCCCACGTCGACGGGGGGCATCCCCCGGACGCCGTCGAGGATCGGGCGCATCTTCAGGCCGTCGACGAGCCGGCGGGCGCGGACCTCGTCGAGCGGCGGCCTGCCGAGCCGGCGGTCCTTCAGCAGCTCGACCAGGATGCCGCCGGCCGCGACGAGCACCAGAGGCCCGAAGGTCGCGTCGCGCACGATCCCGAGCGCCAGCTCGACGCCGCGCGGCGCGGTCGCGGCCACGACGGCCTCGGGGCCGAGATGCTCCATGAGGTCTCCGTACCCGTCCCGGACGGCGTCCGGGTCGGCGAGCCCCAGCTTCACGCCGCCTACGTCGGATTTGTGCGAGATGCCGGGCGCCGCGGTCTTGAGGACGACGGGATAGCCCAGCTCGTCGGCGGCGGCGGCCGCGCCCTCGACCGTATCGACCGCGCGGTGCGCGACCACAGGGACCCCGTAGTCGCCCAGGAGCGCGAGCCCGTCCAGCTCGGTCCACGCCTCACCGTCGGCGAGCCGCGCGCGCCATCGCTCGCGGACCTCGTCGGCGACGGGTGCGGGCGCATCGAGCGGCGGCAGACCTCGGTGGTCGGCGTCGTGGAACAGGTGCTTGATCGCGAGCAACCCCGGGACGGTCCCCTCCAGCACCGGGATGCCGGCGTCTCGGAGCACCTTCACCTCCTCGCGGTCGACCGCGCTCGCGAGGTTCGTGATCATGCAGAACGGCTTGGGCGACTCGGCCCAGATGTCGAGCGCGATCCCCAAGTACCCGGCGTCGTACGGCTCCCCCTGGGTCGCGAGGTCGACGACGAACGCCATCACCGCCACCTCGGGGTCGGCCGCGAACGCGCGCAGGCTGTCGCGGAAGGCCACGTCGGGGTCGCCCGTCCCGGTCCCCCACGCATCGAGGGGGTTCGCGGCCGTCCATCCGGGGTCCAGCAGGTCGTCGATCGCGGCGAGGGTCGCGTCGCTCACAGGTGCGATCGGGACGCCGGTGTCGGCGGCGAGGTCGACCAACATCGAGCGCTCGCCGCCCGAGTCGTGGATGGCCGCGATCCCGGAGCCGCCACGCACTCGTCGGCCTGCCGCGAACAGCTCCATCGTGTCGGCCATCTCGTCGAAGGTCGTGATCTGGTGGACACCGTGGGCCTCGAACAGGGCCTCGTAGGCCCCGTGCTCGCCGGCCAGCGCCCCCGAGTGGGCCGCCACCATCTCCCGCGCTCCCTCGGTCCGCCCCATCTTCAGGGCGAGGACCGGGATGTCCCGCTCGGCCGCCCGATCGAGCATCGCGACGAACTTCTCGGGGTCGCGGACCGTCTCGAGCAGCAGCGCGAGCACCGTCGTGCTCTCCAGACCGAGCACGTACTCCATGTAGTCGGCCATCGTCGAGACGATCTCCTGACCGCTCGACACGACGAGGTTGAAGCCGATGTCGCGCTGGTTGAACGCGAACGCGTTGAACGCCGAGCCCGAGTGCGACAGCAGCGCGACCGGCCCGAGTTGCATGTACTCCGCGGTGAGGAACCCGCAGGCGCGCACGTGCGACTCGAGGTTCATGAATCCCATGCCGTTCCCGCCGCACATCGCCATGCCGTACTCGTCGGCGATCATGCGCAGGCGCTGCCGGAGGTTCGGTCGATCCGGCGGCTCGTCGGCCTCGTACAGGGGCGCGAAGGTCACGACCCCGGGGATTCCGGCGGCCGCGGCGTCGATCATCGCCTGCTCGATCCGGCTCGTCGCGACACCGAGGATCGCGAGATCGACCTCCTCGGGGATCTCGGCCAGCGAGGGATAGCAGCGGTAGCCGCCGACCTCGTCGTACCCGGGGTTCACTGGGAAGACGTCGCCGTCGAACCCGCCCCGCTGCAGCTCGGCGATCATCGACGCGCCGAGCGAGCCCGCCTTCACGGAGGCGCCCACGACCGCGATCGAGCGGGCCTCCAGCATGCGCCGGAGCGCCTCGGTCCGATCGTGCGCCATGTGTCCGGTCCCGGAACCCACTACTTCTTGGAGGTGACGGCCCTGTCCTTCTTGGCCTGACGGAACGCCTGCCACCCCGGGATGCCGTTCACACCACCGCCGGCGTGCGTCGCGCGCGGACCCGTGGTAGAGCCCCTTGATCGGCGAGCGGTAGTCCGCGTAGCCGGGCGCCGGCCGCATGTGGAACAACTGGTCCACGCAGAGCTCACCGGCGAAGATGTTCCCGCCGATCAGGCCCAGGTCCTGCTCCATGTCGTACGGGCCGATCACCTGGTAGTCGATCATCGAGCTCTTGAAGTTCGGCGCGAGCTCGTCGTAGAGGTCGAAGATCCGCTTCGCGTAGGCGTCGAGCTCGTCGCGGTGCGGCTCCTCCACCCACTCCTTCGGCACCCACTGCGTGAACATCGAGAAGATGTGCACGCCCTCGGGCGCGAGCTTCTTGTCGAGCGTCGTCGGGATCGTGCCGTCGACGAACGGGGCCACGGCCGGCTTGCCGTCGATGTGCGCGTCCTGGAACGCTCGCTCCGCGTACTGCGGGCTGAAGCACAGCTCGACCGAACCGGTGTGGTGGTCCTGGATCCCCTTGCCGGGGCGCGAGACGAACTCGGGCAGCTCGCTCAACGCGACGTTGATCTTCACGACGCCCGAGCGGGTCTTCCACCGCTCGATGTCGAACACGAAGTCGGCCGGCAGTTCGTGGCGGTCGAGCAGGTCGAGGAACGCGATCTTCGGGTGGATCGTGGTCACGACCACCGGGGCGCGCAGCTCTTCGCCGCTCTCGAGCGCGACCCCTACCGTGCGCCCGTTGCGCACGAGGATCTTCTTGACCTTCGCGCCCGTGCGGATCTCGCATCCGAACGACTCGGCGCTGCGGCGGATCGAGTCGCTGACGGCGCCCATCCCACCCTGCTGGAACCCCCAGGACCCGAGGTGACCGTCACCGACGTCGCCGATCGAGTGGTGGAGCATCACGTACGCGGTCCCGGGCTCGTCGGGGCCGGCCCACGTCCCGATCACGCCGTTGACCGTGAGCATCCCCTTGATCGCGTCGGACTCGAACCAGTCGTCCAGCAGGTCCGTCACGCTCATCGAGAACAGGCGCGTCACGTCGCCGACGCCGCGCTCGCCGAGCTTGCGCATCTTCCACGCGGTGCGCACGGTCTCGAGCAGGTCGCCTGGCTTCGTCGACCCGACGTGCGGCGGCACCTGGATCATCAGCGGGCCGAGCACGTCGGCGACGCCCTTCATCCACGCCTCCCACTTGGGCAACGTGTCGGCGTCCTTCTTCGAGAACTGGGCGATCGACTCGTAGGACTTCGCGGCGTCGTCGGCGTAGACCGTGATCGCGCGTCCGTCGGGGAAGGCCTGGAAGTACGGACCGAACGGCGTGACGTCGTACCCGAACTGCTTCAGCTTCAGTTCGCGGATCACCGTCGGTGGCATCAGCGACATCACGTACGAGTAGGTCGTGACGTTGATCTCGGGATGGTCGGCGAACGGGGCGCTCGTGTCGGCGGCGCCACCGGTCTTGTCGCGAGCCTCGAGCACGACCGTTCGGGCACCCTCACGGGCGAAGTACGCGCCCGAGGTCAGGCCGTTGTGTCCGCCGCCGATCACGATCGCGTCGTAGACGTTGGAAGCCATCGTCGATACCGCCCTTTCTGTGGCCCTTCTCCGGCGCCGGACGCCCCCGACGGGCTGGCGCACGCGCGTATCATGACCGCTCTTTGAACAGCCAGTCAACTCACGGTCACCCAGGTCTCGGGTTGACTTCGCAGGTCATCCCGGTACAGTTCCTTGAACGGTCGGTCAAAGAACCGACCTTGATTGTGTGCCGTTCAGGGGAGCTCCACCGTGGCGAAGACGAGATCGAAACAGCGCGATCGGCACCAAGAGATCCTGGAGGCGGCCGCCCAGGTGATCACCGACCGAGGGCTGGCCGAGACCCGCATCCAAGACATCGCCGAGCGATGCGGGGTGTCGCCCGGGCTGATCCTCTACTACTTCGAGTCGAAGGATCGTCTGCTCGTCGAGGCGCTCACCTACTCGAACGACCATTTCTACCTGCGGACGACCCGCGAGCTGCGACGGATGACCTCGGCGAAGGAGCGGCTCGCGCGCCTGATCGAGCTGTCCGTGCCCGGCCTCCTGCCCGAGTTCTCGCTGCTCGACGAGTGGGCGCTGTGGCTCGAGGTGTGGGTGCGCGCGCTCCGCGACCCCCAGATGGCGAAGGACCGCGAGGCGCTGGACCGCCGGTGGGTCCAGTCGATCGCCGACGTGATCCGCTTCGGCCGCCAGACGGCTGAGTTCCCGAGCGACGACCACGATCCCGACGACCTCGCGATGCAGCTCGGATCGCTGATGGACGGCCTCGCGATCCAGGTCCTGCTGAACGACACGGTGCTGACACCGAAGCGGATGCACGAGATCTCGCTCGACGTCGCGAAGCGCCTGATCGGCTTCGACGGCGACCTGTAGGGGCTCAGCCGGTCGCAGCGTGGACGCGATGAGCGAGATCGCGGATCGCGAGGCAGCGGAACTCCTCGATCGGCTCGTGGAGGGCCAGCGTCGGGCGCTCGGCGAGGGCCTCGTGGGCAGCTACCTCTTCGGGTCCCTGGCCACGGGTGACTTCGAACCCGGGATCAGCGACGTCGACACCGCGGCGATCCTCCGTTCGGACCTGAGCGAGGAGGAGCTCGCCGGCCTGGAGCGCCTCCATGCCCGACTCGACGCAGAGAGCCCCGCATGGCAGGGCCGGATCGAGGCCGTGTACCTGTCGTCCCGCGCGCTCATGACCTTCCGAACCGGGTCGTCGCCCGCTGCACGCATCTCTCCGGGGGAGCCGTTCCACCCGATCCGGGTCGACGATCGGTGGCTGATCGATTGGTACCAGCTCCGCACCGTCGGGGTGCGGCTCTGGGGTCCGCCGCCCGGCACCCTGGTGCCGCCCATCTCGCTCGAGGAGTACGTGGACGCGGTCCGCGAGCACGTGCTCGCCCCCGGCTGGCTCGACGGCGCCCAGACCCAGGGCGACCAAGCGTACGTCGTGCTGACGATGTGTCGGGGCCTGCGGACCTGCCGAACCGGTGAGCACGTCTCGAAGCGAGAGGCGGCATCGTGGGCGGCCGAGCGGATGCCAGAGCACGCCAGCCTGATCGGCGAGGCGCTCATGTGGAGGGAGCGCTCCCACGCGGAGGTGGTCGCCGGCGCGGCGTCGACCCACGACGCCGTGGCGCGGTTCGTCGACGACGTGCAGCGCGCGGTGGCGGCGAGCAGGCGGCCGGGCTAGCCGATCGCGGATCCGGGCTCGACGTCGCGGTCCGGCCGCAGCAGCACGACGCCGTGCTCTGCCGAGTAGGCACCCAGGACGAGCACCTCGCTCTTGAAGCCCGCGACCCGTTTCGGCGCGAAGCCGAGGACGCAGACGACCTGCCGGCCGAGGAGCTCGTCCTTCGGGTAGTGGATCGCCTGGGCGCTCGAGTGCCGGGACCCCAGCTCGGGCCCGAAGTCGACCGTGAGCTTGTACGCGGGGTTCCTCGCCTCCGGGAAGTCCTCGACCTCGGTGATCACGCCGACGGTGAGCTGCAGGCGTTCGAACTCGTCCCAGGTCGCGGTCACGCGTCGGCTCCGCCGGCGATCCGGTCGGCGATCAGACAGATCAGCTCGAACCCGATCCTCGTCGCGTTCTGCGCCGTCATCGAGTTCGGCGAGTCGACGCTCGGCATAAGCTCGACGACGTCGGCGCCGATCACGTCCAACCCGCGCATCCCCTGGATGATGCGGATCGCCTCCTTCATCGTGAGCCCCTCCTCGCCCGGCTCGGGGTTCGACACCGCCGGCGCGATCGTGGTGTCGAGCACGTCGAGGTCGAAGCTCACGTAGACGGGCAGGTCGCCGACGCGGTCGCGGATCAGCGCGATCGTGCCCTCGATCCCCAGGTCGTCGTCGAACTCGTCCTTCGTCACGATCCGGTAGCCGAGCTCCCGGCTCGTCTTGCCGGGATCCATCCAGACGTCGTGGCCGCGGATCCCGATCTGGACGCTCCGCGTCGCGTCGACGTGCTGCTCGTGGACGGACTTCGACGCCCAGTGGCCCGCCGAGTCGTACGCGCCGTACCAGTTCGGGAAGTCGTCGTAGGTGTCGTAGTGCGCGTCGAAGTGCACGACCGCCGCGGGTCGGCCGTGCCGAGACGTGGGGCCCGCGATCGCGCGGAGGACCGCGAGCGAGATCGAGTGGTCACCGCCGAAGGACACCGGACGGGCGCCCGCCGCGTCGATCGGCCGGAAGAAGCGTTCGATCTCGCGGACCGCGACATCGTTCACGAGCGTGTTGAGGATCGGTACGTCACCGAGGTCGCGGATCCGGCACGTCTTCCATGGATCGAGCTGCCACCTCAGGTGGAGTCGCTGGTACGCCATCGAGACGTCGCGGATCGAGCGGGGTCCCATGTGCTGGTCGCGCCAGGTGGTGCCGTTCCCGCTCGAGTGCGGCACGCCCACGAGCGCGATGTCGGCGTGCATCGGATCGGGATCGAGTTCGCACCGGTACAGCGTCGGTGGACCCCACCAGTGCAGGAAGCCCAGGTCCTCGACCGAGATGTCGTCGGGCACGTCCATGTCATCGAACGCTACCGGCTATCGTTCCGCCATGCCGACGCCCTTGATCCTCGACGTCGACACCGGGGTGGACGACCTCGTCGCGCTCTTGCTCGCGGTCGCCTCGCCCGAGGTCGAGCTGGTGGGCGCCACCACGGTCATGGGGACGACCGACGTGAGGCGGACCACCCGCAACACGCTGCTGGTCCTCGAGCTCGCGGGCGCCGGACACGTGGAGGTCGCCCGCGGGGCGTCCGCGCCACTCGTCCAGTCCTGGGAGAGCTTCATGATCGTCCACGGCGAGGAGGGGCTCGGCGGGTTCTCGCCGTGGGACCCGGCCGGTGCGCCGTCTGATCGCGACGCCGCGACGCTGATCGTCGAGGAGGCGCGCCGCCGGCCCGGCGAGATCCTGCTCGTGTCGACCGGCCCACTCACGAACGTCGCGAACGCGGTCGCGATGGAGCCACGCCTGCCCGCGTTGCTGAAGGGCTACGCGCTGATGGGTGGGGCGTACCGCGAGGGCGGGAACGTGACGCCGCGGGCGGAGGCGAACGTCTGGATGGACCCCGAGGCCGGCACGCGGGTCTTCGAAGGGTTCTCCGGCGCCGCGCCGGCACAGCTTCCGATGTGTCTCGGCCTCGACGTGACCGAGCGCGTGTGGCTGTCCGACGCGGACGTGGAGGCGATCTGTGCGCCGGCGCCGGACTCCCCGCTCGCCCGGCTCGTGCGCGAGTCGATCCGCTTCTACGCCGACTTCTACGCATCGACCGGCTACGACGACGGCGCGTGCATGCACGATCCGCTCACGTTCCTGGCGGCGATCGACCCCACGCTCTGCGCCTGGACCGACACCCGCGTGGAGGTCGAACTCGAGGGCACGTGGACCCGAGGCGAGACCGTCACCGACCTGCTCAACATCCGCTCCACCCCGTGGTCGGACTGGACCGCCGAGGACAATGCCCGCGTCGCCACGTCGGTCGACGCCCCGGTCGCCGTCGCGCGGATCGTCGAGCGCCTACGGTCGCTCGTGGAGGCCCGTGCGTGACACGCCGGCCGCTCGTCGTGCTGGGGGCGATCAACGTCGACCTCGTCGTGTCGGGGGTCGGCCTGCCGAAGCCGGGCGAGACGAAGATCGGCGGCGCCTTCGCGCAGCATCAGGGGGGCAAGGGCGGCAATCAGGCCGTGGCCGCCGCACGGGCCGGGGCCCCGGTGGTGATGCTGGGCGCGGTCGGCGACGACGACCTCGGCGCGGCGGCCCTCGCGGCGCTCGACGCGGAGGGGATCGATCTCGGCAGGGTCCGGCGGGTCGGGGATGCGGCCACGGGGGTCGCGCTGATCGCGGTGAACCGGCGGGGCGAGAACCAGATCGCGGTGGCGCCGGGCGCGAACGCCACCCTCGGGGACGTCGCCGAGGAACTCGCGGAGATCGAGCCGTCCGTCGTGCTCGCGAGCTGCGAGGTGCCCTACGCGACGATCTCGTCCGCGGCGCGCTGGTGCCGCACCCGCGAGGACGTCGCGTTCGTGCTGAACCCGGCGCCGGCGCAGGCGCGGTTCCGGAACCTGCTGCCCGGCGCGGCGGCGATCACACCGAACGCCGGCGAGATCGGCGACCTCTCGCCGGGGGCGGGCGACGTGCGGGCAACCGCCCGGGCCCTCGCGAGCCGGTTCGAGGGCCTGGCCGTCGCGGTGACCCTCGGCGAGGACGGCGCGCTGCTCGTCCAGGGTGGTCGCGAGACCCTGGTCGACGCGCCGCTCGTCGAGCCCGTCGACACCACGGGGGCCGGCGACTGCTTCAGCGGGGTGCTCGCTGCCGCATGGTGGGCGGGCCTGCCGCTCGACGACGCGGTCCGCCGCGCCGTCGCTGCCGCCGCGCTCTCGGTGACGGTGCAGGGCGCCCGCGAAGGCATGCCGACGGCCGCAGAGATCGACGCGGCGCTCTCGGCTTGACCTGCCGGGGGTCGGGACGTCAGGCTGAGGCAACGATCGCGACGGGAGGGACCCCCGATGACACGCCGACCTCGCCTGCTCGCCGGTGCGATCGCGCTGGCGCTCACCACGCCCCTGCTCACCACGTCCCCGGCGGCGATCGCCGCGTGCGATCCGCTCGTCACGCCCGTCTACGCGGGCCAGGTGCCGAGCCCCGAGGACGTCCTCGGCTTCCCGATCGGGTCGCAGGAGGTGACGGCCGACGAGATCGTCACGTACCTAGACGCCGTGGACGCCGCGAGCGGCGGCGTGACGACCGCCACCGCCACCACGTCGGTGCAGGGGCGACCGCTCGACTACGCGATCGTGGGGAAGCCCGACGCCGTGACCCCCTCGGCGCTCGAGGCGCTACGCGACGACGCCGCCGCGCTCCGCGACCCCGCCACGCCCGAGGCTGAGGCCGACGCGATCGTCGCGTCGATGCCGCCGATCCTGTGGCTCGCCGCGAACGTCCATGGCGGCGAGGAGAGCGGCGCGGACGCCTCGTTGCAGGTGCTCCACGATCTCGCCGACCGCACGGACTGTGCGGCGACGGCGATCCGCGACGAGGCCGTGGTCGTGATCATGCCGACGCAGAACCCGGACGGTCGAGAGCTCGAGACCCGGCGGAACGTCTACGGGTTCGACATGAATCGCGACTGGTTCGCCCGGACCCAGCCCGAGACCGACGGGAAGATCGAAACCCTCCGCATGTACCCGCCCATGCTGTTCATCGATGCCCACGAGTTCGGCTCCTCGAACTACTTCTTCCCACCGAACGCCGACCCCGTGTACCACGAGACACCCGACACGGCGCACCGATGGATCAACGAGCTGTACTCGCCCGCGATCGCCTCCAGCTTCGACCGGGAGAAGATCAAGTACTTCAACGGCGCCCCGTACGACTTCTTCGCGTCGATCTTCGGCGACACGGTGCCGACGGTGGGATTCCATGCCGCCGGGATGACCTTCGAGAAGGAGAACGACGACGCGATCTCGGTTCGGACGCGCGAGCAGTACCTGGCCTCGTGGTCGTCGCTGTACGCGGGCGCGACCGACCCGACGATCGTGGCCGACTGGCGTGCCTCGTACGTCGAGGCCGCCGAACAGGGGGCGGCGGGAACCCTCGAGGCGAACGCCGTGTTCGAGGCGAAGAACGAGCTCTACCAGCCCGTGCCCGACGTCCTCGTGCGTCACTACTTCCTGACGGACGATCCCGCCCGCGAGATCGAGCTCCACGCCCTGGTCCGGCGTCTCCAGCGGATGGACGTCGACGTCTACCGGCTGACGGCGCCGCTCGAGGTCGACGCCTTCCACGGCTACGACGGCTCGGGAGGCGCCTCCACCGGCGTCGGCACGAGGCTGCCGACCGGGACGTATTGGATCCCGACGGCGCAGGGACAGAAGCACTGGATCCAGTCGATGCTCCACGACGAGAGCTGGATCCCGTACGACGTGACCTACGACGTCACGTCGTGGAGCAACCCATTGCTGATGAACATCCCGGGTGGGTGGACCGGCGAGACGCTGTCACCCTCGGCGACGCTCGTGGCGCCGCTCGGTCCCGTCCCGGCCCCGGTCCTGCCGAGCGACATCCCTTCGATCGGGTTGTTCGAGATCCCGAGCTCGACCCGCGGGTTCGAGGCGGCCGGCCACTTCCGCTGGCTCGCCGACACCCGTTGGCATCTCCCGTACTCCGACGTGTTCGCATCGGACATCCGCGCGGGCCTCACCGGGATCGAGGTCCTGGTGATCCCGGACGGGTACGCGAACTACGCGCTCCAGGCGCTCGGCTCGACCGGCAAGAAGGCCCTCCGCGCCTGGGTGGCCGAGGGTGGTCGCCTGGTCGCCTGGCAAGGAGGCGCCGAGGTGGCGGCTCGAGCCGGCGCGTCGACCGTGGTCTTCAAGGCATCGCACACGAACATGCCCGGCAGCCTCGTGCGTGTCGACCTCGACGCGGCGAGTCCGCTGGCCGCAGGCACCGGCACGACCGCGTGGGTGATGTTCGACGACGACGACACGATGACCCCGGGCCTTGGCGCGGGGCCGGTCAGCTACCCGCAAGGGACGCCGCCGGTGTCTGGTCTCGACGTGGGCGCCGAAGACCTCGCCGGTACCACGGTGGTCGCCGACGAAGCCGTCGGGGCCGGCCGCGTGGTCTCGTTCGCGATCGACCCGAACTTCCGCGGGTGGTCGGAGGGGACGCAGCGCATCCTCTGGAACGCGCTGGTCGGTCCGGACCCAGCCGGGGCGACGAGCGTCCGTCTCACGTCGGAGCGCCGACGAGCCGCCGAGCGTGAGGCACGGGACGCGGCCGAGGCGCTGCCGAGGGTGGGAGCCTCACCGCTCCGTGTCGCCATCGCGCGCGAGGACGCTGCCCTGGCTGCTGCGACGATCCGCGAGTGGGGCGCGCGTTCCTTCCGGCTGCAGCTCGGCGACGGGGTCTTGCTCCAGGTACCGAACCTCCGAGATCTCTCCGGTGAGGAGCACACGTTCGTCGACCTGCTCGACCGCCTCGCGGCGGCCGGGGTCACGATCCGGTGGGCCAGCGTGCCGTAGCGATCAGGAGCTGTCGGCGAACGCGGCGATCTGCGCCGTGTGCTCTTCGTAGTGCTCGAAGCTCTCGGCCGAGAACACCTCGGCGGCCTCGGCGGTGAGTTCGGGAAGCGAACCCACGGCGGCGCGGGCTCGTTCGCGCATCTCGGACGCGCGCGCGTGGACCTCGTCCCAGGTCAGTCCCCGACCCTCCTCGTTGATCGTCGCGTTCTCCTGGTCGTAGTACCCGTCATCGTGCGATTCGTCGACGTACGTGCCGGCGGCCATCGCCTCGACTCTTCCCGCCGGCCCACCCGGCCCAGTACCCGCAGTGCCACACGAGATCCTTCGTCGACCACCCGGGGACGACGCCCTCCTCGGCCCGCCGGTCGTCGGGCACGCGCGCGACCGCGGCCTCCAACGCGTCCCATGCCCGTGCCTCTCGCTGCAGCAGCTCGTCGCGGTCCATCGCTCCCCGTCCCCTTTCGCTCGGTCCGGCACAGGGTACGGGTCTCACAGCGGCGGTGGAACCTCGGGCTCCGCGCGGGGTCCGACAGCGAGCACCACGCCGGCGAGGACGAGTGCACCGCCGATCAGCTGTGGCGCCGTGAGCCACTCGCCCAGCACCACGAAGGCGAGCAGCGTCGCGAAGATCGGCTCGAGGTAGCCGAACGGCGCCGTCCGCGCCATCCCTCGTCGCTTCAGTGCCCAGGCCCACAGCGCGAACCCGAGCAGGACGGGACCGAGGGCCGAGTACACGATGACGGCCCAGTCGCCAGGAACGGCGGTGGACCAGTCCTGCGTCAGCATCGCGGGGATCGACACCACGATCAGGACCGCGCCGCCCGTCGCCATGCTGGTCGCCACCATCTCCCCCTGCGGCATCCGGCCGCCGAGCCGGTCGACGATGGCACCGTAGATCCCGAACGCGATCGCGGCGCCCAGCGAGAGGAGATCTCCCGCCCGAACCTCATCGACACCGCTCGAACCCACGAACACGATCACGCCCGCCATCCCGACCGCGAGTCCGGCGAGTCCCCTGCGGGTCGGACGCGTACGCGACGCGAGCGAGGCGAAGGTGACCCCCCAGATCGGATGCGTCGCGATCAAGATCGCGCTCGCCACCACGGTGGTGCGTTCCAGACCGAGCACGAACAGGAACTCGAGCATGAAGTACCCGAAGAACCCGGCCACGGCCGCGAGGCGCAGATCCCGTCGCGACGACCGACGACGACCGCGGCCCCACCAGGTCAGGTAGCCGACCGCCAGGGTCGTCAGCAGCAGGTAGCGGGCGCCGGTGAACGCCAACGGGTCGAGCCGGCGGAAGGCGATCGTGAACAGCGTGAACGTGGAGGCCCAGAGCGCGACCGACACGATCGCGGCGCCGGCGGTCCACACGCCCGCGACCGGACGCGTCCCGGGTCGCTCGCTCACGCGGGGTCCGCGACCTCGGGCAGCCACACCACCGTGAACCGCTCGAGCACGACCTCCGTGTCCTCGTCGAAGACCCAGCCCTCCTTCGCCGCGACCCCCGCGAAGTACCGGATGTGCCCCTCGCGCCAATCGGCGAGCGACCGGTCGCCCTCGCCCTCATCCCAGGCGAACGCCTCGTCGACGTCACCGAACCTGGAGATGTCGACCTGGGTCGATCGGTAGACGCGCGACCGGCGTGTCCCGTCCGTCGACGATCACGTTGTGGTCCCCAGCCTGCGGCACGCGCTCGCCTTCGGATCCCTCGGGACCGAAGTCGCGAAGCGCCGACGTGGTCGCCCGCTTCGGTCCGTGCAGCACGAGGGCGGCGAGTTCGTCCTGCGTCGCCTCGTCAGAGCCGAACGCGACCACGTCGTACCGATCTGCCGTCACGCCCGTCTCGTCGAGGAAGCGCGCGAAGAAGGCGTCCGTCTCCGGCGTGTGATCGTGGCCTTCGAAGCCACTCATCGTGTCCGTGGGAATCCGAGGTCGACCTTGCTGGTGGCTGGACCCGGCCAGCGCTCGGTCACGACCTTGCCCTTCGTCCAGAAGTGCACGCCCTCCGGTCCGTACATGTGGCTGTCGCCGAACAGCGAGTCCTTCCAACCGCCGAAGGAGTAGTAGCCGACCGGCACGGGGATCGGGACGTTGATCCCGACCATCCCCGCCTCGCAGTCGAACGTGAACTGCCGGGCGGCGCCTCCGTCACGGGTGAACAGCGCGGTCCCGTTGCCCCAGGGGTTCTCGTTCACGAGACGGAGCGCCTCGTCGTAGGTGTCCACACGGACCACGGTCAGGACAGGTCCGAAGATCTCGTCCGTGTAGCAGGACATCTCCTCGGTCGCGTGGTCGATCAACGACACCCCGATGAAGAACCCGTCCCCGTCGTAGAGCGGGTTCTCGCGACCGTCCACCCGAACCGTCGCGCCCTGCTCGCGGGCGCTGTCCATGTACGACGCGACCCGGTCGCGGTGCTCGCGGGTGACGAGCGGCCCCATCTCGGAATCCGGAGTCCATCCCGTCGCCGATCTTCACCTTGGAGATCCGCTCTTCGATCGCCTCCATCAGCGGCTCGGCGATGTCGCCGACCGCGACCAAGACGGCGATCGCCATGCAACGCTCCCCCGCCGAGCCGTACGCGGCCGAGACCGCGGCATCGGCCGCCATGCCGATGTCGGCATCGGGGAGCACGACCATGTGGTTCTTCGCCCCGGCGAGCGCCTGGACCCGCTTCTTGTTCTTCGTGCCGGTCTCGTAGACGTAGCGCGCGATCGGCGTCGAGCCGACGAACGACAGGGCCTTCACGTCCGGGTGCTCGAGCAGCCGATCGACGGCGACCTTGTCGCCCTGGACGACGCTGAACACACCGTCGGGGACGCCGGCCTCCTTCACCAGCTCGGCGATCAGGAGCGATGCTCCCGGTGCTTCTCCGACGGCTTCAGGATGAAACAGTTCCCGACGGCGATCGCGTTCGAGAACATCCACATGGGCACCATCGCGGGGAAGTTGAACGGCGTGAGACCTGCCACGACCCCGAGCGGCTGACGGATCGAGTACACGTCGACGCCGGTCGCCGCCTGCTCGCTGTATCCGCCCTTCATCAGGTGGGCGACCCCGCACGCGAACTCGATGTTCTCCAAGCCGCGGGAGACCTCACCCATCGCGTCCGACAGGACCTTCCCGTGCTGTTCCGTCACGAGCAGACCCAGGTCACGCTTGTGCGAGTCGATCAGCTCACGAAGCCGGAACATGATGTCGGTCCGCTTCGACAGCGAGGTCGCGCGCCACCCCGGGAACGCCTCCTTGGCCGCCTCGACGGCACCATCGACCTCCTCGACGCTCGCGAAGTCGACCTCGTAGACCTGCCGGCCGGTCGCCGGGTTGTAGACGGGCCCGGTGCGTCCCGACTCCCCCGGTACGAGCTTCCCGCCGATCCAGTGGTTGATCCGCTCCACGGTCCTCACTCCCTCTCGGTTCGCAGGGCGACATCGTAGGCCGCGAAGGACATCACCAGAGGGTCCGAACGGGGTAGCGGCGGAGGGTCTCGTTCATCTCGCGTGGCGAAGTCGATCCAAGGCATCGGTTGCGGGGCCTCAGGGGCGTCAGACGCCGAAGGTCGGCATGTGGCCGCCGAGCGAGATCCCGACGTTCTTCACCTCGGTGTACGCGTCGAGGCCGTGCATCGACAGCTCGCGGCCGAAGCCGCTCGCCTTCATCCCCCCGAACGGCGACTCGTTGAACAGGAACTCGCTCGTGTTGATCCACACGCCGCCCGCCCGGATGTCGGCCGCGGCCCGGTGAGCCGTCGTGAGGTCGTTCGTCCACACGGTCGCGGCCAGCCCGTACTCGGTGTCGTTCGCCTTGGCGATGCCGTCGTCGTAGTCGCTGAACCGACCGATCGCCGCGACCGGACCGAAGATCTCCTCCCGGGCGATCCGCATCGAGTTGTCGACGTCGGCGAACACGGTCGGCCGGTAGTAGAGGCCCTTCTCGGCCACGCGCTCGCCGCCGGCGAGGAGCTTCGCGCCCTCCTTCTGCCCGATCTCGACGTACTCCTCGATCTTCGCGAGTTGCCGGGCGCTGGTGATCGCTCCGTAGTGGGCGTCGCCGGTCGGGTCCCCCACGACGATCCGGTCAGCCTTCTCGACGAAGCGGTTCACGAAGTCGTCGTACGCCTCGTCCTGCACGAAGATCCGGCTCCGCGCGTCGCAGACCTGCCCGGAGTTCGCGTAGATCAAGAACAGCGAGCCATCGACCGCTTGCTCGAGGTCGGCATCGGCGAACACGAGGTTCGGTGACTTGCCACCCAGTTCGAGGGTGATCCGCTTCAGCGTCTCCGCGGCCCCGCGCATGATCGTCTTGCCGGTGGTCGTCTCACCGGTGAGCGACACCTTGTCGACGCCCGGGTGCGCCACCAGACGGGCCCCTGCATCGGACCCCGGCCCGCTCACGACGTTCACGACGCCCGGCGCGATCCCCGCCTCGTCGAGCAGGTCGGCGAGCATCAGCGCGGTGACCGGCGTCTCGGAGGCCGGCTTCATGACCACCGTGTTGCCGGCGGCGAGCGCCGGGCCGAGCTTCCAGATCGCGATCGCGAGCGGGAAGTTCCACGGCACGATCAGGCCGCAGACGCCCACGGGTTCGCGGCGCGTGTAGACGAAGTACCCCTCGGGGCCCGCGAGCGTCTCGCCGTGGAGCTTGTTCGCAGCCCCCGCGTAGTAGTCCAGACACGCCACCGTGGCGGTGACGTCGAAGTCGGCGTCGAACAGCGTCTTGCCGTTGTGCGCGGTCTCGGCCGCGGCGAACGCGTCCTTGCGCGCCTCGAGCGCCCGGGCGAGCGCCGAGATCTTCTGCCCTCGTTCGGTGGCGCTCGTGGTCGCCCACCCGGGGAACGCTCGGCGGGCGGCCTCGACCGCCAGGTCGATGTCCTCGGCCCCGCCCCTCGGGACGGTCGCGTAGACGTCCTCGGTGGCGGGGTTCAGCACCTCGAATCGGTCGCCCGAGCGCGCCTCGACGCGCTCGCCGTCGATCAGCATCTGGAGCGCCAGCGGCTCGGCCATCGGTCCCTCCTCAGGACGTGATCGCGGCGATGCAGTCGTCGAACGCCTCGAGCGTCCGGTCGACGTCCTCGTCGGTGTGCTGGGCCGACATCGAGAACTCTTCGAACCACGCGGAGCCCATCGGGATCACGCCTCGGTTCAGCATGCCGAACCAGTAGTCGTCCCAGCGCGCGGCGTCGTTCTTCGCCGCCTCCCGGAAGTTGTTGGGCTGCTCGTCGAGCCCGAAGTACAGCCCGCCGAGCGTGTTGACCTGGGTGACGTGCGCGGTGACGCCTTTGTCCTTGAAGACCTCGCGCATCCCGTCGGCCAGGCGCGTCGTCAGGCGGGTCATCTCCTTGTACGCGTCGTCGGTCATCACCTTCGTGAGACAGGCGAGGCCGGCGGCCATCCCGAGCGGGTTCGCGTTGTACGTGCCGAAGTGGACCATCGGGCCGAGCGGGGTGACCTGTTCCATCAGCTCGCGCGTCCCGCCGAACGCGCCGACCGGGACGCCGCCGCCGATCGCCTTCGCGAGCGTGACGAGGTCGCCCTTCACGCCCCAGTACTCGGTCGCCCCGCCGGGCGCGATCCGGCAGCCGAGCTTGACCTCGTCCATGATCAGGACGGCGCCCTTCCTCGTGCAGAGGTCGCGCACGGCCTCCAGGTAGCCGGGCAGCGGCGGGATCACGCCGCCGTTCGTCATGGCCGGCTCGATGATCACGCCGGCGACGTCGCCGTCGTGTTCGTCGAACGCGCGGGTCATCATCTCGATGTCGTTGAAACTGACGACGGTCGTGTACTCCGTGGAGGCGGGCAGGAGCCCCGCCGAGTCGGCGGTCGCGTTCGGGTGATCGTCGGGCCCGGCCTTGTCCGCGGGCGCGCCTCCGATCGAGACGAGCAGGTGGTCGGTTCCGCCGTGGTACTGGCCCTCGATCTTCACGATCGTCTTGCGACCGGTGGCGGCGCGCGCGAGGCGGATCGCCGTCTGCGTCGCCTCGACGCCGGACTGCGTGAACCGCACCATGTCGATCACGCCCTCGTACCGGCGGACGATCTCCTCGGCCAGGTCTCCTGCGAGCGTCGTCGGCAGCCCGTAGAGGGTCCCGTGTGCCGCCTGTGCCTGGATCGCCTCGACGATGATCGGGTTCGCGTGCCCGGCGACCATCGCCGCGTAGCACAGTGAGTAGTCGACGTACTCGTTGCCGTCGAGGTCCCAGACGCGGGAGCCCTTCGAGTCGCCGATGTAGAGGGGGTAGGGCGGCTTGAACTGGATCGCGCTGCCGACACCGCCGGGGATCAATCTCGAGGCCGCCTCCCAGGCCGCCTTGCCCTTCGGGGTCCTGCGCTCGTACTCCTCGACGCCGTAGGTCATCGTCTATCCCTCCTGGGGTCGGGCTTCGGCGATACAGGACAACACACGTTCCGGGGTCACGGGAAGGACGGTGGGGCGTGCGCCCACCGCGTCGGCGATCGCCGCGGGGATCACCGCGATCGGTGGACCGATCGGGGGCTCGCCGATCCCACGGGCGCCGAAGGGGCCGAGGCCCTCGCCGGACTCGAGGATCACCGACTCGATGTCGGGCACGTCGGTCGCGGTCGGGATCAGGTACTGGAACAGACCGGGGACCATGTTCACGCCCTCGGTGACGACGACGTCCTCGAGCAGCGCCTGGCCGAGACCCTGGACCGCGGCGCCGGCGATCTGGCCCTCGACGCTCATCGGGTTGATCGCCCTTCCGACGTCGTGGGCCGCGATGTAGCGGAGGACCCGTACCTCGCCGGTGTCGAGGTCGACCTCGACGTCGGCCAGGTGCGTCCCGAACGTGAAGTCCGGGAAGATCCGGTCGCCCTCGAGGTCGCGGGTGACCTCGGTGCCCTTGGGCCCGAAGAACGTGCCGAGCGCCTCGATCGGGACGTTCGTGCGCCTGCAGAGCTGCAAGACCTGGAGGAGCGGCATCGACGTCTCGGGTCCGACGACCTCGCCCGGTTCCATCCGTAGAGAGTCGGCTGGGCGGCCGGTCTCGGCGGCGACCGCGCCGAGCAGCTGATCGCGGAGCATCACGGCGGCCTCGTAGGCGGCGTTGCCGGACATCAAGAGTTGGCGGGTCGCGGTGGTCGTGCCGGCGAGCGGGTTCAGCGCGGAGTCGCCGAAGTGGACGCTCACGCGCGACAGGTCGACCGCGAGCACCTCGGAGGCGATCTGGCCGAGCGAGGCGGCCTGGCCGCCGCCGATGTCGGGCACGGCGCATCGGACCGTGAGCGAGCCATCCATCTGGAACCCGATCCACGCGGCGGCGCTGTCGTTCAGCCACACGAGGCGTCCGTACGACTGCATGTTCGAGGCGATCGCGCGGCCGACCGCCTTGCGCTGGCCGCTCGGCGCGGGCTTCTCGCCTGCACGTTCGCGCACGGCGTCGATCGTCTGCGCCAGCCACACCTCCGTGATCAGCTCTTGACCCACGGGCAAGCGGTCGCCCTTCACGAGGGCGTTCGTCTTCCGGACCTCGGCGCCGTCCAGACCGAGCGCCCGCGCGACGTCGTCGATCTGCGATTCGTAGCCGAGCACCATCTGCATCCCGCCGAACCCGCGGAACGCGCTCGTCGGGGGGTTGTTCGTGTAGGCGGTCTTCGAGCGGATCCGGACGTTCGGCACGCGGTACGGGCCGCACGCGTGGACCGTCGAGTACAGGAGCACGAGCGCGCTCAGGTAGGCGTACGCGCCCGCGTCCGACGTGATCTCGATGTCCTGCGCGAGCAACGTACCGTCGGCGGCCGCGGCCGTCCGGTAGCGCATCACGTTGCGGTGGCGCTTCGCACGCGCCAGCAGCGACTCGTTGCGCGTCCACTGCATCCGCACGGGTTTCCGCGTGTGCCACACGGCAAGCGCGACGTACGGCTCGACCGTCATGTCCTCCTTACCGCCGAACCCCCCGCCGACGTACGGGGCGACGACCCGGACCTTCGAGTCGGGAACACCGAGGATCTTCGCGACGTCGCGGTAGTGCTCGACGACCTGCGTCGCGACGCGGAGCGTGAGCACGCCGTCGTCGTCGAGCCACCCGACGCCGGCCTCCGGCTCGAGGTACGCGTGGTCGACGAACTGCGTCCGGTACTCGTCCTCCACGACCACGTGGGCGGAGGCGAACGCGGCATCGACGTCGCCGCGGTCGATCCGCCACTCGGCGAGAAGGTTCCCGCCGTCGTGGACCTCGAAGGCGCCGTCGGCGAGCGCCTCGGTTGGGTCGGAGATCACGGGGAGGTCGTCGTACCCGACCTCGACGAGCTCGCAGGCGATCGCCAGGGCATCCTCCGTCTCGGCGATCACGAGCGCGATCGGCTCGCCGTGGAACCGGACCCGCTCGGTGGCGAGCACCTGCATCGTCGCCTTCAGGGCGCCGACCGCGACCGTCTGGCCGGGCACGTCGACGCGGATGTCGTTGTTCGGGACGTCCTCGCCGAGCAGGACGGCGACCACACCGGGCACGGCTCGGGCGGCCGAGGCGTCGCGCCGCGTGAGGCGGGCGCTCGGCACCTGGGAACGGACGACACGGGCGTGGAGCATCCCGGCGTAGGAGAGGTCGCCCGCGAAGCGGGTCGTGCCGGCGATCTTCTCGGCTTGGTCGGGTCGCGCGAGGCCCTGGTGGACGACGCGGAGTTCCTCGAGCTTCGAGGTGCGGACCTCGCCGTTCACCGCGCGGCTCCCTGCGCGTCTTCGATCGCGTCGACGATGTCCGTGTAGCCGGTGCAGCGGCAGAGGTTCCCGTGCAGCCCTTCGCGGATCTCGTCGCGGGTGAGCGGGTGGTCGGCGTCGCGGAGCATCGCGTGCGCGCACATCAGCATGCCCGGTGTGCAGAACCCGCACTGCGCCGCGTGGTGCTCGTGGAACGAACGCTGGAGCGGGCCGAGCGAGCCGTCCGGCTCACACAGGCCGGCCGCGGTCGTCACCGACGCGCCGTCGACCTGCGCCGCCAACACGATGCAGCTCGACGCGGGCTCGCCGTCGACCAGGACGGTGCAGGCGCCGCAGACGCCCTCGCCGCATCCGTACTTCGGGTCGGTGACGTCGGCCACGTCACGGAGCCATCGCAGGAGCGACAGGTGGGCGCCGGCGGTCTTGGTCACGGGCCTGCCGTTCACGGTGAGGGTCACGGTCAGGTCGTGGCGCTCGACCATCACGCCGCCTCCCCCCGCCGGACGGCGTCGGTCAACGCGCGGACCGCGAGGACGCGTGCCAGGTGGCGCCGGTGGTCCGCGCTCGCGTTCGTGTCGGAAGCGGGCTCCAGGCCCTCGATCGGGCCGACCCGGGCGTCGATCTCCTCGGCGCTCGCGCCCTCGACGGCGATCTCGACCGCGCCGAACCTGACGGGGCGCTCCCCGACCCCCGCCAGCCCGACCCGTGCCTCGATCACCCGGCCGTCAGCGACGCGAGCGAGCGCCGCGGCGCTCACGAGGCCGAAGTCGCCGAGCCGCCGCGCGACCTCGACGAAACCCCAGCCCCATCCAGGCCCGAGGACCGGTACCCGGACCGACGTCAGCAGCTCGTCCTCGGCGAGCGCGGTGGTGAAGTAGCTCAGGTGGAACTCGGTGGCCTTGACGGTCCGGATCTCGCGACCGTCGGACAGCTCGTACTCGGCGCCCAGCACGGTCATCGCGAGCGGCAGCTCGGCGGAGGGATCCGAGTGCGCGAGCGAGCCGCCGAGGGTCCCGCGGGCACGGATCCTCGACGACCCGATCCACCGGGCGGCTTCGGCGAGCATCGGCTGACGCGAGCGGACGAGGTCCGAGCGTTCGAGGTCGGCGTGTCGCGCGAGCGCCCCGACCAACAGGTAGCCGTCGTCCGTCGCAGCGATGTCGGCCGCTCCCTCGACCCGACCGACATCGATCACCGCGTCCATGTCGAGGACGCCCAGGTTCATCATCGGCAGGAGCGACTGGCCGCCCGCGATCACCTTGACGAACCCGTCGGCCGACCGCAGCGCCTCGCTCGCCTCCGCGAACGTCGAGACCCGCTCGTAGCGGAACGGCTTCACGAACACCGGTGCGCCCCCCTCATCGGGTCGAAGGATAGGGAGCGCTTCTCACCAGGCTCAACCCGCTCTCATGCAGCGAGAACGTCGTCGAGCGGCGTGAGGGTCGTCCCGGTCGCCTCGGCGACGCCCGCGTTCGTCACGGCCCCGTCCCAGGTGTTCACGCCGAGGGCGAGCGCCGGATCGTGGCGGACGGCCTCCTCGACGCCGTGCGAGGCGATCGCGAGGGCGTACGGCAGCGTCACGTTCGTAAGCGCGTACGTCGAGGTTCGCGGCACCGCGCCGGGCATGTTCCCTACGCAGTAGTGGACGACGTCGTCCACGGTGTAGGTGGGTTCGGCATGCGTCGTCACGTGCGAGGTCTCGAAACAACCACCCTGGTCGATCGAGATGTCGACGAGCACGGCGCCCGTGCGCATCGCCTTCACGTGGTCGGAGGTCACGAGGTGCGGCGCCCTGGCACCCGGCACGAGCACGGCGCCGACGACCAGGTCGGCCTCGAGCACCAGCCGCTCGATCGCGAGCGCCGACGAGGCCACGGTCTGGATCCGGCCGTGCCAGATCCGGTCGATCTCCCGGAGCCGCTCGACGTTCTTGTCGACGACCACGACGTCGGCCTGCATCCCGGCCGCCATCTCCGCGGCGTTCCAGCCCGCCATGCCACCCCCCAGGATGACCACCCGGGCGGGCTCGACCCCGCTCGCGCCGCCCATCAGCACACCGCGACCGCCCTGCGGGCGCTCGAGCGCCTTCGCGCCTTCCTGCGGGGCCATCCGCCCGGCGATCTCCGACATCGGCGCCAGGAGCGGCAGCCGGCCGTCCTCGGTCTGGACCGTCTCGTACGCGACCCCACGGACGCCGCGTTCGGCGAGGAACCGCGTGAGCCCCTCGTCGGCGGCGAGGTGCAGGTAGGTGAACAGGACGTGGTCGGAGCGGAACCGCTCGTACTCCTGGGGCTGCGGCTCCTTCACCTTCACGATCATCTCGGCCTGGGCGAAGACCGCGTCGGCGTCGGGGAGGATCTCGGCACCCGCCGCGACGTACTGCTCGTCGGGGATCGCCGATCCGAGCCCGGCCCCGGCCTGGACCACGACGCGGTGACCCGCGGCCGTGAGCTCGCGGACCCCCTCCGGCGTGGCCGCCACCCGGTACTCGTGGACCTTGACCTCCGTGGGGATCCCGACGTCCATCGTCACGCCTCCAGCTCGTCGATCGCGCCCGCGAGCCCCGAAGCCAGCTCGTCGACCTCATCGTCGCTCAGCGACAGGGGTGGCGACACCTGGATCGCGCCGGTGGCGAGCGTGCGGGTCATGATCCGGTTGCGCCGGCACGCAGGGACCACCCGGCCCAGCAGCGAAGGGTCGGCGCCGAGCGCCTCCGGATCGATCTGCACCGCGGCGAGCACGCCGGTCCCGGCCCGCACCTCGCTCACGACCGAGCGGTCCGCGAGCGGCGCGAGCGCCGTCGCGATGGCCCCTTCGAGCTCCATCGCGCGCGCCAGCAACCCCTCGCGCTCCATCACGTCGAGGTTCGCGTTCGCCGCCGCCGACACCGCCGCGTGTCCCGTGTACGTGTAGCCGTGCCGGAACATCCCGGCCCCGGGCGCGAAGAACGGCTCCCACACGCGCGGGGCCGCGATCACGGCGCCGAGCGGCAGGTAGCCGCTCGTGATCCCCTTCGCGCAGGTGATCAGGTCGGGCTCCAATCCCCACCGACCGCTCGCGAACCACTCGCCGGTCCGACCGAACCCGGTGATCACCTCGTCGGCGATGAACAGCACGCCGGCGTCACGACACGCGGTGCGGACGCCCTCCAGGTAGCCCTCGGGGGACGCGTACACCCCGCCGGCGCCGATCACCGGCTCGCAGAAGAACGCCGCCACGCGGCCGGCGCCGATCTCGTCGATCGCCCGCCGCAACGCCTCCGCGTCGTCCCACGGCACCTCGACGACGTCCTGGAGCAGCCCGCCGTAGCCCTCGAGGTTCGCCGGGATCCCGGCGAGCGACGTCCCCGCCGTGTGCATCCCGTGGTACGCGCGCTGGCGGCGGATCAGCACCTGCCGGTCGGGCTCCCCGACCAGCTGCCAGAACCGCCGGGCGATCTTCGTGGCGCTGTCGATCGAGTCCGATCCGCCGCTCGTGAGGAACACCGTCGAGTCGGGAACCGGCGCCAGCGCCGCGACACGCTCCACGAGCGCCGACGTCGCGGGGTTCGTGAGGTCCTGGAAGGTCGAGTAGGCCTCGAGCTCGCGCATCTGCCGCGTGACGGCGTCCACGATCTCGGTCCGGCCGTGTCCCACGTTGCAGTACCAGAGGCTCGCGGTCGCATCCAGGTAGCGGTTCCCGTCGGCGTCCCAGATGTGGGAACCCTCGCCACGGACGATCGAGACCTCGCCGGCCGCCTGCACCGCGGCCATGTCGGCGAACGGGTGCCAGAAGCGCGTCACGAGACATCAGCTCCCCTGAAATCGGGCAGATCGACCGGCGTCGCCGGTGTCCACCCGGGTTCGAGCCCGAGCACGCGCTCGGGGTTGATCCGTGTCATCTTCTCCAGGTACTCGAACGGCACCCCGACCTTCAGCAGCGCGGTGAGCAGCATCCGCAGGCCCTCGGGATGTGGCGGCCCGGCGAACTGGCCCAGGTCGGAGCCGAGGACCACGTTCTCGCCCTTCAGCTCCACGATCCACTCGGCGAGCTCGCCCGGCTGCTGCTCCCAGAAGATCGGGGATACGCACGAGCACGCCACGTACTCGATCGTGGCACCCTTCGCGATCAGCTCCTTCTGGACCGCGACATCGAGCTTGCACAGCGACCAGTTCGCGTGGGTGACGATGAAGTTCTGCACGCCCGCTTCGACCGCCGCGTCCTGGAGCGCGCGGATCTCCGGTAGCGACAGGTGCCCGGTCGCGAGCGCCACGCCGTTCGCGGCCACGACCTCGCAGATCGTCCGCGCCGCGGGCGTCAACGTGACCCCGTCCTCCTCGAACACCGTCACGCCCTCACCCGGCAGCTGCTTCTTCGGCCTCCCGAACTGCGGGTAGTCCGGCATGTCGAAGAACTCCGCGTGGTACTTGGAGTGGTTCGAGGGCATCCACACGACCTTCGCGCCGTAGTGGATCGCGGCCTCCGCCACGTACGGGTCGAGCCCGCCGACCGAGCGGTTCAGCACGACCGCGCCGAACGACTCGATCTCTGGGTACATCCGGTTCACGTAGTACGCGCGGCCGGTCGTCGACGCATCGTGGTCCTTGAGCACGAACCCGCGCATCCCGTACCTGATCGCGTATTCGGCGAGCGCGGCGTCGTCGATGTGACGCTCGAACAGCGCGGGCCCGGTGTGGGCGTGCATGTCGATCGCGCCGCGGAGCAGCTCCAGATCCGGACGATCCATGGGCTCGACACCCCTTTCCATGTGGTGAGAAGGTTTCTCAGCAGCTGGGAGCGGATGCTAGCATCCGCCGAGATGATCGGGGAGCGGATGATCGTGGTGCGGCTGTGAACGCGACGAACGACCGTCCCTCGCTCCAGGTCCTCGAGCGGACGTTCACGATCCTCGAGAGCTTCGACGAAGACCGCCCGGAATGGAGCGCGACCGAGATCGCGCGCGCGCTGGACCTGCCGATCCCCACCGTGCACCGGCTGCTCACCGCCCTGAAGCACCGCGGATACGTGAGCCAGCACGAGGAGACGAAGCGCTTCCGGCTCGGCGTCGCGGCGCTGCAGCTGGGTGACCGCGCCCGGGCCGTCGTCGATCTGCGTGGCGTGGCGATGCCTGCCCTGCGCCGGCTCGCCCAGGACACCGGTGAGACCGCCCTGCTGACGGTGCTGACGCCCGGCCGCGATCGGGGCATGTGCCTCGAGCGCGTCGAGACCCCGCAGCCCCTTCGGCTGTCGGTGACCCCCGGGCGCCAGCTCCCCCTGCACGCGGGCGCCTCCCAGAAGGTGCTCCTGGCCTATCTCCCGGATGAGGACGTCGAACGCGTGATCGCTGCCGGGCTCGAGCACCTGTGCCACGCCACGATCACCGACCCGCAGCAGCTGCGCGACGAGCTCGCGACGATCCGTCGACGCGGGTGGGCCTCCAGCTACGAGGAGACGAACCTCGGGGTTTGGGGGGTCGCGGTGCCGTTGCTGAACGCTCGCAGCGAGGTCGTGTGCGCCGTCGGGATCGCCGGTCCGAGCCCGCGTCTCACCCCGGCACGGGTGCGCAACGACGTCGAGCACGTCCACGCCGCGGCGAGCCAGATCGCCCGGACCCTCGGCCACACCGTGCCGTCGCTGTCGGCGACGCGCTCGGCGATCACCACCCGTAGGACACCCACGAAGGAGAGGCACAGCGCATGACCGGAGCACCGCTGCAGGGGAAGGTCGCGATCGTCACCGGTGCGGCGAAGGGGATCGGCGGGGTCGTCACCGAACACCTCGCGCGCGACGGCGCCCACGTCGCGCTCGTCGGCCGAGACACGGCCGCGCTCGAGGCGCATGCGAAGGAGGTCGACGGCGCCCACCCGGGCCGCGAGAGCCTCGTCGTCACGTGTGACGTCACCGACGAGGACCAGGTGGCGGCTATGACCGCCGCGGTCATCGAGCGGTTCGGTGGGCTCGACATCCTGGTCAACACCGCGGGAGGGACCGGTCCGATCGAGACCGGTGCCCAGGACTACCCGGTCGAGGAGTTCCGGGCGATCCTCGATCTCAACGTCGTCGGCACGTTCCTGCCCTGCAAGCATGCGATCCCCCATCTGATCGCGCGCGGAGGCGGGCGGATCGTGAACATCGCCGGGACATCCGGGCTCCGCGGGTACCGCAACCGCAGCGGCTACTCGAGCTCCAAGTGGGCGGTCCGTGGCCTCACGCGGACCCTCGCCCTCGAGCTGGGACCCCACGACATCACGGTCAACGACGTCTGTCCGAACGTCACGAACGGCGCGCGGATGGACAAGATCGTCGCGACGAAAGCCGCGAAGCTCGGGAAGACGCCCGAAGAGGTGCATGCGGACTTCGCGTCGCAGACCGCCCTCGGGAGGTTCGTCGACGAGGAGGACATCGCGAACGCGATCGACTTCCTGGTCTCCGACGCAGCGAGGAACATCACGGGCCACGACATCCCTGTGGACGCCGGATGGGACGTCTGAGTCCGCAGCATGCCGCGAAGCGAAACGATCTGGCTTGCGCGCCCGGCTGTTGCGGCCCACACTGCGCAGATTCCCCGACGGTGAGAGGTCGGTAGCTCGAGGAGAGGGGGACCCACATGGGTCAGTTCGATGCGGTGCTCGGCGATCCCAAGACGCGGAGGCAGTTCCTGAGGGCGATGGGCGGCGTCGGGGCGATGGGCGTGCTCGCGGCCTGCCGCAAGGACAGCGCCACACCGGGCGCGACCGGCAGCGACACCGGCTCGGCGGCGGCTCGCCCGCCGATCACCGAGGAGACCGGCGACCTGCAGATCCACGAGTGGGCAGGCTACGAGCTGCCCTGGCTGTGGAAGGACTACGGGAAGGCCGGCTACCCGGAGCCCACGTTCAGCTTCCTCACGAACACCGAGGGCGTGATCGCGAAGACCCAGGGCGGCTTCTACTGGGACATCACGCACCCGGAGACGGGGTACATCCAGGACTACCTGAACATGGGCGTGATCCAGCCTTGGGACACGAGCCTGCTCTCGAACTTCCCCGACCTGAACCCGTCGCTGCAGGCGTACGGCCAGATCGACGGGAAGCAGTACGCCCCGGTCTACGACTGGGGCTATTCGGGCGTGATCATCCGTACCGACGAGGTCGACCCGGAGATCAACTCCTACTCCTACCTCTTCGACGACAACCTCGCCGGACACATCGGGTGGTTCGACACCCCATGGATCATCCAGCAGGCCGCGATGGTCCTCGGGGTGCCGGCCGACGTCGGCTTCGCGATGTCGGACGAGCAACTCGAAGAGGCGAAGAACTACACGATCTCCAAGGCGAAGAACGTCTATTCGATCTGGGTCGACTACACGCAGATGTGGGACGACGTCCGGGTGGGCAACCTCTGGGCCGCATACGCATGGCCGGACGCGTGGGTGGTTCTGAAGGAGGAGGTACCGGTCCAGTACATCCGCCCGAAGGAGGGCGTCCTGTCCTGGGCGGAGGGGCTGATCTTGCGCTCCGAGACCGAGAACTACTACCACGCGCACGAGTTCGCCGATGCATGGGGAAGCCCCGACGTGGGCACCCGCCTCATCTCGTCATGGGGCTATGGGCACTCGAACCTGAAGATCGACCTCTCGCAGATCGAGGACGAGGTGATCGAGGTCTTCGGGCTCGACGACCCTGAGGCCAACCTTGCCGAGCCGCTCAGCTACTTCGACCGCTACCAGCCAGATCGGGACCGATACAACCGCGCCTGGGACGAGGTCAAGGCCTCGATCGGCTAGATGGCCGCGACCGAGGTCACCGGGGAACGGCGGCGGCGTCCGAAGGGCGCCGCCGCGACCTGGGGCATCCTGTCCGCCCCTCTGCTGTGGGTGATCGTGTTCTTCGTCGTGCCCGTGATCATGATCGCGATCTACAGCGTCGGCGGGATCTCGGGGCTGTCTCCCAACGACATCGCGAAGTGGACCGTGACGCCGTGGAAGGACTTCCTGCTCTCGGACGTCTACATGGGCTTGTTCTGGAAGTCGGTCCGGATGTCGACGATCGTCTCGCTCACAGCCCTGGTCCTGGCGTATCCGATCGCCTACCTGCTCGCGCTGCTCGCGGGCGCGCGCAAGTACACCCTGCTGCTGATCATCATCGTCCCGTTCCTCACCAGCTACCTGCTGCGGATCCTCGCGTGGCGCGTGCTGCTGAATCCCCAGGGGGTCATCAACACGTTCCTGGTGGACACGACCGGGATCTTGGACGAGCCGATCTCGTGGCTCTTCAACAGCCAGTTCGCGATCTACCTGGTGCTCAGCTACGTGTGGGTGCCGTTCATCGCGCTGCCGATCTTCGTGACCCTCGAGGGCATCGACATCAAGCTGTTGGAGGCGAGCTCCGACCTCGGCGCGTCGCGCTTCCGCACGTTCCGCTCGGTCACCCTCCCCTTGTCGATACCCGGGGTGATCGCCGGGTTCATCTTCGTGTTCATCCCCACGATCGGTGAGTTCATCACCCCACAGCTCGTCGGCGGGCCGGGTGGGTTCATGTTCGGCAGCGCGATCCAGAGCGCCTTCACGTTCGGCCTCGACTGGCAGTTCGGATCGGCGATGTCGATGTTCCTGGTCTTCACCGTCGCGATCCTCCTCGTGGTCTTCGGCCGCTACCTCAACGTGCGGAGCGTGCGCGCATGAACATGGCCGCGTCGAAGAGCGGGAGGACCGTGTTGTGGGGGATGTTCTGGCTGCTGGTGGTGTTCCTCTACGCCCCGATCCTGATCTTGATCATCTTCAGCTTCAACGATCGAGAGCTCGTCTCCTTCCCCTGGCAGGGCTTCACGACCCGCTGGTACGAGCAGTTCGTTCAGAACCCCGAGATCCTGGGTGCCCTGAAGACGAGCGCGTGGATCGCGGCGATCTCGAGCATCATCACCACGGTCCTCGCCGTCCCCGCCTCGATCGCGATGCAGCGTCGCAGGTTCTTCGGCAAGGGCCTCGTGTCCGGCTTCCTGCTCGCGCCCCTCGTCGTGCCGCTCGTGGTGCTCGGCACCGCGATGCTGATCCTCTTCAACTACCTCAGCATCCCGTTCGGACCGGTGACGCTGGTGATCTCGCACGTGATCATCTCGCTCCCGTTCGCGGTCCTCACGATCGTGCCGCGGCTCGAGCGCATCCCCGAGGCGCTCGAGGAGGCCGCGCGCGACCTGGGCGCGAATTGGTGGATCACGTTCCGCTCGATCACGTTCCCGCTGCTGGCGCCGGCGGTGGTGTCGGCGTTCCTGATCAGCTACGTGATCTCGTTCGACGAGATCGTCCTGGCCTCGTTCCTGGCCGGGACGACGACGACGTTCCCGCTCTACGTCTACTCTCAGCTCCGGCTGCCACGACAGCTGCCCCAGATCCCGGCTGTGGCCGTGGTCGTGCTGATCGTGTCCGCCTTCGTGGTCACGCTCGCCGAGGTCCTGCGGGCACGGACCGACCGGGCGTTGGGCGAAGGCGTCGCCGAGGTGTTCGACGACGAAGGGCCGGACCTGCCGGTGGCGACGGCCGCGACGAGGGAAGGGTGACGATGGACGACGGGTCCGCGATCAGCATCCAGGGCGTGACGAAGACCTTCGGGGACGTGCGCGCCGTCGACGACGTCTCGCTCGAGATCGCCGAGGGCGAGTTCATCACCCTGCTCGGCCCGTCGGGCTGCGGCAAGACCACGACGATGCGGATGATCGCCGGCTTCGAGGAGCCCGACACCGGGACGATCCTGCTGCGTGGCGCAGATGTGGTCGGCATCCCGCCCAACAAGCGCGAGGTCAACATGTGCTTCCAGCACTACGCGCTGTTCCCGCACATGACGGTGGGCGAGAACATCGCGTACGGCCTGAAGCTCAAGAAGGTCGCGAAGGACGAACGGAGCAGCCGGGTCGGCGAGATGCTCGACCTGGTCGGGCTTGCCGGGTACGACAAGCGCAAGCCGTCGCAGCTGTCGGGCGGTCAGCAGCAGCGCGTGGCCCTCGCCCGCGCGCTCGTGAACCGCCCCGCGGCACTCCTGCTCGACGAGCCGCTCGGCGCGCTCGACGTGAAGCTCCGCAAGCAGATGCAGCTGGAGCTCAAGCGTATCCAGCACGAGCTGGGCACGACGTTCGTCTACGTGACGCACGACCAGGAAGAGGCGCTGTCGATGTCGGACAGGATCGCCGTGATGAACCAGGGCGTGATCGAGCAGCTCGGGTCCGCCTCGGCTGATCTACGAGCATCCCGAGACGCCCTTCGTCGCCGACTTCGTCGGCGTCCTCAACGCCCTGCAGTTCCGCGCCGACGAGGTGAGCGGCGAGGACGTGCTGATGCGCGTGAGCGATCGCGAGCGGATCGTCGTTCCGCGGGCGGGCGTCGACGTCGGGCAGGGCACCGACCTGCTGGTCGCCGTGCGGCCGGAGCGGATCTGGCTGCGTGGCGAGGATGCCGAGTTCGAGGCCCATGCGAGCAGACTCACCGGCACGATCGGGCAGGTCGTCTACCTCGGGACGCTCACCCAGTTCCACGTCGAGACCACGCTCGGACGGCGGCTGATCGTCCACGAGCTGTCGGACGCGTCGCTGACCGAAGCACGCGAAGGCGACCGCGTGACCCTGACGTGGGCACGCGAGGACTCGGCGATCCTGAGCGAAGAGCGCGTAGCCCCCGCGGATACGTTCGACGTTCGACAGATCCTCCCCTTCCTCGACCGGGTGATCGTGCATGGGTTTGACGAATCCGCCAGAACCGGCCAGAGTCCGCGTCATGCGATGGGAGGGAGGAGGCTCACAGGCCTCCTTGCGTGAGGGCAACCGCCGACGCCTCGTCCGCCTCCTCCAGGCTCACGGCCCGATGACACGCGCCGAGCTGTCACGGGCAGCCGAGGTCTCCCGCTCGACCGTCTCGGCGATCGTCGCGGAGCTGATCGAGGAGGGGCTCGTGGAGGAATCCGGGCAGACCCTCACCAGGGGTCAGGCGGGGCGCCCCGGATCGCTCGTGAGGTTGAACCCGGCGGCCGGCGCTGCGGTCGGGATCGACATCGATCATCAGCACCTCCGCGTGATGGCGGCGGACCTGGCACAGACCGTCCTGGGCGAGGCGGCCAGGCCGTTGGCCCTGAACCACGACGCACGGGAGGCGATGGCTCTCGCGGTGGAGCTCGTCGACGAGGTCATCGCGGAGGCGGCCGTGAGTCGCGACCGTGTGCTGGGTGTCGGCCTGTCCCTCGCGGGACCGATCGAGTCGCTGCGGGGGACCGTTCGCCCCTCGTCGATCTCGCCGAGCTGGGTCGGGTTGGACGCCGCGGGCGAGATGCGTGAGCGGATCGACCTGCCGGTGTTCCTGGACAACGATGCCAACCTGGGCGCCCTCGCCGAGTCGATGTGGGGGGCCGCGCGAGGCGTGTCGGACGCCCTCTACCTGAACGTCGGCACCGGGATCGGGGCCGGGCTGATCATCGGTGGCGCCGTCTACCGGGGAGCGATCGGCACCGCCGGTGAGATCGGGCACGCCACGGCGACCGAAGGTGGGCTCGTCTGTCGCTGCGGCAACCGCGGATGCCTGGAGCGCTACGCGGGCGGGACCGCCCTGCTCCACGAGCTGAAGGCCAGCCACGGGGACGACCTGACGCTGGACGACCTGATCGACCGAGCGCGGGACGGTGAGAACTCGGCCCGGCGCGTGGTCGCGGACGCCGGCTACCTCATCGGCCTCCACGTCGCGACGCTGTGCAACCTGTTGAACCCGTCCCGCGTGATCGTCGGCGGACCGCTGAGCGCGACGGGGGATGTCCTGCTCGAGCCGATCCGCCGGTCGATCATCCGCTCGGCGCTCCCGATCGCGGCGGAGACGGTCGAGGTCGTGCGCGGGGACCTGGGCGAACGCGCGACGGCGCTGGGTGCGGTCGCCCTGGTCCTGCGAGCGGCAGGCCCGGACGTCCTCGACGATCGTATGGAACGAGGAAGGGGTGAGGCCGTGGCGGTCGGGCAGTGACCCGTACCTGCCGACGAACCGTTTGCGCCGCTAAGCTCCACAGGACGCGAGGCATCGAACGATGCACGTGGGAACGCCGCGAGGACGCGGCAAGATCGGGGGAGGTACGCATGAGGGGAAGGAAATTCCGGGCGTGGGCCGGGATGTTGATCGTGCTCACGATGGTCGCTGCCGCGTGCAGCGACGACGAGAGCGGGTCGGGCAGCGAGACCGGCGGCGAGGACCTGGGCAGCATCTGGGTCCTGCTGCCCGACACCGAGTCGTCGACCCGCTGGGAGGAAGACGACCGCCGCTACTTCGGTGAGAACTTCGAAGCAGCCGGCCTCGTCGACGGCGAGGACTTCACGATCGTGAACGCCGAAGGTGACGCCGCGACGCAGCAGTCGCAGGCGGAGCAGGCGATCGCCGACGGCGCGAGCGTGATCGTGCTCACGAGCCTCGACACCGGGTCGGGCGCGGCGATCATCGACCAGGCCACGGAGGCCGGGATCGATGTCCTCGAGTACGACCGGTTCAACACGGGTGGCGCCGGCGGCGCCGCGTACGTGAGCTTCGACAACGTGGCGGTCGGCGCCGCGATGGCCGAGATCCTCGAGCCGACGATCGACGAGCTCGGACTCGACCAGCCTCGCGTCGTGATGCTGAACGGCGGCGAGGAAGACAACAACTCGTTCCTGTTCCGGCAGGGCTACGCGGAGACGGTCGAGGCACGCGTCGAGGCGGGCGATTGGGCACTCGTGGCCGACCAGCACGTGCCGGGCTGGGACAACCAGGAGGCCCTGACGATCATGGAGCAGATCCTGGTCGACGCGAACAACGGCGTGGACGCCGTGTTCGCGGCGAACGACGGGCTCGCGGCCGCCACCGCAAACGCGGTCGACTCCGCGGGGATGGACCCGATCCCGGTCAGCGGCCAGGACGCCACGGCGGAGGGGATGCAGAACGTCCTGCTCGGCCGGCAGACGATGAGCACGTACAAGCCGATCCAGAGCGAGGCGGGGCTGGCCTCCGCGATCGCGCTCGCGTTGCGGGCTGGTGAGGACATCCTCACGACCGAGTTCGACTTCGAGTACGCGCTCTTCGGGATCGAGGCGGCGACGGGGCAGCCGACCGAATCGGCCGAGGGTGACGGGGTCGTCCCGTACTTCGGTCTGGTCCCGATCCCGGTCACCGAGGACAACATGGCCGACACCGTGATCGCCGACGGGTTCCGTACCGTCGAGGAGATCTGCACTGGCGACGTCGCGAGCACCACGTGGTGCACGGAGAACGCGGCCTAGCCGGAGCGGAAGGATCGCGCGAACGGACGGCCTCGCGGCCGGGGCGAGAGCGCCCCGGCCGCAGGCCGGCCCCGAAGGAGGAAGCAGGTCGTCGATGGCTGAAACGCCGATGCTCAAGTGCACGGGGATCTCCAAGGCCTTCGGGGCGGTGCAGGCCCTCTACCGCGTCGATTTCGAGGTCCGTCGAGGCGAGGTCATGGCCCTGGTCGGCGACAATGGGGCTGGGAAGTCCACCCTGATCAAGGGGATCGCCGGGATCTACCCCTTCGACGAGGGCGAGGTCGAGTTCGAGGGGCGACCCGTTCGGATCCACAGCCCGCGCGAGGCGGCGGGGCTCGGTATCGAGGTCGTCTACCAGGACCTCGCACTCGCGGACAACCTCGACGTCGTCGCCAACATGTTCTTGGGCCGTGAGAAGCGGCGCAACGGGATCGTCCTTGACGAACCGGCCATGGAGCAGGCGTGTAGCGAAACGCTCGCGACGCTCTCGGTCACCACCCTCCGGTCCGTCCGCCAGCGAGTGATCGGGTTGTCGGGGGGCCAACGGCAGGCGGTCGCAGTGGCGAAATCGGTGATGTGGAACTCCAAGCTCGTGATCCTCGATGAGCCGACCGCGGCACTCGGAGTGGCGCAGACGCGGCAGGTCCTGGACCTGGTCCGCCGACTCGCGGAGCGCGGACTCGGGGTCGTCATCATCTCGCACAACCTGCACGACGTGTTCGAGTGCGCCGACCGCATCACGGTCCTTCGGCTCGGACAGCAGGTGGCGCTCTTCGAACGCGCGGCCACGACGCAGCAAGACGTCGTCCACGCGATCACGGCAGGCGCCTTGCAGCATGTGCCCGGCATGGCGGATTCGGCGGCGGTGGAAGCCCGATGACCGACCCGGACACCCCGAGCGCACCGAGCGACACGACCGACGCGACCGTTCCGCCACCCGCGGACCGGGCCACCGGGACCGTGCCGACGCTCGCCGTCTACGTCCGCGACTGGTGGCAGCGCGTCCGAGGCGGCGAACTCGGCTCGCTGCCGATCATCGTCGCGCTCATCATCATCGCCATCGTCTTCGGGGCCCTGAACGACACCTTCCTCACCGAGCGGAACTTCACGAACTTGCTGCTCCAGATGGCCGCGGTGGCGACGCTCGCGATCGGGATCGTCTTCGTGCTCCTGATCGGCGAGATCGACCTCTCGATCGCCTACGTGAGCGCGGTGGGCGGCGTGATCATGACGCTCCTGATCCGCACCGGCGATCCGGGCTGGCCTTGGTGGCTCGCGATCCTTGCGGCGGTCACGGTCACCACGCTCATCGGGTTCGTGCAAGCGATCGTGATCACGAAGGCCGGCGTGCCGTCGTTCGTCGTCACCCTGGCGGGCCTGATGATCTGGTCGGGCGTCGTGCTCGTCCTCATGACGCAGGCTTCGACCACCGGCAGCATCCGCATCTCGGAGCCGACGATCGTCGACATCGCGAACTCCTTCCTCAGCGACGTGCAGGGCTACGTGGTCGCCGCGGTCGTGGTCGTCGGGTACGCCTTCTCGCAGATCACGACCGCGCAAACACGTCGGGAGGGAGGGCTCGAGTCCAAGCCCGCCTCCCTGATCGGGCTGCAGATCGGCGGGCTGGGGATCATCACGTTCGCGGCCGTCTACTACGCGAACATGGATCGAGGGGTGCCGATGGCCACCGTGATCCTGGGGGTCTTCCTGCTGTTCTGGTCGTTCATCGCGGCGCGCACGAGGTTCGGGCGTCACGTGTACGCGGTCGGCGGGAGCGCCGAAGCCGCGAGGCGAGCCGGCCTCAACGTCGATCGGATCCGGATCGCGGTCTTCATGATCAACGGGTTCATGGCCGGCGTCGGAGGGATCGTGCTCGCGTCCCGGCTCCGCTCGGTCGCGACGAGCTCGGGGGGCGGCGACCTCCTCCTGAACGTGATCGCCGCCGCCGTGATCGGCGGCACGAGCCTGTTCGGTGGGGTCGGCCGCGTCGTGTCCGCCCTGCTTGGCGCGGTCGTCATCGCCTCGATCAACAGCGGCATGAACCTCCTCGGACTACCGCAGGGGACGCGGTCGATCATCACCGGGCTGGTACTGCTCGTCGCCGTGCTCGTCGATGCCTTGTCGAAGCGGGCGCGGGCCTCGCGCGGCCTGTCCTGATCCGCACACCAACGCTGGAGGGAACGATGGACTACTCACCAGGACCGGAGCATCGGTTCACGTTCGGACTGTGGACCGTCGGCAACATCGGGATCGACCCCTTCGGCGAGGCGGTCCGTGAGGTCCTGTCGCCCGTGCAGCTCGTGGAGCTGCTGGCCGAGGTCGGCGCGTGGGGCGTGAACCTGCACGACAACGACCTGGTGCCGATCGACGCGAGCGCGCACGAGCGGGACCAGATCGTGTCCGACTTCCGCAAGGCCCTCGACGCGACCGGTCTCGTGGTGCCGATGGCCACGACGAACCTCTTCAAGGACCCCGCGTTCCGCGACGGCGCCTTCACCGCGAACGACCCTCGGGTGAGGGCGCTCGCGATCCAGAAGACGATGCGCGCGATCGATCTCGGGGTCGAGCTCGGCGCGACCACGTACGTGTTCTGGGGCGGCCGCGAAGGCGTCGAGACCGACTCGTCGAAGGACCCGCTGACCGCGCTCGCGCGGTACACCGAGGCGATGGACTTCCTGTGCGGCTACGTGAAGGACCAGGGCTACGACCTGCGCTTCGCGCTCGAGTCGAAGCCGAACGAGCCACGCGGCGACATCTACCTGGCCACGACCGGCGCGATGCTCGCGTTCATCGAGACCCTCGAGCACTCCGAGATGGTCGGGGTGAACCCCGAGGTGGCGCACGAGCACATGGCAGGGCTCAACTTCACCCACCAGGTCGCGCAAGCGTGGTCGATGGGCAAGCTCTTCCACATCGACCTGAACGACCAGATCCCCGGTCGCTACGACCAGGACCTGCGCTTCGGCTCGGCGAACCCGAAGCAGGCCTTCTTCCTCGTGAAGTTCCTGGAGGACGTCGGGTACGCCGGGAGCCGGCATTTCGACGCGCACGCCTACCGCACGAGCGACTACGAGGACGTCAAGGCGTTCGCGCGCGGCTGCATGCGCACGTACCTGATCCTGAAGGAGAAGGGCGAGCGCTGGAACGTCGATCCCGAGATCCGCGGGCTGCTCGAGCGCATCGCCGAGGACGACGGCACGACCGCGATGGTGCTCGGGCCGTACACGAGCGATCGCGGCGCGGCGCTGAAGGAGATGTCGTTCGATCGACGCGTCCTGGGGGAACGCGGGCAGCCCTACGAGGCGCTCGACCAGCTGACGGTCGAGATCGTCCTCGGGGTGCGGTGAGCTCGGCGACCGTCCGGTTCGACGGCGCCGGGTCGTCGGTCGAGGTCGCGACGGGGTTCGGTCCGCGGATCGTCGGGCTGTTCGTGAACGACCGGAACCTGTTCGCGGAGCTGCCCGACGACACCCTCGAGGGGCCGGAGGGGCTCGCGTACCACCTCCGCGGCGGCCATCGGCTGTGGGCCGCCCCTGAGGTCCCGGCGGTCACCTACCAGCCGGACGACGAGCCGTGCACCTTGGCTCGGGTCGGCGATGGGATCCGCGTGGAGGGGACGCCGGACGGCGCCGGCATCCTGAAGGCGATGACGATCACGGGGATCCCGGACGGCTGGCTCGTCGACCACGAGCTCACGAATCGGGGCGGAGCGCCGCTCCGGGTGGCGCCCTGGGCGATCTCCCAGTTCCGCCTCGGTGGGCGTGTCACCCTCGGGTTCTCCGGCGCAGGCGCCGGGCTGCAGGCCGACCGCGCCCTCGTCCTGTGGCCGTACACGGACCCGACCGACGCGCGGCTGACGATCGGAAGCGACACGCTCGAGGTCGAGGCGTCGGCGGGTCCGCCCATCAAGGTGGGGACCGCCGGCTCCGCCAGCGGCATCCGCTACGAGCTCGGTGGGGTCCGGGTCGACACGCGTATCTCGGTCGATCGTCTCGCGTCGTACACCGATCTCGGCGCCGCGTTCCAGACCTACGTCTGCGACCGCTTCTGCGAGATCGAGACGCTCGGCCCGACCGCCGTCCTCGCCCCGGGTGCGTCGGTCACCCACCGCGAGGAGTGGACGATCACATGATCCGACGGATCGCCGCGCTGACGCTCGCACTCCTGGCCGCCGCCTGCACGACGTCCGACACGTCGCCGATGGGCCCGGCGCGGGTACCCGGCACCCCGCTCGGCTTCCGCGACGTGGCGGCCGAGGTGGGGCTCGACTTCCGCCAAGGCGCCTTCCGATGGGAGACCGGCCCCGACGTCGGCGCGATGCTCGGCGGGGGCGTGTGCTGGCTCGATGTCGACGACGACGGCTGGATGGATCTGTTCGCCGTGAACTCCTACTCGTACGGGGACGCGGCACGGTGGGAGGAGGAAGGAGGGCTGCCCCACAGCGCGCTGTTCCGTAACGAGGGCGGCACGTTCGTCGACGTGAGCGAAGGCTCGGGCGCTGATGTCCAGCTCCGAGGGAACGGATGCGTCGCCGCCGACCTGAACCGCGACGGACTGACCGACCTCTACGTGACCGGCTCGGACCGTGCCGCCCTCCTGTGGAACGAGGGCGACGGGCGGTTCGTCGACGGCACCGAGGCGGCCGGGGTCGAGGCCTTCGGCTGGCACAGCGGGGCCGCCGTCGCCGACGTGAACCGGGACGGCTGGCCCGACCTGTTCGTCGCCGGCTACACCGACCTGAACACGCCGAACGCGTCCGCGACCCTCGGGTTCCCGAACACCTACGGCGGTGTCCGCGACCTCCTCTACCTGAACGAAGGCGAGGGATCCGAGGGCGTCACGTTCCGCGAGGTCGGACGTGATGCCGGCCTGGAGGCGGTCGCGTTCGAGTACGGGCTGGGTGCCACGTTCTCGGATCTCGACACCGACGGCGATCTCGACCTGTACGTCGCGAACGACACCAAGCCGAACCGGTTGTACGACAACGTCCCGTGGCCGGGCGGGGCGGAGGCCGATCCTGCCGGCCTGGGGTTCCGGTTCGAGGAGCTCGCGGGGAAGGCGGGCGTGGCCGACCCCGGGGCGGGCATGGGCGTCGCGGTGGGTGACGACGTCGGCGACGGGCTCGAGGACCTGTTCGTCGCGAACGCCCGGAACCAGGGGCACGCCGTCTACCGCGGCCAGGAGTCGGACCTGGTCGATCCCTCGTTCGTGGACGTACGCGACGAGCTGGGCGTCGACCTCGAGGGCTCGACCGGCTGGGGCGTGTCCTGGTCGGACTTCGACCTCGACACCGACCTCGACCTGCTGCTCGTGAACGGTGCGATCCCCATCCGCGACCTCGCCACGGACGCCGAGCCCGTGTGGTTCTTCGAGAACCTGGCGGCGCAGGGCGACGCGGGGTATCGGGACGCCAGCGATCTGGTCGCGGGCGCGATCGCCGTCGGACGGGGCGCCGCGACCGCCGACTTCGACAACGACGGTGACCTCGACGTCGCGGTGAACACGATCGGTGGTCCCCTGCTCCTGCTCGAGAACACGGGGACCGAGGGCACCTGGCTCGGCGTCGCCGTGTCCCCGGCCCAGCCGGGAACCACGGTCACGGTGGAGCTGCCCGACGGACGCGAGCTGGTCCGCGAGATCGCCGCGGGCGGGAGCTACCTGTCGACGAACGACCCGCGGGCCGTGTTCGGGCTCGGCGATGCCGAGGTCGCGCCGCAGGTGAGCGTCCGATGGCCCGACGGGCAGGAGACCACCCTGCGCGACGTCGACGCCGGGCAGATCGTGCGGGTGTCACGGTGAGGTGGAGGCCGTTCGTCGCCGTGGGAGCGGCCGTTGCCGTGCTCGGCGTCGGCCTCTCGGTGGTGGCCACGCGCCCCGCCGCGGCCGAGGGATACACGATCGACGGTTGCACCCGACAGATCCCCGAGGGCTGGTCGGTGGCGCGCATGTGGGACGAGGCGCTCCTGGGTGCGATCCGCCGCGACACGCCGGCACCGACGGTCCACGCCCGGAACCTGTTCCACACGTCGGCCGCGATGTGGGACGCCTGGGCCGCCTACGACGCACGCGCCGAGGGGTACTTCATCGACGAGAAGCGCGACGGCGGACGAGGTGACGGCCGACCGCGAGGCCGCGATCAGCTTCGCGGCGTACCGGTTGCTGCTGTGGCGGTACGCGCACGCGGCCGGGTTGCAGGAGACCTTCGACGACCTCGCTCGCACGATGGGGGCGCTGTGCTACCGGATCGACTACGTCGACACCGATGCTGACACCCCGGCGGCGCTGGGCAACCGGATCGCGGCGGCGGCGATCGAGGCCGGGCGCGACGACGGTGCGAAGGAGGAGACGCGCTACGTCGACACGTCGTACGTGCCCGTGAATCCTCCGATGGTCGTTGCCGACGGCGGCGCCGAGATGGTCGACCCCAACCGATGGCAGCCGCTGGCCCTGACCGAGGTGATCGCGCAGAACGGGCTCCCGATCCCCGGCAACGTGCAGCGCTCGATCGGCCCCCACTGGGGACACGTGCGGTCGTTCGCGCTCCCTCCGTCCGCGCAGGGGACCCCGATCGACCCCGGACCGCCTCCCCACCTCGACGACCCTCGGACGCGTCGTGAGTTCCAGGAGGCGGCCGTCGAGGTGATCCGCGCGAGTGCCGCGCTCGACGCGAGGGACGGTGTCACGATCGACATCTCGCCGGGTGCGCTCGGCGACAACACGCTGGGCACGAACGACGGCGACGGACGGCCGACGAACCCCGTCACCGCGGATCCGTACGAGCAGAACCAGGTCCCTCGCGGGGACTTCGCGCGGGTCCTCACCGAGTTCTGGGCGGACGGCCCGGACTCAGAGACCCCCCCGGGTCACTGGAACGCGATCGCGAACGAGGTCTCGGACGAGCTCGAGGAGCTCCGGATCGGTGGCGAGGGTCCCACGGTGGACCGGCTCGAGTGGGACGTGAAGCTGTACCTCGCGCTGAACGGCGGCGTCCACGACGCCGCCGTCGCCGCCTGGGGTCTGAAGGGGTACTACGACAGCGCGCGACCGATCTCGATGATCCGCTACATGGGGGGGCTCGGGCAGTCGAGCGATCGGTCGCTGCCCTCGTTCCACGTCGACGGGCTGCCGCTGGTCCCCGGGCTGATCGAGGTGATCACGCCCGCATCGAGCGCGCGGGGCGAACGGCACGCCGGACTCTCGGACCACGTCGGCGAGGTCGCCGTCCGCAGCTGGCTCGGGAACCCGGAGGACCCGACCGAGACGAGCGGCGTCGGGTGGCTCCTGGCGACCGAGTGGGTGCCCTACCAGCGGAGCACGTTCGTGACACCGTCGTTCGCGGGATACGTGTCCGGTCACAGCACGTTCAGCCGCGCGGCCGCCGAGGTCCTCACCGCGTACACGGGGAGCGCGTTCTTCCCCGGCGGCATCGCCGAGTGGACCGCACCGGCCGGTTCCCTCACGGTCGAGGCCGGACCGACCACCGACGTCACGCTCCAGTGGGCGACCTACTTCGATGCCGCCGACCAGGCGGGCGTGTCCCGGATCTTCGGGGGCATCCACATCACCGCCGACGACTTCGTCGGGCGGAAGACGGGCTCGATCTGCGGCAAGGACGCCTGGGCGCTCGCCCAGGACTACTACGCCGGCTCGGTCGGCTGACCGGTCTCGGCCGCCGCGAAGATCGCCTCGATCGTCCGGAGGTTCCCCACCGCATCCTCGATCGGGGTCGGGAGCGGTACGCCGTCCAGGATCGACGCCGCGAACGCCTCGGCCTGCACCGTGTACTGGTCGCGGGGCGCGAACGTGAGGACCTCGGTGGCGGGCGCCACCGGCGGATCCCCACCCGCCGTGACGAACACCTCGGTCGGACGATCGGGCGGGATGTTGAACGGGATGCCGATCGAGATCCGCCCCTCGGTCCCGTAGATGTGGACCCGCTGGTCCGTCTCGGTCCGGGTCGAGCAGGTGAACGAGGCCACGCCACCCGGGAAGTCGAGGATCGCGCTGGTGAGCACGTCGGTCCCCCCCACCGGATCACGCTCGATCGAGGCCTGGACGCGCGAGGGCTCGTCGCCGAACAACATCCGGGAAGCGTTCACCGTGTAGCAGCCGATGTCGTAGAGGGCCCCGCCACCGACCTCGAGGATGTTCCGGATGTTCGCCTGATCGTCGTTGAAGTACCCGAACCAGCTCTGGATCGTCCGGAGCTCGCCGATCCGTCCGGAGGCCACGATCTCGCGGACCGCGACCCAGCTCGGGTGGAGCCGGTACATGAAGGCCTCCATCAACAGGACGCCGGCCTCGCCCGCCGCCGCGATCATCGTCTCCGCCTCGGCGACGGTCAGCGCGAGCGGCTTCTCGCACAGCACGTGCTTCTCGGCGCGCGCGGCGGCGATCGACCACTCCGCGTGGAGGTGGTTCGGCAGCGGGATGTAGACCGCGTCCACCTCGGGGTCGGCCAAGAGCGCCTCGTACGATCCGTGCGCGCGAGCGATCCCGAGGCCCTGGGCGGTCTCCTGCGCCCGGACGGGGTCCCGCGACGCGAGCGCGACCACCTCGCACCGCTCCGCACGCTGGATCGCGGGGATCACCTTCTGGGTTCCGATCTTCGCCGGGGACACGATGCCCCACCGCACCACGTCAGACATCGGCCCACTCCATCTCGACCACCTGGTGCCTGGCATCGCTCTGCAGGGCCGCCTCGATCACGCGCAGCCCGTCGATCGAGTCGATCGGATCCACCGGGGGCGGGCCGCCGGTACCCAGGGCCTCGGCCACCGCTCGGTAGTAGGCGGGGTAATCCCCGGGGCAGCTCTCGACCGCGCGCTCGCCCTCCGCGGTCCCCAGCGTGCCCCACCGCTCGGACGGCTCGGTGCCCCAACCGGCTGCTGCCGGGTCTCCACCCGCGGCGAGCGCGTCCTCCTGCCCATCGAGCCCGTACGACTCGAAGGCGCCTGCCGACCCGAGCACCCGGAAGCGCGGCCCGTGGAGCCGCGCGACCGCGCTCATCCACAGATGGCTCCGTACCCCGCTCGGGTGGGTCAGCGCGACGAACGCGTCGTCATCCACCGCGGCGCCTGGACGCCGGCGCTCGAGTTCCGCGTACACGCGGGTCGGTCGGCCGAACAGCTGCATCGCCTGATCGATCAGATGACTCCCGAGGTCGAACAGCAGTCCGCCGGCCTCGTCACCGGCGCTGCGTTCCCGCCAGGCATCGGGGTCGAGCGCGGGCCGCCAGCGCTCGAACCTCGACTCGAACCGCGCGGGCGTTCCGATCGCCTCCCGATCCAGCAGCCCACGCAGGGTGAGGAAGTCGGAGTCCCAGCGGCGGCTCTGGAAGACCGTGAGCAGCAGCCCGCGGTCGGCAGCCGCGGCTCGCAACCGCTCGCCGTCGGCGGCGCTCGCGGCGAGCGGCTTGTCCATCACCACGGGCAGACCAGCCTCGAAGGCGGCGAGCCCGAGGGGGACGTGCGCGCTGTTCACCGTCGAGATCACGACCAGGTCCAGGTCGCCGGCCATCGCCCACAGATCGTCCGCGCCGGCGACCACCCGCGCGTCCGAGTACCGGGTGGCGGCGGCCGCGGCTCGCTCCGGGTTCGACGTCACGATCGCGGCCAGCGTCATCGCGGGCGTCGCCGCGATCAGCGGAGCGTGGAACACCGCCCCGCCCAGTCCGTACCCGATCAACCCGACGCGGATCGTCTCCGTCACCTGCCGCTCCTGTTCGTCCCGAGCGACCGATGATAGGCGGCCCGGACGGGCTCAGCCCACGAGCGCCTGGACGCCCCGTTTCACCAGCTGGTCGGCGACGATGTTGCGCTGGACCTCCGAGGTGCCTTCCCAGATCCGGTCGACACGGACCTCGCGGTAGAAACGCTCGGCGACGTTCTCACGCATGTAGCCGCGTCCGCCGAAGATCTGGACCGCTCGGTCGGCGACCCGGTTCGCCATCTCCGAGGCGTAGAGCTTCGCCATCGAGCACTGTCCGTGCTGGAGCTTCACGTCGACGCCGGCGTCGATGTTCTCGGCGAGCCGATACGTCATCAGGCGGGCGGCCCACAGCTCGGTGAGCGAGTCCGCGAGCATGTGGGAGATCGCCTGGTTCTCGATGATCGGCGAGCCGAACTGGACCCGCTCGGTCGCGAACCGCGTCGCCTCCTCGATCAGGCGCTCGGCCGCCCCGCAGCACCGGGCGGCGATCATCAGCCGCTCGTAGCGGAACCACTCGTACGTGAACGCCATCCCGTCTCCCTCATCGCCGACGAGGTGGTCGGCGGGGACGTGGACGTCGGTGAACTCGACGACCGCGTGCGAATCCGCGTACGTGTGCGAGTACCTCGGCTCGCGCACGCACGTGACACCGGGGGTGTCCTTGTCGACGAAGAACATCGCGTGCGCGCCTTCGTTCGGGCCACCGACGATCTTCGCTTGGAAGAACAGGTAGTTGGCGGTGTTGTACGACGTCACGTGGACCTTCAGCCCGTTCAGGACGTAGACGTCCCCGTCGCCGCGCGCGGTGGCCTCGATCGCGTCGACGTCGGAGCCCGCGCCCCACTCGGTGATCGCGTAGCACTCGTGGCGCTCGCCCTTCACGGTGGGGACGATCCAGCGCTCGAGCTGCATCGGGCTCACCACGTCGGGCGCCCACGCCGGCGGCGTGTGCAGGCACCAGCCCAGGGCGTTCGTCACCCGGCCGATCTGCTCGGAGACCAGGACCTGCTGGAGCATCGTGAAGCCGCCACCACCGAGGTCCTTCGGCATGTTCATCGCGAACAGCCCCAGCTCCCGGACGAGCCGGTCGTGGCGTGCACGGGTGTCCTCGGGGATCAGGCCGTCGTGCTCCTCGGCATGCTCCTCCCAGGGGATCAGCTCCTCGTCGACGAATCGACGGGTGCGCTCCTGGATCTCACGGTCTTCGGGCGACATCGGGTACGTGGTCATGCGGCGGAGCATAGGACCGCCCGGTCGTCCGGCGTGAGCGGCTACCAGACGTGATCGACCGGATACGCCTGCAGCGCCCGATCCCGGGTCACGAGCGTGCACCGCTCCTCGATCGCCTGCGCGACGATCATCCGATCGAAGGGGTCGCCGTGGAGCGCGGGCAGCTTCGCGATCCGCAGGGCGTGGTCGATCCGGAGGTCCATCTGTTCGAAACCGTGGAGTTCGAGCGCGTCCTCGATGATCACGTCCAGCGGGCGGCTGGTCTCGAGCCGTCCGACCGCACCTTTGATCGCGAGCTCCCAGAGCGAGGCGAGGCTGACGAACACCCGGTTGTGGCCGTCCTCTATCCGACGCCGAACGACGGGTGACAGCCGTTTCGGATCCTCGACCGCCCACAGGAGCGCGTGCGTATCGAGCAACAGCCTCACCCATCCATCTCCTGGTTCAGCGGGTCGTCGGGGTCGTTCAGCCACTCGTCCCACGGCAAGGGATCGTCGAAGTCGTCCGAGATCCAGATCTGACCCTTGAGTTGCCCGAGTTTGCGCCTCGGCGGCTCGGGCTCGATCGGAACCACCTTGGCGACCGGCGTCCCGGCGCGCGCGATCACGACCTCCTCGCCGCGCTCCACCTCCTCGAGGATCTTCGAGAAGTGGGTCTTCGCCTCGTGGATGTTCACCTGCCGTGTCACGTCCCCATGGTGGACTTAGTCCAGCCGGTCAGTCAAGCAGCTGGTCGCTCGAGGAGGTCTCAGGACCCTACCGTCGGCCTCCGACACGGCTACCGTGGACGCCATGGAGATCGAAGAACGCTTCCGGACCGGACTCGTCCTCGACGGCGGGCTCGCGACCGAACTCGAACGGCGTGGCACCGAGCTGCCGGACGAGCTCTGGTCCGCGAGGGTGCTGCTCGAGGGGCCTGACCTGATCCGAGACGTGCACGAGGCGTACCGTGCGGCGGGCGCCGACGTGGCGATCACCGCGAGCTACCAGGCGTCCTACGAGGGCTTCGCACGCCGGGGGATCGACGCCGCGGGGACCGACCGGCTGCTGGCCCTGTCGGTCCGGCTCGCGCGCGACGCGGGTGCCGACCTGGTCGCCGCCTCGGTGGGGCCGTACGGAGCCTCGCTGGCTGACGGGTCGGAGTACGTGGGGCGCTACGGGCGCTCGGTCCGGGAGCTCGTGGACTGGCATCGGCCCCGGCTCGAAGCGCTGCTGGCAGCTGAGCCGGACCTCCTCGCGATCGAGACGATCCCCGCGATCGAGGAGGCCGAGGCGCTCGTGACGCTGCTCGACGCGTATCCCGAGGCGCGCGCGTGGATCGCCTTCAGCTGCCGCGACGAAGAGCGCATCAGCGATGGGACGCCGTTCCGCGAGGCGGTCGCCCTGGCGGCGTCGAGCCCCCAGGTCGTCGCGGTCGGGGTGAACTGCTCACCGCCCGGGTTCGTCCCTTCGCTGCTTCGATCGGCCGCCGGTGTGGGCACGCCGCTGCTCGCCTACCCGAACCTCGGCTCGACCTGGGACGCCGAGGCGAAGGTGTGGCACGCGCAGGGACCGCGGCCCGACCTCGGGGCGGGGTCTCGCCGCTGGCGCGAGGCGGGCGCGGTATCGGTCGGAGGCTGCTGCGGGACGACCCCGGACGACATCGCCGCGATCTACCGCGCGACCCGAGGGTGATCGCGCTGTCACGAACTGACCCCGTTCAGGAGCCTGTCACCACGGCGAGCACGTCGCCCACGATCGCGATGCCCTCGAACGCCTCCGGCATGTGCGCCTGCTGGTTCCCGGCCACGACCGTGATGTCGAGTCGCGGGCACGTGAAGGCCGTCGTGCCCCACCACCCCTGGTGCCCCCACCAGGTCTCGCCGCCGATCTCGGCACGGACCAGGAACATGGCGGCGTCGGCCGGATCGTCTCCGATCTCCGTCCCCCCGATGCGAGGGATGCCGTCGAGGGTGGTGGTCATCGTGGCGAGCGTCGCCGGGTATCGGAACACGTCGTCGCGGAACAGCCCCCGGAAGAACCGGGCGAGATCCGCACACGTCGACATCAGTCCGCCGCCCCCGTAGAGGTCGACGGACGCATCGAAGTCCGCCACGTCGTGCTCGCCCTCGTACTGGTGCGACAGCGGCGGCAGGTCGGCCGGCTCGGGTTCGACCGTCTCCTGCCAGGTGTGTCGCAGGCCGAGCCGCTCGTACCCGACCAGCTCGCGGATCGCCGCACCCATCGTGAGGCCGGTCGTCCGCTCGAGGCTCTCCCCGACCAGGCACGCGCCGGTGTCCGAGTACCCGAACACCGTCCCGGGCGGACCGTACGGCCTCCCGTGGCTCACGGCGAACGAGATCTGCTCCAGCCGGGTCCAGCGGTGGGAGGGGTCGCTCCAGCAGGCGGCGGTGAACCCGTCGGGGATCGACGGATCGTACGCGTCGGCCGCGAAGTCGTAGATGCCACTGGTGTGCGTGAGCAGATGTCGCAGCCTGATCGCGTCGGTCGCGTACCCGCCGCCCCGGAGCACCTCCGACGTCTCGGGGGCCACCAGGTCGTCGAGCGTGTCGTCGAGCGACAGACGTCCGTCCTCCACCAGCCGGAGCGTCGCGGCCGCGACGAACGGCTTCGTGACGCTCGCGATCCGGAAGCGGGCGCCGCGTTGCAGGGGCTCCCCCGTGGCGAGGTCGGCGGCGCCCGCGGCAACCTCGACGTCGACGCCCAGGCCGGGCGCCAGCACGTGGATGAGCCGGCCGGGCATCTGCGGCCACGCGTCGAGGTCACGCTCGGCGAGCGCCTGCAGCCGCACCTCGACGTCGCTCATACCGGCCTCGTCGGATCTCCTCGCAGGTGCTCCCAGCCGTGCTCGAGCGTCTCGTCGGTCGTCGGCCCGCCGACGCAGCTCCCCATCAGGTTCGAGACGTGCACCATGGTCGTGCGCTTCTTCGGGGCGGACTCGAGGTGCAGCCGGTAGATCACGGGGCGAACGACGCCAGGCCCGTCCACGGGCGTTCGCGTTCGAGCGCCGCACCGATCCGGAACGCGGTCACGTCGTCGAACGTCCGCGCCACGATCTGGACACCGGTCGGGACCCCGTTCGACGGCGCGATGCCGCTCGGCACCGACAGCACCGGACACGCGGAGAACAGGTTGAACGGCGTCGTCATGTAGCAGGTGAACTGACGATCGTTCGGTCCGCCGTCGTCGAACAGCTGCCCGATGAAGCTGTCGCCCGCGGGGATCCCCGTGACGGCCCAGGTCGGGCACAGCAGCGCGTCGTACGTCTCGAACAGCTCGCCGAGCGGCGCCCACAGCTCGCCTTCCATCTCCAGGCCGTGCAGGACCGCCCCGGGCTCGCCCATCAGCGACCGGACGTCGTCGGCCCACGCGACCGAGTAGTCGTTCACCAGGTCGGGCGCCGCGTCGCAGACCTCGCCGATGTACGCGCCGAAGATCGCCGCGTAATGACGCCGGGCGGCGCTCATGAGCCGCGCGAGGCTCCAGGGCAGCTCGACCTCGTCGACGATCGCGCCGGCGCGCTCCAGCGCCGCCGCCGCCTCACGGGTGTTCGCCGCGACCTCCTCGTCGACCTCCCACGAGCCGAGATCGACCGACAGCGCGATCCGCATCCCCTCGATCCCGTCGAAACGGGTCCCGAGCTCCAGCTTCGGTCGGATCGAGGTCATGTCCAGCGGGTGCGGCCCCGAGATCGCGTCGTGGAACAGCGCGGTGTCGGCGATCGTGCGCGCCATCGCGCCGTCGTGGCAGTAGCGGTCGAGGTTGAACGGCGGGTAGGTCGGGACACGCCCGTGCGGCGCCTTGAACGCCGACCACCCCGTTGATCGAGGCGGGGATCCGGAGCGAGCCGCCGATGTCGGAGCCGGTCGCGAGCGTCGAGGTCCCGCTCGCGAGCGAGGCGCCCGAGCCTCCGCTCGACCCGCCCACCGCGACCTCGGGGTTCCAGGGGTTCCGCGTGATGCCCCAGAGCTTCGAGTGCGTGTAGCCGGCGCACGAGAACTCCGGCGTCGTGGTCCGCGCATGGACCACCGCGCCCGCCGCGAAGACCCGCTCGGGCACCGGCGCCGTGTGCTCGGCCACCTCGTCCACGGCGAGCGAGCCGTAGCGCATCCGCCAGCCTGCGACCGGCATCTCCTCCTTGATCGCGACGGGCAGCCCCTCGAGCGCCCGCACGTCCTCACCCCTCGCGTAGCGCTCCTCGGAGGCCTTCGCCGCCGCCAGGGCGTCCTCGTCGAGACGGTCGCACAGCGCGTTCACGACCGGCTCGACCGCGTCGGCGCGGGCCTGCACCGACGCGAGCAGCTCGACGGGAGACAGCTCCTTCGCCCGCATCGCGGCGAGGGCGTCGACGGCGGTGAGTTCCCAGGGTTCGCTCATGAGGCGAACCCTACCGTTACGTCAGGAACTCGAGACGGTCCCGGTGCGCGGCGAGCTGCGCCAGGGTGTGGTCGTCCATCGTGTGGTCGCGGTCGGGCTCCTCTACGTGCGGTCCCTCGCCGAAGAACTCACCCGAGAGGTACCGCTGGCCGGTGTCGGCGATCACCGTCACGATGCGCCGGAGCTCCGGGTGCTTCTCGACGACCTTCAACGCCGCCACGACGTTCATCCCCGACGATGGACCGCAGAGCATCCCTTCCTCGCGGGCCATGCGGCGGGCCATCACGAGCGACTCCTCGGTCGTGGCCGTCACCACGCCGTCCATCAACGCGAGGTCGAGGTTCTGCGGCACGATGCCGTCGCCGATCCCCGGCACGCCGTGGGTCCCCCAGCGGTGCTCGGTGATCAACGGGCACTCCGCGGGCTCGACCGCCCACGCGACGATGGACGGGTCGCGTGCCTTCAACGCCCGGGCGGATCCCGAGATCCACCCCCCGGTCCCTTGCGAACCGACGACGGCATCGACGTCGCCTCCGAGCTGCTCCCAGATCTCCTCGCCCGAGACCATCTGCGCCTCGGGGTTGTCCGGGTTCTCGAACTCCCCCGGGAAGAAGTACTTCCCGGGCTCGGCGGCGACGATCTCGCGCATCTTCGCGAGCGCGAGGTCGATGTCGGTGCCCGCGCCGGGGGTCAGCACGAGGTCGGCGCCGTAGGCCTTGATCATCGCCTTGCGCTCGGGGCTCATCCCCTCGGGCATCACGATGACGCAGTCGTACCCCTTGATCGCCGCGACCGCCGAGCACGCGATCCCGGCGTTGCCGGTCGTGCACTCGATCAGGGTCATCCCGGGCTTGAGGTCGCCGCGGGCCTCGGCCTTCGCGAGCATGTGCGCGTAGATCCGGTCCTTCACCGAGCCGGTCGGGCCGTACCACTCCACCTTCGCGAACAGCTCGACCTCGGGGGCGACCCGTCCGAGCCGTACGAGGGGCGTGGCTCCCACGGCCTCGAGCAGGGTCCCGGCGGTACGCCGGTTGCGGTCCCACGTGATCGACATCTGCCCACCCCCTCCGTCGGTGCGAAGAGCCGGAGCGTACCGCCGCGGAGCCCCCCCGCGGTAGCCCGTCAGCGACCCCGGGACGACCGACGCTCCACGTAGCCGAGCCGGCGCGAGATCGCGTCGGCCGCCTCCATCGTGCGACGGGCGATCCGTGGGAGGTCCACCGGTCGCATCCGGAAGGCCGGGCCGCTGACGCTGAGCGCCGCCGTCACGCGTCCGTCGGCCTGGCGCACCGGGGCGGCGACGGCGTTCAGGCCTTCCTCAAGCTCTTCGAGCGTCTGCGCGTACCCCCGAGCGGTGATCTGCTCGAGCTGCCGACGGAGCTCGGCCGCATCCGTCACGGTCCTGTCCGTCATGGGTTCGAGCGGCAGGATGAGGAGCCGGTCGCGGTCGGCGGGGTCCATATGGGCGAGGAGCACCTTCCCGTTCGAGGTCGCATGCAGGGGCGTGCGCCGTCCGACCCAGCTCACGGCGACGACCGAGCGGGTTCCGGTCACCTGGTCGATGTACACGACCGCGTCGTCCGAGAGGACGCCGAGGTTCACGGTCTCCCGGGTGTCCTCGGCGAGGTCGTCGAGCACGGGGTGGGCGATCCGCACGATGTCGAGCCCTGCCATCGCGGAGCCGGCGAGCCGGATCAGCGCGAACCCGAGGTGGACCTTCTCGGTGCGGGGATCGCGTTCGAGGAGGCCCCGTTCCGCGAGCGTGGCGACCAGCCGCGAGGCGGTCGCCTTGTGGACCCCGAGCCGGCGACCGAGCTCACTGACACCGAGCTCTCCGGCGTCGGCGATCAGCTCGAGGGCCGTGATCGCACGCCGCACCGACCGCAGGTTGCCCTCGTCCTTCGTCACGTCCGTCTCGACGTCTCCCACCACGCAACAGCCTAGCGAGGAGAGCAACCCGGTGGAGCGCGGTTGCGCGTGGCGCGCCACGGGTCGACCGCTTCCCGGGCCCCCAGGTAGGCTCCGATCGATGCACCCCGCCCCCGACCGCCTGTGGCGATCCGCCGAGCCGAAGGCCGCGTACGACGTCGTGATCGTGGGCGCCGGCGGCCACGGGCTCGCGACCGCCTACTACCTCGCGACGGTTCACGGCGTCACCGACGTCTGCGTGGTCGAGAAGGGCTGGCTGGGCGGAGGGAACACCGCACGCAACACCACGATCATCCGCTCGAACTACCTGTGGGACGAATCGGCGGCCCTCTACGAGCACTCCCTGACGCTGTGGGAAGGGCTCGAGGAGGAGCTCGAGTGGGATCTCCAGTTCAGCCAGCGGGGGGTGCTGAACCTCGCGCACGACCTCGGTGACGTTCGCTCGTCTCGACGTCGGGTCGAGGCGAACCGGCTGAACGGGGTCGACGCGGAGTGGCTCGACGCGGCGCAGGTGAAGGAGTTCTGCCCGATCGTGAACATCTCCCCCGACGTGCGGCACCCAGTGCTCGGCGGCACGCTCCAGCGCCGCGGCGGGGTCGCCCGCCACGACCGGGTCGCGTGGTCCTACGCGACGCGCGCGAGCGAGCGGGGGGTGGACGTCGTGGAGCACGCGGAAGTCGTGGGGTTCCTCCACGGTGAGGGGGGCCGGGTCGAGGGGGTCGAGACCACGCGGGGCTCGATCCGCGCGAACAAGGTCGCACTCGCCGCGGCCGGGCACACGAGCGTGCTCGCGGAGAGGCTCGGCGTTCGCCTGCCTCTGCAGTCCCACCCCCTGCAGGCGCTCGTGAGCGTCCTGTACCAACCGGTGCTCGACACCGTCGTGATGTCGAACGCGGTGCACGTCTACGTCTCGCAGGCCGACAAGGGCGAGTTCGTGATGGGCGCGGGGATCGACGCGTACAACGGGTACGCGCAACGCGGGTCGTTCCACGTGATCGAACATCAGATGGCCGCGGCGATCGAGCTGTTCCCGATCTTCGCCCACGCCGCGCTCCTGCGGACCTGGGGCGGGATCGTCGACGTGTGCCCCGACGCGTCGCCGATCGTGGGGCTCGGCCCCCTCGACGGCCTCTACCTGAACTGCGGCTGGGGCACCGGTGGCTTCAAGGCCACGCCGGGCTCCGGCTGGGTCTACGCCGACACGATCGCGAACGGGCGTCCCCACCCGCTCGCGGAGCCGTACACGCTCGAACGGTTCACGACCGGCGCCCTGATCGACGAGCACGGCGCGGCGGCGGTGGCGCACTGATGCGCACGTCCACCCTCCGCTCGTTCGCGCTGACCCTCCCCGAGGCGGAGGAACGCGAGACCTGGGAGACGGCGACGTTCCGCGTCCGGGACCGCATCTTCATGATGTTCAGCGAGCACGAGTGCCACGCCTGGATCAAGTCGACGTTCGACGAGCAACAGGCGCTCGTCACGATGGACACCGACGCGTTCTTCGTCCCCCCGTACGTGGGATCGAAGGGCTGGGTCGGCGTCGTGATCTCGAAGGCCGACGCGGGCGAGCTCCGCGAACTCGTCACCGAGGCATGGCGGATGACCGCCCCGAAGCGCCTCGTCGCGACGTCCGACGAGGGGGCCGCCTGAGGTGCTGCTGATCCGCTGTCCGTGGTGCGGTCCGCGTGACGAGATCGAGTTCCGCTACGGCGGACAGGCGCACGTCGCCTACCCCGCTGACCCATCGGCGCTCACCGACGAGCAGTGGGCCGACTACCTGTTCATGCGTGACAACCCGGAGGGGCTGTTCCGGGAGCGCTGGATCCACGCCGCGGGCTGCCGCCGGTGGTTCAACGCCGTGCGCGACACCGCCTCGCACCGCATGATCGCGACCTACCGGACAGACGAGGAGCCGCCCGCATGAGGCGCCTCGGAGCCGGCGGGTCCGCGATCGACAGGGGGCAGTCCCTCTCGGTGCGGTTCGACGACCGGGAACTGCCCGCGTTCGCCGGCGACACGCTGGCGAGCGCGCTGCTCGCCAGCGACATGGCCGACGCCTTCACGTCACCGATCCTGGGGCGGCCGCGCGGGGTGATGACCGCCGGGGTCGAGGAGCCGAACGCTTTCGTCGAGGTCTCGGCGCCGTGGTTCGACCCGATCGTCGCGGCGACCCGCGTGCCGGTCGTCGAGGGCCTCGTCGCCCGGAGCAGACCCGGCGTCGGCGTCCTGCCGCTCGATCCCCCGACCTCGCCGCCGACCGAGCACCGCCACCGGCACGTGGAGGTGCTCGTGATCGGCGCGGGACCCTTCGGGGTCGCCACCGCCCGCGAGGCCGCGGCGCGTGGCCAGCGGACGATCCTGGTCGAGGAGGCGTTCGGACCGGCCGACGTCACCCTCGAAGCCGAGGGGGTCACGGTCCTGACGGGCACGACCGCGGCGGGCGTCTACGACGACGGCTACGTGATCCTCCACGAACGCCCGCCGAACCGACAGCGGATCTGGCACGTGCGGGCGCGACGCGTGGTCCTGGCGACCGGCGCCAGCGAACGGCCGATCCCGTTCGCCGGGAACGACCTGCCCGGCGTGATGCTCGCCGGCGCGGCGTGGGCCTACGTCACCCGCTACGGCGTCCTGCCCGGCGAGCGTGCCGTCGTGTTCACGACGAACCACTGGGCGTACACGACCGCCCGGGTGCTCCGCGACGCCGGCGCCGACGTGCTGGTGGTCGACGCCTCGACCGAGGGGTCGGCGATGGACGCCGCGCGGGCGGGCGGGATCGCCGTCCTCGGCGGGTGGGCCGTCGCCGGCGCGCACGGTGACCGGCGCGTCGTCGGCGCCCGTCTCACCGGCCCCGGCGGCGCCTCGCGCGACGTCGAGGCCGACCTGATCGCGGTCTCGGGCGGCTGGAACCCGAACCTCACCCTCTATCGCGGGATCGGCGGGGGTCTGCGCTACCACGCGGCTCGCTCGTGCTTCGTCCCGGACGGCACCGCACCGTCGTGGCTGGAGGTGATCGGCGCCGCCAGCGGCGAAGGCCTCCCCACCGGTCCCGTGATCCCCTACGTCCCCGCGAACGACCTCACGATGCACTTCGTGGAGTTCCAGCGCGACCAGACCGTCGCCGACGTCCTGACGGCCGTCCGACGCGGCCTCCGCTCGACCGAGCACGTGAAGCGGGCCACCTACATCGGGACCGCGATCGATCAGGGCCGCACGAGCGGTGTCGTGACCGCCCAGATCGTGAATGCCGCCCTCGGCCTGCCCCCGGGCTCCGAGGGCCCGACGAACGTCCGCCCGCCCGCCGAGCCGATCCCGTTCGCGGCGCTCGCCGGCCCCGACCGGGGCACGCTGCTCGACCCCGAGCGGCGCACCTCGATCCACGCGTGGCACGTGGCGCGAGGGGCCGTCTTCGAGAACGTCGGCCAGTGGAAGCGCCCCTGGTACTTCCCGATCGGCGGCGAGACGCTCGACGAGGCGGTCGCCCGGGAGTGCCTCGCGGTCCGCGAGCGCGCCGGCGTGATGGACGCGAGCACCCTCGGCAAGATCGAGGTCGCCGGCCCCGACGCCGCCGACTTCCTCGACCGGATCTACACGAACCGGATGTCGACCCTCGCCGTCGGCTCGATCCGCTACGGGTTCATGCTCGGGCTCGACGGCATGGTCTTCGACGACGGGGTCGCGATGCGCCTGGCCGAGGACCGCTACCTCCTCACCACGACGACCGGCGGCGCCGCCAGGGTCCTCGACCACCTCGAGGAGTGGCTCCAGACCGAGTGGCCGCAGCTCCAGGTCTTCTGCACGAGCGTGACCGAGCAGTGGGCGGTCGCGGCCGTGAACGGGCCGCTCGCGCGCGAGGTCGTGGCCGCGACCGCCGCCACCGTCGACCTGTCGAACGAGGCGTTCCCCTTCATGACGTGGCGCGAGGGCGCGGTCGCAGGCATCCCCGCGAGGCTGTGCCGTGTCAGCTTCAGCGGCGAGCTCGCCTATGAGCTCCACGTGCCCTGGTGGTACGGGGCGGCACTGTGGGAGGCCGTGATGGCCGCAGGCGAGCCGTTCGGCATCACGCCGTACGGGACCGAGGCGATGCACGTGCTCCGCGCCGAGAAAGGCTACGTGATCGTCGGGCAGGACACCGACGGCACGATGACCCCGCATGACCTCGGCATGTCGTGGATCGTGCGGAAGGACGACTCCGACTTCGTCGGGCGGCGATCCCTCCGGCGACCCGACACGGCGCGTGAGGGCCGCGGGCAGCTCGTCGGGCTCCTGACCGAGGACCCCGCGGTCGTGCTCCCCGAGGGTGCCCAGCTCGTCGAGGAGCCGGGCGGCACGCCCCCGGTCCCGATGCTCGGCCACGTGACCTCGTCGTACCGCTCGCCGGTGCTCGGCCGCTCGATCGCGCTCGCGGTGGTGAAGGGCGGCGCCGTCCGGCACGGCGACACGATCCATGCCGCGCTCGGTGACGGCGACGTGCCGGTCACGATCGCCTCTGCCGTGTTCCACGATCCCGAGGGAGCCCGCCGTGACGGGTGAGTCGCTCCGGCGCTCGCCGCTCGCCCACCGCGAGGCCGACCTGACGGCGCTCGAGGCCGTCGAGGTCCCGTTCCTCGCGCAGATCGACGTCCGCTGCGACCCCACGTCGGTGTGGCAGCTCGGCTTCCCCACGACCCCGAACACGGTCCTGGGCGACGAGACCCGAGGCGTCCTGTGGCTCGGCCCCGACGAGTGGCTCGTCGTCGGCCTGCCTGGGACCGAGACGCTGATCGTCGCCGAGCTCGAGGCCGCGTTCGGAGGCGAGCACCGGTCGATCGTCGACGTGAGCGCGAACCGCGCCGTGGTCGACCTGCGCGGTGCGTCGCGTCTGGATCTGCTCGCGAGCGGATGCGGTCTCGACCTCGACCCGCGCGGCGGCTGGCTCCCGGGCGTCTGCGCGCAGACCCTGTTCGCGAAGGCCCAGGTGATCTGCCAGGAGCGCGAGGACGCGACCCGCGTGTTCGTCCGGCCCTCGTTCGCCGACTACCTGGTGGACCGGCTCCTCGCGGCCGCCTCCGCCCTCAGCTGAGCCCCGCACCGAGACGCACGGCGGCTTCGACCAACGCGTCCATCTCCTCGGCCTCCGTGCGGAAGTTGGAGATGCAGGCACGGAGGAAGTAGCGCCCACCGATCTCGGCGTTCGACGGGAACACCTTGCCCTCGCGGCGTATCGCCTCCATCACCCGTTCGTTCAGGTCGTCGGTCTGCTCGGCCGTGAGCCCGTCCCGCACGATCCGGAAGCAGACGATCGGGAGCACGGGGTCGATCCCCAGCTCGAGGGTCGGCTCGTCGCGGACCCGCGCGGCCAGGTACCGCGCCAACGCCACATCGTGGGCCAGGCGGCGGTCGTACGCGTCGGTCCCGTGACCGGCGAGCGACGCCCAGATCTTCAGCGCCGAGAACCCGCGCGACCACGCCTGGGAGTACGAGCCGAGGTTCTCGCCGATGCGCGTCCGCTCCCGGACCTCGCGCGTGTACGCGGCCTCGTGGTCGAACGCCGACACCAGGCGGTCGGGCTCGCGGGCCAGGAGGACGGCGGCCGTGAGCGGCACCGAGAGCCACTTGTGCGGATCGAACGTGATCGTGTCGGCGTGCTCGATCCCCGCGAGCAGGGGACGCAGCGGCGTCGAGAAGACCGCGGCGCCGCCGTACGCGGCGTCGACGTGGAACCAGATGCGCTCGCGTGCGCAGACGTCGGCGATCACGGGGAGCGGGTCGACCGTGCCGGGGCCGGTGGTGCCCGCCGTGCCGACGACCGCGACCGGGATCACGCCGGCGGCACGGTCGGCGGCGATCGCGTGGGCCAGCAGGTCCATCCGCATCCGAAGTGAGTCGTCGGTGTCGATCAGCCGGACGCTCGCCTCGCCGGCGCCGATCATGTCGGCGGCCTCCAGCACCGTCGCGTGCGACTCGGTCGAGGCGTAGAAGGCGACCGGTCGCCCGGCGAGTCCGTTCGCCCGCACGTCGGGGAGGGCCGCGTCACGCGCGGCCTTGAGCGCGGTGATGTTCGACGTCGCGCCGCCGGGTGTGACGAGCCCACCGGCGCCCTCGGGTAGCCCGAACCGGGAGGCGAGCCAGCGCATCAGGGCCAGCTCGAACTCGGTGACGCCGCCGGACAGCGACCACCCACCGGCGTTCGCGTTCAGGCCTGCGGCGATCAGATCGGCGGCCGCACCCGGCACGGTCCCTGCGCCGGAGATGTAGGCGAGGAAGCCAGGATGGCCGGGGTAGACGGCCTGCTCGAGCACGAGCGGCCGCATCACCTCGATCAACTCGGCGGGCGACATGCCTTCGGCGCGGATCGGGACCTCGACCGCGGCGGCGACCTCGTCGGCGGGCTGCATCCGGCTCACCGGGAGGTCGCGGAGACGCTCGAGCAGCTCGGTCCACAGGTCGACGGCGGCCTCGCCGACCTCGCGGGCTCGCTCCGGCTCCCAGTCGAGATCGGGGACGGGCTCGGGCGGGACGATCGGGTGCGCGGACATCATGTCTCGCAGCCTATCGAGGGCCTGCTTGTACGCGACCGGCGTCGCGCGATGATGACGGTATGAGCCCCGACGACGTCCGCACCGTCACCGAGTTCCCGTTCCCCGTCGAGCGCACCGACAACGAGTGGATCACGCTATCCGACGGTACCCGCCTCGCCGCCCGGATCTGGCGGCCGGTCACCGGCGAGCCCGTGCCGGCGATCCTCGAGTACCTCCCCTACCGCAAGGGCGACGGGATGGCAGCACGCGACGAACCGCTCGGGACGTGGTTCGCGGGGCACGGCTACGCGTGGGTCCGGGTCGACATCCGCGGGACCGGGGACTCCGACGGTGTGATCCTCGACGAGTACCCGCGACAGGAGCAGGACGACGGGCTCGAGGTTCTGACGTGGATCGCCTCGCAGCCGTGGTGCACGGGATCGCTCGGGATGGTCGGCATCTCGTGGGGCGGCTTCAACGGGCTCCAGATCGCGGCGCGGCGCCCGCCCGAGCTCAAGGCGGTCATCTCGATGTGCTCGACCGACGACCGCTACGCCGACGACGTCCACTACGACGGCGGCTGCGTCCTGGCCTGGGACATGGTGCCGTGGCACGCGGTGATGTTCGTCTGGGACGGCGCTGCCGCCCGACGCCGCGACCGTCGGCGGGGGGTGGCGCGAGACCTGGCTGGAAAGGCTCGAGGAGACCCCGCCGTTCGTGACCGAGTGGCTCACGCACCAACGCCGGGACGACTACTGGAAGCACGGCTCGGTCTGCGAGGACTACGCGGCGATCGAGTGCCCGATCTGGATGGTCGGCGGCTGGGCCGACGGCTACACGAACGCGATCGGACGGACGCTCGCGGGTCTCCCCGGTCCCCGCAAGGGCCTGATCGGGCCGTGGCCGCACTCGTGGCCCCACAACGCCACGCCGGGGCCGCGGATCGGGTTCCTGCAGGAGGCCCTGCGCTGGTGGGATCGGTGGTTGAAGGGCGAGGCCACCGGGATCGACGTCGAGCCGATGCTCCAGGCCTACATCCAGGACTGGGTCCCGCCGAGCGAGCAGCACCTCGACCGGCCGGGACGCTGGGTGGCGGAGACCGCGTGGCCGCCACCCTCGGTGACGCCGGAGCGCCTCTACCTGGGCGAGGGGGCCCTGACCGACGAGCCGGCGGTTCACGTCCAGCTCCCGCACGTCGGGCTCCAGCGCCACGGTCTGCTCGCGGGGACCTGGTGCCCCTACGGTCCAGAGGCAGACTTCCCGCCCGACCAACGCGAGGAAGACGCGCTCTGTCTGACGTTCGAGACGGAGCCACTGCCGGAGCGACTCGAGCTGCTCGGGCATCCACGGCTGCATCTGACCGTCGCCGCCGACCGACCGCTCGCGTTCGTGATGGCGCGGCTGTGCGACGTGGCCCCCGATGGCACATCGCTGCTGCTCAGCCGAGGGGCGCTGAACCTGACGCACCGGGGATCCCACGAGGAGCCGTCGCCGCTGACACCGAACGAGACGTACGAGGTCGACGTCGAGCTCGATGTGCTGGGCCAGGCGGTCCCGCCGGGACACCGGCTCCGACTCGCGCTGTCGAGCACCTACTGGCCCTGGCTGTGGCCCTCCCCGGAGCCGGTCACGCTGACCGTCACGGCGGGGCCGGGGTCATGGCTCGAGCTGCCGGCCAGGCCGCTCGACGCGCCCGACGGCGACGTCCGCACGTACGCCCCGCCGGAGTCCGCACCCGGTCTCGAGACCGAGCAGCTCGAACACGAAGAGGCGTTCCACGCGATCGAGCGCGACGTCGTCAGCGGCCGGATCACGATGACGCTCAACCAGGACGGCGGCGGCCGCGTCCGCCAGGTCGCCTCGAACATCGAGCTCGGCGAGATGGCCCGCGACCGCTTCACGATCGTCGAGGGCGACCCGCTGTCCGCCGAGATGGCCTCGGAGCGTCAGGTGACCCTCACCCGCGGCAGCCGGCGGGCCGAGGTCCGCACGCACAGCGCGATGTCGTGCGACGCCACCCACTTCCACCTGCGGGACACCCTCGAAGCCTACGAGGGCGAGGAGCGGATCTTCGAACGCACCTGGGAACGGTCGATCCCCCGCGACCACGTGTAGGAGGAGCACGACATGGACAGGGACGAGCGGTTCGACGAGGACGAATGGGCGCGGCTCGTGGCCCTTCCCCGCCACGTGGCCGACGCCCTGTTCGCGGTGTCCTCGCATCACCCCGCGGCGCTGCATCGCGAAGCACACGCCGCCGGCATGGCGATCACCCATCCGCACGAAGACGGACCGGCGGGAGCGCTCATCTCCGCGATGCTCGCCTCGTCCGACGGTGAAGAGCAACTGGAGGCCGCGATCGAGCACGAGGTGGTCGACGACCCGGCGACGCTGCGAGCCGACGCCCTCGACGCGCTGCGGGCAGCGACGCCGCTGCTCGCGAGGCTCACGGACGAGGAGCGGACCGGCCTCCGCCACTGGCTCCTCGGGGTGGGCGAGGCTGAGGCCGGGGGCGCTCCCGAGCGCCGGGCCGACGAGCTCATCAGCACACGAGAGCGGGACGAGCTCGCCGAGATCGCCGAGATCCTGGGCGGCTGAGGTCACACGGTCCGCAGCGCGTCGGTCGGCGACAGTCGCGCCGCACGGGTCGCCGGGTAGAGACCGGCGATCCCGCCGATCAGCAGCGCGGCGACGACACCTGCCACGAGCGCCCACAGCGGGATGACCACCGCCCAGCCCTCGTACAGCGCGTACCCGGCGGTGACCGCGGCGCCGAGCGCGGCACCCACCACCCCGCCGGTCCCCGACAGCAGCAGGGACTCCGTGAGGAACTGGGTCGCCACGTGCGGGCGGGTGGCGCCGAGCGCCCGGCGTAACCCGATCTCGGAGCGCCGCTCCAGGACCGAGATCACCATCACGTTGGCGATGCCCACCCCGCCGACCAGCAGGGCGACCGCACCCAGGCCGAGGAAGAGGGCGGTGAACGCGGCCTCGGCCGCCGCCCGGGCCTCGAGGGCGTCGGAGGGACGGCTCACGTCGACCTCGTCGGGCGCTTCGGGGTTCGCGGTCGCGCCCAGCACGTCGCGGACCGCGTCGACGTCATCGGGGTCGACACGCACGTAGACCGTCGTCGCCGATGCGTCGGCGCCCAGGTAGGTCTGCGCCGCCTGCCGCCCGACGATCGCCGATCGGTCGAGGTCGGGCGCGAGCGGCAGAGGGTCGAGCACCCCGATCACCGTGAACCACCGGTCGTCGATCCACACCCGGACCTCGCCGGCGAGCCCCCGGATCCCGAGCCGGTCGGCCGCGACCGAACCCATCACGACGGTCGGGAAGTCGGCTGTCGCCTCATCCAGGAAGACCCCGTCGGACGTGGTGCCGCCCAACGTGTCGAGGAGCGTCGTGTCGGCCGCCACGACCGAGATGCCGTTCGTCTCGACCTCGTCGATGAACGGGGAGCGACGCACGGTCGCCCCGGAGACGGCGCGAGCTCCCGTGACCGCCTGGACCGGGCCGATCCGCCCGATCATCGCCTCGGCGGTCTCAGGGAGCGTCGCCTGCTCACCGAAGACGGATCGTCCGGGCGAGGCCTCGAGCAGGTTCGTGCCGAGCGCGTCGAGCTGCGCGAGCAGGTCGGCCCGGCTCGAGTCCGAGATCCCGAGCACCGCGACCATCGAGGCGATGCCGATCGCGATCCCGAGCGCCGAGAGCGTGGTTCGGGTCTTGCGGGTCCGCAGGCCGACCGCCCCCACCCGCAGGGCGTCACGGGGCAGCAGCCGGCTGGGGGCGAGCGTCGCCGCCACGAGGGTCCACCTCCTCGGCAGAGTCGTGGACGACGCGGCCGTCACGGACCTCGATCCTGCGGTCGGTGGCCGCGGCGACATCGTGGTCGTGGGTGATCACCACGATCGTGGTCCCATCTGCGTGGAGCTCACGGAGCAGCGTGAGGATCTCCGCCCCCGAGCCGGTGTCCAGGTTCCCGGTCGGTTCGTCGGCCAGGACCAGGGCCGGTCGCCCGAGGAGCGCCCGGGCGATCGCGACCCGTTGCTTCTCGCCGCCCGACAGCTCAGCGGGCGCATGGGCGAGGCGGTGCCCGAGCCCGACACGCTCGAGCACCTCACGCGCCCGCTCGCGCCGCTCGATGGCCGGCACCCCCGCGTAGAGGAGGCCGTTCGCCACGTTCTCGAGCGCCGTCATCCCGTCCAGCAGGAAGAACTGCTGGAACACGAACCCGATCCGGCGGGCCCGCAGCGCCGCCAGCTCCGCATCGGTCATCGCCGCGGCGTCGTGCCCGTCCACCAGGACGGAGCCGCCCGAGGGGCGGTCGAGCGTGCCCATCAGCTGCAGCAGGGTGGTCTTGCCGGATCCCGAGGGGCCCACGACCGAGGTCAGCTCGCCCGGATGGATCTCCAGGTCGACCTCGTGCAGGACCTCCAGGTCGCCGTAGGACTTCCGCACGGCACGCAACTCGATCACCGGCGTGCTCATGCCGCGGTCACGACCTCGATCCCAGGCTCGATGCCCTCGCCTTCCACCTCGACCCAGCCGTCCGCGTACAGACCGGCCTCGACGGCGACCAGGGTCGTCGCGCCGCCGTCGCCGACGACCTCGAGCGCGTACCCCCCTTCCGCGAGCGCGAGCAGCGCGGTCACGGGCACCGCGGTCGCGTCCTCCCGGACCTCCGATGCGAACCCCACGTCGACCGGGGCGCCGTCCAACCCGCCCTCCGCGTCGGTCTCGCGGATCGCCACGACGACCTCGACGGTCGCGTCGGCGGTCGGATCGTCGACCGGCGTCGATGCCACCGAGCCCACGCTGCGGATCGAGCCCGTCACCTCGCGGTCATCGGGCATCGTCACCGTCACGTCGTCACCCCGGACCGCGAGGTCGCGGCGGGTCGCATCCAGGTCGACGGTCACGACGAGCGACGTGGAGGTCGTCTCCATGATCGCGGTGCCGGGTGCGAGTCCCTGGCCGACCTCGGCCGCGTGCGAGCCCACCCGACGCTCCCCCGGCGCGAAGACGTAGGACCCGAACGCCATGACGCCGGTCTCGTCGAGGTCCAGGTCGGCCTGGACTTGCTCGATCGCGTCGGCCGTGTCCCCGTCGAACTCGCGATCGACCTCGAGGTCGTCTCCGTAGCCGAGCGCCTCGAGGTTCCGTTCGAGCTGCAGGACGTCGACGCCGTCGTCGATCCCCATGGCGAGGGTGCGCCATGCCGGCACGTCGCCGAACAGCAGGGGGATGCCGACGTCGTCGATCGCGTAGAGCGGCTCGCCGCGGCCGACCGTCGTACCCTCCGCCGCGATGTCGGTCAGCGTCCCGGTCGCACCCGAGGACAGCGTCACGGCGTCGGCGTATCCCAGGGCGCCGTCGACCGTCTCGCGGTCCACCAGGTCCCGCCGCTCCACGGTCGCGGTCGCCGGCGTCGCGGTCCCCGATCCGTCTGCCTCGGTGTCCTCGCCGCGGGACGCCAGCCACCAGCCCGCCGCCGCGGCGGCGACCACGACGGCCCCCGTCACGACCACGGAGCGTACCCGCATCAACCCTCACCGCCGGGTGGGCCGAAGATCCCTTCGAGGATCGGCCGGCACTCCTCGATCGCCGCCTGCACGTCGGGGTCGCTCGGGTCGATGTCGGAGTCGGGGCCGATCACGAAGCCATCGCCGGTCGGGTCGGGGACGTCGACGCCCTCGTCGCGCATGCAGCGTGCGAACTCGAGCTGCGCGTCCTGGAACTGCGCCTCGAGGTCCGGGTCGATCTCGAGGCCCTCGCCGAACTCCGGAAGCTCCTCCTGACAGGCCTCGAGAGCCGCCTGGACGTCGGGGTCGTTCGGGTCGATGTCGGCGCTGCCCGGACCGAGCTGGACGCGGCCGTCCTCGTCGACCTGCGGATCGGGGACGTTCACGCCCTCCTCGCGCATGCATTCCGCGAACGCGAGCAGCGACTCCTCGAGGTCAGGTTCGGAGCTCGACGACGCGGACGCGGACGCCTCCCCGTCGCCGAGGGTCGCGACGCTGGGGTCGTCGTCGCCGCTGCAGGCCGCCGTCAGCAGCGCGAGCACGACGACGATCGGAGCGATGATCCGGTACCGCATGTGTTCCTCCTCGTGTGGGGTGGATGGGACCGGCCGTCCATGGCCCCTGATACAAGATGGCACGGCTGAGAGGAACCTGAGGGTCGAGCGAGGCCGGGTTGAGTCTGAACGACGGTCGTTCAGCCGCTCAGACGGTCGAGCATCCGCTGGCGCCAGGCGACCGTCGCCTCGACCTGGTTGAACGTGAAGACGTGCAGCGCCGTCGCGTTCGACGCCGGATCAGCGAGCACCGGCGCCAGCGCCTCGAGGATCCCGTCGGGGCCGAACTTCCCGGTGATCACGCTCCCGATCAGCGACCGGTTCTTCTTCAGGAACTTCGCGGAATCGCCCACCCCGATCCTCGCGGCGATCGTCATCAGCTTCGTGATGTCGGCGACGCCGGGGATCCCGAGGTGCATCGGAAGCGTGATGCCGTCAGCGCGTGTGGCCTCCAGCCACGACCCGATCGCGCCCGGGTCGAAGCACATCTGCGTCGCCATGTAGCCGGCGAAGCGCTCCTTGTCGTGCAACGCCTTCGCGAGGACGTCCCGCGGGATGTCGACGTGCCCGTCGGGGTAGGCGCCGATCCCGATCTCGGCGAACGGGTGCCCCACCTCCTCCATCGCGGTCAGGAGCGCGTACGCGTCGTCGAAGTCCGTCTGCTCCGCAGGGTCTCCGCCGATCACGAACGCCTTCGTGAACCCGAGGTCCTTCGCGCGGGCGAGCAGGTCGGCCAGCTTCGCGCGGTCGGCGATCATATGCGCCGACAGGTGCGGCACGACGGTCAGCAGATCGAGGGTCGTCAGGTACTCGCACAGGTCGAACGTGGCGTCGATGCCGTGGCTGGGCGACGCGGTCACGGTGACGACCGACCCGGGCGGCAGGAACGCGGCCTGGTCCCGCGCGTTCTTGAGCGGGATGATCTCGTACTTCGCGGCCTCGACGAGCGCCCGCAGGGCCGTCTGCTCGAGGTCGGTCAGGGTCCTCTTCTTGCGTCGCAACATCGTCGCCATCGGTGTCCCTCCGGTCCGCCCGGCATGATGCCTGAGCGTTTCAACGGACGGCATCAGCATGCCCGAACCGCAGGTCACACGGGTAACACGGAGGTCCCGCAACCCTTGGGACCAGACGGGCGAAGAACGGCGATCGACGCGAACGAGTCCCGCGTCGACGGTGAGGACCGTCCCGCCGCGTGGACGCATGTCCTCATGCGGCTCGCACCTCCTGTCGGCTACACGTTCGAGTCGGGGAAGCTCGCCTTCTTCCGCTCGATCCACTCGCGGAGCTCTTCGTCCTTGGCCTCGTCGATCGGCGGGGGCTCGTACTCGGCGAGCATCTGCTTCCAGATCGCGCTGGCCCGCATCGCGGCGTCGAGGCCGCCGGTCTCCTGCCACTTCTCGAACGATTCGTTGTCTGCCGTGTTCGAGCGGTAGAAGGCCGTCTCGAAGTTCGCCAGGGTGTGGGCGGTGCCCAGGAAGTGCTGGCCGGGGCCGTTCTCGACGATCGCGTCGAGCGCCTGGCCGTTCGGCGATAGGTCCATGCCCTTCGCGAGCGCGTGCATCTGGCCGCACTGGTCGAGGTCGAGCACGAACTTCTCGTAGCCCATCGCGAGGCCGCCCTCGAGCCAGCCGGCGGCGTGCAGCACGAAGTTCACGCCGGCGAGGACCGTCGGCTGCAGCGTGTTCGCGCTCTCGTAGGCGGCCTGGGCGTCGGCGACCTTCGAGGCGGTGAGCGAGCCGCCGGAACGGAACGGGACGCCGAGGCGGCGAGCGCACGCCGCGAGCGCGTAGAGGACGAGCGCCGGCTCGGGCGTCCCGAACGTCGGCGCGCCGGTCTGCATCGACATCGAGGACGCGAAGGACCCGAACACGACGGGGGCGCCGGGGCGGACGAGCTGGACGTAGGCCATCCCCGCGAGGGCCTCGGCGAGGGTCTGGGTCGCGGCGCCGGCCGCGGTGGCCGGGGACATCGCGCCCGCAAGGATGAACGGCGTCATGATCACGGCCTGGTTCGCCTCGGCGTAGGCACGGGCGGCGCCGAGCATCACCGAGTCCCACACGAGCGGCGAGTTCGCGTTGATCAGGGACAGGATGTACGTGCGCTGCTCCAGCTCGTCGGCGCCGAACAGGATCCGCGCCATGTCGACGGTGTCCTGGGCTCGCTGTGGGTGCGTGACCGAGCCCATGAACGGCTTGTCCGAGTAGCGCATGTGCGCGTAGACCATGTCGTAGTGCCGTTTGTTCACCGGCAGGTCCACCGGCTCGCACACGGTCCCACCGCTGTGGTGCAGATAGGGCGTCTGGTACGCGAGCTTCACGAAGTTCCGGAAGTCCTCGATCGTGCCGTAGCGGCGGCCGCCGTCCAGGTCACGGACGAACGGCGAGCCGTACGCGGGCGCGAGCACGGTCGCGGTGCCGCCGAGGTGCACGGTCCGCTCGGGGTTGCGCGCGTGCTGGTCGAACTCGCGCGGCGCGGTGGCCTGGACGAGCTGGCGGGCGAGCCCGCGTGGGAACCGGACGCGCTCACCGTCGACGTCGCATCCGGCGCCCTTCAGGAGCTCGAGCGCGTCGGGCGCTCCCCGGAACTCGATCCCCACCTTCTCGAGGATCGTGTCCGCGTTCTCCTCGATCGTCGCGAGGCCCTCCTCCGAGAGCACCTCGACAGGGGCGAGCTCGCGAGTGATGAACGGGACCGTCTCGGCGACGGCGGCGAGCCGAGCGGCCTGACGCCCGGCGCGGCCGCCGGTGCGGCGACCCCTGGGTTCCTCGGTCATGCGGAACGGCCTCCTCTGTCTCTTCGGCCTCTACGGCGTGGTCCGTCGCCGGCGCTGACCGGCGCTGGAAGGTCGACGACCGCGCCCAGACGTGGGAACGGGTCGGTGGCGTGGGGGAGCCCCATCGCGCCCACGAAATGCTCCTGGAAGCGGGACTCGGTCGCCGTCTCGATCTTCTCGACGCGCCGGACGACCTCCTCGATCTCGGTGCGCGCGTCGCGGTTCAGCAGGGCGATCCGGGCGCCGGTACCGGCGGCGTTGCCGGCGCTCGTGACGTTCGCGGGGTCGCAGTCGGGCACCAGCCCGAGCACCAGCGCGTGGACCGGGTCGATGTGCGCACCGAACGCCCCGGCGAGGCGGATCCGGTCGACGCGGTCGATCCCGTAGCGGTCCATCAGGAGCTTGCATCCGGCGTACAAGGCGCCCTTCGCGAGCTGGATCTGCCGGACGTCGTTCTGGGTCAGCACGAGCCGCGGGCCGCCCGGTGGGTCGTGCAGCACGTACGAGAAGGTGCGATCGTTCGCGATCACGCGGGGGGTCCTGGCGGCCAGCGACCCGTCGAGCACGCCGTCGCCGGTGATCACCCCGGCCAGGAACAGCTCGGCGATCAGCTCGATGATCCCCGACCCCGCCACGCCGGTGACATGGACGTCCGCGAAGTTCGGTTCGTCGGACCAGGCATCGGTGCCGATCACACGGAACCGCGGTTCGAGGGTCTCGCGGTCGATCCGGACACGCTCGATGGCGCCGGGGGCGGCGCGCTGCCCGCACGAGATCTGCGCCCCTTCGAACGCCGGGCCGGTGGGGCTCGATGCCGCCAGCAGCCGGTCGCGGTTCCCCAGGACGATCTCGGCGTTCGTGCCGACGTCGACGAGCAGGTTCACGATCGCCTGGTCGTGGGGGGCCTCGGACAGGATCATCGCCGGCGGTGTCGGCGCCGACGTGTCCGGCGATCAGCGGCAGGGCATACACCCGCGCGCCGGGGTGGACGTGCAGGTCGAGGTCGCGCGCCGGCATCCGCAGCGCTCGGTCGGTGACGAGCGCGAACGGCGCCCCGCCGAGCTCGGTCGGGTCCAGCCCGAACACCAGGTGGTGCATGATCGGGTTCCCGACGAGGGTGACCTCGACGACGTCGGTGGTCTCGAGCCCCGCCGTCGCGCACAGCTCGCCGAGCAGGTCGTTCAGGCATCCGCGCACCGCGTCGGTCAGCTCGCGGTCGGCGCCCGGGTGCATCATCACGTACGAGACCCGGCTCATCAGGTCCTCGCCGAACCGGATCTGCGGGTTCATCGCGCCGGCGCTCGCGAGCACCTCGCCCGTGTGGAGGTCGCACAGGTGGCCAGCCACGGTGGTCGAGCCGACATCGAACGCGACCCCCACGAGCATGTCGCGGTAGCCGGGCCACACAGCCGTCACGGTCTCCCCGTCGTGCACCGCCACGGTGACGGTCCAGTCGCCGTCGCGGAGCGCCCGCTGGAGCCCGGGGAGCACCGACGGGTCGACGGCGAGGCCGGTCAGGTCCCAGTCGCGCGCGAGCGCCTCGAGCAGCCGCTCCTCGTCGCCGCCGGTGGACCCGAGCGTGGGCTCGGTCACCTCGAGGAAGTGGAGCCGCACGACCGGCAGGACCTCGATCGGATGCGCGTCGGCCTCCTTGCGGACGACCTGCTTGTGGATCTGTGACTCCGGCGGCACGTCGACGACGAGATCGCCGCAGATCCGGGCGTGGCAGCCGAGACGACGATCCTCAGCGAGGCCGTCGCGCGTCCGGTACCGCTCCTCCGGCTCGGTGAACGCGATCAGGTGCTCCGGCGACGACGTGATGCCGTGCTTCGGGAACCCACCGTCCATCGGAACGACCTGGCAGCGGCCGCAGATCCCCCGGCCACCGCACACGGAATCGAGGTCGACGCCGAGCGCGCGCGCCGCATCGAGCACCGAGACACCGTCCGGGAACCGACCCCGCCGGCCCGACGGGGTGAAGACGACCAGGCGCTCCGTCGCGTCCGTCACGTCGTCGGGGCGTCGGCTCCGGCCGAGTGCCGAGCCGCCCGGCCGCCCCGCCTCCCCCCGCGCACCGGTGCCGCGTCGCCCCCGCCCTCGCGGTAGCGAGCGATCCAGGCTGCCGCATGCCCGTCGGTGCCCATCAGCACGTCGGCAGCCATCACGGCCTGCCGTACCTCCTCGTGCAGCGGTGACGTGATCGCGCTCGTCATCCCGCTCGCGATCGCCATCGCCAGGAACGCCCCGTTGATCCCGTTGCGGTTCGGCAACCCGAACGACACGTTCGAGGCCCCGCACGTCGTGTTCACGCCGAGCTCCTCGTGGAGCCTGCGCACGAGCCGGAACACCTGCTGCCCAGCCGTGCCCATCGCCCCGATCGGCATCACGAGCGGGTCGACGACGACGTCGGCCGTCGCGATCCCGTGGTCGGCCGCGCGCTCGACGATCCGCTTCGCCACTTCGAACCGGACGTCGGGATCCTCGCTGATCCCGGTCTCGTCGTTCGAGATCGCGACCACCGCGGCGCCGTGCTTCGCGACGAGGGGCAGGACCGACTCGAGCCGCTCCTCCTCACCCGTCACCGAGTTCACGAGCGCCTTGCCCTGGTACACGGCAAGCCCGGCCTCGAGCGCGGCGACGATCGAGGAGTCGATCGACAACGGCACGTCGGTCAGCGACTGGACGAGCTTCACCGTCTCCGCGAGGATCGCGGGCTCGTCGGCGAGCGGGATCCCCGCGTTCACGTCGAGCATCTGGGCGCCGGCCTCGACCTGCGCGAGCGTGTCGGCCATCACGGTCGAGAAGTCGCCGGCCGCCATCTCGGCGGCGAGCTTCTTCCTCCCGGTCGGGTTGATCCGCTCTCCGATGATCACGAACGGCCGGCCCGCACCGATCACGACCTCGCGGGTCGCCGACGACACGACGGTGTCGGTCACTGGTCCTCCGGGGAGGGCCGCACGGCCTCGGATCCGCTCACGTCCTCGCCGCCCTTGGTCCCGCCCGCGCGGATCGCCTGGCGGAGCACGTCGTCGGTCCACTCGGCCTCGAGGCGGTCAGCCTCGGCCTGAGCCTCGGCCTCGAGGTCGTCGCCGCAGTCGCGACGGTGCATCTGCATCTGCTCGGTATAGTCGTCCGAGCCGATCAGGCCCGCGACCATCGCGGCGGCGTCGACGCCTTCCTGGAAGCGCTCGGGCATCAGCCGCCGTGCGCTCGAGCCGTCGTCCGCGCGCACCACGATCTGCATCGGGATGTCGCGCCAGGTGATCAGGGTCAGCTCCGCCATCTCACATCGCCCCCGCCGCCGCGCGCTTCGCCATGACCAGGGCCTGCGCCGTCTCGGCCGCGACCGCGGCGTCGCGGCAGTAGGCATCGGCCCCCACGGCCTTGCCGAACTCCTCGTTCAGCGGCGCGCCGCCGACCAGCACGATGTAGTCGTCGCGGATCCCCTTCGCCACCATCTCGTCGATCACGACCTTCATGTAGGGCATCGTGGTCGTGAGCAACGCGGACATCCCCAGGATGTCCGGCTGGTGCTCCTCGAGCGCGGCCAGGTAGTCCTCGACCGGGTTGTTGATGCCCAGGTCGATCACCTCGAAGCCAGCGCCCTCGAGCATCATCGCCACCAGGTTCTTGCCGATGTCGTGGATGTCGCCCTTCACGGTGCCGATCACGACGGTGCCGACCCGCTCGGCGCCGGTCTCGGCCAGGAGCGGGCGAAGCACCTCCATCCCGCCCTTCATCGCGTTCGCGGCCAGCAACACCTCGGGCACGAACAGGATGCCGTCGCGGAAGTCGATACCCACGATGCGCATCCCCTCGACGAGCGCCTCGTTCAGCACCTGGTCGGCGCCCCAGCCACGTTCGAGCAGGATGTTCGTCCCCTCGACGATCTCCACGCCCAGTCCGTCGTAGAGGTCGTCGTGCATCTGCTTCACGAGGTCTTCGTCGGACAGCGCCGACAGGACGATCTCTTCGTCGCTCATCTCATCCCCTCAGTCGTCGTCCCTTCGGGTCCCACAGCGGCTCGTCGGTGACCGTGGCCGCGTGCCGCTCGCCGAAGTACTCCACCTCGACCGGCGTCCCCGTGACCGCGAGGTCCGCCGGCAGGTAGCCGTAGACGATGCCGCGGCCCACGGAGTAGCCGTAGTTCGCGCTCGTCACGTACGAGACGACGCGGCCGTCGTGGAGGATCGGCTCCTTGCCCATCACGACCGTCCGGTCGTCGTCGAACGTCATGCACGCGAGCCGCTCGGTCACGCCGCGGTCGCGCTGCGCCTCCAGCGCCTCCTTGCCCTGGAAGTCCTTGTCCCACCGGACCGCCCACCCCAGACCAGCCTCGAGCGGCGTGTGCTCCGTGTGGATGTCCTGGCCCCACAGCCGGTAGCCCTTCTCCAGGCGCAGCGAGTCGAAGGCGCCGAGACCCGCGGCGATCAAGCCGTGGTCGCGACCGGCCTCCCACAGCAGCGACCAGAACCGGTCTCCCATCGAGGTGGGTCCGTAGAGCTCCCAGCCGAGCTCGCCGACGTAGCTGATCCGCTGCGCGAACAGCGGCACCTCCGCGGCGAACACCTCGCGCCCCGTCATGTACCCGAACGCCTGATCCGATACGTCGGCGTCGGCGACCGCAGCGAACACCTCGCGAGCGCATGGGCCGAACAGCCCGAGGCAGAACCGCTGCTCGGTCGTGTCGGCGATCGTCACGTCCTCGTCGTCGCGGAGCTGGCGGCGGAGCCACGCGAGGTCGTGCATCCCCGACCCCCCGCCGGTGACGACCAGGAACTCGCGCTCGCCCTGGCGCGTCACGGTGAGGTCGCAGCGGATCCCGCCGCTCGGCGTCAGCATCGCCGTGTACACGACGCTGCCGACCGGTCGGTCGACCCGGTTCGCGCAGACCCGCTCCAGGAACGCGAGGGCATCGTCGCCCGCCACCTGCAGCTTCATGTACGGCGTGAGGTCGAACAGCGCGGCGGTCTCGCGGGTCGCCAGGTGCTCCCCTCCCACGATCGGCGACCACCCCTGCGCCGCCCACCCGCTGCGACGCGCCCACTCGTGGGTCACCCCGCCCACGAGCGCGCGGTTCGCCTCGAACCACTGCGGGCGCTCCCACCCGGCTCCCGTGAAGTGGTGCCCCCCGAGCTCGACGTGGCGCGCGCCGAACGGCGACAGCCGGAGCCCGCGTGGCGCCGACATCTGCTGGGTCGGGTGGATGATGTCGTAGACCTCGCGGTACTGCTGCTTCCCGCGCTCGACCACGTACGCCGGGCTCGTCTGGAAGGGAGAGAACCGGTTCGCGTCGGCCTCGGCCAGGTCGTAGCCGGGCTCGCCGTTCTCCATCCACTCGACGACCTGCTGCGCCATGCCGGCGGCGTGCGTGACCCATACGGCCTCGCACACCCATACCTCTCGGACGGACGCGCTCTCACCCACGATCGAGCCCCCGTCGGGGGTGAAGGAGAACATCCCGTTGATCGACCGCGCGGGATCCGCCGGGCGCAGACGACCGGCCAGCGCCGGGAACAGCCGCTCGGTCTCTCGCTCGCACAGGTCGAAGTCGCCCGGCGTCCACGGCATCAGCGACGGCATCGGTCCGTCGCCCGGGGGTCGGATCGCCGCCTGCGGCGTCACGATCGGCTCGTGCCGGTAGTTCCCGATCCCGTAGTGGTCTTCGCGCTGGCGGACGTAGAGCGACACGTCCTGGTGCCGCACGACGGGGTGCTGCGCCCACGTGTCACCCTCCAGCGCGTCGAGCTCGGGCACCGGGTCGGTCCACACGAGCTGGTGCTGGACCGCCACGAGCGGGATCGGCACACCGAGCATCGCGCCGATCGTCGGCCCCCAGAACCCGGCGCAGATCAGGACACGTTCACACTCGACATCGCCCCGATCGGTCCGTCACGCCGCGGATCCGGCGTCCCCATGCGCCCTCCTCCACGTCGAACCCGGTGACGGTGACGCCCCCCTCGAACGCCACGCCGGCCTCCGTCGCCCGCCGCCCCAGCTCGGTGACGATGTCGACCGCCTTCGCCGCTCCGTCGCTCGGCACCCAGTACGCGCCGAGGATGGTCGAAGGGTCGAGCAACGGGCTCTTCTGGGCCGCCTCGGCAGGCGACAGCAACTCGGTGCCCTCGATCCCGTACGAGCGGGCATGCCCCTGCCGCCGCTTCAGCTCCTGCATCCGCTCGGGGGTGGTTGCGACCTCGAGGCCGCCGACCCCGAACCACAGGCGCTCGCCGTCGCGGGTCACGCTGTCGTAGATCGCCACGGAGTCCTGGGCGATCCGACACATCGTTCGCGACCCGTTCGTCTGGAAGATGATCCCGGGTGCGTGCGACGTGGATCCACCGGTCGCGAACAACGGCCCCTGGTCGATCACCAGGACGTCGGTCACGCCCAGTGGGCAAGGTGGTACGCCGCGCTGACGCCGACCACGCCGGCGCCCACGATCACGGTCTGGGCACGGTCCCGCAACGGTCCTCCTTCGGTGCCTGTCAGATGCTCCCGAACGGGCGTTGCGGCCACAACGATTCCGTTGCGATGAACGCAACTTCTCAGGAACCGAACGGGGCGGCCCCACCGGGGCCGCCCCGTTCATGTCAGCTCGCGCGGACGGCTACGCCGCCGGCACCCAGGCCGACCAGACGTCCTCGTTCGCGTCGACCCACTCTTGAGACCGCGTCCTCGATCGCCATCCCGCCGTCGTCGACGGCGAGCGCGATCTCGTTCTGGTCGTCGTTCGTGTAGCTGAACGCCGACAGGAAGGCGAAGGCCGCAGGGTCCTTCGTCTCCAGCTGGTCGCTGAACGCCTTGTACAGGATGTCCTCGGCGTAGTCGCAGGCGTATCCGTCACCGTCGGCGTTCGTCGCCGCCTCCGCACACGCTTCGTCGTAGGCGGGCAGCTCCACCTCGGTCAGGTCGTACTTCGCCTGCGCCCAGTGGGGGCTCCAGAAGTACATCAAGATGGGGTCCCCCGCCTCGTACGCCTTGTCGAGCGCCGCCAGCGAGGCCGCCTCGGAGCCGCTGTAGGTGACCTCGAGCGCGAGTCCGAGGTTCTCGACGATCTCCTCGTCGTAGATCGAGAACGTCGGGTCGGCACCCAGGAACTCACCGCCGAAGATGTCCTCGTTGCCCTTGAGCGTCTCCCAGCTCGCGGCATCGGGGTTCTCGTCGACCACGAAGGTCGGCGTGAACCAGCCGATGTTGCCGATCACACCGAGCTCCCCGCCGTCGACGACGCCCGCCTCGCCCTCGATGTACTGCTTGTAGTCCTTCGCGTGCCCCGAGGGCCACACCTCGAGCGTGGCGTCCACGTCAGCGCCGGCGAGCGCCGGGAACTGCGCGAACTCGTCGAAGTCGACCAGCTCGACCGTGCACCCCATCTGCTGTTCCATGACGGCCTTCGCGACGTTGGCGTTCACCGCCGCACCGGTCCATGGGTTCACCGCGATCGTGATCGGCTCGCTCCCGCATCGGGCGACCGCGGGCGCACCCGTGTCCGTCGACGTCGCGCCGGTGTCGGCGGCCTCGGTCGTGCTCTCGACGTCGCTGCACGCGGCCGTGAGCAGCGTCAGGCTGGCCGCCGCCGCGACGACCCACCGCCAGGTGGTTCCTCTCGTCATGCCTCCCCCTCTCCTTGCCCCTGTTCGGGGTCCGGTTCTTCTGTAGTACGTACGCCGATGGCCCGCAGGCGCGGCCACCGAACGAATCCGCCGAGCCCGACCGGACCCCGCATCGATCGCGGCGCCGAGCCCAACGCTTGGGTCAGCCGGTCGAGCATCACGGCGAGCAGCAGGATGCTGAGGCCGACGACGACCCCGCGTCCGACGAGCGTCTTCGACAACGCGACGAGCGCCTCGAAGCCCAGGCCGCCGGCTCCGATCATGCCCCCGATGATCACGACGGACAGGACCATCATGATCGTCTGGTTGACCCCGAGCAGGATCGACGGTCGCGCGAGCGGCAGCTGGACCTTCCGAAGCTTCTGGGTCGGCGTCGTTCCGTACGCATCCGCCGCCTCGACGATCGACGTCGGCACGTGGCGGATCCCGAGGTTCGTGAGTCGGATCCCGACCGGCAGCGCGTACACCACCGAGGCGATCACCGCCGGGACCGGACCCGGTGCGAACAGCAACAGCACCGGCACCAGGTACACGAACGCCGGCATCGTCTGCATCGCGTCGAGCACCGGGCGGATCGCGCGGTCGAACCCATCGCTCCGGGCGGCCACGATCCCGATCGGGATCGCGAACACGAGCGCGATCGCGACCGCCACCAGCACGAGGCTGAGGGTCAGCATCGACAGCTCCCACATACCAAGGGCGCCCAGGCCGAACACGCACGCGAACGAGAAGATCGCGAGTCGCGCACCCTTCGCCTTCCATCCGGCGAGTGCGGCGAGCCCCGCGATGATCCACCACGGCTCGGCGATCAACAGATCCGCGAATGGATCGAGGATCCGATCCTCGAGGAAGTCGCCGATCGCCGAGGTGAGCCCCACGAGGTTCTCCTGCGACCACTCGACGATCGCATCGGTCGGCGCCGCGACCGAGAACGTCCAGGCCTCGGGCCACTCCTGTTGGCGCAGGATCTCGCGCCCGATCACGATCGCGACGATCGTGGATACGATCGCGAGTCCGAGCATCACGCGGCGGGACACGTCGCGGCCTCCCACCGAGAACGACCACGCGCGGGTGCGGTCGCGCTGGCTCCACGCGGTCGTTACCCGATCGAGCACGATCGCCATCACCACGATCACGATGCCGGCGTTCAGCGCGTCGCCGACCCGCAAGCCCTTCAGGGCGTCGAGCACCTCGCGGCCGAGCCCCTCGGCGCCCACGACGGCCGCGATCACGACCATCCCCAGCGCCATCATGATCGTCTGGTTGACCCCGAGCATCATCGAGGGACGCGCGATCGGGATCTGCACCTTGCGGAGGGTCTGGCGCGACGTCGTCCCGAACGACTCGGCGACCTCCATCGTCGTCGTCGGCACCGACCGGATCCCGAGCGACGTTAGGCGGACCGCCGGGGGAACCGCGAACACGACGGTGGCCGCGAGCGCCGGCGGGTAGCCGGTCCCGAGGAACAGCACGAACGGCAGCAGGTACGAGTAGGCGGGGATCGTCTGCATCCCGTCCAGGATCGGCCGAAGCACCCGGTCCACCCCGGGGCGCCGCCCCGCGAGGATCCCCAGCGGGATCCCGATCGCGAGCGCCACCAGGACCGAGATCGTCATCAACGACAGGGTCTGGAGGCTCCGCTCCCACACCCCGAGCAATCCGAACGTCGCCACCCCTGCCGAGGCGAGCAGGCCCATCTTCCAGCCGGCGGCGACGCCGGCGAGCATCCCGGCCCCGACCAGGAGCCCCAGCCAGGTCATCCGCTCGAAGACCGCGTTCAGTCCCTCGACCACCGAGGTGATCGCGTCCTGCAGCGGGTTCAGGACCGACGTGAAGAGCCAGAAGGTCCGCTGGTTCTCGATCACCCATGCATCGACGTCGGAGAACCAGTCCTCGACCCCGATCACGAGGCCCTCGGGGAACCCCGCGGTGAGCCGCGTCCCGACCGCGAGGACCACGAAGATCCCGAGCGCCCAGGCGACCCGCCGCGGCCACGGGGAACGATCGATCGACGACGACCTCTGCGGCGCCGGGGCGACCTGTGCGTCGCGGTCGGTCTGAGCGACCGCCACTAGCGCTCCTCCACGAGCGCTCGCATCACGTCGGAGCGATCGACCACCCCGACGACCCGGTCGCCGTCGACGACCCGGAGCGCTCGGTCGGTCTGCGCGAACACCGAGATCAGGTCCTGCACGACCGCGTCGGCGTCGATCGTCGCGCCGTCCTTCGGCGCGTCCCCGTTCGCCGCTCGCATGATCGAACGGGCGGTGAGCACGTGCGCCCGTGGAACGTCGCGCGTGAAGTCCGCCACGTAGTCGTCCGCGGGGCGCGCGACGACCTCCTCGGGCGTGCCGACCTGGACGAACACCCCGTCCTTCATGATCGCGATCCGGTCACCTAGCTTCAGCGCCTCGGCGAGGTCGTGGGTGATGAAGATCATCGTCTTGCGCAGCTCGCGCTGAAGGCGGAGCACCTGTTCCTGCATGTCACGGCGGATCAGCGGGTCGAGCGCGCTGAAGGGCTCGTCGAACAGCAAGATCTCGGGATCGTTCGCGAGGGCGCGGGCCAGGCCGACGCGCTGCTGCATCCCACCCGACAGCTCGTCGGGGAAGGAGTTCCCCCAACCGCCGAGCCCAACGCTCGACAGGACCTCCTCGGCACGCGTCAGGCGCTCGTGCTTCTCGACGCCTTGCACCTCGAGCCCGAACGCGACGTTGTCGACGATCCGCCGGTGTGGCAGGAGCCCGAAGTGCTGGAACACCATCGAGATCTTCCGGCGGCGGACCTCGCGCAGACGCTCGGCGTCGAGTCCCATGATGTCGTCGCCGTCGATCAGGACCTGGCCGGCGGTCGGGTCGTGGATCCGGTTGATCATCCGCACGAGGGTGGACTTCCCCGAGCCCGACAGACCCATGACCACGAACACCTCACCGGGCGCGACCTCGAACGAGATGTCACGCACCGCTGCGACGCACCCCGTCTTCGAGAGCAGCTCGCCGCGCGGCAGATCCGCGTCGGGTGAGCCGATGATCTGCTCCGCCTTCGGCCCGTAGACCTTCCAGACCCCGCGACAGGCAACGGTCGGCTCCACAGCCTCGCTCACGCACAACCCCCTGATGAGGACCTCTCGGTCCCGACCGGAGGATGGTGGTCCAGTGGGGCCGTCGGCGCAACCCGGCGGTTGCGATGACCGCAACGGTCGGCGCTGAGGACGCGACAGCTACGAACCGAGGCCCAGGAGGGCCAGTCCCGTCACGACCAGTCCGACACCCACGTACTGGTTCACCACCAGTCGCTCGTGGAGCCACACGAAGGAGGCGACCACCGCGATCAGCGGGAACACCGCGCTCGACGCGAGCAGGATCGACACGTCGACCCGTTCGGCGCCGATCGAGAACGTCGCCACGCCGAGGATATCCGCCGCGCCAGCCAGCAGCGCGAAGGCGATGCCGGCGGTGGCAGCCCGGCGCAGGCGCCGCAGTTCGCGCCGACGGGCGGCCACCAGCGGCACGAACGCGATGAGCATCGAGAACCGCGACGCCCACAGGGCCGCCACCCAATCGTCGGTCTCCTGCACGATCCACCCGAGGATGAATCCGGCGATGCCGAACCCGATCGCCGAGCCCACCCCCCACCAGAGCCCCGGCGCCGGCTCGTGGATCCGGGCTCGGAAGGCCGGCAGGTCGGTCGACACCAGCATCGTCCCCACGATCGCCACCATCATCCCGATCAGGGCCAGCACCGACGGACGCTCCCCCAGTATCACGATCGCGAGCAGGACCCCGACCACCGCGTAGCCGGCACCGATCGGCGACACGACGGCCACGGGCCCGAGCTGGAGCGCGTGGTAGTGGGTCGCGTACGCGGCCATCGCAGCGATCCCGTTCACCACGACGAGGCCGACGACGCCGCTCAGGGCGCTCAGCCCATCGCCGATCGTCAGCAGGACCACGGTGACGAGGACCGCGGAGAGCAGCTGCCCGACCAGCACGGCCGGCAGCGAGCCCACCCGGCGCCCCGAGAGCGCGCCGAAGAAGTCCGCGAACCCCCAGCCGACGGCCGCGACCAGGCCGAAGATCACGCGGGAGGTCCGACCTCGGCGAGCGCGTCGACGGCCACGGCACCCTTCGGGCCGACCAGGAGCGGGTTCGCCTCGAACGACCGGAGCCGGTCCCGCAGGTCGTGGGCCGCCCGCGCGATCGCCTCGACCGCCTTCGCGGTCGCGCGCAGGTCGTGTTCCTCCTCATTGAGGCCACAGAGCACGGCCTGTGACCGCACGTAGGCGAGCGCCTGTGCCGCGGTGAGCGGCGCCGCGACGAACACCGCCGAGCCCGCCTCGGCGAGGGCCCCGCCCGGACGCATCGTGATGCTCGCCCCGAACTGGGCGTCGACGATCGCGCCGACGAGGACCTCGTGGCCCCGAACCATCTCCTGGACCAGCACCTTCGGCGACGCCGCGCCGGCGCGGCGAGCCGCCTCGAGCACCTCGGCAGCCGCGACCTCCACCTCGGCAGCGCCCGTGAGCCCGAGGCGCACCCCGCCCAACCGGGCCTTGTGAGGGATCTCGGGCGCGAGCGCCTTGACCGCGACCCGGCCGCGGATCGCACGGGCAGCGTCGGCCGCCTTCGCCGGCGTCGAGGCCACCTGCTCCTTCGGCCGGCGGACCCCGTAGAGCTCGAGCAACTTCGCCCCCGTCGCCTCGTCGACCGGCCCCGACAGACCCTTCAGGACGCGGAGCGCCTTCGCCCGGTTCGGGTGGGCAGGCAGGTTCGGCGTCGCCCGCGCGCGGACCTCCTGATAGTCGATCAACGCGCGGATCGCCTTCGTCGAGGCGTGATGGCCCTGCAGGAACGGCAGCTGACGCCACTTCTTCGTGAACACCTTCGCCTCGGGGCCGTACGCGAGCGGGCTCATCGTGACCGATGCGAACGTGATCCCGGTCCGCGCCTGGAGCTCGATCGCCTTCTCGAGCACGGGGTCGGCCCACGGGGTCTCGCCCGGGATCCTGGGTGGGAACGCATCGAAGGCCACGAGCCCGATCTCCGGGTCGTTCGCCAGGGCAACGAGCGCGTCGACGTACATGTCGGTCTCGACCGCGGCCTGTCCCGTCACGTCGAGCGGGTTGTTCTGCGAGGCGAACGACGGCAGGGCCTTGCGGAGCGCTCGCTTCGTCGCGGCGGTGAACTCGGGCAGCGGCAACTCCGCGTCCCCCGACGCCTCGGCGAACAAGGTGCACGCTCCCCCCGACTGGAGCGCCGCAGCGACCCCGTTCGTCCGGAGCTTCCGGTGGTGCGACAGGAGGACGGCCGCTTCGAACATCGCGACCGGATCCTCGATCAGGACCACGCCGTGGCCCCGGAGCCACGAGTCGCGCAGGCCGGTGTTGCCGGCGAGCGCCCCGGTATGCGCGATGATCGAGCGCAGGGCGGCTTCGCTCTTGCCCGCCGGTGCACAGATCAGCACGGGCTTGCGCGCGGCGAGCAACGCGTCGAGCCCCCGTCCGATCCCCTCGACGTCGCGCATCGTCTCGATGTAGCTGGTGACGACCTTCGTCTTCGGGTCCGCAGCGGCCCACGCGAACAGATCGCCCAGGCCCAGCACGGCCTCGTTGCCGACCCCGAGGATGATCCGCAGGCCCACCCCCCGATCGGAGGCGAGCTGGTTCAGCGTCCACGCGACCGTCCCGGACTGGGAGATCACCGAGATCGAGCCCTTCACCGGCTCGGCCGGCGGCGTCGTCCCATACGGCGCCACTTGGTCAACGTAATTGACGAATCCCTCGACGTTCGGACCAAGGAGCGGGATCCGGTTGCGCAGGGCCGCCTGCCGGAGCTCATCCTGCAGCGCCTTGCCCTCCTCGCCGGCCTCGGCGAAGCCCGAGGACACCACCATGATCCCCTTGACCGCGCGCTCGCCGCACGCGTCGATCATCCTCACGACGACGCGTCCGGGCACGATGAACACGACGAGGTCGACGCCCTTCGGGAGCTCCTCGATCCCCTTCAGGCACGGCCGGCCCCAGACCGTGTCGTACTTCGGGTTGATCGGGTAGAGCTCGCCGTCGTACCCGAGGTGGCGGAGCGATCGCTCGATCTCGGGCGCCCAGGAATCCGGAGATTCCGAGGCTCCGACGATCGCGATCGACCGGGGTGCGAGCAGCGGGCGCAGATCCCAGTTCGGCGCCGCCATCACGCGTCGCCCCCACGGAACCTCGCGTCGCGCCACGCGATCGCGGCCTTCAGCCCCTCTTCCTGCGTGATCTTCCGGAACTCGTCGCGAGCCGGCAGGTTCGCCGTCTCGATCGATCACATCGAGCTCCGTGTTCGCGGCCATCGCCGCGCGGAAGCCGGCCACGTCCCAGGCTCGGTTCGCCGCGCGCTTCGTCGTCTGGATCACGAACGGCTCGTTCTTCGCGATCTCCTGTGCGAGCGCGAGGGTCGCGTCATCGAGCTCGTCGCGTGGGACGACGCGGTTCACCATCCCGATCCGCAACGCCTCTTCGGCGCTGATCCGATCCTCGCCCGTGAACAGCAGCTCCTTCGCCTTGCGCACGCCGACGACCCACGGCAGGAACATCGACACCACTCCGGACCCGAACCGGATGTCCACGTAGCCGAAGAACGCGTCATCGGCCGCGACCGCGAGGTCGCACGCCAGCATCAGGTCCGTGGCGCCCGCCAGGCAGTACGACTGGACGCTCGCGATCACCGGCTTCGGGCAGTCGAGGATCTGCAGCATCTTCCGCGTCGACGCGTGGAGCTCCTCGTGCCAGTGCTGCGCGTCCAGGGTTCCCCCCGACGCGTCCTCGTTGAGGTCGTAGCCGGCGGAGAAGGCACGGCCGGCGGCGCGAAGGATCACGACCGAGACCGAGTCGTCGTGACCGGCCCGCGCGATCTCGTCGGCGATCGCGTCCGTGAGGGCGGCGTTCAGGGCGTTCAGCGCCTGCGGTCGGTTCATCGTGAGGCGGCGTACGGGACCGATGTCCTCGACGAGCAGGACGGGTTCGGCGGTGGTGGCGTCGCTCATGACACTCCCTCTCGGTGGTGGCCGGTCGTATGGACCGGCCGATGGACTCGTGAGGCCGGATGCTAACAACGCCCCCAGGGGGGACCCCAACGGCCGGAGGGCCCCCACCGCACAGGTCCCGTCCGCGCGAGGTCACTCGCACCTGTCCGACGGGTCCCCTCCCGTACTATCGAGAGGGGCCGTCAGGAGAGAGGAACGCGATGCTCGGACGACCGGACATGACACGCAGGCGCTTCCTGGCACGGCTGGGGGCGGCGGGACTGGCGGCTCCCACGCTGCCGGCGCTGCTGGCCTCGTGCGAGCGCCCCACGACGAGCACGACCGAGCGGGCCCTGGCCGACCCCGACCACCCGCTCACCCTGCCGCTGAACGGGGAACCGATCGCGGCGGACACCCCGATCGAGCCCGGCGCGACGCTCGAGATCTACAACTGGGAGGCCTACCTCTACAAGAAGGTCCTGGGCGAGTTCGAGGAGCGGTTCGACTGCACGGTCGAGGTGACGACCTTCAACAACATGGAGGAGGGGATCTCGAAGATGACTTCCGCCCAGGTCGAGGCGGACGTCTTCTTCCCGACCACCGACTACGTCGGCCGTCTCGTCGCGGCGGACCTGGTGCAGCCGCTGCAGCACGAGCTGATCCCCAACATGGAGGCCAACGTCTGGCCGGCGTACTGGGATCCGGGTCCCTGGTACGACGTCGGCTGGCGCTACACGGTCCCGTACATCATCTTCACGACGGGGGTCGCGTACCGGCGCGACCGGATCGGCGACGACGAGGCTGCCGAGCAAGGCTACGAGATGCTCTGGAACCCCGAGCACGCGGGGATGATCAGCTACTACGACTCGTACCGGGATGCGATCGGGATGGCGCTGCTGCGCAACGGCGGGACCGACGTGAACTCGGGCGACCCCGCGGAGGTCCGCGCGGCCGCCGACGCGATCCTCGAGATCCTCGACGACCTCGACGGACGGCTCACGATCAACGGGGCCTACGCGAAGCTCCCCGAAGGGGAGTTCACCGTGACCCAGGCGTGGTCCGGCGACATCGTCGGCGCGAAGTGGTACCTGCCGAAGGGCACCGAGGAGGACGTCCTCGGGTACTGGTTCCCCGAGGACGACCAAGGGCTGATCGGCAACGACACGATGGTGATCCCCCGCTCGGCCCCGAACCCGCGCCTGGCGCACGAGTTCCTCAACTTCATGCTCGACGAAGAGGCCGGCTACACGAACTTCGCCGAGTGGAACGCCTACCAGCCACCGTTCACCTCGATCGATCCGGCTCGGCTGGTCGCCGAGGGCGTGGTCCCTGCGTCCCTCGAACGCGCGGTCGTGACGCAAGAGATGTTCGCGACGGGCTACATCCAGACCGAGCTCCCGCCCGACGCTGACCAGATCTGGGCCGACGAGTGGGCCCGGATCCAGACCGGAGACTGAAGGCCGGCGGGAGGCGCATCCCGCAACGGGTCCCGACGCGTAGTACCCGGTGAGCGCTGCGGACAGAGACCGGGTCGGACCAGGTTGAACGGGTCATCTCGGCACGGACCTTGCGTAGCCGAGCCCGGCTGTGATAGTCAGCGACCATCGTCCGTGGCCGAGCGGTCGCGGGAGGGAACAGGAGGGGACATGCCCAGGCGCCACCCGATCGAACTCACCCGACGGGACTTCCTTCGACGCGCAGGTGGCACGGCACTCGCGGTGCCATCGCTCGCCGCGATCCTGGCGGCCTGCAGCAAGCCTGGCGAGACGGCGAGCGGCGACGGCTCCTCGCCCACGCGCCAGATCGCGGATCCGAACAACCCGGTCACGCTGCCCCTGAAGGGCGCCCCGATCGCCGCGGACACGCCGATCGAGACCGGCGCGACGCTGAAGGTCTACAACTGGGACGCCTACATGTACAAGAAGGTGCTCCAGGCCTTCGAGGAGGAGTTCGACTGCACGGTCGAGTGGACGACCTTCAACAACCAGGAGGAGGGCATCCAGAAGGTCACCTCGGGCCAGGTCACCCCCGACGTGTTCTTCGTGACGACGGACTACGTCTCACGCCTCGTGGAGGCGACTCTCCTGCAACCTCTCCAGCACGACCTGATCCCCAACATGGAGGCCAACGTCTGGCAGTCGTTCTGGGATCCGGGCCCTTGGTACGACGTAGGTTGGCAGTACACGATCCCCTACACGATCTACACGACAGCTGTCGCGTACCGGCGCGACCGGATCGACGACGACGAGGCCTCGGAGCAGGGCTACGACATGCTGTGGAACCCCGAGTACAGCGGGGCGATCAGCTACTACGACTCCTACCGCGACGCGATCGGGATGGCGATGCTCCGCAACGGCGGGACCAACGTGAACTCGGGTGACCCCGCCGAGGTCGCCGCGGCCGCCGACGCGATCCTCGAGATCCTGAACGATCTCGGCGGGCGCCTCACGATCAACGGCGCGTACGCGAAGCTCCCCGAGGGGGAGTTCACGGTGGCGCAATCGTGGTCGGGCGACATCGTCGGCGGTCAGTGGTACCTGCCGAAGGGGACCTCAGTGGACGTCCTCGGCTACTGGTACCCCGAGGACCACAGGGGTCTGATCGGCAGCGACACGATCACGATCCCGAAGGCCGCGTCGAACCCGCGTCTGGCCCACGAGTTCCTCAACTTCTTCCTGGACTCGGAGTGGGGCTACGTGAACTTCGCCGAATGGAACGGGTATCAGCCGCCGTTCACCGCGATCGACCCCGATCGCCTCGTGAGCGACGGCGTCGTGCCGCCGGCCCTCGCGAGCGCCGTCGTGACCGAGGACATGTTCACGCAGGGATACCAGCAGAGTGAGCTGCCGCCCGAGGTCGACCAGATCTGGGCGGACGAGTGGGCGCGCGTCCAGACCGGTGGCTGAGTCAGCCGAAGACCTCGCGCCCGCCAACGCCGATCTGGGGCGGTCCCGCAAGGACCGCCCCAGCAAGCCTCAGAAGGTGGTGTCAGGCGTCTGGTATCCGAAGCGGTACTGGCCCTCGTTCGCGGCGCCCGGGATCATCTGGCTGCTGACGTTCTTCGTCCTGTCCTTCTACATGATCTTCGCGGTCGCGTTCGGGACGGTCGACCCGCTGTTCCGGACCCCGATCCCCGTCTACCAGCCGTGGTGGTGGAGCTTCGAGACGTTCTCCACCACCCTGCAGAAGTTCTACGTGGGCGACGCGATCTACCAGGGACCGCTGCTCCGGACGCTCACGTACGTCTTGTCCGCGACCCTGATCTGCCTGGTCCTCGGCTACACGGTCGCGTACTACACGGCCCGTCGCGCCGGGAAGTGGAAGGGCGTGATCCTCGTCCTGCTGGTGGCCCCCTTCTGGATCAGCTACCTGATGCGCATCTACGCCTGGCAGAGCCTCCTGCAGCCGGACGGCTACATCAACGACATCCTCGGCCTGTTCGGGATCGACCCGATCCTGTGGCTGTCCGGCAAGTCGATCACCGTGATCCTCGGACTCGTGTACGGCTACATCCCCTACATGATCTTGCCGCTGTACGCATCGCTCGACCGGATCAGCCCGAGCCTCCTGGAGGCCGGCCGTGACCTCGGGGGCAGCTCATTCGAGACGTTCCGGCGGGTGACCCTGCCGATGTCGCGACAGGCGATCCTGGCGGGCATGGTCATCGTCGCTCTGCCGATGTTCGGGGACTACTACACGAACGACCTGCTCGGGTCGGACAAGACGTCGACGCTCGGCAACGCGATCGACACCGCGATGGGGCAGTCGGGGCAGCAGCCCGCCGCGGGCAGCCTCGCGCTGATCCTGATGGTGCTCGTGTTGATCCCGATGTTCTACTACATGCGCGAGACGCGGAAGGCGACGGTGAGGACGTGAGCAGCGTCACGGCACCGCCCGCGATCCCCCGCAAGCACGTGCTGCACGGACCGATCCACTGGTTCAAGAACCCCTGGCGCAGGCCCCGGTTCCTCCAGGCGGCGACGTTCGGCTACCTCGCGTGGTCGATCCTCCCCGTGTTCATCGCGGTGCTGTTCTCGTTCAACTCCGGACGGTCGCGGAGCACCTGGCAGGGGTTCTCGCTGCGCTGGTGGTACCAGGACGAGTTCGACTCGCTCTGGACCGACGTGGCGCTGCGTTCCGCGATGTTCCAGACGTTCCGCTTGGCCACCGCCACGGTCCTGCTCGCGGTTCCGATCGGCACCGCGTTCGCGCTCGGGATCGACCGGTGGCACGGACGGTTGCCCAGGACGGCCGACTTCACGATGCTGCTCCAGTTCGTGGTCCCCGAGCTGATCCTGTCGATCGCGCTGTTCCTGCTGTTCACGAAGCTGCTCGAGATGTCCCCCGGGAACCTGCTGATCCCGCTCGGCACCGGGGCCCAGATCATCGGGCTCACGACGTTCCAGCTCGCATACGCGGTGATCATCGTCCGCGCGCGACTACTCTCGATCGGCCCCGAGTACGAGGAGGCCGCGATGGACCTGGGGGCGACCCCGGGGCAGGCCCTCCGCCGCGTGCTGCTGCCGCTGCTCGCGCCGGCGATCATGGCGAGCGCCGTGCTGGTGTTCGCCGACGCGGTCGACAACTTCGTGACCGTCCGCTACCTGTCCGGACCGGCCTCGAGCGAACCCCTGTCGGTGAAGATCTACTCGGCCGCGCGGTCGTCGCCCACGCCGGCCGTGAACGCGGCCGCCACCGTGATGCTGATCACGACGCTGCTCGTGATCGGCGTCGGCTGGGTCTTCTCGAAGCGCTGGAGCCGCGGGCAGAAGACCGACGCGGCTGCGTTCACGGGTCTGTAGGGACCGCGGCTCCCACGGACGTGAGCCCGCGTCGGCCGCGGGCGAGGTTCCCTACTCCTTGTCGAGCTCGGCGCCGGCGAGGACCTCGGCGCCACCCGCCGGCAGGACGCGCAGCGCCTCGGGCGGGAAATGCACCGTCACCGCGTCGCCACTTCGGTGCGGATCGTGGTCGCCGTCGTTCGGCAACCATGCCTGGATCGTCTGCCCACTCGCGAGGTGCAGGATCACCTGGAGCGTGGCACCGACGTAGACCATGCGCTCGACCATGGCAGGCACGCGGTTCTCGCCAGGGGCGCCTTGATCTTGGACGTCGACGCGCTCGGGGCGGATCGTGATCTTGCACGCTCCCGTCGTCGACGCCTCTCCTTGCCCGGCCGTCAGATGGAACTCACCGAGCTTCAATCGGCACCCATCGCCGGACGCCCCTGAGGCCTGCGCGTCCATCAGGTTCGAGATGCCCAGGAAGTCCGCGACGTACGCGGTCGACGGCTCCTCGTAGATCTCCTTCGGGGGGCCGACCTGCTCGACGCGGCCCTGCGACATCACGGCGATGCGGTCCGACATCGTGAGAGCTTCCTCTTGGTCGTGCGTCACGTAGATGAACGTGATGCCGACCTCCTCCTGCAGGGCCTTCAGCTCGATCTGCAGCTGCTTGCGGAGCTTCGCGTCGAGGGCGCCGAGCGGCTCGTCCAGCAGCAGGACCTTCGGGTTCAAGATCAGGGCGCGGGCCAGCGCGACCCGCTGCTGCTGGCCACCCGACAGCTGGTTCGGGCGGCGCGTGGCGAACTGGCCCATCTGAACGAGCTCGAGTGCCTTGCCGACCCGCTCGCGGGTCTCCTGCTTCGAGGCCTTCTGGTACTTCAAGCCGAACGCCACGTTGTCCTCGACCGACAGATGGGGGAACAGCGCGTAGTTCTGGAACACCGTGTTGACGTTGCGCTTGTGGGGCGGCGTCTGCGCCATGTCGACCCCGTCGAGGAGGATCTGACCCTCGCTGGGGCGCTCGAAGCCGGCGATCATCCGCAAGCTGGTGGTCTTGCCGCAGCCGGAGGGACCCAGCAACGAGAAGAACTCGCCCGAGGGCATGTCGAGGTTGATGCCGGCGACCGCCGTGAAGTCACCGAAGCGCTTGACCAGATCGACGAGTTGGACCTCTCCACCTGCCATGGTGGGCGGAGTCTACCCCCTGCCACGCCGCCGGGGTCAAGATTGCCAGACCGTCAACGGAGCCCGGCTTCACCCCCCGAGGTTGACGTAGATCGCCTTGTCCTCCAAGAAGTCGTCCATGCCGTGCTTGCCGAGCTCACGGCCGATCCCCGAGCGCTTGTAGCCGCCCCACGGCATCTCGGTCGGGGCCGGTTGCGAGTCGTTGATCCAGATGATCCCGGCCCGCAGCGCCCGAGCCGTGTTCACCGCCTTCGCGATGTCCCTCGTCCAGATCGCAGCGGCCAACCCGTAGTCGCTGTCGTTCGCGATCGCGATCGCCTCCTCGGGCGTGTCGAACGGGATCACCGCCATCACCGGCCCGAAGATCTCCTCACGGGCGATCGTCATGTCGTTCGTGACGTCGGTGAAGATCGTCGGCGGAACCCAGCTGCCGCCGGCGAGCGCGGGGTCGGTCGGCACCTTCCCCTCGACCGCCACGGTCGCTTCGCCTCGCCCGACCTCGAGGTACCGGTCGATCACGGCCTTCTGTTCCGGGCTCACGATCGGCCCCATGTCGGTCGTCTCCTCCAGCGGATCTCCGAGCCGGATCGCGGCCGCGTGGTCGACCATCGCCTGGAGCGCTTCGTCGTAGATGCTCCGCTCCACCAGGACGCGGCTGCCGGCTGAGCAGATCTCGCCCTGGTTCCAGAAGATCCCGTTGCACGACCCCTCGACCGCGGCCGTGAAGTCCGCGTCCGCGTAGAAGATGTTCGGCGACTTCCCTCCGAGCTCGAGCGAGACGCGCTTCATGGTGTCGGCGCTCTCGCGCATGATCCAGGTCCCGACGGCCGTCGAGCCGGTCAGGCTGACCTTGTCGACGAGCGGGCTCTGCACGAGACGGGCGCCCGCGACCGAGCCGGCACCGGTCAACACGTTGAGCACGCCGGCGGGCAACCCCGCCTCCTCGAGGATCTTCGCGAGCTCGATCGCGGTGAACGGGGTGTACGAGGCCGGCTTCAGCACGATCGTGCATCCGGCCGCGATCGCCGGGGCCACCTTCTGCGTGGCCATCATCATCGGGTAGTTCCACGGCGGGATCGCCGCGACGACGCCGACAGGCTCGCGCACGACCATGTGCATCGCGCCGGTTCCGAGCATCTGGACCTCGCCGGCGAGCTTCGTCGCCCACCCTCCGTAGTACTCGAGCATGAACGACACCTCGCGGATGTCCTCACGGGCCTCCTTGATCGGCTTGCCGTTGTCGCGCGACTCGAGCCGGGCGAGGTGCTCGTGCTCACGCATCACGATCTCGGCGGCGCGCAGCAGGACCCGGCCGCGCTCGCGCTCGCTCGTGCCCGGGTACCACAGCCCGTCGTCGAAGGTGCGGCGGGCGGCCGCGATCGCGACGTCGGCGTCGGCCGCCGAGCACGCGGGCGCCGTCGCGATCACCTCGCCCGTCGCCGGGTTGCGTACGTCGAAGCGGGCGCCGTCGATCGCGTCGACCCACTTGCCGTCGATGTAGCTCTGCAGGACCTCCACCATCGGATCTCGCCTCCCCAGCGCGTCCGTGATCACCACGTCGATCTCGACGCTGGAAGGCTAGGCAGACACCGACGACCCCGGGGAGGGCCGCCAGGGCCGCCGGAGCCGGGACCTACGCGCCGGGCTCGTACGTGTCCCACTCACCGTCGATCCACTCGGGATCGTCGGCGAGGTGGGCCCGGAAGGCGACGTACCGGTCGTGCTGAGCCGGGTCGTCGGCGTTCGCCCGGTACGCGGCGCGGTCGGTGAAGAACACGGCGAGCCACACGTCGTCGCCGCCCGCATCAGGCATCAGGAGATGCGAGGACACGAACCCGGGCACCGGGGCGTACTCGCTCTCGTCGATCGCGGCGCGGAACGCCTCGCGGCTCGAACCGGGCGCGAGGCGCCCGTGCATGATCGTCCCGTACATGAGATCCCCTCTCGAACGGATCGGAACGTGCTCGAGCCTACGCCGGGCCGGCCCGCGTGGGAACCCCTACGGCTCAAGGTCCGCAGGGATCTCGCCGAGCCCCCACGCATCGGTGCCGCCGTCGATCACGACGGTGGTGCCGGTGATGTAGGTACCGCCCGCCGAGGCGAGGAACGCGATCGTCGCGGCAACCTCATCGGCCGACCCGGCGCGCTTCATCGGGACCTGGGTCTCGTAGTGGGCGAGCAGCTCTTCCCCCCCGTACCCAAGGGTCCCTTCCGTACGGATCAGTCCGCACGACACGCACACCGCGCGGATCCCGTACCTCGACCACTCCAACGCGATCCCGGCCGCGAAGGTCTCGAGCGCCGAGCGCGCCATCGACGAGTGGACCATGAGCGGCACCCCTCGGCGGGGGCTGAACCCGAGGAACGCCACGAACCCAGAACGCTGCGGGATCATCCACCGGTTCGCCACGCGTTGCGTGACGTCCCAGACCGCGTCGACGTTCAGTCGGTGGACCGCGCGCATCCCCTTGAGCGGGGTCTGTTCGAGCGGAGCCGGGAACTGCCCGCCGGCGTTGTTCACGAGCACGTCGACCCGCCCGTACCGCTCGTCGACGGCGTCGAGGAACGACGCGAGTTGCTCGGGGTCGCGGACGTCGCACGGCATCGACAGGCAGGCGTCGCCGAGCTCCTCTTGGACCACGGCGAGCGGTTCGGGGCGTCGGCCGCAGATCGCCACGTGAGCGCCGGTGCGGACGAACTCCCGTGCCGTGGCCCGCCCGATCCCGGTGCCGCCACCCGTGATCACGGCGATCCGGCCCCTCGTGGGCATCCGACGCGAGGGGCGACCGGAAGGTCTCTACCATGGGGCGCAGTATGGCGGAGACGCGCAGGGACGTGGAGGTCGACGGCCGGGTCCGGCTCGCGGTCCGCGAGTTCCCCGATCCGGGCACCGGCGCGCCTGCGCTCCTGCTGCATCACGGCCTCGCCTCCTCGCAACGGATCTGGGACCTGATGCTGCCGTCGCTCGTCGGCTCCCACCGGGTCGTGACGTACGACGCTCGTGGCCACGGACGCTCGTCGAAGCCCTCGGCCGGCTACGGATTCGACCGGACCTCCTCGGATCTGCGGGCCGTGGTCGCCGCCACCCGGCTCCGTAGCCCCGTCCTGGTGGGCCACTCCTGGGGGGCGATGGTCGCGCTGGAGGCGGCGGTCCGGTTCCCGCGATCGTTCGCGGGCGCCGTCCTGGTCGACGGAGGTGTCACACCGATGCGCCGGTCGTTCCCTTCGTGGGCGGCGGCGAAGGAGACGCTCGCCCCTCCCCACCTCGCGGGCATGCCGGTCGAGGAGTTCCGCGCGATGATCCGCACGTTCTTCGCGGACTTCGTCGACGTGACTCCCGACGTTGAGGACATCGTGCTCTCGGTGATGCGGGAGGACCGCTCGGGACGGATCCACCCCAACCTCTCCCGTGCCAACCACTTCCGGATCCTGCGCTCGATCTGGAGCCAGGAGCCGCTCGCGCTCCACGCGAAGCTGCGGATCCCGGCGCTCGCGATCGTCGCACACCGGGCGGATCAGCCCGGGACCGAAGGATGGGAGCAGGCGAAACGTGCGGCCGTCGAGGAGCTCCACGCGACGGGGGCGCCGACCCGGGTGAGCTGGATCGAGGGGATCCACGACGTGCCCCTGCAGCACCCTCGCGAGCTCGCGACCCGGATCCGGCGTTTCGCGCGCACCGCCGTACGATAGGACCATGCTGATCCTGGTCTTCCTGTTGGTGCTCCTGGCCATCGCCGGGCTGCTCGGCACGTTCCTCAAGGCGGTCGCGTTCCTGGTGCTCGCGGGAACGCTCGCGCTCGCGGCGCTCGCGGTGGGCGGGTACCTCGCGTTCCGCCACGTGGTCCGCAAGGCCGAGCGCGAACTCGACCGCGCCTCGACCGAGGTCAAGGTCGGCCGGATCTACCGGACGGGCACGACCGATCCGGGTTCGCTCCCCTCCGGGCGCGACGACCGCTACTGACCGCTCAGCGTTCGACCAGCCACTCGCGATAGCGCACCGGGGCGCCCCCGACGAGGTCGTAGGCGCGCCCCCGAGGACGTCCGGCGTCCTGGCGGGCGTCCCCCCGCTGCATCGCGATCGCCGTGACCTGCAGGGCCGCCCATCGGAAGGGTTCGGGCGGGGCGAAGGCGCGCTCGGGCCGATTCACCGCGAGCGAGGTCCAGTCGTCGTCGATGCCGAGCACGGTCGAGGCGAGGATGTGCCCTCCGACGAACGTCTGCGTGAGACCGTGCCCGCTGTACCCGAGCCCGGCGTGCACGTTCCCGGGCGGCAGCGTCCGGTAGAAGGGGACGAACGTCGGCGTCTGATCGATCGGACCGCCCCACGCGTGGGTGAACCGGATCCCTTCCAGCTGAGGGAACATCCACAGCAGCCCACGAGCGGGGACCTGCGCCACACGACGATCCAACGTGGCCGTGCGACCGCCGGCCCTCCCCCCGTAGACCGCACGCCCCGCGCCCCCTCCGATCACGATGCGGCCGTCGTCGGTCGGGCGCAGGTAGTACAGCCAGTCGCGCCCGTCCCCGAGACCGACGTGGTCGGTCCACCCGATCGTCTCGAGCAGGTGGGGGATCGGCTCGGTCGCCACGACGTAGTCGCTGATCACGCCGAAGCTCCGACGGAACGGACGCCACCCGGCTGCCCACGCGCCGGTCGTGAGCACGACCTGCTCGGCCATGACGCCGCCGTGCGGCGTACGGACGACCGCCGGACGCGAGGGCTCGAGGGCGGTCATCGGCGTCCGCTCGAAGATCCGGACGTCGCGTTCGAGCAGCCATCGGCGGAGACCTCGAGCGAGCGACGCCGGCTGGCAGACCGCGTTGTCGGCGAGGGCCACGCCCGAGAGGAACCGCGGCGAGTCGACACGGGCACGGACCTCGTCCCCGGTCATCGGTCGGACGCGATCGGCCACACCGAGGCGAGTCGCGATCTCGCTGGCGTGCCCCTCCTCCTGCCAGCCACCGGACCGAACGAACATCGTGCCGTCGTCGTGGAACCGACAGTCGATCCCCTGCTCGAGGCAGAACCGCCCGATCTCGTGGACCGAGTCGGCCAGGACCTGCGCGTAGCGGAGCCCTTCGGTCTCCCCGAACAGCCCCACGAGCCCGTCGAGGTCGTGCCATGACGAGGAGACGAACCCGCCGTTGCGCCCGCTCGCGCCCCCGCCCACGATGTCCTGCTCGATCAGGACGATCCGCAGACCGGGCTCGCGTTCTCGCAGGCGCACCGCGGTCCACAGTCCCGCGAACCCACCCCCCACGACGCACACATCGGTCCTCAGATGCGCGGTGAGCGGCGGGCATGGCTCGCCCGGGTCGCCCGTCAGCGCCTCCTGCAGCCAGAGGCTGCGGGTGGGACCGGGTGTGGGGACGTCGACGCTCATGACGGCGAGGCACTGGCTGTGAGGCGCCTGGCCAGCAGACCGCCCAGGAGCCGCCCTACCGCCAGGAAGACCGCCGTGAACGCCATGCCGACCCCGAGGAACACGAGGATCCGCCCACCGGTCGGCGAGCCCACCCACCAGGTCCGAACGAGCAACCCGACCGGGACCGCCGTCACCCACGTGAGCACGAGCCGCCGGATCGAGGGCGGGCGATACGTGCGCCAGGGCAGCGCCAGTACGAGCCAGGCGACGGCCACGGGCACGGCGTTGCGCAGGAAGATCTCGGTCTGCGAACCGGTCCGATGGTTGCGCATCCCGGCCAGCACGAACAGGGCGAGCGCGGCCAGATCGAAGGCGAGCGTGAGGCGGGCTCGCGAGGTGCCGTCCGTCAGACGCATCGACCTATCTTCCCAGCTGCCTCCCTCGCCGGCCCCCGTAGGCTGTCATCGATGGATGGCGTGATGGTCCTCTACGACGAGGATTGCGGGTTCTGCCGCTGGTCCGCCGCCAGGCTGCGCGCGTGGGACCGCCGCGACCGCCTGCGCTTCGTGCCGATCACATCACCGGAAGGGCGGTCGCTCCTGACAGGGATCCCCGAGCACCTCCACCTGGACTCGATGCATGCCGTCACGTCCGACGGCCGGGTGTGGTCGGCGGGCGCCGCCGCCGGACCGGTACTCCGAGCCCTGCCGGGAGGGTGGGTGCTCGCCCTCGTCGCGGACGCCGCCCCCGTCCTCACCGAGCGAACCTACCGCGCGTTCGCCCATCGTCGCGCGACCCTCGGCAGGATCCTCGGGGAGGAAGCCTGCAAGGTCGACCCGGCGGCGACGCTGCGATGAACGTCGACGACGCGGTCGACGCGCTGCGAGAGGTGGCCGATCCCTCGCGCCGCCCGGGGATGGCGCGGGTCGGGATCGACGTCACGAACGCCCTGGGCGTGAGCGTCCCGCAGATCCGCCGGATCGCGAAGCGCGCGGGCACCGATCCACCGCTCGCCGAGGCGCTGTGGGACACCGGCGTCCACGAAGCTCGGATGCTCGCCACGCTCGTGGCTGACCCGGCGTCGCTGACTCGCCGGCAGATGGACGACTGGGCCGCCGACCTCGACTCGTGGGACGTCGGCGACTTCGCCGCGGATCTGTTCGCGGCGACCCCGCACCGCGACCGGACGATCGTCTCCTGGAGCGCGCGCCAGGAGCCGTTCGTCAAGCGCTGCGCCTTCGCGATGATCGCCCGGCGTGCGGTGTCGGACAAGGACGCTCCCGACGCCGCGTTCGTCGCCTACCTCCCGCTGATCCGGACGGGAGCCCGCGACGATCGGAACGACGTGAAGAAGGGCGTGAGCTGGGCGCTTCTGCCGGTGTAGTCGGCCAGCGTGATGGCGCTCGAGCCGTCGAGGTCGTGACGGCCGGCGACGTTGGCGAACGTGATCGGGTCGTTGGTCAAAAGCCCGTAGGTCCAGGCCGGATGGATGACGCCGTCGACGATCGTGCTGAGCCCGATCTTGGGTGGCAGGGTCGTGCCCTGGCGAACATCACGTTCCCGCCGCCCGAGCACGGCCGTGTCGACGGTCAGCATGATGGCCTCGTAGCCGGCGTCTCGGGCCCGGCCGATCAGCTCGGCGACGAGCCCACGGTCCCGCCAGGCGTAGACCTGAAACCACTTCGGGCCGTCCGACACAGCGGCGACCTCCTCGATCGACCGGGTGCCCATTGTGGAGAGGTTGTAGGGAACGCCGACCCGTGCGGCCGCTCGAGCCACGGCCAGCTCGCCCTGCGGGTCGGCGATGCGGGTGAATCCCGTGGGTGCCAGAATCAGCGGCGTCGGCAGAGAACGCCCGAAAAGGGAGATCGAGGTGTCGACATTGGAGACGTCGCGGAGGATCCTCGGCCGGACTCGGCAACCGGGCGTAGCCCGAGACGTTGCGATCCAACGTTCGCTCGTCCTCCGCTCCCCCGTCGATGTAGTCGAAGACGGCACGGGGCAGGCGACGCTTCGCCTGGAGACGAAGATCGTCGACCGAGGCCGCTCGGGACAGGCGCCGGGTGCCGGACCGGAATTCGATCGGACGGAACCGCACAAGGGACCGAAAAGATCGCACGGGATTCATGGCCCCAGCCTAAGGGCCCTAGCGGGTAGGCGCTTCGCGCCCAACCCTGGGCCTTGAGTTCATCGAAGTTCGGAGCTTCGCGCTCACCTGCCCGCTGAATTCCTAAGCCAAGCGTTCACCACCGCCCTCAACCGTCTTCCGCGTGCCCAGGTGATACAAGTGTCGTATCCGCTGCGAATTTCGGGGTTCAGGCGGCGGTGTTGGAATCGGTGGTCATGATCCGCTTGATCTCGCCCGTGCTCTTGGTGACCATGTCGGGGATCGACCATTCCCGGGCGGAACGGCTGATGCCCAGCCGGTCACCGAGGATCTGGTTGACGGCACCACCGATCAGCAGAACCTGAGCCGCGAGCCACACCCAGGTGATGGCCAGCAGGAAGATACCAACGGCGGCCCGGACCTCGTTCGCGCCTTCCGTGGCCAGGGTCACGTCGACATACTGCCCGAAGCCGATCGTGAGCAACCACCACATCAACGCGGGCGAGCACCGCTCCCGGCAGATCATGAAGCCATCGCGGTCGTTGCGGGGCCGAAGTGATAGACGATCGACGCCCACAGGATCAGCACCGCCACCAGGGTGATGGTACGGAGCGAGTTGAACAGCGTGTTGGACGACAGCCCGTCCCACACGAACTGGTCGAGCACGATGAGCGGCAGGGGAAGCAATACACTGCCGACACCCAGGAACACGGCGACGACCCGGGTGATGTACCAGGGACGGCGCTCCTGGCGGCGATGTCGTAGATGTCCTCCAACGCACGGATCAGACCGGCGAAGCCACGACTGATCGACCAGTAGGGCGAACGCACCCGAGATGAGCGAGAGTCCGGCGTTGGTGTCACTGAACAGCCCGGTGATCGTGGCCTGGATCTCACCGCCCTCGTCGGTGAGAATCTGGCCGATGAACTCCGAGACCTCGAGCTGAATCCGGCTCTGGAACTCCAGTTCCACACCGCCGCGCTCGATTGGGAACAGCATGCCGTAGAGCCTGTCGATCGGACCGAGAATCGCCAAAAGGGCCAGCACGGTCGCCGGCAACGAAACCAACAGCCAGAACGTGACGCTTGCGGCCAAGTCGCCCACCCGACCGTAGTACCAACGCAAAGCCACGTCCCAAACAAATCGCCATATCGACGCGATCCAGCCGATCGGACCTTTGTTCACGGTGACCAGGGTACGCAATTCCGGCCTCGAACGGTGGATTGGCAACTACTTCGGCGTTCGGGTCGACGTGTAGAGTCGAAATATGAACGCCGATGGATCTCCGTTCACGAACCGCAAGGCCGGCGAGGCGTTTCTTGTCGATCCACCTGGCGGAAGCGTGGTCCCGGTGTCCTGGTACTTCATTCGTGGTGGACTGAATCCCTGGTTTTGCTACTTTCTGCCGGCGGCTGGCCGAGGAGGGTTACACCGTACTGGCCCCCGACCTGTTCGACGGGGTGCAGCCGGTGACCGAGGCCGAGGGTGAGGCGGCGTGGCCGACCAGGACCCCGACGAGCTTTCCGGGCTGGTCATGTCTTCGGCCCACACGCTCAGGGTGGCTTCAGCCGATCCGGCGAGGCCGATCGGTGTCATCGGATTCTCCATGGGCGTGTCCTGGGGTTGTGGCTCTCGGCCCGGATGACCCGCGACGTCGGCGCCGTCGTCGCGTTACGGTGCGCAGTCGATCGACTTCGACGAAGCCACCGCCAGCTATCAGGGCCACTTCGCCGAGCACGACCACATGGTCAGCGAGGAGGATCGTGTGGTCACCGAATCATTCATCCGGCTCGGAGGTCGCGACACCGAGTTCCATCTCTACCCCGGGGTGAGGCACTGGTTCTTCGAAGAGGGCGACAGCCACGACCCGGAGGCCGCGGAGCTGGCCTGGGAACGTACATTGGCGTTTCTGAAACGCACGATCACCGTCGCCGCCTGAAAGGGGCGACCCGCGCCACGACACCGGGCCAAGTCGGCTCGGCTACAGACTCAGCTCTGCGGTCACGACCAACGTGTCGGAGATTCGCTCGACCCGGCACCGGTCGGACAACCCGTCGACGATCAGCAGGCCCCTCCCCCGTCGAGCTGCCGGGTCGGGTGGTGCGCCGAACGGCAATGTGCCGAGTTCAACATTTGCGGCGGGATCGGTCACCGAACATCTCACGGTCAGCGGCCGACGCCCGACGTCGCCCTCGTCGTCCCGGGCCGGGCCGGCATTGGCGGCGGGGTCGGGATCGATGATGATGTCTACCTGAAACCACCCACCCGGCGCGGCCTCGATCTGGTTGCAGCACAACTCGCTGACCACCACGGCAAGCCGCTCCACCAGCCATCCGACCGCGTTGTCGGAGGCGGTGCGCAACGACCGAAATTGCTCGAACAAGAACTGCGTCGAGTCACGGCGGGCAGCAGCGACGGATTCGACGACAGCTTCATAATCGAAGCTGCGGCACAATCGATTGTCGGTTGGCGAGGACACGGCCTCCTCAAGACTCGCCAGGATTAGGAGTTTCCAGGGCCTGGTCCGGGGTAGGTTAACTTCGTATGGCAACCCTTGAGACACCCGAACCGACATCGATTTTGGTGTCCGGGGCAACCGGCTACGTTGGTGGTCCTTGTCCTATACCCCGACTGCTCGACGACAAACACAGGATTGTCTGCCTCGTCCGCTCGGGCTCCAAACTCGACCGCCCCTTCGCCGATTCGGTCACCGTCGTGAACGGGTCAGCCGAGTCCTCCGATGACGTCGCCCGGGCCGCCGAGGGATGCCGTGTGGCCTTCTACCTCATTCACTCGCTGGGACGAGACGATTTCGCCGACCACGACCGCCGGATGGCCGAGGCATTCCGCATCGGCTGCGAGCGAGCGGGCGTCGAGCGGATCGTGTATCTCGGTGGGCTCGGCCGGGCTGACGATGATCTGTCACCACACCTGGAGAGCCGCCAGGAGGTCGGTCGTGTTCTCGGCGCAGGCTCGGTCGCCGTGACCGAGATCCGTGCCGCCATCATCATCGGATCGGGCAGCGCCTCGTTCGAGATGCTGCGCTCGCTAGCCGAAACCCTCCCGGTCATGGTCACGCCCCGGTGGGTGCAGGAGACCCGCTGCCAGCCCGTGGCAATCCGCGACGTGTCGACGCGCCTGCAGCGATCGGTGGGCCGCAACGATCCCGGTCACCAGATCCTCGAGCTGGGCGGACCGGATCAACTGACCTACGTCGAGATGATGCAGGGCTACGCAGCTGTTGCCGGTCTGCGCCGACGCTTGGTCATCGGCCTCCCCGTTCTCACTCCATCGCTTTCGGCCCACTGGGTCACCTTCGTCACCCCCCTTCCCGCCAATCTCGCCCGTCAGCTCGTCGATCGGCCACAACGATGTCATCGTCACCGAGCGGTCGGCCACCGAGGAGCTCGGGGTCGATCGAATCGGCTTCCGCCACGCCGTCCAGGCCACCCTGCAGATGGTCTCCGATCTCGTCATCCCAACCCGCTGGACCGGGTCGTCGATGATCCCGCTGCTCGAGGCGACTCCGAATCCGGAGGATCCGGAGTGGGCCAGTGGCTCAGCTCTCGCAGACATCCGGCGGGCTACGACATCGGCCGACCCGGCTCGGCTGTTCCGGGTCATCAGCGGTATCGGCGGTGACAACGGATGGCTGACCGGCAACTGGATGTGGCGACTGCGGGGGTTGGCCGACAAGGTCGTCGGCGGCGTCGGGCTCCGACGCGGACGGCGACATCCGCTGGACCTGGCCATCGGCGACGCCGTCGATTTCTGGCGGGTCGAAACCATCGAATCCGAACGGTTTCTTCGCCTCCGAGCCGAGATGAAGCTGCCCGGCCACGCCTGGTTGGAGTGGCGGATCAGCACCGACGAGAGCTCGCAAAACGGAGCGACCACCGTCCAGCAGGCGGCGCGGTTCGTGCCTCGGGGCGTGCTTGGCCGGGCCTACTGGTATGCGCTACTTCCGTTTCACTCGCTAATCTTCCCCCGCATGTTGGCCAAGATCATCGAAGCGGCGGAAGCCGAGGAGCCGGCCGCCGCGTCGACCGGGCAGCGGGGGGTCTACACCACCGAAAACGACGCTGGTCCCGATGCAGATCACGCTGGTGATCCCCGGCGGTCGCCCAGATGGTGTCTGTCGCCCGGACTGTGGCGGCCAGCCTTGCGGCCGAAGCAGACTTCTCGTATGACGACATCGACAACGTACGCATCGCCGTCAACGAACTCGTATCGATCCTCGTGGAGGCCGGACCGACCGACGGCCAGATCACAGTCGTCTTCGGCCTCGAAACGCTCGACGTCTTCACCATGGCCGCATCGGTCGTACCGTCTCACGCCGAACCGACCCTCGATCCGCGGCAGGTTGCAATGATGGCGCTCGTCAAAGCCGTCGACCGCTTCGACCGTTCTCGGGTCATTCGACCTTCGCCGGTCGGACCGTCGAGGGGGAGATCAAGCGGCACTTCCGCGACAGCACCTGGGCCGTCCGGGTTCCTCCGACCGGCCAAGGAACTTCACCTCCGCATCCGCAGTGCCGCCGAGGATCTGTCGCACGACCTCGGCCGGTCACCGACAGCGCGTGGGAGCTGGCCTCGTAGTTCGGAGTGTCGACTGATGACATCGTGATGGCGCTCGGAGCGGCCGCCGCCTACTCCACCGGATCGAGCCACCCGGCGACGATGACGACGCCATGCCCGGCAGCCGAGGCGTTCTGGCGGAGCGGGAAACCCGCTTCGGCGACCGATGACCGGATCGTCCTCGACAAGCTGGTCGCCCGGCTGCCCGAACGGGAGCAGGAGATCATCAGACTTCGCTTCTTCGAGGAAGCCGTACGCAGACCGAGATCGCTGATCGCATCGGGATCAGCCAGATGCATGTGTCACGGCTGCTGCGGAAGGCGTTCGAGCAGATGAGGGCTGCGTCGAGACGCCAAAAACCGGCGGTCGAGGGCGGCGTCGATCCGGATCAGGACCCGCTCGCCTGACTCCCGCCGAGCTGGCTGATGACCCGCTGCGGGAACGGGATCTCGATCCCGGCCTCGGCCGCGGCCTCGTCGAGAGCCAGGCCCACGGCATCACGGGCCTTCCAGCTGTCGGCGATGGTCGGCGGGTGCCAGAAGCGGACGACGAAATCGATGCTCGAATCGCCGAAACCGCTGAACAGCACCTCCGGCGGTGGGCTGTCACTCAACGGGTCCAGGCCGGTGACGGCTTCGAGAGTGGTCTTGACCCGGTCGAGGTCGGAACCGTAGGCGACCCCGATCTCGACCGTGGAACGTCGAAGGCCACGCTGGGTGTGGTTGTAGATCGCGCCGGTGATCACCTGGCTGCTCGGCATATGGA
>CAVOYV010000003.1:0-264124 GCA_963700855.1 uncultured Actinomycetes bacterium
CCGTCCGGGCTCGGGAGGCCGGCGGCCTCCACCAGGTCCTGACGCACCCCGACGACCTCCGCGGATCGCAACGTCCACGGGGCGTGATCGATGCGGCCGAGGACCAGGCCGCGGCGGCCCGCCGAGTACAGGCGCCACCGCGAGGCCAGGAAGTGGTCGAGGTCGGTCATCTCACCGGCCGACACAGGGTCGCCCACCTCGACCTCGACGGAGCTGCTCGCGCGTGGGCCTTCGCGGCGCACGCTCGTGTACCGGACCCGACGACCCTCGCGTTCGATGCGCATCGCCGCCCACCGGTAGGCGAGCCCGAACCAGCCCCTGGCCACCAGCACCGCCGGCAGACGCGAGGCGTCGAGAGAGAAGAACCACACACCCGGCTTGCCGTCGGGGCCCACGACGTAGGTCCGCACGTTCGTCTCGGGGAACGTCGACAGGAACGGCACCGGCGGCAGTCCCGGCAACGCGACCTCCATGCGGAACGGGATCAGGCCGACCCAGGCCCTCCCGTCGTGGGTGTCGACGCGGAGCCCCTCGGGGAGCAGGCTCTGGACCAGGGCGGGATCGTAGGGCCAGTGGAGGTAGGTGAGCCAGCGCCAGCGGTTCGTCATCACGGCGCGCGTCACCGGCTCGGGGCAGACCGGTGCGGGCGCCGATGCCGGGAACCCGCCGTGGGCGTCCATCAGGAGCCGTCCGAGAACGCGGTGGACGCCAGCGACGTCTCCCCGGTCTCGATGGCGCGCACGATGCGCGTGGCGACCGTCTCCGGGGCGAGCCCCTCGGGGAGCGCCGGCGCCGTCCCGAGGATCGGCCGGGACGCGAGGCCGGTCTCCGTGTGTGGGGGCCTCGCGTCGATGACCCGCACCCCCACCCGGCGCAGCTCCCTCGCGAGGGCCGTGTCGGCCGCGGTCAGAGCGGCCTTCGTGGCCGCGTACACAGCCATCCCGGGCATGGGTCGCTCGGCGACGACCGCCGAAAGCTGGACCACGAACCCGTGGCTCGTTTCCAGAAGGGGCAACACGCCCCGCACCAACCAGAGGGGCCCCATGGCGTTCGTCAGGAAGAGCTCCTCGATGGTGTCGTCATCGTGCTCGGCGAGTGAGCCGAACGCCACGATACCGGCCGCGTTGACGAGGCCGTCGAGTCCGCCGAACGACTCGATCGCGGCCTCGGCGATCCGCGCACCGCACTCCGGGTCGCGGATGTCCGCCTGGACGATGGGCGCCTCGGAGATGCCGACCGCGCTCAGGCGGTCGACGGCTCGCCCGGCGAGCAGCGGCCGCGCCCCGCTCGCCGTCAGGGCGTGTGCGATCGCGCTGCCCAAGCAACCGGATGCCCCCATCACCGCGACGCGGGCGCCGTCGAGTGCGGGCGGGGGTGTGGCGGCGGTCATGTCGTGGGCACCGCCGGTGTCTGGCCGTGACGTGACGAGAGGATCCGGCGAAGCGCCGGCTCGAGCAGCGGATCTCCGAAGGCGAACCCCGTGGCTTGGAGGGCGGCGGGCACGACCTTGGCACTGGACAGCAACGCCTCCTTCGCCCGCTCGGACCCCGCGATCACCTGCAGCACGGGGCCCGGCGCCCACCAAGGTGCCGGGCGGTGCAGCGTCCTCGCCAGCGCTTTCGTGAACGTTCGGTTCGTCACTGCCTCGGGGGCGACGGCGTTCACCGGACCGCGGAGACCCTCGTTCGAGATGGCGAACACGATCGCCGCGACCTCGTCGTCGAGGGTGATCCACGGGAACCACTGGCTCCCATCACCGAAGCGCGCGCCGAGCCCGAGCTTGAACGGGGTCAGCATGAACGGCAGGAGCCCCCCGTCGGGGGTGAGGACGTTCGCCGATCGCAGCAGCACCGTTCGGACGCCGGCCTCGGCGGCCGGGCGAGCCGACGCCTCCCACGCGACGCACACGTCAGCGCGGAAGCCCGTGCCGGCGGGGGAGTCCTCCGTCAGCTCGCCGTCACCGCCCTCGCCGTAGAAGCCCGTGGCCGAGCCGACGACGAACGTCGCCGGCGGACGGGAGAGCGCCGCGAGCGTGCTCGCGAGGAGACCGGTCCCCTCGGTTCGCGATCGCAGGATCTCCCGTTTGCGGGACTCGGTCCACCGCCGGTCGCCGATGCCGACGCCGGCCAGGTGGACGACCGCATCGAGGCCTTCCAACCCGGCCGCGTCGATCGTGCCCGCCGAGGGGTCCCACGCGATCGTGTCGCCCCCGCGATGCTGCGTCTCGGGCCGCACGACCCGCACGATCCGGTGCCCGCCTCGTTCGAGATCGCGCGCGAGCGCTCCGCCGATGAGTCCGCTCGAACCGGTGATCGCGATATCCATATGGCGACGATACGTGCGATAACACCTTGGGCAGATCCTGAAACCATGCAGGCATCGCAGAACCTATGCACTGGTCCGCCTCGTTCATCGGCGGGCCGCGCTGCTCCGAAGATCGGTCGTGAACCCGAGGAGGGACGTGAGATGAAGATGGATCCGAGAGCGGCGCTGCTGACCATCCTGGCGGCGGCGTTCGTGTCGTTCGTGCTGTCGGTGTCGTTCTGGTTCGGGGTGTTCGGCGAGGGCGACCGCGACCTCGGCCTGTTCGTCGGGCTGTGGGTGCCGTCGATCCTGTCGCTCGGCGCCCTGGTGAGCCCTCGCGGAGGCCGGGGATGAGCGCCGTCGTCGCCGTGAGCGAGGCCGTGGTGTTCGGGATCGGAGCGGTGATCTTCATCGCGGTCGCGACCGCGGCGTTCGGTCTCGGCATGGCCCGTTTCTCCGAGCTCGGCGAGCGGAACGAGGACGAGGAACAGCGCCGGGAGCGCGGCTAGGACCCGACGTGGACCAGCCGCGACAGGGCGAGTCGCGCGACCGGCGAGTACGCCAGGACGATCGGGGCAGGGCCGTCGATCTCGGCGGCCGTCCGGCCGTCGGCGACCTCGTGCGCGATCGTGAGCCGTGCGGGGCCGACCTCGACGCGCCAGGTCCAGCGCCCGGCCGGCTCGTCGACCGCGGTCACCTCGAACCGCACGCGGACGCCGAGGAGCCCCTCGACCTCACCTCGGAGGCCCGTTTGGATCCGCTCGAGCGGGCGAACCGCTCGGATCTGGGGGGCCCACTCGTGCCAGCGCGCAGGATCGGCGTACGCCTCCCACATGTCGCGCGCCGTCGCCGGCCCCGTCGCCTCGATCCGCGTCCGCACCCCTCGACGGTACCGGGCGTTCGAAGGAATAGCCTGAGCGTCCGTACGCGTTGTGCCCACCGAAGGGGGAAGCCGCGATGCCTGCCGTCACCGTCGACGATCTGACCACGCTCACCCGCATCCCGGCCGTCGCGCCCGGGGCGCGCCGCCGTCCGGTCCGCTCCGTCACCTCCGCCCCGTCGGGGTTCGAGGGCGAGGGGTTCCCGGTCCGCCGCGCGTTCGCCGGCGTCGACCTCGCCGACCTCGACCCGTTCATCCACATGGACCAGATGGGCGAGGTCGAGTACGCGCCAGGGGAGCCGAAGGGCACACCCTGGCACCCGCACCGCGGGTTCGAGACCGTCACCTACATGCTCGACGGGATCTTCGAGCACCAGGACTCGAACGGCGGAGGCGGCGTGATCACGAACGGGGACACCCAGTGGATGACCGCCGGCGCCGGGATCTTGCACATCGAGAAGCCGCCGGAGCACCTGGTGATGAGCGGCGGGCTGTTCCACGGCGTGCAGCTGTGGGTCAACCTGCCGAAGACCCTGAAGTGGGCGGCGCCCCGGTATCAGGACCTCCGCGCGAATGAGGTCTCGCTGCTCGCCTCGCCCGACGCCGGGTCGTTGGTCCGGGTGATCGCGGGCGAGCTTGCGGGCATGGCCGGGCCCGGCGACACGCACACCCCGATCGCGTACGTGCACGCGACCGTGGCGCCCGGCGCGCGGCTCGAGCTCCCGTGGCGGCCCGACTTCAACTCCCTCGCATACGTGCTCGCCGGTGAGGGGACCGTAGGGGTCGAGCGCCGGCCGATCGTGACCGGGCAGCTCGCCGTGTTCGGTCCGGGCGACGCGATCGTGCTGGACGCCGCGCCTCGTCAGGAGTCGCGCATGCCGGAGCTGGAGGTGCTCCTGCTCGGCGGCGCACCGATCGGCGAGCCGGTCGCCTGGTACGGGCCGTTCGTGATGAACACCCGACAGGAGCTGGTCGAAGCGTTCGAGGACTTCCAGGCGGGCAAGCTCGGGTCGATCCCGCCCGTGCACAACACGCCCGACGAGGTCATGGAGTCCGGTCAGGACTGAGGCGCTCGGCCAGCACGAGGGCGCCCGTCGCTCCCGAGAGGTCGCCGAGCTCGCTGGGGACCACGCGCGGCGCGTGCTCGGGGACGAACAGCTGCGGTGTCATCCCCTCCGCGACGCGGGCGACGAACGCCGGACCGAGACGGTCCGCCACACCTCCGCCGACCACGATCGCCTCGACGTCGAGCAGGTTCTGCGCGGTGGCGAGCGCGACGCTCATCGCCCAGGCCGCGTCGTCGATCAGCTCGATCGCGATCGGGTCGCCGGCCTCGAGGGCCCTCGCGATCGTGCCGGTCGTGAGCCGGTCCTTGCCCTTGCGCTCGGTCAGGTCGACCAGGGCCGTCCGCTCGCCGGCCGCGACGCGACGGCGGGCTTCGGCCTCGATCCCCGCCTTCCCCGCGTAGGCCTCGAGGTGGCCGCGACCGCCGCACCCGCAGGGGCGGCCACGGGGATCGACGACCACGTGCCCGACCTCGGCGCCCGCGCTGCGTCCCGTGTAGACGGTGCCGTCCAAGACGAGCCCGCCCCCCACCCCCGTCCCGACGAACACCCCGAGGAAGCTCCGGTACGGGCGCCCGGCGCCACGCGTCTGTTCGCCGATCGTGGCGACCGTGACGTCGTTCTCGATCACGACGGGGATCCCGCCCATGCGCTCGGATACCGCGAGGGCCATCGGGTAGGGGGACCGGAGCCCGGGGATGTTCGGCGCGTGCGACAGCATGCCGCCGTCGGCCCTCCCGGGCGCTCCGATCCCGATCGCGCCGACCGTCGCGTCCGGCTCACCCGTCCCGGTCAGCGCTGCTTGGAGGCTGGCGGCGATCGCGTCCGCGACGTGGTCCGGGCCGGTCCGTGGCGTCGTGGCCTTCGCGCGCCCCACGATCTCGTGGCCGTCAGCGATGACGGCCAGGATCTTCGTTCCGCCCAGGTCGACCGCGGCGGTCATGGAGGGGTCGCTCATGGGCGCGAGCCTAGGCCCCGGCGGTGGCAGCCGTCACGGGGTTGCGGCCGCTCGCGTCCAGATCTAGCTCTCGGCGAGGATCTCGGCCTCGCGGGCGGCGACGATCGCGCGGAGCTCGGCGTCGACATCCTCGGGCAACGGCTCGGGCCGGTGGGTCGCGAGCAGTTCACGGGCCTTCTCGCGCGCGCGATCCTTCGGCTCAGGACGTCCGGCCTCCACCCACGCGTCCCAGTTGTCGGTGCCGAACAGCTCGGACATCCACCGCTCGCGCATGTGGGCCAGCGTGTGCGGGCTGTCCAGGAAGTGCCCGGCAGGCCCGGCGGCCTCGATCACGTCGACCGCGAGATCGTCGTCGGTGACGGTGAAGCCATCGAGCATGTGGCAGACCATCGCGAACAGCTCCGCGTCGAGCACGAGCTGTTCGTGGGAGAAGACCCGGCTGCCGTGCAGCGTCCCCGCCGACGCGATCAGCTCGCCGCTGCCGGCGAGCGCGACGCCCATCAGCGACATCGCATGCTGGACGCCCGCCTGCCAGTCGGCGGTCTTCGATCCGGTGCCGTAGCCCATGATGTTCATCCGTAGGCCGAGCCGCCGCGCGAGCTGCGCCGAAGCGAGCTTGAACAGCACGTCCTCGCCTCCCCACGCGGGGCTCATGTCGCCCGAGCGCAGGTCCATGAACGCTTGGTACGGCCCGTAGAAGGTCGGAGCCTCGGGCACCAGGGTCTCGAGCACGGCGATCCCGCCGAGCAGCTCCGCGTGGACCGACACGAGGTGCCCGGCCAGGGTCGTCGGCGCCGCGGCGGTGGCGACGGCCATCGAGACCCACCCGGCCGGCACGCCGGCGCGAGCGAACTCGAGCGCGGCCTCGATCGCCGCGCCATCGTAGGACAGCGGGCTGATCGCGCACTGGTAGCTGGAGATCACGGGCCGGCGTCGCAGCGCGTCCTCGCCACCGGCGACCACGCGCGCCATCGCGACCGCGGCGCGGGCGTCGCCGGGCGTGATCACCTCGTTCGGTTGCGCGTGCTTCGTCGTGCAGGCGAGCTCGAGGTAGGCCTGCCACACCGACTGCGTCGACGGGTGGACGTCGGCGAGCGCGAAGGGCGGCCACGTGTACGCGATCTCGGGGAGCGCGTCGGACAGGAGCATCGCCTGGCGGTAGTCCTCACGGTTCGGGGGGCGCCGTTGCTGCGTATCGATGTCGAGGATGAACGCCGGCGTGCCGTCGAGCGACAGGTAGCCGGCCGAGCCGTCGATCGAGAGGTCGCACGAGGGGTCGCGGGCCGCCATGACGAACGAGGTCGGCATCGCCGCGAGCGCCGCCTCGACCATCGCGCGGGGGAACCGGACGCGCTCGGCCACGAGGTCGACGTCGGCGCCTGCCGCGGCCAGGTCGCGGAGCACCGGCTCGGAGTCGATCTGCAGCCCGACGCGGCTCAGGACCTCGAACGCGGCGTCGACGATCCGATCGACCTCGTCCTCGGACAGGAGGTCGACCCGCAGACGCGATCGGAGCGGCCGGATACGTTCGCCGGGGCGCACCTCGGTCCCCATCGACGTCAGGAGCGCAGCTTCGTGTCGCCGGGGTCGTACAGGGGGGCGTCGACGACGGTCGCGGGCCGCCGCTCACCGAGCACGTCCACGCTGAGCGGCGTACCCGCCACGGCGAGCGCCGGTGGCAGGTACGCCAGCGCGATCGCGGCCCCGACCACGTGGCCGTATTCGGCGGCGCTCACGTAGCCGACGACGGTCCCGTCTCCGTCGAGCACCGGCTCGTCGCCGTGCGGGAGGGCGTCGTCTACCTCGACCGTGAGGCACGCTAGCCGTACCGGCACGCCCTCCTCGAGTTGCCGCCGGAGCGCGTCGGCGCCGACGAACGATCGGCCCTCGAGCTTCACGAGCCGGTCGAGCCCCGCCTCGAACGGGGTGTGGTCGGGTGACAGGTCGGCGCCGAACAGGCGGTAGCCCTTCTCCATCCGCATCGAGTCGAGGGCCCGGTACCCGAAGTCCACGAGCCCGAGCGGCTCGCCGGCCTCGCGGAGCCGGTCGTCGACGTGGCGGAGCCAGCCGATCGGCATGTGCAGCTCCCACCCGAGCTCGCCCACGTAGCTGATCCGTATGGCGAGGACGGGGGCGGACCCGATCCGGATCCGACGCGCCGACAGGAACCTGAAGCCCTCGTTCGACAGGTCGTCGTCGGTGAGCGTGGAGAGCAGCTCACGCGACCGTGGTCCCGCCACGGTGAGCACGCCGACCGCGTCGGTCACGTCGTCGATGCGGACGCTGCCGTCGTCGGGCAGCGCACGCCGCAGGTGCTCGCGGTCGCGGACCTGTGTGGCGGCGGCCGTCACGACGTAGAAGCGATCGTCGGCCAGGCGCGTGATCGTCAGGTCGCACTCGATCCCGCCGCGCGCGTTCAGCAGCTGGGTCACCGCGACCCGCCCCTGCGCGGGCAGCGCGTTCGCGCTCAGCCCATCGAGGAACGCCTCGGCGCCCGGACCGGTGACTTCGAAGCTTCCCGAACGACGTCTGGTCCAGGACCCCGACGCGCTCGCGGACGGCCCGGCACTCGGCGCCGACGTGGTCGAACCAGTTCGGGCGGCGGAAGGTCAGTTCGTCCTCGGGGGTCACGCCCTCCGGCGCGAACCATAGCGCGCGTTCCCATCCCTGCTTCAGCCCGAACACCGCCCCGCGGGCCCCGAGCCGCTCGTAGAGGGGATCGGTCTGCAGCGGCCGACCGGCTGGCCGCTCCTGATGGGGGTAGTGGATGGCGTACTCGTGCCCGTAGACGTCGAGCGCCTTCGCTGACAGGAAGGGACGCCCTGCGGCCCACGGGCCGAAGCGCCGCACGTCCACCTCGGACATGTCCTTCGACGGCTGGCCTTCGACGATCCATTCCGCCGCGTACCTGCCCGCGCCTCCGCCGAACACGATGCCGAAGATGCTGAACCCCGCCAGCACGAACTGGTCGCGGACGCCTGGTACCCACCCCATCAGGCACTTCCCGTCGGGCGTGTAGCCGTCCGGGCCGTTGATCACGTCCTTGATCCCGGCATCGGCGAACACCGGCACGCGATCGGCGGCCAACTCGATCACGTCCTCGATCCGGGGGAGATCGGGTCCGAGGAGCTTCGACTCGAAGTCGCTCGGCGGCCCGAGCTCCATCCATGTGGTGGGGTTCGGCTCGAACGGCCCGACGAGCAGGCCTTCGCCCTCGGCGCGCACGTAGAACGACCGGTCGGGATCGCGGATGACGGGGATCTCGTGGTCGCAGCTCCCCGAGCGCCGGGACCGCGTCGGTCGTCAGGAACTGTGGGCGAGCGGGACGATCGGCAGCTCGACGCCGGCCATCCGCCCGATCGCCGGCGCCCACATCCCGGCGGCGTTCACGACGATGCCTGCCTCGATCGTGCCGCTCTCGGTCTCGACGTCCCAGCCGCCGCCCGGCCTCGCGTGCATCCCGGTCACCGCGGCTGCGACGTTCGATCCGGACCCCGGCGTCGCGTGCTCCCCGCGCGAGGGCGTTCGTGACGCTGCTCGGGTCGACGTAGCCGTCGTGGGGATGTACGCAGCGCACCAGCACGTCGTCGAGGTTCAACAGCGGGGCCAGCTGGCGGATCCGTTCGACGCCGATCAGCTCGAACGGCAGCCCGACCACGCGTGCCTTGCCCTCGGCGTGGCGGAACTCGTCCATCCGGTCGGACGTCGTGGCGAGGCGGACGCTCCCGACCTGGCGGAAGTCCACGGGGCGGCCGGTCTCGGCCTCGAGCCCCGTGTAGAGCTCGACCGAGTACATCAGCAGCTGCGTGAGGATCCGGCTGGCGTTGAACTGGGTGCACAGCCCTGCGGCGTGCCAGGTCGAGCCGCTCGTGAGCTCGCCCTTCTCGAGCAGGACGACGTCGGTCTCGCCGAGCTGCGCGAGGTGGTAGGCGAGGCTGCATCCTCCGATGCCGCCGCCGACGATCACCACCCGGGCGCGTGCGTCCACGGTTGGCATCCTATCGAGCCACCGCCCCCGACGGTCAGCGTTCGCGGAGCTTGGGGTTCAAGATCTCGTCGAGCGCGTAGCCGCACATCGTGAACGACAGCGTGACGCAGATGATCGCGATCCCCGGCGGGACCAGCCACCACCAGTAGCCGGCGGTCATCGCGCCCGCCTCGAACGCCTCCTGGATGATCCGGCCCCACGAGATCGAGGTCGGATCCCCGAGCCCGAGCAGCGACAGGGTCGTCTCGGACAAGATCGCGAGCGCGACCATCAGGACCGTGTTCGAGAAGATCACCGGGAACACGTTGGGCAGGATGTGGCTCACGATCACCCGACGGTGCCCGGCGCCGAGCGCCTTCGAACGCTCGACGTAGGTCCGCTCCCGAACCGTGAGCGCCTGGGCCCGGACGAGTCGGGCGGTCGACGCCCACGAGGTCACGGCGATGACGACGATCACGTTGCCGAGGCCTCCGCCCCAGATCGTCGCCAGCACGATCGCGAGCACGAGCCAGGGGATCACGAGGAACCAGTTCGTGAAGGCGTTCAACACCGAGTCGATCCTCGTGCCGCCGAAGTACCCGGCGGAGATCCCGACCAGCGCGCCGATGGCCATCGCGCCGATCGTGGCTGTGAAGCCGACCGTGAGCGAGATCCGTGCCCCCTGGATCACGAGCGCCAGGATCGATCGGCCGAAGTTGTCGGTGCCGAGGGGGTACCCGGGGGACGGCGGCTGCAGCGGGATCCCCGGCGCCTGTGAAGGATCGAGCTGGGCAGGATCGATCACCATCGGCCCGACGATCGCGACCAGGATGAAGAACACGAGGACCGCGAGCCCGACCATCCCCTGGCGGTTCTGCCGGTAGGTCGACCAGTACCCGCGCAGCGCCCGACGGCGTCGTGTCCACGCGAGGCGACGAGGGGACATGGACGCCCCGGTGGTCGCCACCTCAGGCCTCTCGGATCCGGGGATCGAGGTAGCCGTACGTGAGATCGGCCACCAGGTTGAAGACGATCACGAAGGTGCTCGTCAGCAGGAAGATCCCCTGGAGCATCGGGTAGTCGACGTTGTTGATCGCCTCGTAGGTGAGCAGTCCCAGACCCGGCCAGGAGAAGACGGTCTCGATGATGATGGCCCCGCCGAGGACGAACCCGAAGCTCAGGAAGATCAGCGTGAACGTCGGCAGGAACGCGTTCGGCCCGGCGTGACGACGGAGCACGAGGCGGTCCGGGACGCCCTTGGCGCGCGCGGTCAGCACGAACCCCTCCCGCATCACCTCCAGCAACGACGAGCGCATCACGATCGCGTAGGAGCCCACGTACCCGAGGGTGAGGGTCAGGCACGGCAGCACCAGGTGGTTCGCGATGTCGACGATCCGTGCGAAGCCGGTGTAGCCGCCGGTCTCGTAGCCGCCGGCCGGGAACCATCCGAGCCACCCGGCGAAGACCAGGAGCAGGATCATCCCGAGCCAGCCCTCGGGCGTCGAGTACAGGACGAGCGAGCCGTAGAGCGTCGACGTGTCGAACCGGCTGCCCCTGTTCCACCCGCCGCGGGTGCCCATCCAGATGCCGATCGTCGACGCCAGGATCGTCCCCGTGCCGACCAGCAGGACCGTCGGCCAGATCCGACCGGAGATCTCGTCCCACACCGGGCGGGCGCTGCGGAAGGACACGCCGAGCTGACCGGTGAGGGTCTGCCGCAGGTACACGACGTACTGCTGCGGCAGCGGCTCGTCGAGGCCGAACTCGGCCCGCTGCTCGGCGATCAACTCCGGGGTCAGCTTCTGGCTCCTCGCCAGCAGCGCGATCGGATCGCCGGGCATCACCCGGAACATGAAGAAGTTCGCGGTCAGGACGAAGAACAGCGTGAGGATCGCCTGGAAGATCTTGCGGGCGACGTAGCGCCGGGCTCCCACCCGGTCGGTCCCTACGCTTCCTCGTCCGCCCGGACGCGGCCCCGTCGCATCATCAGCACGACCACCCCGGCGGCCACGACGATGCCGGCGATCCACAGCCAGGAGGGGAGCCCCGAGGTCGAGGCCGCGGTCGAGGTCTCCCCCACCGGGCGGATCGAGATCAGGGAGTCGTAGTTGTACGTCGGCATCAGGTACCCGTCCTCCCCCGGGTGGGGAACCCAGCCGGTGAACCGATCCGTGCGGTAGGCCTGGAGCGTGCTGGGATAGGCGAGCACCAGACCCGGGATGTCCTCGTAGGCGACCTGCTGCGCCTCGAACACGACGCCCTGGCGTTCGTCGCGGTCCATGATGCCGCGCTGTTCCTCGTAGAGGGCGTCGAACTCCTCATTGCTCCAGCATCCGTCGCTCCAGGAGCCGCACTGCTCCGAGGTGAACACGAACAGCTGGTAGTTCGGGTCAGGGTCGCCGCTCCAGTACCAGATGTAGGCGTCGAAGTTGCCCGTACCCCAGTAGTCGTTCATCTTCGCCTCGGACACCGGGAGCAGGTTCACCCGGATGCCGATCTGCCCGAGGAACCCCACGATCAGCTGCCCGGCCTCGACCGCGCCGAGCGTCTCCTGGGACGCCGGAACGTCGAAGACGAGCTCGTCGCCGGTCTCCGGATCCTCACGGATCCCGTCGTCGTTCGTGTCCACGTACCCGGCGTCGGCGAGCATCGCGCTCGCCGCGTCGGGGTCGTACGGGAACTCCTCCTCGGCCGGGACGTCGAGGTGCCAGAAGGCGGATGCCGGTCGGACCAACGAATCGCCGGTCGTCGCCGAGCCGTAGTAGGCCTTGTCGACGATCTCCTGCTTGTCGATCGCCATCGCGACGGCTTCCCGCAGCGTGTGGTCGTGGATCGCCGGGAGTGGATCTGCGTCGTCCCCCTGGCCGCCGAAGTTGAAGGCGAGGTTGAGCCACCAGTCGGAGATCGTCTGCGACAGCTCGATGTTCTCCACCCCGGTGAGCGATCCCTGCAGCGACGGCTTGATCCCGTCGATGATGTCCACCTCGCCCTGTTTGAGGGCCGTCACCATCGCTTCCTGGTTCGTGTAGTAGCGCCACTGGATCTCGTCGACGACGGGCTCCTCGCCCCAGTAGTTGGGGTTGCGCTCCATCGTCCAGGAGCGGCCCTGCTGCCACTCGGTCATGCGGAACGGCCCGCTCGTCACGGCCGGCGTGCTCGGGACGCCCTTGATCTCCTTACGATCCAGGCCGTCGTACTCGGCCCAGACGTGCTCCGGAACGATGTAGGCCCACGGCGGCATGTCCAGCGCGAACGTGGGCTTCTCCGCGATCCAGACCAACGTCCGCTCGTCCGGCGTCTCGAACACGGGGTCGAAGGCGAAGTAGCTCTTGTACTGCGAGATGTCGTTGTCGATCACGAACCGGTAGCTGAAGGCGACGTCCTCGGACGTCAGCGGTTCGCCGTCGCTCCACAGGAGACCCTCACGAAGGGTGCACGTCCACGTCATGTAGTCCTCGCTCGGGTCGCAACCCTCGGCGAGGCTCGGCGCGGGGGAGAGGTCCTCGGCGTCGAACTTCAGCATCATGTCGTACTGACTCGTCGCGACGACCCAGTCGGCGCCGGAGGTGGCGGCGAACACGTTGTCCGAGCCGAGGTCGGCGTTCGTCCCGACCCGAAGGATCACGGGTTGGTCGTCGGACGGCTCGGCCTCCTGCGCGCGGGCGATGCCGCCCAGCATCGACAGCGCCAGCATCGCGACGACGCCCACCCGGAACCACCGTGCCCCCATCAGAAGGACCTCCCCCTCGATTCGATGCGGGCGCACGCCGGACCGGCGCACCCCGTGTGCGTGGACGGGACCGTACCCGCGGTCGGGTGACCCGCAAGCACCGCGTTGCCCTGTCGGCAACCGTTCCTCCGACGTTCCTCGAGCGTTCCCCGTCGGCGGTGCTCAACGGGGCAGGACGACTTCGAATCGGGCCCCCTGCGGAAGGTCTCCGCGCGCCTCGATCCGCCCGCCGAGAGCCTCGACGATCCGTTTCGCGAGGGCGAGACCGAGACCGGCACCCGGGCCTGAGCGCGCGGCATCGGCGCGGAAGAACGGCTCGAACACCAGCGGGAGGTCGTCCGCCGCGATGCCCTCCCCGGAGTCCTCCACCGCGAACTCGATCCGTGTCGGAGCGCTCCGCGCCTCGACCCGGACGCTTCCGTCGGCGGGTGTGTGGCGCACGGCGTTGACGAGGAGCGTCTGCAGGACCCGCACGACCCTTGGCGAGCAGGCGAGGTCGCCCGCGTCGGCGAGGTCGGTCTCGAGGCGCACGCCTTTGGCGTGCGCCTCTGTCTCCACCGTGGCGAGCGCGGAACGCACGGCATCCGTCAGGAGCACCCGCGTCGTCTCGGCCTCGATCGCACCCGCGTCGAGTTGCACCAGCTCGAAGAGGTCGTCCACCATCGCCGTGAGCTGACCGACCGAACGTCGCATCTCCCCCGCGTACCGTCGGACCGTGGCGGGATCGCCGACCACGCCCTCGTCGATCGCCTCGACCATCGCTCGCAGGCTCGCGAGCGGGGTCCGCAGATCGTGCGACACCGCCGTGATCAGGTCGGCACGCATCGCCTCCACCCGCCGCTCCCGGTCACGCGCGGCCCCGAGCCCCTCCGCCATCCGATCGATCGCGGCGGCCAGATGCTCCATGTCCGGGCCGCCGCCGACCTCGCCCGCGCGCGCGGAGAGGTCCCCGCGTTCGAGCTCGTTCGCGGTGCGCACGAGACGCTCGAGCGCGGCAGTGGAGGACCGCGCGATCACCAGCGCGGCGCCCACGCCGGCGCACGCCGCGTACAGGAGCAGCGCTGACACGAGCGAGGCGTCGTGCGACGAGACCGCCATCGCCCGGGTGACCGCGAACAGGTTCGCGAGCCCAACGACGGTGCCGACGGTCGCCACGACGGCGAAGCGCAGCCGGATCGATGCACGTGACAGCAGGGGCGTGGCCAGGGCGACCGCCGCGACCGTCACGGTGATCGCGGGAAGGAGGAAGGCGCCGAGGTGCGCGAGGTCGGCGCCCCCCATCCCCATCGCGAGCCCGACGAGCAGGGTCCCCAGCCCGCCGATCAGGGCGAGCGCGGCGAGCAGCAGCAGCGGGCGCCAGCGGCTCACGGCTCGAACCGGTAGCCCACGCCCCACACGGTCACCAATCGCGTAGGTGCCGAGGGGTCGTCCTCGATCTTCTCGCGCAGCCGCCGGACGTGGACCGTCACGGTCGAGGAGTCGCCGTCCCACGCGAAGTCCCAGACCTCCTCGAGCAGCTCGGTCCGGCTGAAGGTCCGACCCGGCTGCGATGCGAGGAAGTCGAGCAGTTCGAACTCCTTGCGCGTGAGGCGCATCGCGATGTCGCCTCGCTGCGCTTCACGGCGTGCCCGGTCGATCCGCAGATCACCGAAGACCAACACGTCGGGCCCTCGATCCTCGGGCCCGTGCGGTCGCTCGCCGCGGCGGAGCACGGCCCGTACGCGCGCGACGACCTCGCGGGGCGAGAACGGCTTCGTGACGTAGTCGTCGGCGCCGAGCTCCAAGCCGACGATGCGGTCGACCTCCTCGCCTTTCGCCGTCAGCAACACCACGGGCGTGTCGCTGCGTTCGCGGAGCCGTCGCATCACCTCGAGGCCGTCGATCCTGGGGAGCATCAGGTCGAGCAGCACCAGATCGGGCGACGCGGCGGCGGCCACCTCGAGGGCCTCGGTCCCGTCGGCGGCCGTCTCCACGTCGAACCCGTCAGCCTCGAGGTAGCGCGCGAGGACGTCGCGCACCATCGGCTCGTCGTCGACGACCAAGACCTTCACGCGTTCTCCTCGCACCGCGTCATCGGTCCATCTTGCGACATCGGGCGTTACAGGGTTCTTACGCGGGAGGGGATGGCGCCGAAGGCGCCATCCCCTCCCGGAACCGCCGCGTGACTCACCCGAGCGGGATCACCGGGCACACGAAGCGCGCCACGATCCCGGCGTCGCTGGCGCCGTCTGGGCCTGCGTCGCTGAGCGCGGACCATAGCTCGGTGTTCGTGTCGATCGCGCCACTGCCGTCGAGGTCGTGTGCGGTCAGCGTCGCCGCATACGACGTGGTGAAGGAGAGCGCGTGCACCTGCCAGCGCCCGCCGTTGTAGTCCGGGTCGCCGGGGGCGGCCGTTGCCACGTTCATCTGGGCGCCGCCGAACGAGTAGATGTGATCGAAGGAACGGGCCGGCGCGCCGGTGCCCGAGAGATCCGTGGGCGTGCCCACGGTCCGGTAGACGTCGCCGTTCACGTAGAAGGCGGGTCCGGTGACGCCGCCGGCCCCACGTGCGAGCGCGGCGGTCGGCGCGGCCACGGCGAGCACCGTGGCCAGGATGATCAGGGTGCGCTTCATCGAGTTCCCTCCTGTGCGTCGTCCCGGCGACCCCGTCGGCCGCCGGTCGTTCGTCCGGCCGGGACGCTGCCCAGTCTCGTGGGGCGCCGGTCACCGCCGGCGAACGGGGCGGTTACGGGACGCTTACGTTTCCCGCCGTGTCGGTCGAACGGAGGTCGCCCGTCCACGTCGACCGATGGCCGTTCGGCTGATTGACTCGCCTCCGGCCGTGGGCTTCCCTAGTGGGGCATGTTCTTCCCGCGGCGTCTGGTGCCGTACGGGGCCGCCTCCCTCGTGCTGCTGGTTCTCTCGAGCGTGTTGTCGGCGCATGCCGGCACGCGCTCGGAGCTGGAGGCTGCCCAGCATCGGCAAGAGCGGATGCAGCGGCTGATCGCCCGGACGGAGGACTCGATCATCGAGCTGCGCGACGAGATGAACGTCCTGGCGGCGCGGATCGAAGAGGCGATGACCGAGTTCGAGCACGCCCGCGAAGAGATCGTCGCCGTCCGCGACGACATCCGCGTCCAGCGCGAGAAGCTCAGGCGACTGCAGCACGCGCTCAACCAGCGAGCGGCGTCGATCTTCATGGACGGCGTCCCGAGCGAGGTGCAGATCCTGCTCGACGCCGACTCGGTGAACGACATGTTCGACCGGTTCACCTACGTCGAGGCCGCCTCGGAGCGAGACCAGGTCATCGCGGTGAGGGTCGAAGCCCAGGAGGCGGTGCTCGCCGCCGTCGAGGCCGAGCGGCAGGCGGTGCTGATCGAACGCCGGAAGGCGCTCACCTCACTCGAGAACGATCGCGCGGCGCTCGAGGAGAAGTTCGTCGAACAGGAACGCCGGCTCGCCAGGCTGGATCAGCTACGAGCCAAGGCGGGCGAGACCCTCACGGTGCTGCTCGAGAAGGTCCGGGTCAAGCTCTTGGCGCGTGGCGGCGACGGGGTCATAGGCCCGCTGTACGTGTGCCCGGTCGGCGATCCGCACGCGTACGGCGACACGTTCGGGATCTTGCACGTGCACCCGGGCTGGAAGCACATCCACAAGGGCAACGACCTCGCCGCGCCGATGAACACGCCCGTATACGCGCCCTTCGACGGGACGAATCGAGACGGGGACCGAGAAGTACGCGGGCAAGTACGTCCGGCTGTGGGGTGACGAGGGATACGTGACGATGCTCCACCTGTCGTCTTTCGCCGCCTGGGGGGAGGTCGAGGAGGGCGACGTGGTCGGGTACGTCGGGATCACCGGGAACGCCTCGAGCCCGCACGTCCACTTCGAGTGGCATCCGGACGGTGGCGCGGCGGTCGATCCGTACCACCAGCTCAACGAGGTCTGCTGACAGACGCCCTTCGGGCTTCACGCGAGCCACCTCGGTGCGACACACTGGGGCCTCGACCGACGAGGGAGGCCCCGATGATCTGGGTGGTGTACGCGAGCAAGCACGGCGCGACCGAGGGGATCGCCCGGCACATCGCCGAGCGGCTCCGTGCATCGGGACGTGAGGTCGAGTTGCGTTCCGCCGACTCCGCCGACGCCGCCGACGCCGCCGACGACCTGGGTCCTCCCGAGGCGGTCGTGCTCGGGAGCGCCGTCTACGCGGGATCATGGATGAAGGAAGCCGTCGAGTTCGCCGAACGGCGTGCGGGCTCGCTCACGGGGACCCCGGTCTGGCTGTTCAGCAGCGGACCTCTCGGCGAGGACGTCGAGGACGAGGAACCGCAGCCCCGGCAGCTCCCGAAGCTCGAGGAGGCGCTGTCGCCGCGCGAGCACCGCGTGTTCTTCGGGGCCCTCGACCGGTCGAAGCTCGGGTTCGCCGAGCGGATGATCATGAAGGCGGTCAAGGCGCCCGACGGGGACTATCGGGATTGGGACGCGATCGGGGCCTGGGCCGACGAGATCGCCGCTGCGCTCTGACGCGTTGCCCTGAGGGCAACACCTCGGCTAGCCTCAACGGATGCGCGCCACCGACGGGGTCGACCGCGTCGCCACCGTCCTCGAGCTGTTGGCGGAAGCGCCCGACGGGCTCCGCGTGATCGATGTCGCCCACGCGCTCGACGTGCACAAGGCGACGGCCTCGCGGCTCCTCGCGACGCTCGCGGGGCGCCGGGTCCTCGATCGTGACGCCTCGGGCCGCTATCGCCTCGGCCCCGCCTTCCTGCGGTTCGCGGCATCGGCGCTCACGGGGCTCGAGGTGGTGAGCCAGGCCCGTCCCGATCTGGAGCTGCTGGGACGGCGGACCGGCGAGACGGTGAACCTCGCGATCCTCGACGGCAGCGAGGTCGTCTACGTGGACCAGGTCACGGGCGACCACGCGATCGTGGCGGGCAACTGGGTCGGGCGGCGGAGCCCCGCCCACTGCAGCTCGAGCGGGAAGGTGCTGCTCGCGTTCGCAGACGCTCCGGCCCGCGACCGCGTGCTGACAGGACCGCTCGAGCGGTTGACGCCGCAGACCGTCACGGACCCCCGCCGGCTGCGGATGCTCCTCGAGGAGGTCCGCCGACGCGGGTACGCACGCTCGGTGTCCGAACTCGAGGACGGGCTGCACACGGTGGCGGCGCCGGTGTTCGCTCGCGGTGAGCTGATCGCCGCGGTCTCGGTCTCGGGGCCGAGCTTCCGTCTGCCGGAACGGGACCTCCCGCAGCTGGGGAAGCTCGCGGTCGACACGGGCGCCGCGATCGGACGCCGGGTCGCCGGGGAGACCGTCCGGTGAACATCCTGTCGGCGGTTGCCCCATGGGCAACGCGCCGGTCCGGGTGAGGACGCTCCGACGCTAGCGTTCGCCGGACCGACCTGCCCACGCACGAGGAGACCGACGATCGATATCGCCGCGCGGCCCTACGCAGACGAGCTGCAGTTCGCCCACGAGTTGGTCGACATCGCGGCTCGGATCACGCGTCATCACGTGGAGCACCCGGTCGAGGTCCGTCACAAGGAGGACGCGACGCCGGTCACCGACGCTGACGTCGCGGTCGAGGTGGCGCTGCGGGAGGCGGCGGCGCTCCGGTTCCCGGACGACGGGTTCGTCGGCGAGGAGGGCGGTCGGACCGAAGGGAACGGCCGCGTATGGGTGGTCGATCCGATCGACGGCACGAAGAACTTCGTCGACGGCATCCAGGTCTGGGCGACCCTCGTGGCTCTCGAGGTGGACGGCGAGGCCGTGGTGGGGGTGGTCGACGCGCCACACCTGAACGAGCGCTACGAGGCGGTGCGCGGCCACGGGGCGCGGCTGAACCACGATCCGATCGAGGTCTCCGACGTCCCGGTGCTCGCGGACGCGTTCGTCCTGCACTCCGGGGTCGAGGAGTGGCTCCGCGGCTCGCGGTGGGGAGCCTTCGTCGAGGTGGTCGGTGGCGCCCGGCGCACCCGGGGACTGAGCGACTTCTGGGGACACGTGCTGGTGGCGCGCGGCTCGGCCGACGCGCTGCTCGAGCACGAGCCGTGCGGGATCTGGGACTGGGCGGCGCTCCGTGTCGTGGTCGAGGAGGCCGGCGGGCGGATGACGACGCTCGACGGCGAGGCGCCGTACGACGGATGCACCCTCCTCACCACGAACGGGGCGATCCACGATGAGGTGCTGGCGCGGCTCCGCACCGAGACGGAGCCGCGCCCTCTCCGCTGAACAGACCTCGCTACATCACCTCGAACGTCTCGAAGACCGAGACCGACCCACCGCCGGCGAGCACCGGACACGACCGCGCCTTCCCGGTGGCGTCGTCGATCGAGTCGGCCGTGATCACCGTGTAGCCGCTGGCCATCGTGCCGACCGGGCCGTCGCTCACCGTGCCGTCGGGGGCCACGCTCTTCGCCACCGGGCCGAACGGGTTGCCGGGATCGGCCACCGCCGGGCCGAGGTCGGTGTACCAGGCGGTCCACGCGTCCATCACGGCCGCCTGCTCCTCCTCGGTCTCGGGCATGCGACCACCCGAGTACAGCAACAGGTACTTCGCCATCGGAGTCCCCCCTCCTGTCAGGTGGGTTCAGCGTGCGGGAGGTGCGCCGTTCTGACAAGCCCACGGTCCGGGCCGGCGGGCGTTGCCGGCCCGGAACGGCGTGCCAGGCTCGGGGCGAGGAGGTCCCTCGATGGCGACGCCCGACGCGGTGCGGATGGCCGAGTCTGGCCGACGCGGTCTGTTCGTCGGCATCTTGGCGTACCGGTGGGCCACGCTCGCGTGGATGACCGCGCTCGCGCTGATCACCCGCGACCGGCTCGCACGAGGCGGCCTCGCGCTCGTCGTGTTGGCCCTCGTGATCGTGTGGAACGCGGCATTCACCATGCGGAAGGGCTGGGAGCGCCCGTCGTGGCGCTGGGTCGACCTGGGGCTTTCCGTCGCGCTGCTCCCGTTCGCCGGGTACGTGATGGAGGAGGGCGGTGCCGCCGGCGGGGTGCCGTTCTTCGCAACCTCGTACCCGGCGACGTCGGCGCTCACGATCGGGGCAGGGGGCACACCGGCGACCGGACTCGCCGCCGGTCTCGCGTTGTCGATCGGCCTCGTCGCGAGCCGCCCTGTGAACGGCATCGGCCTGGACGAGCTCGACTCGGCCCAGTGGGCGAACCTGGTGAACGGCATCGTCTACTTCGTCGCCGCGGGCGGGGCCGCAGGGGTCGTGTCGCGCTCGCTCGCCCGCACCGCCGCCGAGCGCGACCGGGCGGTGGAGGAGGCTGCACGCGAGCGGGAGCGTGCGGCTCGCCTGGCGGAGCGCGACGCGATCGGACGCGAGATCCACGACTCGGTTCTCCAGTCGCTCGCCGTCGTGGCGAAGCAGGGGCGCGAGCTCGCGTCGCGGGAGACGGTCGCGCCCGAGCAGATCCGTGACCTCCTCGAGGTGGCCGTGGAGCAGGAGCACGCGCTCCGTGACCTGCTCAGCCACCCGCCCGAGGAGGTGCCACCCGGTGCGGTGTCGCTCCGGACGGCGCTCTCGGCCGCGGCGTTCGGGGTGCGTGACGTGCCGGTCACCGTGTCGACGACGTCGGGTGCCTGGATGCCGGCCGGTGAGGTGGACGAGGTCGTCGCGGCTGTCCGACAGGCACTGGAGAACGCTGCGCGCCACGCCCACGCCTCGAGGGTCACGATTACTTCGCCGAGGCGCTCGACGGCGCGGTGGTCGTGTCGATCCGCGACGACGGCGTGGGGTTCGAGTTCGATGAGGCGCGCCTGGCCCGCGAGGGCAAGCTGGGGCTGCTGCGCAGCATGCGCGGTCGCGCCGAGGCGCTTGGCGGCTCGATGGACGTCCGCACCGCGCCGGGCCATGGCACCGAGATCGAGTTCCGGTTCCCTCGTGACGGGAGCGGCGTCGATGTCTGACGACGCGGCCGCGCCGATTCCGTGTCGTCGTGGTCGACGACCATCCGGTCTGGCGCGACGGGGTCCGCGGCGATCTCGAGCGATCCGGGATCGCGGTCGTGGTGGGCGAGGCCGCCGACGGCGGCGAGGCGGTCGACGTGACGCTCGCGGAGATGCCCGACGTCGTCCTGATGGATCTGCGGATGCCGACCGTACCGGGCGTCGAGGCCATCGCCCGGATCGCCGAGTCGGCCCCCCACGTCCGTGTGCTGGTGCTGTCGGCCTCGGGGGAGGAGGCCGACGTGCTCGAGGCCGTGAAGGTGGGGGCGAGCGGGTACCTGCTGAAGTCCTCGACGTCGCAGGAGATCGCCGACGCGGTCGCGCGGGTCCACGCGGGCGAGCCGGTCTTCACCGCTCCGCTCGCGGGGCTCGTGCTCTCCGAGTTCCGCCGTGTGAGCGCCGGCGCGCGCGCGGCCGGCGAGCCGGGACTGACCAGAGCGAGAGAACGAGGTCCTGCGCCTCGTCGCGAAGGGCTACACGTACCGCGAGATCGGCGAGCGGTTGTTCATCAGCGAGAAGACGGCCCAGAACCACGTCCGGAACATCCTGACGAAGCTCCAGCTTCACAAGCGCTACGAGCTGATGCGCTACGCGATCCAGAAGGGACTCGACCGGGCGCCCGACTGACGGGGCGCCCGGTCGAGCCTCGACGCTCCGACGTCAGGAGGCGGGGGTGTCGCGATCGATCGGTCCCGGCTCGAAGCCGTTCGCTTCACCTACCCGCAGGGCCGCGTAGGCCCACTCGGCCAGGGCCTTGCACGGCGCCTGCCCGAGCCCCTCGCGGGCGCAGGTGCGCAGGAGATCGTCGTGGAGAAGCGCATCGGTGGCCGTCCGGTCGCCCACGCCGAACCGCACCAGGTCGTAGCCGTAGTCGTGGGTGGCGCAGGCGGTGGCGAAGTCCCAGAACGGTCCGCGGTCGCTGAGCGGCCCGCTGCATTCCGCATCGGGACGGACGTAGCGCCATCCCGACGGGGTCCGCGTGAGCTCGGGCTCGTACCCGAGGACCTCGGCGAATCCCTCGGGCGGGCAGACCACGCCGGTCAGGTACTCCTCCGCGGTCGCCACCTCGCGCTCGACGCATGTCGCCGACCCGGGTGCGGCCGCCGCGACGTCGCCGGTGACCGACCATCCGAGGAGATCGAAGGTGAGGATCCCGACCGTCGCGAGCCGCAGGGCCCACCGCCGCCGATCCTGGTTCCGCCGGGTCTGTGTCATCCGTCTCGCCTCCCCTCACGGCTCGAGGATGCGCGGATGGTTTGCAGCGGAACAGACTCGGAATCACCCAGATCGGATGGGGGAACCGCTCATCTTCCCCGTGGTTCGGTCAGCCCACGTGGGCGAGGGATCGGCGGCGAGCGTCGATCACCTCGTGCATCGCGTCCACGGTCGCCTCAGGCAACGGCGCTGGGCGATGGCTCTCGAGGAGCTCGATCGTGCGCGCGCGGACCCGGGCGCCGAGGGTCGTCGCGCCCGTGGACTCCCACTCGGTCCTGCCCTGCCACGACATCAGCCGGGGCAGCCACAGCTCGCGGAAGTGCGCCAGCGTGTGGTCGTGGCCAAGGAAGATGTCGCCGATCCCGACATCGCGCACGACGTCGAGCGCGATCGACCCGTCGTCGATGCGGATGCCGGCGATCGTCGCACGGGCGAGGTCGACGATCTCGTCGACGATCACCAGCAGCTCAGGTGACCACAGGAGACCACCCTCGAGGCACCCGCCGTCGAACATGAGGTCGACGCCACCGAGCGCGGACGTGATCGCGTAGTACGTGGCTTCGAGGGTCGCCTGCTCGTCGAGGAGCTTGGCGTCGCTCGATCCGCCGTCGGCGAGAGCCGGCAGCCCGTACCGGCGGGCGAGCTGCATCGCCGCGTACTGCATCAGGGGTGTGACCGGACCGGCGGCCACGGCCGCGCCGTTTCGCATGTCGAGGGACATCGGGATCACACCGGTGATGTACGGGGTGCCCTCGCGCACGAGCTGGGCGATCACCAGACCCGCGAGCGACTCGGCGTTCGACAGCGCGATCGCCCCGGCGAGGGTGACCGGGGTCGTCGCGCCGACCTGGGGGGCCGGCTGGCACACGACCGGTATGCCCCACTCGGCCGCGATGATCAGCTTGTCGAGCGTCTCGGGGTTGTACAGGCCCGGAGACACCGGGTTCAGGTACGGCGTCACGAAGGGACGCGCGCGAAGCGCCTCACGGCCGCCGGCGATCGCGGCGGCCATCTCCAGGATGTCCTCGAGCTCGGGCGCACCCGCGGTCAGGACGAGCAACGGCGCCGTGCATCCGACCGCCATCCGGAGGAACTCGTGCTGGTTCACCAGCTCGAGGGGCAGCTCGGCCGAGGGCCGGACGACCCCCGGGGTCGCGAGGAAGTCGATGTTCGGCAGCGCGTCGGTGAGGCGGGCTGCCGCCCCGATATCGTCGAGCGTGTACGCGCGGGTGCCGCCGTCGACGGGGTCGAGGTAGTTCAGGCAGGTGACGCCCGCGCCCCAGTGAGGCTCGCCGCCACCGAAGCGGATCCGCTCGTCGCCGTCACGTCCGAACCACGCGAAGTCCGACGGTGCCGCCGAGATCGCCCACTCGACGAGCTCGCGAGGGAACGACACATCGTCGCCGTCGAGCTGGCACCCGGCGCCCGCGAGGAGCCGTCGGGCGCGCTCGGTCGTGACCCGCATGCCGGGGTCCGCGAGCATGTCGAGGGACGCGTCGTGCACGCGCTCGAGCTGCGCTTCCGACAGGTACGAGATGCGCGGGCGGGCGACGTCGTCCATCACGGCGGAGCGTACCGACCTTCCGGCAGGGACGTCAGCGGATGCGCGGGGAGGACTCGGCTGCCTCGTCGAGCACCGCGAGGAGAGCCTGCATCATCCGCGCCACGGCCGTGTCGGGACGCAGGCGGGTGTCGTCGGACTTGCGCACCCATTCGGTCCGGCTGCGGGCGACGCGGGCGGCCTCGGCGAGCTCGGTCCTCGATGTCGTGACGGCGGGCTCGATCGTCCGGTCCCGGGTCAGCATCGCCCGTGACGCCTCCTTGCTCACGGCGGCGAGCATCTGCTCCCAGAACCGTGATGGAGACCAGCACGTGGACGTCCACCTTGGCGCCAGACTCGATCTCCTCCTCGAGGACCTGGTCGACGCGATGCCACCACGACGCCCACGCGAGGTACGAGGCGGGCGGCAAGGCAGGTCCCTTCATCTGCGCGACCGATCGATCCACGGGTCGAACGTAGTCCACCGAGGCGCGGGCGACATCGGTCGTTCGTCGCAGGACCTATGGCCCCTTCGGCCGGACGTGACCCCGTCCGTTCGACCCAGGGACCCTCGTCCCTATCGATCGGCGCCGCCGCCCATAGCGTCCGGGTGAGGAGGTGGGCACGATTCGGCCGCTCGCGGACCCCTCCCACTGCGGCATGTCCAACCTCGCTGCGCGCCCGGCATGGCCGAGCACCGTCACCGACCTCGAGGAGCGGCAGCGGGAGCTCGCGAACGTCGACGCGCCCGAGTGGCAGCCGGACGGTGCGGAGATCCTGGGCGGCGCGTGGTTCCTCGGGCCGACCGGATCGCCCGGCGAGCGGGGCGGTGAGCGGGCATGGGCGACCGCCGTCACGGTCCGGGGCGGCGAGACCCTGTCGACCGCGGTGGTTCGGGGCCGCACCGGGGCCGGCTACCTCCCGGGCTCGCTCGCGTTGCGGGAGGGCCCCTTGCTCGAAGCAGCGGTGGAAGCGCTCGCGACGAGACCCGAGGTCGTGCTCGTGAACGCCACGGGCCGTGATCACCCGCTCGGTGCCGGGCTCGCTCTTCACCTCGGCGCCGTCTGCGGCCTCCCGACGGTCGGTGTCACGGACCGACCCCTGGTGGCCGTCGCTCTCGGCGAGCCCGGTCCCGAACGAGGGGACCGCGTATCGCTCGTCCGCGAGGGAGTCGTGGTAGGGGCGGTCGTGAGGACGCGACGGGGTGCTCGGCCGGTCGTCGTGCATCCCGGATGGCGCACCGACGTGACCGTCGCCGTGGGACTCGTCGTCGCGTCTGCGAGTGCCGCTCGGACCCCCGAGCCCCTGCGTCGGGCGAGGACCGTCGCTCGGCTCGCTCGCGCGCACGACGAGGGCCGCCTGCCTTGAGGGCGCGTCTCAGCCGGGGTCGAGCTGGGCCGTGGCGGCGCGCACGAGGGGGTCGGCGCCGAGGTCCGACAGGACCTCGGCGGCATCGGCGGCCACGCGCGCCGCCTCGTCGTGGCGCCCGAGCGCGTGCAGGCAGCGGGCGAGGGCGGTGCCGGTGAGGCCGACCTCGAGCGGGAACCCGTAGATCCGCCACTCGTCGACGAGGCTCGTGAACCGGTCGGCCGCCGCCGCGTGATCCCCCTCCGCCTCCTCGATCAGCGCCCGAACGGTCTCGGCCGACAGTCGCTCGCGGGGGCTGCGGAGCTCAGGGAGGTCCTCCAGCAGCGCGCGCGCGGTCGCGGGTTCGTCGAGTCGGACGAACAACCTCGCCACGATGGGCAGGACCGCGGCGGCGAAGAGCCGGTCCTTCGCCGCGACGTCCTCGAATCCCGCCAGGTGCCGACGTGCCTCGTCGACATCGTCACGTGCCAGGGCGACCTCGGCGGCCAACGCATGGGCCGGCGCCTCGTACTCCGCCACGCCGGTCCTCGCCGCCCGGTCGAGCGCCGCCTGCACCCAGCCGGCGGCGGTGTCGAACTCGCCGCGCCGGAGCGCCACCCACCCCGCGAGGATCGACCGCGGTCGTACTCGTCATCGAGGGTCCGTGGTCGTACTCCCACCGGAGCAGCTCGTCGGTGAGGTCGAGGACCTCGTCCCAGCGCCCGACGTCGAACAACGACTCGGTGAGGCCGGCCCGCGCCCACGCGCCCGCGGTGACGAGCCCGTGCTCCGTGCAGAAGGCCTGCATCTCCTCCCACACCTCGATCGCCGCGTGGGGGCCCCGCAGGTAGCGCAGATCCGTGGCCAGGTTGTTCATCGCGATCGCCGTCTCGGTACCGGCGCCACCCTCCTTCCCACGCTCGATCGCCTCGCGGAGGTCGACGAGACCGCCTTCGTCGCCCAGCAGGCCGCGAGCCGACCCCGCGTAGTTGAGCGAGAGCACCTCTTCGCGGACGAGCCCGAGGTCGCGTGCGAGGATCAGCCCCTGCATCGCGCGTCGCAGGCACCCCTCGTAGTCGCCGCTCACGAGCAGCAGACCCGCGTGACGCGCGTAGGCGAGCGCGAGCTCGGGGCCCGGTGGCTCCGACTCCAGGAGCCCGAGCGCGACCGCCGTGAGGGTCTCCACGTCCTCCATCTCGCCCCGCTCCATCCGGGTCCGGGCGAGGGCGATCATCACGTCGGCGCGGCCCACCTGGTCTCCGCGGTCCTGGAACACGTGGAGCGCCTCGATCAGGTAGGACTCTGCCTCGTCGTAGCGCCCGAGCGTCTCCGCGACGCGGCCGGTCTGCGTCAGCAGACGCGGACGGTCGGGGTGTTCCGCGGGGAGCAGGGAGAGGGCTCGTTCGGCCAGGCGCATCGCGCGTTCGGGATCGAACCCCGAGCTCCGCTCGGCCGCCAGCCGCAGGTACCTGACGGTCGGCTCGAGGACCTCGTCGGCCTGCGCCACGTCGCCGGCCTCGGTCGCGAGCCGGTGGGCGCGGTCGAAGTGGTAGGCGAGGAGCTCGACGCGGTCGTCGACGCGCGAGCGGGCGAGCGCCTCCAGCCACCGCGCAACCGCGCGGTGCTTGCCCGCACGTCCCGAGCGCGGGATCTGACCGTAGGCGACGTCGCGAACGATGCCGTGCCAGAACGCGTACTCGTCCTCGCCGCGGACGGTCGACGGCACCATCCGCCGGAGCAGCTCGCGCTCGACGAGGTGGTCGAGGAGCGCGTCGAGGCGCCCGGGGTCGGCGCCGACGATCTCGGCGATCGCCCCGGTCCAGAAGCTCCGCCCGACGACGGCTGCGTCCTGCAGGGTGCTGCGCTCCTGCGGCTCCAGACCGTCGAGCCGCGCAGCGATCAGCGACCGCAGGGAGTGGGGGACCGGCATGCCGGCCCCACCGGCGCCGCGCTCGCGGACCAGCCGCGTCAACTCCTCCGCGAACAGGGGGATCCCCTCCGACCGCTCGACCAGCGTGTCGACCGTTCCGGCTGGCACCTCGGCGTCGTCCAGCAGGATGCGGATCAGGTGAGAGGTGGAGCGGCGGTCGAGCGGCGACAGCTCGATCGCCGTCCCCAGGTCGCGCCACGCGGGGTGTCGCGCGAGGAGCTCGGACCGCCCCGCGGCGATCACGAGCATCGGGACGCCCACCGTCGTCTCGACGAGGTGCTCCACGAAGTCGAGCATCGGGCCGACCGCCACGTGCAGATCCTCGAACACCACGACGAGCGGGACCTGGCGGGCGAGGCGCTCGAGGAAGCGGCGCCACGCCTCGAACACGTCGGCTCGGTCGGCCGGCGACGCGCCCCACTCTCCGCGCGCGTCGACCGTGGACACCGCCAGCCCGGCCAACGGGAGCAGCCGCTCGACCTGCAGCGCACGGTCGGCGGCGGGCGTCACCTCGGCGACCGCATGCTCGAGCTTCGCGAGCGCCGCTTCGGCGGTGTCCGACTCGAGGATCCCCGCTTCGGCCTTCACCACGTCCGCGACCGCGGCGAACGACACACCGTCGCCGAACAGCACGGGTCTGCCCTGACGCCACCGGACCAGATCGGGCAGGCGGTCGGCGCGCTCGGCCAGCTCCGCGATCAGCCGCGTCTTGCCCACCCCGGCCTCGCCGGTCACCACGACGAACCCCGGCTCGCCGTGACGGATGCAGCGCAGCAACTGTCCTTCGAGACGAGCGACCTCGTCCTGGCGACCGACCAGCGGCGTCGAGTAGCGGGCACGGACGTCGCCGGGAAGGCGGCTGCGCGAACCCAGCGGCTGCCAGATCGCCAGCCGGCCGGACTTCCCCTTCAGCTCGACCGGCTCGAGGGCTTCGTACCGGAAGACCGTTTCGGTCGCCCGGTAGGTCTGCTCGCCGACGACGATGCCGCCGGGCGGGGCCACGGTCTGCAGGCGTGCGGCGGTGTTCGTGATGTCGCCGGTGACCGTACCGCCCGCCGTGGTCGGGCTCCCGGCGGCGACCACCGCCTCGCCCGTTTCGATCCCGATCCGCGCGGCGAGCGGACGCGCCGGGTCGCGTTCGTTCAGCTCCTGCATCGCCTCTTGGATGCGCAGGGCCGCGCGGACGGCGCGTTCGGGGTCGTCCTCGTGGGCGCGGGGGGCCCCGAACACCGCGAGGACCCCGTCGCCCAGGAACTGGTTCACGTGGCCGCCGTACCGTTCGATCTCCCGCTGGAGCCGGGCATGGAAGGGCCGCAGGGTCGCCTTCACGTCCTCGGGGTCGGCGCGATCGGCACGGGCGGTGAAGCCCACGAGGTCGCAGAACAGCACCGTAACGACGCGGCGCTCTTCGCCCGGCACCATGGCGCCCGCGCGTAGCGGGGTCCCGCAGGCCATGCAGAAGCGCGCTTGGGCCGGGTTCCGGGTCCCGCAGGCCGAGCAGGTCTGCATCGGCGTCGAGTCTAGGAGGTACGGGAGAGTCCCGGGACCGCGGGGAGGGGGCCGCGAACGTCGAGGCCCTCGGGCGGGCGGCGCCTCAGACCTCGAAGCGGAGCCCGTCGGCGGCCAGCAGGCAGCGCTCATCCGCCACGGCCCAGCGATCGCGTACGTGCTCGCGCATCAGGTCGAGGTCGTCGTCGGTGTGGAGCGGGTCGTGGTGGAAGAGGTAGAGGCGGTCGACGCCGGCGCGTCTCGCGAACGTCGCGACCTGGCTCGCGCTCGAGTGTCCCCAGCCCTGGTGCGACGGGTATTCCTCGTCCGTGTACTGGCAGTCGTGCAGCAAGACGTCGGCGCCCGCCGCGAGCGGGAGCCCGCTGATCCATTCCGGCGCTGCCTCCGCGAGATCGGGCCCGAGGGCGGGCTCGTGGTCGGTGAGGTAGGTGAGCGTCCGGCCCCCGTCCTCGATCCGGTAGCCCACGGTGGGGCCCTGGTGGATGATCGGCGCGGAGGAGACCGTCGCCGAGCCGATCGACCACGAACCCTCCGGGGCGTCGTGGAACCTCACGCTCGAGGGCACGTCCGACAGGTGCACCGGGAACAGCGGCGGCGAGAAGTAGCGCGCGATCCGCTCCGCGAGCGTGCTGAGCGGCGACGGTGGACCCCAGATGTGCAGCTCGGTCTGGGGCTGCCAGATCGGGGCGAACGCGCCGAGCCCCTCCAGGTGGTCGACGTGCAGATGGGTCAGCAGCAGGTGGATCGGGCGCGCCGGCTCGTCGCGCAAGCGGACCCCGAGCGGACGCAATCCCGTCCCCGCGTCGAGCACGATCAGCCCGCCGTCGTCGAGCACGACCTCGACGCAGGAGGTGTTCCCGCCGTAGCGGACGGTGTCGGGCCCCGGCGCGGCGATCGAGCCGCGGCACCCCCAGATGCGGACCCGCACCTACGCGGCCTCCGCGCGCTCCCAGAAGATCGCGACCGCGCCCACGAACTCGTCGGCGTGGGCGAACAGCGGGATCGCGGTGACCTCGATCGCGCGGGCGACACCGTCGGCCCCCACGATCGTCAGGTCGCGGTGGGCCGGCTCTCGGGTCTTCAGCGCGGCACCGAGCGGGAGGTCCTCGAGCGGGAGGGGGCGGCCCTCGTCGTCGGCCGGCGAGAAGACCGTGGACCACTCGTCGGCCGGCATCGGGCGGCCCTCCTCGAAGGCATGACCCAAGATCCGCTCGGCGCCCTCGTTGAAGTAGATCAGCGTGCCCTCGGGATCGACGAGGAACACGGCGGTGGCCAGGCGCGACGCGAAGTCCCGCGCCATGATCAGCACGAGGTTGTGTCCGGAGGTTCCCATAGGCGGCAGCCTATCCCGTCGGGTGTCCCGCGGATAGGCTGACCTGCGTGTCCGACGACGACCTCTGCCGGATGCCGGCCACCGAGCTCGCGGCGTCGCTGCGGTCGGGGGTGGTCTCCGCCCGAGAGGTCCTCGACGCGCATCTGCGCCGGATCGATCGCGTGAACCCCGACGTGAACGCGGTCGTCACGTTGGTCCCGGAGCGCGCCGTCGCGCGCGCCGCGGTGCTCGACGAGGCACGCGCCCGGGGCGGGACGATCGGGCCGCTCCACGGCCTGCCGATCGCCCACAAGGACCTCGTCCAGACCGCCGGCGTGCGAACGACCTTCGGGTCGCCGGTGTACGAGGCGTTCGTGCCGGCCGAGGACGACCTGCTCGTCGAGCGGATCCGGACCGGGGGCGCCGTGATGGTCGGCAAGACGAACACGTCGGAGTTCGGAGCCGGCTCGCACACCTTCAACCCTGTGTTCGGGGTCACGCGCAACCCGTACGACGTCGGTCGCAGCGCCGGGGGCTCGAGCGGAGGTGCGGCCGCGGCGCTCGCGGCGCGGATGCTCCCGATCGCCGACGGAAGCGACCTCGGCGGCTCGCTCCGCAACCCGGCGGCGTTCTGCGGCGTGGTCGGGTTCCGTCCTTCGCCGGGACGTGTCCCGTCGTGGCCGTCGTTCGACGTGTGGGACCCGCTGTCCGTGGAGGGGCCGATGGGGCGGACCGTCGCGGACGTGGCGCTGCTGCTGTCCGCGATGGCCGGGCCCGACCCCCGGGTGCCGCTCTCGCTGGATGAGCCCGGCGAGACGTTCGCGCCGCCCGCGCTCGAGGCCGATGTTGGGCCGATCCGGGTGGCCTTCGCGCCGGCGGCCGACGGCCGGATGCCGATCGATCCTCGGATCGTCTCGGCGATCGCGAGGCACGCGGCCACGTTCGCGGACCTCGGGTGCGAGGTGGAGGAGGCGTTCCCGCGGCTGGATGGAGCGCGTGAGGTGTTCCTCACGTTGCGCTGGCACGCGAGCGCCCGCGACCTTGGGGAGCTGGCGTCTCGGGAGCGTGACCGGATCAAGGCCACGGTCCTGTGGGACATCGACCAGGGGATGCGTCTGACGGGCGAGGACCTCGGGCGCATCCAGCGGACCTGGAGCCGGATCCACCGGCGGGTGGCGGCGTTCTTCGAGCGGTTCGACGTGCTCGCGATGCCCGTCACCCAGGTCCTGCCGTTCCCGGTGGAGACGGAGTACCCGACCCAGATCGAGGGCGTCACGATGGGGTCGTACCTCGACTGGATGGAGTCATGCTGGTCGATCACCGTCACCGGCCTCCCGTCGATCTCGGTGCCGGCCGGGTTCGCCGACGACGGGCTGCCGGTGGGGATCCAGCTCGTCGGGCGGCGACACGCCGACCTGTCGCTGCTGCGGATCGCTCGGACGTTCGAGGCTGCCACCGAGCACTGGCGGCGGGAGCCGCCGCTCCCGAGCGAGGGCTAGGCTGTCGGCCATGGACGAACTCTCCGAGGAGGTCCTCGAGCGCCTGCGCGCCGACCTGGTCGTGTGGCTCACGACGGTCGACCCGGACGGCCAGCCCCAGACCTCTCCCGTGTGGTTCCTGTGGCAGGGCGATACCTTCTTGCTCTACTCGCAGCCGCACGCCACGAAGGTCCGCAACCTCCGGGCGAACCCGAGGGTCGCGTTGACGCTTCGGACCGACGAGACGGCGTCGTCCTACGTCACGTTCGAGGGGAAGGCGGCGCTGCCCGAGGGGCCACGAGGGAACGAGGTCCCTGCGTACCTCCAGAAGTACGAGCCGCTGATCTCGGGGGAGGGCTGGACCGTCGAGTGGATGACCGGCGAGTACTCCCAGCCGGTCGTCGTGACCCCCACCCGAGTCCGTGCGAGCTGACCCTCCTCAGCGTCCCTCGAACCGGGGCTCTCGCTTCTCGATGAAGGCTCGCGCGGCCTCGTCCGCGTCGTGGGTCTGCGACAGCGCCATGTAGGCGAGCCGCTCGACCAGCAGCGCGGCGTGCCGAGGGCTCTCGGCGGTGGCGTCGATCGCCTGCTTCGCCACGCGGACCGCGAGCGGCGGGAGGTCCGCGATGTCGCGCGCCAGCTCGAGCGCCCGGTCGAGGGCGGCCCCGGCGGGCACGACCTCGGTGACCGCACCCAGCCGCCGCGCCTCGGCGGCGTCGATCCGGCCGCCGACGAGGATCAGCTCCTTCGCCTTGGCCGTGCCGAGCGCCCTGGTGAGCCGCAGGGTCCCGCCGCTGCTCGGCACGATGCCGATCGCGACCTCGGGGAGGCCGAAGACCGCGGTCTCGTCGGCGATCCGCAGGTCGAACGCGAGCGCCAGCTCGAACCCACCACCCAGGCAGTAGCCGTGGATCGCGCCGATCGTCGGCTGGGGAAGGGTCGCGATGCGCTCGTAGACCTCGCCGAGACCCTCGTAGTACGTGAGGATCCCGCCCGGGCTCGCGTCGACGAACTCGCTGACGTCCGCGCCGGCACAGAACGCGCGGCCCTCGCCCGCGAACACGACGGCCGCCGAGCCGCGCACGGCGTCGCTCCGCACGGCGGCGTCGAGCTGCTCCTCGACCGCGTGGGAGAGCGCGTTCAGCTTCTGCGGCCGGTCGAGCCGCACGGTCGCGACCCGGCCCTGGATGTCGACGTGCACGAGCGTGTCGGTCATGGGCGCATCCTGCCACGCGCGCGTAGGTTGGCGCCCGTGGGGACCCACCGTCGGATGTACGAGCGCGCCTACCGGACCGGGAACGCCCGGTGGGACACCGGTATCACGCCACCCGAGGTGGTCGAGCTGATCGAGGGCCCCGACGCGCTCACCCCGGGCCGGGCGCTCGACCTCGGGTGCGGCACCGGGACGAACGCCCTCTATCTGCGGCGACACGGGTGGGAGGCGGTCGGGGTCGACTTCAGCGACCTCGCGATCGAGACGGCGCGCACGAAGGCCGTCGGCGTCGAAGGCGTTCGCTTCGTCCAGGGGGACGTGACCCGACTGGCGGACCTCGGGGTCGACGGCCCGTTCGATCTGGTCCTCGACATCGGTTGCTTCCACAGCGTCCCGCTGCGGCGGCGTCGCGCGTACGTCCGCGGTGCCGCGAGGGTCGCCGCGCCCGGTGCGACGCTGGCGATCTTCGCGTGGGGGCCGTCGTGGACGCGTCGCTCCAGCTGGCGCACCCGCAGGGGGGAGATCGACCGACGGTTCGGTGGGTCGTTCGAGGTGGCCCGCGAGATCGCCGGGAGCGAGCCCCCGGGTGCCGCGTGGTTCGTCCTGCGCCGGCGCTGAGGACCACCCGAACCGTCGGAGGGGGCATCATGGTCGGGTGGAGGTCCCGAGCATCCTGCACCGGCCGGACGTGCTGACCGAGGCGGTCGACGCTTGGCGCGCCTGGGCGGTCGTCGAGCTCGACGGCGAGCTGCGCCTGTCGTCGCTGACCCGCCCCGAGCGGTGGGACCCGCTCACCCCGGTGACGGCGATCTGCCGTCACCCTACCCACCTGCGTCCGCGGCGCTTCTGCACGTGCGGCGTCTACGCCGTGCCGCGGCCCGAGCTGCTCGCCGGGCTGGGTTCGATCGCGGGCGGCGCGATCGGTCAGGTGTCGCTGTGGGGGCGGGTCGTCGAGCACGAACGCGGTCTCCGCGCGCAGGCCGCGTACCCGGCACGGATCGCCCTGGTGTGCGCGACGTGCCTGACCGAGCGGACGGGCCGTCGCGCCGACGTCGTCGAGCGCGAGGAGCGAGCCCCGGGGTGGTCGTGCTGCGGCCGCTCTGCGTCGAGCACGCGACCGAGGACGGGGACCGTCAGCCAGCATCTGCGGTGGAGGCCGCCTTGCGGTCCGTGTACGCGGTCGACACCCTGCCCGCAGATGTCATCGAGCGGATCCATCAGGGACGGCCCGAGATCGAGGGGGCCGAGGCGACCCGGCGCCGACGGATGGTCGTCGCGCGGGTCGGCGCGCTCGCGCTCGCCGCCCTCCTCGCGCTGCCGGCGATCCGTGCGCTCGACGTGTCGTCGACCGTCCCGGCGCCCTCCCCCGCGGCGAGCGTGTCCGCCAACCCGTTCGTCGGAGGCTCGCTGCTCGGGGCCTCGGGCTCCGGCAACTACCTCGGCTCCTATCCTCAGCACCGTCTCGCGCTGAAGGTCCCGGAGGGGCTCGAGACCCCACGATGCGCCCGGGTCCGCGCCGACCGCGTCGACGAGACCGCCTGCATCGAGGGAGCGTTCAACGCCTACGCCTGGGACACCGTGCCCGTGCGGCAAGGCCACGACGCCTGCCGGGGCGGCACGGTGGAGGCGACCCGGGACGATCGCCTCGGGCTCCTCTTGTGCTGGCGGCTGCTCCAGCACCCGGGCTGAGGCCGGCGACGCCGGCTCGCGCCCGCTTGTCCCGCGGCGCCGACCTGGTTCAGACTCCGTCCATGACCACGCCGGTGAACCCGAGGGTCCTGAACCCCCTGACCGAGTCCGACATCGACCTGCTCCACGAGGCCGCGCTGAACGTCCTCGAGGCGCCCGGCGCCCGGATCATGACCGAGGAGGCTCGTGAGCTCCTGATCGCGAACGGGGGCACGCAGACGGACGAGGACACGATCTCGATCCCGCGCCACCTGGCGGAGCAGGCGCTCGAGACCGCGCCGAAGCGCTTCTGGATCTACGACCGGAACGGCGAGCCCGCGCTGGAGCTCGGCGCCGGCAACGTCTACGTGGGCGCCGGGGTCACGAACCTGAACTACCTCGACCCACGCGACTTCGAGGTGAAGGACTTCACGCTCGATTCGACGGCGGAGGCGACGAAGCTCGCCGACGCCCTGCCGAACATCGACTTCGTCGCGACGCCCGGCGTCACGCGCCCGTCGAACGACCTGCCGCTCGAGATCGTGAACCAGGAGGAGTTCCTCCGGATGGTCACGAACACGACGAAGCCGCTGATGGTGCTGATCGCCGGCGAGCCCGAGCTCCGCGACATCTACGACATGGCGGAGATCGTTGCGGGTGGCCCCGACGCCTTGCGCGAGAAGCCCTTCGTGATGCCGTACCTGAACTCGGTGTCGCCGTTGCTGTTCAACCTCGAGACGATCGACAAGCTGTTCCTCGCCGCCGACCGGGGGCTCCCGGCCTCGTGCCAGGCGGCGCCGCAGGTGGGCGCGACCGGTCCCGTGACGACCGCCGGCACCGTCGTGATCAGCGCGGCCGAGACGCTGATCGGCCTCGTGCTCAGCCAGCTGCGGAACCCGGGGACGCCGTTCATCTCGGGCACCGTGCCGTTCCTGATGGACATGCGGTTCGGCACGGTCACCGCGGGCGGTCCCGATGGGGTGCGGTTCATGATCACGATGGGGCAACTCTGCCGTCGGTGGGGCCTGCCGATGGTCGGGATGAGCTTCGGGGGCGACTCGAAGGACGCCGACGAGCAGGGCGCGCTCGAGGCCGGGTTCTACGGGTTCGGGACCGTGCTCGGCGGGGTCGACCTGGTCTTCGACGCGGGGTGCCTCGAAGGCGGGCTGCTGTTCTCGCCGGAGCTGCTCGTGATCAGCGACGAGCTCGCCGGGATGACCCGTGCTGCCGTCGAGCCGCTGGTGGTGGACGAGGAGACGATCGCCCTGGACGTGATCCGCGCGGTCGGCCCCGGGAACGTGTTCCTGGGCGAGGACCACACGCTCGCGCACTTCCGCGAGCTGTGGAACCCACAGGTCCTGTCGTGGGAGGGTCGACGCGAGTGGGAGACGGCGGGGTCGAAGACGCTGCGGACCCGCGCTCGCGAGAGGGTCTTCGACGTGTGGGAGACGCACGAGGTCCCCGTCCTCCCCGACGACGTGCTCGCGGGGATGCGCGACATCATCGAGAAGCGTCGCGCCGGCATCCCGGGCTGAACCGCAACGGGTTCACGCCCGGTCGTCGGGCTTCGTCACGTCGACCACGTCGGCGTCGAGCAGGCGGACGATGTCGGCGGCCTCGAGGTGGACGTTCACCCCGCGTGCTCCTCCGCCGATGGCGACGCGTCCCGGCCCCAGGACCGTCTCATCGGCGATCACGGGCCACGCCTTCTTGGAGCCGAAGGGGGTGATCGCACCGCGCTCGTACCCGGTCGCCGCCCAGGCCTCGTGCTGGTCCGGCAGCGACAGCCGGCTGACGCCCAGGTGCGCGCGGAGCTTCGGCCAGTCGATCTGGCGCCCCCCGGGAACCAGGACGAACACGTAGTCGTCGGCTCCGCGGCGGATCACGATCGTCCTCAGCAGCTGCTGCAGCTCGATCCCCTGGAGCGCGGCGCTCTCTTCGGCGTTGCTCGGCCGCTCGGTCTGGACCACGTGGAAGGTGATGCGCGCGGCCTGCAGCGCGCGCGTGGCGGGAGTCTCGATCGTCATCGGCCCGGGGATCCCTCCTGCTCGAGGCGCGCGACGTTCTCGGCCGCGAGCCGGCTCTCGACGGTGGCCCCGATAGGCTCCCAGGCGGCGAGGGTGGCGTGTCAGGCGGCGCGGCTCGACACGCGGGCCGACATCGACGTGCGGGACGGGCGTGTGACGGAGATCCTTCAGGCGGGTGCCGAACGGATGACCGGTCCTGACCGTGGATGGGCCCGATGTCCGTAGGGCGCTTCGGCCTGCGGTACCGTGAGGCCATGCTGCAGGCCCTCGTCCTCGTCGTCCTGGTCGCTGCCGTCGGGATCGGGGCGATGGTCCTGCTCAGCCGGAACCAACCCGAGAAGCGGAAGCCGGGTCAGCGCCCGAGCAAGAGCGCGACGAGCCGTGCCGGGGCCGCGCGCACCGCGAAGACCGGGTCGGCCTTCCGCAAGAAGAGCCCGACGTGGCTGAAGATCGTGCCGTTCGTCCTGCTCGGCCTCGCGATCGTGTGCCTCGTCCTGGCGTTGACGGGGTTCCGGTTCACCCAGACGGCGACCGGCGGCGCCGCGGTCCTGACGATGGACGTCTCCCAGTCGATGAATCAGACCGACGTGACGCCCAGCCGGATCGAGGCGGCGGTGGCCGCGGCCCGCACGTTCCTGGAACAGCTCCCCGAGGGGCTCCGCGTGGGGCTGGTCACGTTCGCCGATCAGGCCGTCGTGGTCGTCCCGCCCGTGGAGGACCGCGAGCAGGTCTCGTCGGCGCTCGACGATCTGGCGCGCGGGAGGGGAACCGTGATCGGTGACGGGCTCGCCACCGCCCTCGACGAGGTCGAGCGCGACCGCGCCGATGAGGGGAGCCGGGCGGCCGCCGTCGTCCTGTTGTCCGACGGCCGCGACACCGGGAGCGCGATCACGCCCGAGGCAGCTGCGGACCGCGCCGCCGACATCGGCGTGCCGGTCCATACGGTCGTCCTGGGACAGGCCGACACCGGTCAGGGTGGGGGCGCGAACGTCGCCCTGCTGCAGGACATCGCGGCCACGACCGGTGGGGACACCTTCTCGGCCGAGACCGCGGGCGAGCTCGACCAGATCTACGAGACGCTCGGCCAGCAGCTGTCCTCAGACCTCGCGATCGAGGGATCGGGGACGCTCTTCTACCTGCTCGCCGCGGTCTTCGCCGCCGCCGCTGCCGTCTTCGTCCTGCTCGGGAACCGTCCCTCGTACTGACCGCCAGGAGGCCCGCAATGGTCGACATCGCTGAAGCGCTCAGCCGGGTGCACCCGGGGCTGTCCGGACGCGACTACCACGCGGAGGAGGTGTGGGAGCTCGAGAAGGAGCAGATCTTCTTCCGGACCTGGATCACGGTGGCGCGTGCCGAGGAGGTCCCCGGGCCGGGCGACTACGTGGTGCGCGACGTCGCCGACGAGCAGATCCTCGTCGTGCGGGGCAAGGACGATGGGGTTCGGGCCTTCTACAACGTCTGTCGACACCGTGGCTCCGTGCTCTGCACGCCGAGCGAGGGGACCGTGAAGGGCGCCTTCGTCTGCCCGTACCACAGCTGGGCGTACGACCTGGAGGGCAGGCTCGTGGGGACCCCGAACGTCCGTTCCGAGGACGGACTCGATCGTGGTGCGTACGGCCTGCGGTCGGTCGGCTGCGAGGTCTGGGAGGGGTTCGTGTTCGTCGATCTGGCTGACGAACCCAGGCCGCTCGCCGAGCAGCTCGCCGAGGAGCCCGACGGACCGCTCGACTACGGCCGCTACGGCCTGGGCGAGCTCCGAACGGCACGCCGCATCAGCTACGAGGTGGAGGCGAACTGGAAGATCGTGCTGGACAACTTCAACGAGTGCCTGCACTGTCCGGGCGTCCACCCGGAGCTGGTGAACCTCGTCCCGATGTACCGCAAGGGGATCGTCGTCGATCCCGAGCGCCCCGATCTGGGCGCGGCGCTCGACGAGGGGATGTGCACCTTCACCATGTCGGGCACGACGACGCTCCCCACGCTCCCCGGGCTCGACGACGTCGACCGCCGGACGTACTGGGGCTACTCGGTGATGCCGAGCCTGATGGTGAACCTGCTGTCGACCGGGGTCTTCGTCTACACGCTGTTCCCTCGGTCGGCCGGGCACACGACGATCGTGTCGGAGTACCTGTACCGGCCCGAGACGATCGAGGCCGAGGGGTTCGACTGCTCGGACATGGTCGAGTTCCTGGACCTCGTCTCGCGGCAGGACTGGGAGGTGTGTCAGCTCGCGCAGCGCGGCGTGCGCTCGCGTGGCTTCGGCCGTGGGGTGTACCCGCCGCAGGACGGTCTGCTCCACGCGTTCGCGCAGCGGTACCTGGCGATGCGCGGCCCGCTCGACTGAAGGAGCCGTCGATGAACATGACCTCCTACGAGGAGGCGCGGGCGTCGTTCAGGCTCGACGTGCCTGCGCGGTTCAACTTCGCGCGGGACGTCGTCGACGCGTGGGCCGCGCGCGAGCCCGGGCGTGAGGCGCTCGTCGCCGTGGGTCCGTCCGGCGGCGACGTCCGGCGGTTCACGTTCGCCGATGTCTCGCGCGCCTCGGACCGCGCGGCGAACTTCCTGGCCGCGTGCGGCGTGTCGACGGGTGACCGCGTGTTCGTGATGCTGCCGCGGGTGCCGGCCTGGTACGAGGTGCTGCTCGGTTGCTTCAAGCTCGGTGCGGTGCCGATGCCCGGCACGACGCTGCTGACCGACCGGGACATCGCCTACCGGATCGGGGCGGCGGAAGCCACCGTGGCGGTCACCGATGCCGCCGGGTCCGAACGGGTCGACCTCGCGGCGCCGTCGTGCCCGTCGTTGACGACGCGGATCACGACCGACGACGTTGCCTCGGAAGGCTGGTTGCGGTGGACCGACGGCCTCGCGGTTGCCGCCGAACGCCCGCCCGACGCGCAGCCGACGGCGGCCGACGACGCGCTGCTCTTCTACTTCACGTCGGGCACGACCGGGCACCCGAAGATGGTCCTGCACACCCACGCGTCGTACGGGATCGGTCACGAGATCACGGCGCGGTTCTGGCAGGACCTCGGTCCCGACGACCTGCACTGGACCGTGTCGGACACGGGCTGGGCGAAGGCCGCGTGGGGCAAGCTCTTCGGGCAGTGGCGCCTGGGCGCCGCGGTCTTCCTGTGGGACCTGCGGGGTAAGCCCGACTTCGAGCTGATGCTCCGGCTGATCGGCGAGCACGGGGTGAGCACCTTCTGTGCACCCCCCACCGTGTACCGGGTGCTCGTCCAGATGGACCTCGCGGCGTTCGACCTGGGAAGGCTCCGTCACGCGGTGTCGGCGGGTGAGCCGCTCAACCCCGACACGATCGAGCGGTTCCGCGAGGGCACCGGGCTCACGATCTACGACGGGTACGGCCAGACCGAGACCGTGAACCTGGTCGCGAACTACCCGTGCTTGCCCGTGCGGCAGGGGTCGATGGGCAAGCCGACCCCCGGGTTCGACGTCCGGGTCGTCGACGACGAGGGAGAGCCGGTCGGCGTCGGGGAGGAAGGCCACCTCGGCGTGCGGGTAGCCCCCGAGCGTCCGGTTGGGCTGTTCAAGGAGTACTGGCGAGCGCCCGAGGCGACGGCGGCCTCGCACGTCGGCGACTTCTACCTCACCGGGGACCGTGGGGTCGCCGACGAGGACGGGTACCTGTGGTTCGTGGGACGGGCCGACGACGTGATCACCTCGAGCGCCTACCGGATCGGGCCGTTCGAGGTCGAGTCGGCGCTCGTCGAGCACCGGGCCGTGGCCGAGGCCGCGGTGGTGGGCGCTCCCGACCCGGTCCGTGGCGAGATCGTGAAGGCGTTCGTCGTGCTGAAGGAGGGCTACGAGGGCTCGCCGGAGCTCGTCGCCGAGATCCAGGACCATGTGAAGCGCGTCACGGCGCCGTACAAGTACCCGCGCGAGGTCGAGTTCGTCGACGACCTCCCGAAGACGGTCTCGGGCAAGATCCGGCGGGTCGAGCTCCGTGAACGCGAGCTCGGGCGCGCGCCCTAGGACCGGTCCCGGCCTGGGTGGGGACCTCCGGCCCGCGCACCGGCACGCACCGCCGTGCATCCTTCGTCGGAGGTACGGTCGACCGCGTTGTCCGCGGTCGGGAGGGAGGCAGGTCCGTGGGCACCGCAGGGATCGGGGAGCGCGATCCGGTCGCGAGCGTGGTGCACGATCTGAGCGCGGAGTTCGGGGATCGGTTGCCGGGCGATGCGCTCCACACGATCGCCGAGGAAGCCGTCTCCGAGCTTGCCGACGCTCGTGTCCGCGAGTTCGTTCCCGTGCTCGCGTGGCGCCGGGCGCGGTCGCGCGCCCGGGTCGTGCTGCTCTCGATGGGCTGAGCCGGGTCGAGCACCGCCGCGGTGCGGGAACATGTCCCGGTGACCGCACCGGACGGAGGGCCCGCGTGAAGGAGGCGCCGCGCCTGCGCGGTGGACTCGTGGCGCGGACGGCTGCCCTGTTCGCGGGCCTCGTCGCGATCGCGGTGGCGATCGTCATCCTGCTGGAGTCCCAGCTCGGGTTGGCGCCCTGGGACGTCTTCCACCTGGGGGTCGCCGCGCACACGCCCCTGTCGATCGGGTGGGTCAGCGTCGTCGTCGGGCTGGTCGTGCTCTTCGTGGCGTGGGCCGTCGGTGCCCGTCCCGGGTTCGGAACGGTCGCGAACGCGGTCGTGATCGGGATCACGATCGAGGTGCTCCTGACGTTCGAGGCGGTGACCGGCCTGTCCGAGGCCGGCCTGCCTCTGCGCGGCGGGCTGCTCGTCGCCGGGGTCGTGCTGTTCGGCGTCGGGTCGGCGTTCTACATCGGCGCGGGACTGGGAGCCGGTCCGCGCGACTCGCTCATGCTCGCGCTCTCGGCGCGGACCGGGCGGCGGATCGGCCTGGTCCGCGGGTCGATGGAGGTCGCGGTGCTGTCCGTGGGGTTCCTGCTGGGGGGCACCGTGGGCGTGGGGACGGTCGCCGTGGCGCTGCTGCTGGGACCTGCGGTCGAAGCGTCGTTCTGGGCGCTCACCCGGCTCGGCTGGGCCGAGCGGGCTCCGGCTCCTCAGTCGTCGTCGACCTGACGGGACCCTGTCTCGCGTCCCAGGTTGCCGATCACGAGGGCCACGACCGATACGAGGTACAGCTGCCCGATCAGCGCCTCGGTGATCGCCAGCCCGCGGACGACGTCGTTGGCCGGGACCAGGTCCCCGTATCCCACGGTGGCCAGGGTGATGAAGGCGAAGTACACCTGGGCGCTCAGATCGATCACGTCCTGTCCCCGCAGCGGTGAGGTGTCGCTCACGCCGCCGACCAGGGCGTACGTGTACGCGAAGAACAGCCCGATCAGCAGGTAGACGGACAGGACGCCGCCCACGGCCGAGCGGGTGATCCTCTTCATCGACAGCAGGTGACGCAGGATCGCACTGGCCGCCGCGGCGATCAGGACGAGACTGACGAACGGTGCGAACACGGCGCCCACGTCGTTCGAGTTGGCTGCCGCGATCCCCGACACGACGGTGGCGACGACCGAGATCGCGATGCCGACCTCGATCAGCCTGCGCGAGGCCCCCGCCGACACGAACGCGAGCCACAGCGTGACGCCCTGGGTGACCGCGAGCAGGGTCGACGCCCACCACTCCTCGGGGAGGGCGACGGCGAGTGCGATCGTCGCCAGGGTGGCGAGTAGGACGGGGGCGAACCTGCCCCGGCGACGCGCGCTGAACGCCTCGGTCGATCCCATGTCGCGGAGCCTACCTGTCCGAAGGGCTGCGCCGAGATGTCATGCTCCGCCGGTGAACTGGTTGCTCCTGCGTCTCGGCCCGCCTGTGCAGGCGCTCCGTGGTGTCGCGGGCAACCGCGATCTGCGACGGGCACAGTTCGCGTTCGTGGGCTTCAACGTGGCCGAGGCTGCCACGTGGATCGCGATCCTCGTCTACGCGTACGACCGGGGAGGCACGTCGGCGACCGGGTTCGTCGGGATGCTGCTGCTCGTGCCGGCGGGGGTGGTCGCCCCGATCGCGGCCAGTCTCGGCGACCGCGTCCGACGCGAGCGCCTCGTCACATTCGGGTACGGGGCGCAGGCGATCACCGTGGGTCTGACCGCGATCGCGATGATCGCGGATGCGGCCGACGCCGTGGTCTACGGGGTGGCGATGGTGTCGATGTGCACCTTCACGACGGGGCGGCCAGGCCATCACTCGCTCCTGCCGAGCCTGGCCCGTTCGCCCGACGAGCTGACGGCGGGCAACGCCGTCTCGTCGCTCGCCGAGGGCCTCGGCGGAACCGCCGGCACCGTCGTCGTCACGTTCGTGCTCGCGGTCGCCGATGCCGGCGCTGCGTTCGCCGTGATGGCGGTGGTGCTCCTCCTCGCGACGATCGTGGCGTCTCGGGTGCACGGCCACGGAGCATCCCCGCACGATCGAGGGGCCTTCAGACCGTGGATCCTGGCCGGCGACGCGGTGCGCGCCATCGTGGACATCGCGCGCGTCCCTGGACCACGGGTCCTGCTGCTGCTGGCTGGCGGGCTCACCCTCGTGTGGGGGGTCCTCGACGTGCTCGTCGTCACCTTCGCGCTCGAGGCGCTCGAGGTCGGCGACGCAGGGGTCGGGGCTCTCCACACCGCGATCGGCGTCGGAGCGTTCGTCGGCGCCGCCGGATCGGTGCTGCTGGTCGGGCGGGCGAGGCTGGCCCCCGCGTTGATCCTCGCGGCGCTGATCCTCGGCGCGGCGGCTGCCGCGATGGGTCTGACGGAGGTCGTCCTCGTCGCCGTGGTCTCGTGCGTCGTCGTCGGGGCGGGCGTCACGCTGTTCGACGTCGCCGGACGCACCTTGCTGCAGCGCGTGGTCGACGACTCGGTGCTGACCCGCGTGTTCGGCGCGATCGAAGCGATGTGGATGATCGGGGTGGGCGTCGGCGCGGCCCTCGCGGCCCTGCTGGTGTCGGCGGTCGGGCTCACGTGGTCGTTCCTCCTGACGGGGGCCACCCTTCCCCTGTTGATGCTCCTCACGCTGCGGGCGCTCGTGCGGCTCGATACCGCGGCCGTCGTGCCGGAGCGCCAGCTGGCGCTCCTGCGTGCGATCCCGATGTTCGCGCCGCTCCCGCTGAGCGACCTCGAACGGGTGGCCCGCCAGCTCGACCTGATCCGGATCGCCGCCGGCGACCTCGTGATCCGCCAGGGCGACGTGGGAGACCGGTTCTACGTGGCGGACACAGGGGCGTTCGAGATCGAGGTCGACGGTCGGCGGGTGGCCGAGCGTGGTGAGGGCGACTTCTTCGGTGAGATCGCGCTGCTGCACGACGTGCCGCGCACCGCGACCGTCCGAGCGCTCACCGACGGGGCCGTGTGGGCCCTCGACCAGGAGGAGTTCCTGGCCACCGTGACCGGGCTCCCGCAAGCCGCTCGGGCCGCCCAGGAGATCTCCGCCGAGCGCCTGCGCGAGAGCGGTTACGTGATGCCGGCCGACGGGTCGGAGGACTAGCCTGGGGGAGTGACCCGGTACGAGGTCCTGCTGCGGGGTGGTCGTGTCGTCGACGGCACCGGCAACCCGTGGCGCCGCGACGACGTCGCCGTGGCCCGCGGGCGGATCGCGGCGGTCGGGACCCTGGATCCCGACGACGCCGATCGGGTGATCGACCTCGGGGATCGGTACGTCACCCCGGGGTTCATCGACATCCACACACATAGCGACGTCGGGCTGTTCCAGGATCCGCACGCGGAGAACGCCGTCCGTCAGGGCGTGACGACCCACGTGACCGGCAACTGCGGCGTCTCGCCCGCGCCGATCGGCGAGATGACGCGTGGGCTCGCCGAGCACCAGTTCCCCGACTACGGGCACTCCGTCGAACACCCCTGGTCGTCGTTCGGCGAGTACCTCTCGGCGCTCGACCACGCCGGGGTCGGGGTGAACGTGGCGCCGCTCGTGGGGCACGGCAGCATCCGTCTGGCCGTGCTCGGCTACGAGCAGCGTCCGCCGCTGCCCGAGGAGCTCGACGCGATGCGCACCCACGTCGACGAGGCGATGCGGGCCGGCGCGTTCGGGATGTCGACCGGGCTCGTCTACCCGCCCGGGTGCTTCGGAGACACCGAGGAGGTCGTCGCGCTCGCGACGGTCGTCGCGCGGCACCACGGGCTCTACGCGAGCCACATCCGCGGCGAACGCGAGACGGTCGTCGACGCGGTCCGCGAGTGCCTCGAGGTCGGCGACCGCTCGGGGTGCCGGGTGCAGATCAGCCACAACGCCCCGAAGTGGGGCGGCACCCACCTGCTGCCCGACGTGATCGCCCTGTGGGAGGACGCGAGGGCCCGGGGCATGGACGTCGCGGTCGACAACGACGCGCACGGCGACCTGGGGTGGGACCTGCGCTACGGGCTGCCGCAGTGGACCCACGAGCTGGCCCCCGACGACCTCCTCGCGATGCTCGCCGCCCCCGAGCGCCGCACCGAGCTGATCGGCGAGACGGTGGAGGATCGGCGTCCGGCGTACGGACCCGTGGGGCTCCTGAAGCACGGCGTGTGGGAGAGGATCTGGCTGCTGCCCGGCGGCGGTCTCGACCCGTCGCTCCACGGTGCGACCGTGGCCCAGGTCGCCGCCTCGCGGGGAGTCGACGGCTGGACCGCCTACCTGGACCTGATCGTCGAGACCCGAGGCGGCGGCCTGGCCGACTTCGACTACATCGACCCCGACGTGCTCCGTCGGGTCGCGGTTCACCCGCTCGTGATGTTCTGCTCGGACGGCCACGTGCTGCCGAAGGGCGTGCAGGACACCGACACCCCGCCGTACATGCCGTGCTCGTACGCCGAGTTCCCCGGGATCATCGAGCGGTTCGTCGTGAACGAGGGGCTGCTGTCCCTCGAGGAGGCGATCCGCAAGATGACCTCGATGCCGGCGGGACGCCTCGGCCTGGCCGATCGCGGCGTGATCGTGCCGGGCGCCGTCGCCGACCTCGTGGTGCTCGACCCCCCGCGGGTGCGCGACCGAGCGACGAACCTCTACCCCCATGACCCGATCACCGAGAACTACCCGCACTCGTTCCCCGAGGGGATCGACACCGTGCTCGTGAACGGCGAGGTCGCCGTCGACGAGGGGATCACCACTGGGGCCGTCGCGGGGCGGGTGCTCCGGAGCCCGTCGTTCAGACCCGAGTAGTGGCGCAGGCGCTCCGCACGGCGGACCGGCCTACGGCTCGCGCAAGGACCTGATCGTCTCCTCGGACAGCTGGAGGAACCCGTCCTCCGCCAGCCGGTCCAGCAGCAGACCCCACCCGTCGTGACGCTCGAGCGCGACACGGATCGTGCGACGCGCGTCGTCGACCCGTCCGAGTCCCGCCTGGGACAGCGCGGTCCAGAACGCGATCTCCGGTTCGTCGGGATGGGAGGCCAGCGCCGCCTCCTGTTCGCGAAGCGCACCCTCGACGTCGCCGCCCAGTTCGAGGTGCTCGGCCTCATCGAGCCGGTCGTACGCGGAGCTCAGCTCGACCAGGCGGCGGAGCTCGACCAGCGGGGCCGGGTGGTCATCGACCCGGAGGTCGAGCAGGGTGTCCTCCCATGGCTTCTCGCCGGCCTCGCCCCGGACGATCAGGATGCCGGCCGCCTGACGACCGCGGACGTCGCCGCCTTCCGACTCGGCCGCATCGAGCGCGTCGAGCAGCCGGTAGGCGAGGTCGCCCGAGCTGGCCTCGAACGCCTCGGCCATCGCGTCCCAGACCGTGTCGCGGGCCATCATGTTCGCCTGGACCGAGTAGTCGTCGCCCGTCCGGTGCCCGGCCATGCGGATGCACCCGGAGCCGGTGTGGACCGCCACGTTCCCGTTCGTGTCGAGCATCGCGACCTGGCGCGTGGCGGCGCCCTCGTCCTCCTCGAGGAGCTGGACGAGCGCGTCCTCTGGGGTGAGGCCTTCGCGCATCAGCGCCAGACCCTTCGGGCCGTACGAGACCTCGACCAACGACTGCGTCGCGACGGCTCCGACCCCGGACTCCGCCCAGGGCACCACCCTTCCGGCAGCGAACCAGTGGGACTGGACCGCGACCCCGAGGTCGCCGGTGATCGGATCCCTCGCCACGATCGAGTACGTCACGGCACACCGCTCCCATCTGCTCGTTGGTGGCAGGCAGCGTATCTCGCCCGCCGCTGTCAGCCCGTGCTGAGATCGATCGCGAGAGCTGCGACGGTGTCGTGCACAGGGACCCGGTCGGTGCGGGGCCTACTCCCAGCCGTCCATCAGCTCGTGCAGGTGGTGCATCGCGGTGCGGAGCTTCGGGCGCCCGCGCTCGATCGCGGTCGCGACGATCACGACGAGCGCGCCGAGACCACCGAGCAGCACCCACAGGGTCGCCTGCTCGACGTTCGGCAGCTGCTTCACGAGGGGGACGAGAGCCAGCATCAGCAGGCAGCCGGCGGTCGCGACCACGCCCGCCCAGACGCGTCGGCGGACGTGGGTCTCGATCCCCCAGATGGCGATCGCCACGCCCAGCGCCGCCCCGGTCAACCCAGCCCACAGGTGACCCGTCACGATCTGGAACGGGGCGGCTCCCACCACGATCGCGATCGCGAGGAGCTCGAACGCCACCAGCTCGGGGGTCTTCACCGCCTCGTGTCGCAGACGGTGATCCCAGCGGACCGTCTCGATCACGACGAGCGCGGCGATCCCGACCGGCACCGTGAACCACATCGGCTCGCCGGTGAAGATCGCGGCCGCGAAGACGAGCCAGGCGGCGCAGAGGAAGATCGGGGACGCGCCGAACACGACCGGACGACGCAGCAGCATCCCGGCCGCGGCGCTCTCGGCGCCGAGCGCGATCAGCGCGGCCACCATCGGAGCCCGCGAGGGCCATGCGGCGGCGGCGACCGGCAGCGCCGCGATCCCGGCGACGACCCCGGCGACGACCAGCGGGCGAACCCATGCGAGATGGTTCGCTCGCCAGAGCGCGAGCGCCACGAGCATCGAGAGCATGCTGGCCGCGACGAGCATCGCCGTCGCCGTCGCCGGTGAGGGGTCGATCGCGAGCACGACCTCGGCCCCGGCCCCGAGGGCGATCACGGCCGCCGCGTCACGGAGGGCCGGCGTCCTCGCGGGGGCCGCGGCGATCCCCGTCGCCAGCGCGATCGCCGCGGCCGACGCGGCCAGGACGAGGTGGTCCTGCGTCGTCATCTCCTGCAGGTGCAGGACCGACCCCGCGCGGCTCCACCCGACGAGCGCGAGCGTGCCGGCGGGGATCAGCCAGTCGGGCGACAGTGTCCGGGCACGTGTCGCGACGCCGGCGACCAGCGCGACGGTGCCCGCGACGATCGCCGTCGCCCGAAGCTCCGTCGGGTCGGACCAGCCGGTGGCGGCGACGGTCGCCGCCCACGACGCCGCAGACAGCATCGTGCCTGCTCCCTGGAGCACGATGCGGGCCCGATCCGCGGCACGGGCGGCAGCGAGCCACGTCGCGGCCGCCTCGAGCGCGAGCGTGAGGGCGAGCCACCACGGCCCCAGCGCCTCGGCGCCGACGATCGCGAGGGCACCGCCGGCGATCGCCCACACGGGGAGGCGCAGCCCGACCGAGAGCGCGAACGACAGCGCTGCGGCGCTGAGCCAGGTCGCCGCGACCCGATCCGCGGAGAACGACTCGACCAGCGCCCACGCCACGACGACGTGCGCGGCGACGAGCGCGGGCAGGTCCCATCGGGCCCAGGCCGGACGGGATCGTCGAGGCCACTCGGCTATCGCGACCGTCACCGGGGCGGCCGCCGCTGCCACCGCGACCCACGGTGAGTCGAGTACCAGCGCGCGGGCCAGCTGCGAGCCCGCGGCGATCGCGAGCCCCCAGGCGACCGCCGAGACGGCCCCCACACGCGCCTGCCACGCGAGGACGGCCGCGAACAACGCGCCCGCCGCGAACCACGGCGCCCAGACGTCGGCGGGCTGGGTCGTGGCGACCCAGGTCAGCGCGCCGCCCGATCCGAGCACGCCGAGCGTCGCTGGCGCCTCCATCGCGGGCAGGCGCACCCACGCGCCGGGTTCCCGCCGTCCCGCACGGGCGTCGTCGACCGCGAGCGCGCCGACCGCCAGGACGACACCCCACACGAACAGCGGTGCGTAGAGCTCCTCCTCGGGAAGGCCGCCCCACAGCGCCGCCGCTCGGAGCACGACGGGCGCCGTGGCGAGCCACGCGAACCAAGCAGCCCCGCGTCGCCGGACGCCGGGGGCCGTGATCACGACCGCCACGACCGTGGCGAGCCCCACGACCACGACGGGGCCGTCGCTGCTCGCGACCGCCGCCCATGCCGGCAGCAGCGTCACGATCGACGCATCGGCGCACACCTGCGCGGGGATCGTTCGCCCGCGGAAGGCCCACGTGCCCGCGGCCTCGGCCACCGCGAGTCCGGCGAGCGCGATCCCGTGGGATGACGCGGCGGTCCACCACCCGGCGGTCGCCGACACGTCGACCAGGAGGAACGGTGCGCTGATCGCGACGATCCACGCGGGTGCCCACGCCGGCCACACGACGGCGTCGTGTTCGTCCGTCGGGGGTCGTGCGAACACGGCGACCAGCGGGTCGCGCTGCGCCTCCTCCGCCGCCGCCGACCACGCCCATCCCACCGTCCACACTGCGAGGCACGCGACGGTGGGCCCGTCCTGGAGCCCGAGCGCCACCGCGAGCGCGGATCCCGTCGTGAGGTGACCCAGGGCCTCGAGCGTCACTCCCGGGCCTGCCCGAGGGCCGGCCGGGACGAAGGGCGCCAGCGCCACGAGGACGACGCCGGCGACCGCCGCCAGGACCAACGTCGTCTCGATCCCCACGTCGCCGAGATCGAGCCAGAGCCCCGCGGCGAGCAGCGCGAGCGGCCACGCGGCCCAGGGCCGCGTCGCGACCGGACCCGGACGGACCGCCGCCGCCGCGGCCAGGATCGTCGCCGCGAGCGCGAGCGGGGTCGTGTCGCCCTCGGTGATCCGGAGCGCGAGCACGCCGGCCCCGACGACCATGCTCGCGCCGGCCGTCCACGCCCCGTCGAAGGAGGAGTGGCGCAGACGGGACGCCCCCGCGGCAGCCAGGAGGATCCCCGCCGCGACCAGCATCGCGTCGTCGTCGTCCATCGCGTTCAGGAGCCCCACCAGGAGACCGGCGGGAAGGGACGCCGCGACGATATCCACGATCCGTGCGAAGTCCGCCGGCGCCTCGGGACGGCGCCACAGGGCCCACGCGCCGGCCGTGCCGAACCCGACGACGGCCGGCCACCCGGCCGTGAGGCTCGCCGCGAGCCCGACCCCACCGAGCCCCGTGAGGAGCGCGACAGAGATCTCGTCGATGCCGTCGCGCCGCCATCGCTCGGCCAGCGCGACCCCTCCGAGCACCGCGACCGTGCCGGGCCACGCTTCGCCGAGCGGCTCGATCAGCATCAGCGCCGCTGCGCCGACGACGGCGACCTCGAGCATGCGAACCGCGGCGCGTCGCGCCGGCTCCACCGCGATCAGGTCGATGCCGACCAGGGCCGCCGTCCCTGTGACCAGGATCGACCACGCCGGCCACCCTGCTTCTGGGGTCGATGCGAAGCCGAGCACCAGACCGAGAGCGATCCCGATCGGGGCGACCGCGAGGGTCTCGCGAGCGAGCCACCGCCGGGGGAACGTTCGAGCCACCGCGACCGTCGCGGTCACCGCGACGGTGAACCACGCCATCTGGGCGGGGTTCGGCTCCCTGATCTCCGTGCCCTCGACGACGTCTGGGCCTAAGCCCACACCGAGACTCCACACCGTCATCCAAGCCATCGGCGTCACCAGATAGCGCAGCGGGCTCTCGGGGTGGCGACGCGCCCACCACGCGTAACCCGCGCCGATCGCGGAGGCGGTCAGCGCGAGCGCGATCGCGATCGCGTCGCCCCACAGGTCGGGCGGGATGCCCGCGTCGTCCGCGAACGAGGCGAACGCCACCACCGGCAACGTGAGCCCACCCAGCATCTCCAGCGCGACCGCGACGTGCGGGGCGCGCTGCCGGTGCAAGAACCAGGCGCCTACGAAGCACACGAGCGGGATCGCCGCCTCGGCGAGCGGCCGGAAGAACGGGTCGACCTCGCCGAACGCGAAGACCACGAACCCGAACGCGCCCACGAACATCATGAGCACGCCGAGGTAGGCCAGGCCGTGCAGCGCGAGGTCCGACGCGATCAGTTCGCGGACCCGCTCGCGTCGTGGCTGCGGCGCGGGCGCCGTGGCGATCGGCGGCGCGACCTCGAGGGGGCGCCCTGTCGGTCGCGGCGTCGGTGGACGCGCGACGGCGGTGGGCACATCGGGTCTCGCGATGCCCGTCGTCACATCCGGGCGCGCCGGCACCGTCCGCAACATCGACGGATCCAGGAGCGCCCGCGACAGTCGTCGGGCCGTCGGGCCGTCGATCAGCCCGGCGGCCTCGGCGCGGGCGAGGAATGCCCGGATCCGCGCGGCATCCTCGGATCCGGTCGGCCCATGCTCGCCCCGACGTTCCGACATCGATCTCTCCCGGCCCCAGGGTGTCAGCCGAGGGTTGCGCGGACAAGGGACCCGACGACCCACCCCGTCCGGGACCCACCGGCTGGGAAGATGTCTGGCGTGGTCGCCGCCGGGGAACGTGCCGCGCTCCAGCGACTCGCGCTGCGTCTCGAGTACGCGACGATCGTGTGGAACGCGGGCGAGGCCGTGCTCACGATCGGCCTGGGGATCGCCGCAGGGTCGCTCGCGCTGATCGGGTTCGGGACCGACTCGATCATCGAGATGTTCGCGTCGGCGGTCGTCGTGTGGCACATCCGCCCCGGGCACGAGCACGACGCGCCCGAGCGGACGCGGCTGGCGCTCCGGCTGGTCGCCGTCGCGTTCTTCGTGCTCGCCGCCGTCCTCGGCATGGTGGCGGTACGGGACCTCGTGACCGGTCGGCGGGCCGAGGAGTCCCTGTGGGGGATCGCCTACCTCGCCGTGACCGCGTGCGTGATGTTCGGGCTCGCGATCTGGAAGCGGCGGCTGGCGGGCCGGCTCGACTCGGCGCCGCTGCGCTCCGAGGCTTCGATGACGTTCCTGGACGGAGTCTTGTCGACCCTCACGCTAACCGGGCTCGCGCTGAACGCGGCGGTCGGTTGGTGGTGGGCGGACCCGGCCGCGGCGCTGTTCGTGGCGCTCGCCGCCGCGAACGAGGGCCGCGAGAACCTCGAGGAAGCCCGCGAGCTCAGGTGAGCCGCTCGAGCGTGGAGAGGAAGCGACGCGGGTCGACGATCGGGGGGTCGCGCAGATCCAGGGTCGTGAGATCTGCGTCGCTCGACACGAGCACGGCAAGATGGCGAACCTCGCTATCACGGCTGCTGGGGGTGGGGCGAGAGTGCCGCGTACAGGTCACGCATGAACCGCATCATCGTTGCGGTCCCCTCCTTCATCTCGATGTCGACCGGCCACGGGTCGACCGCGATCCATCCATCGAGGGGAGGGAACGGTGCTTCCGTGCGAACGCGCTCGGGAACCGGGACCAGTGTTCGGACGGTCAGGCCCAGCGTGCCGATCGCGTACGCGAAGATGATGCCGCCCGGATGCACGAGGACCGGCACCCCATACATCGGTCTGAAGGATCCCGCCGGAGCAAGCTGTTGGACCCTCTCCACGAGGTCGGGGTGCGCGTGGAGCTCCCATGCGTCGATGTCCCACGGCGAGGGGGGACCGAACCTCGCTTGTTCCTTCAGCCACGCGGTGAGTGCGAAGTTGTCGCGAACGGTCTCCGGATCGACAGCCATCCAGCACTCAGCCGTCACGGGCGACGAGGTACCGCTCGTTGAACGAGCGGATCCACTTCTCCTGGCGCGGGTACCAGCCGTTCGCGTAGAAGCGCGAGCGCACGCCCGTCTGCGCCCGCTCGCAGACCTCCCAGTCCTGACGCGCCACGAGGTCGCGGAAGTCGACGACCTCGCTCGGGTCGAACCCGTGGTCGGCGACGGTCTCCGGCGCGAACAGGAACTCGCTCACGACGAGCGAGCGGTCGGGGCCGAGCGGGTGGATCGTGACCGAATTCACCGTCTCGGAGTGGTAGTTCAGGATCAGGTTCGGGAAGACGTAGGCGCCGTAGAAGGTGTGGACGTCGACGTCGTCGAGGCCGGGGAGCGTCGGGAGCGCCGAGTAGCCGCTCTCGGTGAACGAGGTCAGCTCGCCCATCGAGTTGCCGAGCGTCTGCCCTTCCTCCTCGACCTCGCCGGTGCGGTACAGGGGCATGATCTTCACCAGCTCGGGATGCACGGTCGGGCAGTGCAGGCACTCGTGGTAGTTCTCGACGACGATCTTCCAGTTCGCCGCGACCTCGTAGGTGCGGGTGGCACCGACGGCGAGGTCGCCAACCCGGTACCGGGCGAGCTCGACCGGCGAGTCGGGCTGCTCGGACAGCTCGACCTGGAGCGGAGTTGCCCGCCCGTCGAGGTTCACGAACGAGAACCCGTCCCACTCCTCCAGGCGGACCTCCCACAGGCCCATCGTCTCGGGGTCGATCCCGTCGGACGGCTTCACGTTCGGCGACCCGAGGAGCGCCCCGTCGAAGCCGTAGACCCATGCGTGGTACGGGCACCTGATCGCGCGCTTCAGCGTGCCCTCGCCATCGAGGAGGCGCGTGCCACGGTGCCGGCAGGTGTTCGCGAACGCGCGCACGATGCCGAGCTGGTCACGGATCCAGATCAGCGACTCGCCGGCGACCTCGACCGCTCGGTACGAGCCGGGATCCGCGAGCGAGGATGAGCGGCCGAGGCAGTACCAGCCGGGGGCGAACACGCGCTCGCGCTCGAGTTCGTAGACGTCGGCGGCGTGGTAGTCACGGCCGGGAAGGGTCGGCCAAGGGGGTCCGTCGGTCACGGGCGGTCTCCTCGCGGGGCGGTGGGCGCGATGGTACCCGCGCCGGCCGGCTCGGGGGGAGCGCCGCGGAGTTCGAACGCGGCGAGCGCCCAGGCCATCGACGCGACGGCGACCAGCAGGTGCCACCCGCCGTGGAGCTGGAACAGGCTCTCGGGTTCGCACAGCGGCGAATCGGATCGCCCGAACAGGAACGCGAGGCCGGCGAGGGCGAGCGTGACGAGGCCGAGGCCCCAGGCCGCGAGCTGAGCGCTGCTCGCACGACCGGGGCGCGGCCGGTAGCCGGCGCGGAAGGCGAGGAGCTCGCCGACCCCCGCGCCGGTGGCCGCGAGGAACCCGAGCGGGACGAGGGTGTCGGGGGCGGCGAGCACGGCACCGACGACGACGAGTCCGACGACGAACCACCGCAGGCGCGAGGTGACAGCCCAGCCGCGGACCAGCCCGACGTCGTGGACGGTCACGAACAGGGGGATCGCCAGCGCGCTCAGATCGTGGACCCACCGGCTACCGAGCGGCCGCGGCCCGTGGAACAGGAACGATCCGAGCGCGTTGCTCGCGACGAGGAGCCCGAACGTCCACAGCTCGGCGCGCTCGAGTGGGGCCTTGCGGGCCCGCGCGGCGATCCAGGCGCCGGCCGCCAGGAACACCAGGCTCGTGAGCGCGTTCACCGGCTGGCCGAGCCAACCGCTGCGGATCGCTTCGCAGTCGCCGTGGCCGAGCCCGGACGCCGCCAGCCAAGCGAGGTTCACATCGGCCACCGTACAGCGCGTAGCATGCGGCCGTGCGCCTGCCCGAGGAGGAGGAACCGTCGTGGCTCAGCTCGTGAGCGTCGTCGCCTTGGTGGTCGTCCTTGCGGCCGCCGGTGTGCTGTTCGTCCGGCGCGTCAGCGGGCGGATGGCGGTGCTCAGAGCCGGCCGTGCCGTCGACCGGACCGACGACCTGGGGACCCGAACCTCACGCGAGCTGGTGCAGGTGCTCGGCCAGCGCAAGCTCTTCCAGAAGGCGCTCCCCGGGTTGATGCACGCACTGATCTTCTGGGGCTTCCTGATCCTGCTCCCCACGATCGTCGAGGCCGCACTCGCGATCGTCGATCCCGAGTGGACGCTGCCGTTCCTGGGCGAGGCGCCGTGGTTCCTGTTCCTCGTCGATGTGTTCGCGACGCTCGTCGCGATCGGCGTCGGCATCGCCTTCTACATCCGCAAGGTGCAGAGGCCGGCGCGGTTCGAGGGCTCGCACGAGCGCGAGGCCTCGCTGATCCTGCTCACGATCTGGGGGATCGTCGGGTCGCTCCTGCTCTGGAACGCGACGCGGATCGCGCTGGGCCTGACCGAGCACCCGACCTCGATGCCGGTGTCGAACGCGCTGTCGGGTCTCTTCGGTGAAGGCGACGTCACGGAGGTGCTTGAGCGGGTCTTCGTGTGGGCGCACCTGCTGCTGATCCTCGGCTTCCTGACCTACCTGCCGAAGTCCAAGCACATGCACATCCTGACCGCGGCCCCCAACGTCTTCCTCGCGAAGAACGGCCCGATGGGGCGCCTCGAGCCGTTGAAGATCGACCTGGAGGCCGCCGAGGAGGACATGCGCTTCGGCGCCGCGGTCGCCACCGATCTGTCGCGCAAGCAGCTCCTCGACCTGTTCTCGTGCACCGAGTGCGGGCGCTGCCAGGAGGTCTGTCCGGCCTGGAACACCGGCAAGCCGCTCAGCCCGAAGCTGCTGATCATGGAGCTGCGGGACCACGTGGCCGCCGAGGCGCCGGCGATCGTCACGGCGAAGGGCGGCGCCAGTGGAGGCGATGGCACGGGCACGGTCGAGCTCCAGCCGCTCGTGCCGAACGCCGTCACCGACGAGGTCGTGTGGGACTGCCTCACATGCGGCGCGTGCATGCAGGCGTGCCCGGTCGACATCGAGCACGTCGACACCATCGTCGACATGCGTCGGAACCTGGTGATGGCCGAGTCACGGTTCCCGAACGAGGCCGGCACGATGCTCCGCGGCGTCGAGGGTCCGAACGAGAACCCGTGGGCACAGCCGGCGGCCGCGCGCACCGAGTGGGCCGAGGGGCTCGACATCCGGATCCTGCAGCCAGGGGACACCGCGCCCGAGGTGCTGTTCTGGGTCGGGTGCGCGGGGGCCTTCGACGAGCGGGCGCGCGCGACCACGAAGTCGATCGCACGGCTGCTGTCGGCGAGCGGAGTCGACTTCGCGATCCTCGGGCCCCGTGAGCGCTGCACCGGCGACCCGGCGCGGCGGATGGGGCACGAGTACCTGTTCCAGATGCTGGCCGAGCAGAACGTCGAGACGCTGAACGGCGCCGGGGTGACGAAGATCGTGGCGTCGTGCGCCCACTGCTTCAACACGCTCGCGAACGAGTACCCGGAGTACGGGGGCACCTACGAGGTGGTGCATCACACCGAGCTGCTCGGTCGTCTGGTGAGGGAAGGCCGCCTCAAGCCCGCGGCGTCGAACGGCGGCGTCACGTACCACGACGCCTGCTACCTGGGCCGGCACAACGGGCGGTTCGACGCACCGCGTGACGCGCTCGGGTCGGTCGTCGAGATGCCACGCAATCGCGAGGGGTCGTTCTGCTGCGGCGCCGGCGGCGCGCGGATGTGGATGGAGGAAGGCGGCGACGCGCGGGTGAACGACGTGCGCTTCGCGGAAGCCGAGGCGACCGGCGCCTCGACCGTCGCGGTCGCCTGCCCCTACTGCTTCGTGATGCTCGACGACGCCGCGAAGGCGAAGAGCTCCGAGGTCCGGGTCGCCGACGTCGCGACGTTGCTCGCCGAGGCGAACCCGCCCGCGACGGGCTAGGCGTCGAGGAGCGCGAGCACGTCGCCGAGGGCGTCGATCGATGCCTCGGTGCTCGGGTCCATCACGACGATGACCTCGTCGGCGCCGGCCTGGCCCATCGCGCGGAGGTCGTCAGCGATCTGCGCGGGTGAGCCTCGGAGGGCGGGCTCGTCGGGACGTTCGCGGCTGGCGTCGTCGAGCCGGACCAGGACGCAGGCGCTCCGACGCACTTCGGACGGGTCGCGGCCGACCTCTTCACACATGCGGGTGATCATGGTGTTGCCCGCGGCGAAGCCTTCGGGGGTGTTCCCGAACCAGTCGAACCAGGTGTTCCAGGCGTCGACGTGAGGGAGGGAGGCGCGCAGGACCCGTTCGCCGGTCGAGCCGATCATCAGCGCGGGACGCCGCGAGGGCGTGGGCAGCAGCACCGCGTCACCGGTCCGGTGGAACTCACCGTCGAAGGTCACCCGCTCACCGTCGAGGAGCCGCCGGACGATCTCGAAGGCCTCCTCGAACCGCGATGCGCGTCGGTCGTAGGGGATCCCGAACGCGTCGAACTCGGTCCGGTTCCAGCCCGCCCCCATCCCGAAGATGAGGCGCCCGCCGCTGATCTCGTCCACGGTGGCTGCCATCTTCGCGAGGACCGCCGGGTCGTGGAACCCGAGGCATGCGACGAGGGGGCCCAGCTTCACGCGCTGCGTGACGGTCGCGAGGCCCGCGAGGAGGGTCCATGCCTCCCATGGGCCCCGCTCTGGTCGTCCGTCGTTCCGGTAGAGGTAGTGGTCGCCGATCCAGATCGAGTCGAACCCCGCCGCCTCGGCCGCGCGGGCCATCGTCACGTACTCGGGCCAGCGGACCTCGCGTTCCACCTCGGGGAGTTGGACCCCGACCTCGATCGGCCTCATGGGGCCCCCAGTGTAGGGGGGCCTGTTCGCCCAGCGTCAGTGCGGGTTGCCGTGTCCGTTCCCGCTGCCGCCCGCGTTCCCGTTCGAGCCCGAGTTCCCGTGCTCGCCGGAGTTCCCGTGCTCGCCGGAGTTCCCGTGCTCGCCGGCGCTGCCGTTCGAGCCCGAGTTGCCCTGTTCCTCGGCCGCCCTCGCGGCCGCCTGCTCGGCCTTCCGTGCCTGGTGCTCAGCGAGCTTCGCGGCCTTCGCCTCGGCCTTCGCGGCCTTCCACTCGGCCTTGGCCTCCGCGTGATCTTCTTGACGCTCCTGGTTCGCGGCGAGGTGCTCGAGGGCGTTCAGCAGTCCGGGCGCCTGCGGGTTCTTGATGCAGTTCGCCGTGACGTGGTCGATCGCGTTGTCGAGACCGGTGAGCTTCTCCTCCTCGACGGGCTCCTCCTCCGATGCCGGGTCCTGGTCGACCGGGTCCTCCTCGACGGGCTCCTCCACGATGCCCGCCGCCGTCTCGCAGGCCAGGATCCGCAGCTCCTCCTCGGTGAGCTCCTCCTCGCCCTCGACCGGGTCCTCGCCCTCGACCGGGTCCTCACCCTCGACAGGGTCCTCACCCTCGACCGGGTCCTCATCCTCGACAGGGTCCTCACCCTCGACAGGGTCCTCACCCTCGACAGGGTCCTCACCCTCGACCGGGTCCTCGCACTCGACGGGCCTCTTCGGCCGGCTCCTCGGAGCCGCCGCGGGGGTCCGTGGAACCCTCCTCCGTCGATCCGCCGTCGTCGACGATCACCTCTTCGCACGTCGGCTGATCGGCGGGCGGATCGTCGAACGCGCCTTCCTCGGCGAAGGCTGCGGTGGCGGTCAGCAGTGCCACGAGCACGGCGATCATGGATACGACGCGGGCGTTCCGGTGGATGCTCATGCCCCTCTATCGGCCGACAGAGGGGTAGCTCTTGAGGGCTAGTTCTGAGAACCCATGATCGCGGCGAAGCGCTCGGGGGCAACGTTCCCGCCGGAGATCACGACCCCGACCCGTCGTCGGCGCAGCCCGAGCTCGTCGATGTGCCGAACGAGCCCCGCGAGACCGCAGGCGCCGCTCGGCTCGGCGACCAGCTTGGCGCGCTCGAACAGGGCCTGCATCGCTGCGGCGATGTCGTGTCGCTCGCCACGACCGCCGCTCGACGCGGCCCTGCATCACCTCGAAGGTGAGTCTGCCCTGGGGCGCCTGCTGACCGTCGGCGATCGTCGCGCCCGCCGGCTCGCCCTGCCACTCGCCGGCGGCGAGCGAACGCATCGAGTCGCCGCTCGCCTCGGGCTCGGCGCCGATGACGCGGCATCCCGGCGCGAGCGACGAGGCGACGACCGCGCACCCCGCGATCAGCCCGCCGCCACCGACCGGCACCACCAGCGCGTCGAGGTCACCCGCGTCTGCGAACAGCTCGAGCGCCGCGGTGCCCTGGCCGGCCATCACCCGCACGTCGTCGTACGGCGGGATCAGGGCGTACCCGGTCTCGGCCACGATCCGCCTCGGCCATCTCGGCCCGGTCGTGGTTCGCCCGGTCGAACGAGCGGACCTCGGCCCCGTAGCCCTCGGTCGCCGCACGCTTCTCCGGCGGGGCGTCGTCGGGCATCAGGATCACGGCGGCGAGCCCGTGCTCGCGTGCGGCGAGCGCGACCGCCTGCGCGTGGTTCCCCGACGAGAACGCCACGACACCGGCGGGACGATCGCCCGCCTCGAGCATGATCCGGATCGCGTTCGTCGCACCGCGCATCTTGAACGCGCCCATCGGCTGGAGGTTCTCGGCTTTCAGGAGGACCGAGGCCCCGACGAGGTCGTCGAGTCGCGCCGAGCGGACGACCGGGGTGTGGACGATCAGGTCCGCGATCCGGGTGGCGGCGGCCCGCACGTCGTCGATCGTGAGGAGCGGGTCGGTCAATCGGCTACCCCGCCGCCGTCGACCGGCAGCGCCGCGCCCGTGATGAACGACGACTCATCGCTCGCGAGGAACAGCACCGCCCGCGCGACCTCCTCGGGCTGCCCCATCCGGGCGATCGCGCGACCCCCGGTCGCCTGCTCCAGGTACTCCTCCCAGGTCAGCCCTTGGTTGGCGGCGTCCTCGTGCTCCATCGGGGTCTCGGTGTCCCCCGGGCACACCGCGTTCACGCGGATCCCCTGCGGGCCGTGGTCGATCGCCATCGCCTTCGTCATCAGGACCATGCCGCCCTTCGCGGCGCAGTACGCGACGCCCTTCGCGCCGCCGACCAGGCCCCAGCCCGACGAGCAGTTCACGATCGAGCCGCCCCCGGCCGCGATCATGTGGGGAAGGGCCGCCTTCGACATCAGGAAGGCGCCCTTGAGGCTCGTGTCGACCTGCGCGTCCCACTCGTCTTCGCTGCAGCCGAGCGTGTCGTTCGCCACGTAGACGCCGGCGTTGTTGTAGAGGACGTCGAGCCCACCGAACGCGGCGACGGTCTCGGCGACCGCGCGCTCGCAGTCGGCCGCCAGCCGAACGTCGGCGCGGACGAACCTGCCCTCGCTTCCCGCGACCCGGATCCGCTCGACGACCTCGGCGCCGCGGGTCTCGTCGCGGCCCGTGATCGCGACCCTCGCGCTCTCCTGGGCGAACAGCACAGCCGTGGCGGCCCCGATGCCCGACGTGCCGCCGGTGACCAACGCGACCTTGCCGTCGAGACGACCCATCTCAGTGCCCCCTCGTCTCGCTGGGGAGCCTCGATGCGTAGAGCCTCCCGTCCCCGGCGGGGACCGCGTCGGCGTGCTGACGGAGCGATCCTGTGCTCACGCCGGCGTCGATCGCCGAAGGTCGCAGCGGTCGGACGCCCTCGTGGGCCTTGAAGACGGGCACGTCGTGCCCCTCGGCGAGCGCCGTCTCCGCGACCAGGAAGGCGAGCGTGGCTCGCGTCGGGTCCTCGGGACCCCATGTCAGGTGAACGAGGATCGATGCCATGAGGCCTCCTTCATCGGTGAAGCGGAAGCCTACCGGCCGTCAACCGGACAGCGCGACCGGACGATAGGGAAGCATGCCCGTCCGACCCGCACCCGGACGTCCCCTGGTGGCGACGATCCCCCTCGTGGCCGTGCTCGCCGCGCTCCTGGTCTCGGCGCCGGTCGCGGGCGCGACGTCCTTCGAGCGGCTCGAGCGGGCGCGCGCCGAGGTGGCCACGCTCGCGGATCGGGTCGAGGCGCAGGCGAGAGAGCTGTCGGCGGCCCGTGAGGCGCTCGTGGCCCTCGACCAGCGGATCCATGAGGCGTCGGCGAGGATGGCCCGCCTCCAAGGGGTCCGCGCCCGGGTCCGCGAGGCGCTCGCCCGAGCGCAGGCGCGGTTCGAAGCCGCGCAGGAGCTGCTCGGCGTGGCCGTCTCGCAGGCCTTCATGGACGCGGGGCCGGGGTCGGCCGACATCGCGGTCCTGGGCGCCGTTCTCGGCAGCCACGACCTGGGTGACGTGAGCGACCGGGCCGTCTACGCGTCGGTGACCGGAGAACAGGCGGTGCGGCTCGCGGGCGACGTCGGCCTGCTGCGCGACGACCTCGCGGCACGCAGCGGTGCCCTCGACGCCCTCATCACGGCGGAGGCGGTCTCGGTCGACGAGCTCGAGGCTCTGCGTGCCGAGCGGACCGTGGCCGTCGACGCGGAGGCGCAGGCCGCCACGGTGCTCGATGCGGCGCGCGACGACGCGATCGCCACCGTGGCTCGGCTCGAGCGGCAGCTGTTCGGGACCGCCGAGCTCGACCTGTCGGGGATCGGCGCGGCGCTCCACGGCGAGCAGCGCGTGCCCTACGGGCGGTGGGCGGAGCTGTTCCTCGGCATGTTCGGCGCCCCCACCTGCCGTAACAACCTGGTCGTGGTGGTCGCGTGGCAGGCGGCCGAGGGCACGCAGGCCGCCTGGAACCCGCTCGCGACCACCCACCGGATGCCGGGGTCCACGTCGTTCAACTCCGTCGGCGTGCAGGACTTCGTCTCGCTCGAGCAGGGGTTGCTCGGGACCGAAGGAGACGATCGAGAACGGCTGGGACGTCTACCGGTACGGCGCCATCGTGCGGTCGCTGCCAGGCGATGTGCCGGCTCGATGGACACCGCGCTGGCGATCAACGCGTCCAGCTGGTGCCCGGGGTGCGTGGGCGGCCAGTACGTCCTGAACGTGGTCCCGCGCGTCGACGCCGACCTCGAGACCTACCTGCGGATCTGAGACTCACCAACGGGCCACCGGGCGCGCCTCGACCCGGGGGCCGAACGCCGGCGGGCGGACGCCCGTCGCCTCGAGCAGGCGCTGGACCCTGCCCCGCTGCCCTCGGTACGGCTCGAGCAGAGCGAGCATCCGATCGTCGTCGCCCCTGGGCTCGCCCGCGAGCAGCCACGCGACGAGGTGGGGGAGGTGGTAGTCGCCGACCGAGACCGCATCGGGGTCGCCGAGCGCGAGCCGAGCGGTCTCCGCGGTGGTCCACGCCCCGATCCCGGGGAGCCTCTCGAGCCATGCCCGAAGCTCGCTCGACGCCACGAACGCCTCGATCCTCGCGGCCCGCGAGGCGACCGTGCGCACGACCTCGGCGCGGCGGCGCTCGATGCCCCAGGGGTGGAACGCGTACGAAGGCGTCTCGGCGACACGGGCCGGGTCGGGCGGGAGCCATAGACCGTCGTCGCCCGGCGCGGGCTCGGACGTGCCGAGCACCAGGCCTCGCCAGCCCTGTCGCGCCTCGGCACCGGTGACCTTCTGCTCGAGGATCGCGGCGAACAGGACCGGCATCACCGGGGTCCTCGTGAGCCGGATCCCTGGGTGACGGTGTCGGATCGGTCGGAGCGGGTCGTCGTCGGCGAGGACGAGTGCGGCCGGGTCGTCGTCGGCGCCGATGAGCCCGCGGGCCTCCACCTCGATCGCCCGGTCGGTTCCCGACCCGACGGCGCGGATCTCGACGGCGTCGGGCTCGACCTGCGTGAGTCGGAGCGTGACGGGTCCTTCGGGTGTGCGGAGGGCACGCACGGCCTCGCGGGCGCTCACCCGCGTCGTCGGGTCGCGGTATCCGCGCCGGAGCGGGAAGAGTGTGGCGGCGAGGTCGACAGGACCGTCGAGCCGGATCAGGTTCGCCGCGGGCATCGTGGGAAGGCTACCCGTGACACGTGGAAGGGGTGACCCCGGGCCATCTGCGCGGCTACGGGGCGGCGATGCCTGGGCGCTATCGTGACCCCGTCGCGCACCCCGAGGACGAAGGAGCGTGGTCATCGTGTGGCGTCGGAGCCTTCCGGTGGTCGAACCCCTCGACGCCGACCAGCTCGACCGGGTCGACGCGACCGTCACGACGCTCCTGCAGGACGTCGGCCTCCGGATGCACGGAGCCTCGTCTCCTGAAGCTCCTTCGCGACGCCGGCCTGGCCGCCGAGGGCGACCTCGTCCGATTCGACCGGGCGTTCGTCGACGAGCAGGTCGCGCGGGCCCCGCGGACCTTCCAGGTCTACGGCCGGCGTCGCGAGCGCGACGTCACGCTCGGCCGCGACGGCATCGTCCTCGCGCCCACCGGTGGTCAGCCCTTCATCACGGACCCGGGGGGAACACGCCGGTACCCGACGCTCGATGACTACGTGCTGCTCACGAAGCTCACCCATGCGGCTGAGCCGCTGCACATGCTCGGCAGCGGCATCGTCGAGTGCGACGACCGCCCGATCGAGAGCCGTCACCTCGACATGGATCGCGCGGTGATCAGGTGGTCGGACAAGCCGTACTTCGGGGTCGGTGCGGACACGGCGACGACGCGGGACTCGATCGAGCTTGCCGCGATCGCGTTCGGGGGCCGGGACGCGATCGAGCAGCGCCCACCCTTGATGATGATCGTGAACCCGATCAGCCCGCTTCAGTACGACGAGCGGATGGGCGGGTCGCTCTTCGAGGCGGCGTCGGCGGGCCAGCCCGTCGTGCTGATGCCGTACCTGCTCGCGGGCGCGACGGCGCCGCTCGGGATCGCCGGCGCGGTGGCCCAGGCGGCGGCCGAGGCCCTGGCCGGGATCGCGATGGTTCAGCTGGTCCGCCCCGAAACGCCGGCGGTGTTCGGGACCTACGTCGTGGAGATCGACATGCGGTCGGGGTTGCCGATCTTCGGGACCCCGGGCGCGGGGCTCGCGGTCATGGTCGCGGGGCAGCTCGCGCGCCGGGCCGGCGTGCCGTTCCGGGCCGGCGGTGCGTTCACCGATGCACCGGTGTCGTCGGTGCGTGCCACGCAGGACTCGCTGCTTTCGCTGCTGCCGTCGCTCTTCGCAGGGGGGAACCTGCTGTTCCATGCGGCCGGGTGGCTCGAGGGATCGCTGTCGACGAGCGTGCAGAAGATCGCCGAGGACGTCGAGGCGCTCGGGCGGCTCGAGCGGGTCGTCGCCGCGCCGTTCGACGTGAGCGACGAGGCGTTCGGCTTCGATGCGTTCGTCGAGACGGGGCCTGGCGGGATCTTCCTGGGCGCTGACCACACGTTGCGGCTGCTGCATGCCGGGGTGTACACCGAGCCACAACCCGGCGCAGAGGCGAGTTGGGAGGCCCTGCTCGATCGGTACGAGGATCCGGGGCTCGACCCCGGGGTCGAGGCGGCGCTCGAGGACTTCGTCGGCCGCCGGACAGCGGAGCTGGCGTCGGGTCAGGGCCTGACCGCGACGACGGCTCGGTAGAGCGGATCGCGCATCAAGGTGACGGTGGGGTCCTGGCCGCGGCGCCCGGGCGCGCCGACCTCGATGAGGAACGGCGCCAACCCGCACGCACGCTCCAGCTCGCGCAGCAGGTCCTTGGCCTCCGGATCGCCGTCGACGGCCAATGCGTGCAGCCGGGCGCGGACATCGTCGACCACGCCGCGCACGAACCGGTTCTCGTGGATGTCGGCCGAGGAGTAGTGTCGCTCGTCGAGCGTGAACAAGGGCCGCCCGTGCTCGTCGAGGTTGCCCGGCTTGCGCATCGCACGGATCAGCTGGCGGGGCTCGGGGTGACGGACCAGCTCCTCCCTCGACCAGCGCTCCTCGCGACGCAGCTCGCGCCGGTGTTTCGTCTGGAGCAGCGGTAGCACCTTCGCCAGCCCGGGACGTATGTCGTCACCGCGGACGGCGCGGCGGAGGCGCTCGAGCTCCTCCACCGGCTCAGGGGTCATCGGCTCAGAAGAAGGCGAGGAAGCCATGCGCGTTGAGATCGCGTCGCATCTGCTCGGCCTTCGCGAGGGCGAGCGGATAGCCTGCGCCGATCGTCAGGATGAACGCGTCGATCGCGGCGCCCGCGGATTCGTCGCCGCGGACCCGGGGCAGGACCTTCTGGACGAGCTGTTCGTCGAAGGCGACCCGCCAGTCGGTGCCGATCTCCTGCGCCGCGATCACGTAGGCACTGACCTCGTCGAGGACGCGGAACCCGAAGGGGGCCACCGGGCGCAGCGAGTCCCACACCCCCAGCAGCATGTCGGCGTGCGGGAGTCCGTCGAGGTGCGCCTTCACGTCCGTGCGCTCGAGCGGGAGCTCGATCACCTGGGCGCGGTCGAACACCTTGTCCGCGAACCCGTGGGTGGTCTCGTCGATGTTCACCGTGCCGGTGAACCGCAGGTTCGGGGTGAGCTCGACGTGGTGGCCCGGCGCGAGATCGAGCTGGGCGACGCCCTCGCGCGAGCGGACCTCCATCGAGGACAGGAACCGGCTGAAGTAGTGCTCGACCCGCGCGAGGTTCATCTCGTCGAGGATCACGTGGAACAGTCGCGGCTGGCGGTACTCGCGGTTCGCGGAATCCCATTCGCGGGCGGACTCCTTCACGAACTCGCTGAACGGGGTGCCGTGGTAGAAGCCGTCGAGCGGCGACAGGAAGCCGAGCAGGTCCTCGTTCGACGACCAGCTGGGGTCGACCGCGACGAGCTTCGTGCGGGCCTGCATGCTGTCCGCGTAGGCCTGCGCGAGCCAGGTCTTGCCGGTCCCGCTCGGCCCCGCCAAGATCACGAAGCCGCGCGTCGAGATCGACAGGTGGTACCGGCGGATCACGTCGTCCGAGATCCGGAACGTCGGGAACGAGGTCCGGAACCTACGCAACATCGTGTCGAACGAGCCATCCACGGTGCGTGTCGTCACCTTGGCCGGGTCGTGGTCGGCCATGACCATACTTCCTCCTTCGGGCCCGGGCACCGCCCCCACCCGGGCGGAGTCCGACAGGCACGGTAGCGGAACAACGCTGATCCCGGCATCCGCCAGATGACCGTGGCCTGATGGCCGACGCGGGCGAAGCCGGGCATCCGGGTCAGCAGACCTCGTCCTCGGGACCCTCGATCGAAAGGACGAGCTGACGGAGAAGGTCGTTCAAGTGTCGGCGGTCTTCGGGGGACAGCGCTCGAACGAGGGCACTCTCCTCCTTGGCCTGGGCCTCGATCGCGCGGGTGAGCACGTCGAGTCCGGAGGGCGTGATCCGCACCTGCACGCTCCGTCGGTCCTCGACGTCGCGCTCGCGGGCCACGTACCCGTCCTGCTCGAGATGGTCGAGGCGATTCGTCATCGCTCCCGACGACAGCGACAGCCGGCGCGCGAGGGCGCCCGCGCTCATCTTGCCGTCGGGCGACTGACGGAGCTTCACGAGCAGACGGAACTCGCCCGTGTTCAATCCGAACTGCGAGACCGTGCGCTCGGTCAGGCGATCGACGTGCTTCACGAGCTTCATCATCCGGTCGACGGTCGCCTCCGCGTCCGGGTCGAGCGCCGGGAACATGGGCAGCGCCGTCTCGAGGAACCGGTCGATCGAGTCGGTCCTGGAGGCGACGGAATCTTTCGACTTCAAATCTCTTGACATCGAACTTTGACCTCAAGTATCTTCATATCGAACGATACACGAGCGTGGAGGGAGGAGCAAGATGGCACAGATCGGTATCGACCTGGGAAGAGAGCACGAGGGTCGGTGGGGTCGTGTTGAGCCGCGCTCACAGGCGAGGACCCGGACCGGCTGGCGCGCTCGGAGGGTCGAGCGCGATCGTGCCCGGGCTCGGGGAGCTGGAGCGCTCACGATGTCGACGGTCGACTGGGACCGCATGGGCCACGACGGCGGGTTCCGTACGAGCCCGATCGGGTTCCGCTGAGCATCAGCGGGCTCCGGCGCTGTCGAGCGCGGCGATCAGCCGCTGGACCGGGCCGCGGATCGCGACCTCGTCCGCCATCCGCTGCAGCGCGGCATCGTCGCGATCGCCGGCCCACAGCGACAGCGGCGGGTCCACGTTGATCGGCACCAGACGCCGCATCGCGTCGAGGTACTCGATCGACGCCGCGAGTTGGGCGCGGACCGACGGCTTGATCGAAGGGTCGTCGGCCCGTGCGGCGTCGAGCATCGCGTCGATCGACGCGAACCGCTGGACGAGGTCGCGCGCGGTCTTCTCGCCGATCCCCTTCACGCCGGGCAGGCCGTCGCTGGGGTCGCCACGCAGGATCGCGAACTCGACGTAGCGATCCGCGGGGACCCCGTACGTGTCCAGGACCGTGGCCTCGTCGAACTCGATCAGCTCGCTCACGCCTCGGACCGTGAACAGGAGCTTCACGACCGGGTCGCGGACGATCTGGATCAGGTCGCGGTCGCCGCTCACGATCTCGAGCCGGTCGTCCTCGTGGGCCTCGACGCAGAACGCGCCGATCGCGTCCTCGGCCTCCCACCCCTCGGTCTGGGCCTGGAGCATCCCGGTCGGACCGAGCACCTCGCGGAGCATCAGGAACTGCGGGGGGAGGTCGGGCGGGTCGTCGGGACGGTGGCCCTTGTAGTCCGGGTAGATATCGGTGCGCGAGACCGGGCGCCACTCGTGGTCGTAGACGTGGATCACCTCGTCGGGCCGACGGGCGGCGACGAGGCGCGCGACCATGTCGAGGTACCCGTGGACGGCGCCCACCGGCTTGCCGTCGGGCGTGTACACACCGTCCTTCATCGCGAAGAACGCCCGGTACATCAGGCTAGACACGTCCAGAAGGATCCTGTGCGTCACGGCGCGAGACTAGCCGTTCGGCCGTCTCCGAGAACCTGTGCGTGACCTAGCATGAGTCCATGTTCGGAGTCATCTTCCCGGTGGAGTTCCTCCGCAGGCTCCGCGGCTCTCGCGAACGAGCACGGTAGATATCACTTGGCTCGACACGTCGGGGAGGATCCTGTGGGTCACGCGGGATGCATCCTCATCGCCATCCCGGGACGTCACCCGCTCGGTGGATCCAGGCGCGCATCTCGGGTGTCTGCGCTTCCTCCAGGGACCTCACCTTGATGTAGCGGGACCGGTCGGTGTCGCCGAGCGGCGGCGGAGGGTCGAAGTCGACGCCTCCGAAGAAGACGACGTTCACGGACACGTCGTAGGCGACCATCTCGATGACCCAGCCGAGTTCCGGTGTGCCGTAGTAGGCCTTCTTCCACTTGACGCCGAAGTGAAGGTCGGGGATCGCCTCGCGAATCGCCTCGTCCACATATCCGACGATCGGAGCGAGATCCGGCATGACACGCCGCATCCAGTCGTCGATCTCGGCGTGGCTCTCCGACGGAATCGGCGGCGTTCGGGTCGAGGTCGGCTTGCGCGACTTCTCCATCGACGCATGCTATCCGTCCCGCGATGTGGGCTGGGATCGGATCGAGTTCCGCTGGACCTTCACCGGCACGAACACCGGCCCCGAGGGCACCGGCAGCGCGGTGCGTGGGGATGGCGTCGAGTCGTGGACCCTCGACGGCGTCCCTCCCGTGCCTACCGCGTCGCCTTCGTGAGCTTCGCCAGGCTCGTCTCGATGCGCGTCTGACGGGCCTTCACGTCCTTCAGCTCCTTCAAGACGTCCTGGAGCAGCGCGACGATGCGGTCGTTCGTCGGGGTCTCGCGGCCGGCCATCGGATCCACCTCCTTCCGGGTGCGACTCCCGACAGCCTGGCACCGTCGGCGCGGCGGTCACTCCTCGTAGGGGAGGTGCACGACCCGAACGCCGCCGGGTTCGAGCTGGACGACGGCACCTGAGAGGTCGTCCGTCCCCAGGAGGTGGACGATCTCAGCGGCCGCGACCTCCACCGGGACCGAGGGTTCCGCGCCGTCGCGGAGCTCGCGGAGGCGCTCCTCGGGCACATACCGGTCGAGCCAGGTGGTGTCCATCCACCCCGGTGCCACCGCGGTCACCCGCACCACCGGTGCGAGCCCCAGAGCGAGGGCGCGGGTCATCGCGACGAGACCCGCCTTCGAGGCCACGTACGGGATCGAGGAGCCGTCGGCGGTCAGTGCCGCGTCGGACGCGACGTTCACGATCGCGCCGCCGCCGCGGGACCGCATCCCGGGGACGACCGCCTTCGCGCAGATCCAGGCGCCGATCAGGTTGACGCCCACGATCGCCTCCCAGTCCTGGACCGAGATCGCCTCCAGGTCGTCGTACGCGACGTAGGTCGTGATGCCCGCGTTGTTCACGAGCAGGTCGACGGGGCCGAGCCGGTCCTCGACCTCCGCGACCATCGCGGCCACCGCGGTCTCGTCGCGGACGTCGGCCCGCACCGCGATCGCGTCGGGCAGCGCGGCGGCCACCGCCGTCGCCTCGGCCTCGGACCGCGAGTAGCCGACGGCGACGCGGACCCCGGCCTCGCCCAGCAGCCGACACGTAACGGCGCCCAGGCCGGTCCCGCCTCCGGTCACGATCGCGACGCGCCCCGAGAGGTCCATGGTCGAGCCACCCTACCCGTCGCTAGGGTGGCCGACATGGCACGCATCCGCATCCCCACCGCCGCCGACCTCGGTCTGATGGAGGGCACGCCGCCGACCGGCGACGCGCTCGTCACCCGCGAGAATTGGGAGGGTCCTCCCCACAACCGATGGGGGTTCCTCCACGTCCGCGACCTGGTCCCGACGGCGCGGATCGCCCGCGGTGAGGGACGCGCGAGGTCGCTACCGCGAGCCGAGCGGGACCTGTCGCGCGCGACGATCCGGGTCGCGGGCCGGCGGACGCGCCTGGACCGCTTCTGCGAGGAGACCTACACGGACGGTCTGCTCGTCCTACATCGTGGCCGCGTCGTCCACGAGCGCTACGAGAACGGCCTCACGCCGTCCACGACGCACCTGCTGATGTCGGTGTCGAAGTCGATCACGGCGACCGTGACCGGGATCCTCGTCGGGCGCGGCATCCTGTCGCCCGGCGACCTCGTCACGCGACACATCCCCGAGCTGGTAGGGACGAGCTTCGACGGCTGCACGGTGCGTCACCTCCTGGACATGCGGGCGGGGACGCGATTCAACGAGGACTACGACGACCCGAAGGCCGACGTCCGCGTCTACGAGGAGATCTACCAGTGGCAGCCGCGTCGCCATCGCGGGCTCCCTGCCTCGATCACCGACTACTACGGGACGCTGCGGAACCAGGGTCCCCACGGCGGTCCCTTCGACTACCGCTCGATCCTCACCGATCTGCTCGGGTGGGTGATCGAGCGCGCGGGCGAGGCGCGCTTCCCCGACCTGGTCTCGCGCGAGCTGTGGGCGCCCATGGGTGCCGAGTTCGACGCCGAGGTGACGGTCGACGCCCACGGGAACGGGATGGCCGACGGTGGCGTCTGCTGCACGCTCCGCGACCTCGCCCGGTTCGGGCAGCTGATGCTCGACGGGGGCCGGCGCGGCCGCCGTCAGGTCGTGCCCCGCACGTGGATCCGCGACACGCTGACGCCCGACGACGACACGGTGGCCGCCTTCACGGCCACGGAGGACGCGAGGGAGTTCCCGCCCGGGGCGTACTACCGGAACAAGTGGTGGGTGGTGGACCCGGGCGCCCCGATCTTCATGGGCAGCGGCATCAATGGACAGACCGTGCTGATCCACGGCCCGGCGAACGTGGTGATCGCCAAGCTCTCGACGTGGCCGGTCGCGTGGGCGCCCGAGTACGGCATCGCGACGCGAACCGGTCTCGTGGATCTCGCCGAGCGGGTCGGAGACGGACGGATCTGATCAGCCGCGCAGGGCGCTGACGAGCGCGAGCACCCCCGACGCGGCGAGCATCACGAGCACGCCGGTGCGGAACCGTTCCTGGTCGATCCGCGCGAACACCCGGTCGCCGACGAGCGCGCCGAGGAGCGCCGCGGGGATCCCCACCAGCCAGGCTCGGCCCACGTCCGCGTCGATCAGGTCCGCCGCCCAGAAGGTGGCGAGCGCGACGGAGCCTTGGACCGCGAACGCTGCCGCGAGCGTCGCCCGGAACGGTTCCGGGGGCATGCCCGTCGCCTGGAACGCGACGACGAGCGGGGGGCCGTTCGTGCCGACGCTCGTCGCGAGCGCGCCGGACAGCGCTCCCGCTGCGATCTCGGTCCGGCGGCCGGGTGGCAGGTGGAGCCCGCGCCACAGGGCGACGGTGAAGGCCAGGACGACGGCGCCGACCACGAGGGTGAGCGTCCGGTCGTCGGCACGTGTCAGCAGGAGCGTGCCGAGCGGCATCGCGACGAGCGCCGCGGCCGTGACCATCAGGAAGCTCCGGGTCTCGAGGTCGGCGCGCCACCGGATCGCGTTCGCCAGCGTCATCGGCACCCCGATCGAGGTCATCACGACGACGGCCGTCTGCGGCCCCTCGACCACGGTCAGGATCGGCACGACGAGCAGCGCGAACCCGAAGCCAGTGACGGATTGCGCCGCGGTCCCGGCCGCCACGGCGACGGCGACCGCGAGGAGGAACACGCCGCTCTAGGCCTCGTCGGGGCCTGGGTCGTCGGGCGGATCCGCGATCGGGTCGTCGAGCGAGTCGGCGACCTCGAGCGCGACGTCGAACAGGGCCTCGGCACAGACGATGTTCGACTCGGCCCCGGAGTTCTCCGAGATCCGGCCCTCGTCGATCCCGTCGGCCACGCGGCCCCTGCGGCGGTCGTACGTGGGGCGCCCCGCGGGGTTCCGCCCGTCGAACCAGGCGCGCGCATCCGCGGCCAGCCTCGCCCACCTTGCCTCGCCGGTCGCCTCGTGGAGACGGTCGAGCGAATACACGCACGACGACACGTCGAACGGCGCCATGCCGGGGAGATCGAACCCGGACGTGACCGCCGGCACGATGATCGCCTCGGCGCTCGTACGTGCGATGTCCAGCAGGTCGGGCTCGCCCAACACGGTGGCCGACGAGGCGAGCACCCCCTCCTGCACATGGGCCCACAGGTGCGGCGACCCGGTCTCGAAGGGCGAGTTCATCAGGGCACCGTCGATCCTGCAGGCCGCGAGCTCGTAGGCCCAGTGGCGGATCGCGGGCATGAGCGTGTGGATCTCGGTGCCCTCGACCAGGCGCAGCGCCGTCACCAGATGCAGGGCGCGGACGTCCGGCGGTGCGGGCTTCGTGACGGCGTGATCGAGCCCTCGGTGCATCGCCGCCTGGGCGCGTTCGTCGCCGAACGTCAGCCAGGCGTGGGCCACGGCCGACAGCGCCCGCGCGTGCCAGAAGTTCTCGCCGGTCTCCGACGTGATGCCGCCCGTGTTGCGCTCGCCGTCCCAGTCGTAGACGAAGTTCACCCAGCGTCCGTCTGGCTCCTGCATCCACAGGACGAAGTCGAGGAGACCGTGTGCCCAGCGCTCCGCCCAGGGCGCCCGTGTTCGGGCCCACACGTCGCACAGGACGTCCAGGAGCCGGGCGGCGTCGTCGACGCACGCCACCCCCTCGAACCCGGATTCCTTCGCCACGATGAAGCGGTCCCTGGCGTCGGCGTACACGGCGACCGTCAGCGCATCGGGACCGGCGGCGGGCAGGGGCCGGGTGAGCCTCGCCAACTGTCGGAGCACGGCTGCGCAGCATGACAGCCTGGGATGGCGGTGTCAGCCCCCCGCGCGTCCGGGAGATGACCCTCGGTAGACCACGCGCCTAGACGGGGTCGAGCGCCCCCAGCACGTCGTCGATCGCCACGTCGGCCGCACACAGGGTTTCGTCGGCCGCGCCGTAGTACAGGCGGATCCGGCCGCCCTCCAGCTCGACGTGTCCGGTCGGGAACACGACGTCGTGGAGGAACCCATCCTTCTCGTACTCGGCCTCCGGGGCCATCAGCGGTCGGGGGGAGCGGGCGAGCACCCTCCCCGGGTCGTCGGCGTCGAGGAGCATCGCGCCCATCCCGTAGCGGTTCGTGCGGTCGGCCCCGTGGTAGAGCTCGAGCCATCCGTCGTCGACCCTGATCGGCGTGAGGCTCGCGCCCACGCGCATCTCGTCCCACATCCCCGCACGCGGCAGGGCCACGGGGCGGTGGTTCCCCCAGTGGATGAGATCGTCGCTCTCCGCGAGCCACATGCCCAGGACCCGTCCGAACGACCCCGGCATCGGACGGGTGAGGGCCAGGTAGCGGTCGTTCACCATCTCCGGGAACAGCACGACGTCCTTCTGGTCGGGGTGCAGCATCGCGCCGTGGCGCTCGAAGGTCCGGAAATCGGTCGTCGTGGCGCGGCAGGTGACGATCCCCAGACGGCTCACGGCCACGTACGTGACGTGGAACACACCGTCGATCATCGTGACCCGGGGATCTTCGACCCCGTACTCCTCGAGCTTGGAGGTCGAGGCGATCGCGGGCTCCGGGTCGATCGTGAACGCGAGCCCGTCTCGGCTGCGGGCCACCCGCAGGTGCGACATGTGCGACAGGTAGTCCGTGAACTCGTCGGTGCCGGGGGTGAATGCGCCCGCGCTGTTGCGGTAGCGGATCGTGCGCGGGTCGGAGAGATCGAGGCCCGGCAGGTCGCGGGGGACGAAGCCGATCACGACACGGGGGGGGTCCTGCTCGGTGTCCAGGAAGCTCATCCCCACGAGCTGATCTGCACGCAGACCGCTGGGCAGTGCGGTCAGGCGGGGCTCCGACCCCGAGAGATCCACCATCCTGGCATCAGCGGGCAGGTCGGTGTCGCGACGGGGGCGCTCGGCGACCCGCACGAGGAGCACGGTCTCGTCGCCGACCCTCGCCACGCCGGGGTTGATCGTGGACAGGACCTCGTACCCCGGCTGGGACGGGGTGACATCGGCGGGCGAGATCAGGGGGTTGCCGTCGATCCGGTGGACGATCTTCAGCGGCTCGCGCTCGCGCCGCCGCTCCTTCTTCGCAGGGGCGTGCTCCTCGGCGAGCTCCGAGAGTAACTCGACGAAGCGGGCGCCGGTCTTCGGCCAGGTCGCTTCGTTCGCGTACTCGTACGCGTTCGCCTCGAGCCGGGACTTGAGTGCCGGATCCTCGAGGATCGCGCTGATCGCTTCAGCCATCCCGGCGGGGTCGCGGAACCCGACCAGCATCCCGCGATCGTGCGCGAGCGCCTCCTGCGCATGCAGGTACGGGGTCGACACGACCGCCTTGCCGGCCCCGAGGGCGTAGGAGAGGGTCCCGCTCGTGATCTGGTTCGGGTCGAGGTACGGTGTCACGTAGACGTCGGTCGCCAGGAGGTACTCGATGATGTCCTTCTGCTCGAGGTACTGGTTGACGAACAGCACGTGCTCCTCGAGCCCCAGTTCCTCGACCAGGGTGGCGAGGCGGTTGCGGTACTCCTCGCCACGCTGCTTCAGCAGTTCAGGGTGCGTCTGTCCGGCGATCAGGTAGAGCGCGTCGGGGTGGCGCGCGACCACGGCCGGCATCGACTCGATCACATACTCGAGCCCCTTGCCGGGTCCGACGAGACCGAACGTCGACACGATCATCCGGCCGTCCAGCCCCATCTTGGCCTTCAGCCGCCGCCGTCCTTTGGGCTCGATGTGCGGCATCCCGTGCGGGATCACGGTCGGAGTCACCGTCACGCCGTACACGTCGTGGAGGATGTCCACGGCGGTCTCGGCCATGACGACGAGCCCGTGGGCGGCGTCGGCGATGTTGCGCACCGCGGTCCTGATCGCCGGAGAGGGCTCGGGCAGGACGGTGTGCATCGTGACGAGCGCCGGCTTCTTCAGCTCCTCCAGGAACGGCGTGAGGTGGTCCTCGTAGGTTCCCTCGATCCAGTGCTCGCCTGCGTAGCCGCCGCCCTTCCACAGGCCGTAGAGCCCGAACTCGTGTTGGACGCACACCACGTCCGCGTTCGATCGATCGATCTCCCGGGCGGCAGCCATGTAGCTCACCGGCCCACCCTGGCGGATCCGCCAGCGCACCTCGGAGCCGTAGGCGCGCACGGTGTTCCGCTCGTCGATCGCAGCGACCCGCGCCTGCGTCCGAGCCTCCGCCTGGCGCATCGCGCCCATCAGGTCGGAGGTGAAGGTGGCGATCCCGCAGCGCCGCGGGGGGTAGGTGGAGACGAAGGCGATCCGCATGGCCAAAGGGTACCCGTCCGCTCGGGTCAGCCGAGGGGTGCGAACCGTGCCGTGAAATGGCGGAGCTGCGGCGGCTGCTCGACGATCCGGTAGCCGGGGAGATCGCCCGCGCGGGACGCCACGTCGGTGACGACCTCGATCACGTAGTCCATGTGGCTCTGCGTGTACGTGCGGCGCGGGATAGCCAGGCGCACCAGATCCATCGCCGCCGGCTCCTCGGTCCCGTCGAGGCGACGCCCGAACATCACGGTGCCGATCTCGCACCCGCGGATCCCGCCCGTCTCGTAGAGGGCGACCGCGAGCGCCTGTCCCGGGTACGCGAGCGGTGGCACGTGGGGAAGCAACGCCCGCGCGTCGAGGTACACGGCGTGCCCACCGGCCGGGCGAACGATCGGGACCCCGGCGCGGTCGAGCGCCTCGGCGAGGTAGGCGGTCGAGCGGATCCGGTAGCGCAGGTAGTGCTCGTCGACGCACTCGCGGAGCCCCTGCGCGATCGCCTCGAGGTCGCGCCCGGCGAGGCCCCCGTAGGTCGGGAACCCCTCGGTGAGGATCAGCAGGTTCCGGCACCGCTCGGCCCACGCGTCGTCGCGCATGGCGAGCCATCCGCCGATGTTGGCCATCGGGTCCTTCTTGGCGCTCATCGTCATGCCGTCGGCGAGCGACGCCATCTCCCGGACGATGTCGGGTACGTCGCGATCCTCGCAGCCCGGCTCCCGCAGCTTCATGAACCACGCGTTCTCGGCGAACCGGCACGCGTCGAGGAACAGCGGGACGCCGAACCGGTCGCACAGGTCTCGGACGCCGCGGAGGTTCTCGAGCGAGACGGGCTGGCCTCCGCCCGAGTTGTTCGTCACCGTCACGAACACGACGGGGACGTCCGCGGCACGCTGGGCGAGGAGGGCCTCGAGCCGTGCGAGATCCATGTTCCCCTTGAACGGGTGGTCGGCCGCCGGATCGCGGCCCTCCGGGATCACCAGATCGACGGCCTCGGCTCCCGTGAACTCGACGTTCGCGCGCGTCGTGTCGAAGTGGGTGTTGTTCGGGACGACCTTCCCTGGCCCCGCGATCGCGTTGAACAGGATCTTCTCGGCCGCCCGCCCCTGGTGCGTCGGGATCACGTGGGGGAACGGGAAGAGCTCCTGCACGGCCTCGAGGAACACGAACCACGATGGGGAGCCCGCGTAGCTCTCGTCGCCGTGCTGGATCGCCGCCCACTGATCGCGGCTCATCGCGCCGGTCCCCGAGTCGGTGAGCAGGTCGATCAGGACGTCGTCGGCGTGCAGGTCGAACAGGTTGTAGCCGGCGGCGACGATCCGCTCGCGCCGCTCGCCCTCGGTGAGGAACCGCAGCGGCTCGACCGAGTGGATCCGGAACGGCTCGATGATCGTGCGGAACCGGTCGGGCATCGCCATCGATGATGGCAGGCTGCGGCCGGGTCTCGCGCCCACCGGAGGTCCTTCTCCCAGACCTCGAAGGCGTAGGCGGTCCGCATGCCGACGCCCTCGTAGAGGCGCCTGGCCCCCGTCGGGCTGTCGCTGTCCACGCCGAGCTCGATCTCGCGCACGCAGGTGGTCCGCTTGCCCGAGCGTCGCGTCGCGCGGCGTTCCCTGACGCGGGCGGGGGCTCCATCGGCCGGCATGACCGGGATCGCCGGGCGCGGAGGTGGCGTGTCCCCCTAGGCTGGAGGCGTGCCGACCGTCTACGACCTGTCTCGCGAGCAGCTCGCGGAACGTCTCACCTCGTGGGGCGAGCCCGCCTATCGCACGTCGCAGGTCTGGTCCCAGCTGTGGAAGCGATCGGCGACCTACGAGCAGATGTCGGACGTCTCGCCGGCGTTGCGTGAGCGCCTGGCGGACGAGCTCCCGCTCGGGGTCGAGGTACTCGATGAACGGCTCGCCGACCGCGGAGCGACGCGGAAGGCGTTGCTGCGGCTGGGCGGGGCCCATGTGATCGAGGTCGTCGTGATGGGATACCGAGATCGTGTGACCGCCTGCATCTCGTCGCAGGCGGGCTGCGCGATGGGGTGCACCTTCTGCGCGACCGGTCAGATGGGGTTGATGAACAACCTCACGGCCGGAGAGATCGCCGCCCAGGCGGTGTGGGCGCGCCGGGAGGCGGCGAAGCTCCCGCCCTCCACGCCGCAGCGCCTGACGAACGTCGTGTTCATGGGGATGGGCGAGCCCCTGGCGAACGAGCGACCGGTGTTCACGGCGATCGAGCGGCTCATCGACCGTGGCGCGTTCGGGCTGGGCGCGCGACACGTCACGGTGTCGACGGTCGGGATGGTCCGTGGGATCAGCCGGCTCGCGTACGCCCATCCGCAGGTGGGGCTCGCGGTCAGCTTCCACGCCGCGAGCGACGAGCTGCGTGACCAGCTCGTCCCCCCGAACCGATGGTTCCCGCTCGCCGACCTCGAGGCCGCGATCGCCGGGTGGCACGCGGTTACGAAGCGCCGCCCCACGATCGAGTGGGCCTTGATCGACCACGTGAACGACACCGAGGAGCAGGCGGTCCTCCTGTCACAGATCGTCCGGCGCATCCGCGCCCACGTGAACCTGATCCCGCTGAACCCGACCCCCGGCTACCCGGTGATGGGATCCTCGCCGGGCCGGATCCGGCACTTCGTCCGCGTGCTCGAGCGCCACGGCGTGAACGTGACGGTCCGGGACACCCGGGGCCGCGACATCGAGGCCGCGTGCGGCCAGCTCCGCTGGGAGTACGCGCGGGCGGGCCCCTCCGCCCCGGGCCGCTGAGGTTCAGTCGTCCTCGCGCGGAGGCGGCTCGGCCTTCCGCCGTTCCATGAACGCCTGGAGCTCCTGGTCGACGGTCTCGTCGAGTCCCGGGTCCTCGTAGGTGTCGAGGAGCTGTTTCCACAGCCGGTTCGCGACCTTGTCCGTCGTCTCGGCGCCGGACATCTCCCAGGTGGAGAAGTCCTGGGTCTGGAACAGCGGTGAGAGGTAGAGCCATTCCTTGAAGTGGGCGCGCGTGTGCTTCGCGGCGAGCCATAGCCCCCCGGGCCCGACCTCCTGGAGCGCGTCGAAGGCCAGCTCCTCGTCGGAGAAGCCGATCCCGTCCATCTGCCGACGGAACTGACGGAGCAGCTCCACGTCGAGCGCGAACTTCTCGAGCGAGGCGACGAGCCCGCCCTCGAGCCAGCCGGCGGCGTGCAGGACCACGTCGGTGCCGGCGAGCATCGTCGCCCACAGCATCATCTGGGTTTCGGCCGCGGCCTGGGCGTCGACCGCCGGGGAGGACGCGAGTCCGCCGCCCCCCCGGTAGGGAAGCCCGTAGCGCCGGGCCATCTGCGCGCCTGCGAGCACGCCGAACACCGACTCCGGGGTGCCGAACGCCGGGGCCCCGGTCCGCATGTCGGTCGCGGTGAAGAACGAGCCGTACAGGCACGGCACCCCGGGCCGCACCAGCTGGGCGAGCGCGACCCCGCTCAGCGCCTCCGCCACCTGCTGGGCGATCCCGCCCGAGACGCTCACCGGCGCCGTGGCTCCCGCGAGCAGGAACGGGGTGACGACCACGGCCTGGTTCGCTTCGGCCCACGTCATCAGCGCGTCGGCCATGCGGAAGTCCCAGATCAGCGGTGACAGCGAGTTCACGACCCCCAGCAGGACCGTGCGATCGCCGAGATCGCCGCCGTGGAGGATCCGAGCCATCTCGATCCCGTCGCGCGCCTTCGGGCCGCTCGTGCCGTAGGTCGTGTAGGGCTCGTCCGCCCACCGGATCGCGCTGTACTCCATGTCGAGGTGTCGCGTATGCACCGGGAGGTTCACCGGCTCCACCGCGCCGACCTGCACGCAGTTCAGGACGTCCGCCGCATGGGTCAGCTTCACGATCGTGTCGTGACCTTCGAGCGACCCCTCGCGCCGGCCGTCGTCGAGGTCGCTCATGAACGGAGGTCCGCCGACGTTCATCCACAGCGGGGTGCCGCCGCCGACCTCGACGCTCCGCGCGGGCTTGCGGGCGTGCAACGTGAAGGTGCTCGGCGTCTTCGCCACCTGCTCCATCACGAACCCTGGGTCCCATCGGACTCGGTCGCCGTCGACCGCTTGCCCTGCCTCCGCGAGGAGCCTGCGAGCGTCGTCGTGCAAGATGTCGGTGCCGATCTCCTCCAGGATGCGGAGCGCCTGGTCGTGGACGATCTGCTCCTGCTCGGGGCTCAGCACGGCGGGGGCGGCCTCACGGTCGAACAGCATCGGTGTCCTCCATCAGCGGGGTCAGCAGATCGTCGAGGGGCTTGATCCCCAGGTCGTGGATCTCGAGCGGCTTGCCCATGTACTCGGCGATCTCGCGGGCCTTCGCCTCCCGGACGGGGTCCGGGTGCTGGCGGACGAACAGCACGCGCGAGAGGTTCCCGAAGTAGGTCTCTCTGAGCCACGGGAACCGGTCGAGTCCCAGGCCGTGGATCACGGCGCGATCCCAGTTCTGTACGAGCCAGTCGGTCAGGAAGTAGATCCCGATGTCTTCGGCGAAGCGCCGGTAGACCTCGCCCGAGTACCACTCGAAGCAGTGGACGCCGGCCGGTCGGACCGCGGGGTAGCGCGACAGCACCTCGTCGAGCCGTCCGCCCGTGCCGCAGTCGCCGTAGACGACGATCACGCGCTCGTAGCGCGGCAGGAGCTGTTGGAGCTTCGCTTCGACCGCCGGGGCGATCTCCAGCGGGGTCATGTGCAGGTCCGACGAGATGCCGTGGACGTCGGCCTCCCATCCGTGCGACGCGACCAGCGTGGCGGTGTCCCTGGCGACGGCGCCGCACGCGATCAGCGCGACCTTGGCGCCGGTCGAGGTCAACGGGTCGCCTCGGCCGCCGGCTCGGACGCGGGCAGTGAGTCGAGCGGTGGGAACCCGAGGTTCCCGATGAACCGGTCGTTGAAGTCCTCGACGCCGGACAGCTCGATGTACTCGACGATCGCGGGGATCTCCCAGGCGACCTCGCGTTCGCGGAACGACATCAGCGCCATCTTCGCGCCTTCGCTCGCGGTGTTGCCGACCGCCTTGATCTTCTCGACCGGCACCGCCGGGACGAGCCCGATCACACGGGCGCTCTCCGGGTTGATGTAGGACCCGAACGATCCCGCCAGCATCACCTCGTCGAGATCCGAAGGCGCCAGCTCCAGCGCGCGCATCGCGGTCTCGATCCCGGTCGAGATCGCCCCCTTGGCGAACTGCAGGGCGCGGACGTCCGCCTGCGTCAGCACGACCTCGCCGTAGAGCTGGAACGCGCGGACGTCGCCGTGCATCACGAGGCGCTCGGCGAGCGGGTGTCCCTGCGTGTCGGCGTCATCGCGCGTCGTCATCTTGCCGCCGTCGTCGAGCAGGCCCGCCAGCCGCAGCTGCGCCACGATGTCGATCAGCCCTGAGCCGCAGATGCCACGGGGCTCGACGTCGCCGCCGATCACCTGGAGCTCGACCGTACCGTTGGCCAGTACGACGCCCTCGATCGCGCCCTCGGTGGCGCGCATCCCGTAGACGATCTCCCCGCCCTCGAACGCCGGACCCGCGGGAGCGGCGGTCGCCACTGAGCGCTCGCTGTTGCCGCAGGCGATCTCGCCGTTCGTCCCGACGTCGACGAGCAGCCGCATCGTGTCGTCACGCACGAGGCCGGTGGCGACGATGTCGGCCACGATGTCCGCGCCTACGTACGCACCGATCGAAGGGTAGAGCGCGACCCATCCGAGCGGGTGGATATCGAACCCGATCTGGTCGGCGCGCAGATCCTGGGGCTCCAGGAAGGAGGCCACGTATGGCGCGAGCGCGATCGACTCGGGACTCACGCCCGTGAGCAGATGGAGCATCGTCGCGTTGCCCGCCACCACGGCCTCGTAGATCTCCTCCGGGCGGACGTCGGCTTCCTCCTGCACCCGCAGCAGCAGTTCGTTCACCGTCTCGCGGGCTGCCGTCTGGAGCTGCTCGATCTCCTCGCGCCCACGCATCGCCTTGGCCATCCGGGCGATCACGTCGGCGCCGTAGCTCGCTTGGTGGTTGATCGTGCTCGCGACCGCGACCGCGGCGCCGTTGCGCAGGTCCACCAGGGTCGCGACACACGTCGTCGTGCCGATGTCGAACGACACCCCGAACATCCGGTCGCGGGTGTCCCCTGCCTCGACGTCGACGAGGTATTCGCCGACGAGCGTGGCCGTCACGTTCGTGGTCGTGCGGAAGGCCTCCGCGAGTCGGGGGAGCACCTCCCAGTCGTGGTTGCGCGTGTAGCCGGCCTCCTCGACCGCGTCCATCACCCGGGCCAGGTGCGGGCGGTGGTCCTCGAGGGAGGCGGGCGGCAGCTCCAGGTACAGCTTCACGACGTTCGGCTCGAGGAGCACGAACCGTCCGACCCCCATCGTGGCCGCTTTCGGCATCTTCATGAGCCGCGGGACGTCGACCGTCATCGGTCCCGTGATCGGGCACTGGCAGGACAGACGCCATCCGTCGTCGAGCTTGTCGGCGAGGTGCCGATGGTCGGCGAGCGACAGCTCGGCGAGGCCCTCGATCACCTGGACCCCGCACTTCCCGCACGTCCCGCGGCCGCCGCACGTCGATTCGATCGGGAGGCCCGCCCAGTGGGCGGCATTGAACAGCGTGGTCCCCTCGGGGACCCGGGCGGTCTTCCCGCTCGGGAGGTAGGTGACCTCGTACTTGTCGACCACTCAGGCCTCCGCGGCGGCCTGCTCCGCGCGGTGGTCCGCGATCCAGGCCGACCCGTACTGGTCGTGGCCCAGCAACAGGTCCGCGGCCAAGATCGCCTTGCGGACGGGTCGGCGCAGCGGGTTCGTGATCGCGGTGTTCATCCCCGCCCCGATCATCAGCGTCAGGAAGGCCGCGTCGATCTCGTGGCGCCCCGGCATCCCGAACGAGATGTTCGAGGCTCCGCACGAGAGGTTCACGCCGAGTTCCTCGCGGATCTTGCGCATCGTGGCGATCATCGCGGTCCCCGCGTCGGGAGCCGCGCCGATCGGCATCGCGAGGGGGTCGATGATCACGTCCTCGCGCGCGATCCCGTGCTTCTCGGCGTTCTCGACGATCTTGGCGGCGGCTGCGAACCGGACGTCCGGATCCATCGAGATGCCTTCCTCATCGTTCGCCATGCCGATCACCGCGGCGCCGTGGGCGGCGACGAGAGGGAGCAGCCGGTCCATCGAGTGCTGCTCGGCGGTGACCGAGTTGATCAGGACCTTGCCTCCCGCCATCGGGACGGCCGCCTCGAGCGCTTCGGGGGTCGAGGAGTCGATGCACAGCGGCACGTCGACGAGGTCGTTCGTGATCCTCACCATCTCCGAGAGCATCGCGACCTCATCGAACCCGGGGATGCCCGCGTTCAGGTCGAGCACCGCCGCGCCCGCCTCCACCTGTGCGACCGCGTCGGACCGAACGGTGTCGTAGTTGCCCTGCTTCAGCTCCTCCGCCAGCTTCTTGCGGCCGGTCGGGTTGATCCGCTCGCCGATGATCGCGAACGGCGATCCATCGCCGATCCGCACCTCGCGGCCGGCGTGGGTGCGGAGGATCGTCTCCGCCACCTGGGTGTCTCGGGTCGTCATCACTGTGCCTCTCCCACGAGCTTCTTCGCCAACTCGACGGCTTCGGGGGCATTGCTCGCGTAGCCGTCGGCCCCGATCCGCTCCGCCCACTCGGGAGTGACCGGGGCTCCGCCGACCATCACTCTGACGGAATCGCGCAGTCCCTCGGTAACCAGGCGCTCGATCACCGTCTGCTGGTACGGCACCGTGGTGGTCAGCAGCGCCGACATCCCGACGACCGCGGGCCGGTGTTCCCTGATCGCATCCACGAACCGATCCGCGTTCACGTCCTTGCCCAGGTCCATCACCTCGAACCCCGACGTTCGCAGCATCGCGCCCACCATGTTCTTGCCCAGATCGTGGAGGTCGCCCTTGACCGTGCCCATCACGACGAGCGCCGCCACGGCGTCGCCCGGCTGTCGCTGCGCGAGCAGGACCGGCTCGACGATCGCGTTGCATGCTTTGAAGACCTCGGCCGAGGCCACCACCTCGGGCAGGAAGACCTCGCCCCGCTTCCACATCTCGCCCAGGTCGAACATCGCCACGGCCATCCCGTCCTCCAGGACGTGTCGTGGGTCCGCACCACCGCCGATCAGACGTTCGGTGGCGCCGACGGCCACCTCATGGTCGGCGACGATCAACGCCTGCTTCAAGATCTCGAGGTCTTCGGACATGTCGGCTCCGATCCGTGGGGCGCCCGGGGATGACCTCAGGTCAAGCGAAGTTGCCGGGCGGGTACCCGGTCGAGGATAGGGGCGCAGCGTAGGGGCGTGAACCGCCCCAGCGACACGTGGCGTGACCTGAGGTCAGTGACGATGCATCGCCGGTGCGGGGATCGACTGCGGGGACCCGACGCGGGCGGGCCGCGGGTGTCGGAGCCGAGGACCGACCTCGAACCGATCGCCGAACGCCGGCTTCGCCGTCTCGGCGTCGAACGGGATGTCGCGGCGGATCCGCCTGACGAAGTCGACGCCGACCCACACCAGCACGGCGACCGCGATCGGATGACCGAACGGCAGCTGCACGCTGGCGAGCACGTCGGGGAGCCGGGATGACTCGGTGACCAGTTGGGTGACGATGAAGAACGCGGAGAGGACCACCATCGCCCGGCGGGGGACCCGGGGGAGCGCCCAGGCGAGCGGGAGGATCCACACGAGGTACCAGGTGAACAGGACCGGTGAGGGGAGGATCAAGATCAGGAGCGCCCAGCCCCAGGCGGCGGTGAGCGCCGCGGGCTGGCGGGCCGCCGGATCGCGCCACAGGCGCCGCGCGATCAGGAGGATCCCCGTCGCCGACATCGCGAACAGCAGCAATCGTCCGACGGTGGCCGCGGGCTCGCGGAAGGTCTCCCCACCGATCAACCCACCGACCCCCGAGAAGGCCCGGACGAGCAGCTGTCCCGGCGCCATCCACGAGTCGTGCCCGGCCACCTCGAGCAGACCGAGCGTCGGGTTGTCCGCCTGAAGGAACGGGAGCGCGAGGGCCAGCCATACCGCTCCGACGACCCCGCCGTACCGGACCAGGACGGCGCGACGACGTTCGGGTTCCGTGGTCGCCGCCACCGCCACGATCAGGAGCAGCAGGGGGACCACGGCGGTCGCCTTGACCGACATGCCGAGCCCGAGCGCGACCGCCGACAGCAGGTCACGACGGGCGAAGAGCAGCGCGACGGCCGCGGCGACGAAGAACGCGACCAGGATGTCGTTGTGCCCCCCGCCGACCACGTGGAACACGACGATCGGGTTGAGACCGACGATCGCGGCCGCGAAGACGGCCCGCTCCGGGCGGACCTTGTCGACCAGCCGCGCGAGGATCGCGACGGTCCCGAGGCTGGCTGCGGCGGCGAGGATCTGGAACCCGTTGATCAGGCTCCCAGGGCTCTTGACCACGGTCTGGAGGAGCACCGAGATCCACGTGAACAGCGGTCCGTAGACCGACGGCGTGCCACGCCACCCGGGCCACGTGTACTCCCATAACGCGTAGTGCGGGAAGTCCTTGGGTGTGTCGACGTAGGGATTCCCGCCGTAGGCGGTCACGATCTTCCCGTAGTACGCGTAGCTGTAGACATCGCGGGAGAACAGCAGGGGGAGGAACAGGATCAGCGCGTGGTAGGCGACCGCGAGCAGGATCACCCAGCGCATCGCGAGGCGCCCGTTCCACGCCTCGCGCAGGACGAGGATGAACCCGATCGCGGCGGCCCCGGTCGCGAGCAGCCCCACGATCATCAACCCCAGGTCGTCGAGCATCGGCAGCCCGATCAGATCGGAGAACCAGCGCAGGGGACCGAAGGCCTCCACGTCTCGGGGCAAGCGAGGGTAGAAGGGCGATCTTGGCGTCGCCGAGACCACCGCCACGAACAGCATGCTCGAGATCGACGCCCAGAGCGCGCGCCTCGTGCTCGCTTCGAGCGGCAGGGGCCGCACCGCCGGTGTTCGCATCTGGAGGCAATCTATCGCAGGGCGTCGTCGGGCGGGAGGGGTGTGTCACCCGCCCGGTCGTGCCCGTCACGGGAACTCCACAACTCCGGCGAGCGATCCCATCGTCGCTGGTAGCGTCCCTCGTCGTGGGGTACGTGGAGCTGGCGGACGTCGCCTATTCGCTCCCGGGGGGATGGACGCTCTTCGAGGGGGTGTCGTTCCGTGTGCCCGACGGAGAGCACGCGGCGATCGTGGGGGCGAACGGGATCGGCAAGTCGACCCTGCTCCGGCTGCTCTCGGGCGAGGAGTCACCCGCCTCCGGCTCCTTGCGGGTCGACGGTCGCGTGGGGCTGATGCGGCAGTTCATCGGGTCGAGCGAGCGACCGACGACGATCCGCGAGTTCCTGCTCGCGTACAGCGAGGCACCGGTCCGCGAGGCGGCCGAACGGCTGCGGCGAGCCGAGGCGCGACTGGCCACCGATCCCGATGAGTCGGTGCAGCTCGGGTACGCCGACGCGCTCGCGCGGTGGGAACAGGCCGGCGGATACCGAGCGGAGGTCCTCTGGGACCGGTGCGCCCACGAGGCGTTCGGCGGCGGCTACCCCGAGAGCGCCGACCGGCCGATCGAGACGCTGTCCGGAGGGGAACGCAAACGGCTCGCGCTCGAGATCGTGTTCCGGTCGCCGTTCGACGTGATCCTTCTCGACGAGCCGGACAACACGCTCGACATCGAGGGGAAGGAGTGGCTCGAAGCGACGATCGCCGCGGACCCGCGGACGATGCTGTTCGTGTCCCACGACCGGACCGTGTTGGAGCGTGCCGCGTCGCGGATCGTGACGCTGGAGGGGCGGGCGGCGTGGACCCACCACGGTCCTTTCTCGACCTACGCCGAGGCGCGTGACGCCCGGCTGGACAGGCTGGACGAGCAGCACCGGCGGTACGAGGAGAAGCACGCTCAGCTCGAGGCCTTCATGAAGGACATGAAGCGACGCGCGGCCTACAACGACGGCATGGCCTCACGGGCGCGGGCCGCCGAGACGCGGCTCGCCCGGTTCGAGGCTCGCGAGGCCCCACCGGAGAAGCCCGCCGTCCAGGACGTCCGGATGCGGATCGACGGGGGCCGGACCGGCAAGGTGGCGTTCCGGGCACGCGGCCTCACGATCGCGGGCATCGTCGGGCCGTTCGACGCGGAGGTCCGGTTCGGGGAGCGCGTGGGGGTGATCGGACCCAACGGGACCGGCAAGTCGCACTTCCTGCGGTTGCTCGCCGGCGAGGACATCCCTCACGAGGGGGGCTGGATGCTCGGGGCGCGGGTCGATCCCGGGCTGTTCGCGCAGCTCCACGACCGACCGGACATCGGGGACCTCCCGATCCTCGAGGTGGTGCTGAAGAAGGGGTTCGACCGGACCAAGGCTATGTCCGCGCTCAGGCGCTACGAGCTCGACCACGTGCAGGGCAATCCGTTCGAGCTGCTCTCCGGGGGCCAGCAGGCGCGGCTGCAGATCCTGCTGATGGAGATCGACTCTCCCACGATGCTGCTGCTCGACGAGCCGACGGACAACCTCGACGTCGCGTCGGCCGACGCGCTCGAGCTCGCGCTCGCTGGGTACGAGGGCACGATCGTCGCGGTCACCCACGATCGATGGTTCATGCGGCTGATGGACAGGTTCCTGTCGTTCGACGAGGACGGCGGGGTCCGAGAGCTGCTCGAGTCGCCGTACGACCTGACGGTCCGCTGAGGTCTTACGCCTCGATGTCGAGTGCCAGCTGCTCGGCGGGGCGCTTCTCCCGCTTCCGCGGTGTCATCGCGCGCCCGACCAGCGCGATCCCCACGGCGAGCAGGACGGTGAACGTGGCGACCAGGCCCCCGACCAGCATGACGACCACCGTCGGGTTCGCGGCGTCGGGAGCCGAACCGATCGCCTTCACGAGCGCGTAGATCGACAGCCCGATCCATCCGAGCACGACCACGAGTCCTCCCAGGATCGCCAGGAAGGTCACGATCATGATCGCGACCGCGACGGCCGCGCCCCTGTTGTCTCCCACGGGTGCGAGCCTAGCAGCGAGCGATCGGCCGGGATGGCGACTGGGATGATGTCGGCATGGCGCACACGGCGACCCGTGCGGCGAGGGACGCCAACGTCACCCCCGAGACGTCGCCGCACCGTCGGCTCGGCATCGTCGCCGTCTCGATCGCGACCGTCGTGTGGGCCACCGGCACGGTCATCGCGAAGTGGAGCTCGCTGTCGGGCCTCTCGTTCGCGATGTTCCGGCTGTGGACCGGCGTGGTCATCTCGTTGATCTCGCTCCTCGTGCTGCGACGCCGGCTCACGTGGTCGATGTTCCGCGCGACCGCGCTCGGAGGGGTCGTCTTCGCCGCCGACATCGCGCTGCACTTCTCGTCGGTGAAGCTCACGAGCGTCGCGGACGTCGCCCTGATCGGGGCGTTGGCGCCGGTGGCCATCGCCGTGATCTCGGCGAGGATGCTGCACGAGCGTGTGGGGTGGCGCAACGCCCTGCTCGTCGTCGCGTCGTTCTTGGGCGTCGTGATCGTGGCGATCGGCTCGTCGGGATCGCCGACCTTCAGCCTCGCCGGGGACCTCCTCGCGCTGGCCGGGATCGCGACCTGGTCCGCCTACTGGTTCTTCTCGCGGCACGCGCGACAGCAGGTGCCGGCGATCGAGTACTTCGCGAGCGTGATGATCGCCGGGGCGATCGTGATCACGCCGTTCACCCTGCTCGTGGAGGGGGTGCCGGCGATGCCCGATCCGAAGGACTGGGCGGCGGTGTGGGCGGTCGCGCTGTTCCCGGGGTTCGTCGGGCACACGCTCGTGATCTGGTCGCACCGCCACGTGGAGTCGTGGCGCTCGGCGCTGATCACCCAATGCACCCCGGTGATCTCGGCGCTCCTCGCGTGGTGGGTGCTGGGCGAGGCGGTCCCGCCGCTCGTGGCCGTCGGCGGCGCCATCGTGATCGCCTCCACCGGCGCGGTGATCGCCGCCGCCGCTCGTCGCGACTCGGCCGCGGAGCTGGCACAGGCGGCGGAGCCCGCGTCGTGAAGCTACGCGTCGGGGCGCGGAGGCGGGCCAGGACCTGCGATCGGGACGGCGCCGCGCTCGGCTCGTGGGGCTTTCGCACCGCTGATCGTCATCAGCACCCCGATCAGCACGATCACGAGGCCGGTGATCAGCATCCCGATCGCGATCGGGCCGAGGATCGGGAGCTCGACCTCGACCGTCCCGGCCACGTCGACGTCGCGGGAGCCGTCGGCGTTCATGACGACGACCGCCCAGTCGCCGTCTCGGACCGTCCAGCTCACCGACGCCGTGTCGCCTTCATCCGAGGACTCCCACCAGGTCTGCTCGCCGGGTGGCTCCGGGACGGACCCGTCGCCGAGGACCGCCTCGGTCCCGGCGCCGCCGGGCCAGTCGATCCGCACCACGCGGTCGTGGCCGACACCCGCCAGGTAGCGGCTGACGCGACTCGCGGAGGCGACCCCGACGAAGACGTCGTCGCCGTCTTGCCCCCGGACCTCGATGCCGAGCGTGGCCGACAGCGATCCGCTCGCCGGCAGGTTCCCGCGGATGTAGATCGCGTCGAACACGAGCGCGTACCCGCGGGACCGCGCGGTCGTCTCCGGCATCTCGAACCGCCCGTCGGCTCCCACGAGTGACGTGAGAGCCACACCACCGATCGTGGTGAACAACCCCACCACCAGGAACCCGATGCCGAAGCCGATCTTGAGGGCGCGCTTCGTCACGACGTCATCCTCCCATGGCACGCTCGGCCATGCGGCAGCCGTCGCCCCAGGCCCATCGGCCCGTTGACCCGGTCGGCATCGCGTGGTTCGGTGGTGCCGTGAGCTTCGCCTCGCTCGATCGGATGGCGGCTGCGACGCCGGCGTCGCGCGATCGCGTCGTCGACTTCCTGCGCGCGGCCAGCATCGTCGCGGTCGTGTTCGGCCACTGGTTCATCGGGACGATCTGGTGGGAAGGCGGCGTGATGCGGACCCACAACGCGGTCGGCGTCACGCCGGGGCTCTGGCTCGGCACCTGGGTGTTCCAGGTCATGCCGATCTTCTTCTTCGTCGGGGGGTTCTCGAACCTGACGGCGTACGAGGCGGCCCGCCGGCGCGGCGAGCCCACGGGACGGTGGATCTGGCGGCGGGCCGATCGCCTGCTGCGACCGTCCGTCGTGTTCTTCGGGGTGTGGGCGGTGGTCATGGTCATCCTGCACCTGGCCGACGTGGGGGCTCCGACCGGGCCGCGGCTGTGGGGCGAGACGACCTTGATGCGGGTGTTCCTGCCGCCCGGAGCGACGCTGCCGTTCGGGCCGCTGTGGTTCCTCGCCGTCTACCTCGTCGTGGTGGCGATCGCACCGTGGCTGATCGCCGTGCACCGGCGGTTCGGGTGGTGGGTGCCGGCCGCGATGGTCGCCGGCACGTTCGTCGCCGACGCGGTCGGCTTCGTGGGCCAGGTCGGGTGGGTGCGCTGGTTCAACGTCGCGTTCGTCTTGCTGCTTCCGCACCAGCTCGGGTTCTTCCTGGCCGACGGCGTCCTCGACCGGCTCCCGCGCGGCGTGTTCTGGGGCATGGTGGCCGTCGGGCTCGGCGGGCTGATCCTCCTGACGACGCCGTACCTGTGGCGGCTCGCCGGCGACGTGCGGTTCGAGTGGTTCCCGGGGATCGGCTACTACCCGAAGAGCCTGCTGGGCACCGATGTCGAGGCGGTGTCGAACGCGTACCCGCCCACGGTCTGCTTCATGCTGGGCGGGATCTGGTCGATGGGCGCCGTGATGCTGCTGCGCCCCCGGCTGCGGACGTGGCTCGACCGTCCCCGGCCGTGGAAGGTCACGATCTTGCTGAACAGCGTGATCATGACGCTGTTCCTGTGGCACATGACCGCGTTCCTGCTCGCGATCCTCACGGTCTGGTGGCTGGGGCTGGGGCACGAACGGGACAGCTCGTTGCGCTGGTGGCTCGAGCGACCGGTGTGGATCGTGGTCCCGGCCGCGTACCTCGTGTTGCTGGTCAGGGTGTTCGGGCGGTTCGAGCGACCGCGCTCGGCCGGGGCCGCGCACGGCGCCTCCGGCTGAGCCCGGCCCGGGAGCCCCTGGCCTCGATGGTACGGTCCCGTCCCGGTGGAACCCCGCCGCCCCTCCCGCCGCAGATGGACCGCCGTGGGCGCGGTCGTGGCCGCCGCATGCGGTCTCGTGGCGATGGCCATGATCGGGGCCGCTCCGGGCTCCCCGTACCAGCCGATCCTCACCCCGAACGGTCGGCCCAAGGGCCCGCTCAAGGACCTCGCGGTCGAGCTCGGCCTGGCCCGCTGGGAGGGGAACTGGTGGCTCGCACTGTCGACCGCGGTGGTCATGCTGGCGGTCGCGGCGAGCCTGTGGCTCGCGCGCGAGGCGTTCCGCCAGCGGGTCGGGATCGTGGCGGTCGCGATCGTGGTCCTGATCGGACACGTCGCGGTGGTGTTCGTGCCGCTCCTGTACTCGCGCGACGTCTATTCGTACGCCTTCTACGGGCGGATCGCGGGGATCTACGGGGGGAACCCGTACGTGGAGACGCCACTCGACCACTCGGGAGACCTGCTGTGGAACTACGTGGGTCCGCGATGGGTGGACACCCCCGCCGTCTACGGCCCGGGATGGACCCGGCTGTCGGCCGAGCTCTCGGGGATCTTGCCGAAGCCCGTTGATCACGTGGAGGCCTACAAGCTGATCGCCGTCGTGGCGAGCTTCGCGATCTGCATCGTGCTCGCGGCGATCGTCCACGGGGCCTGGCCGGCGCGCACCGCGTTCGCCCTCGCGATCTTCGGCGCGAATCCGGTCGTGCTGTTCCATTCGGTCGCGAGCGGACACAACGACCTGTTGATGATCCTCGCCGTGATCGTGGGGCTCGGTCTCGTCCTGCGTGGGCACGACCTGGGCGCGGTCGCCGCGCTGTCCTTCGGGGTGCTCGTGAAGGCGCCGGCCGCCCTGCCGTTGCTCCTGCTGCTCGTGTGGGCGATCGCGCGCAGGCCCCGCGAAGAGCGCGCCCGCACCGCGTTCACCCATGTCGGCCTCGCGGCTGCGATCGGCCTCGCCTTCGCGATCCCGTACCTGCAGCTCGAGGATCCGACCCTGGGGATGCTCGAGCTGTCGGGTCACGAGGGCTGGCTCGCGCCGTCGGCCTCCTTCTCCCGGTTGCTCGACTTCCTGTCGTTCGGAACCTTGGGCTGGGTGGCGCGGCTCGCGTTCGCGGGGCTGTTCTTCGTGACGGTCGCGGGCCTGGTGCGCGAGGTCGCGCGGCGCGCGCCGTCGATGTCGCCCGCGGAGCTCGCCGCCACGTGGGGGTGGTCGCTCCTGCTGTTGGCCCTGCTCGGGCCGGTCCTGCTGCCGTGGTACGCGGTGTGGACGCTCCCGTTCGTGTGGCTCCTGCCCCGGCTCCCGCGCGGTGCGGCGATCGCCTCCGGCGCGCTGCTCGCGATCTCGCTGTGGTCGGCCGAGCCGCTGCGGTTCCCCGGCGCCTTCGAGCTCAACCTGTTCGTCGGGCACGTCCTGATCACGCCCGTCCTCCTCGTGGTGACCCTCGTGCTCGTCCACGACCTCCGGAACCGGATCGCGGTCGGGTTCTCGTTCGAGGACGAGACCTCACCCTCGGCGCTGCTCGTGCCGCTGCCGGCGTCGCGCGAGCGCGAGCGCGTAGCCGCCGGCGCCGGCCACGACGACGACGGCGACCCCGCCCGGGCGTGAGCCCACCACCACCCCGATCCGTTCGAGGGTGAGCGCGGCGACGGTGAGGGTCGCGACCCCGAACGCGGGGGCGGTCAGGAGCGACGCCGTCGGTTCACCCGTCGCCCACCAGGCCCAGCCGCCGCCCACCGCGAACAGGAGGAACACCGTCCCGAGCGTCGCCGCGACGAGGGCGCCGCGGGACTCGGCGAGCGGCTCCCCCGCGCCCGGACCCACAGGTCGCGGATCAGGGAGCGTGGTCCATACGTCGTCGTTCCAGCGCACGAGCCGCGGGTCCTCCCGGTCGCGCGGACCGCGATCGAACTCGGTCAGGACGAAGACCGCCATCGTCTCGCGGTCCCCGATGTCGGCAAGCGAGGTGGCCGACGCCAGGTCGAACAGGTCGTCGTCGCGGACGGTCGATCGTCCGTCGAGCAGATCGCCGACCGAGCCGACGAAGACGCGGACGTCGGCGGCGCGGTCGGGGGGGACCGCGGCCCGGGCGACGTTCAGCACGTGCGACGCCAGGAACAGCGATCGGGTGCGAGGCTCGTTCGCGACGAACACGAGCGGCGTCCCGGGGGGCGTGGTGGTGGCGATCCGGCCCGCCGTGACCGCGTGACGCATCTCGCGGGGTGAGACGAAGGCCGATGTCTCCGCCCACACGCGGAAGGGCGCGAGGACCATCAAGATCCATACGGCGGCGCCGATCGGCCACGCGAGCCACCACCGCCCCAGGCGCCGGCCGAGCCACACGAAACCGAGGGCGGCGAGCAGGGGGATGCAGAACGCGAAGGTGAGGACCCGGTCGGGCGGATACCAGGCGGTCGCCACGCCGAGTGGGACCGTCAGCGCCGTGAATCCGATCCATGCCACCAGGAACCGCCGAGCGAACCCCCGGCCCTGCAGACCGCCCATGACCACGAGCGGCGTCGTCATCACGGGCGCGTACCGACGCCAGTTCGAGGCGGAGCGGTGCAGGTAGGTCCGGCGGAGCACGTCGTCCTGCCCGGTCCGGCGCAGGAAAGCGTCCTTCGACGTGTCGCCGTCCAGTCGCGGCGCCCCGATCGTCGCGGCCGCCACCCCCGCCACGACGATCGCGGATCCACCGAGCAAGGCTCCGAGCGTCCGCCCCGCGTCGCTCGACCACGACCACCTGCGGTCGTGCCAGCCCGCCCACAGCGCGGACACGGCGAGGATCGCCACGCCGGCACCGAAGAACTGCGGGTGGGCGAGGCCACCACCCCCGAGCAGGATCGCGGCGGCGACGGTCGCGCGACGGGTTCGCCGTGCGAGCATCGCAGCGGCCGCGAGGTAGGCGGCGACGAAGGCGAGGTTCGCGACGTAGCCGTCCCCGAGGTGGGTCGCCCAGACGCCTGCGAACAGCCCTGCGACCGCCCACGCGGGGCGGCCGATCGCGCCACGGCCGCGCACGAGCGCGGCGCCCGCCAGACCGATCGCGGGTCCGAGCGCGTACTGCAGCCCGGCGAGCGCGCCGACGACACCGACGCCGAGCGCGCCCTCGATCGCGGGGATCAGCACGGGGGTGCCCGGTCTGGCACCCACGATCGACAGGCCCTGCGACGACGCGACGCGGGCCCACCACAGGTAGACGGGGACGTCGGGGCCGACGGAGAAGGCCGCGTCGTTGACGAGGTGTGGCACCTGGAACAGGGCGAACAGCGCGACCGTGAGCCCGACGACGAGGGTGAGGTCGGACCCGTGTCGTGCACGCCAACGCGGGCGCGCCGGCCCGGTTCCGACGGTGTCACCTGCAGGCGCGGGCATCTCGGGGGGCGACGCTAGCACCGCCGGGCCTCGTCGGGGCCGCTGGTAGCCTCCTCGCCATGCTCGACCGCGAACTGGTGCACGAGGTCCTCGAGGTGGCGCGGCGCAAGGGTGGCGACTTCGCCGAGGTGTTCGTCGAAGAGAAGACGTCGACGTCGATCCGTCTGGACGACGGCAAGGTGGAGGAGCTGACGACCGGGAGCGACCGGGGCGCGGGCGTGCGTGTCACCAGGGGGACCACCTACGGGTACGCGTTCTCGAACCGCCTGGACCACGACTCGCTCATCGAGGCCGCGGAGGCCGCGAGCGCCGCGCTCCGTGGCGACGCGCCGGGCGCGGTCGTGGACCTCACGGCGCGCATCGGCGAGAGGCGCAACCGCGCCGAGCGCCCCGCCGCCGACGTGCCGGCGGCCACGAAGGTCGGCTGGCTCCGCGAGGTCGACGAGACCGCCCGTGGCGTGTCGCCCGAGGTGGCCCAGGTGGTCGGCGTGTACGGGGACTCGTTGCAGCGACGTCTGATCGCCGCGAGCGACGGCCGGTGGATCGAGGAGGAGCGCCCGCGGATCCGTCTCGTCGCGCAGGTCGTGGCCAAACGCGGCGACGTGATCCAGACGGGGTGGCACGGGCCCGCCGCATGCGCGGGGGTCGAGTTCCTCGACCTGCACCCGCCGGCGGACACCGCCGCCCAGGCGGCGAAGCGCGCGGTCGCGATGCTCGACTCGATCCCGTCGCCCGCGGGCGAGATGCCGGTGGTCGTCGCGAACGGCTGCGGCGGCGTCCTGTTCCACGAGGCCGTCGGGCACCCGCTCGAGGCCGACGCGGTCGACAAGGAGGCGAGCGTCTACCGCGGGCTGGTCGGTCAGCGGTGCGCGAGCGAGCTGATCGATGGCGTCGACGACGCGACGATCCCCAACGGGTGGGGGTCCTTCGACTTCGATGACGAGGGTGAACCCAGCCGGCGGACCGTGCTGTTCGTCGAGGGGGTGCTGCAGGGGTTCCTCCAGGACCGGCTGCGGGCGGCGAAGATGGGCGTCGAGCCGACCGGCAACGGACGGCGGGAGTCCTACGCGAGCCCGCCGATCGTGCGGATGACGAACACGAACATCCTTCCTGGCGCGACCGACCCTGACGAGATCGTCCGCTCGACCGAGCGCGGCGTATACGTGAGCGGGCTCGGCGGCGGTCAGGTGAACCCGGCGACCGGTGACTTCGTGTTCGGCGTGAGCGAGGGATACCTGATCGAGCACGGCGAGATCACCACGCCGGTGCGCGGCGCGAACCTGATCGGCCGCGCGATCGACGTGATGAGCTCGGTCGACGCGGTCGGGTCCGACTTCGACACGTGGGAGGGCGTCTGCGGCAAGGACGGCCAGGGTGCACCGGTCGGCAGCGGCTCGCCGACGCTCCGGATCGGGAAGATCACGGTGGGAGGCACGGGTGCCTGAGCTCCACGAGCTGGTGCGGGCGGCGGTCGCGGCCGCAGCCGATGGTGAGCAGATCGAGGCCTACGCCGAGGAGGGGACGCACACCGAGGTGAGCGCGCTCCGCGGCGAGGTCGAGGGCATGACCTTCGCGGAATCCCGCGGTGTCGGGGTCCGGCTGATCGCCGACCAGCGGCTCGGCTACGCGTACGCGGCCGACCCGTCGCTCGACGAGGTCGCCTCGGCGGTGGCCCGGGCCCGCGAGAACGCGGCGCTCGCCGAGCCCGACGAGCATCAAGGTCTTCCCGAGCCCGAGGCCTTCGAGGCGATCCCGGAGCTCTTCGATGCCGGAAGCGCCGCCGTCTCGGCCGACGAGAAGGTCCGCCGTGCGCTCGACCTGGAGGCCTACACGGTCTCGCGCGACCCGCGGGTGACGAAGGTCGACGTGGTGCAGGTGGGCGATGCCGTGTCGCGCGTGCACGTCGCCTCGACCACGGGGGTCGACGCCACCTACGAGCGGACCGATGCGTGGGCGGTCGTCGTCACGCTCGCGGTCGAGGGCGACGAGACCCAGACCGGGTTCTCCTTCCGGATCACCCGCGGGCTCGAACAACTCGAGCAAGACCCGGTCGCCGACGAAGCGGTCGAGCGCGCGGTCGAGATGCTCGGGGCGGTGAAGCCGCCCACGTCGAAGGTGCCGGTGATCCTCGACCCCTTCGCGGCGTCGTCGTTCCTGGGCGTCGTCGCGGGTGCGCTGAACGCCGAGAGTGTGCTCAAGGGCCGCTCGCTGTTCGCCACGATGGTGGGTGACCAGGTCGGTTCCGACGTCTTCACCCTCGTGGACGACGGTCGGATCCTCGACGGCCCGGGGGCCTGTCCGTTCGACGGCGAAGGTGTCCCGTCTTCGCGGACGGAGCTGTTCACCGCGGGGCGGCTCAACGGGTTCCTCCACGACACGTACACGGCGCGGCGGTCCGGGGGCGGCCAGCGCTCGACGGGCAACGCGAAGCGCGGGTACAAGGGCGCGCCCGGGGTGGGGACCTCGAACTTCTACGTCGAGGCGGGAGCGTCGTCGTTCGAGGAGCTGCTGGCGCGTGCCGAGGGCGGCGTCGTGATCCGCGACGTGAGCGGCGTCCACTCGGGCGCGAACCCGATCAGCGGCGAGTTCAGCGTCGGTGCGACGGGTCTGCGGATCGAAGACGGTGCGCTCGGCGAGCCGCTGCGTGAGATGACGATCGCGTCGACCCTGCCCGAGATGCTGAAGGGCGTGAGCGGCGTCGGCAGCGACCTCCGGTTCTTCCAGAGCGTCGGCACGCCGTCGATCCTGATCGGTGAGATGACCCTCGCCGGCGTGTAGGAGCCGTGGGCGACGTCCGCATCGTTCGCGGCGGCGTCGAGCGCGTCCCCGACCTCGAGCCGCTCACCCGCTCGCTCCACCGGCACCACGTCACGGTCGATCCGGACATCCCGGGGATCCCTCCTCGGGACGAGGACGGCTGGTGGCAGATCCGCTCCGATCGGTACCGCGAGTGGCTCGCCGAGCCTGAGAGCTTCCTGCTCCTGGCCGAGGAGGGCGACACGCCGGTCGGCTACGCGCTCGTCACGATCCACGGGATCGACGACTCGCACGTGACGCGGGATCGGTTCGCGGAGCTACAGTCGCTCGCGGTGCTCGACGATCGCCGCGGCGAGGGGATCGGGACCGCGCTGTTGCACCAGGTCTACCGGGAGGTCCGTGCGATCGGGGTCGAGGAGATGGCGATCGGGGTGCTGGTCCCGAACGATCCGGCGCAACGTCTCTACGAGCGCGAGGGGTTCCGGCCCTGGCTCACGATCAACCTGGGCAAGGTGCCCGACCCGGACGCGCCCTAGATCGTCGCGTCGCGCACGCCGGTGACGATCAGCACGGTGCACAGCGCCGCGACGGCCAGCCGGTACCACATGAAGATCGCGAACGAGTGGTTCCGCAGGTAGCGCAGCAGGAACCAGATCACGACGAAGCCGCTGATCGCGCTCGAGACGAACCCCCAGAAGAACTGCGCTTCGTACCCCTGGAACCCGCTCTCGATCAGATCGAAGCTCTTGTAGAGGCCCGCTCCGAAGATCACCGGCAGCGACAGCATGAACGAGAAGCGTGCCGCCCCCTCACGGTCGATCCCGATCGCACGCGCGGCGGTCATCGTGATCCCGGATCGCGACACGCCGGGTGACAGCGCGAGCGCTTGGGCACCTCCCAGGAACCAACCGGTGCGAACACCGATCGTGTCGAACCCTCGGTCGGTCCGCATCGCCCGGTCCACGAGGTAGAGGACCACGCCGAACACCGCGAGCTGGATCGTGACGAGCCACGGTTGGCTGAGGTTCTCCTCGATCACCGATTCGAACAGTGCTCCCACGATCACGCCGGGGATCGTGCCGACGATCAAGGCCCAGGCGAGCCGCTCATCGACCGTCTCGATCGAGCGCCGACGGAGCGTGCCCACCCACGCGACGAAGTACCGGACGATCTCGCGTCGGAAGTAGATCACCGCGCCGACGAAGGTCCCCATGTGCAGGGCGACGTCGAAGGTCTTCTTGAGATCGGCATCGCCGAGCGTCTCCCACCCGAACGCCCACGGGACGAGGATCAGGTGCCCTGACGACGAGATCGGTGCGTACTCGCTGGCGCCCTGGGTCAAGCCGAGGATGATCGCCTGCAGGATCGTCACGCGGGGGGAGTCCCTTCCTGGACATGGCCGGTCAGCGGGCTCGCCGATACTAGCGGGCGTCTCCCGAGGCGACCGCCAGCGGCTCGAAGCCCCGGACCGCGACGGCGAGGACACCGGTCGCGTTCGCCTGGACCAGCTGGCGCGCGACCTCGGGCGACGCGAGCACCAGGACCTCGGTCCCCTGGGCCGCGGCCCCGAACCCGGTGCCGCCGGAGGCCGGCACGTGCAGGACCGTCACGTCGGATGCCACCGAGGTCGTGTACGGGCGCGCCGAGGTGAAGGTGGCGAGCACGTCGACCCGATCCCCGGCCGACAGGCCTTCGGGCAGCGCTCCCACCGCGATCGTCACGCCGAGGAGCCCCGGAGGGATCCGCGCGGCGAGGGCACTCCCCGGCCGGGCGACCCGCGTCCATGTCACGACCTCTCCGGCGACGAACGGGGTGACGGCCAGCGCCCCAGCGGCCTCGGCCGGGTCGGAGAGCGACCCGGGGGGCACCGGCTCCGAAACCTCGGCGACCTGGAGGTCGTCGGGCCCCAGCAACGAGCCCGCGTCGACGTCGCGCGCGACCACCACGAGGGGTGCGGTCGAGGCGCCCTCACCTGCGGCCGCTCGTGCGGCGAGGTCACGCACCGACACGAACGCGAGCGCCGCGCACCCCCCGGCGACCACGAACCAGATCACGGCCGCGCGAGGGAGCCGGCGACGGAGCATCAGGTGAGGCATGTCGCCACGCTAGGGGAGGTCCCGCCGCCGTTCCGTGACGGCCGTCACGTGCCGGGAACGGTTCTGTCGAGGTCAGTCGACGGAGCGGAGATGGTCCTTCTTCTTCGGATCGAGCGGCATCGTTCGGACCCGGAACTCCTCGAGGGCCTCGCGCCCAACGATCATCCGGACCGACTCTCGGATCCGCTCGCCGACCGCATCCGCGTCGTCCTCGGACACGAAGGTGAGCTCGACGCGGACGAGGTTGCGGGCCATCACTCGTGCCCCGTGCCGGCGAGCGCCGTGGCGCACGGGCAGTCGCGCTCGGACGGGACGTTCGGGATCGCCGCGAACAGCAGGTCGCGCAGCGACGCGATGTTCTCGCCGAAGACCCTCAAGACCTCGGCGTGGGACACCGGCGGGATGTCGTCGACGCCCACGTCGAAGTCGGTGACGAGCGCGACGTTCGCGAAACAGAGCTCCAGCTCGCGCGCGAGCGTCACCTCGGGGAACTGCGTCATCCCGATCACGTCTCCACCCATCTGGGCGAACATCTTCGACTCGGCGCGGGTCGAGAACCGCGGGCCCTCGATCACGACCATCGTTCCGCGGTCGCGATGCTCGATCCCGAGCGCGGCGGCGGCACCCACCAACGCCTCGCGCATCGCGGGGCAGTACGGGTCGGCGAACCCCACGTGGACCGTCGTCGGGCCGTCGTAGAAGGTCGCCGCGCGACCCCTCGTCATGTCGAGCGCCTGGTCGCTCACCACGAAGGTCCGCGGCGGGATCTCACGTCGAAGCGATCCGGCGGCGCTCGGCGCGAACAGCCGGGCGACGCCGAGCTCCTTCATCGCCCAGACGTTCGCGAGGTACGGAACCCTGTGCGGGGGGAACTCGTGATCGCGGCCGTGCCGTGGAAGGAAGGCGACCCGCCGCCCTCCGATCGTGCCGATCGTGACCGGGGCGCTCGGCGGCCCGTACGGCGTGTCGACCGACACCTCGTCTGGATCGTCGAGGAACGCGTAGAACCCCGACCCCCCGAAGACGCCGATCTCGGCGACGCTCATCCCGGCGAGCCCTCCTTCTTCGGAGGGGTCGCCGTCGACCCCCCGGTCCCTGTCGACGAGGTCTCGGCGGGCTTCTTCTCCGACGGTTTCGCGTCTGACGGCTTCTTCTCCGAGGGCCCGTCCCCAGGCGGTGTCTTCGTCTTCTTCCCGTGGTCGGTGGCGTAGAAGCCCGACCCCTTGAAGGTGATGGCGGGAGGCGCGAACACCTTCCGCAGCTCGCCGCCGCACTCCGGGCAGGTCGTGAGCGAGTCCTCGGTCATCTTCTGGACGATCTCGAAGGTGTGGCCGCAGGCGCGACAGAGATACTCGTACGTGGGCATGACCGGGGCAGTCTACGGCAGGTCACTTGCGATCCCCGCCCGTTCGGCCTCTACACTCGGGCCTCCACACGACGGTTCGACACGACGGTTCGGAGGGTGCAGATGCAGGTCCGCAAGGCGGTGATCCCTGCCGCAGGGCTGGGGACGAGGTTCCTGCCCGCCACGAAGGCGCAGCCCAAGGTGATGCTGCCGGTGATCGACGTGCCCGCGATCCAGCTCGTGGTGGAGGAGGCGGTCCGCGCGGGTCTCGACGATGTCTTGATCGTCGTCGGCCGCGACCAGAGCTCGATCGACGACCACTTCGACCGGTCGCCCGAGCTGGAGGCGTTCCTCGAGGAGAAGGGCAAGCTGGAGGAGCTCGCGACCGTCCGCGCGATCTCCGAGCTGGCGCAGGTCCACACGGTGCGCCAGCGGGAGGCCCTCGGCCTCGGTCACGCGGTGGCGGTGGCGGAGGCCCACGTCGGCGACGAGCCGTTCGCCGTGCTGCTGGGTGATGACCTGATCCACCCGCGCCAGCCGTTGCTCGCCCGGATGCTCGCCGCGCACGCGGAGCGAGGCCGCAGCGTGGTCGCCGCGATGGAGGTCGGCCGGCGTGAGATCGCGATGTACGGCTGCATCGAGCCCGAGCCGATCGATGAGGGCGCATCCGAGGAGGGCCTGGTGCGGATCGTGTCGGTCGTCGAGAAGCCCGATCCCGATGAGGCTCCTTCGAACCTGGCCGTGATCGGCCGGTACGTGTTCACACCGGCGATCTTCGATGCCCTACGACGCACCGGTCCTGGCCGTGGCGGCGAGATCCAGCTCACCGACGCGATCAACCTGCTCGCCGGTGGGGAGGGCGCCGATGCCCTGGCCTTCTCCGAGGGAAGGTTCGACGTCGGGAACCCGCTCGACTACCTGAAGGCCACGGTCGCGCTCGCGTGCGAGCGGGACGACCTGGGCGCCGCGTTCCGCGGCTGGCTCGAAGGCTTCGTGAGCCCCGACGGACCCGCGGGGTCGCCTGGGTAGACTCCCCCCATGCGCGGGCGAACGCTCCACGACCACGAGTCGGGCGAAGGGCTGGTGTCGGTCGAGGACGCGCGGGATCGGGTCCTGTCGCGGATCGAGCCCCTCCCGCCGCTGGAGCTGCCACTCACCGACGCGCTGGGATGCGTCGCGGTGGAAGACATCACCGCCCGCGACGACATGCCGAGCTTCGCCTCGTCCGCGATGGACGGGTTCGCAGTGCGGGCATCCGACGTCGCGCACGCGAGCCCCGATGCACCTGTCGAGATGAAGGTGGTGGGCAAGGCGATGATCGGCCTGCGTCCCGACGTCACCGTGGGGATGGGCGAGGCGGTCGCGATCGCGACCGGCGCTCCGATCCCCGCCGGCGCAGATTGCATCGTGCCGGTCGAGAACACCGAGTCACCCGACGAGGACCGCGTGCGGGTCTCCGAGGCCGTCGCCCAAGGACGCCACGTCCGTCCGCGCGGTGAGGACGCGCGGGAGGGAGACGTGCTCGTGCCGGCGGGCAAGCGCCTCGGCGCCCCCGAGCTCGGGTTGTTGGCGAACGCCGGCGTACCGCATCCGCTCGTTCGCCCCCGCCCCCGGGTGATCGTCCTTTCCACCGGCGACGAGCTGATCGCGCCGACCGAGGCGGCGACCTTCGGGCAGGTCCACGACTCGAACGCCTACACGCTGTTCGGCGCCCTGCGCGAAGCCGGGGCGACGCCCGTCCTGGCCGGGATCGTCAGGGACGACCCGGAGGCACTCAAGGAGACGATCGCCAGCTACGAGATCCAAGCCGACGCGTTCGTCTCGTCCGGCGGCGTGAGCGTCGGCGAGCGGGACGTCGTGAAGGCCGCGTTCGCAGGGCGGGGTGACGTCGAGTTCACGCGGGTCGCGATGCAGCCGGGCATGCCCCAGGGCTTCGGTTTCGTCGAGGGCAAGCCGTTCTTCGGACTGCCGGGCAACCCCGTGAGCGTCTTCGTGAGCTTCGAGGTCTTCGTGCGCCCCGCGATCCTCAAGATGATGGGTCGCACCTCGATCGGTCGGCCGACGATCGAGGCCACGCTCACCGATGAGATCCGCGGGCCGCGCGGCAAGGTCCAGTACGCGCGGGTCGAGGTGGGTCGCGGCGACGACGGATGGGTGGCCACCCCTACCGGCGGACGCGGTTCGAACCTGATCTCGACCGTGTCCCGGGCGAACGGGCTCGCGGTGATCCCGGTCGGCACCGACGTCACGCCTGCCGGCGCTCGCGTTCGCGTGATGATCTTCCGCTCGACCGAGGACTGACCTGTGGCCGCATCGGGCACGGGCGCGATGGGCAAGGGTCAGGTTGGCGCGGACGGGATCACCCGGATCGTCGAGGTCGGGGCGAAGCCAGAGACCGCCCGTGAGGCCGTCGCCGAGGCGTGGCTCGTCACCACCCCCGAGGCGGTCGGTCACCTGGTGGCCGGGACGAAGAAGGGCTCGCCGATCGAGAGCGCGAAGCTCGCCGGGGTGATCGGCGTGAAGCGGACGCCCGACCTGCTCCCTCATTGCCATCCGATCCGCGTCACAGGGACCGAGGTCTCGATCGAGCCGGATCCGGGCGCCGGTCGCCTGCGCGTCGAGACACGCGTCCGCGCGGTCGATCGCACGGGCGTGGAGATGGAGGCGCTCACCGCTGCGGCCGTGGCTGCGCTCAGCCTCTACGACACCGCGAAGGCGTTCGACCGGTCCGCCCGGATCGAGGGTGTGCGACTGCTCGAGAAGTCCGGCGGCGCGAGCGGCGACTACCGGGCCGGCTGACGAGCCCGGTCATCCCGAGATCGCCCGAACGAGCCACGCGACCGCCGCCACCACGGCCGCGGCGGTGCCCGCGGTGGCGGCGATCGCGGCCCATGGGAGCGGCAGGACCTCCTCGCCCCGTTGCCGTCGGGCCCGACGGACGAGCGCGAGCGCGGCGATCCGCATCCCCATCACGTCGCCGATCCAGCGAGCCTCCAGGTTGCGCTCGAACGACAGGTCGGGCTGCTCGGTGACGGCCTCCGGCGCCCCGGAGCCGGTCCCGAGTCCGTCGAGGTCGACGTTCATCGGGAGGCGTGGCTCGGCCCGGTCCGGCTCGCCGTCCATGTCCTCAGGGTAGGGCGTCGTCCCGCTCCCACGACGGGTGAACGATCGATGGCCGTGCGACGGCTCGTGAACACGTGAAAGGAATCACATCGATGTGCTTCAAGAGCACCAGATGTGGTGCTACGTTCCCGGGCCAGCCTAGATGTTGTGTCGGAGCCGGGGCTCGGCGGACTGGAGGCTGGCTGGGTGGAGTGGCTGCCGCTCACCGCGTTCGGCATCATATGGATCGCGATCCTCGTGCCGGTGCTCCGTCGCCGGCCCGAACACCGCAGCATGACCGACTTCGAGGAGAGGATGGAACTGTTGGCCCACGCGGGAGTCCACGGCACGAACGGCCGATGGATCGTGACCCCTCGCAAGGGCGTGCAGTTCCTAGGCCCCCAGGAGCGACACCGCGCCCGCGCCCGTGAGCGGCGCCGCCGGGTCTTCGTCTTCCTCCTCGAGGCGATCGGCATGTCGTTCCTGATCGGCCTGGTGCCGCCGCTGCGCGCCGTCTGGTCGGTCACCGCCGTCCTCGTGGTACTGCTGATCCTCTACATCTGGTTGCTGCTGGCGATGAAGCGACAGGTCGCGCACCCCCGCGCCGACGCGCACGAGACCGCGAGGGCGGCGAAGGTCCCCGATCGACCCAGGGCCGCACCCACGCCGACCTACGTCGCCGAGGGTGCGATGGCATGGGCCCGTCCCACGCACAACGGCATGCACGCGTTCACCGACGGCGACCCCGTTCACGTGGTCGTGCGCCCCGCCTCGGCGGGAGCCTGAGCCCCGGTGGACCTCGACGGACTCGCCCAGGACCTCCACTCGCGCTTCGATGCGAAGACCGCCGCCCGGGAGACCGCGATCCCGGCCGCCCGCCGCTCGATCCGCGCCTCAGCCAACGCGATACGCGCGGTGCACCGTGGCGAGTTCGACCTGGCCCGGGAATCGATCGCTGGGTCCTGGGATGCCCTCAACGAGGGGTTCGGTGGCGTGGAGGGGTTCCCCGACGTCCGGTACGCCGGGTACCTGCTGGACGCCGAGAAAGAGTACGCCGAGGCCAATCTGACGCTCGCCCTCGTGACCGGCAGCGGGTTCCCTTCGCCCCAAGATCTCGGCGTCGGCGAGGCGCCGTACCTGAACGGGATCGCGGAGACGATCGGTGAAGGCCGGCGTCATGCGCTCGATCTGCTCAAGGGCGGTGAGATCGACCGCGCCGAGCAGATCCTCGCCACCCTCGAGGATCTGCACAACCTGCTCGTGACGATGGACTACCCGGACGCGATCACGATGAACCTGCGCCGCTCCACCGACGTCGCCCGCTCGCTCATCGAGAAGACGCGGGGCGATCTGTCGGTCGCGTTCGTCCAACGGGACCTCCGGGACGCGCTCGATCGGCACGCACGGCTGGTCCGCGGCGACCACGCGTGAGGGCCCGGTCGCGCCGGACCCCTCTGCTACGCTTCCGGGCCTCGGGGGTGTAGCTCAGCCCGGTAGAGCACTGCCTTCGCACGGCAGGGGTCAGGGGTTCAAATCCCCTCACCTCCACTCACTCGCCGCGGACCGGGTGCGCGGCGTCCCTTCGTTCAGGGTGATTGAACGAACGCGGGACGGCTGCCACGATGCGGGCGTTCCGTACCGGTTGGGGGGGTTCCGTCATGGACTCGAAGATCAACTTCCCAGGTGTCGCTGCCGCCGTCGCGGGGGTGATCGGGTTGCTCGGCGTCTACTCCACCTGGTGGGAGACCGCGGACACCCTCTACAAGGGGACGGCGGACGTGTCGGGGTCGCTCGCGCTCACGATGTCGTTGGGGCTGTTCGTGTTCGGCGGGGCGTCGGTGCTGATGTCCGATCCGCGGATCCGGCGTGCGATGAACGTGCTGTTCACCCTGTGCGCGCTGATCCTCGCCCTTGCCGCTCTCTGGGGCACGACGCGCGCCGACGAGGTCGCCACCGGCGCGGAGGCAGCGAGCGGCATCTGGGTCTCGGCCCTCGCCGGTGCGCTGGGGATCGCGGCGGGCGTGCTCGCGATGCGCGACGTCCGTGCCCCCGAGAACGAAGGATCCTGACGCGGCGGTACCCTGCCGCCATGCAGGGATCGCCGACCGAGGCGCGCACCTGGTGGTCCCGTCCCGGGCTCGACGTCCGTGAGGGGCGGCTCCACGTCGCCGGGCACGATGCGGAGGGGCTCGCGCGGGCGCACGGCACGCCCGTCTACGTCCACGATCTGACCCGCGTCGAGGAGCAGGCGGTCGCCCTCCGCGACGCGTTGGCCGCCGAGGGGCTCGACGGGCTCGTGCGGCTGGCGCTGAAGGCGCAGCGAGAACCCCAGCTCCTGGCGTTCCTGCGCGAGCGATGTCCGTTCGTGGGGATCGACGTGTGCTCGCCGGGGGAAGTCGAGTGGGCCCTCCGACACGGGTGGCATGCGCCCGACGTGAGCTACACGGGGACGAACCTGTCCGAGCGCGACCTCGACGTGATCTTGGGGACCGGGGTTCACCTCAACGTCGACCTGGTGACCCAGCTCGACCGGGTCGGCCGGCGCGCTACGGGCTCGCGGGTGGGGATCCGCGTGAATCCTCGGATCGGGGCCTCCTTCGCGGGAGGAGGGGAGACCTTCTACACGGGTGAGAAGCCGACGAAGTTCGGGATCTACGGGGAGCAGCTCGACGAGGCGGTCGCGATCGCCGCACGCCACGGCCTCGTGATCGACACGGTGCACTTCCACGTGGGGGACGGCTACCTGACGCACGAGCTGCCGGTGTTCGCGGAGACGGTCCGCCGCGTCGCCGCGATGACGCGCCGGCTCCGAGACGCCGGCTGCCCGATCGTCGAGGTCAATACCGGCGGAGGGATGGGTGTCCCCCAGCGCGCGGGCGACGAGCCGCTCGACCTGGCGGCGTGGGCCGGCATCCTCGCCGAGCATCTCGGGCCGCTCGAGGTCCGGGTGGCGACCGAACCCGGGGACTTCCTGGTGAAGGAGTGCGCGGTGCTGCTCGCGGAGGTCGTCACGGTTGAGGAGCGCGAAGGCGTGATGTTCGCCGGGCTCGACACCGGGTGGAACCAGGCGTGTGAGCACTTCGTGTACGGAGCGCTGCTCGATGTCGTGCTGTGCCGTGCCGCCGATGCCGAACCCGTACGCCCGGTCACCGTGAGCGGGCATATCAACGAGGGCAACGATCTGTTCGCCGAGGCCGCCCCGCTGCCCGAGATCCACGAGGGCGACGTCCTCGCGCTGCTGGGGGTCGGCAGCTACAACGCCTCGATGTCGAGCGACCACTGCCTCCGGCCGCCGGCCCAGGCCGTCTTCTTCCCGGAGCGGGCGTGAGCGCGGACCTCCCTGTTGCCCACCCCTGGTTCCGAGCGGACGACGCCGGCGAGGGCGTGACCCGTCTGTGGGAGCCGCACGTCGACGACCTGTTGGTGTCGAACGTGTGGCACGTGCCGGGTCGTGACGCGGACCTCGTCGTCGACTCCGCGAACGGGATCGGCCCGCTCCGCCCGGCCGTCGACGTGCTGGTGGGGGGACGACCGGTGATCGCCGTCGCGACCCACGGGCACTTCGATCACGTCGGCGGACTGCACGAGTTCGACGATCGTCGCGTCCATCGCGACGACGACGAGATGACCCGCGATCCCTACCCGATGCGGCTCCGGCGCCAGGACTTCCCTGAGGACGCCGAGGAGATGTTCGCCTACTACGGCGTGCTGGTGCCCGAGCTGGTCGTCCGGGCGGTCCCCGCACCGGGGTTCGACGTCAGGGCGTGGGTGGCCCCCGGCGCCGAGCCCACGATGCTCCTCGACGAGGGCGACACGATCGACCTCGGGGACCGGCGCTTCACCCTGCTGCACACCCCCGGACACACGGCCGGGTCCGCCTGTCTGTTCGAGGAGGCGACCGGGACCCTGTTCAGTGGGGACGCGGTCTACGTGGAGGCGCGGCTCAGCTGGGATGACGCCGAGGCGATGGGCGCCTCGCTGGAGCGGCTGCGGATGCTCGGCCCCGAGGTGCGTCGGGTCCATGCCGGTCACGAGCGGTCGTTCGACGGCGCGGAGCTCGTCGCGACCTGCGAGGACTGGCTCCGCCGCCTGATCTGAGGAACCGCGCGACGACCGCGGCCCGGCGGGGGATCCGCCGACCCGCGGGCAGCGGTTCCGTCTGGACCCACCCACCGGGTGCGCGGTCGGCTCCCCGCCCGGAGGCGGGAGACCTCATGGCGATCGCAGCGCCCTCACGAACGCCGGCGGCGGCACGGACCGCGAGGCCTGTGCCGCCGCCGTGATCGCGATGCGGCGGTAGGTGGTCCGGAGGCCGGAGAGGGAGCCGTCGCGTACCACGTTCCAGGTATCGGCGTTCCCCCGGTCACGGGCATACCGACCATTGGTCGGTTCCCGCTCGGCCGTTCGGACGAGGACGAGGGTATCCTCCCCGCCCGTATGGGTGCCCGCGTCGTCTTCGTCCCGGACCGGCTCTTCGACAGCGTCGAGGGGCGCATGCTCGAAGGCCGCGCCGTGCTGGTCGACGGCGCCCTGATCGAGGCGATCGTGCCGGTGGGGGAGGTCCCCGCCGACGTCGAGCGCGTCGACCTGACCGGGTACTCGGTCCTCCCCGGGCTGATGGACATGCACTGTCACCTGATCGGCGAGCTCGACTCGGGACAGGGGTATTCGTCGCTGGTCGAACGCTCGGGCGCGCAGGAGGTGCTGAGCGGGGTCCGCAACGCCCGGGAGACCCTCCACGCCGGCGTCACGACGGTTCGCGACATCGGGACCTTCCGGGCGTTCGCCGACGTCGCCTTGCGTGACGCGATCGAGGACGGCATCGTCGAGGGGCCCCGGATGATGTGCGCCGGCGCCTACGTGACGTGTCCCGGTGGTGGGGGCGATGTGACCGGGCTCGCGCCCGACGTGGACGCGGTGATACCGCGCGAGCTCCGGTTCGGGGTGACGAGCGGGGTCGACCAGATGCGTGCGAACGTCCGCCAGATCCTGCGGTACGGAGCGGACTTCATCAAGATCATCGCGACCGGGGCGGTCCTGACGAGCGGCACGAACCCGGGGTTGCCCGAGTTCACCGAGGACGAGCTGCGCGCCGCCGTCGAGGAGGCCGAGCTGGCAGGGACGCACGTCGCCTGCCACGCGCACGGCGCCGAGGGGATCAAGCGCGCGGTCCGGGCCGGTGCCCGTTCGATCGAACACGGGTCGCTGATGGACGAGGAAGCGATCGAGCTGATGGCCTCGCACGGCACCTATCTCGTTGCGGACATGTACGACGGCGACTACATGCTCGAGCCCGAGCAGCGTGCCCGCTACTCGGACGAGACGATCCGTAAGACCGAGTGGACGAACGAGGTTCAGCGTGCGCGGTTCGCCGACGCCGTCGCTGCGGGGGTCAAGATCGCGAACGGGACCGACTGTGGGATCTTCCCGCACCGCGAGATCGCGAAGAACCTCGCCTACTACGTGCGGTTCGGCGGCATCTCCGACGCGAAGGCGATCCAGAGCGCCACGCGCTGGTCGGCGGAGCTGATGGGCTGGCAGGATCGCGTCGGCGGGGTCGCGCCCGGTCTGCTCGCCGACCTGATCGCCGTTCCGGGCGACCCGACGACCGACGTCCGCCTGCTCGAGGACGTGCCGTTCGTGGTCAAGGGCGGCACCGTCGTCCGCGACGTCCGGGCCTGATCCTGCCCGTCCCCCGGTGCCTCCGGACGTACGCTCCGGGCGGAGCGTCTGGGAAGATTGCGTCGTTCAGGCCGCTCAGCGCACCAGGAAGGACGTGGGAACGATGGGTCTGTCCGCCGACGAGATCGTCCAGCTCTCGAAGCGCTACACGCTCTACGACTGGTCCGCGCAGTCGAAGATCATGCCGCTGCCGGTCGAGCGGGCCGAGGGCGTCTACTTCTATACCGCGGACGGCAAGCGCTACCTCGACTTCAACTCCCAACTGATGGGCGTGAACATCGGCCACGGCGACAAGCGCGTGATGGACGCGATCCAGAAGCAAGGGGAGACCCTCCCGTACATCACCCCGTTCGCCGCGTTCGAGACCCGCGCCCTGCTCGGGCAGAAGCTCGCCGAGCTGTGGCCAGGAGACCTGGAGAAGTCGTTCTTCACCCTCGGCGGCGCCGAGGCCAACGAGAACGCGATCCGGATGGCGAAGATGGTCACCGGCCGCCAGAAGGTGATGGTTCGGTACCGGGCGTACCACGGCGCCACCTACCTCACGATCAACCTCACCGGCGACCCTCGCCGCTGGGCGAACGAATCGCCGCCGGTGGCTGGGATCGTGCGGGTCTTCGACCCGTACCACGGCCCGGACCGCCCGGAGGAGACCGCCGAGCAGGCCCTCGACCGCCTCGAGGAGCAGATCATGCTCGAGGGGCCGCAGTCGATCGCCGCGTTCATCCTGGAGCCCGTCACGGGCACGAACGGCATCTTGATCCCGCCCGACGGCTACCTGCAGGGCGTCCGTGAGCTCTGCTCGCGGCACGGCATCGTGATGATCGCCGACGAGGTGATGTGCGGGTTCGGCCGAACAGGCGAGTGGTTCGCGGTGAACCACTGGGACGTGGTACCCGATCTGATCACGAGCGCGAAGGGGCTCACGTCGAGCTACCTGCCGCTCGGAGCCGTCGGCATCGCCCCGTGGATCGCCGAGCGGTTCGAGGACACCGTCTACTTCGGCGGCCTCACCTACAACTCGCACCCGATGGGGTGCGCGGCTGCGATCGCCGCGATCGGGGTCCTCGAGGAAGACGACCTGGTCGGCAACGCGAAGCGCCTCGACCCGGTGATGCGGAAGCACCACGAGGAACTCGCCGCGAAGCACCCGAGCGTCGGCCTGCACCGCAACATCGGCCTGTTCGGGATCCTCGAGCTGGTGAAGGATCCGGCGAAGAAGACCCCGATGTCGCCCTACAACGTGACGAACGAGGTGATGGCCGCCGTGAACGCGAAGCTCCTGGAGAAGGGGCTGTTCACGTTCGTGCGTTGGAACGTGATCCACACGAACCCGCCGCTCAGCATCACTGAGGAGCAGCTCGAGGAGGGCTTCGAGATCATCGACGAAGCGCTCGCGATCGCCGACGAGGCGGTCGGGGCGTGATGTCGCGCCTCGTCGACGGGGTCGAACTCCCGCCGGCGGGGACCTACGGGTTCGACCAGGAGCACTCCGCCGTCGACTTCCTGGGGACCCACATGTTCACGAAGACCCGGGGTCGTTTCACCGGGTTCGCGGGGACGATCGTGATCGCCGAGCGACCGGAAGACTCCTCGGTCGACGTCGCGATCGACGCGGCGAGCCTGAAGACGAGCCTGCCGCAGCGTGATGACCATCTACGGAGCCCGGACTTCCTGAACGTCGCGGCGTTCCCGAGGATCGGGTTCCGGAGCACAGCCTTCCGCCACACGGGCGGGCGCTCGTTCGAGCTCGACGGCGACCTGACGATCAAGGACATCACGAACCCCGTCACCCTCACGGGCGAGTACCTGGGTACCGGGACGGACCCGTCGGGGCGTGTCTCGGTCGGCTTCAGCGCGTCGACGAGGTTCGAGCGCGAGGACTGGGACATGACCTGGAACGCCGCGGTGGAGACCGGTGGGTTCTTGGTGGGCAAGACCGTGACGGTCGAGGTCGAGGTGGCGGCGCTCCGCGGGGACTGACGACTACTCGGACGCGCCCACCGGGGCGATCGCCCAGCGCTCCGCCCATGCGGCGAGCTCGCCGATCGCGGCCGCGAGATCCTGCCCGCGCTCGGTGAGCCGGTATTCGATCCTGACCGGGGTCGACGGCGTCACCTCGCGCACGACGATCCGGTTCGCCTCGAGCTCCTTGAGCCGCTCCGAGAGCAGGTGGTCCGAGATCTGCGGGATGCCCGCCTTCAGATCGGAGTAGCGAGCCGGCCCGGCGAGGAGCACACGGATCAGCTGGGGGATCCAGCGCCGACCGACCAGCTCGGCCGCGCGCTGGAAGTGCTGGCAGACAGGCAGCTCCCGCTCTTGCTCTGGGCTCATCGTGCGCATCCTACCCCTACCGTGCTCCCGTTCGGTGCGTAGGTTCCGAAGTTGCAGTAACTTTGGAATAGAGAGTAACATCCGAGATGTTAGTACCGTCGCAGGGCCACGCGAGGGGCGCGGCCGCGAGACCCAGGAGGTCCGAGCACATGTCCACCACCGAGGCGCGAGTCATCGAAGGCGTCGAGGCACCGCCCGCCGGCACCTACACCTTCGACCCGGCTCACACCACCGTCGAGTTCATCGGCAAGCACATGTTCACGAAGACCCGGGGCCGCTTCACGAGCGCCGAGGGCACGATCGTGATCGGCGAGCGCGCCGAGGACTCTTCGGTCGAGGCCACGATCGAGGCGGCGAGCCTGCAGTCGAACCTCGAGCAGCGCGACACGCACCTCAAGAGCCCCGACTTCCTGAACGTCGACGAGTACCCGTCGATCACGTTCAGGAGCACCGGCTTCCGCCACGTCGGCGGGACCGCGTTCGAGCTCGACGGGGACCTGACGATCAAGGACATCACGAACCCCGTCACGCTCAAGGGTGAGTACCTCGGCACCGGCCTCAACCCCTACGGAGCCGTGTCGGCCGGATTCACCGCCTCGGCGCAGATCGAGCGCGAGGACTGGGACATGACCTGGAACATGGCCTTGGAGGCCGGGGGCTTCCTGGTCGGCAGGACCGTGACGATCGAGGTCGAGGTCGAGGCGTTGAAGCAGGACTGACCACCGCATGGCCGTGGTGGACGGGGCGGGCCTTCCGAGGCCCGCCCCATCTGCGTTCGGGGGTAGCATCGCGGTCCCATGCGGATCGCCTTGTGCCAGATGAACGCCGGTCGCGACGACGTCGAGGCGAACGTCGCGACCGCCGAAGGGTTGCTCCATGAGGCCGCCGACGGCGGCGCCGACCTGGCGGCCCTCCCCGAGCTGTTCGGGTTCTACGGCTCCCACCGGCGGGCGAGGGAACTCGCGGAACCGATCCCCGGGCCGATCACTGATCGCCTGGCGGCCGTCGCCCGGGAGCGTTCGATGTGGGTGCTCGGCGGATCGATCGCCGAGGTGGACGAGGGGCGGATCTACAACGCGTCCACGCTGTTCGCGCGCGACGGCGAGATGGTGGCGCGCTACCGCAAGATCCACCTGTTCGACGTCGACATCGCGGGACAGCCCCCGCTGCGTGAATCGGCGCTGTTCACGGCCGGCGACCAGCTCGTGTCGCACGAGACCGACCTGGGTCGGGTCGGGCTCTCGGTCTGCTACGACCTGCGGTTCCCCGAGCTCTACCGTGGTCTCGTCTCGCTCGGCACCGAGGTCCTGCTCGTGCCGTCCGCGTTCACGGCCGTCACCGGCGAGGCGCATTGGGAGGTCCTGCTGCGGGCCCGTGCGATCGAGGACCAGTGCTTCGTCGTGGCCCCAGCCCAGTGGGGCGCCTGGGGAGCGACGGAGGAGGGACGCCGGACCTACGGGAACTCGATGGTCGTCGACCCCTGGGGCCGGATCCTCGTACGCGCTCCCGAGGAGGGCGACGGGGTGTGGTTCGCGGACCTCGACTTCGGAGAGCTGCGGCGGGTCAGGGCGACCCTCCCGGCGCTCGGCCACCGGCGCCTCGGCATGATCTGCTGATGGCAGTGTGCTGATGAGGGTCGAGCTGGCCGACGGCTACGAGCTCGACGACGACCGCGACCGGGTCGACGTCGATGCCGTTCATCGGTTCCTCGCCGAGGAGGCGTATTGGGTGCCGGGCCGCTCACGGGAGACCGTGGCACGGCTGGTTCGGGAGTCGACGCGTGTGATCGCCGCTTACGGCCCCGATGGCGATCTGGTCGGGTTCGCGCGGGTGGGGTCCGATGGGTCGAACTACGCGTGGCTCGGGGACGTCTTCGTGCTCGAGGCGCACCGCGGCCGCGGGCTCGGACAGGCGCTCGTTCGGGAGGCGGTAGAGGACCCGGCCTCCCGCGACTGCCAGTGGTACCTGAACACCCGCGACGCCCACGGTCTCTACGAGCGCTTCGGGTTCCAGCCGGCCGACCCCGCGAGGACGATGGTGCGTCGGCGACCGGAACGACCTCAGCCCTGAGCGAGGTCGCCGGGGACGTCGATGTCGGGCGGCGCCGGACGGTCGACGGCCACCTCGTGGACCCATTCGGGGTGGGAGGCGATCAGCACGCGGGCGCCGACGTCGCCGTGCAGGTGGCCGGCCTCCGCGTAGATCTCGCGTGACAGCAGCGCCGGTCCGGGGCCGTCGGCGTAGCGCAGTCGCACGATCGCGGCCCTCGTCCGTAGGAACCCGTCGATCAGCGCGCGGACGTCATCCGACGTCACCCCGGGCTGGTCCGCCAGCAGGATCACCGCCGCCTCTGAGTCGGCCGCGACCTCGTGGAGCGCCGCAGCGACTGACGTGGCCTGCCCGTCGCGGTATCGCGGGTTGCGGACGACACGGACGTCCTGCGGCAGGATCGCCTCGACCGCGTCGGCGTCGTGGCCGGTGATCACGAGGCACTCGCCCACCCCGACGGCGCGCAGCGCCTCGACCACGTGCAGGACGAGCGGCTTCCCCCCGACCTCGACGAGCTGCTTCGTGCCGCCGAAGCGGCGCCCCTCGCCGGCGGCGAGGACGACGCCGGAGATCACGCCCTCAGCCCTCCTTCGAGCCGAAGAGACGCGTGAAGAAGCGCACGATGGCCGACCACAGGGCGGAGAGCCCGAGGCGGAGACCCCCCACGGGCTTCGCCGTGTCCGGCACAGGTGCCGGCGGGCTTGCGGCGGCCTCGGTGGCGTCCGGCGTCACGCCGTCCTCGACCCTGGCCTCGGCCTCGCCGACCGTCTGCGGCCCCGCCGCGATCGTCGCTTGGAGGCAGTCGGCGAACTGCTGCGTGAGCTTCTTCGAGATCTCGGGGAGCAGCCCGCGCGAGAGCTGCGCGGCCGCGCCGGTGAGCGTGATGTCGGCCTCCATCGCGACCTTCGTGCCGCCGTCGTCGGTCGGCTCGAGCCACGAGGTCACCATCGCCGTCGCCGCACCCTTGCCCTTCTGCTCGGTGCCCTTCGCGTGCAGGCGGACCCGGCGCTCGGTTTCGTCGAGCTCGTCGAGCGTCACTGTCCCCGCGAACGTCATCTTCACGGGGCCGAACGCCATCAGGACCTTCCCCTTCCAATTCCGGTCGTCGACGGTCTCGGTCAGCTCGGCGCCCGGCATGCACGGCGCGACCTTCTCGACGTCCATCAGATAGGCCCAGACGACCTCGGGGGAGGCCGACACGGTGAACCCGTTCTCGATCAGCACGACGACGAGCCTACCCCCCGCGGCGGAGGCGCGTTCCTGACGTCTCGCCGGGCGGCAACCGGCCGGACAGGGTCCACCGATGGCTGACATACGCAACGACGTGGACGATCCGCAGCCGAACGCGTTGGGGCTGCTTCGGAACCTGGTGCTGATCGTCGGACCGCTGTGGGTCGCGACCCAGTCGTGGGCCGCACTCTCGCTCGCGGCTCAGGTGAACGACATGACCGGGACACCGAACACAGCGATCGCGTGGGCATCTGCGGCCTCCTCGATCCTGCAGGCGCTCTTCCTCGCCCTCGTAGGGATCTACCTCGTGTTCTGGCTCGAGCTCAGGCGCGGAGCAGGCTACCGAGCTTCCGTGCCCGGTCGGGGACGCTCGTGGATCGGACCCGGGCGGCGCTTCAGGAACCCCCCCTCACGGCGGCGCTTGACCGCGACGATCTCTGCGACGATCGCCTGGGCGATCTCCTCGGGTCCTTCGGCGCCCAGGTCGAGGCCGGCGGGCCCGTGGATCCGCTCGCGGTCCTCGTCGGAGATCTCGACGCCTTCGTCCGCGAGCTCCATCAGCAGGCGCTGGGTCCGCGCGGCGGGGCCGAGCATGCCGAGGTAGCCGGCCGGGCTTCCGAGGAGCGCTCGGAGGTAGGCCTTGTCGCGCAGGAAGTTGTGGGTCATCACGACGACGCAGGTCCTCTCATCGATGTGCGCACGCTCCCGCACCTGTGACGGCTGCTGGACGTGGACGAATCCGGCCGCGTCGGGGAAGCGGCCGGGGTCGAGGAAGGCGGGTCGGTCGTCGACGACGATGGCCTGCCACCCGAGGGCGGCCGTGGCGCGGGTTACCGGCACGGCGTCGTGGCCGGCGCCGCACAACAGCAACCGGAGCGGGGGTTCGAGGACCTCGACGAACGCGCGCACGCCGTGGACGAGCGTATGGATCTCGGACCGCTCGGCGGCGAGCTGCTCGCGCGCGGCGACGATCGCCTCGGCATCGACGGCGGCGTGGCCGAGCGAGCCCTCGACGGGCCCGTCAGGACGGACGACGAGCCGAGCGCCGGCCGGGACGAGGTCCTCGTCCTCGGACTCCAGCACGGTGACCAGGCTGATCGGGACCTGTTCGTCGAGCGCGGTCCGCAGCGCGTGGGCGACCTCGGCGGCGCGCTCGGCCGGCTCGATGAACACCTCGATCGCCCCGTTGCAGCCGAGCCCCAGCCCCCAGACCGCGTCGTCGTCGGCCGTGAGGTCCCAACCGGCGAGACGCGCCGTCCCCTCCTGCATCACGACCCGCGCCACATCGGCGACGTCGCCCTCGAGGCATCCGCCGCTGATGTTGCCGATCGGCGCGCCATCCTCGGGGACCAGGAGGCGGGCGCCCGGGCGACGGTAGGTGGAACCCCGCACGGCGACGATCGTGGCCAGCGCCATACGCTCGCCCTTGGACGACAGCGACTCGATCGCGGTGAGGACCTCGGCGATCTCGCTCACCGTGGCATCGTAGGCCAGGGCGCGGGGCTCAGTATCGCCGCCGCGGATGCCGATACCTGCGGACATGGGTGACCCACTCGAGGCTCGGGGCACGATCCGGCCGACCGCAGGCCGTCCGCAGCCGCGGACGGCGCCGTTGGTCGCGATCGGGGTGTTCCTGGGGATCGTGGTCCTCGTGGGTCTGATCGCGTTCTTCCAGGGCGCCGCCTGAGCTTCGGCTCAGGCGCGGGCGCCCGCTGCCGATACGTTCAGCGGGGATGATGGACGACACCTTCAGCTTCATCGCGCCGGTCATGCCGCGGCGGACGTTCGATCCGTTCGCGCTGCGGCTCGCCGCGTCCGCCGCCGTATTCGTACTGCTCGTGGGCGCGTTCGGGGCGTTCGTCGTGCAGCGGGAGCGCGTGGCTGACGCACGACGGGCCATCCTGGAGCGCCAGGTCCTCGAACAGGCGGAGGCGCGCGCCGAAGCCGCGGGCGACCTGCAGGTGCAGCCCGACGTGGCCGCCATCCTGGACTCTCAGGCGCGCTCCTCGGCGACCCGCGCGCTCGAGCTCGCCACGACGGTGGCGCTGGACGCCGGGGATTTCTCCCAGGCGGGCCCGGCGCAGCTCTCGCTGGCTCAGCCCTCGATGCTGTTCGTCGACGGGATGTCGACGTCGCCATCGGTCGTGAGCGTGGAGGCGACCGCGAAGGAGTGGGCGGCCGCCGTCATGGCTCCGTCGGGTCTGTGCTACTGGGTGTCGATCGACCTCGACGGCGAGACCTCGTACGGCACCGGGCGGGCATGCACCGGCTCGGCCGCGTTCGCTGCCGACGCCATTGCCTGGTAGCACCTCCGATTCGACCGTTCCACGCGTCCGTACTACCCTCGGTCGTCCCTGCGCACGACCTGTGTCGCACCAGGCGGAAGGGAGGGTTCCCACCCGTGACGCGGATCTCGCTCACCGTGAACGGCGTTGCCCAGGAGGCCGACGTCGAGCCTCGGACGCTCCTCGTGTATCACCTCCGAGAGGGCCTCGGGCTCACCGGTACGAACGTCGGATGCGACACGTCGTCCTGCGGCTCGTGCACCGTGTTGCTCGACGGCGAGTCGGTCAAGTCGTGCACGCTGCTCGCGGTCCAGGCCGACGGGCGCGAGGTCACGACGATCGAAGCGATGGCGGGCGCCGACGGGTCGATGCACCCGCTCCAGGACGCGTTCCACCGCAACCATGGCCTTCAGTGCGGCTACTGCACACCCGGCATGATCATGGCCGCGGCGAGCTACCTGAAGGAGAACCCCTCGCCCACCGAGGGTGAGGTCCGGGAGGCGCTCGAGGGGAACCTCTGTCGCTGTACGGGCTACCAGAACATCGTGACGTCGATCCTGGACGCGGCCGGACAGATGTCCGGCGCGGACGCCTGAGGGGAGGGGCGATGGCGACGACCGAGACGTTCGTCGGACGGCGGCTCCTGCGCAAGGAGGACGCGAAGCTCCTCGTCGGTCAGGGCACCTACATCGACAACCAGACGATGGCGGGCATGGTGTGGATGGAGCTGGTCCGTCCACCGCACGTGCACGCCACGGTCGACTCGATCGACACATCGGAGGCGGCGGGGATGCCCGGGGTCCTCGGCGTGTTCACGGCGGCCGACCTGGAGGAGGCGTTCCCTGCCGGCCTCCCGATGGTCTGGCCGATCACCGAGGACATCAAGATCCCCGACGCACTGGCCGCTCACGAAGGACCGGATCCGGTTCGCGGGCGATGCCGTGGCGGTGGTGGTCGCTGGAACGAGGGCCCAGGCCGAGGACGCGGCCGAGCACGTGATCGTCCACGCGACGGACCTACCCGTCGTCCTCGACCTCGAGGAGGCCGCTCGCGACGAGGTGATCCTCCACGAGGACCTCGGCACGAACGTCGTGGTCCACTGGAGCCACGGTGGCGGGGGAGACCAGTCCGTATTCGATTCGGCGCCGGTGATCGTCGAGGAGCGCTACCGGCAGCCACGCCTGATCCCGAACCCGATCGAGACGCGAGGCTGTCTCGCGTACGGGATCCCGGCCGCGGGTGAGTTCACCCTCGTGTCGGCGACGCAGATCCCCCACATCGCCCGTGTGGGCCTCTCGATCGCGACCGGCATCCCCCAGTCGAAGCTGCGGATCATCGCGCCCGACGTCGGCGGTGGGTTCGGCGCGAAGCTGAACGTGTACGCGGAGGAGGCGCTCGCCCTGGCGCTGGCCCGGAAGCTCGGTCGTCCGGTCAAGTGGATCGAGGACCGCTCGGAGAACTACCTGGCCACGATCCATGGGCGCGGCACGCTGCACGACTGCACGATCGCGGGGACCGAGGACGGCAAGATCCTCGGGATGAGGTTCGTGGAGCTGGCGGACATGGGTGCGTACTTCCAGCTCCTGACCCCCGGCATCCCCGAGTTGGGCGGGTGGGTGTACATGGGGCCGTACCTGATCGACGCGTACTGGTACGAGTTCCGCGGGATCATGACGAACGCGACCCCCACCGACGCCTACCGCGGCGCCGGACGACCGGAGGCGACGTTCGTGGTCGAACGGCTCGTCGACGCCTTCGCGCGACGGATCGGGAAGGATCCGGCGGAGGTTCGGCGGATGAACCTCCATCCGCCGTTCGAGGAGGCCACGGCCTCGGTGATGGGGCTCCAGGTCGACTCCGGGAACTACGAGCCGACGTTCGACCGGGCGCTCGAGCTGGCGGGCTACGCCGAGCTCCGCGCCGAGCAGGCGGTCCGGCGCGAGCGTGGCGACGTGAGGCAACTCGGGATCGGGCTGTCGAGCTACATCGAGATGTGCGGCCTGGCCCCGTCGAACATCCTGGGGGCGCTCCGGTACGTCGCGGGCGGCTGGGACGCGGCCGAGGTCGAGTGCCGGCCCGACGGCAAGGTGGTCGTGCGCACGGGCACGTCGCCGCACGGGCAGGGTCACGAGACGGCGTGGTCGCAGATCGTGGCCGACGGCCTGGGCGTGACGCCGGACGACGTCGAGGTCCTGCATGGCGACACCGCGGTCAGCCGTCTCGGGATGGACACCTACGGGTCGCGGTCGGCGTCGGTCGGCGGCGAGGCGCTGCGCCGGGCGCTCGAGAAGGTCCGTGCGAAGGCTCGGACGATCGCGGCGCACGAGCTCGAGGTCGCCGAGGACGACCTGGAGTGGGCCGACGGAGCGTGGCGCGTGTCCGGCGCCCCCGACAGAGCGCGGACGATCCCCGAGCTGGCGGCGTCCGCATGGCACGCGCACGCGCTGCCACCCGACGTCGAGCCGATGCTCGAAGGCACGGCCGTCTACGATCCGCCGAACTTCACGTGGCCAGCCGGGACGCACGTGTGCGTCGTCGACGTAGACACGGAGACCGGCCACACAGACATCGTGAAGTACGTGGCCGTCGACGACTGCGGCACCGTGATCAATCCGATGATCGTCGATGGACAGGTCCACGGCGGGGTCGCGCAGGGGGTCGCCGAGGCCATGTACGAGGAGGCGGTCTACGACGAGCACGGGAACCTGATGAGCTCGTCGATGACGCAGTACCTCGTCCCCACCGCGGTCGAGATCCCCCCCATGACCCTCGACCGGACGACGACACCGTCGACAACGAACGGCCTCGGGGTCAAGGGCATCGGTGAGGCCGGCACGATCGCAGCACCGCCGGCCGTGGTGAACGCGATCGTCGACGCGGTCTCGCACCTCGGCGTTACCCACATCGAGAAGCCGGCGACGCCGGAGCGCGTGTGGCGAGCGATCCAGGACGCGCGAGGGGGTGCGGCATGATCCCGGCCTCGTTCGAGTACGTGCGGGCCGAGAGCGTCGAGGAGGCCATCGCAGCCCTCGGCTCGCACGAGGACGCGAAGCTTCTCGCTGGCGGACATTCGCTGCTCCCGGCGATGCGGCTCCGCGTGGCGCGGCCCGGCACGCTGGTCGACATCGGACGGCTGCGCGACCTGAGCTACGTCCGCGATGACGGCGATGCGGTCTCGATCGGCGCCCTCACCCGTCACCACGACGTGTCGAACGACGAGGTGCTCCAGGAGCTCTGTCCGATCGTCGCGTACACGGCCGAGCAGATCGGCGACCCGCAGGTTCGACACATGGGGACGATCGGCGGCTCGGTCGCGCACGGCGATCCCGCCGGGGACATGCCGAGCGTGATGCTCGCGCTCGACGCGACGTTCGTCGCGCAGGGCCCCGCGGGTCGGCGTGAGATCGGCGCGGGCGAGTTCTTCACGTCGCTGTTCGAGACCGCCCTCGCGCACGACGAGGTGCTCACCGAGATCCGGGTGCCCAAGACGACCGAGGGGTGGAGCTACCTGAAGTTCCACCGCCGAGCGCTGGACTGGGCGCTCGTCGGCGTCGCCGCGGTCCGGACGAACGGGGGAGCCCGCGTGGGGCTCACGAACATGGGCTTCACCCCGATCCGCGCGAGAGGCGTCGAGGAGGCGCTCGCCGGCGGGGCCGATCCGGCGTCGGCGTCGACGCGCGCCGACGAAGGCACGAGCCCCCCGTCGGACGCGTTCGGCTCGGCCGAGTACCGGCGCTCCCTCGTCAAGGTGCTCGTGAAGCGGGCGCTCGAGGAGGCCATGGCATAGTCATCGCCCCCGGTCGCCGCTGCTAAGGTCGCCGGATGCTTCGCGTGCTGGCCCTTGCGGCTGAGCGGACGGTCATGCTGGCTGCCCAGCCGATCGTGTGGAGCGACCTCGCGATCCGGGGTGGTGCCGCGATCGCGCTCGCCGTCGTCGTGACGCTGGTCGGCCGGCGGTACGTTCGCCGTGTCCGCCGCAAGGCGAAGAACGCTCCGGACGAGCTGAGCGCGGGCAGAAGGCTCCGACGCCGCTCCACGCTGACCGGGCTGATCGTGGGGACGATCCAGATCGCCGCATGGTTCGCGGCGATCGTGGTCGTCCTCGATGAACTCAAGGTGCCGCTCGGTCCGCTGTTCGCGAGCGCCGGGGTGGTCGGTGTCGCGCTCGGGTTCGGCGCCCAGACGATCGTGCGAGACACGTTGTCGGGGCTGTTCATCGCGCTCGAAGGGCAGTTCGACGTGGGGGACATCGTCGACGTGCAGAGCGAGGGGGGCCTGATCTCGGGCACGATCGAGGCGTTGACCCTGCGTGTCACGACGGTGCGACAGTTCGACGGCACCCTCTCGACCGTGCCGAACGGCGGGATCCAGGTGGTCTCGAACAAGACCCGAGGGTGGGGTCGTGCGATCGTCGACATCCGGGTCGCGCTCGACGAGGACCCGGAGAAGGTGCGCGCGATCCTCGAGGAGGTGATCGGGGCGGCGGCCTCGGCCGATCCGCTCAAGGGGTGGCTCCGCGACCAGCCGCATGTGCTCGGTGTGACCCAGCTCACCGACATCGCTCAGGTGATCCGGGTCGTGGCCGAGACCGTCCCGAACCACCGGGTGGACACCGAGCGCGAGCTACGGGGCAAGATCGCGCAGCGGATCGGAGAGAAGGGGATCCGGGTCCCGCCGGTCGGGGGGGTCCGTCCCGATCAGCCGGCCTGACACCTCCTCACGACGCGACGTCGAGTAGGTTCGAGGCGGGAGGCGATGGATGCACGCGGACGTCGTCCGGGCGCCGAGGGACGAGATCGACGCGGTCCTGTTCGACATGGACGGGGTCGTCACGGACACGGCCTCGGTGCACGCCGCCGCGTGGCGTGAGGTGTTCGACGACGCCCTCCGGGTGCACGCCGACGAGACGGGTACGCCGTTCGTCCCCTTCACCGAGGAGGACTACCTCGCGACCGTGGACGGGAAGCCGCGGGAGGATGGGATCCGGAGCTTCCTGGCGTCGCGAGGGATCGACCCGCCCGACTCGCCCGGCTCGCCGCCGAGCGTCGAGGCGATCGGAGACCGGAAGAACGAGCGGTTCCTCGAGCTCGTCCGCACGCAGGGAGCTCGGGTCTTCGCGTCGACGCTCGGGTTCGTCGAGGAGCTCCGCACCGCCGGGATCCGCATCGGCCTGTTCACGGCGAGCCGCAACATGGACGCGGTGCTCGACGCCGCCGGCGTGTCGGCGCGCTTCGACGTCCGCGTAGGTGGGGTCGAGGCGGCGCGGCTGGGGCTGCGGGGCAAGCCGGAGCCCGATCTCCTGCTCGAGGCCGCGGCGAGGCTCGGGGTGGCCCCCGACCGGACCGGGGTGGTGGAGGACTCGAGGGCGGGGGTCGAGGCGGCGCGCGCCGCCGGGTTCGGCTGGGTGCTCGGTGTGGACCGCGAGGGGAACGAGGCGGCGCTCCGAGCCGCGGGGGCCCACGCGGTCGTCCCCGACCTGGCCTCCGTGCGGCTCGCGGAGGCCCCGTCCGTGGCCCAGCTCCCGTCCGCGCTCGCCTCGTGGGAGGCGGTCGCCGCGCGGGTCGACGATCGCCGGCCGGCGATCTTCCTGGACTACGACGGGACGCTCACGCCGATCGTCGCCCGTCCCGAGGACGCGATCCTCGCGGCGCCGGCGCGCGACGCCGTCGCCCGGCTCGCGAGCGTCCACCCCGTCGCCGTGGTGAGCGGCCGGGATCTGGACGACGTCCGGACGATGGTCGGGGTCGACGGGATCGCGGTCGCCGGCAGCCACGGGTTCGACATCGTCGGGCCGGACGGCGCCAGACACCAGGTGGGCGAGGCGTACCTGTCCGACCTCGAGTACGCCGAGCGAGCCCTGGCGCCACTGATCGCGCCGATCGAAGGGGCGCGGATCGAGCGCAAACGGTTCGCGATCGCCGTCCACTACCGCGAGGCGGGACCACGGGCCGGCCCCCTGGTCCGTGCGGCCGTCGACGAGGTCGTCCGGACCTGTCCACGCCTGCGCTCGACCGGCGGGAAGATGATCGCGGAGCTTCGACCGGACATCCCATGGGACAAGGGCCGCGCCGTCAAGCGGATGCGCGAGCTCCTGGGTCTCGACGGCGCACGCGCCGTCCCGATCTACGTCGGCGACGACGAGACCGACGAGGACGCGTTCCGCGAGGTGCGGGCCGACGGGATCGGCGTGATCGTGCGTGGCGAGGGTGACGATCGGCCGACCCTGGCGCGGTTCTCCTTGGCCGACCCCGGCGAGGTGCAGGCGTTCCTCGAGCGGCTCGCGCGCACCGGGGGGAGTCCGCAGAGGTGAACGGTTGGGTGATCGCCTACGAGGGGTTCGACCCCGACCAGGAGGGGCTCCGCGAGGCGCTCTGCACGCTCGGGAACGGCGCCTTCGCCACCCGGGGCGCGGCGCCGGAGGCCGGAGCCGACGGGGTCCACTACCCGGGCACGTACGTGTCGGGGTGCTACGACCGGCTGCGGTCGAACGTCGACGGCCGGCGGATCGAGAACGAGGACCTCGTCAACGTCCCGAACTGGCTCCCGTTGCGGTTCCGCCTGGGCGACGGCGCGTGGTTCGACCCCGGCGCCGCGGACCTCGAGACGTACGAGCAGCGCCTCGACCTGCGACGCGGGGTACTCGTGCGCACGTTCCGGGTCCGCGACCGACGGGGACACCGCACGACGGTGACGCAGCGGCGACTCGTCAGCATGGCCGACCCAAGGCTGGCCGCCCTCGAGACGACGTTCGTCGCCGAGGACCGGTCGGGGACCTGCAGGGTCCGTTCGGCGCTCGACGGCCGGGTGACGAACGCGGGGGTCGCTCGGTACCGGACGCTCCGCGGCGATCACCTGGTGCCCAGGGGTAGCTGGGCCCGCGGCGACACCGCGGGCGTCGTCGTGGAGACGCGTGATTCCCACATCCGGATCGCCGAGGCCGCACGCACCAGGGTCCACCGGGAAGGCGAGCCCGTCGCCGCCGAGGTCAGGCCATTCCGGGAGCGAGGGGCCGCAGGGATCGATCTCAGCTTCGAGCTCCCTCGAGGGACGCCGGTCACCGTCGAGAAGGTCGTCGCGCTCGCGACCTCGCTCGACCACGCCATGTACGAGCCGGCGATCGCCGTGCGCGACGCGATCAGCATGGCGGGGGGGTTCGAGGACCTCCTGCACGCCCACACGCTCGCGTGGGATCACCTGTGGCGCTGGTTCGACTTCCGGATCGAGGGGTCGGAGCGGACCCAGACGCTCCTGCGGCTGCACCTGTTCCACCTGCTCCAGACGGTGTCCGCCCATACGATCGACCGCGACGTGGGCGTGCCCGCCCGTGGTCTCCACGGCGAGGCGTACCGGGGGCACATCTTCTGGGACGAGCTGTTCATCTTCCCGCTGCTCAACCTGCGGATGCCGACCCTGACGCGCTCGCTGCTCGACTACCGGTACCGTCGCCTCCCGCGCGCGCGCTGGCGGGCGCGAGCGGAGGATCTCGACGGCGCCCTGTACCCGTGGCAGAGCGGGAGCGACGGGCGCGAGGAGAGTCAGTCGTTCCACCTGAACCCGAAGTCGGGGCGCTGGCTCCGGGACAACTCGTGGCTCCAGCGGCACATCAACGTCGCGGTCGCCTACAACGTGTGGCAGTACTTCCAGGTCACGGCGGACCATCGGTTCATGCGCTACCGAGGCGGTCCGATGCTGATCGAGATCGCACGCCTCATCGCGAGCCTCGCGACCTACGACCGCGCCCGCGACCGATACGGGATCCACCGGGTGATGGGTCCCGACGAGTTCCACGACGGGTATCCCGATCGCGAGGAGCCCGGCCTGGACAACAACGCCTACACGAACGTGATGAGCGTATGGGTGCTCGGCAGGACCCTCGCGTACCTCTCCTCGCTGCCCGAGCACGAGCACCGCGAACTGTGGGAGGCCACGGGGCTGTCGCTCGACGAGCTCGACCGATGGGAGGACATCAGCCGGAAGATGTTCGTGCCGTTCCACGACGGGATCATCAGTCAGTTCGAGGGGTACGAACGGCTGGAAGAGCTGGCATGGGAGGACTACTTCGCCCGGTACGGCGACATCCACCGGCTCGACCGGATCCTCGAGGCAGAGGGGGACTCCCCGAACCGGTACAAGCTGTCCAAGCAGGCTGACGTCCTGATGCTCTTCTACCTGTTCTCGGCCGACGAGCTCCGCGAGCTGTTCGCCCGACTCGGGTACGAGCTGCCGCCCCAGACGATCACGGATACGCTCGAGCACTACCTGCGCAGGACGTCGAACGGGTCCACGCTGTCGCGGGTCGTCAACGCCTGGGTCCTCGCGCGCAGCGACCGTGAACGGTCCTGGGACCTGTTCCGCGAGGCGCTCGAGGCCGACGTCGCCGACGTCCAGGGGGGCACGACCGCCGAGGGTATCCACCTCGGGGCGATGGCCGGAACGGTCGACCTGATCCAGCGCTGCTACACGGGGCTCGAGGTTGGCGACGACGTGCTCCGGTTCGCACCGGCACTGCCGTCGGAGCTCGCGCACCTCGAGTTCGAGATCGGGTATCGCGGGCACGTCGTGACGGTCGACCTCACCACGGAGCGGTTGCGGTTGACCGCGGCCCGCGTCGACCGTCCCCCGGTCGAGATCGAGGTGGGAGGCGAGCGCACGGCGCTCGCGCCGGGCGAGACGAAGGAGTTCGCGCTGAGCGGCTAGGCTGTCGCGCGATGCCCGATCTGCCGTTCACGTCCGTCGACGAGTTGCAGACGACGCTGCGCGATCAGGCGTACCTGGCCGATCGGGGGCTCGCCACCTCGATCTACCTGTCGCTGTCGCTCGGCAAACCGCTGCTGCTCGAGGGTGAGGCCGGCGTGGGCAAGACCGAGGTCGCGAAGGTCCTGTCGTCCCTGCTGGACCGCGAGCTGATCCGTCTGCAGTGCTACGAGGGCATCGACGCGTCGCAGGCGCTGTACGAATGGAACTACTCGCGCCAACTGATCGCGGTCCGTGCGATGGACGCCGTGACCGCGGACCAGCACGTGGAGGACCTGTTCGGGCCCGAATTCCTGGTCGAGCGCCCGCTCCTGGCGGCGATCCGTGCCGGGGCCGGATGCGTCCTGCTCGTCGACGAGCTCGACCGGGCCGACGACGAGTTCGAGGCGTTCCTGCTCGAGATCTTGTCCGAGTTCGCGGTCACGATCCCCGAGGTGGGGCGGGTGGCGGCGCAGACCCCGCCCGCCGTGATCGTGACGTCGAACCGCACCCGCGAGCTGCACGACGCGCTCAAGCGTCGATGCCTCTACCACTGGATCGACCATCCGGACCTCGAGCGCGAGGTCGAGATCGTGCGGGCGCGGGCTCCGCAGGTCGGCGTCGACCTCGCACGCGACGTGGCCGCGGCGGTCGAGCGCCTGCGCGCGCTCGACCTGGCGAAGGTGCCCGGGGTCGCCGAGACGATCGACTGGGCGAACGCGCTCGCGTTCCTGGGTGCCGAGCGGCTGAACCAGGGGCTCGCGGCGGACACGCTCGGCGCGGTCGTGAAGGATCACGAGGACCAGGCGCTCGTCGCCCCCCGGCTCGCCGACGTCGTCGGCGATGGCTGAGGGCGCCGCCGGCTCGGGGCCGCTGCCGCCGCTCGTCGCGCTCGGCCGCGATCTGCGCGACCGGGGTCTGCCGGTGGGGACGGGCAGGATCTTGACGTTCTGCCGGGCGGTGGCCGCGCTCGGTCTCGTCGATCGCGACGCCCTCTACTGGGCGGGGCGTGCCACGCTGGTGTCCCACCCCGATCGGTTCGCGACGTACGACGAGGTCTTCGACGCCTGGTACCGCTCGCTCGGCCCCGACCCGACCGCGGAGCTGACGATCGAGCTCGACCTCCCGGTCCCGACGCCCGACGAGCTCGAGCCCGGCGACGAGCCGATGCTCGATGCGCTGGCCCGCTCGACCGCCGCGTCGTGGAGCGCGGTCGACGAGGACGAGGAGGCGGTCGAAGGTGAGGAGTCCTCCCTGCGGCTCGTCGCGAGTGCGGCCGAGGTCCTGCGGGCGAAGTCGTTCGCCGAGCTGAGCACCGACGAGCGTGACCGGGTCGAGAGGCTGATCCGACGACTCACGATCAGCGTCCCGTCGGAGCGGACGCGGCGGACGCGCCCCGCGTCCAAGGGGGAGCGCTTCGACATGCGGCGGACGCTCCGGCGGTCGCTGCGGACCCAGGGCGAACCGTTCGACCGTGCTTGGCGCGTGCGACGGACCCGGACCCGGCCGCTCGTCCTGATCCTCGACATCAGCGGGTCGATGGCGCCGTACTCACGGGCGTTGCTCCAGTTCGGGTACGCGGCGATGGCGGCCGGACGGCGGGTCGAGGTGTTCTGCTTCGGCACCCGGCTCACGCGGGTCACCAGGACGCTCCGGACCAAGGACCCGGACCGCGCGCTGCGAGAGATCGGCCGGATCGTGGCCGACTGGGAGGGCGGCACGCGCATCGGGGAGTCGCTGAAGACGCTGCTCGATGGGTGGAGCCAGCGGGCGGCGCTCCGGGGCGCGGTCGTCGTGCTGTGCTCCGACGGGCTCGAGCGCGGTGATCCCGAGCTGCTCCGATCCCAGATGGCGAGGCTTCGACGGCTCGCCCACACGGTGGTCTGGGCGAACCCCCTCAAGGGCTCGCCCCGCTACGAGCCTCTCGCCCGAGGGATGGCCGCGGCGCTCCCGAGCGTCGACGTGTTCCTGTCGGGGCACAACCTCGAGAGCCTCGAGCATCTCGGTCGCGTCCTCGCAGGCTGAGCGCCGCCGGTACGCTGGATGCGTGTCCGACGACGACGAGGTCCTCCGCGCGTACGAGGACGAGCTGTCTCAGCCCGAACCCGTTCGACCCCGGTCGAACCGCGGGTTCTGGATCGTGGCCGGCACGATCGTGATCGCCGGCATCGTGCTCGTCGTGGAGATCGTCGCGAACCGCGACATCAAGGACTCGATCGGCCACGCCCAGTTCACGCTGCGCACGGCGCAGGCCGCCGCCGAGGCGATCGAGACGGCCTCAGGGTCGTTCGCGGCCGCGACGCCCGAGGGGCTCGCCGAGCAGGATCCGTCGCTCACTTACGTGGGCTCCGATGAGCCGTCGCGCTCGCTCGACACCGTCAGCGTGGCCGCGACCCCTATCGAGTGGGCTGCCGCGGTGCAGACGCGACCCGGCGCGTGCTTCTACCTCCACCTGCGCGTCGGCGAGGATCCCCTCTACGGGTTCGGGACCGAGTGCACGGGCGCGGTCGCGCTCGAGGCCGTCGATCCTCGCTGGTAGCCGAGCTACGTCGTCGCGGCGTGCTCGGCTCGATCGAGCAGGTCGACCGGGTGGACGACCTCGGCCTCGTGGCCGATCCGTCGGAGCGCCGCGACCACCTGCATCGAGCACCCGGGGTTCGCCGACGCGATCAGCGTGGCCCGGGTCGAGGCGATCGCCTCGGCCTTCGCCCGGCCGAGCGCGGCCGAGGCCTCCGGGTCGGTGACGCCGTGGATTCCCCGCGGCGCCGCAGCACCGATCGCCGTCGGGGATCTCGACCAGCTTCAAGCCAGGGATCCGACCCAGCACCTGGCGCGGTTGCGCGTCGATCTTCTGGGCCCGCAGCGCGTGGCAGGCGTCGTGGTACGCCACGGTCACCTCGAGCGGTGCGGCCGGGGCCGGATCGTCGGCCAGGACCTCCATCAGGTCGCGCACCGGCAGACCCGTGCCCGGCGCGAGCTCCTCGTAGGTGGTCATGTGGGCCGAGCACCCCGCCGCGTTGACGACGACGACGTCCGCACCCTCGAAGGCGTGCTTCGCACGGGTCGCCAGGCGCCGCGCCACGCCGAGCCGTCCGTTGTGGGCGGCTAGCGCCCCGCAGCACGCCTGCGAACGCGGGACGGTGACACGCCACCCACGACGCGCGAGGACCCGGATCGTCGCGAGGTTGGCCTCGTGGAACCACCGGTCCTGTGCGCATCCGGCGAGCAGTGCCGCCGTCCCCTTCACCTCGACACCCGACGGTGGTTCCGTCACACGCGGGAGACGAGCGAACGCGTGGCCGTTCCGGGGGACCAGGTCGCGGACGTGGCGGGCCAGGAAGGGGCGAGCGAGCGGCTCGAGGGCCGCCGCCGCCCGGACGAGCGTCGGATGGGGGAGCACCCAGTGGAACCCGAGCCACCGAACCAGGCGCGCACGCCGCGTTCGCGTCGGCTCCACCTGCTCGCGTGCGGCCTCCATCATCCGGCCGAACGGGACGTGCGACGGACACACGTCCTCGCACGCCCGACACACGAGGCAGGCGTCCATCAGTTCGGCGAACCGGCCGTCGGGTTCGGTGGCCGCCTCGTGGACCGATCGCATCGCGGCGATCCGTCCCCGGGGGGACTGCTCCTCCTCGCCGGTCAGTCGGTAGGTGGGGCAGTGGGGGAGGCAGAGACCGCACGCGACGCAGGTGGCGAGGTCGGCGTCGGCCGGCGCGTCGCGTCCGCGTCGCCATGCGGGAGGCGCGTCGAGCGCGGCCCCCACGAAACGCACCCCGTCGGGGAGCTCGGTCCCGAGGATCTCGGCGGGCTCGGCCATGGCCTGCGATGGTACGCCCGCCGCGAGCTCGGCCTCGGTAGGCTGCCCCCATGAGCCCGGCCCTGCGACCATCGGCGAAGGCGTCGTCGTTCACCGAGTCGGTGATCCGGGAGATGACGCGTCTCGCGAACCTCCACGGGGCGATCAACCTGGGCCAGGGGTTCCCGGATTTCCCGGCACCCGAGGAGCTGAAGCACGCGGCCGCCCACGCGATCGCCGACGATCACAACCAGTACCCCATCACCTGGGGTGTCCCCGGGTTCCGGCAGGCGATCGCCGAGACCTACGCCCGTGACTACCAGCTCGTCGTCGATCCGGAGGTCGAGATGTGCGTCACGTGCGGTTCGACCGAGGCGATGATCGCGACGTTCCTGGGCGTGCTCGACCCCGGCGACGAGGTCGTCGTGTTCGAGCCCTTCTACGAGAACTACTCGCCCGACTCGATCCTCGCCGGCGTGATGACGCGGACCGTCACGCTCCGGCCGCCGGACTGGGCGTTCGACCCGGCCGAGCTGGCCGCGGCGTTCTCGGATCGGACCCGTGCGGTGATCGTGAACTCGCCGCACAACCCGACCGGCAGGGTGTTCTCGTACGAGGAGCTCTCCGAGATCGCGCGGCTGTGCCAGGAGCACGACGCGATCGCGATCACCGACGAGATCTACGAGCACATCACGTACGACGGGCATCGCCACGTGCCGATCGCGACGCTGCCGGGGATGCGTGACCGCACGGTGACGATCAGCGCGCTGTCGAAGACGTACAGCGTGACCGGATGGCGCGTGGGCTGGGCGATCGCCTCCGAGCCGCTGATGCGCGGGATCCGCGCCACCCACGACTTCCTGACGGTCGCGGCGCCGACGCCGCTGCAGGTCGCGGGGATCGAGGCGCTCGGGCTGCCGCGGTCGATCCTCGAGCGGACCGCCGAGGAGTACGCCGAGCGGCGCGCGCTGATGATGACGATCCTCGCCGAGGCCGGCTTCGCGGCGACGGCGCCCGAGGGCGCGTACTACGCGATGGCCGACGTGACCTCGCTCGGGTTCGACGACGACGTTGAGGCGGCGCGCTACCTGGTCGAGGTCGCGGGGGTCGCGGCGGTGCCGGGGTCGTCGTTCGTCTCCCGGCCCGAGCTCGGCGCGCATCTGCTGCGGTTCGCGTTCTGCAAGAAGCTCGAGACGCTGGAGGCCGCGGGCGAGCGGCTGCGCGGGCTCGCCCGGTAGGCGTCAGCCGCCGGAACGCGCGACCGCGGTCGGCCGGATCCGCAGGATCACGCGCTGCTGGTCGGGCAGGTGCCACGGGTAGACGTCCTTGCCCAGGTACTTCTTCGCGAGCGCGTCGATGTGCTCCTTCGCGCCGTCGTGGGTCAGCTCCTCGACCACCCCACGGATCGCGACCCATGAGTACGGGTTCTCCTGGTCGTGGATCGAGATCGCGACCCGCGGGTCGCGGCGGACGTTCGCAGGTTTCGTGCGGCCCTCGGCCGTGTTCACCAGGACCGTGTCCCCGTCGCGATCGATCCACACCACCGAGACCTGCGGCGAGCCGTCGGGCATCACGGTGCCGAGGTGGGCGAAGTTGCGGGCGTCGATCAGGGCGCGGTCGGCATCGGTCAGCATGCGCCTATTCCACCAGGCCCGGGTTCATCCGACCCAGCCGCGACCGGGCGCGAGGACCCCGGCCGGATCGAAGGCGGTCTTCACACGACGCTGGACGTCGACCGCGGGCACGGGCGCCTCCCCCAAGCCGCCGTGCCCGCGGATGACCGGCGCGATACCGCCGAGCGCCTGGGCTCGTTCGCGGAGCGCAGCCAGATCGGCGGCATCCTCGACCGGGATCCAGGCGAGGCCGACCCCGATCGAGGCCCGGAACGTGTCGTGACCGTCGAGCAGTTCCCCCAGTCGCGAGGGCACGACGCCCGCCCCGACGAGCGTGCCCGCCTCGGGCATCGGGGGCGACGGGAACGACGTGTCGTCCGCGTCCGCTTCCGCGACCGCCCGTAGTGCCCGCTCCTGCGCGTCGACCTCGTCGGGCCATCCCTCCAGACGAACCTGCACCCTGTCGGACTCGGCGAGCACCGCGGCCGGGAGCGGGACCGCGTCGAGCACCTGCCGCCCGAGATCGAGGCCGCCCTGGCGCGTGACGAGCGTGCGGGCGGCGCGGGGGAGCGGCCTCACGCGCAGCGCCGCGGATGTGATGCACCCGAGCGTCCCGAGCGAACCCGTGACGAGCCGGTGGAGATCGAACCCGGTCACGTTCTTCACGGTCCGCGCGCCGCTTCGGATCCGGCGGCCATCGCCGGTGACGAACTCGGTCTCCAAGACGGAGTCGCGGAGCAGCCCGACCTTGAGCTGGCGGACCGGATCGGTGCCCGCGGCGATCACTCCCCCGACGGTCGCATCGTCGTCGGCGTCGACGGGCCACTCCTGGCCCTCCTCGGCGAGCACCCGGCGAAGCTCGCGGAGCCGCACGCCGGCCTCGGCGACCACGACCATCTCCGCGGGGTCGTACGCGATCGACGCGGTCGAGGAGGGTCGTCCACAGCTCCGCGTCGACCTCGCCCGGGTTCCCCCGGTCCATCTCGGTGCGCCCGCCGACGATCAGCACGCGCGTGCCGGCGCGCGACGCGTCCGCGAGCGCGGTCGCGAGAGCGTCGGCCGAGTGCGGATGGATCAGATCCACGTGCCCTCCGGCAGGTCGCCGGCGCGCGCGAGCGCGGCGGCGGCGAACTCGCCGCACCGCGCGCTCGCGGGCAGCACCTTCTGAGGGTTCATCCGGCCGTCCGGGTCGAACGCCGAGCGGACGCACGCCTGCGCGTCCAGGTCGTCGCCGGTGAACGAGAGCGTCATGAAGTCCCGCTTCTCCAGACCGATCCCGTGCTCGCCGGAGAGCGCTCCGCCGGCGTCGAGGCTCAGGCGCACGACGTCGTCGGCGGCCGCGAGCACCCGTTCGAGCGTTCCGGGGACCCTGCGGTCGAACGAGAACAGCGGGTGGAGGTTCCCGTCCCCCGCATGGAACACGTTCGTGACGATCAGGTCGTGGCGCTTCGCGATCGCGTAGATCCCCGAGAGGGTCTCGGCGAGCTTCGTCCGGGGCACGACGCAGTCGTGCAGATGGTAGTGCGGGGCGATCTGGGCGATCGCTCCGAACGCGGACTTCCGACCCTTCCACAGGAGCTGCCGCTCGATCTCGTCACGCGCCAGCCGGATCGTGCCTACCCCGTGCTCGCGCGCCGCCGCCTCGATCTCGCTGACCTGGTCGTCGACGCCTTCGTCGAGTCCGTCGACCTCGGCGAGCAGCACCGCGGCCGCATCGGTCGGGTAGCCCGCGTGGGCGAAGGCCTCGACCGCGCGGACGATCCCTTGATCCATCATCTCGAGCGCCGCCGGCACGACCCCGCGGGCGATGATCGCCGAGACGGTCGCCGCGCAGTCCTCGACGCTCGCGAAGTCCAGCAACAGCGTCCGGACGGCCGGGGGGATCGGGGTGAGCCGGACGCAGACCGCGGTCACGACGCCGAGCGTGCCCTCGGACCCGACGACGACCCCGCGCAGGTCGTAGCCGGGGGCGAGTGGGCCCTCGGCGCCGAGCCGTTCGATCCGCCCGTCGGGCAGCGCGAGGTCGAGGGCACGGACGTGGGCGCTCGTCACGCCGAGCGCGAGGCAATGCGGCCCCCCGGCGTTCGTGTTCACGTTCCCCCCGATCGAGCTGACCTGCTGGCTCGACGGGTCCGGCGCGTACGCGAAGCCCGTCGGGCGGAGCTCGATCGACAGGTCCAGGTTGAACAGGCCGGGCTCGACCCACGCGAGCCGGTCCTCGGGTCGGATCTCGAGGATCCGCCGCATCTTCGTGGTGACGATCACGAGGGCGTCGCCGATCGGTGTGGAGCCGCCCGTCAGACCGGTGCCGCTGCCGCGCGGGACGACGTCGAGGCCGTGCCGTGCGGCGACCTCTAAGGCCTCGGAGACCTGCGCGGCGTGGGTGGGGAAGGCGACGAGGCCCGCAGATCCTTCGACCATCGAGGCGTCGCGCGCGTACAGGCGGAGACCGAGGGGGTCGGCCAGGACACCGTCGGGTCCGAGGGCATTCTCGAGGTCTCGCCGGGCGGCATCGAGGTCGGGCATCGCGAGGCGTAGGCTGACGCCCGCATCCGGCGCGGTGCGTATCGGGGGTCCAAAGCCCCTACCCGAGGGGTCGTCTTCCGGCGCACCATCACATGCGAGAGGACGCCGTCGCCGTGGTGGGCAGGCCGACGGCAGGGGACGTGGGCGATCAGCAACGGTCGGTGACCTCGGGGATCGCGCGTGCGAAGGCGCTCGATGCCGCGGTGCGATCGATACGGGCGGACGGCGGTTGCGGGTTCACGCACCCGCTCCTCGGGTCGTGCCTGTCGTTGCAGGCCTCGGATGCCGATCGTCGTCTCACCCACGAACGTCTGGCGCGCGCGGCGACCGATCCGGAGGAGCGGGCGCACCATCTGGTCGCCGCTGCGGGGCCGCCATCGGAATCGGTCGCGTCGGCGATCGAACTGGGGGCGCGGTGGGCGCACGATCGAGGCGCACCGTGGGTGGCGGCGGATCTGTACGAGGCGGCGGCGACACGGACCCCCTCCCAGCGTGTCGCGTCGGCCAGCCGCCGCTGGCGGGAGGCGGCCCGCAACCTGTCGATGGCGGGCGCGGCCGAGGCGGCGGCGGAGCTCCTGCGTCGCGAGGCCGCGCGCCTGCCGCCGGGCGAGGAGCACGCGCGCACGGTCCTCGCGCTCGCGACCGTGACCTTCGTCGACGACCCGGCCGGGATGATCGAGCCGCTCGAGGCGTCGCTCCGGGAGGAGGCGTGGGCGATCCCCCCGCGCTCGCGGGCGAGATGCACACCCTCCTCGCCTGGGCGACCGGGTACGCGGCGGACCTCGTGGCGGCCGACCGACACGCCCGAGAGGCGGTGGATCGAGCCCGCGTCATCGGGGACGACGGTGCCCTCGCGGCAGCGCTGGCGGCTCGTGCGTTCATCGAGCTCGAGCGCGACCGGGGGCCCGATCCCCGCGAGCTCGAGGCGATCCTCGCGATCGACATCCCCCCGGAGCGGTTCCGGGTCGCCGACCATCCCCACATGCTGGCGGGTGTCCTGCTGGTGGAGATCGGTCGACGGGAGCGTGGCCTCGAGGTGCTCGAGGGTCAGCTCGCGCTCGCCCGTCGCCAGGGCGACGACCTGTCGACGGCGTCGGTGCTGTGGAACATGGGCTCGACGGAGTTCGAGCTGGGGAGGTGGGGCCCCGCCCGGCAGCACCTGCAGGAGGCCATCCGATTCCACGAGGGCGGTGGAGGCACCGCGATGGAGAGCCTGGCGGACCTTGCCGAGATCGAGGCGAGTCAAGGAGACGTCGACGACGCGATCCGTCATGCCGAGGCCGCGGTCGAGGCCGCGACGGCGAGGTCGGCGCTCAGGATCGAGGTCGAGGTCCGGGCGAGCCTGGCATCGATCCGCTGCTGGACGGGCGATCCGGCCGGGGGAGCCGAGGAGTTCCGGACCGTGCTGGGATCGCTGGCAGGCAAGGGACGTCCTCGGGGCCGACGAGGCTCGGATCGGCTGCGAAGCGGTCGAAGCCTTCCTCGCCGCCGGAGCCGTCGAGGAGGCCCGTCGTGAACTGACGTCGATCGAGCGTAGGCAGCGTGGCGGGACGCGCAACGCCCGGCGGCGGCATCCAGCGGGCTCGAGGCCTCGCGCTCGGGGCGTCGGGCGACCTGGAGCGAGCGCGAGGCGTGCTCGTGGAGGCGGTCGCGATCCACGAAGGCGCCGCGATGCCGTTCGAGCTCGGCCGGTCGCTGCTCGCGCTCGCGGGCGTGGAGCGTCGGCTCCGCCGACGCCGGGAAGCGCGCGAGGCACTCGTGCGTGCCGAGGGATGCTTCGGAGGGGCTCGGGGCGCGGACCTGGCTGTGCCGCGTCGACGCCGAACGGGCAAGGATCAGTGGCCGGGCGCCCAGGTCCGGTCCGCTCACCCCCGGCGAGCAGCAGATCGTGGCGCTGGTGGTGGAGGGGAGGTCGAACGACGAGATCGCGGCCGCGCTCTTCTGTTCGCGCAGCACGGTCGAATCCCACCTCCGCGCGGTCTACCGGACCCTCGGCGTCCGCTCGCGCGCCGAGCTGATCGCCCGCACGCTGAAGGGCGAGGGATCCGGCGGCCCGCCCGCGTGACCCACGCGCGCCGTCAATCTCGGGGTCGTCGTGGATGTCCCGGGGCGCATCGCCACCTAGGGTCGGCAGCAGAGGAGCCCTGTTGGGAGGGGGAGGATCGTCATGGTCGAGACCAAGCTGCCCGAAGAGATCCTGCATGAGATCGAGGAGGACCTGCGGCAAGATCAGGATCTGTGGAAGCACATCCACACGGACCTCCATGCGCTCGGGGCGCCGTCCACCCGTGCCCGCCCCCGCACCCGTTGGATCGCGCTCGGCGCGGTCGCGTCGGTGGTCGCGCTGTTCGCGGCCTTCGCGCTTGGATGGCAGGTCGCCCCAGGGACGACCGAGGAGGTCCCCGTCACGAGGGTCATGACCGTCGCGCCCCTGCCGGGCATCGCGGAGGAGAAGTACGAGCTCCTAGCGGGGCTCCACGGGGCTCCGGCGGCCGCACCGGTGCCTGAGGCCGCGCCCCTGCCGGGCATCGCGGAGGAGAAGTACGAGCTCCTAGCGGGGCTCCACGGGGCTCCGGCGGCCGCACCCGTGCCTGAGGCCGCGCCCCTGCCGGGCATCGCGGAGGAGAAGTACGAGGCTCTCGCCGGGCTCCACGGGGTCCCGGTGGTCTAGCGGGCCACGCCGCCGAGCGGTTCCGTGTCGCGTGGAACGAGGCGAAGGCCGAGGCGCTCGCGAGCTAGCTTCCGAGGCGACAGCGTCGCGACGAACCCCGGGGACCGGTTCCCGGGGTTCGTTCCGTCAGGCGACGCGGCCGGGGGAGCCGTCCTCGGCGGAGAACTCGAAGCCGGCGGCTTCCCAGGCTTCCATGCCGCCCTCGACGTTGTAGGCCTCGTAGCCACGGGCCTGCAGCATCATCGTGGCGAGCTCGCTGCGGTTCCCGCTGCGGCAGATCACCGCGACCGGCTTCGCCTTGTCGAGGTCCGAGCCGGCGCCGGCCATGATCGAGTTCAGGGGCATGTGCACCGCACCGTCGACGCGGCCCGCGACCCACTCGTACAGCTCGCGACAGTCGACGAGCTGGATCTCGTCGAGGTGGTCGTGCACGCCCTTCACGTTCGTCAGGTGCTCGCTCATGTCCTTGGATGCCCCGGTTCGATCGGGAGTGGACGTTGCAGGTGCAGCAGCCTATACCAGCGGCCCCGCGAACGACCGTCAGACAGCCCCGCCGGCGGTCGCAGCGGTAGGCCTGGAAGGCCTCCTCGCCGAACAGCACGAACCGGACCTCCTCGAGGTCGGTCTCGGCGTCGCGCACGGCGGTCACCGCGACGGCGGCGGCCTCGTGGAGCGGGTAGCCGTAGACGCCGGTCGAGATCGCGGGGAACGCGATGATGCGCGCCCCGAGCTCGTCGGCGACGCGCAGGCACGACGCGTGGCACCGCGCCAGCAGCGACGCGGGATCGCGTTCGCGCTGATACACGGGCCCCACCGTGTGGATCACCCAGCGAGCCGGCATGTCGCCGGCCGTCGTCGCGACGGCCAGCCCGGTCGGCAGCCCGTCCGGGTACGCCGTGCGGCGCAGCTCGCGGCACGCCTCGAGGATCGCCGGGCCGCCCGCGCGGTGGATCGCCCCGTCGACGCCGCCGCCGCCCAGCAGCGAGCCGTTCGCGGCGTTCACGACCGCGTCGACCTCCTGCGCGGTGATGTCGCCCTGCACGAACACGAGCCGGGGGGCCATGCCGGTATCGTAGCCCGGTGCCTGCCTACGACCTCGTGGTGCTCGGCGACGCGAACCCCGACCTGGTGCTCCGGGGCGACGTCGAGCCGGCGTTCGGCCAGGCCGAGCGGCTCGTCGACGACGCAATGCTGACGGTCGGCGGGTCTGGGGCGATCACGGCGTGCGGCGCAGCTCGTCTCGGTCTGCGGGTGGCGTTCTGCGGGATGGTCGGCGACGACGCGTTCGGCCGGTTCGTGCGCGAGGAGCTGACGTCGCGGGGCGTCGACGTCGCGGGGCTCCGCGTGGATCCGACCCGCCCGACCGGCGTGACGGTCGTCCTGTCGCGGGGCCAGGACCGCGCGATCCTCACACACCCGGGCACGATCGCGGCACTCGAGGCCTCGATGGTCGATCCGGAGCTGCTCCGGGACACGCGCCACGTGCACGTCAGCTCGTTCTTCCTCCAGGACGCGCTGGTGCCCGGTCTGCCCGCGCTGTTCGACGTCGCGCGCGAGGCCGGCGCGACCACGTCCGTCGATCCGAACTGGGACCCGGCGCAGCGGTGGGACGGCGGGCTGTTCGACGTGCTCGCGCGGACCGACGTGTTCCTGCCGAACGCGGAGGAGACGATGCGCATCGCCGGCGTGGACGACGTCGCCGAGGCCGCCCGGCGCCTCGCGGAGGCGACGGGCACCGTCGTGGTGAAGGCGGGCGACGAGGGCGCGCTCGCGGTCCATGCGGACGCCGAGCCGGTGTTCGTGCCGGCCCGCCCGATCGAGGTGGTCGACACGACCGGCGCCGGGGACTCGTTCGACGCGGGCTTCCTCGCCGCGTCGCTCGAGGGTCGCCCGCTCGCGGAGGCGCTCGCCTTCGCCGCGGCCTGCGGGACGCTGTCCACCCGCGCGAGCGGCGGCGTCGACGCGCAGCCCGCCCGCGACGAAGCCGACGCGTTCCTCGCCCAGGGGGTCCGGGCGTGATCGTCTGCCTGGCCGCGAACCCGTCGATCGACAAGCTCTTCGAGATCGAGCGGCTCGTGAAGGGCGACATCCACCGGCCGGCGAGCTTCCTGCAGGTGGCCGGCGGCAAGGGTCTGAACGTCGCGCGCGCCGCCGCCTCGCTCGGCGCCGAGGTGACCGCCGTCCCCTTGTTGCGTGGCCACGCCGGGAAGTGGCTCGAGGAGCAGCTGCACGCCGAGGGGGTCGCCGCCGCGCCCGTGTGGGCCCACGGTGAGAACCGCTCGTCGCTGTCGGTCGCCGACCGCGAGACCGGCGGACTCACCGAGTTCTACGAGCACGGCGCAGTCATCCCCGCATCCGCATGGACCGAGCTGATGCACACGACCGCGTCGATGTTCGACCAGGCCCGGTGGCTCACGATCAGCGGATCGATGCCGCGCGGCGCCCCCGACGAGGGGTACCGCGACCTCGTCGGCAGAGGCGCACGACGCGGGCGTGCGGATCGCCGTCGACTGCGAAGGCGAGCGACTCCGCCTGGCCCTGGAGGCCGGGCCCGACGTCGTGAAGGTGAACCAGGCAGAGGCTCGCGAACTGCTCGCGGTCCCCGACCGCGCGCCGGGAGGAGGCGCTCGCGGCCGCCCGCAAGCTCCGCGATCTCGCCGGCGGCGACGGCCACGCGGGCCTCGTGACCCGCGGCGCCGAGGGCGTCGTGCTGGCCGCGCCTGACGGCACCCTCTACGAGGGCATGCTCTACGTCCGCGGCCGCTATCCGGTCGGCAGCGGCGACGCGTTCCTCGCCGGACTGGCGACCGCGCTCGACCGAGACCTCGGCTGGGACGAGGCGCTCGCGCTCGCCCTGGGAGCCGCGACGGCGAACGCCGAGATCCCCGGCGCCGGCCGGCTCGAACGGGTACGAGCCGAAGACCTCGCGGCGCAGGCCACGGTCCGCGTCGTGTGATGGACGCGGCGATCCGCGGCTGGCGACCGGGCGACGGCGCGTTCATCCGGTCGCTGATCGCGCGGCAGGGATGGAACGGAGGCCGCCACGACGCTGAGACCTTCGCGAGCGCCGACCCGGACGCCTGGTTGATCGCCGAGGTCGACGGGGCGCCGGTCGGGGTCACGCTCGCGACCCGCTGGAACGACGCGTTCGGGTGGATCGGCGTCTACCTCGTCGATCCTGACCTCCGTGGCCGGGGGATCGGCCTCGCGCTCTTCCGTCGGGCGCTCGAGCGACTCGAGCCCCGCACGATCGGCCTGGATGGCGACCCTGCCCAACAGGCGAACTACCGGCGTTCGGGGTTCGTCGACGTCCACCCGAACACGCGCTGGCACGGGCCGGCGGGCGCGTGGGAGCCGAGCGGCGACGTCGTCCCCGCGGCCGTGGTTTCGTTCGGCGAGCTCGTCACATTCGACGCCCGCGCGGTCGGGACCGAACGGCCCGCGCTGCTTCGTGCGTGGCTCGACCAGCCCGAGGCGGTCTCGGTAGCAGTGGGTTCCGATGCGCTCACGGGCTTCGCGACCGCCCGTCCCGCGGCGGATGGGTGGAAGGTTGGGCCCGTCCACGCGATCGCTGCGGATGCCGCTGTCGCCGCGATCGCCGGGGCCGTCGAGCACCTGCCGAGCGACACGATGTGTTGGTTCGACGTCCCCGATCCGAACGTCGAGGCACGGGCGCTCCTGGGAGGTCGGGGTTACGAGGCCGCTCCGACCTCCGGCCGCATGGTCCGCGGCACACCCCCGCCGGCCGACCTCTCGATCTCGTTCGCCCTGATGGCCCATGAGGTCGGCTGACCGCGTCCCCTGCCGGGCGCCGGTAGATTCCGACGATGGACGACGACGGGTACTTCGACGAGGCGGTCGCCTCGCGCTACGACGAGGACGACCCGGAGATGTTCGACCCCGCGGTCCTCGAACCAGCGGTCCACGTCTTGCGTGACCTCGCCGGTCACGGGCGGGCGCTCGAGTTCGGGATCGGGACCGGTCGTGTGGCGCTCCCGCTCGCCGAACGCGACGTCCCTGTCCACGGGATCGAGCTCTCGAGGGCGATGGTCGCGAAGCTCCGCGAGAAGCCCGACGCCGACGCGATCGGCGTGACGATCGGCGACTTCTCGACGACCGTCGTCGACGGTTCCTTCTCCCTCGTGTACCTCGTCTACAACACGATCATGAACCTGACCACGCAGGCCGCGCAGGTCGCCTGCTTCCGCAACGCGGCCGCACACCTCGGGCCCGGCGGCTGCTTCGTGATCGAGGTGATGGTGCCGGAGCTGCGACGGCTCCCGCCCGGCGAGCGGCTCTGCTTCTGGCACGCCAGCGACGACGAGTGGGGCGTCGACGAGTACGACGTCGCGACCCAGGGCCTCGTCTCGCACCACCTGCGGTTCGTCGACGGGCGGGCCGAGCGCCTCTCGATGCCGTTCCGGTACGTATGGCCATCGGAGCTCGACCTGATGGCGGAGCTCGCCGGGATGCGGCTGCGCGAACGCTGGGAGGACTGGGACAGGTCCCCGTTCACGAACGAGAGCCGGCGCCACGTGTCCGTCTGGGAGAAGCCGGCCTAGCCCGAGGGGCGACCCTCACCGCAGTCGCCACTCCGGGTGCTCGGCCAGGGGGTGGCGCGCCGTTTCGACGCGTGGCGGTGATCCGCGCGTCCGGGTGCCGCTGGAGCAGCGTGATCGGGTACTCGGGGTCGGGCTCCGAGAACAGCGCCACGCGGAACGCCGTCTGCTTCCACGCGCCCGTGTCGCTGAAGAGCCGCACGCGTGCCGCCGAGAGGCACTCGCGCATCCCGAGCGTGATCGACATCGGCGGGACGAACTGGTACGCGGCACCGAAGGTGCGGTGCGCGAGCGCGATGCATCGTGTCGAGGTTGTTGTCCTGGATCCGGATCGTCGAGTCGGCGAGCTCCTCGAGCCCGACGTGGCTGAAGGGGTGCCGGCGCGCCTGGTTGTACGCGACGTGGCCGTCCTGGCCCCAGCCGCCGAGGGTGAGGTCGATCGGCGCCTCGACGATCGCCGTCGGCGACGCGCTCGGCCGTCGAGGGAAGCAGCCAGAACCGCTGCGCCTCGGGCACGTTCCGGTCTCGGGGATCCCGCCGTAGAACTCGCGCTCCATGAACGCGCGGAAGTTGTACGGGTGCTCCGGCGGGATCGGCCGGGCCTGCGCGTCGAGGCATTCGTCCATGTGGAACACGGTGACGTCCGCGAGCGAGAGCCCCCGCGCGTTCACCTCCTCGGTCCACGGCGCGTACCAGGAGGACGGGCCGCACGGGACGATCACGCGCGGGCCGACCGGGTTCGCCTCGATCGTCTCGACGAGCTCGAGGGCCATCCGGCGTCCCATCGTGGGGGAGTCCTCCACGATCTCGAACGGGATCTTCGTCTCGTGGTTCGCCAGCTCCTCGACGGGGATCCGGCACCAGGCCTCGAGGTCTCGGGGGTCGATCGTCATGCTCAGGTCGCCTGCCCGTACGTCGAGTGGTAGCGGTCCCACCACGCCTCGATCTCGTCGGGCGGGAGCACCGGCACGTCGCCGAGACGGCTCGCGAGCCACATCGTCTTGGCCGCGTCCTCGATCATCGCGGCGGCCTTCAGCGCCTTCCGCGGCGTCGCGTCGAACGTGAAGACGCCGTGGTTCGCGAGGAGGATCCCGGGCGCGCGGGTGCGATGCGCGAGGATCGCGTCGCCGATCGCGTCGCCCACGTTCGGCGCGTACGGCGCGCACGGGATCTCGCCGCCGAACTCGTCGGCCATCGCGGTCAGGGCGCACGGGATCGGCCGGCCCGCCGCCGCCCACGCGGTCGCGTAGTTGGAGTGGGTGTGGATCACGCCGCCGATCGTCTCGTCGCCCCGGTACAGGGCGAGGTGATGCGGCGTGTCGACGCTCGGCTTCAGCGGGCTGACGACACCGTCCGGCGCCTCGGTCGCCCGGTTCCCGTCGAGGTCGACGACGACGAGGTCCTCGGGGCGCAGCGAGTCGTAGTCGACGCCGCTCGGCTTGATCAGCACGAGGCCGCGCTCGCGGTCGATCCCGCTCGCGTTGCCGCTGTGCATCACGACGAGGCCGGCGGCGGGCAGCTGCCGGTTCGCCCACCAGACCTCCTGGCGGAGTTCCGCGAGATCCATGTCGTTCCTCCTCGGTCAGAGCACGTCGGCGAGAGGCGGGGCGAAGCATGACGTCGTGCTGCGCGGCGAACGCGAGCACGGCATCGAGGTCTCGCCTCGGGGGGATCGTGTGGGGCGAGGTGACGGAGAGCGCCGCGAGCAGGACCCCGAGGTCCAGCGCGCACGTGAACATGTCGGGGTCGCGGCCCTCCAGCGGGAGCAGGGGCACGCCGGCGGCGAGGGCCGCGAGCACGCCGCCGAGGCAGGGCGTCGCCGGCCCCGGCGGTGCTCGCCACCTCGACCGGGATCGCGGCGCGGTGATGCGAGCGACCGTCGGAGAACGCCCAGGCGCCACGCGAGCCGGCCGTGACGATCAGGCGTGGCACGCCCATGGCCGCCGTGAGCGAGGACGGGTCGTCGGGATCGAACGGCCGACCCGTGAGCGCCACCGCCTCGTCCGCGTTCAGCGCGACCAGGTCGGCCAGCTCGAACATCGCACGGGCGTCGGTCACCTCGCCGGACACGAACGAGGCGACGCCGAACGCCCCGTGCGCACGGGCGAGCTCGAGCAGCCGACGGCGCGGCGCGAGCCCCACCTCAGGCGCGGCCAGCGCGATCGCGCGCGGTCCCTCGGTCTTCAGCAGCGGTTCGAGCGCGTCGACGTCGGCCTCGGTGAGGGCGGCGGCGGCCGAGTCGAGCGTCGTGAGGTTGCCCCCCGCTCCGTCGGGATACTGGAAGCAGACGCTGAACAACGTCGAGCGACCCGGGAGCGTGCGGACGTGGGTCGTGTCCATGCCCACCGCGGCCATCTCTCCGAGCGCCCATCGACCGGTCTCGTCGTCTCCGACGTCCCCGAGCGGCACCACGCGGAAGGGCATCCCCGCAGGATCGGCGCCGAGGAGCACGGCGACGTGGTGAGCCACGATGTGGAGCTTGCAGGCGTCGCGGACGTCCAGGAGGCGCGCCCCCCGACTCTCCTCGCGTCCGAGCGTGTGCGTGCCCTCGAGGGCGAGGAACATCCCGCCGCCGATCCCGCCCACGCCGACCAGGGTCCGGAACGGCGCGTCGGGCGGCAGGCGGAGCGTGCGCCTCAGGGTGCGCCTCCCGCGAGCACGGGGTTGGCGAGCGTCCCGATGCCCTCGATCTCGACCTCGACCCGGTCGCCGTCGCGCAGCCAGATCGGTGGCTTCCGGGCGAACCCGACGCCGGGCGGTGTGCCCGTCGCGATCAGGTCGCCGGGCTCGAGGGTCAGCGTCCGGCTGATGAACGCGATCAGCTCCGCCACCCCGAAGACCATCTGTGCCGTCGTCGAGGATTGCAGCTGCTCGCCGTTCAGTCGCAGGCCGATCGCGAGGTCCTGCGGATCGGGGATCTCGTCGGCCGTGACGAGCCATGGGCCGCACGGCAGGAACGTGTCGATGGCCTTGCCCAGCATCCACTGCGAGGTCCGGTTCTGCAGGTCGCGGGCGGAGACGTCGTTCATGCACGTGTAGCCGGCGACGTACGAGAGCGCGTCGGCCTCGGCGACCCGCGACGCGCGCCGGCCGATCACCACGCCGAGCTCGGCCTCGTAGTCGGGCTCGGCGGTCTCCGGTGGGAGCACGATCGGGTCGCCCGGGCCGATCACGCTGTTCGCGAACTTCGGGAACAGGATCGGGACCTCGGGGAGCGGCAAGCCGGACTCCTCGGCGTGGTCCCGGTAGTTCAGCCCGATACAGATCACCTTGCCGGGCTGCGGGACGGGCGCCAGGAGCCGGACCCCTTCGAGCGGCATCGGGCCCCGCTCCGTCGCCTCCCCGGTCGCCAAGTAGTGAACGATGTCGTCGCCCATCGGCACGACGACGTCGCCGTCGACCCGCCCGAATCCTCCCTCGAACGTCACGAGCCTCATGGCGTCAGCACCACCTTGAACCGGTCGGTCGTGTCGACGAGCTCCTCGAACGCGCGCTGCCCCTCGGCGAGCGGCATCGTCGTGAACCACCCCGTCGTGTCGATCGCGCCGCGCTCGATCAGCGCGATCGCGCGATCGAAGTCCTCGTTTGTCCATGCGAACGATCCCGTCACCTGGACCTCCTTGCCCGCGATCGCGAAGAAGTCGACGGAGCCGGCCGGCTGTCCGAGCCCGACCGCCTCGATCCGGCCGCCGGGCCGCACGACCCTGAGCCCGAGCCCCCACGTCGCCTCGAAGCCCGCGGCGTCGATCACCACGTCCACACCTCGCCCGTCTGTCGTGGCGAGGACGGCGGCTTGCGGATCGTCGCCGATGACCGGCACTGCGCCTTGGGCCTCCGCGAACGCGAGCCTCGTAGGCACCGGGTCGGTTGACCAGACGCGCTGGGCGCCTTGCTCGAGCGCCATCCGCGCCATCAGGACCCCGATCGGGCCCGCGCCGACCACGAGGACGTCGTCGCTCTCGCGCACCGAGCGGCTCGTCACGTGGACCGCGTTCGCGAGCGGCTCGGTGAGCGTCGCGAGGGTGTCCGGGACGTCGGCCGCGATCGCCACGGCCGCCGCCGCCGGGACGGCGAACCGCTCGGCGAACGCACCCGTGAGCTCACGGCCCACGAGACGGCCGTTCACGCAGAGGTTGGGGCGGCCCTCGCGGCACGGCTCGCACTCCGCGCAGGCGAGGATCGGCTTGAGCACGACGCGTTCGCCGACGCGGACCGGGTCGACGCCCGCGCCGACGGCGGCGATCGTGCCCACGCCTTCGTGTCCCATCACGAGGGGCGGGATCCGGCGGGGGCTGGCCTCACGGAACCCGTGGAGGTCCGAGCCGCACACGGCGGCGGCGGACGTGGCGAACACGACTTCGCCGGGTTCCGCGACGGGCTCGGGGGCTTCCTGCAGCTCCATCCGGCGCGGCCCCAGGTACACGAGCGCTCTCATCGCCGCCTCCCTTACATCGCGAGCTGCCCGCCGTCCACGACGAGCAGCTCCCCGGTGATGAACGCGGCCTCGTCGGACGCGAGGAACGCGTACGCAGCGGCCACCTCCTCCACGGTGCCCGATCGACCGAGCGGGATCTTCTCCCGAACGTATCGCTCGGTGTACGCGGCGTCCTCCGCCTTCGCCTGCAGCGGCGTCTGGATCTTCCCGGGGCACAGGGCGTTCACGCGGATCCCTCGCGGGCCGAGCTCGACGGCCATCGTCCTGGCGAGCATCGTGATCGCGCCCTTCGAGGCGTTGTAGTGCGCGTAGCCTGCCTCGCCCTCGAACGCGTTCGTCGACGACATCATGACGATCGAGCCGCCGCTGGCACGGGCGGTCATCCGACGGGCGACCCCCTGCGAGACCAGGAACATCCCACGCAGGTTGATGTCGAGGATCTCGTCCCAGTGCTCGAGGGTGATGTCGAGGACGTCCTCCTGCCACGCGACGCCGGCGTTCGCCGCGAGCACGTCGATCCCGTCGAGGAACGCGTCGGCGGCCTCGATCATCCTCGTGACAGCGTCGGGGTCGCTGACGTCGCACGCGACCCCGTCCACCGAACCGAGCGCCCCGAGCTCACGAACCGCCCGCTCGATGCCGTGGTCGTGACGTGCGCAGATGAAGACGCGGCACCCCTCTTCGAGGAACCGGCGAGCCGCCGCCTCGCCGATCCCCCGGCTCGCGCCGGTCACGAGCACCCCCTTGCCCTCGAGCCCGCGCATCACCGCATCCTCCCGCGTGCCGCGATCGCGATCTCTCGCTCGACGACCTCGCCGCGCACGCCCGCCGCGACGTCGAACATGTTCACGGTCGCGCAGGCGTGCAGGGGGATCACTCGGAGGCGCTCGCCGATCCGGACGTCGTCGGCTCCGGTGCGGTGTCCGACGGCATGTTCCTCGTTCATGAAGTCGATCTGCAGCTCGGGGCGGCCGACGACGACGCCGCGACCCGGGAACGGCGGCCCGTCGCCACCGTCGGACGTGAACGCCTTCGACCCGCCGTCCAGGACGAAGCGCTCGTCGGTCGGGTGCGCGACGACCGTGGTGAGGACGGTCGCCGCGCAGGCCGTCTCGGAGGCGACGCCCAGGCGCAGCTGTTGGACGTCGTTGAACACGTACGTGCCGGGGCGGATCTCGGTCACGCCCTCGACGTCCGCGACGATCCTCGCGGTGGGCGTGGATCCGACGCTCAGCTCGCGCAGCTCGATCCCGGCCTCCGCGCACGCGGCCGCGGTCATGACCAGATCGAGGCCCTCGCGCTCGGCGGTGGCTCGCAGCTCGTCGGGTCCCGCGCTCCGGTAGGCGTGACCGGCATGCGTGAGGAGACCGATGACCTCGACCCCGGCGACCGCCGCGACCCGCTGCGCTAGCTCGACGGTGGGTCCCCCGGGGGCACTGCCGACGCGGTGCAGACCGGTGTCGACCTCGATCAGCACGGGGACGTCGCGTCCGAGGCTCCGCCCGACGCGCCCGAGCCCCTCGGCGACCTCGACGGAGTCGGTGGTCGCGCGCAGGTCCGCACGCTCCAAGAGCCCTCGGAACCGAGCGAGCTTCGCCTCGCCCACGAGGGGGTACGCGACGAGGACGTCGTTCAGCCCCGCGTCGACCATCACCTCGGCTTCGCCGAGCTTGGCGACCGTGATCCCCGCGGCGCCGGCCTCGAGCTGCATCCGAGCGATCTCGGGCGACTTGTGAGTCTTGGTGTGCGGTCGCAGCCGGACGCCGGCCGCCCGGGCGACCCCCGCCATCTCGGCGATGTTGCGCCCGACGACGTCGAGGTCGAACAGGAGCGCTGGCGTGTCGAGGTCGGCGATCGTGCTCACCGTGGCAGGTAGAGCACGGCGTCGATCTCGACGAGGATCCCGCGCAGCTCCGCGCCGGTCGTCGTGCGAGCGGGGCGGGGGAGCGCATCGACGATCCGTTCGTAGGTCGCGTTGAACCCCTCGAACAGGTCGATGGATGACAGGAACGCGCAGACCTTCGCGACATCGCCGAGCGATCCGCCCGCGGCAGCGGCGATCGCTGCGAGGTTCCGCAGCGTCTGCTCGGTCTGTTCCTCGATCGTGGTTCCCACGACCTCGAGGGTCTCGGGATCGAGCGGGCCCTGCCCGGAGATGAAGACGAAGTCGCCGGCGCGCAGCGCCTGGGAGTACGCGCCGGTACCCCGCGGCGCGTCGGTGGTCACGATCTCGGTGCGTTCCTCCACGGGCTTCCTCCGGTGTTCGGCAGTCTACCCCGCACCTCCTGGTGCGCATGTCTGACCGTTCTAGGCCCGTTCCGGTCACGAACGTGCACGCGGGCCAGCCGTGGCGATACGATGCCGGACGGTCCCGCGCCAGTCGAGAGGAGCCGTGATGGAGCACCCGAGGATCGTGATCGTCGGCGCGGGAGGGTGGGTGTTCCCGCTCGAGCTATCTCGCGACATCCTCGCGTTCCCGGCCCTCTCGGGCGCGTCGCTCGTCCTGTACGACATCGACCCACCCGCCGCGGACCGGACGCGGGGCTACGTGCAGCAGCTGATCGACGATGCCGGGGTATCGGCGACGGTCGAGGTGGCTGCTGAGCTCCGCGCGGCCCTGCATGGTGCGGACGTCGTCCTGACCGTGTTCCAGGTGGGCAGCGTCGAGGCCTACGCCCACGACGTCCTGATCCCGCGCGAGTACGGGATCGATCAGACGGTGGGCGACACGCTCGGGCCCGGCGGGATCTTCCGAGGACTCCGTACGGTCGAGGCCCTCCGCGAGGTCGCCGAGGCGATGCTCGAGATCTGCCCCGACGCGTGGCTGTTGAACTACGCGAACCCGATGTCGGTCAACATCTGGGCCACCGATCTGCTCGGCGTGAAGGTCGTCGGGCTGTGCCACAGCGTGCAGGGCACCTCCGAGCTGCTCGCCCGCGAGCTGGAGGTCCCGTACGACGAGGTGACGTTCGAGTGCGCCGGGGTGAACCACACCGCGTGGTTCACCACGTTCTGCCGCGGCGAGCAGGACCTGATCCCTCGGATCCGCGAGGTGATGAAGGCCCGGCACGTCGACAGGACGATCCCGTTGCTCCCTCGGTCCGAGGATGCGTACGAGAGCATCGAGACCGTGCGGTCCGAGCTGATGCTGCTGACGGGGTACTTCCATACCGAGTCCAGCCACCACGCGAGCGAGTACTGGGCCTGGTTCCGTCGCACGCCGGAGCTGACCGCTTCCTACCTCGATCGTCACTGGAACTACCTCGAGATCTGCCAGAACGCGGTCGCCGACACCTCGAACGAGGACATCGTCGAGGAGTCGCGTCGCGACGGGCCGCAGCACGGCGGCGAGTTCGCGGCGCCGATCATCGACAGCCTCGTGACGGGGCGGCCGCGGGTCGTCTACGGGAACGTCCGCAACGCAGGCTCGATCGAGAACCTCCCGGCCGACGCCTGCGTCGAGGTCGCATGTCTCGTCGATGGGAACGGCCTGCGTCCAACGCGGTACGGGGAGCTACCCGCGGCGTGCGCGGCGCTCAATCAGGTGCAGATCACCGTGCAGCGCCTCACCGTGGAGGCGGCGATGACCGGCGACCGCGATCTGGTCCACGCCGCCGTCGCCCTCGACCCGCTCACGAGCGCGCTCCTCACGCTGCCGCAGATCCACGAGATGACCGACCGGATGCTCGAGGCCGAGGCGCGCTGGCTGCCTCGGTTCGCCGAGGGAACCCCCGTCGTCCGATGAGGCGGGAGCCGCGACCTGCAGCTCCGGGACTGGCGGCCCGAGCCGAAGCTCGTCGTCCCGTCCCATCCCGTCGACCGTGCCCGTCTGCCGGCCGTCGACGCGCACAACCACCTCGGTCGGTGGCTCTCCGCATGGGTGAGCGATGATCCGGATGCGTGGACCGTCCCGGACGTGAGCGACCTCATCTCCCTGATGAAGGTGTGCAACCTCCGGGCGATCGTGAACCTGGACGGGCGTTGGGGGACCGAGCTCGAGGAGAACCTCGATCGCTACGACCGTGCGTATCCCGGCCGGTTCGCCACGTGCTGCCACGTCGATTGGGAGGCCGCGGTGGCCTCCGGCGATGTCGGTCGCTCCGCCGCGGCGTCGCTGCGCGCGAGCGTGGCCGCCGGCGCGAAGGGGATCAAGGTCTGGAAGGACCTCGGCCTGCACGTCCGCGACGCCGGCGGCGAGCTGATCCTCCCCGACGACGCCCGTCTGGCGCCGCTGTGGGAGGCGGCGGCCGACCTGGCCGTCCCGGTCTTCATCCACACGGCCGACCCGGTGGCGTTCTTCGACCCGATCGACGAGCGGAACGAACGCTACGAGCAGCTGCACGCCCATCCCGAGTGGTCCTTCGCCGATCCCTCGTTCCCACGGTTCGAGCGGCTGATCGACGCGCTCGAAGGGCTGGTGGCCGCGAACCCGGACACGACGTTCGTGGGCGTGCACGTCGGGGGCTACGCCGAGAACCTGGGCCGTGTCGGGTCGATGCTCGACGCCTACCCCAACTATCACGTCGACCTCGCGGCTCGCGTGGCCGAGGTCGGGCGCCAGCCAAGGGCCGCTCGCGAGCTGATCCTGGCGCATCCGGACCGGGTCCTGTTCGGGATCGACGAGTTCCCCCCGGCGCGGGAGAACTACGCGATCTACTTCCGGTTCCTCGAGACCGCCGACGAGCACTTCCCGCACTCCACCGAGGACGTCCCGCTGATGGGTCGGTGGGCGATCAGCGGGGTCGACCTGCCGGACGACGTCCTCACGAAGGTCTACGCGGACAACGCGCTGCGCATCGTGCCCGGGTTGATGCGATGAGGACGATCGACGGGCGCCCGCTCGTGACAGGCCCACCGCTATGCTTCGCCGACGGAGGAAGCTGATGGCGACGATCACGTTCGAGGACGTCACGAAGACCTATCCGGACGGCACCGAAGCGGTCTGCGACCTGGATCTCCAGATCGGCGACGGGGAGTTCATGGTGTTCGTCGGGCCGTCGGGGTGCGGGAAGAGCACCGCCCTGAAGATGGTCGCCGGCCTCGAGGGCATCACCGACGGCGCGATCACGATCGGCGACCAGGTCGTGAACGAACTCCCCCCGAAGGACCGCGACATCGCGATGGTGTTCCAGGACTACGCCCTGTATCCGCACATGACCGTGTACGACAACATGGCGTTCTCGCTGAAGGTCCGGAAGTTCGACAAGGCGGAGATCCGTCGGCGGGTGCACGACGCCGCGGTCATCCTGGGCATCGAGGACCTGCTGGATCGGCGCCCGAAGGCCCTGTCCGGAGGACAGCGTCAGCGCGTCGCGATGGGCCGGGCGATCGTCCGGGAGCCGCAGGCGTTCCTCATGGACGAGCCGCTGTCGAACCTCGACGCGAAGCTGCGGGTCCAGATGCGCGCCGAGATCCGGCGCATCCAGACGAACCTCGACGTGACCACGATCTTCGTCACGCACGACCAGACCGAGGCCATGACGATGGGGGACCGCGTCGCCGTGCTCAAGAAGGGGCGTCTGCAGCAGGTCGACACGCCGCAGGTCCTGTACGAGCAGCCGGCGAACCTCTTCGTCGCGGGCTTCATCGGATCGCCGGCGATGAACATGGCCGAGGCCCGGATCGATCGCCAGGACGGCCGGCTGGGTGTCCGTTTCGGGTCGACGTGGCTCGAGCTCGATCCCTCGATGCTCGCCCGACGTCCCGACCTCGAGCGCTACGAGGGGCGGCCTCTCGTCCTCGGTATCCGGCCGGAGACGATCCAGCACGAGCGCTTCGCCGGCCTCGACCCCGAGGGCCGCCGGCTGCGCGCGAAGATCGATCTGGTCGAGTCCCTCGGCTCCGAGATCCTCGTGCACTTCGACGTGGACGCCCCGCCGGTGCTGACCGAGGACACCCGGGAGCTGGCGCGGGACCGAGAGGAGACGGACAAGCTGGAGGGCCTGGTCGAAGAGCGGGTGTCGACGTTCGTGGCGAAGATCGATCCGCGCGCGCAGGCGCGGCTCGGCGACACCGTCGACCTCGTGATCGACACGGCGCGCCTCCACCTGTTCGATCCGACCGACGGCAGCCGCATCGAGTGACGGCCGCGCGGCGCTCCGCCGCGAGAGCCGGTCCGGCCGACGGTTCCGCTACTTCCCTCCGGTGAGCGTGAGGCCGCGGACGATCCACTTCTGCGACATCGCGAAGATGATCAGCACGGGGATCACGATCAGCACCGACGCCGCCATCACGAGGTTGTCCTGCGACGAGTGCTGCGAGTCGTACCACGTCAGGATGATCGGGAGGGTCCGCACGTCCTGCTCGGTCAGGACGATCAGCGGCCAGAGGTAGGCGTTCCAGTTGAACATGAAGGTCAGCATCCCGAGCGTGGCGAGCGGCGCGCCGAGCTGGGGCAGGACCACGGAGCGGTAGATCCGCCACTCCGACGCGCCGTCGACGCGTGCGGAGTAGATCTCGTCGTTCGGGATCGACAGGATGAACTGGCGCATCACGAAGATCGCGAAGGCGTCGACCATCGAGGGGACGACCAGCCCCCACAGGTTGTTCAGCAGGCCGAGCTGCAGCAGGATCAGGTAGCCGGGGAGCATCGTGACCTGCGAGGGGATCATCATCGTGGCGAGGATGAACCAGAACAGCGCCTGCCGTCCCCGGAACTCGAACTTCGCGAAGACGTACCCGAGGATCGAGCCGGTGAACAGGGTCGCGACCGTGTTCATCACCGCGATGAACGCCGAGTTCCGGTAGAAGAGCTCCAGCGGCAGCTCGGGGTCCTGCAGGATCGTCCGGTAGTTGTCGAGCGTGGCCTCCTGTGGCCAGAACGTCGGCGGGATCTGGCGGATCTCGGCCGCGGTCTTGAACGACGACAGGATCATCCAGACGAACGGCATCGCCGCGACGATCCCGAACACCGCCAGCACCACGTAGAGGCCCACGCGGATGAACCGGTTGCGCCCCACGCCATGGGCCTGAGGGAGGTCCTCCCCCTTCCGCCCGCTCTTGCTCGGCCGCTCGACGATGGTCGCCATGGCTAGTACTCCCACCGGCTGCGGAGCAGGCGGGTCTGCGCGAGCGAGATCACGAACACGATCGCGAACAGCACGACCGAGACCGCCGCCGCCCACCCCATCCGCTGGTAGCGGAACGCGTTGCGGTAGATGTCGAGGGAGAGCGCGCGCGTCTGGTCCTGTGGGCCGCCGTCGGTCATCACCTGGAACAGGTCGAAGACTTGGAAGGCGGAGATCATCGTGAGGATCGAGGTCAGCAGGATCGTCGGCGTCAGCAGCGGGAGCGTGATGTGCCAGAAGGTCTGCCACGCGCTCGCCCCGTCCACCCGTGCCGCGTCCTTGACCGAGCCGGGGATCGCCTGCAACGCGGCGATGAAGATCACCATGTTGTACCCGATGTCCTGCCACAGGTAGGCGACGATCACCGCGATGAGGGCGACGGGGATCCCGAAGTACACGAGGCTCGGGTCCGAGATCCACGAGATCACGGTGACCTTGCCCGTGATCCGCGAGATGAACCCGTTCAGCAGGCCGTTCTGCGGGTGCAGGATGAACCCCCAGATGATCGCCACGCCGACCGACGAGGCCAGCACGGGCAGGAAGAAGACCGTGCGGAAGATCGGGCGCGCGCGCTTGTGGACCGACTCGATCATCGCCGCGAGGGGGAGCGTGATCGCGAGGTTCAGCGGCACCACGACGAACGCGAACAGCAGCGTGACCTTCAGCGCGGTATGGAACTGGCGGACCTCCAGCGGAGCGTCCGACGAGAAGTCGGCCATCCCCCTGAAGTGCTGGAGCCCGACGAAGGGGTTGTCGGCTCCGAGTCCCAGGAACGGCGTGCCGGTCCTGCGCGGGCTGAAGTCGAAGAACGCCAGCGCGAACGCCCAGATGATCGGCAGCATCGAGAACATCGCCATGAAGGCGATCGCCGGGAGGGTCACGCCCGCGACGAAGCGTCGCTGCGCGCCCTCCCGGCCCTTGAAGAGCCGGCGCCTGCGCCCGAGGCCGATCGTGTCGCTCACGCGTCGACCGTGGCCCTATCCGAACGTCTCGTTCGCCTCGGCCTCCATCGACTGGAGCGCCTGGTCGATCGTCTGCTCGCCCTGCAGCATGCCGAGGACGTTCGTGTAGATGATCTCGTAGTACAGGAGGTCGCGGTCGGGCAGCTGCCCCACGAACTGTGCGTTCGGCAAGATCCCGAACCACGTCTCGAAGTGCGGGAACGACGAAAGGAGCCGGTCCTTCGCGGCCCCTTCGGCGTTCTCCACGAGCGCCGGGAGCGTCCCCGAGGTCAGGTTCCACGCCTCGGCGTTCGGGGCGTCGAGCGCCGCGAACCGGGCGAAGTCCCACGCGACGTCGGCGTTCGGGCTGTCCGTGGACACCGACAGTCCCCAGCCGGAGTCGGCCACGAAGGCCTTCGACTCGTCCAGCGGGGGAAGCTCGCTGTAGATCGTGTTCGCCGTGATCTCCGGGTAGTCCTCCGCGTAGTCGGCGACCGCCCAGGGTCCCACCAGGCCCATCGCGCACAGCTCGGTGAAGTAGCAGTCCCCGACCCAGTTCTGCTCGTCGTTGTACAGGACGGGGTCGATGATCTGCGCGTCGACCATCGACTTCATGAGCGTGAGCGCGCGCTCACCCTCGGGTGTGTTCAACGTGAACGCGGTCCCGTCCTCGTTGAGGTAGCTGCCGCCGCCCTGGAGGATCAGCGACAGGAACGAGTGCGCCAGCGCGTCACCGGACGTGAAGTTGTAGCCGGCACGTGTGATCGGCGCCGTCCTGGATCACCGTCACCTTCTGCGCGTCGGCGATGAACTCGTCCCAGGTCGCCCACCCACCGGTACCGGCGCCGGCATCCTGCGCCATCGCGGTGTTCACGAGGGTCGCCCCGTACTCCACGTTGGACTCCTGGGGCAGGCCGTACAGCGTGTCGTCGCAGGTGAAGCCGCCGAGCGGGCCGGGGAAGAAGGCCGACTGGGCGTCCGCGAGCGAGGTCACGTCGTCGGGGACCGGCGTGAGGTTGTCGGCGTAGCTGCAGGTCCACGTCCCGAACATGTGGATGATGTCGGGCGCGTTGCCCGCCGGGAGCGCCGTCTGGAGCGTCTGGATGTACGTGTCGTAGTCGAAGGTCTCGAGCTCGATCGTGACGTTCGGGTGCTCGTCGCTGTAGGCGGCGGCCGCGTCGCGGAGCGCCTTGTTGAACGACTTGCTCCGGTGCGCCCACATCTTCAGCGCGACCTGTTCGCCCTCGGTACCGCCTCCGTCGCTCGCGGCGGTCTCGCTCTCGCCGAAGGTGCACGCCGATGCGATCAGGGTCAGGGTCAGCGCGGCGGTCACCCACCGCATCCGTGCGAACCGTCGAGTCATCTTCGCTCCTTCCGCCTGCGTCTCAGGCATCCGTGCTCTCATCGTTCGTGGGGATCGTTCGCCCCCGTCAACACCACCGACCGCGTCAGGTTCCTCGGATGGTCCACGTCCAGCCCGCGGGCGTCCGCGAGCGCGACCGCGGTGCGCTGGATCAACACCAGCTCGGCCATCGGGTCGAGCTCGGCCGTCCGAACGGTCGCGCCCGTCGCGGCGATGTCCGACGCGACCGACGTATCGGGCGTGCCGAGCACCCAGACCAGCGTGCGCGGGCCGGCGACGCTCACGGGGCCGTGTCGGTATTCCATCGCGGGGTACGACTCGGTGTACGCCTGCGCGGCCTCCCGGAGCTTGAGCGCGGCTTCGTGCGCCAGCCCGACCGTCCATCCGTGCCCGAGGAACACGAAGTGCTCGAAGGCGGTCGGATCGACGGGCAGCGACTCGCCCAGGGCACGCTCCGCATCGACGATCGCCGGCCAGAGGTCCTGGCCCAGACTCGCCCGCAGCAACGCGAGCGTCGTCGTGGCGAAGCGCGTCTGGACGACCGAACGTTCATCTGCGAAGTCCAGCACGAGGGTCCGCTCGGCGACGGCCGCGAGCGGGGAATCCCGGACGCCGGTGATGACGCCCGTTCCGTGCACGGTCTGCACGGACGCGATCACCTCCGTCGTCGTCCCGCTGCGGCTGATGGCGAGCCGACGGTCGTACGGCCGTCGCGCGATCTCTTCGGTCGGCGTCCAGGCATCGGTCTCACCGTGTCCCGCCGCCTCGCGGAGTGCCGCGTACGCTTGCGCGATGAACCACGACGTGCCGCATCCGAACACGCCGGCCCGCTCGCCGTGACGTGGCAGCACCTCGACCGCCTCGGGACCCGCGGCGACCTCGACCGCACGGCGCCACATCTCCGGCTGGCTCGCGATCTCGCGCTCGGTCTCGGTCATCCGCAGCGGACGCTAGTGCGCGTTCGTGAACGAGGCAAGGTGGAAACGAACACGCATGTGCACGTTTGTCCTACCCTGGACCCACGATGCGCCAGAACGAACGGCTCGCGGCGATCCTCGAGGAGCTCGCGAACGACCGCGCCGTGGTGGTGGCGGAACTCGCGTCTCGGCTCGGTGTGTCCACCGCCACGATCCGGCGCGACCTCGAGCTGCTCCAGGACCAGCGGCTGCTGACGCGGACGCACGGCGGCGCGGTGGCACAGGGCGTGTTGTACGAGCTGCCGCTGCGCTACAAGAGCGCACGCCGACACGAGGAGAAGCAGCGGATCGCGAAGGTCGCCGCGGACCGGGTCGCCGACGGCGGCACCGTCGGGCTGACCGGTGGGACGACGTGCACCGAGGTCGCGCGCGCCCTCGTCGACCGCGACGGTCTCACGGTCGTGACGAACGCACTGAACATCGCGAGCGAACTCGCGATCAGGCCGAACCTACGGCTGGTCGTCACCGGTGGCACCGCCCGTCCGGAGTCCTACGAACTGGTCGGGCCGATCGCGGAGCAGGCCCTGGATGCTCTGCGCCTCGACATCGCGTTGATCGGGGTTGACGGGATCGACGCGCATCACGGCTGCACCACCCATCACGAGGTCGAGGCGCACACGAACGCGACCCTGATCTCCAGGGCTCGCCGTGTGGTCGTGGTCGCGGATTCTTCGAAGGTGGGCGCGGCGGCGTTCGTGCGGATCTGCCCGGTCGAGCGGGTCGACGAGCTGATCACCGACCCCGGGGCGAACATCCGCGCGCTTCGCGCGCTCCGCGACGCCGGCCTCGAGGTCACGGTGGTCTGAAGGAGGACGAGGCGTGGACGACGGCCTGAGCACGGTGTCGATCTCGACCGAGGAGCTCGCGCGTCTGCGCGGCATCGAGGCGGCGGCCGCGGAGGTGTTGCGGCAGTGGGACGGGCGCAAGCGCTCCGCGACCCCGATGCTGGCCGCGATCGCCGAGCTCCGTCTGGCCCTCACCGAGCCCAGCGGGGCGCTCCGCGGCGGATCGGTTCGGGGATCAGGTCGCCGTGGGCGTCGATCAGGTCGTCAACCATGTTGACGACCTGATCGATGGTGAGCGTCGCACCGGTGTGCGGGTCCAGCAGCGCGGCCTGGTACACGAGGTCGCGCGAGCCCTGGACGACCGCCTGCACGGTGAGCTCGACCGTGTTGAGGAACGTCCGATTCAGCGCGAGGCACTGCGGCGGGATGCGCACCGATCCGCGTCGGCTGGACGCCGTTCTTGTTCACCAAGACCGGGACCTCGACGCAGGCGTCGTCGGGGAGTCCCTCGATCAAGCCGTCGTTGCGGACGTTGCCGTACAGCTCCATCGGCGTGCCCGTCTCGAGCGCGAACACGAACTGCGACGCGAGCTCGTCGTTGCGGTCGAGCTCGATCTCCTCGCCCGCGTCGAGCTGCGCCTTCATCGCGGCCCAGTCCTCGAGGTTCTCGTCGCTGCGACGGATGTACTCGTCGATCTCCGAGCGGAACCGCTCGACCTGGTCGGGGTGGTGGAGCACCCACGGGATGTACTCGGCGGAGTGCTCGCTCGACTCGGTGGGGAAGTAGCCGAACCGCCGGAAGATCTCCACGCGGACGCGGCGCCCGAGCCCGTCGGGGTCGGCCTCGACGATCTCGCGCAGTCGCGGGTACAGGTCCTCGCCGGTCTCGCGGTCGCGGAACTCGTACACGAAGCACTGGTGGTTGAACCCGGCGGTGCGGAAGGCGATCCGCTCCTCGGGGAGGCCGACGAGCGAGGCGAGGAAGCCGTGGGTGTCGCGAACGCTGTGGCACACGCCTACGGTCCGCGACGCGGGCCACGCGGAGCCGGCCCAGATCCCCCAGGGCACCATCGCCATCGGGTTCGTGTAGTTGAGCAGGAGGCCGTTGGGGCACAGCTCGGCCATCTCGTCGCCCATCTCGATCATCACGGGGATCGTCCGGAGCCCACGCATGATGCCGCCGATCCCGATCGTGTCGGCGATCGTCTGCAAGAGCCCGTACCGTCGAGGGACCTCGAAGTCGGTGACGGTCGCGTCGTACCCGCCGACCTGGATCTCGTTGATCAGGTAGTCGGCGCCCTCGAACGCGTCGCGCCGGTCGGGGCACGAGCGCACGCGGTGACCGGCGCCGAGCCGGTCGATGACCTGGAGCGCGGCTCGCTCCGCGTACGCGAGGCGCTCCTGGTCGATGTCGTGGAGCGCGAACTCGAGCGACCCCTCCAGCTCCTCGGCGGAGCACAGGTCGGTGAGGATGTTCCGGGTGAACTCGACGCTGCCCGCGCCGATGATCGCGACCTTGGCCATGGCCCGGAGTCTGGCACCGAGGTCCGACGAGCCGTCGACGCGGAACGTGCACGCGGATGCGCGAACCGGAGCCGGTCCGCGGACCTGACCGATAGCATCGGAGCGATGCCACTGTTCGTCCTCGCGTTCGACCACCGGACCTCGCTGATGCGGTCGTTCTTCGGCGTCGAGGGTGAGCCGTCTGCCGACGTCGTGGAGCGGGCACGGATCGCGAAGCGCGTGATCTGGCAGGGCCTCCTGCGCGCCGTCGGCGACGGGCGTGTCTCGCGCAGCCATGCGGCCGCGCTCGTCGACGCGACGTACGGGATCGAGGTGATCGCGGCCGCCCGCCGCGAGGGGATCCGCGTCGCCGTGCCGGTCGAGGCGAGCGGGCGCGCCGAACTCGCCTTCGAGCAGGTCGAGTGGCGCGACCGCCTCCAGGCCCTCGATCCCGCGTGGGCGAAGGTCCTCGTCCGCTACAACCCCGAGGGTGACGCAGCGATGAACGCCCGGCAACGGGCGGCCCTCGGCGCTCTCGTCGATCACTGCGAGGGAAGCGAACGAGGGTTGATGCTGGAGTTGCTCGTCCCCCCTGAACCACACCACGACATGACCGTCTACGAGACGGAGATCCGGCCGGGGCTGATGGTGCGGGCGATCGAGGAGATGCGCGACGACGGCATCGCCGCCACCGTGTGGAAGATCGAGGGGCTCGGCCGCCGGGAGGATTGCGAACGGGTGGCCGCTGCGGCAGGCGCGCCCTGCGTGGTGCTCGGGCGCGGCGCCGACACCGAGGTGGTGGACCGGTGGCTCCGGGTCGGGGCGGCGGTCGATGGGTTCGACGGGTTCGCCATCGGCCGATCGATCTGGTGGGAGCCGCTCCGGGCGATGTTCGCGGGTGGGACCAGCGAGGGCGAAGCGGTCGAGGCGATCGCCGGGGCCTACGCGCGCGCCGTCTCCGTCTACGTCGGCAGCGGCTGACCGCGCGGCACGGAGCGACCTGGACCGGCTGTTAGCGTGGCCCCGCATGTCGCGCCCGCCTGTCCGAGACGCCGTCGCCGTCCAAGGGCTGTTCCTGCTGTTCGGACCGGTGATCGCGGCGTTCTTCCCCTTCTTCGCGATCTACCTCCAGGAACACCACGGGTTGACCCAGTCTCGGATCGGGTTCGTGATCGCCGCCGCCGCGTTGGCCCGGATGATCACGAACCCGGTGTGGGGGCACCTCGCCGACACGAAGATCGGGAGGCTCACCGTCCTGCGGATCGGACTGGCGGGTGCCGCGGTCGCCGCGCTGGGTCTGAACCTGGTCGAGGTCTTCGCTGCCGTGGTCGCGATGGCGGTGATCCACTCGCTGTTCCTGGTGGCCCAAGGACCGAACATCGACGCGATCGCGCTCGCGCACCTGGGTGAGGACCGGATGTCGGACTACGGGAAGATCCGGGGCTGGGAGAGCCTGACCTATGCGGCGGGCTGCCTCGCCTTCGGCGCCGTGATGGAGGCGGCGGGGATGAGCGTGGCGATGCCCATCTACGCGGTCGCCTCGCTCGCCGTCTTGGCGTGGACGGTCACGCTCGAGCGCGATCGGCCGCAGCCGCTCACGAAGCACGGCCGCCTCGGCTCCCTGGGCGCGGTGTTCCGAGAGGCGCCGCGGTTCTGGGGGTACCTCGCCGCCCTGCTCCTCGTGTGGACCGCGTTCAACGCGGCGTGGAACTTCATCTCGCTCAAGATCTCCGACGCCGGGGGTGGGCCTCTGCTGATCGGGTTCGGGACCGCGCTCGGGGGTCTGATCGAGCTGCCGACGATGCGCGGCTCGTCGCGTTGGCAGGAGCGGTTCGGTCTGAGGAAGGTCTACGTCGCGGGCTGTCTCGTCTACGCGACGGCGTTCGTGCTGTGGGGCTCGATCGACGACGCGACGGTCCTGTCGGTCCTCACGCTCCTCGAGGGTGTCGCGTTCAGCCTGCTGTTCACCACCGGCGTGGTCGTCGTGGGCCGCCTGCTGCCCCCGAACCTGTACTCGACCGGCAACGCCGTGTCGGCGATGGTCGGGTTCGGGCTCGGACCGATCATCGGAGCGGGGATCGGTGGCTGGGTCTACCAGCATCTGGGTGCGCCGGTCCTGTACGCGGGCGCCTCGGCCCTGGCGCTCGCCGGCGCCGTCGTGGCATGGTTCGCGTTGGCCGTGCCCAGCTTGTCCGAGCCGGGGCACGGCGCGCCGGTCACGGCGCAGCCGGAGACCGGCCCCCTCGTATGAGCGTGACGCGACCGATGACGACCGACGAGACGCGGGTCCTCGTGGAGCAACTGTTCCCATCGATCGGCGTGCGGTCGTTCGAGCCGATCGGGTCGGGATGGACCTACGACACGTACGAGGTGAACGACGAGTGGATCGTGCAACTCCCTCGCTCGCAGGAGGCGGTCGACAGCCTGCGTGCGCAGCTCGCCTTGCTGCCCGAGCTGTCGCGCGAGGTGTCTGCGTTGGTCCCCGTGCCGTCGCTCGTGTCGGTGGACCCGCCCGCGATGATCTACCCGAAGCTCCACGGCGCCCCCGCCGACGAGGCCCCATCCGGCTACTGGCCGGAGCGGCTCGGGCGCTTCCTCTACGACCTCCACATGGTGCCGCCGGAGTTCGTCGGCCTTCGCGCGACGACCGCCGAGGGCGTCCGGGAGACGAGGCGGCGCGACTGCGACCGGCTCGCCGAGGTGGTCGTGCCCCGACTCGACCACGACGGGCGCGACCGCGCCGAACGGCTGCTCGCCGCGTACCTCGACGATGACCGGCTGTGGGGGTTCGCGACCTGTCTGACCCACGGCGACCTCGGACCCGAGCACGTCCTGGTCGGTCCGACGGGCGACCTCGTCGGGGTCCTGGACTGGGAGGAGGCTGCGATCGGTGATCCCGCGTGGGACTTCGCGTGGTGGCTCCACGAGATGCCGGACGAAGGCGAGCGCGCGCTCGCCGCGTACGGTGGACCGCCCGACCCGGCGTTCCGCGCCCGCGCCCGGCTCGTGTGGTCGCTGATGCCTTGGCACGAGGTCGCCTACGGCGTCGACACGCGGGCCGAGGCCTTCGTCGACAGCGGTCTGCGAGGTGTCCGGGCACGGCTCCCTTGAGGTGCCCGTGACCAGGGGATTTGCCGGGGGTACCCTCGGAAACAGAGGATGTTTTCCACAGCGACCCGAGGAGGTCACGTGACCGAAGAGTCACCGAGCGACAAGGGGTTCCTGGACAAGGCGAAGGAGGTCGCGGGTACGGCCGCCGAGAAGGCGAAGCCCGCGATGGACAAGGCGCAGGAGAAGGCCGAACCGATGCTCGAGAAGGCCAAGCCTGCCCTCGAGAAGGCCAAGCCCGCCCTCGACAAGGCCGGCGAGGTCGCCGGTTCAGCCGCCGAGAAGGCCAAGCCCGCCCTCGACAAGGCCGGCGAGGTCGCCGGTTCAGCCGCCGAGAAGGCCAAGCCCGCCCTCGACAAGGCCGGAGCCGCCGCGGGCGGTCTCTTGTCGAAGGCCATGGGTATGTTCAAGAAGGGTGATGACGCCGGCGATACGTCGGCTTGAGGAGGGAGCCACCGTGGTCAGCGCGTACATCTTGATCCAAACCGAGGTCGGGAAAGCCGGCCAGGTCACCGAGCAGGTCCGCAAGATCGGCGGGGTCGTCAGCGTCGACCCGGTGACGGGGCCGTACGACATCGTCGCGCGCGCCGAGGCCGACGACCTCGACCTCCTGGCGAAGGGAACCGTGATGCCCATGCAGGAGCTGGAGGGCATCACGCGCACGCTCACCTGTCCGATCCTCACCCTGTAACCCGCAGGTGCGGATCGTCCCCGTTCGACGGGGTGTGGCGTAGCCTGTTCGCCATGCGCTTGCTCGCCCGTACGTCCCGCGTCCTGCCCGTCGCCCTGCTGGCCGCCCTCGTGGTGCCGTCGTCCGCGGGGGCGGCTCCTGCGCGCGCGGTGGCGAAGCCGCTGCCGGCGCTCGCCCCGGCCGAGCCCGATGCCCTGACTCGCGCGCTCGCCTCTGGTCGGGTCGATGGGGCCACGTACGCGCTGGAGCGCCTCGGGGCGATGTTCGCTCGGGCCGACGTCAGCGCGCGCTACGGTGAGATCGCCCCGGCCGATCCGCACGCGGCGACCCTGCTGTTCCGCGACCTCGCGGTCCGGGCCCACCAGCTCCGCGGTGCCGATCGCGTCCGAGCCGAGGCGCTGCTCGCTCGCCCCACACAGGGCAACGCTGATCGCGACGGATACGGGTACACGGTCGAGGAGGAGCCTCCGGTGTGCTCGCCTCAGGTCTGCGTCCACTACGTGGCGTCGAGCTCCGACGCCCCGAAGCCGATCGACTCGTCCCCGGCGAACGGCATCCCCGATCAGGTGGATGCCACCGCCGCGGTGATGGACGAGGTCTGGGCCCTGCAGGTCGACGCGTACGGCTACCGTGCGCCCAAGTCCGACCTGTCATCGAAAGACAACGGCGGGGACGGCAGGTTCGACGTATACCTCGCGAACGTCGGAGCCGACGACCTCTACGGCTTCTGCACGACCGACGACCCGAACGGGCGACCCTCCGCGGGGTACGACTTCTACGACGTGTCGGCGTACTGCGTGCTGGACGACGACTACGCCTCCGGTCAGTTCGGCTCTCCGGATCCGCGTGACCTGCTCGAGGTGACGGCGGCGCACGAGTTCCACCACGCGGTCCAGTTCGCCTACGACTGGCTCGAGGACGGCTGGATCATGGAGGCGTCCTCGACGTGGATCGAGGACGAGGCCTACGACGACATCGATGACAACCTGCAGTACCTGGATGAGAGCCCCCTTTCGCAGCCTGAGGTGCCGCTCGACAAGAACGTCGCCTACGAGTGGTACGGGGCGTGGATCTTCCTGCGGTTCCTGTCCGAGTACGGGGGGCGAACGACGGCGGCACCGCGGCGCCCGACCCGACGATCGTGCGTTCGATCTGGCGCACGCTCGACGGGGCTCCCGGCGGCCCTGACCGGTACTCCACGCAGGGCGTGGCCTCGGCGATCGCGGGGAGCACGGTCGCCGGAGGGTCCTGGACCATGCGGCGGGCCTTCGCGGACTTCGCCGTGTGGAACTCCGTCCCGTCCGCGTTCTACGACGAGGGCAGGTCCTACGACCCTGCGAAGACCGCCGCGTCGAAGACCTTGACCGGCTCGAGGCGGTCCTTCACGTCGGTCGCGAAGCTCGACCACCTGGCGAACCGGCTCGTGGCGCTGCGGCGCGGGTCGAGCATCGCCGACGACGCGAAGCTCAAGGTCGAGATCGATGGTCCCGGCTCGGCGAGCGCGCCGGGGGCTTCGGCCGTGGTCGTGGAGGACTCCGGTGCGGTCTCGTTCAAGGCGATCCGGCTCGACGCGGAGGGCAGGGGAACCGCGAAGGTCGCCTTCGGCTCGAACGTCAAGCGCGTGATCGTGATCGCGACGAACGCGAGCGTGCGCTACCGGAGTTGCTGGTCCTACGACACGAGATGGTCTTGCGGCGGCGGAACCCCCGTCGACGAGAACCTGCGCTTCGACGTTCGCGCCACCGTGGTCTGATCCCCGATGCACGCGCTCGCGCCGCCCCCCGCGCCCGCGGCGCGCCGACAGCTCGTCGAGGAGGTCCTCGTCGTGCTGTCGCTGTCGCTCCTCGCGAGCGCGGCGAGCGCGATCCTCAGCCTGTTCGAGGCCCCCGTCGCCGGGGTGACGGTCGCGGCGGCACCGCAGAGCCCGCTGTTCGGGCGGCAGCTGCTCGGGTTCGTCTTCGGGCTCGCCCCGGCGTTGCTGGTGTGGCACCTCGTCCGGCGGTCGAGTGAGGGCATGGCGGCGATCGGGCTCGCCCCGGACCGCCCGGCGCGCGACCTCGCGACGGGCTCGGCGCTGTTCGCGGTGATCGGGCTGGCGGGGCTCGGCCTGTACCTGGTGGCGGTCGAGCTCGGGCTGAACCGATTCGTGATCCCCGCGCCGCCGCCGGACCACTGGTGGACCTACCCGGCGGTGTTCATGCACGCGATCGAAGCCGCGATCGTCGAGGAGGTCATCGTGCTCGGGTACCTGGTGACCCGGATCCAGCAGGTCACCGGTTCGAACCGGGTGGCGATCGGGACCAGCGGCGTCCTGCGCGGCGCGTACCACCTGTATCAGGGATGGGGCGGGTTCCTCGGGAACCTGCTGATGGGGGTCGTGTTCGCGTGGCTGTTCACGCGCACCCGGCGCACGTGGCCGTTCGTGATCGCGCACTTCCTGCTCGACGTCGCCGCGGCCGTGGGATGGCTCCTGTTCCGGGAGAGGCTCCCCGGGTTCTGAGAGAGCCTATCCCCCGTTCGGAGGACATCTTCCGCGGGATACGAGCCGGGGGATCGCCGCGGTGTACCCTCCCGCGGAAGACGCCCGAGAGGACCCCGTGACGAACGTGCTGGACTACCTGGTGGGCCGGGGACGGCCGTTCCTGGTGCTCCCGGAGCCCCAGGCGACGTCGGTCCGAGAGGCGGCGGAGGCCCACGGGGTGGACCTGGCAGGGGTGATCCGCACCGAGGTCGTGATCGCAGCGAGCGGGCCCGCGCTGATGCTCGTGCCCTCGACCCATTACCTGGACCTCGAGATGGCCCAGACGGTGGTCGGCGATCCTCGGGCGCGGCTCGCCACCCACGACGAGATCCGATCTTTCGCCCCGGGGTGCGACCTCGGGGCGGTCCCACCGATGGCCTTGCTGCTGCTCGCGCCGATGTACGTCGATCCGTCCGTCGCCGACCTCGCCCAGGTCATCTTCCCGGCAGGTCGCTACGGGTTGCTGGTGCGTATGGACCGGGAGGACCTGTTCCGCGACGACCCGTACGTGGTGGTTCCTCTCACGCGGGCGACGGCGGTCTCGATCCCGCCGCCGCCCCCATCGTCGCGGCGAGCGGTGCTCGCCGACGACGGCCTCCTTCCGGTCCACGTCGCGGAGCGGGAGGCGGTCGGGGACCGCGGGGCGGACGTGGCGTGACGGGTCCGTGAACATCCCCGTGCGGGTGGACGCATCCGGCCGGACGACGTACCGTGGTACCTGGGATATCCCATCAAGACCGAGCCCCGGCCAGAGCGCCGGGGTTTCGTGTGTCCGGGGTCCGATGTGCCCTGCTGGAGGTCGCGAGGGAAGACCCGTTCCGGGGTCCTAGCCGCCGTCGGGTCGCGTGTGTCAGATCCAGCGGTTGAACCACACGATCGCGCGCCAGTGGACGTCGCTGATCTGCCCGGCGGTGAGCACCGGCCAGAACCACACGAACAGCAGCGCGGACGCGAGGAGGTACGCCCACACGAACGGGCGATACACGTACGCGGTCGAGACCGCGGGCAGACCCGTCTCGGGGTTCGTCGCGACCTCTCCGGTTCGGCGGTCGCGTACGACGATCCGCAGGTCGGAGATCTCCCGCAGGAAGTACGTGACCGCCAGCACGACGAACGGGGTGAGCGGAAGCACGTAGAAGTAGAAGGTCGGCCGGCTGATCCGCAGCCACGGGAGGAGCAGCCCGAGGAACGCCACCAGGATGAACCCGGCGCGCCAGTCGCGACGCTTCTTCGAGATCCACGCCCACGCGACGACGGGCATCGCGATCAGGTTGAGCCAGAAGGTCAGGGGGCTGCCGAGCCCCAGGATCTGCTGGATGTCCGGGCCCAGGTCCCGTACGAAGAACGACGTTGGCCTCCCCGGGGGAAGCAGCCACTCCCACGGCCTGGCGTAGTACGGGTGGGTGGGGGTCGCCGAGCCTGTATCCGGATCGATCCCGGTCCACTTCAGCCCGTCCCGCAGGTGGTAGCGGAACGACCCCACCTGCGTGTCCCACCACTTCACCCAGTCCCAGTCGAAGTGGGCGATCCACGGCAACCACACGAGCACGAACACGGCGACCGGCACGAGGATGAACGCGAGCGCGAGACCGAACGATTCCCGGGCGACGGCCCGCAGCACGGCGTCGGGCCAGGTGGTGTCGCGACGGTGACGCCGGCTCGCCTCCCACATGTAGGACAGGAGCACCGCCGCGGCCAGCCCCATCGCTCCTGACCACTTCACCGACATCGCGGCGCCGAAGGCGAGCCCCGACGCGAAGCGCCACGGGCGCCACACCGGAGAGTAGATCGGGGGCAGCCGGTCCCGGGCGAGCGCCGCGTCGACCGTCGGAGACTCTGGTTCGTCGCCATCGGGTCTGGCCCGTCCGAGGGGCTCGCGTACGGGTTCGGGCGCCGGCACCTCGATCGCCGTCTGCCGTCGCTCGATCCATCGCCGGTCGAGCACGAGGAACGTGAACCCGGCCACGATCCACAGCTCGAGGTGGACGTCGAGGAGCGCGGTGCGCGACATCACGACGCTGAGGTGCTCGAGCGCGAGCAAGCCTCCGGCCACGTAGGTCCAGGCGACCTGCCGGAACAGAGCCTGGGCGCAGATCGCCAGCAGCATGACCGCGAGCGTGCCGGCGAGGGCAGACGTGAACCGCCACCCGAACGGATCCATCCCGAAAGCCTTGATGCCCAGCCCGATCTGCCACTTCCCGAGCGGCGGGTGGACCCATGATCCGACGTCCCACTTGTCCTCGCGCCAGAACTTCTCGTCGTCCGAATCGATCATGCAGACCTCGTCGGAGCCACCGATCAGGATGCATCCGGCCTTCGGGTAGTAGACCTCGTCGAAGACGAGCTCCCCGGGGTGGGCGAGATGGAAGAAGCGGACGAACCCGGCGAGCGCCGTCACCAGCACGATCGCGACGACGGGCTTCTTCAGCCAGGTCATGACCCGGGGCATCGGGTCAGGGTACCGGTGCCCGCACCGCGCGGCGTGGGAGCATCACCCCATGGCGGGGACGCTGTTCGTCGTGGGGACCCCGATCGGCAACCTCGCCGATCTCAGCGCTCGAGCCCGGGAGACCCTTGCAGCGGCCGACGTCGTCGCGGCGGAGGACACGCGACGGACCGGCCGGCTGCTGCAGGCGGTCGGTCTCCCGAAGCGCCCGATGCTGTCGGTCTTCGAGGCGAACGAGGATGCTCGCATCGACGCGGTGCTCGAGGCGCTCCGCGCCGGCAAGGACGTCGCCCTCGTGTCCGACGGCGGGATGCCGCTCGTGTCCGATCCCGGGTACCGGCTGGTTCGCGCGGCGGCCGACGCCGGGTTCGACGTACGGGTGGTGCCGGGACCGTCGGCGGTCACCGCCGCCCTCGCCGTGTCCGGGCTGCCTACGGACCGTTGGGTCTTCGAGGGCTTCCTGCCCAGGAAGCCGGCCGAGCGCCGGTCACGACTGGACGAGCTCCTGCGCGACCCGCGGACCCTCGTGGTGTTCGAGTCGCCTCGGAGGGTGCGCGCGACGGCCGCGCAACTCGCGGACCTGGACCCCGGCCGGAGGGTGGCCCTCTGCCGCGAGCTCACGAAGCTCCACGAGGAAACCCTGCGCGGAACCGCGGCCGAGGTCGCGACGGCGCTCGGCGAGCACGACCCGAAGGGCGAGGTCGTGCTCGTGATCGCAGGGGCGCCGACCACGACGACCTCGGCCGACCCCGCGCGCGCTCTCGAGGAGGTCCGGACGCTCGTGGCGGCCGGCAGCAAGCCGAGGGAGGCCGCCCGCGTCGTCGCAGCGCACACCGGTCTTTCGGCGAACGATCTCTACCGGGCGCTCGTGGACGGGCCCTCGACGCGTGAGCCGGCGGACGGCGCCGGTCGCCCCCGTAGCGGCCGGTAGCATGGGGCGGTCATGGGCCGCGACGTCTTCTACATCACCACGCCGATCTACTACCCGAACGACGTGCCCCACATCGGGCACGCGTATACGTCCGTCGCCGCCGACTTCATCGCGCGCTACCACCGCCTGCGTGGCGAGGAGGTCTTCCACCTCACCGGGGTCGACGAGCACGGGCTGAAGCTCCAGCGCGCCGCGGAGGCGGCTGGGCTCGATCCTCAGGCGTGGGTCGACGACATGGATCCGAAATGGCGTGAGGTGTGGGCGCGGCTCGACATCGGCTACGACGACTACATCCGCACGACCCAGTCGCGGCACCGCGAGGCGGTCCAGAAGATCCTGCGGGCCGTCCACGACAACGGGCGCGACGACATCTACCTCGGTCACTACGAGGGGCTGTACTGCGTCGCGTGCGAGGCGTACTACGACGAGGCCGATCTCCTCGACGGCCAGCTGTGCCCCGTGCACGAGCGGCCGGTCGAGTTCTTCCGGGAGGACAACTACTTCTTCCGGCTCTCAGCGTACGCGGACCGGTTGCTCGAGCACTACGAGCGGACCCCCTCGGCGGTCGAGCCCGAGACGCGGCGCAACGAGGTGCTCTCATTGATCCGCGGCGGTCTGCGCGATTTCTCGGTCAGCAGGACCACGTTCGACTGGGGGGTGCCGCTGCCGTGGGACCCGGACCACGTCTGCTACGTGTGGTTCGACGCGCTCACGAACTACATCACGGCGGCCGGGTACGCCGACGACGCGGATCGCTTCTCACGGCTGTGGCCCGCCGACGTGCACCTGATGTCGAAGGACATCCTCCGGTTCCATGCCGTGTACTGGCCGGCGATGCTGATGGCGGCCGGCATCGAGCCCCCTACGCAGGTTCGCGTCCACGGGTACCTGACGGTCGGCGGCAAGAAGATGTCGAAGACGAACCTGACCGGCATCCACCCGTTCGAGCTGATCGATCAGTTCGGCACGGACTCGTACCGCTACTACTTCATGCGCGAGATCCGCTTCGGCGAGGACGGCAACTTCTCGTGGGAGTCGATGGTCGAGCGACACAACGCCGACCTCGCGAACGGGCTGGGGAACCTCGCGTCGCGCGTGCTCGCGATGCTGGGCTCGTACTTCGACGGCGTGGTGCCGGAGCCGGGCGATGGATCTGACGCGGGTGACTTGCCCGCGGTGGTCGAGGACGCCGCGCGCCGGTACGACGAGCACATGGTCGCCGTCCAGCTCCACTCGGCGCTGGCCGCGGTGTGGGACATCGTCGGTCGTGCGAACGGGTACCTGGTGGAGAAGGAGCCCTGGAAGCTCGCGAAGGATCCGCAGCGTCGCGGCGAACTGGCCGGGGTGCTCTACGCGAGTGCCGAGCTGCTGCGGGTGGTCGCGATCTTGATCCAGCCGATCATGCCCGGCGCCGCCGAGCGGCTGTGGGAACAGCTGGGCGTGGGGGAGCCGCTCGCGCACCAGCGCGTGCCGTCGTCGGTCTCGTGGGGCGACCTGAAGCCGGGCACGCGCTCGACGAAGGGCGGGGCCCTGTTCCCCCGTCTCGACACCGAGTAGCCCTCAGGCCTCGATCCGTCCGTAGAGGACGTCTTCCCCGTCTTCGGTGCTCACGCCGACCGCGACGGCGTCGTCGGTCGGAAGGCTCGCGGCGAGCGTCATCGTGAGCTCCGGCCCAGCCCCCGAGAAGGTCCCAGCCGGGATGCGCTGGCCGTCCGAGCGCTCGAGCCAGACACGATAGGTTGTGTCAGAGGGCAACCCCTCTGAACCGAGGAGGATCTCGGTGCCCCACGGTTTCGAGGTGAGTTCCGCACGTGCGCTCGCCATCACGCCCGTCGCGCCGCGGAGGCTGACGTCCAGGGCGTCGGGACCCCGGGACGGGAGGACCACGGCAAGCACGATCGCGAGGACCGCGGCGACCCCTGCACCGGCGGCGATCCAGCGGGCGCGCGAAGACCTGATCCCTCGCGTCCGCTCGACCTCGACCGCCGCTTCGATCCGTCTCAGCAGGTCGTCGGGTGGCACCTCCCGACGGTCCAGACGCGACACGTCGGCGAGCGGCAGGAGCGACGTGGTCACCTCTAGCCGGGCGGCTTCCGTCCGGCACCCGATGCATCCGTCGAGATGCGCCCTCAGCGCCACGTCTTCCTCCGGCGTCGCGCTGCCGATCGCGGCGACGCCAAGGAGTCCACGCCATGGCCGACAGGCATCGATCGTCACCCGTCCACCCCCATCTCCTCGAGCGTGAGTCGGAGCGCTCGCAGTGCGTAGTAGACGCGGCTCTTGACGGTCCCCGTCGGCACGCCGAGCTCCGCCGCGACGTTCGCCTGCGGACGTCCTCGGTAGTACACCTCGATGAGCACGCGACGGTGATCGTCGCTGAGCCGCCGGAGCGCCTCTTCGACCTGCCATGACAGGAGCGCGGCGTCGAGGTGTTCGGTCGATGCCTCCTCGTCCAGGCCGGGTGAGGCGACCGCCGGTCGGGATGCGCGGGCTCGGCTCAGGTCGATCACGACGTTGCGGCAGATGGCGAAGAGCCACGTGCGGAGCGAACCCAGCGCCTCGTCGAATCGATCCGACGCCCGCCAGGCACGCACGAACGTCTCCTGCACGGCCTCCTCGGCGAGGTGCCGGTCCCCGAGCGACCGCACGGCGAAGCCGTACAGCTCGCCGCCGTGCGCGGCGAAGGCCTCTCGGAGACCGGCTTCCTCGTCGAGCGCGCGGGTCATCGTGGCACCAGTGTGCCCCACGTCGTGGGGCTCAGCAGGGCCCGATGCCCTCCGACCGCATGTCGAGGCGGACACACAGGGTGTTCAGGTTCACGGCCGGCGTCCCCTGGTCCTCTCCGGCCTTGGGGTCGCCGAGTCCGGGTACGGTCGCAGGCTGCGCGGCGGCGCCTGACGTTCCTGACGGATTCAGGGCGACCGGGTTGGTGAAGCCTCGGACCGCCGCACCGGGGCTGGTCGCCCCGTTGAACAGGTGGTCGTCGGCCTGTGCGACCGTGGGCACGGTCAGCGGTAGGGCGGCGATCGCCGCGACGATCAGGACGCGGGTGCGTCTCATCTGCTCCCTCCTCGGGCTCGGTTGCGAAGGGGTACGGGTCGAAGCCGCGCCAGGTTCACCGGGGTCCATACTTCGTGTCCAGACTTCGTGTCCGGGATGAGGCTTCGCGGATCCGTGTTTCACGTGAATCACCCCGGATGCACCCCACGTCGAGACCCGCTATCGTGCCCGCTCGATGGCGCGCTCGAACCCTGAAGTCACGGTGCACGGCGGCGCCGTCGACACCCACTGCCACCTGTTCCTGATGGAGGTGGAACCTGCAGTCGCGGTCGAGGCTGCGAGGGCCGGAGGCGTAGAACGCATGATCTGCGTCGGTGTCGACGTGGAAAGCAGCCAGCGCAGCCTCGAACTCGCCGACGGACTCGAAGGTGTCTTCGCGACGGCCGGGATGCATCCTCACGACGCGAGCGACTTCGACACAGGAGCGGCGGCGCGTCTCGAAGAGCTGCTGCACGACCCCCGGGTGATCGGCGTGGGGGAGTGTGGGCTGGACTACTTCCGGATGCGATCGCCGCGCGAGGATCAGCTCCGGGTATTCGCGACCCACGTCGCGTGGTCCAACGAATCGGCGAAGCCGATGGTGGTCCACGTCCGCGACGCGTGGCCTGACGTGCTCGACGTGCTCGAGCGCGAAGGAGCGGAGCACGTGGTGATCCACTGCTTCAGCGGCGACGCCGAGATCGCCCGCCGCTGCGCCGAGCGCGGCTACTGGATCTCGTTCGCCGGGAACGTCACGTACCCGAAGAACGAGCACCTCCGCGAGGCGGCCGCGGCCGTGCCCGTCGATCGGCTCCTCGTCGAGACCGACAGCCCGTTCCTCGCGCCGCAAGCCTTCCGCGGTCGTGACAACGCGCCGCAGCTCGTGCAGCACACGCTCGCGGAGATCGCCCGGGTCCGCGGTCAGGAGCACGCCGATCTCGTTCGTATCACCGCGGAGAACGCGCGGGCGGCGTTCCCCGGCCTCCGCTAGCGTTCGAACATACGTTCGGTCTCAAGATTGCAGTGAGGGTTGAGGGTTTGCTACGGTTGCCGGCGCCAGGGTGGCGGAGCGACCGGGGACGAGGACCGTTCGGGAAGGCGGACCGAGGAACCGGAGGGGCGAGAGCCTCCGCGGACGCCGCCGGGATGACCCGGTCATCACGCCAGGGCCTTCGTGACGGGGAAGGTGCACGAAGACCACGGCGAGAAGGCAGGGGCACTCCTCTCGGCCATGGGGACCAGCCGGCGATGTCGGCCGCGTCGCCCGCCACCCGGGCACCTCTCTCGCAGGACCATCCCCCGGTACCGTGATGCCATGACCGGCGCCCAGATCCGCGAGCTCACGGAGCGCTTCGGCATCCGCCCGTCGAAGACCCTCGGCCAGAACTTCCTGCTCGATCCCAACCTCGCCCACGCGATCGCGCGTGACGCGGAGGTCGGACCGGGCAGCCGCGTGGTGGAGATCGGCGCCGGTCTCGGGTCGCTCACGACGGCCCTCGCGGACGCCGGCGCCGACGAGGTCCTCGCGATCGAGTTCGACCGTGGCCTGATCCCGGCGCTCGAGGAGGTCGTCGCTGACCGGCCCGCGGTCCGGGTGCTCCACGCCGATGCGACCAGGCTCGACTGGCACGCAGCCCTCGGGGGCGGTCCGTGGACCCTCTGCGGGAACCTCCCCTACAACGTGGGGACCCGGATCGTCGTCGACGTGGTCGAGCGCGTTCCGAGCGTGGGGCGACTGGTCGTGATGCTTCAGAGCGAGGTCGCCCAGCGGCTCGCCGCCACGCCGCAGGGGCGCCTCGCCGACGCCTACGGCGCGGTGAGCGTGCGGGTCGCCTATCGAGCCCGCGCCGAGATCGTCCGGCGCGTCCCGCCCGAGGTCTTCTGGCCACGACCGTCGGTCGGCTCCGCCGTGGTGCGGATCGATCGGCTCGACGCGCCGCTCGTCGACGTCGACGAGGAACGGCTGTGGCGGGTCGTCGACGCCGCGTTCGCCGAACGCCGCAAGACGATCCGCAACGGCGTCCGCAGGCTCGGCCTCACGCTCGTGCAGGCCGACGAGGTCCTCGCCTGCGCCGGGATCGCTCCTTCGAGCCGGCCCGAGGAGCTCTGGGTGCCGGAGTTCGCGCGGATCGCCGGAGCCCTGCCCGCATGAGTGAGCCCGTGGTCGAGCACGCCCACGCGAAGATCAACGTGTTCCTTCGCGTCCTGGGTCGGCGCGACGACGGATACCACGACCTCGAGACCGTGCTCCTGCCCCTCGACCTGCACGACGTCCTCTCGATCGCTCCGTCAGACGCGTTCACGGTCGAGGTCGTCGGACCGCGGGTCGTCGAGCTCGCGGAGGCGGGCGGCGAGTCGTTGCTGCGCCGTGCCGCCGAGGCGTTCGCCGACGCCGCAGGCACGTCCCCGAGGGTCGATGTCGTGCTCGACAAGCGGATCCCCGTCGCCGGCGGGATGGGCGGCGGCAGTGCCGACGCCGCCGCGCTCCTGCGCGCCCTCGGGAGGTTGCACGGCGTCGAGATGGAACGGCTCGTCGAGATCGCAACCGTCGTCGGGTCCGACGTCCCAGGGCTCACGTCGGGAGCCGCCACCTACGCGGCCGGCCGGGGCGAGCGTCTGGTATCCGTCCACGTCCAGCCCACCACGTGGGTCGTCCGACCGTTCCCGTTCGCGATCTCGACCTCAGACGCCTACGGCTGGTGGGACGAGCAGGGCACGACCGGCCCCGACCCCGGGGCACTGATCCGCGGCGCTCGAGACCGGCAACGACGAGCTCATCGGCAGCGCGATGTTCGACGACCTCCAAGGTCCGGTCGTCGCTCGCCACCCCGAGATCGGCGCGACGATCGAGACGTTCCTGGCCGCCGGCGCGCTCGGCGCGATGATGACCGGCAGCGGCCCCACCGTGGTCGCCCTCGCTCGCCACCTCGGCCACGCCGACGCGTTGGCCGCGACCGTGCCCGGGTCGTTCGTGGCCACCAGCCCACCTCGTACGATGAACCCCTGACCCGATCCGGGGTCGTCTAATGGCAGGACACGGGCCTTTGGAGCCTGGAATGGAGGTTCGATCCCTCCCCCCGGAACCGTCTGGAACCGATGCGAGCCCTACCGCTTCCTCTTCTTCGCCGGCCGCTTGCGCTGCGCGCCGTTCCCCGACCCGGTCCTCACGGGCAGGCCGGCGCGGCCCCACGCGAGCATCCCGCCCCGCAGGTTCTCGGCGTAGACGCCCTGCTTCGTCAGCAGCTTCACGGCCGAGCCGCTGCGGCTGCCCGAGCGGCAGACGCACACGACCGGGCGGTCGCGCGGGATCTCGTCGAGCCTCGCGCCCAGTTCCGGCAGCGGGATCAGCTTCGCGCCCGAGATGTGGCCGGCCGTGAACTCGTCGCGGCGCCGCACGTCCACCAGGAAGGGGGCCGGCTTCTCGGAGAGCCTCGCGTGCAGCTCGTGGGCATCGATCCTGTAGCCGGCCCCGAGCAGCTTCCTGAGGATCACGATGCCAGCGTCTCACCGGACGGGTTTGACGCTGGGCCTCGCGGACCCGGACGATAGGGGCCCCTCGACCCCTGGACGTGAGTTGGCCGACGCAGGCACCACCAGACGCTCCCCCCGCCGACCCGGCCGCTCGCTCGCCGTCGTGGTGCTTGCCGCGGGGAAGGGCAAGCGCCTGAAGTCGGCCACCCCCAAGGTGCTCCACCCGATCTGCGGGAAGCCGGCGCTGTGGCACGTGCTCCAGGCCGCGCTCGGCGCGAAGCCCGATCGTGTCGTCGTAGTCGTGGGTCACGGGGCCGACGACGTGAAGCGCGCCGTGCGCTCGTGGGGTCTGCGCCCGGAGCCGGTCTTCGTGACCCAGAAGGAACAGCTCGGCACGGGGCACGCGGTCAAGGTGGCGAGGCGTGCGATCGGCGACGCCGCCGACGTGCTCGTGCTCGGCGGGGACTACGACCCGGTGACGGACGACCACGTTCGCGACCTGGTCCGTGTGCACCGCCGGTCGCGCGCGGCTGCGTCGCTCCTGTCCGCCGAGATCGATGAGCCGGGCGGCTACGGCCGGGTGATCCGCGAGGGCGATCGGCTCGTGCGGATCGTCGAGCACGTCGACGCGACCACCGAGGAACGCCGGATCCGGGAGGTCGTCCTGCTCGCGTTCGCGTTCCGTCGAGAGGATCTCTTCCGCGCACTTCCGACGCTCTCCAAGGAGAACCGCCAGGGCGAGTACTACCTGACCGATCTGCCGTCGCGGTTGGTCTCCGCGGGGGAGCGGGTCTCGGTCGTCACCGTCGACACAGGCGGCGCGATGGGTCTGAACTCCCGCGGCGGTCTCGCGTCGGTCGCACGCGCCGTCCGCGATCGCATCAACGAGGCTCATATGGCGAACGGGGTCACCCTGGTCGATCCGGCTACCACCTACATCGACGTCGGCGTGCGGATCGGTCGTGACACGGTGATCCGTCCGAACACCTTCCTCGAGGGCGACACGCGGATCGGCGAAGGTTGCGAGGTCGGTCCGAACGTCCGCGCGACCGACTCGACGATCGGGGACCGATGCCGCCTCCAGTTCGCGGTCCTCGAGGGCGCCGTGATGGGCGCGGGCTCCGACGCGGGACCGTTCGCGCGACTGCGGCCGGGCGCGGTCCTGGCGGAGGGCGTCCACGTCGGCACGAGCGTGGAGATCAAGGGGTCGACGATCGGGCGCGGCTCGAAGGTGCCGCATCTGTCGTACATCGGCGATGCCGAGATCGGCGAGGAGGTGAACATCGGCGCGGCAACCGTCACCGTGAACTACGACGGGTACCGCAAGCACCGGACGGTCGTGGGCGACGGCGCGTCGGTCGGTTCGGATACGATGCTGGTTGCGCCGGTCACGGTGGGGAAGCGCGCGTTCACGGGAGCGGGGTCGGTGATCACGGAAGACGTGCCGGAGGGAGCGCTCGCGGTCGAGCGCACCCCGCAGCGCACGATCCCCGGCTACCGCGACCGCAAGGACGCCGCGCACGGCAAGGGTCGGACCAAGCAGGAGCGCACGCGCGAGGGAGCCTGACGGTGGAGATCATCACCAAGAAGCGGATGATGCTGTACTCGGGCACGATCCACCCGGTCCTTGCCAGCGAGATCGCCGAGAACCTCGGGATCCCCGTGAGCCACGGCGAGCTGCGCCGCTTCGCCTCGGGCGAGATCTACTTCCGCGCCGAGGAGTCGGTCCGCGGCGCCGACGTCTTCGTGGTGCAGACGCACGCCGAGCCGGTGAACGAGGCGATCATGGAGCAGCTGATCATGATCGACGCGATGAAGCGCGCGAGCGCGAAGCGGATCACGGCCGTCATCCCGAACTACGGCTACTCGCGGCAGGACAAGAAAGGACTTTCGCGCGAGCCGATCAGCGCGAAGCTCGTCGCGGACCTGCTGTCCGCGGCCGGCGCCGACCGGATCGTCTCGGTCGACCTCCACAGCGGGCAGATCCAGGGGTACTTCGACGCGCCCTTCGACCACCTCACCGCGCTGCCGCTGATCTCGTCGTACCTGAAGGACCATCTCGGGCTCCACGGTGAAGACCTCGTCGTGGTCGCGCCCGACGCCGGCCGGATCAAGACCGCGGAGAAGCTCCGCGAGTACCTCCACGCCGACCTGGCGTTCCTCTACAAGCGCCGTTCACGGAAGGAGGCGCACAAGATCGAGGAGATGGCGGTCGTCGGCGAGGTCGAGGGGCGCCCCTGCGTGGTCGTCGACGACATGATCGACACCGCCGGCACCCTGTCGGCGGGCGTCCAGGCGCTCGCGGCGATGGGCGCGGGCCAGATCTACGCGGGCGCCACCCACGCGATCTTCAGCGGGAAGGCGCGGCAGAACCTGGAGGAGGCGCCGATCGAACAGGTGATCGTCACGAACACGGTGCCGATCCCCGAGGAGCGCCAGTTCCCGAAGCTCCGGGTCCTTTCGATCGCACCGCTGATCGCGAGTGCCCTGCGCGCCGTGTTCGAGGACTCGAGCGTCAGCGAGATCTTCGGCGGCGCGAACCAGGTCTAGGCAGCGCTCCGCTCGACACGCCCATCCTGTCCGGGGGGGGGGGTCATCGTCGCAGCGTGTTGCTACGATTCGTGGGTTCCCAGCCCCTTCGTGAAGGATCTCGCACGCCATGGAAGCCACCTTGAAAGCAGAAGTCCGCGACGGCACCGGCAAGGGCGTCGCCCGCAAGCTCCGCGCCGCAGGGCGCGTGCCCGGCGTGCTGTACGGCAGCGGCGTCGAGACGACCCCGATCCACATGTCGGCCCAGGATCTCCTGCACATGTTCCATCAGGGCGCCTCGCTGGTCGACCTCGAGGTCGAGGGCTCGACCCACCTGGTGATCCCCCGTGACATCCAGCGCGACCATCTGCGCGGCAGGTACATCCACGTGGACTTCTTCGCCGTCAGCCGCACTGAGAAGGTGACGCTGACGGTCGAGATCCGTGAGACGGGCGAGGCCCCTGGCGTGAAGACGGGCGGTGTGATCGAGCATCACCTGCGCGAGGTCGACATCCTCTGCATGCCCGGCGACGTGCCGGACGGTATCGAGGCCGACCTGTCCGGTCTCGAGCTCGGTGACATGTTGCGCGTGAGCGACCTGATCGTCCCGGAGGGGGTCGAGATGCTGAGCGACCCCGACACGCCGGTCAGCTCGGTGGTCACGCCGGCCGCGCTGCGGACCGAGGTCGACCTGTCGGTGCCCGGCGAGGAGGGCGTCGAGGCTCCGGTCGTCGAGGCCGCGCCGGAGGCGGAGGTTGCGCCGGAGGAGCCGGCCGAGGAGGGCGGCGAGGGCTAACCACCCCGCCGCACCCCGATGCCCTGGCTCGTCGCCGGCCTCGGCAACCCGGGCGATCGGTACGCGAACACGCGTCACAACGCCGGCCGGATGGTCGTCGCCGAGCTCGCGCGCGCGTCCGGAGAGCGGTTCCGCAAGGCGCGGTTCCTTCCGGCCGAGGTCGCCGAGATCCACGAGGGAGGCGAGCGCGTCCTGCTCGTCGCGTCCACGCTCTACATGAACGAGGCCGGACCGTCGTACGCGAGCGTCGCGAGGAAGGCGGGGATCGAGCCGGTCGGCGTGATCGCCGTCCACGACGAGATCGAGATCGGCGCCCGGTGAGCTGAGGGTGAAGCTGGGCGGCGGGTCAGCGGGCCACAACGGCCTGAAGTCGCTCACGCAGGCGCTCGGCACGCCCGAGTACCACCGCGTCCGGATGGGGATGGGGCGTCCACCCGGCCGCCAAGACCCCGCCGACTACGTGCTGCAGCCGATCGGCAAGGCTCACGAGACCGATATCGCGATCTTGGTCGACCGGGCCGCCGACGCCGTGCGTTCGCTGATCCGCGACGGCCTCACCGCGACGCAGGACCGCTTCAACGGCGCCGCCGGCGCGGGCTGATCGAGCCGACCGATAGCCCGAGACCACCGGCATCGGTCCCCCGCGCGAAGTCCTACCTACTCCCGGGTAGCGCCCCACCCGAGAACGACTCCCGCTGACGATGCGCCGTTCCGGCCCCCGAGCCGATGCCTCTCGTGACGGGAAGAAGGAGGTGATCGGATGCGCAGCTTGAGGTCGGCGAACTGGCGCCACCTGCTCTATACGGGTGCCAGCCTCGCCACGTTCCTGCTCGCAGCCGGTGCCCGGTACAAGCCGAAGCGATGAGCTTCACCGGGTGTCGAAGGAAGGAGTGGAACATGGTTCATCTGCGGAAGGTCTTCTACTCGCTCGGGGCCCTGGCCCTGATGGCGATGGCGATCGGCGCGGGTTTCAAGCCCAGGTAGACCGCCACGACGACGCACCTCGAAGCCCCCGATCCGGCTCAGTCGGGCGGGGGCTTCGTCACGTCTCGGGTCGGTTCACCGCGCCTCCGTCACCGACCGTCGCCCGATCGAGGGCCGCGCTCGGATCGCGCTGTCTAGGCCGTTGGAACTACCAGTGCGCGAGGTCCGGGGGAGTCGTCCGGCCGACCCTTGTCCTCCGGAGCGGACCACCCGAACTCCCGACCTCCGGGCGATGTCCGGGCGGGACCCCGTCCCGCACACTCGGGAACCAGAAGAACGAAGGAGGTGATCGGATGCGCAGCTTGAGGTCGGCGAACTGGCGCCACCTGCTCTATACGGGTGCCAGCCTCGCCACGCTCCCGCTCGCAGCCGGCGCCCGGTACAAGCCGAAGCGATAGTTACCGGCGTCGCGAAGGAAGGAGAGGGTCACATGCGTCTTCGAAGGATCTTGTACTCGCTGGGGTCGTTGGCCCTGATGGCGATGGCGGTCGGTGCGGGCTTCAAGCCCCGGTAGGACGTCCGATCAGATGCCCCCGGGCACGTCGACTTCGTCGTTCGTGCCGGGGGCATCGCCGTGCCAGCATCCTTCCGTCGGAGCGCTTCAGGCCAGGCCCTCGCGACCGATAGTGAGCGTATGAGGCTGCTGCTCGTCTCCGCGCTGGTGATCGTGTCCGTCGGCTTCCTGATGGGCGGCAGGTTGAGCGGTCTGAGTCAGATCAGGCTGCGGTGGACCGGCTTGGCCGTCGTGGGATTCGCGCTGCAGTGGATCGCGGGCCCCGGCACCGTGATCCCGATGACCTGTCTCTACGTGTCCTTCATCCTGCTCTCGGTGTTCGCGCTCAAGAACATCCGCGTGACGGGCTTCCCGCTGATCGTGCTCGGCGTCGCGATGAACTTCCTCGTGATCGGGGCGAACCAGGGGATGCCGGTGTCGAGCCAGGCGCTCGAGAGCTCGGATCAGGGCGACCTGCTCGCCGATCTGATCAACAACCCGTATCCGAAGCATCACCTCGCGAGCGATCGCGACGTCGTCGTGTTCCTGGGGGATGTGATCGGCGTGCCGTCGCCGGTCGCGCAGGCGATCAGCATCGGCGACATCTTCACCTACGCGGGCGTTGGGGTCGTGGTCGTCTCCGCGATGCGGAGCCCGGCGGCCCGGCGCGAGGGGCCGCTCGACGAGGCCGCAGGGGTGGCCCACGATGGACCCGTCGCCACCGGAGGCTGAGGAAGCCCCCGTCAAGGTGCGGCCGGGCCGTACCTGGAAGGTCCGTCTCTACGAGGCGGTCGTCACGCTTCCCGTCCTCGCGTACCTGATCTGGTCCATGTGGACCCAGACCAGCGTGTTCCTCGAGGCCGAGATCTGGCAGATGATCGTGTGGGCCGTCGCGATCTCCGCGGTCGACCTGATGCCCGTGCCGACCACGATCAGCTCGGTGGGGTTCAGCCTCAGCTTCCCCCTCGAGCTGTCGGTCGCGCTGATCTACGAGACACCCGTCGCCGCCACGATCGCACTGTTCGGGTCGAGCGATCCGCGGGAGCTCCGACGCGAGATCCCGGTCATGAAGGCGCTGTTCATCCGCGCCCAGATCGCCGCCGCGGTGATGGCCGAGAGCTTCGTGTTCAAGACCATCACCCATGATGCGCTCGACCAGCTCGGCGGAGGCGAGGTACAGGCGTCCACCATCGCGGCCCTGATCCTCGGCGTACTCCTCGCCGCGGTCGCCGGGTACGTCGTCAACCTGACGTTCGTGAGCATCTACGGCTACTTCCAGGACGGCGACAACCCGATCACGGTGATCAAGGAGATCCACGTGGGGGTGTTCGGCGAGTTCCTCCTCAGCTACATGGGGCTCGCGCTGTTCAGCGTCCTGGTCGCGATGACGTTCCAGAAGATCGGGCCGTGGGCGATCTTCGTGTTCATCGCGCCGTTGGCCTTCGCACGGCAGATGTTCATGCGGACGCATTCGCTGCAGGAGGCGACCGATGAGCTCGCGGTCAGGCAGGCCGAGAACGAGCACCAGGCGCTCCACGACTCCTTGACGGGCATGCCGAACCGGATGCTCTTCCAGCAGCGGCTGGCGGAGTCGATCGAGGACACGCGGACCCGCGGAGGCGGCCTCGCGGTCATGCTGATCGACCTCGATCACTTCAAGGAGATCAACGACACGCTCGGCCACCACTTCGGCGACATGCTGCTGCAGGAGATCGGTCCACGGTTGGCGAGCGTGCTGCGAGACGGAGACCTGATGGCCCGTCTGGGCGGCGACGAGTTCGGCGTGGTGCTCCCCGACATCCCGACCGAGGCGACGGTGACCCGGGTCGTCGAGCGGATGCTGGAGGCGCTCGAACAGCCGGTGACCGTCGAGGGGCTGGCTCTGGACGTGTCGGGGTCCGTGGGCATCGCGATGTTCCCCGGCCAAGCGAACGACGCCGAGACCCTTCTGCGGCGCGCCGACGTTGCGATGTACGCGGCGAAGGAGTCGGGCAGCGGGTTCGAGCTGTACCACGAGGATCTCGACCGGCACAACCCGCAGCGGCTCACCCTGATCGGGCAGGTCCGTCCCGCGCTGGAGGGCGACGAGTTCATGCTGTACTACCAGCCGAAGGTGCGGCTGTCGGACGGCCGGGTCGCCGGCGCCGAGGCGTTCGATCCGCTGGCAGCATCCGTCGCTCGGCCTCGTCCCATCGGATGAGTTCATCCCGCTCGTCGAGAAGACCGTCCTGTTGCGCCCGCTCACCAACTTCGTGGTCGACACGGCGCTGAAGCAGTGGCGCGAATGGGCCGACATGGGGATCCGGCTCCCGATCGCCGTGAACATCTCCACGAGGTCGCTGCTCGACAGCACGCTCCCCGGGATGACCTCCGACGCGCTGCGCGACCTTGGGGTGCCGCCCGCCTTCCTACGGATGGAGCTGACCGAGAGCTTCCTGATGGCCGACTCCGGCCGATCGACCGCGGTGCTCGACGCCCTGTCAGACGTCGGCATCGGGCTGTCGATCGACGACTTCGGCACCGGCTACTCGTCGCTGTCCTACCTGAAGCGCCTCCCGATCGAGGAGATCAAGATCGACCGCTCGTTCGTCCAGCAGATGCACGTGGACGCGAACGATTTCATGATCGTGCGCGCCACCGTCGACCTCGGCCGCAACCTCGGCCTGCGGGTCGTCGCGGAAGGGGTCGAGGACCTCCCGACGTTCGACCGGCTCGCCGAGTTCGGGTGCGACGAAGCCCAGGGGTACTACATCGCCCGTCCGATGCCGGCGATCGAGTTCACGAGGTGGCTCTCGGTGCGCAACCTCGAGCACGAGCCGCCGATCGGAGCCAGGTCGCAGGAGGCGGCCGAGCCCGCGAAGGGGAACCGCCTCCACGTCGTCTGATCGCCAGCGCCCGAGAGGGATCAGTCCACCTCGAGCACGATCGCCCCCTGCGCGGTGCCTCCGCGCAGCGTGGCGAGCGCCTCGTTCGCCCCTGCGAGCGGGAACGTCGTCACGTGCGAGCGGACGGGGATCCGTGGCGCGAGCGCGAGGAACTCCACCCCGTCGCGCCGGGTGAGGTTCGCGACCGATCGCAGCACGCGCTCCCCCCACAACAGCTCGTAGGGGAACGACGGCACGTCCGACATGTGGAGCTCGCCACAGACCACGGTGCCGCCGGGCACGACCGCACGCAGGGCCGCGGGGATCAGCTCCCCGGCCGAGGCGAACACGATCGCGGCGTCGAGCGGCTCGGGCGGCAGCTCGGTCGAGGGGCCGGCCCACTCGGCGCCGAGCTCTCGTGCGAACGCCTGCGTCGGATCGTCTCCTGGGCGCGTGAAGGCGAACACCCGGCGGCCCTGGTGGCGCGCGACCTGCGTGAGCAGGTGCGCCGCGCTTCCGAACCCGTAGATCCCGAGGCGCTCGGCGTCGCCGGCCATCCGCAGGCAGCGGTACCCGATCAACCCTGCGCACAGCAGCGGCGCGGCCTGGGTGTCGGGGTACCCGTCGGGGATCGGGAAGCAGAACCGGGCATCGGCGACGGTGTGCTCCGAGAACCCCCCGGGGAGCTGGTACCCGGTGAAGAGGGCCGATGCACAGAGGTTCTCTCGCCCGGTCACGCACGCGCCGCATGTGCCGCACGTCCACCCGAGCCATGGGACGCCGACGCGGTCCCCGCGATCCAGGCCGTGGACACCAGGACCGACCACGTCGACCTCCCCGACGATCTGGTGGCCGAGGATCAGCGGCAGCAAGGGGTCCGGAAGCTCGCCGTCGACGACGTGGAGGTCGGTGCGGCAGACCCCGCAGGCGCGGACGCGGAGCCGCACTTGGCCGTCCCCTGGGTCGGGGGGACCGAGGTCGACCGACCGCAGCGGTGCGTGGGGCCGTTCGAGCAACATCGCACGCACGCGGCCAGCCTACGAGGTCGCGTACACTGCCCGCCCGAGCCCCGCCGCGCCGCGGCAGGGGCTGTTCGTGGTGTCCGGGTCAGGTCTCGACGAGGAGGTGCCGTGCCGCTGCGGGAAGCCGTCGCGTCGCTCGTGGGCTCCGCGCCGTTCGAGCGCCTGCTCACCGCGCGCGAGCGTCCGATCGTGGCATGGGCCGAGGCCGGCGAGGCGTTCGTCCTCGCCGCGCTCGCGACCGCGCTCGACGCCCCGATCCTGGCGATCGCGCCGGGCCCCCGCGAGGCCGAGAGGATCCAGACGGATGTGGCGGCGTTCCTCGGCCCGGAGGGCGTCGCGTCGTTCCCCGCGTGGGAGGCCCTTCCGTACGAAGGTATCTCGCCCGGGCCCGAGGTCTCGGCCCGACGTCACGAGGCCGTCCGTCGGCTGCGCGGGGCCACCGGGCCGTTCGTCCTGGTCGCGCCCGCGGTCGCATCGATGCAGGGGCTCGTGCCGACCCTCGGCGAGATCCCTGCTCTGCAGCTCACCCCTGGCCGCGAGCTCCCTCCCGACGCACTGGCCGAGCGCCTCGTCGACCTCGGCTACCGTCGCGCGGACGTCGTCGAACACCGCGGCGAGTTCGCCGTCCGTGGCGGCGTGGTCGACGTCTTCCCCGGGATCGCGCGCCGCCCGGTCCGGCTCGAGTATTGGGGCGACGAGATCGAATCCCTCCGCGAGTTCTCCCCGTCGACCCAGCTGTCGACGACGTCGGTCGCGCTGGCGGACGTGGGTGCGGTCCGAGAGCTGATCCCCGATGCTGCGCTCCGGCGGGTCGCGGCCGAGCGCGCCTCCGGCCTCCCCGACCGCTTCGCCGATCTCCTCCAGCGACTCGCCGACGGTCTGCATCCCGAGGGGATGGAGACGGCCGCCTCGTTGCTGTTCGATCGACTGCCGACCGCAGCGGACCTGCTGCCCGAGGGTTCCTGGGTCGTCGTGACCCGGGCGGGGAGGACCGTCGATCGTGCCGGGCAGGCGTTCGACGAGGCCGAGGCGCTGGCACACGCGCTCGAGTGGCCGGGTCACCGGATGATCCGGTCGCTCGACGACGCGGTGGGCCACCGCGTCCGGCTCCACCTGTCGGAGTTCACCGAGGGGATCGATCTTCGGATCGGCGGATGGGGGAGCGCCGAGGGCAACCCGGCGGAGCTCGCGGCGCGTCTGCGCGAGCTCCAGGCGCTCGGTACCCGCGCGGTCGTCACCGCGCAGGGGCACGGGTCGCTCGAGCGCGTCCGTGAGGTCCTCGGCGACGTGGCCGCCGATGCCGTCGAGGCACCGCTGCGGAGCGGGTTCGTGTTCGCGGCCGGCGGCGTCGCCGTCGCCACCGAGGAAGACGTGTTCGGCAGCCGTCGCCACACGCGGACGGCGCCACGGTTCACCAGCCGGCGCACGGAGAACGTCGCGGACGAGCTGGAGCCCGGCGACTTCGCGGTCCATCGGATCCACGGTGTCGGTCGGTACACCGGCATCGTCCATCGCGAGCTCGCCGGCGCCGAACGCGACTACCTGGTCCTGGAATACGCGGCCGGGGACAAGCTCTACGTGCCCTCCGACGCGGTCGGCATGGTGGCGAAGTACATCGGTGGCGACCTCCCGCGTCTGCACCGCATGGGCGGGTCGGATTGGGCGAAGGCGACCGCGAAGGTGAAGCGGGCCGTCAAGGACATGGCCGGGGAGCTGGTCCGTCTCTACACGGTTCGGATGTCGGTGCCGGGTCGGGCGTTCGGACCCGACACGCCGTGGCAGCGGGAGCTCGAGGACGCGTTCCCGTTCGAGGAGACGCCGGACCAGCTGCGCGTGATCGACGAGGTCAAGCTCGACATGGAGCGTCCCGCGCCGATGGACCGGCTGCTGTGTGGCGACGTCGGGTTCGGGAAGACCGAGGTCGCCGTGCGCGCGGCCTTCAAGGCGGTGATGGACGGGACCCAGGTCGCCGTGCTGGTCCCGACGACGCTCCTGGCGGAGCAGCACTACCTCACGTTCAAGGAGCGGTTCGCGCCGTACCCCGTGAAGGTGCGGATGCTCTCGCGGTTCGTGCATGCCGCCGAGCAGGCGCAGGTGGTCGAGGATCTCGCCGCCGGTGCGGTCGACATCGTGATCGGGACGCATCGCCTGCTGGGTAGGGACATCGCCTTCCGCGAGCTGGGCCTGCTGGTCGTCGACGAGGAACAACGGTTCGGGGTCAGCCACAAGGAGCGGATCAAGGCGATGCGGGCCCACGTGGACGTCCTGACGATGACCGCCACGCCGATCCCGCGCACGCTCGAGATGGCCCTCACCGGCATCCGCCAGATGTCGACGATCGACACGCCCCCCGAGGACCGCCAGCCGGTGCTCACGTACGTCGGGTCGTTCGACGAGGCGCTCGCGCTCGGCGCCGTGCGCCGCGAACTCCTGCGCGAGGGGCAGGTGTTCTGGGTCCACAACCGGGTGGCGACGATCGACCGGCAGGCTCACTGGCTCCAGGAGCAGGTGCCGGACGCCAGGATCGTGGTGGCCCACGGGCAGATGGACGAGGACGACCTCGAGCACCGCATGGTGCGCTTCTGGGAGCGCGACGCCGATGTGCTGGTGAGCACCACGATCATCGAGTCGGGGCTGGACGTCCCGAACGCGAACACCCTGATCGTGGACCGGGCCGACACGCTCGGGCTCGCCCAGCTCTACCAGCTCCGTGGCCGCGTCGGCCGTTCGACCGAGCGTGCGTTCGCCTACCTGTTCTTCCCCTCTCAGCGCGAGATGACGGAGGAGGCCCACGAGCGGCTCGCGACGATCGCGAAGCATCAGGCGCTCGGCAGCGGGTTCCAGATCGCGATGCGGGACCTCGAGATCCGGGGCGCCGGGAACCTGCTCGGCGCCGAGCAGAGCGGCCACGTCGCGGCGGTGGGGTTCGACGCGTACGCGCGGATCCTCCAGGAGTCGGTCCAGGAGCTCCAGGGCGAGCCGGTGGCGTCGGAGCCGGAGCTGCGGATCGATCTGCCGGTCAAGGCGTTCGTCCCGCCGGGGTGGGTCGCGCAGGAGGCGCTCCGTCTCGAGCTCTACCGGAGGATCTCGCTCGCCGGCGATCACGACGTCCTCGTGGCGATCCGCGACGAGACGCTCGATCGCTACGGGGTCCTCCCACCGCAGGTCGAGACGCTGTTCGCGATCGGCTCGCTGCGGCTGACGGCCCGACGTCTCGGCGTCCACGAGATCTCGACGTTCCGCGACCAGGTGCGGCTGTCGCCCGTGCCGGTCTCCGCGTCGCTCCAGCTCGACCTCGGCGAGCGCGTCCCCGGTGCGTCGTTCCACGCCGCGAAGGAGACCTTGAACCTCTCGCCCGATCGGGTGTTCGGTGCCGACCTGGTCCGATGGGTGGAGGCACGGCTCCGCGAGGCGGTCGGGGAGCCCGGCGAGCCCGGGCTGTCGGCCACCACGCCCGCGGACCGGACCGTCGCCCGGGGCGCTCCGGGAACACGCCCGTAGACTCGATGGCCATGAACCCCCGACGACTCCTGTTCCTGCCCGCCCTCCTCACGACCGCGCTCGTCCTCGGCGCGTGCGGCGAGACCGACGATTCGGCCGCCACGGTCGGTGGGGTCGCGATCAGCGACGCCGAGGTCGCCACGACCGCGAACCTGTACCGCACGATCTTCGGGATCCAACAGCTCCCGTGCGGGCAGACGGAAGGTGACACCGACACCGAGGAAGCCGCCTGCAACCGGTTCGCGCTGTCGCAGCTGATCGGCCTGCGGCTGGCCGAGGCGTTCGCCGAGGACGCGGGGATCACCGTGCCCGCCGAAGACGTCGAGGCCGAAGTCGCGGCGCTCGAGTCGAGCCTGGGCGCCGATATCGTCGCCGATGCCCTCGCCGACAACGGGGTCACGCGGAAGGACCTGCTCGGGCTGGCCGAGTCGTTCCTGGTGGAGGATCAAGCGGCGCGCGCGATCGCCCTCGAGGACCTCGGCGAGGACGGGCTCCAAGCCCTCTACGAGGAGAACGCTGGGGACTACACGGTGGTGGACGTCGACCATATCCTCGTGCAGACCGAGGAGGAGGCCCAGGACGTCTACGAGCAGGTCACCGCGTCGGGGTCGACCCGTGACGACTTCCTGGCCCTGGCGAAGGAGGTCTCGATCGACCCGTCCGCCCAGGAGAACTCGGGCTCCCTGGGAGCGGCTCCCGCCGGCGGCTACGTTCCGGAGTTCGCGGAGGCGGCCGTGGCCCTCGAGCCCGGCGAGATCTCCGAGCCCGTGCAGACCGATTTCGGGTGGCACGTGATCCACCTGGTGTCGAAGGAGGTCACCCCGTTCGAGGACGTCCGTGACGACATCCTCGGGACCCAGAGCGCGACGGTGTTCGCCGAGTGGGTGACGACGCAGGACGAGGCGGGCGAGATCGTCGTGAACCCGTCGTTCGGTCGGTTCGATCGGGAGACCCTCACCGTGGTCCGCATCTCGAGTACCGACCCCTCTGCGTCGTCGAGCCCGAGCGAGCCGGTGAACGTCGTGCCGGCCGACGATGAGTGACGATCTCCTCTCCCACGTTCCGCCCGGGCCCGTCCCGACGTCGCAGGCCGGCGCGCGGCTCCTCGATCTGATCCGTGTCCAGGCGCGGCTCCGGGCGCCCGACGGCTGTCCATGGGATCGGGAGCAGACCCACCGGACGCTCGCTCGCCACCTGCTCGAGGAGACCCACGAGCTCCTCGAGGCGATCGACGCGGGTGACGACGACGCGATGCGCGACGAGCTCGGCGACCTGCTGCTCCAGGTGACGTTCCACGCGCAGATGGCCGCCGACGACGGCCGATGGGACATCGACGACGTCGCCGTGGGGCTCGTCCGCAAGCTGATCCACCGGCACCCCCACGTGTTCGGGGAGGTGGACGTTGCCGACGCCGACGAGGTCCTCGTGAACTGGGAGAAGCTCAAGGCCGAGGAGACCGGCGGCCGCAAAGGGGTCGACGAGGACATCCCGGCGTCCCTCCCGTCGCTCGCGCGCGCCGCGAAGGTCCAGCGGCGCGCGGCGGGCTGGGGGTTCGAGTGGCGAAGCGTCGGCAGCGCCGTCGACGCGCTCCGAGAGGAGGTCGACGAGCTCGCCGCGGCGACCTCACCGGAGCACGCCGAGGAGGAGGTCGGCGACGTCTTGTTCGCGACCGTCGCCCTGGCGCGCAAGCTCGGGGTCGACGCCGAGTCGGCGCTGCGCCGGACGATCCGTGGATTCGCGGAGCGCTACGAGCGGTTCTCCGAGCTCGCGGCGGAGCGGGGGCTCGACGTCGAGACCGCTCCGGAGGACGAGCTGCGGGCCCTGTTCCGAGAGGCCCGCTAGGGGCGCGCGACCCGTCGGTCGCGGCTGCCCTGTGCCAGCGCCGCCACCCCGATCGCGCACCCTGCCCCGAGCAGCGACCCCGCGACCACGTCGGACAGGAAGTGGTCGGCGAGCGCGGTCCTCGAGACCGACACCGCCACGATCCACATCGCCGCGAACAGCCACGCCCACGTGCGGGACCGCCACGGCGACGTCGCGACCAGCACCAGGCCGATCGAGACCTGGGCGGCGCTCTTGGCATGACCGGAGGGGAAGGAGGCGGCGTTCGTGAGGTCCGGGCGCACCCGGCCGATCCCGGGCTTCAGCAGCTGGGTGAGGAGGTCGGCGGCGGCCCATGCGCCGAGCCACGCCGCGAGGTCGAACCATCGCCGACGGACGATCAGCCAGATGGCCACCGCGATCCGCAGGGGGGCCATGACGGCGCCACCCCCGACGACGTAGAGCCACTCGCTCAGGCGCACCTGCCACGTCTCGGCCGGCTCGACCAGGTCCCGCCAGCGGACGTCGAGAGCGCCCAGGAGCGGCGGCGACGAGATGTCTGCCGCCACCAGGAACGTCATCGCCACGACCGCGGCGAGCATCGTGGCGGCCACCGACGCGCCACGGCCCGGATCGCGCAGCAGGTCACCGTCGAGCCGGGGTCGGTCGTCCACCGATGGCAGCGTAGCCCTGTTAGCGTCCACGCCCGTGGATCAGGAGCTGGCACGCATCGAGGCGTTCTGTCGCTGGGTCGAGGACGAGACCAGCACGAAGACGACGACCTGGCGGTTCGGGAGGGCGTTGTTCCATGAGGACTTCCCCGACTTCTACGACCACAACTTCCTCCGGGTCGAGCGTCCCGTGGGCGCCGCGACGGCGCGAGAGTTAGCGGCGGAGGCGGATGAGCTCCTCGCGGGCTTCGCCCACCGCGAGATCGTGGTGGGCGACGAGGCCGACGGCGAGCGGCTCGCTCCGGGCTTCGCCGACCTCGGATGGCGGACGGAGCGGCTGCTGTACCAGGTCCGCCGCCGAGAGCCCGACGGCCCGGCGCCCATGGCCGTCCGGGAGGTCTCGATCGACGAGGCGATGCCCTTCCGGGAGGAGACGTGGCGCCGTCCCTACGGGGCGGCGGCCGTCCCGCTCGCGGCCTTCGGACGGGTGCTCGCCGAGCGGATCGGCGCGCGGTTCTTCGTGGCCGAGGTCGACGGGGCCATGGCCGCCGGGTGCGAGCTGTACCAGCACGACGGGGTGGCGCAGATCGAGACTGTCGACACCCTGGAGGAGTTCCGGGGACGGGGGCTGGCGCGATCGGTGGTCCTCGAGGCGACCGAGGCTGCGCTCGCGTCGGGCGCCGACCTCATCCTCATCGTGGCCGACGACGACGACTGGCCCAAGCAGCTCTACGCGAAGCTGGGGTTCGATCCCGTCGGGCGGTTCTGGCAGTTCACCTTGCCGCCGGCCTCCGCGACGTGAGCCTCCACGGTCCGGCCGTGCGCGTCCGGTAGCATCTCGGTCGCGATGAGTCTGATCTCAGACGTCCACGCCCGCCAGATCCTCGATTCGCGCGGCAACCCGACGGTGGAGGTCGACGTCGCGCTCGACGACGGCGCCACAGGCCGCGCGGCCGTGCCCTCCGGCGCGTCCACCGGCGAGCACGAGGCCCTCGAGCTGCGCGACGGCGACGCCACGCGCCACCGGGGCAAGGGCGTCATGACCGCGGTCTCGAACGTGAACGGCCCTATCGCCGAGGCCGTGCGCGGGCTCGACGCGTTCGACCAACGAGGGGTCGACCGCGCGCTCCTCGACCTGGACGGCACCGCCACGAAGAGCGCGCTGGGGGCCAACGCGATCCTCGGGGTGTCGCTCGCGGTCGCGAAGGCGGCCGCCGAGAGCGCCGGGCAGCCGCTGTGGCGGTACCTCGGCGGTCCGAACGCGCACGTGCTCCCGACCCCGATGATGAACGTGATCAACGGCGGCGTGCACGCGGACAACGAGCTGGAACCGCAGGAGTTCATGTTCATGCCGGTCGGCGCGGCTTCGTTCTCCGAGGCCCTGCGATGGGGTGCCGAGTGCTTCCACGCGCTGCACGACCTGCTGCACGAGGCCGGGATGCCGACGGCGGTCGGGGACGAAGGTGGGTTCGCCCCCCCCGTCGCGACCGCCGACGAGGCCCTGGCGTGGATGATGCGCGCGATCGAGGCCGCCGGGCTCGAGCCCGGGACCGAGATGGCGATCGCGATGGACCCGGCGGTCTCCGAGCTGTACCGCGACGGTCGGTACCACCTGGAGGGGGCCGACCGCACCGCCGACGACATGCTCGGGTTCTGGGCGGACCTGATCGACCGGTACCCGGTCGTCTCGCTGGAGGACGGCCTCGCGGAGGACGACTGGGAGGGCTGGGCCAGCCTCACCCGCGAGCTCGGCGGCCGTGTCCAGCTCGTCGGTGACGACCTGTTCGTGACGAACACCGAGCGGCTCGGGCGCGGGATCCGTGAGGGGGTCGCGAACGCGATCCTGGTGAAGGTGAACCAGATCGGATCGCTGACCGAGACGCTCGACGCGATCGCGCTCGCGCAGCGCTCGAGCTTCGGCGTGGTCGTGAGCCACCGCAGTGGCGAGACCGAGGACGCGACGATCGCCGACCTCGCCGTGGCCACGAACGCGGGTCAGATCAAGACGGGTGCGCCCAGCCGTGGGGAGCGCACCGCGAAGTACAACCAGCTCCTGCGGATCGAGGAGGGGCTCGGCGAGACCGCCCGCTTCGCGGGACGGTCCCTGATCACCGGCGGGCCGCCGGGAGGCGGGGGAGCGTGAGCTCCCGGGCCGCGGCCACTTCCCCTGCCGCGACCCGGGGGAAGCACCAGCGCCCGCCTTCGCCGACCGCGAAGGTCCGGATCGCCGCGCCACGTGAAAGGGTCAGGCTCACCCCTCGCGCGGCCGTGCTCGTGTTCGCCGTGCTCGTGGTCGCGATGTTCGCGATCGCTCCGATCCGCGGGTACCTCGACCAGCGGACGCAGCTCGCCGTGCTCGAGCGCCAGGCCGATGTGCTCGAGCGTCAGAACGCCGAGCTCGAGGCGCGGATCGCCGACTACAACGACCCGCGGACCCTCGAACGGCTGGCCCGCGAATGCCTCGGCATGGTGAAGCCGGGCGAGATCGGGTTCGTGACGATCCCCGAGGGCGAGGCCCCCGCCCCTCCGGACTGCGGCTGACCCTCCCGTGCGACCGCGCGATTGACGCGGGGGTTGTCGCTCCCGCACACTTGCGGTCCCGCGCGGGACGGGCCCGGGCGACGGCACGAAGGGGTTGGACGAGATCGCAGAGATCGAGGTCGGCGCGGTGATCCAGGGAACGGTCGCCCGCATCGAGAACTACGGAGCGTTCCTGCAGCTCGAGGACGGCCGCATGGGCCTCGTCCACATCAGCGAGATCGACAGGAACTACGTCCGCGACGTGCACGACCACCTGCGCGAAGGGGACAAGGTCGACGCGAAGGTCGTCGCGATCAAGGACGACGGCAAGATCGACCTCTCGATCAAGGCGCTCCAAGATCCCGCGCCGCCGCGGCCCCGTCGCGGCTCCGACCCGCAGTTCGAGCAGATGCTGAAGAAGTTCATGCGCCAGAGCGAGGAGCGCCAGGTCGACTACCGGCGCGCCACCGAGCACAAGCGCAAGTAGCGTCCGCTCGCCATGGCGAGCCCGATCGAACACCGTGAGCTCCGCGCCGCAGACCTCTCGGCCGTCCGCGAGCAGCTCGGCCGCGAGCCCACCACCGCGTTCGTCGTCGTGGCGCGATGCACGGGCGGACACCCGCTCGTGATCCGCAACGCCGCCGTCACACCCGACGGGAGACCCTTCCCGACGACCCACTGGCTCACGTGCCCCTCCGCCGTCAAGGCGGTGTCGCGCGTGGAGTCCGAGGGGTGGATCGGCCGGCTCAACGAGCGGATCGCGACCGACGAGGCGTTCCGGACCGCCGTCGAGGCGGCCCACGCGGAGGCCGCCGACGACCGGGCTACGGAGCTCCCCGAGGCCCGTGGATGGGGCGGCGTGGGCGGGACGCGTCGAGGCCTGAAGTGCCTCCACGCGCACTACGCGAACCACCTGGCGGGCGGCGACGACATCGTCGGGCGCTGGGTCGCCGAACGGATCGAGCCGATCCATCCCGAGGCGCGGACCGGTCGCGTCGCCGTGATCGACCAGGGCACGAACTCGTGTCGTCTCCTCGTGCTCGAGCCCGCGGCCGAGGCGGGTGCCGACCCGACGGAGCTGGCGCGCGACATGGTCATCACCCGCCTCGGCCGCGGCGTCGACGCCACCGGCCGGCTCGACGACGAGGCGCTCGCGCGCACCCTCGCGGTGGTCAGACGGTTCGGCCGGCGCGCTCGGGCCCTCGGCGCCGAGCGGATCCGCGTGGGGGCGACCTCGGCGGTCCGCGACGCCGCGAACCGTGACGTCTTCGCCGACGGTGTCCGGCGGGCCGCAGGCGTCGATCCGGAGATCGTCGACGGACACGTGGAGGCGGGCCTCAGCTTCCTTGGCGGCACCCGAGGGCTCGGTCCCGCCGACGGTCCCTTCCTGGTGCTCGACATCGGAGGCGGCTCGACCGAGTTCGTCATGGGAGGTGCGCCCGGCGTGGCCGAGCACGCGATCTCGACCCAGATGGGGTCGGTGCGGTTGACGGAGCGGCTGGTCCGTGACGACCCACCCACCGCGCAGGACCTCGCGGCGTTGCACACGCAGATCGTCGAGCGGCTCGAGGAGGCGGAGGTGGCCGTCCCGATCGGCGAGACGCGGACGTTCGTCAGCGTCGCGGGTACCGCCACGACGCTGCAGGCGATCTCGCTCGGCCTCGAGCGGTACGACCCCGACCGGATCCACCGGTCGTGGCTCGCACGCGACGAGGTGGATCGGCTGCTCGCCGCCCTGGCCGCGATGACCAACGCCGATCGCGCGGCGCTCCCGGTGATGGCGCCCGGCCGCGGCGACGTGATCGTCGCCGGCGCCGCGATCCTGTCGGCCGTGATGCACCGCTTCGGGTTCGAACGGACCCTCGTGTCCGAGACGGACATCCTCGATGGACTCGCGTTCGAGCTGCTGGACGTTCGGTAGGCTGTGCGACCGTATGCCCAGCCGAGCACGCGAACGACAGCTCGCCAAGCAGGCGGCTCGCCGGCAGGCGGAGCGCCATGCCGCGAAGCGCCGCCGGAACGTCACCCTCGGGGTGATCGGCGCCGTCGTTGGGGTCGCGTTGCTCATCGTCGGGTTCACGGTCCTGACCGGTGACGACCCCGACACGCAGGCCTCGGCGACGCCGAGCGCCACGGACTCCCCGTCCGTGTCGCAGAGCCCGGGGGCGAAGCGCGAGCCGCAGCAGACCGGTTCCGTCACGCCGATCGTGCAGCCACCGGCCGAGGTCGCCTGTGGCGGCGAGGTACCCGAGGCCGCCTCGGAGGCGAAGCCGCAGTTCGACCGGCCGCCGAAGCCCGCGGCGACCCTCGAGGCGGGCGCCGACTACGTCGCCACGATCGAGACGTCGTGCGGGCCGTTCACGGTCGACCTCTTCGAGGAGCAGGCGCCACAGGCGGTGGCGAGCTTCGTGTTCCTGGCCGAGCAGGGGTTCTTCGACGGGCTCACGTTCCACCGGGTCGTCCCCGGGTTCGTGATCCAGGGCGGCGACCCCGCGGGGAACGGCTCCGGTGGCCCCGGATACGCGTTCGACGACGAGTTCGACCAGGAGCTCCGGTTCGACCACGCAGGGGTGCTCGCGATGGCGAACTCGGGCCCGGCCACGAACGGGAGTCAGTGGTTCGTGGTGCTGGCCGACGACGCCGCGACCCACCTGAACGACGTCCACACGATCTTCGGCGACGTGACCGAGGGCATCGACGTCGTGCAGGAGATCGGGGCGATCGAACCGTTGCCCGACGGGACCTCGCCGGTCGCGATCTACATCGACTCGGTGACGATCGAACAGGCGTGATCGCCGCTACAGACGCACCACGTGAGGTGCGTCGATCCCGAAGGTCGCTCCGCGCGCATCGAACACCAGCCGTGCAGCGCTGACCAGGGCCTGCACGTCCAGCCCGGGGTGCGGGTCAAGATCACGACGACGTCGAACGATCCCACCGTGTCGGCGTCGAGCCGCACCGATGCGAGTCTCGTTCCCCGAGCCGGACCGCTGGGATCAGGGCATCGTGGAACGCGACCTCGGCGCCCTTGTCCTGCAGACGCTCGACGACCTCGAGGGCCGGCGACTCCCGCAGGTCGTCGACGCCGGGCTTGAAGGCGACGCCGACGGCGAGGACCTTCGAGCCGCGGATCGCGAGTCCCGCGTCGTTCAGGGCGTCGGCGACCCGCGTCACCACGTAGTCGGGCATGCGGTTGTTGACCTCGTTGGCATGCTCGATGAACCCGATCCGGTACCCGAGCTGCTGGCCGGCGCGCCACGACAGGTAGGTGGGGTCGATCGCGATGCAGTGCCCGCCCACGCCCGGGCCCGGCCAGAAGGGTTGGTAGCCGAAGGGTTTGGTGGCGGCCGCGTGCAACGACTCCCAGATGTCCACACCGAGGTCCTTCGCCATCATCGCGAGCTCGTTGACCAGCGCGATGTTGACCTGCCGGTAGGTGTTCTCGATCAGCTTCGCCATCTCGGCCTCGCGGGTGCCGTGGGTCACCGCGACCGACTGCACGAACGTCGAGTAGAACGAGACCGCGAGGTCGCGGCATCGTTCCGTGTAGCCGCTCACGATCTTCGGCGTGACGGCGAGCTGCCCGCCCGCCCGGCCCGGGTCGATCCGCTCGGGGGAGTACGAGAGTGCGAAGTCCCGTCCGGCCACGAGGCCGCCCTGCTCGAGGATCGGACGGAGCAGCTCGTCGGTCGTGCCCGGGTACGTGGTCGACTCGAGCACGACGAGGACCCCGGGACGGAGGTATCGGGCGACGTCCTCCCCCGCGGTGAGGACCATCGTCAGGTCGGGCGCGCCGTCGGTGAGTGGGGTTGGCAGGCACAGGACGACCACGTCCGCCTCGCCGAGCGCCTGGGGGGTGGCGGCGTAGGTCACCCGGTCCATCGCCGCGATCTCCGAGGCGGTCACGTCGACGATGTAGGAACGACCCTCGCGGAGCGCCTCGATCTTGTGTACGTCGGCGTCCACCCCGATCACCTGGAAGCCTGCTCCGTGGGCGGCGGCGAGCAGTGGGAGCCCCACGTAGCCGAGACCGACGACCCCTACGACCGCCTCGCGCGTCCGGATGCGGGTCGCGAGGCGTTCGAGCGGATCGAGGTCGGTGCGGGGGGAGGACATCGCCGACAAGGCTACCCTTCCGCCGATGACGCGGTACACGTACGGGGACTCGGACCTCGCCGCTGAGCGTCTCGCGCTCGTGGCGGCCACCTTCGAGCCGACGACGCTGGCCTTCCTGGAACGGGCGGCGCCGCGGGCCCCGAGGCTCGCGGTCGACCTCGGGTGCGGCCCGGGCTCGACGACGCGGCTGCTCCACGAGGTGACTGGGGCCGCGCGGACGATCGGACTCGATGCATCGGTCGCGTACGTCGAACGAGCTCGATCGCTCGCTCCGGTGGACGTGACGTTCGAGGTCCACGATGCGACCGTTCAGCCGCTGCCGTTCGGAACCGCCGACGCGATCTACGCGAGGCTCCTCCTGGCTCATCTTCCGGACCCGGCCGCGGTCGTCACCGGCTGGGCGTCGCAGCTGTCCGAGGGCGGCGTCGTCCTGCTCGACGACCTCGAGGCGATCGCGACCGAACACCCCGCGTTCCGCGCCTACCTCGACGACGTCGCCCTCGCCGTGATCCGACGGTGAGGGAGGCGCGCTGCTCGTCGGACCCGCGTTGCACGAGATGCCCGACCCGCCCGGGACCGAGCGGATCACACGACGAGATCGCCACGTTCGCGCCGCCACCGGCCGTCACGGCGCGGATCTTCGCGATGAACCTGGCCGTGCTCGTCGAACGGGGTGAGACGGGCGCTCGCCCCGACCTCGCCGACGAGCTGGCTGCGATCGCCGAAGGAACTGTCCACGCCCCGCCAGTCGCGTGGTCGATGCGCCAGGTAGCGTTCCGCCGGATAGGCTCGGCGACGTGAGCACGACGTTCGCCAACTACATCGCCGGGGAGTGGATCGAGGGGGTCGATGCGGTCGCCGACGTCGATCCGTCGGACGTGACCGACGTGGTCGGCCGGTACGCGGTCGCGGACGAGGCGCAGGTCGACGTCGCGATCGAGGCCGCCGCCGCCGCCGCACCCGCGTGGGCAGCCGCCACGCCGTGGGAACGGTTCACCGCTCTCGAGCGGATCGGACTCGAGCTCGCCGCGCGCGCTGAGGAGCTCGGGATCCAGCTCTCCCGTGAGGAGGGCAAGCCCAAGGCCGAGGGGATCGGCGAGGTCGTCCGCGCCTCGCAGATCTTCCGGTTCTACGCAGGCGAGGCCCTGCGGATCGCGGGTGAGCATCAGCGGTCGGTGCGGCCCGGGGTCGACGTCGACATCAGCCGCGAGCCGCTCGGGGTCGTCGGCGTCATCACGCCGTGGAACTTCCCGATCGCGATCCCCGCGTGGAAGATCGCGCCGGCGCTCGCGTACGGCAACGCGGTGGTGTTCAAACCCGCCGAGCTGGTGCCGGCCTCGGCCTGGTCGCTCGCCGAGATCGTCTCGCGTGCAGAGCTTCCCGACGGGACCTTCAACCTCGTCGTCGGGCCGGGAAGGGTCGTGGGGGAGCGCATGCTGCACGACCCCCGCGTGCGAGGGGTCTCGTTCACGGGGTCGCAGACGGTGGGTGCGCGCGTGGCGCAGGCGCTCGCAGGTCGCTTCGGAAGGGCCCAGCTCGAGATGGGTGGGAAGAACCCTCTCGTCGTGCTCGACGACGCCGACCTCGACGTGGCGGTCGACTGCGCGACGCAGGGGGCCTTCTTCCAGACCGGTCAGCGGTGCACCGCGAGCAGCCGCTTGATCGTCACGGCGGGGATCCACGACGCGTTCGTGGAGGCGATGGTCGTGCGGGCGAAGACGTTGCGGGTCGGCCATGCGCTCGCCGACGGCACCGAGATCGGCCCGGCGGTCAGCGCCGAGCAGCTCGCGCAGGACCTCGACTACCTCCAGGTCGGCCGGGAGGAGGGTGCGGAGCTCGCCTGGGGCGGCGAGCGCCTCGAGCTCGAGACCGACGGGTACTTCGTGCAGCCCGCGCTGCTCGTGGGCACGACGAACGACATGCGCGTGAACCGAGAGGAGATCTTCGGACCGGTCGCGACCGTGGTCCGGGCGGAGGACCCTGACCACGCGCTCGCGCTCGCGAACGACACGGAGTTCGGGCTGTCGGCGGGCGTGTGTACGACCTCGTTGAAGCTCGCTGCGCGGTTCCGCGACGGTCTGCAGGCGGGGATCGTCACCGTGAACCTGCCGACCGCGGGGGTCGACTTCCACGTGCCCTTCGGGGGAACGAAGGGGTCCTCGAGCGGGGCTCGTGAGCAGGGCCGCTACGCGGTCGAGTTCTTCACCACGGTCAAGACCGCGTACACGAAGCCGTAGTAGCGTCGGTCGAGCCCGGGTGCCGGAACGGTAGACGGAGGCGCCTTAAAAGCGCTGGCCCGCAAGGGCGTGTGGGTTCGACTCCCACCCCGGGCACCGTCACGGGGCCCCAGCCACCGCGTCTGCGATCGCGCGCGCCTCGTCGAGACGCGCGCGATCGACGAACATCTCGATCCCGAGCTGCCAGAACCGGCTGAGGAACCCCGGCTCCTTCGTCCACCAGACGATGCCCGCGGCGTCGAGCCGTTCGGCGATCCGCGCCGCAGAGGTCGGTGAGAACTCACCGAGGTGGACGGTTCGGGTGTTCGTCGGGATCGAGGGGTTCCAGGGCACGGTCACACGGTAGAGGTTCGGGGCCGACCCGGGTGAGCGGCTACCAGCCGGGGAAGGTCGCCGCGAGGGTGCCGTACCCCGAGATGGTATCGCCGTGGCAGGTGGCGGCCATCCCGGTCCTCCATCCGTAGTACACGCCCGGAGAGTCGTTCGCGACCGCCTGACTCTGCGCCTCGATCACCCGCACGTAGTAGCAGCGGTCGGACCCCGAGAGCCGGGCCAGGTTGACCTCGCCGTAGGCGGGGTCGAGGAGCGTCGTGTAGACGTCGACCGAGACTGCGAAGTCGTTGGCATCGCTCGACACGACGGCCGGGCCCACGTAGTCGATCGCAGGCTCCGCTTGCTGCATGTCCGCGAACGTCAGACCACGGTAGTCACCGGTCGAGGCGTAGATCGTCTTCGCCGTCGCCACGCTGGTGCGCAGGTCCTGCTGCGCGGCGCTGTCGTATGCGCGTTCCCGGGCCCCCAGGAACGTCGGCAGCGCGATCGTGACCAGGATGCCGATGATCAGGACGACGACCATCAGCTCGATGAGCGTGAAGCCGTCGTCGCGTTGCAGTCGGAGTCGTCCGCGCATGTCAGAGGCATCGGGATGCGACACGGGTGTGCTGTCTACCCGATCTCGGGTATCCGGTGGGCTCAGTCGCCGGCTCCGCGGACCTCGACCTGCGCGGTGACCGTCCCGGCGTGTTCGAAGGTGAGGGTGAGGCCCACGAACCTTCCCCGCCGCAGGTCCTCCGTGAGTCCGGTCAATCGGAGCCCGGGCGTCCCGCCGGGCGCGAGGACGACCTCCTCTTCGGGGGCAAGCACGACGGCCCCGTCGACGGCGACGGCGCCCTCGCAGGCACAGGCGGCGTCGAGCAGGCGATCGTCCTGCGGACCTCCGTTGTGCAGCCGCATCGAGACCTCGGCGGTGGTAGCGCGGGTGGGGGGGACCCAGGCGTCGTACACGTGCACCTCCGCGGTCGCGCCCACCAGTCCACCGTCCACCGGCGTCTGCGTCCCTCCGTCGCCGCCGCACCCGACGAGGGCCAGCGTCACGAAGGTCGCGACGATCGGTCTGACTCGGACGTGGCCGATCATCGGTTCGAGGACGCCCGCGCCACGAGACGGGTGGGGATCACCTCGGTGAGCGGGGTCCGTCGCCGTCCGTCGATCAGGTCGAGCAGCATCTCCGCCGCGCGACGACCCATGCCGACGCTGTCGAACGTGAGGGTCGACATCGGCGGCTCCACCGCGGTGGAGCGCCCGGCGTCGAAGGTCGTGACCGTCATGACGTCGTCGGGGATGCTGACCCCCAGCGACGTCAGGGTCTGCTGGACGGCGACCCCGACGATCTCGAGCGGTGCGTAGATCGCGTCGGGCCGGTCGCGCTCCACGAACGCCTCGACCGCGGCGGCGATCGCGTCGACGCGATCACCGCCCAAGGTATCCAACCGCATCTCCCACGTGAGCGGTGGCCGCCCCTGACGGAGGCACCAGCGGTGGTAGCACGACCAGGTGTCCGCCAGGAACGCGTTCAGCGGGGGCACCGAGAACAGACCGATCCGGCCGCCGCCCCGCTCGGCGAGGTGATCCAGCACGGCACACGTCCCCTCCTCCTCGTCGGCGACGACGGTGGCGTCGCCCGGTCCCTCGGACGACGGATCGCGGCCGACCGTGACGAAGGGGATGCCGCGCTCACGGAGCACGGGCAGCGCGGGGTCGCCCACCATCGGATCGATCACGATCACGCCGTCCAGCGGTACCTTGTCCCAGACGAAGCCGCCGCGGTCCGCCGGGGGCGCGATCACGAGGGCGACGTCACGATCGACCGCCGCGCCCGTCGCGGCCCCGATCAGCTCCGTGAAGTACGCGAGCTCGGAGTACTCGACCCGCGGTTCCGACGGCAACGAGGGCATCGCCGCGATCAACCCCGTCCGTCCGGACACGAGGCTCCGGGCGGCGGGGTTCGGTCGGTAGCCGAGCCGTTCGGCGACGGCTTGGACGTGCCGACGGGTGTCGGGGTTCAGGCGGCCCTTCCCGTTGAGGGCATGCGAGACCGTCGTCACCGACACGCCTGCTTCCCGGGCGACGTCCTTGATGCTGACGCGACGGCTCGACATCGAGGCCCGATGGTACCTCTGGCGACACCCCGGCCGATGTCGCTCCCCGCGCGGAAAAGCGCTTGCGCGCTCGCGGGCAGGGCTCTACCATGCGGGCTCGACCCGGCGCTCTCACGAAGGGGATATCGATGCGTCACACCCGGTTCCTGCGGTTCGCCGCTCTGCTCGGCGCGACCGTGCTCGTCATGTCCGCCTGCTCCGACGAGGAGACGTCGTCGTCGGCGGACACCGCCAGCGAGACCACCGCCTCAGCTTCGCCGGAGCCGCTGGGCGGCACCCTGGTCATCTCGAACTGGGACGCGTACATGCCCGACGATCTGATCGCGAACTTCGAAGAGGAGACCGGCGTCACCGTCGAGCTCGCGATCCACACGACGAACGAGGACATCATGGGCAAGCTCCAGGCCTCGAACGGCACGGGCTTCGACCTCGTGTTCGTCTCGGGTCAGTTCGTGAAGCCGCTCGTGGATACTCGGGTACGCGGCCGCGATCGACCAGAGCCAGGTCCCGAACCTCGCGAACCTGTACCCGGAAGCGACGCAGCTCGCGTACGACCCGGGGAACACCAGCTCCGTGCCCTACACGTGGGGGACGACCGGCATCTGCTACCGGACCGACCTGCTGGACGAGGCGCCGTCGAGCTGGGAGGTGTTCCGGGCTCCGCCCGCCGGGGCTGAGGGCAAGATGACGATGCTCGGCACCGACCGGTGGCTCCTGCAGCCCGCCCTGCTGAGCCTCGGCTACTCCGTGAACGCCACCGATCAGGCGCAGCTCGACGAAGCGGCCGCCTGGACCCAGGAGGCGAAGGGCAACCTGCTCGCCTTCGACGACACGACCTTCTACTCGAAGCTCGCCGCGGGAGAGGCGAGCCTGGTCCACGCGTGGGACGGGTGGTGCGAGTACGGCCGCCTCGAGAACCCCAAGATCGACTTCGTCGTGCCCGACGAAGGAAGCGACCTGTGGGCCGACACGATGGTCGTGATGGAGTCCTCCGAGAACAAGGCCGCCGCGCACGCGTTCATCGACTACGTCCTGTCCGAGGAGGTCCATCGCTCGGTCGCCGAGTTCGTGCTCTACAAGGTGCCGAACCAGCCGGCGATGGAGGGGGTCGACCCCGCCGTGGTGAAGGACTTCCCGACGCTCGGGATCACCCCCGCCGAGCTCATGGAGGGCGAGGAGATCGTCGACCTCGGCGCCGACGGGACGCAGGCGTGGACCGAGACGGTCACGGAGGTCAAGGCCGCGTAGGCCCGCGGGGCTCTGCGGCATGAGCATCCCCGAGCTCGCCCGCGATCTTCCGAGGCGGCGCCGGACGCGCCGGGTCTGGCCCGCGCGTCTGGCGCTGCTCGGCCCGGGCACCGCCTGGTGGCTCGTGTTCTTCCTGGTCCCCGTCGGCGTGCTCGTCGTCTACAGCTTCTTCGAGCGGGGCCCCTACGGAGGCGTGGTCTACGACTGGACGCTCGACAACTACCGTCGCGCGCTCGATGACCTGTACATCGGGGTCCTGCTCACCTCGGTGCGGATCGCGGTGGTGTCGACGGCCGCCGCGCTGCTGATCGGGTACCCGGCCGCGTACTACATCGCGAGGGCCGAGCGTCGGCACCGGGTGGTGCTGCTGGTGCTCGTGATCCTGCCGTTCTGGACGAGCTTCCTCATCCGAACGTACGCGTGGATCGTGCTGCTGAACCCCGAGGGTCTGATCAACCGGGTGGCACGAGCGCTGGGGTTCGGGCCGCTGCCGCTCCTGTACAACGAGTTCGCCGTCGTGGTGGGGCTCGTGTACGCGTACCTGCCCCTGATGGTGCTGCCGATCTACGCGTCGCTCGAGCGGCTCGGCCCGGTCCCGGGAGAGGCCGCGGCGGACCTGTATGCGGGCCCGGCCACCACGTTCCGGAAGGTGACGTTGCCGCTCACGCTCCCGGGCGTGGTGGCGGGCTGCATCTTCGTGTTCGTGCCGAGCCTCGGGAACTTCATCGTGCCCGACCTGCTCGGCGGCGGGCAGAAGGTCATGATCGGCAACCTGATCCAGCAGCAGTTCCTCACGGCTCGGGACTGGCCGTTCGGTGCGGTGCTGGCCATGTCGGTGGTGGCGTTGATGCTGGTGGTCCTCGCGGTCCAGGCGCAGGTGCTTCGCCGGCAGCAGGAGGTCGAGGGTGGCCACGCGTAGCCGGCCTCGGTACCTCGCGGTCCACATGGGCCTGCTGTTCGCGTTCCTGTACCTGCCGATCGCGGTGCTGATCGTGCTGAGCTTCAACGAGAGCGGATTGCCCACCTCGTGGGGAGGCTTCTCCCTGAAGTGGTACCGGGAGCTCGCCTCGAACGAGGAGCTGTTGGCCTCGATACGCGTCACCTTGCTGGTGGCGGTGATCGTGACCGCGATCTCGACCGTGCTCGGGACCTTGCTCGCGGTCGGCCTGCAGCGCACCGTGCGGAGCCGGTTCCTCGACTCGGTGCTGTTCCTCCCGGCGGTCGATCCCCGACATCGTCCTCGCGATCGGCCTGCTGTCGTTCTTCAACCTGCTGCGGTTCACGCTCGGTGTGCAGACGATCGTGATCGCACATGTCGTGTTCGACATGATCTTCGTCGCCGCGATCGTGCGGACACGGCTCGGGTACTTCGACCGGCGGATCGAGGAGGCAGCCGCGGACCTCGGTGCCCGACCCCTCACCGTCTTCCGGCTCGTGACGCTCCCGATGATCTGGCCGGGTGTGATCGCGGGTGCGCTCGTGGCGTTCACGCTGTCCGTCGACGAGTTCGTGATCGCGTTCTTCAACTCGGGGCCGACGTCGATCACGTTCCCGATCCGCGTGTACGGGATGATCCGCTTCGGCGTGACTCCCGAGGTGAACGCGGTGGCGGCGATCGTGCTCGCGGTGTCGCTGCTCGCGATGCTCGCGGCGCTGCGGCTCACGCGCCCGCGTGGGGACGAGCGGATGATCATGGGTCCGGTGGCGTGAGCGCGAGCGGTGGGCGCGTCGGCATCAAGGACGTGGCCGAGGCGGCCGGTGTGTCGATCACGACCGTGTCGCATGCGCTCTCGGGCAAGGGCCGGCTCCCGGAGGCGACGCGGGAACGGGTCGCGAGGATCGCTCGCGAGCTCGGCTACCGCCCTCATCCCACCGCGAGGAGCCTCGCGATGGGCAGGATGGGTCTCGTCGCCACGATGGTGTCGGCACCCGGGGGCGCCTCGATCGCGTTCACGGAGATCGACTACTACGTGGCCCTGATGAACGCGGCGACGCGGACCGCCGTCGCTCGCGGCTACTCGCTCGTCGTCGCCCCGTCGACCGCGGGGGCCGAGGCGTGGGACCGGCTCCCGCTCGACGGTGTGATCGTGATCGACCCCACCGACGGCGACGAGACGCTCCCTGTGCTCCGGTCGCGCGGGCTCGCGATGGTCTTCGTCGGGCGCGATCCGCAAGGCGACCCGGCGGACATCGTGGTCCAGAACGATCGGCGTGCCGCGACCCACGACGTGCTCGAGCATCTCGTGGACACCGGGTCGCAGCGTCCGGCGATCCTCACGCTGCGGACCTTCGAGTCGTTCACCCAGGAGTGCCTGCAGGCGGGGGCGGTGTGGGGCGACGAACGCGGCTTCCCGACGTTCACGCACGTAGGTGACGTCGACCCGACCGCGGACACTGGGTCGCTCCGGCGGGTCGCGGAGACCTTCCTCGAGCGGCCCGAGCGCCCCGACGGGGTGTTCTGCCTGTACGAGCGGCTGGCCGCCGAGCTGCTCACGGCGGCGGCGGCGCGACGCCTCCGGGTCCCGGAGGACCTGCGCATCGTCACGATCAGCGACGTGGGGATGTCGGCCTCGACCTCGCCGCCGCTCACGACGCTCGACCTCGAACAGGCGCAGCTGGGCCAGACCGCGGCGTCGCTGCTCGCGGATCTGCTCGACGGACGCCCGGCTCGCTCGGTCCTCGAGGTGCCGACCCGGCTGACCGTGCGTGCCTCGACCGGTGAGCCCGGCGTCACGACCCGTCGACGGGGGCAACCGTGACGATCAGCGGCAGGTGATCGGAGGCGTCGCTCGACGCGATCGCGAAGTCCGACGGCGACAGGTCGCTGCTCACCCAGATCCAGTCGACGCGGTTGCCCGGGAACTCCGGCTCACGGGCGGTCGAGGCCTGGGGGTCACCCACGGCGTCCTGGGTGCTCACGAGACCAGCCTCTTCGAACAGCGCGACGTCGTCCTCGGTGGGCTCCATGTTGAGGTCGCCGCCGATCAGCGTCGGCACGTCGGCACCCCAGGCGTCGAGCAACGTGACGATCTGGTCCTCCCGCGTCGACTCCTCGTCGCCGTTCTGGAGATGCACGTCGACCACCCAGGGGCGCCAGTCGGTGAGGGTGTCGACCTGGATCCGCAGGGCGCTGCGATGCTGAGGGCCCTCGCCGTAGGGGAGCCGGAGGATCTCGGTCCCCAGGATCGGGAGGTCCGTCAAGATCGCGTTGCCGAACTGGTCGTCGGCCGCGCTCACCCAGACCAGCCCCATGTCGAGTCGCCGGGCGAGCCACTCGGCCTGATCCACCTGCCCGGCGATCGGCCACCCTCGACCCACCTCCTGCAGCAGCACGAGCGCGGGGTCGTGTCCTTCGATCTCGTCGGCGATCGTCGCCAGGTCGACGTTCCCGTCGCCGTTCACGGCCGTGTGGATGTTCCAGCTCATCGCCCGGAGCTCCTGTCGGGCGATCGCGGGCGTGGGGTCGGACCCCGTCGTGCGCAGCCCGAGCGCGAGCGCGACGACGGCGAGGGACCCGGCGGGGACGAGCCACAGACGGGTGGACACGGGGCTGGGGGTCGGGTTCGGGCGGGGGAGGGCTGCCAGGGACATGAGCAGCGCCGCGCCGATCGGCCAGGTGGCGCGGGGCACCGGGAGCGGCACGTCGATGTCGATCTGGTACGCGAACGCGCCGCCGACGAACGACGCCATCCCGATGGCGACGGCGAGGGCCGTGCGGACCGAGGATGACGGGTCGCCCTCCGCGACCGGCCGGTCGATCGCCAACAGCAGGAGCACCGACGCGAGGACCTGTGCGAGCGGGATCAGCCCCTGGACGTGCGTCAGCGAGAGACCGGCGACGAGCAGCGGGAACCCGAACCCGACGACGGTCCGCGCCGCCGGCGGAGCGAGGGAGCCGGGCCGGCGGGCCACCGTCACCACGGCGGCGACCGCGAGCGTGTCGCCGAGGAGGACGAACACCACGGCGATTGGCATCGACGCCCCGGTCTCCGACGCGAGGAACGCCGCGTTCTGCAGGAACAGGGTCTGCAGCAGGAGGAAGGGCCCGATCAGCGCGAGTGGCCACGACCGACGGGGTTCGCGGTCCCGGGCCGTCGGACGGGCGCGCGAGACGAGGGCGGTGCCGACGAGCGTTCCCCCAAGCACGGCGGCGAGGATCGTTGGCGCCGTACCCTCCTGCCAGACGGGGTCCCAGGTCTCGTAGGCTCCGCGGATCGCCGAGTCGACCGCGAGCGCGATGGTGACGGTGATCGCCGCACCCGCGCCGGCTGCGCGGGTGCGGCTCGCGTGGAGCTCGCACGTGAGGGCCACCAGGCCGGCCGCGACCGCGGTCGCGGCCAGCCACAGCTCGATCGGGCCGAGGATCTGCATCGAGACGCGCGCGACCGCGAGCACGACCACCGCGAGGCGCAGGGCCATCGTGGGCCCCACGAGACGGCGCACGATCGGGGTGAGCGCGGGCGCGAGCGCGAACGCGCTGAGCGCCCACACGATCGCCCGGGACGCGCCGGCGTCCTCACGGACGTCGTAGAGCAGCGGGAAGGCGACGCGGACGGCTTCGGACGTCACTACGAACGTGAGGCCGACCAGCAGCCACCAGGCGGTGCCGGGCGTGCGATCGGTCGGTTCACTCATCCGGGTCTCCCCGGGTGAGCCTATCCCGGTGGTCGCGGGGAGTCAGCCCTGCTGGCCGGTGAGGACCAACGCGCGCTGCACGGCCTCGGGGGCGTCTGGCGCGTAGCCGTCGGCGCCCGCCTCGTCGGCCCACTCCTGGGTGACCGGCGCCCCGCCGACCATGACCTTGACCTTGTCGAACAGGCCCTCGGCCTTCAGCGTCTCGATCACGACCTTCTGCTGTGGCACCGTCGTGGTGAGCAGCGCAGAGAGCCCGAGGATCTGTGGCTCGTACTCCCTGACCGCGTTGATGATCTTCTCGGTCGGGGTGTCCTTGCCCAGGTCGATCACCTCGAACCCGGCGGTCTTCAGCATCGCGCCGACCATGTTCTTGCCCAGGTCGTGCAGGTCGCCCTTGACCGTCGCCAGGAGCACCCGGGCGCCGGCCTTCTTCTCGCCGCGCTCGAGCAGGATCGGCTCGACGAGCTCGTTGCAGAGCTTGAAGAGCGTCGCGGCAGCTACGACCTCGGGGAGGAAGACCTCGCCTCGGCTCCACATCGCGCCGAGCTCGAACATCGCGGCCGCCATGCCGTCTTGCAGGATCAGGACCGGGTCGTAGTCCTGGTCGAGCAGCTGTTGCGTGGCTCCGAGCGCCTCGTCCCGCTTCGCCCCCATCAGCGAGGTCCGCAAGGTGGCGATCAGTTCCTCCGACATGGATCCCTCCTGGTGCTCGGTTGACGTACGGGCTCCCGCCCGGGTTCGGACCCTAGCCTACGGATGCTCCCGCCCGGTAGCCGGTCCTCCGGTCACTACGCGGCCACGTGCTCGCGCTCGAAGTCCTCGACGATCTTCCGGATCTCCTCGGCGCCGCCGTCGGGGAGCGGGAAGGGCTGATGCGTCTCGATCAGCTCCTTGGCGCGCTCCGTGGCCTTCTGCTTGGGGATCGGCCGGCCCGCGGCCTCCCAGTCCTCCCAGTTGCCGCGGTCGAAGAAGCGTGTCTGCCACACCGACAGCATGTGCGTCAGGGTGTGGTCCTGGTCCAGGAAGTGGTTGCCGGGACCGACCGCGTCGATCACGTCCACGGCGAGCTGCTCGGCGTCGGTGCCCCGCACGCCCTCGGACAGGCTCGCGATCAGGTCGAACAGCTCGGCGTCGAGCACGAGCTGGGCGTGGCTGAACACTCGCGCCGCGTAGAGCAGCCCCGCCCCGCTGAACAGGTCGACGCCCGAGAGCCAGCTGGCCATGCCGGACAGGCCGTTCTCGGCGCCACCTTGCCAGTCGCTCGTCTTCGATCCCGTCGCGAAGGTGCCGATCATCGACTTCAGCCCATAGCTGCGGGCGATCTGCGCGTTCCCCATCTGGAACAGCAGGTCCTCGGGACCGCCGCAGGTGGCCGCCCCCGTGCGCAGGTCCATCGTGGTCGCGCACGAGCCGAAGAAGGTCCGGGACCCGGGTCGCAGCAGCTGCAGGGCCACGACCCCGCTGACGACCTCGGCCGTCGAGATCACGAACGTCCCGCCGCGGGTGATCGGCGACGTGGCGCCGAGGATCGGCATCACCATGAACCCCGACGGCACCCCCATGTCGGCGAACGCGACCGCGGCCTCCAGCGGGCCGCCGTCGTACACGAGCGGCGATACCGAGCACTGGAACGCCGACAGGATCGGGCGCTCGCGGAAGGCCGTCTCGCCCCCCGCGGCGGCGTAGGCCATCGCCGCCGACGCGCGCGCCTGCTCGGGGGTGACGGCGGTCATCTGGCACACGTGCTTGCCCGTGTTATTGAGGTTCGCCTCGAGGTTGTGCAGCGGCTCGGATGGCACCGGCACCTCGCGTGAGACGGTCGGCTGCCAGATGTAGCTGATCTGGGGAAGCGCGTCGCCGATCCGGGTCGCGGTCGCCACGTCCTCCTTGCGGGAGGCGCGGCGCTGGTCGGTCTCGAGGTCGATCACCTCGGCCGCGTTCCCGTCGACCCCGAGGTAGCCGCGGGTGCCGTCGAGGTCGAGGTCGAGGCCGGGCTCGCGCGAGCACAGGGGCAGGTCGAGGGGCAGCTGGGCGAGCGCTTCCGCCTGGAGCGTCTTGGGGAAGCGCGCCCTGCCCTCGGTCTCGTCGACCTGGGCGCCCACCGCCGCAAGCTCCTTCAGCATGCGCTCGCTGCGGACCTGGATCCCGGTGCGCTCGATCACCTCGGCGGTGGCGTCACGGATCGCTTCCAGCGCGGCATCGGACAGCATGTTCAGCTTGTCCTCACGATGGATCACCGGACGGATCTCGCGCTCGCTCATGTGGTCCCGCTCCCTCTCGAGGTTCCTGGTGGCGACGCGCCCCCGCACGCCGTCTGAGCACGGTGCCACGGTCGCGCCGTCGTGGGCAGTAGGGGTCCTGACTCGCGGTCAGGACCGTCGCCCTATGGGGGACCGCCATATACTCGCGCGCATGCCGGAACCTGCGCCCGAACCCCCTGCGCCCGAACCCATGGTCGACCTGGATGCGCTGGACGAACAGCTGCGGCTCGAGGGCCCCGCGATCCTCTTCCCGCCGCGGCTCGCGCGGTCCTTGCGGCTGGAGGGCGCGGTCGCGGTCCGCGACGCGCTCGCGCTGCCGGGCGGCGCCCTGCTGGTGGTCGTGGAGAGCGGCGACGAGGTCGTGGCCACGGCCGTCGTCCCGGGTCACGGGGGCGTCCGCAGAGCCCTCGAAGGTGATGGAGCCTTCGCAGGCGTGGCGCGCGTCCTCGAGGCCGGGGTCCCGGTCGGGCGGTTCGAGCCGCGGGTGTTCGGCTCCCTGCCCGCGCCCGGTGCCGAGCGCGCGATCGACGTCGACCAGTCGAACGACTCGATGGTGGTCGGCGACGACCTCGTCGTGAAGATCTACGCGCGCACGTCTCCGGGTCCCCAGCCGGGGCTCGATCTGCCCGCCCACCTCGCGGCCGTGGGGTTCGACCGGACCCCGACGCCGTACGGTGCGCTCGTGTGGATCGACGCGGTCGACCGCCCCGTCCTGCTGGCGACGGTGTCGGGGTACCTGCCCCACGCCGAGGACGGTTGGGACTGGTACGTCCGCGATCTCCTCCGGTGGATCGACGGGGAGGCGGACGATGCCACGGTGCTCGAGCCTGCGGGCGCGATCGGGGGTCTCGTGGCGGAGCTGCACCGGGCGCTCGCCACCCCGTCACGGGTGGTGCCGCACCCCGTCGCCACCGCCGGCCGCGACGCTGCGGAGCGGTGGCGGGCACGGGCCGAGGCCACCCTCGACGAGGCGCTCGAGGTCGCCGTCGACGCGACGCGCCCGCGGCTGCGCGAGCTCGCCACGCGAGCCCGTGACGCGTTCGCGTCCTTCGACACGGTCGACGCGACGCCGGTGATGCGGATCCACGGCGATCTCCACGTCGGCCAGGTGCTCCGTTGGGCCGGTGGGTACGCCGTGAGCGACTTCGACGGGAACCCCCTGGCGCCTCCGGCCGTGCGCAACGCGCCCGACGCCCCCGCCCGCGATGTCGCGAGCATGGTGCGCGCGATCGACCACGTGGGCAGGGTGGTGCAGCGGCGCCGACCGGGTCGGGAGACCGACGTGGAGGGCTGGATCCTCGAGGCTCGGGCCCGCTTCCTGGTGGCCTACCGCGAGGGGCTCGCGACGGACGGTCACCTGTTCGACGAGCGCCTGCTGTTCCCGTTCGAGGTGGCGCAGGAGTGCCACGAGCACGTGTACGCGGCGCGGTACGTCCCGCGATGGGCCTACGTGCCCGATCTCGCGCTGCCCGTCCTGCTGGAGGCGGGACCGTGACGTGGGCTCCCGACCCGCGGCGGTTCCTCGCCGACCTCGAGGCGAAACCGGCTGCGCTCCGCGCCCTCGCCGACGCGCTCGTCGCCGAGCGGCCGTGGGGGTTCCTGCCGGCCGAGCCGCGACGGGTCGTCCTGCTGGGCATGGGGTCCTCGTGGTTCGCGGCGCAGGTGGGCGCCGCGCGGCTGCGGGCCCTCGGCGTGGACGCGATGGCCGAGCGCGCGAGCGCCCGTGCCGCGCATCCGGGGGGTCCGGGGACGCTCGCGGTCGGGATCTCTGCGAGCGGGGGCACCGAGGAGACCGTGGACGCGCTCCGGCGTCACGCGGAACGAGGGAGCGACGCAGTCGCGCTCACGAACACCGCGGGCTCGTCGATCACCCGGATCGGCACCCGCTCCGTCGATATGCTCGCGGGGACCGAGGCAGGGGGTGTCGCGTGTCGCAGCTTCCAGCACACCCTCGCGATCCTGCTCGATCTCGAGTCGGAGCTGGGAGGCGGCGTGCGGGTCGGCGACGTCGCCCGCGGAGCGGCCGAGGCGACCGACGACCTGCTCGCGCGGCGCGACGACTGGCTCCCGGAGACCGTCGAGCGGCTCACCGGCACGGGCCAGGCCTTCCTGATCGCGCCCGCGGAGCGGATCTCGTCGGCGGAGCAGGGCGCGCTGATGCTCCGGGAGGGGCCGCGCCTCAGCGCCGACGGATGCGAGACGGGGGACTGGCTCCACGTCGACGTCTACCTCACGGAGCCCCTCGACTACCGGGCGCTGCTGTTCACCGGCTCTCGCTTCGACGACCCGGTGATGACGTGGATCGCGGATCGCGGATCGAGCGTGGTGGCGGTCGGCGCCGAGCGACCCGGCGCGGCGGCGACCGTGCGCTTCCGAGGCGACGACGATCCCGACGTGGCGCTCCTCGCCGAAGTCCTCGTCCCCGAGCTCGTCTCGGCCGCCGTCTGGGTCGCGCATGCCGACGCCGGCACCGACGCCGGTGCCTAGGGCGTTCGGGTGGCCGACCCCACGCGACGCCAGGCGGTCCGTCGGCTCCGGGCCGAGCGTGCGGAGCTGCTCGATCTGCTCGCGCGGCTCCCCGAAAGCGCGCTGACGCGCCCGGGCCTCGGAGGCGGGGAGTGGTCGCCGAAGGATCTGATCGGCCACCTCGAGAGCTGGGAGGAACATGCCCTCGCCGCGCTCGACGCATGGTCCCGAGGCGAGCCCGCGCCGATCGACCGGGCCCTTCGCACCCGCGGCCTCACGGCCGTGAATCGCGCCGAGGTGGAACGCAAGGCGCGCCGGTCCGCGCGCACGGCGTTCACGTCCGCCGCGGCGACCCACGAACGCCTCGTGATCCGGATCGAAGCCCTGTCCGACCGGACGTGGACCGCGCCGGCGACCTCACGCGGCCGCGCCCCGCTGGGACGCAGGCTCGGACAGATCCTCGTCGGCACGCGTGACCCGTTCGCCCACGACTCCGCCCACCTGAAGGACGTGCGCGCCTTGATCCGTGAGCTCGGGGGGTAGTGGCGGGGAGCGGCTAGCGGTGGATCACGACGGGGGTGCCGAGTCGCAGCAGCGGCATCAGCCGATCGAGGCTCGTCTCGGACACGCGGACGCAGCCTGCCGAGACGCTCTGTCCGATCGACCCCGGCGAGTCCGTCCCGTGGATCGCCAGCTGGTCGCCGCCGGACCAGCCCGCGGGCAGGCGGGGTTGGATCCCGCTGATCCCGAACGCGAAGGATCCGAGCGAGCCGCCCGGCGCGAACGGCACCCGGTCGGTCACCGCGTAGTCGCCGGGCGGCGTGGGGGAGGCCGGAGCCCCGGTCGCGCCCGGCACCTGGAACAGCAGATCGTCGCGCTTGAACACCCGGACCGCGTGCTCGGACAGGTCCACCTCCACGCGGACCCACGTGGTCTCGCGACGGAGCCCGTCGAGCCTGATCCAGCCCTCGCGGCGCGGCCACACGTACGGGAGTTCGACGCGGCCCCACTCGCCGTCGCGGCTCGTCTGCTCGACCCACAGGACGAGCGGCACGCGGTAGTACTTCGACACCGTCGCGACCGTGTCCACGGTGGGCGACCCGGACCACGGGTTCCGATGCACGCCGAGCCCCGGCCGCGCATGCACCAACAGGTACGGCTCGGGAGCGGTGGTATCGCGCCGAGCACGGTCGGCCTCCTCGGACGTCGCCGCGAGGACCTGGGTCGTCGCGCGCGCGGGCGCCGGGGGATAGGGCCCGCCCCGAGGTGCGGCGACCGCGGTCTCGGCCGTCCTCGGACCCCGTGCGGGGCCCGCCGTGGAGTCGCCCACCAGGCCGGCGGCGACCGGGGTGGTCACCGTCAGGAGCCCGGCGAGCGCCGTGGCCAGCCATGACATCTGGACGGTGGTCCGGGGGGAACGCACGTCCCCCGTATCGACCGGGATGGGGCCAGGCCTGAGCCTCAGGCGCGGGTTGGGCGCGACGCGGTCCACGCACTAGGCTCGATGCATCAACCGATATCCGGGCCGATGACCCCGACAGACGTGATCCCGGAGCGCTCCGGGAGGAGGGACATGACCATGAGTGAGGCGATGCACACCACCGCCCGAGAGCTCGTCGCTCCCGGCAAAGGCATCCTCGCGGCCGACGAATCCACGGGCACGATCAAGAAGCGGTTCGACTCGATCGGCGTCGAGAACACCGAGCCGAACCGCCAGGCCTACCGGCAGATGCTGTTCACGACCCCAGGGTTCGGCGAGCACATCAGCGGCGTGATCCTGTTCGACGAGACGATCCGCCAGTCCGCCGACGACGGCCGCACCTTCGTCGACGTGATCCGAGAGGCCGGGTCGATCCCCGGGATCAAGGTCGATACCGGTGCGAAGCCCCTGGCCGGGTTCCCGGGGGAGACCGTGACCGAGGGCCTCGACGGGTTGCGCGAACGTCTCGCCGAGTACGGGGCGATCGGCGCCCGGTTCGCGAAGTGGCGGGCACCGATCGACGTCGGCGGCGACCTGCCGACCGACTTCGCGATCGTGGCGAACATGCACGCGATGGCTCGGTACGCCGCGCTGTGCCAGGAGGCCGACATCGTGCCGATCGTCGAGCCCGAGATCCTCATGGACGGCGACCATGACATCGCGTCATGCGAGGCCGCGACCTCGCGCACCCTGATCGCGCTCTACGAGCAGCTCGCCGCCCACCGGGTCGACCTTCCCGGCACCCTGCTCAAGGTCAACATGATCGTCCCGGGCAAGGGCAACGCGGTCCAGGACGACGACGTCGCGATCGCGCAGGCCACGATCAGGTGCCTGACCGCGCACGTGCCGGCCGAGGTGCCGGGCATCGTGTTCCTCTCCGGTGGGATGAGCGACGAGCAAGCCACGAGCCGCCTGAACGAGATGAACCGGATCGGCGGGTTCCCCTGGGAGCTGTCGTTCAGCTACGGAAGGGCCCTGCAGGCGCCGTCGCTCGCGGCGTGGCGGGGAGACCCGGCCAACGTCGAGGCGGGCCAGCGGGCGCTCGCGCATCGGGCGAAGATGAACGGCCTCGCGCGCAGCGGCGGGTACGAGGCCTCGATGGAGTCGGCGGCCTAGCGACTCCCCGTTCGATCGACGAGCGCGACGCCAACCGCCGGGGCGGCCGCCTCCCCGTCGCCGGCGGGCTCGGCGCCGGTCGTCTCGGGGGGTCGGCGCAGGAAGTAGACGCCCACGCCGATCATCCCGACGGCCTCCGCCGCGTAGATCAGCCGGACGTCGATCAGGTCCACGATCATCGCGCCGATCGCGATCGACACCAGGAAGGGCAGCGTGATGATCGCCTCGACGGCGGTCATCACGCGCCCCTGCATCTCGAGGGCGGTCCGGACCTGCATCACGGTCGTGTAGGCGACCATGAACAGGGTGTTCGCGACCCCGAAACCCACCGCCGCGACGAGCACGACGGGGAGCACCGCCGTGCCGAACAGGAACAGCCCCAGTGCCGCGGCGAACGCGGCGATCGCGATCGTCCGGAGATCGCCGATCCGGCGCAGGACCCACCCTGCGGCCACTCCCGCCGCGATCGCCCCGACACCCTGCGCGGTGGCGATCACACCCAGGAACTCCGGCGGACGGCCCAGGCCTTCGTCGATCACGGCGAAGATCAGGACCTCCTGCATCCCGACGAGCAAGGTCACCGCGGCGGTGCCGATCGTGAGGCGGCGCAGGCCCGGGGTCGCCACGATGTGACGGAGCCCTTCGAGCAGCTCGGCCCACACCCGGACCTCGTCGGTCCTGCGGGCCAGGTCGGGGGAGCGAAGGGCCAGCAGGAGCCCGGCTGACGCGATGAACGTGGCGGCGTCGAGGGCGGCGACGGCGGGCCCGCCTGCGACGGCGAACAGCCCGGCCCCGACGAGCGGCGCCGCCAGCCGCATCGCCTGGTTCGACGACTGCAGGAGCCCGTTCGCTTCACCGATCCGCTCCTCGGGGAGCATCGCCACCAGCAACCCGGCCCGCGCTCCTTGGTAGACCGTGACGCAGGTCCCCTCGACGAACGACACCACGAAGAGCATCCACACGTCCTCGGGGCCGTTCACGCCGAGCAGGGAGAGCATCGCGGCGGCGGCGACCAGGTCGGTGACGATCATCACCCAGCGCCGGGGGAACCGGTCCACCCACACGCCGAGGACCGGTCCGAACAACGAGGGGATCGCGAAGGGGAGCACGGCGAGCCCGGCGGCGGCGTTCGACCCGGTGAGGTCCTTCGCCCACACGCCCAGCGCCAGGAACATCGCGTAGTCGCCGAACGCAGACGTGACCTGCCCGAGCAGCAGGAGGCGGTAGTTGCGATCGCCGAGCAGGGTCCTCATGAACGGTCGATCCCCGCCGGGGACGCTCGGCGCACGCGGACGTCGCCGGACACGGTGGAGGCGATGAGATCGAGGTCGGGACCGATGTCGGTGTCCCGCGCAGGTGAGGCGCCGGTCTCGAGGTCCGAGTGGACGTCGCCGTTGAGCGACGAGAGGTCGAGGTAGACGCCGCGCCCCGGAGGCACACCCACCTCGATGTCGCCCGAGACCGAGCGGAGCTCGGCCGAGGGGCCTGCGAGCGCCCTGACCTGGAGATCGCCGGACATCGTGGTGGCGTGGACGCGACCGTCGGCATCGCCGATGCGCAGGTCCCCCGAGGCGGTCCGGAGCTCGAGGGAGCCCTCGACCCGCGTGACGGCGACGTCCCCCGAGGCGCCCTGGACCACGAGGTCGCCGGCGATCCGCCTGCCTTTCACATCGCCCGACGCCGTCTTCACCGTGACGTCGCCACCGACCTCGTCGAAACGCACGTCGCCCGAGCCCATCCGGACGCGCAGCGAGCCGATCCGTCCGTCCACGGTGACGTCGGCGGACCCCGCGTCGCACGTGACGTGGGTGCCGAGCGGCGCGGTGACGTCGATGTCGAGGTCGACCCCGATCGAGAAGATCCCCCACGACTTCTTGGCGTGGTGTTCGACCACGAGCTGGTGACCCCGCTCGCCGGCCGGGAACAGGTCGATGGCGAGGTCGTCCGTCTCGCGGCCCCCGTCGATCCGCAGGGTCGTTTCCGCCGTCTCGGCCGCGTGGATCCCGATCTTCCCGGCGACGATCGTGAGATCGAGCGAGAGGCCCTCGGGCGTTTCGAAGGTGCGTTGGATCATGGGGTCTCCTTCCGCCCTTCAGCTCCGGGCGTAGCCCGTGATGCGGTTGCGAGCGCGACGAGCCGGCTCCCGGCGGCGGTCGAGCGCCGCGCCGATCGCCCGCACGAGCCACGCGTTCACCGAGAGCTGTTCCTCGTCGGCGGCCCCCTCGACACGGGCCTTCATCGTGTCGGGCATCCGCAGCGTGAGCCGGGACGTGCCGCTCTCCTCGTCCACGCCACCGGCGGCGGGGGGAGCGTCGGGCGGGCCGACGAGGACGAGACGGATGTCGCGTCCGGCGAGGCGAACCTCGACGTGCCCTGCGGGCAGCTGCTCGGAGAGCTCCGCCGCCGCCTCGCCGAGCGCGTCGAGGAACCGCAGCTGGAGCGAGGACTCGAGGGCGCGCGTCAGGCGGTCCGCCACCGCGGCAGCCTGCTCGTCACCCCCGACGATCGAGAGGAGATCGGCGCGGAGCGCGTCGGCGTGGGTGGAGATCTCCACCTCACGTCTCCCGCGCCGGACGGATCGGTCGCCGCGCTTCCTTCGGTCTGCGCGGGCGACGGTGAACGGCCGCCTCGCGCCGGTGCTCCTCGGCGATCAAGGAGCGATGTTCGGCGAGTTGCAGGGGGAACATGACCTCTCCTTCCGCTCTGTCGATGCCTGTCTGCGGCTCTCCTGTGTCATCGTGCCTCCATGGATGACGTCATTATGACGTCACGCACATCGTTCTGTCAACTCGATGGTTCCCCGCCGCTCGGCTAGGGTCGCGGGCAGCGGCAGGGACGGAAGGAGAGTTGGGCGATGCGGCTGCTGGTGATCGGGGGCGCGAGGTTCTCGGGTCGGGCACTCACGGGCCTCGCGCTCGACCGGGGTCACGACGTCACGGTGTTCCACCGGGGCTCGGGGCCCGATGACCCATGGCCGCACGCGCGGCACGTCCACGCCGACCGATCCGACGGGTTCGGGACGCTCGCCGCAGAACCGTTCGACGCCGTCGTCGATACCTGCGGCTACGTGCCAAGGGAGGTGCGTGCCTCCACGGAGGCGTTCGGCGATGTCGACGTCTACGCGTACTACTCGTCCCTGTCGGCCCACGTCGACGACGCGCGGATCGGTGCGACCGAGGACGACGACGTTCACCAGCCCCCGTTCCCCGACACGGAGGAGATCACGGAGCTCACCTACGGGCCGCTCAAGGTCGCGTGCGAGCACGAGGTCCGAGCGGCGATGGGGGACCGGGCGCTCCTGATCCGCCCCGGCTACATCGTGGGGCCCGACGATCCGACCGACCGCTTCACCTACTGGGTGCGCCGCGCCGCCCGTGGTGGGGAGATGCTCGCGGCCGGGCCCGAGGACTACGCGATGCAGTGGGTCGATGCCCGCGACCTGGCGGCGTTCATCCTGACGCTCGTCGAACGCGGGGCATCGGGTCCGTTCAGCGTGGTCACGCCCCCGGGGCGGCACACGATGCGCGAGCTGCTCACCACCGCCCGCGACCTCGCCGGCGCCGATACCTCGTTCGCGTGGGTCGACCGTGCGTTCGCGGACGCGCACGGCCTCCTCGACGACGCATCGGACCCCCTCCCGCTGTGGACGCCGCAGATCCCCGGTGCGCATCTGTTCGACACGACGAAGGCGGAGGCGGCCGGGCTGACGACCCGTCCGATCGTCGACACCGTGCGGGACACGCTCGCGTGGGACGAGGGCCGGGGCGCCCCGTGGCCGATGGAAGCCGGGTTGTCGGACGAACGTGAGCGCGAGCTGCTCGCGGCGTGGCGCGCTCGCGCCTGACCGCGGGTCCTGGCGCGCGATGAGGCATCCGGGGTATCATCGGAGCTTCTTGAACGACCGTTCAAACACGCTTCCGCCGCCGATCCCACGACACCGATCCGTGAAGGAGAAGCTCGCCATGACCACCCGGACCGCCGCGCCGCTCGACCTCACCGCCGTCGAGCGCGTCCTGCGCCCGTATCAGGAGGCCCGCACGTTGCCGGGCGCCGCGTACGCGTCGGCCGAGGTCTTCGCCTGGGAGGTCGAGCACTTCTTCGAGGGCTCATGGATGTGCGTCGGGCGGGCCGCCGACCTCGAGGTGGATTCACCCGGCGACCAGCGGGCGATCCAGGTCGGTCGCCAGAGCTTCGTGCTGGTCCGCGGCGACGACGGCGTGCTCCGGGCGTTCCACAACATCTGTCGCCACCGAGGCCATGAGCTCCTCGCGGTCGGTGAGACGCGGAGCCAGCGAGGGATCCGATGCCCGTATCACGCGTGGGTCTACGGACTCACGGGCGACTGCCGCGCCACGCCCCGGTTCGACATGGAGGGGTTCGACAAGACCGAGTGGCCGCTCGTCGAGGCCGCGCTGGTCGAGTGGCACGGATGGCTCTTCCTGAACGCGAGCGGCGATGCCGGGAGCTTCTCCGAGCAGATCGGCAACCTCGAGCTCGTCGTCGACGGGTACCGGCCGGGGGACCTGAAGCTGGGGGCGCGTCACGAGTACGAGCTCGCGGCCAACTGGAAGATCGTGGTCGAGAACTACCTCGAGTGCTACCACTGCGACGAGATCCATCCCGAGCTGTGCAAGGTCACCCCGCCCGAGTCGGATCTGGCGTACGAGCATCGGTCGCAGGGGCTGTGGGTCGGGGGGCCGATGGAGCTCCGCGACCATGCCGAGACGATGTCGCTCACCGGTGAGTCCCTCGGCGTCGTGATCCCGGGCCTCCCCGAGGACAAGCATCGCGTGGTCGGCTACGCGGCGGTGATGCCGAACCTGCTGATCAGCCCCCATCCCGACTACGTGATGACCCACCGGCTCGTGCCGCTGTCGGCCGACCGCACGTGGATCGAGTGCGCGTGGTACTTCCCCGAGGAGGCGTGGGAGCGCCCGGGCTTCTCCACGGACTACGCCTCCGATTTCTGGGACGTGACGAACCAGGAGGACTGGGGCGCCTGCGAGTCGGTGCAACGGAGCGTCGCCTCGGCCGGCTACCGTTCGGGACCGTTCTCGTACTGGGAGGTCGACGTCTTCCGCGCGCAGGCGATGGTGGCCCGTGGCTACCTCGAGGGGCGACTCGCGCCGCCCGCGCACGAGCTGATCAGCGGACCCGGCCGGCTCGGCCTGTAACGCTCAGCGCGCCAGCAGGTCGTCGAGCGCGGCGGCGAGCTCGTCGCCGGTGAAGTCGTAGGGGACCGGCTCGCCCGTGCCGTCGTCGTTCAGCAGGTACCACGCACCTTGGACCGGGATCGAGAACCGGGCCCAGAGTCGTCCGTCCTCGGAGACCGTGTTCGGGAAGTCGATCCCGAACGTGTCCACGAATCCCTGCATCGCTCCCGGATCGGCGAGACCGGCCATGCCGATCACCGCGAGTTCGTCCCCGTGTTCCTGTTCGTACTGCCGCGCGACCTGCGCGACGCCAGGAGCGGTCTCCTGGCAGCGTCCTCACCAGGGGGCCCAGAACCAGAACGCGACGTCCTTGCCGGCGTAGTCAGCGCCTCGGAACGTGCCGCCGTCGAGCAGGGGCGCCTCGAACTCGAGGATCTCCGGGATCGCGGCCGCGGTGGCCGGTGAGGACCCGGGCTCGGTCGCGATCGGCGTCCCGCTCGAAGAGCTGGCTCCGTCCTGCGATGCGACGACCGTCTCTCCGCCGCATGCAGCGGCGACCAGCGTGAGGGCCAGCAGCGCGGCGGCGGTACGGGGACGGATCTGCATGGCATCGAGGGTACCGCGGGGTTCCTTACGGAGCCGTGAACGCCGAGACCTGCACAGGTTCCGACGTCACTGGAGATGCCGCGGAAGCTCGCGTTCCCACCGTCGCCGGAACAGGTGCTCGCCGTCTTCGTAGACGTCGACCTCGAGCTCCAGCCGCCAGGTGTCGCGGTCGGTGCGCAAGTGACCCGCGAGACTCCGTTCGGACGGTGACCTCGGGCCACGCCAGCTCGTACGTCGTGCCTCCGATCGCCCAGGCGGTCCCCGGGTCGTCCCAGCGAACGCCGACCTCGCCGCCGTAGCGGTCGAGGACACCGGCGCCGTTCGACGCCTGCCCGCGCACCCCGCCGTGGTCGATCACGACCCGCCGGGTCCGCTCGACCACGTCGTCGCGCACCTCCCACGTCACGTGTTCGGGCCGGTGGGCCACCGGGTCACCGGGAGCGAACGTGGGCGGCGGTGCCACGGGCGGCCCGTCGAGCACCGGCAGGACCAGGGTCGACCGCCCGACGTCGACGGCGAGCGTGCCACCCTCCGGAGGCGGCCACGACGACGGGAAGTCGCTGCCGGCCAGGTCGAGCCGCACACGCGTCCCCACCGGCCACACGAACGCGGTCGCGTCCAGCTCGAGCGTCGCGCGCACCGGTTCGCCGGGCGCGAGTGCGATCGGCGCCGCGTGGGACGTCGCGATGCGTCAGGTTGAGGATGCCCCGGGTCACCAGCTCGGACGCACCGTCGGGGTGGACGCAGCAGAGCTTCGCCGAGACGAACGCGACGGGCACCGACGACGTCACCGTCAGCTCCAGGCGCGGGTGCCCCATGATCTCGACCGGCTCCTCCTGCACGGGCCAGTCGAACACGAGCGACATGCCCTCGTCGGTCCGTTGGTCCCACGGGATCCCGAAGGGGAGGTCCGCCGCACACCAGATCGAGCCGCTCACCCCCACGTCGCCCCGGATCTGCAACGTCGCGCCGTTGGACGACGTGGCGCCGGCGAGTCCCCGAGGCTCCTCGCGGAGCCGTGCCGGGGGCCAGACCGGTTCGCACCGCCACTCGCCCTCGAACGAGTCGAGGTCCGCACGCGGCTCCGACGGGTGCCGCACGAAGATCCGGATCGGCGGATCCCGGTCGACGCCGGTGTCCTCCTCGGCGAGCCACCGTCGCCACCACCGGATCATCTCGGGCACGTGATCGATCCGTGGCCCCGGCATCGAGCTGCGCGCCGCCATGTGGCTCCACGGTCCGAACAGCACGGCCTTGGGTCCGCGGAGGCGCTCGTAGCCGCGCAGCGCCATGTTCCGGTACCCGTCGGCGTGACCGGCGATGATCATCGTCGCGGCCTCGATCGCCTCGTACCCGTCGAACCAGACCGACCCGTGACGCCAGAAGTCGTCCTCGTCCTGGTGCTCGAGCCACCCGAGCTCCCACGGTTCGGTGGCCTCGAGGCGGCGCAGCCACTCCTCTCGCCAGCCCTCGCCGAACACGCCCGGCACTGGGGGCAGCGCGTTCATCGCGACCATCAGCATCGGGTAGTCGAGGAAGTCCAGGCAGCGCCGGACCCCTCCACCGAAGTGGACGTCGTCGGTGTAGCGGCGGTCGGTCGCGTAGATCGGGATGATCGCCTTCAGCGCCAGGCGGGCGCAGCGCGGCGACCTGCAGCGAGTTGAACCCGCTGTACGAGGTGCCGAACATCCCGACGCTGCCGTTCGACCACTCCTGCTCGGCGAGCCAGGCGATCACCTGGACCCAGTCGTCGAGCTCGCGCTGCGTGTACTCGCTGTCGGCGATGCCCTCGCTCGACCCGGTGCCGCGCACGTCGGCCCGGCACACCGCGAGGCCCCCTTCCTCCACCAGCCGTCGGTAGAGGGCGGTCGAGTCCGAGATGTCGTCCTTGCGGTACGGGCGGGCTTCGAATACGACGGGCCACGGAGGAGGAACATGGTCGGGAAGGTGGAGCGTGACGGCGATCCGGACGCCGTCGTCCATCGTGAGGAAGCGTCGCTCGTCGCTCATCGGCGCTGCTCGACCGTCTGGCTCTGCCCGAACTCGAACGCCGTCATATCTGCGCCACCCGCGCCGAGACCCTGGCGCTTCGCGAGGACGCGCATCCCGCCGATCCCGATCCCGATCGCACCCAGCGAGATCACGAGCATCAGCGTGGCGGTCGCGTTCAGGGCTGGGTTCGGTGAGGTCCGGCCCGCCGAGTAGATCAGCATCGGCACGGTCTGGGTGTTGAGGTCGGTGGCGAGGAACTGGCTCGTGACGAAATCGTCGATCGACAGCGCGAACACGATCATGAACGCCGCGAACACCGCGGGCGCGAGGACCGGAAGCAGGACGCGCCGCATCGCCTGGATCGGAGGGGCGCCCAGATCCATCGCCGCCTCCTCGAGTTCCGGCCCGACCCCGAAGATGCGGCCGCGGAGCACGACCACCACGTACGGGATCGACCAGGTGACGTGGCCGACGATCTGGCCGGTCGTGCCGGGGTTCGGCCACGGGTACAGGAACACCAGGGTGAAGAAGATCCCGGTGGCCAGGACGATCTCGGGGGTGACGAGCGGCAGCAGCATCAGGAAGTTCGACGCGCCCGAGCCCCGTCCGCGCCACCGGGCGAGGCCGAGCGCGAGCGCGACGCCGATCGGGGTGGCGATCGCCATCGTGGCCGCCGCCAGGATCAGGCTCTGGCGGATCGCGTCCACCAGGATCGGGTCGTTCAGCACGGACAGGTCCGGGTCGTGGATCCACCACCGGAGCGAGAACCCCTGCCACACGCTCCGCGACCGCCCGGCGTTGAAGGAGAACCCGATCGCGATCACGACCGGCACGATCGCCCACAGGAGGTAGAACCACGTGTAGGCGGCCAGGAACCGGTGCTTGCGCCAGGGGTTGCGAGATCAGCTCGCGGAGCCAGGTCACGCCCGGGCCGCCTCTCGGGTGCTCTTCGCGGTGGACACGATGTAGTAGAGCGTGAGCAGGGACACGAACACCGCGAGCACGGTGACCAACGCGGCGCCGCGGGCTTGTGCGTACCCGAACGTCGTCTCCTGGAGCAGGGACTGGATCGAGTTGCCGATCATCGCCGTCTCGGGGCGGCCGTTCGACAGCAGGTATGCGGTGTAGAAGTCACCGAACATCGGCAGCATGATGATCGCGACGCCGGCGAGGACGCCCTGCTTCGACAGCGGGAGCGTGACGCGCCAGAACGTGCCCGCGGAGCTGGCGCCTAGATCCCAGGCCGCCTCGAGCATCGAGGTGTTGATCCGGTCGAGCGCGGCGTACAGGGGCAGGATGAAGAAGGGCACGTACCCGTAGACGAGGCCGAAGATCACCGTGATGCTCTTGCCCTCGAGCCAGGGATACGGCTGGGACAAGATCCCGACGCCCTCGAGCACGCGGTTCACCAGGCCCTGCTCGTTCAGGAGTCCCACCCAGGCGAGCATCCGCATCAGGTAGCTGATCCAGAACGGCAGCACGAGCAGCGCGAGCAGCACCCCGCGCCGGCGGCCCTGCATCCGCGACACGTGGTACGCGACCGGGTAGCCGATGATGACGCACAGCACCACCGCCGTGAACACGAACCGGAGCGTCCGCAAGAACACGATCCGGTAGACGCCGTCGGACGCGAACAGCTGCTCGAACACGTAGCGGAACGAGGCGCGGTCCCAGGACGCGGGATTCCACTGGGGGACCGCCTGACCCGTGTTCGGGTCCAGGGAACCCCCCGCCATCGACACGATCACGAAGAACGGGACCACGAACAGCAGGATCAGCCACAGGACCCCGGGCATCGAGGCGAACCGCCAGAACCCACGCGGGTACAGCGTCGTGAGCGAACTCTCCGCGGGCTTCCGACGCCGTCGTGCCATGTCCGCGCGGAACCTAGCACCTCGTCGGGGGGGCGCGCGACGGGACCCGGGGGTCACCGGGACGCAACGGGGTTCCTCCCCCCGTGTCTTGACAGGAGGCTGCTGCGCCGGTACACCCGCCACGTCCGCACGAGGGGAGCAGGGGAATGACCCATCCGAAGGAACGCCCGTCCGTCAGCCGTCGCGAGTTCATGCGAAGGGCCGCCGCCGCCGGTATCGCCGTGCCGTCGCTGTCGGCGATCCTCGCGGCGTGTCAGGACAGCTCGACCGACACCGCATCCGCCTCAGGCGGGACCCAGACCGGCGAGGGCGGCATCCCGCTCGCGCGCCCCGATTCCCCGGTCGAGCTCCCCCTGTACGACGACATCCCCGCGATCGAGGACGGGCTGTCCCAAGAGGCCGGTCCCCTGCGCGTCTACAACTGGAACGACTACATCTACAAGAAGGTGATCAAGCAGTTCCAGGAGGAGTACGGGGTCGAGGTCGAGTACACGCAGTTCGCCGGGATGGCCGAGGCGATGAACAAGGTCCAGAACGACACGATCCAGTGGGACCTGTTCTTCCCGACGGTCGAGAACGTCCAGAAGCTGGTCGCGGCCAAGCGCGTCCAGCCTTGGAACAAGACCTACATGACGAACATGTCGAACCTGTGGCCGTACTTCGAGAGCCCGTGGTACGACGTCAACGCGAACTACACGATGCCCTACCTGACCTGGAAGACCGGCATCGGCTACCGAGCGGACTTCGTCGAGGATCCGGGCACCTACGACATGCCGTTCGACGTCTTCTGGGACACGAAGTACGCCGGGAAGGTCGGCGTGCTCGACGAGTACCGCGAGACGATCGGCATGGCGCTGCTCCGCAACGGCGGCACCGACTTCAACTCCACGGACCCCGCCGAGGTGACGGCCGCCGTCGATTCGCTGATCGAGTTGATCGACCTCGTGAACGTCGAGATCGGTCCCGGCGACTACCAGAAGCTCGCCGAGGGCACGAGCCACGTCCGCTACTCGTGGTCGGGGAACATGAACTACGCGCAGTGGTACCTGCCGAAGGGCACGACCACCGACGTCCTGGGCTACTACTACCCGCCGGAGGGTGGCTGGGAGGTCGCGAACGACACGATCGTGATCAACAAGGAGGCCCAGAGCCCCGTCCTCGCGCACCTGTTCATCAACTTCCTGATGGACATCGACGTCGGCCTGACGAACTTCGGCTACGAGGGCTTCCAGCCGCCGTTCGCCGGCGTCGACACGGCGACCTTCCTCGAGGCCGGGTACATCCCGCCGAACCTGGAGAACACCTGGTCGCCGAGGAGGACTTCGCTGCTGGGCCAGCCGGTCGTGCCGTTCTCGCCCGCGGACGACCAGCTGTGGCAGGACCAGTGGGCGCGGTTCAAGTCGGGGGCCGGCGCGTAGGCGCGCCTTCGATGCGCTGACGACGGGGCCGGGCCGCGCGCCCGGCCTTGCGTCGTGCACCCACCGGGTAGGCTCATCGGTCGTGCCCACCCGCGACGACATCCGCAACGTGGCCATCGTGGCCCACGTCGACCACGGCAAGACGACGCTGGTCGACGCGATGCTGTGGCAGTCCGGGGCGTTCCGCGCGAACCAGGACGTGGCCGAGCGCGTGATGGACTCGATGGACCTCGAACGCGAGAAGGGCATCACGATCCTCGCGAAGAACACCGCGGTCCGCCACGGCGACATCACGATCAACATCGTCGACACGCCTGGCCACGCGGACTTCGGCGGCGAGGTCGAGCGAGCGCTCACGATGGTCGACGGGGTGCTGCTGCTGGTGGACGCGAGCGAGGGGCCCCTGCCGCAGACGCGGTTCGTCCTGCGCAAGGCGCTGGAGGCCCGGCTGCCGGTCGTCCTGGTCGTCAACAAGGTCGATCGCCACGACGCACGGATCGCGGAGGTCGTCCACGAGGTCGAGGAGCTGTTCCTCGACCTGGACGCCGACGAGCACCAGATCGACTTCCCGATCCTCTACGCGAACGCGCGCTCGGGGGAGTGCGGCCCCGCGCCCGACGAGCTCGAGCCGAACCTCGAGCTGCTCTTCTCGACGCTGCTCGCGCACATCCCCGCGCCCGACGTACGAGGAGGACCACCCGCTGCAGGCGCTCGTCACGAACCTCGACGCGTCGCCGTACGTCGGCCGCCTCGCGCTGTGCCGCGTCCGGCACGGGACCCTGAAGCGGGGCCAGCAGGTCGCGTGGTGCCGCGCCGACGGCACGATCGAGAAGGCGAAGATCGCCGAGCTGTACGTGACGGAGGCGCTCGACCGCGTCGACGCGGACGAGGTCGGGCCTGGGGAGATCTGCGCGATCGCCGGGATCGCGGAGATCACGATCGGGGAGACGCTCGCCGACCCCGACGATCCGCGACCGCTGCCGGTCACGCACGTCGACGAGCCCTCGTTGTCGATGACGCTCGGCATCAACACGTCCCCGCTGTCGGGGCAGGAGGGCGACAAGATCACCGCCCGGCTCCTGAAGACCCGGCTCGACCAGGAGGTCGTGGGCAACGTCTCGATCCGCGTGCTCGAGACCGAGCGCCCCGAGATGTGGGAGGTGCAGGGCCGCGGCGAGCTCCAGCTCGCGATCCTCGTGGAGCTGATGCGCCGCGAGGGCTTCGAGCTCACGGTCGGCAAGCCGCAGGTGGTCACGCGGACGATCGACGGGAAGCTGCACGAGCCGATGGAGCGGGTCGCCCTCGACATCCCCGAGGAGTTCCTCGGCGTCGTCACCCAGCTGCTCGCGCTGCGCAAGGGCCGCCTGGTCGAGATGGTGAACCACGGCACCGGCTGGCTCCGGATGGAGCAGCTCGTGCCGGCCCGCGGTCTGATCGGGTTCCGGACCGAGTTCATGACCGAGACGCGGGGCACCGGCCAGATCCACCACGTCTTCGAGGGGTACGAGCCCTGGCACGGGGAGCTGCGGACCCGCCCGAGTGGCTCGCTCGTCGCCGACCGTCGCGGGTCGACCACGCAGTTCGCGTTGATGAACCTCCAGGAGCGCGGCGTGATGTTCGTCGGGCCGGGCGAGGAGGTCTACGAGGGGATGATCGTGGGCGAGAACGCCCGCGCGGACGACATGGACGTGAACCCCACGAAGGAGAAGAAGCTCACGAACATGCGCCAGTCCACCGCGGAGGAGCTCGTGCGGCTGATCCCGAAGACCCAGCTGTCGCTGGAGCAGGCCCTGGAGTTCATCCGCGAGGACGAGTGCGTCGAGGTCACCCCCGGGACCGTACGCCTGCGGAAGGTGTTGCTGTCCGCGCAGGACAGGGTCCGCGCGTCCAGGCGGGGACGTCCCGGCAAGGACGCCTGACGCCCGACCGTCCCTGTGGAACCTCTGCAGGAACCTATGCAACCCTGCTGGAACCTACGCACAGGCACGATCTGTTGCTAGCGTCGAGGGATGCGGATCGCGGTCATCGGCTCGGGAGTGGCGGGACTCGGCGCCGCGTGGGCCCTATCCCGGGTCCACGAGGTGACCCTCTACGAGGCGGAGGACCGACTCGGTGGGCACGCGCACACGGTCGAGATCGATGATGCGGGACGCCGCGTCCCGGTGGACACCGGCTTCATCGTGTTCAACCCGCACAACTATCCGAACCTCGTCCGGCTGTTCGATGCGGCGGACGTTCCGACCGAGCCCAGCGACATGTCGTTCTCCGTGTCGATCGGAGACGGAGCGTTCGAGTACCAGGCGCGTGCGCTCGGTCTGCTCGCCCAGCCGTCGAACCTGCTGCGCGCCAGCTACCGCACGATGGTGCGAGACATCCTGCGGTTCTCCAAGGAGGCGCCGCGCGTGCTCGAGACGGGCGATGCCACCACCACCGGCGAGTACCTCGCGCGCCACGGCTACTCGCGGGAGTTCCGCGACGACTTCCTCCTTCCCATGGTGGCGTGCATCTGGTCGTCGAGCCTTCTCGAGATGCTCGGCTACCCGGTCGCGAGCCTCGTGCGGTTCCTCCAGAACCACCGGCTGCTCGACATCGGGACTCGACCCGCGTGGAGGACCGTCAGCGGCGGCAGCCGCGAGTACGTCCGACGGGTCTCGGCGCCGTTCGCCGACGGGGTCCGCCTGTCGAGCCCGGTCGTGGGGGTCGAGCGGATCCCCGAGGGCGTGCGGGTCCACGACGCGAACGGCGGCTCGGACGTCTTCGACCACGCCGTGTTCGCGAGCCACGCCGACACGACCCTCCGCATCCTCGGCCGGGACGCGACGACCCAGGAGCAGCGCCTCCTGAGCGCGTTCCGGTTCCAGGACAACCTCGCGGTCCTGCACCGCGATCCGAGCTTCATGCCCCGTCGGCGCCGCGCGTGGTCCGCGTGGAACTACCTCGCCGAGGGCCGCACCGGCGACGAGATGGCCGGGAGGGTCTCGTTGAGCTACTGGATGAACCGGCTGCAGAACCTCGAGACCGAGCGGCCGGTGATCGTGACGCTCAACCCGGCCAGGAGGCCCCGCGACGTGGTGGCGTCGTTCTCGTACGCGCACCCTCGCTACGACCGGGCGACGGTCGACGCCCAGGGCGAGCTCCCGCGGATACAGGGAGTCGCGAGGACGTGGTTCGCGGGTGCCTGGACCGGCTACGGCTTCCACGAGGACGGCCTTCGGTCCGGGCTGGCGGTGGCGGCCGCCCTCGGCGCGCCCGCGCCGTGGGCCGAGGCCCCCCGCACGATCGAGGAGGGTCTGCCGGCAGGCACACCGGTGCCGGTGGCCCTGGAGGCGGTCGCGTGACCGCCTCCGCGCTCTACCTGGGTCGAGTCGGCCACACCCGCCACGGCGAGGTCTCGCACCGCTTCCTCTACCGGTCGTGGTGGATGCTGGTCGACCTCGACGAGCTGCCGGCGCTCGATCGCGAGGTGCGGGGCTTCGGGTGGAACCGCCGTGCCGCCGTGAGCTTCCACGATGAGGACCACGGCGCTCGTGACGGATCGGCGCTGCGTCCGTGGATCGAGGAGCGTTGCGCCCAGGCCGGCATCGACCTCGAAGGAGGCCGGGTGCGGGTGCTCGCCCACCCGCGCGTGCTCGGCTACGTGTTCAACCCGATCTCGGTGTGGTTCTGCCACGGGCCCGCAGGGGACCTGCGCGCCGTCGTGTACGAGGTCTCGAACACCTGGCGTGAGGTCCACTCGTACCTCGTGCCGGTGACGTCCGACCAGCAGGAACCGACCGGGCTGTGGCACCATGCCTTCGACAAGCAGTTGTTCGTCTCGCCGTTCATGGACATGGATCATCGCTACGACTTCCGCGTGCGCGTCCCCGACGAGCGAGCGGCGGTGCTCGTGGAGCAGCGGGCCGGAGATCAGCTCGCGCTCACGGCGACGCTCACCGCCGACCGCGTCGCGTTCGACGGTGCCGGGCTGCGTCGGGCCGCGCGGTGGGCGCCGCACGTGACCGCGCTCACGATGCTGAGGATCCACTGGCAGGCGCTGAGGCTGTGGCGCAAGGGCGCCCGGTACCGACGCAGGGGTGTGCCGCCCGTCCCGGACGTGTCCGTGGAGGTACAGCCGATCCGCGTAGGAGCGCACCGGTGAACGCCGAGGCCCGTTGGGAGCGGCTGATGGTCGCGATCTGCGGGCGGCTGCGGTGCGGATCGCTCCGGGTGACGATGCCCAACGGGCGTATCCACGCCTTCCGCGGGACGAGGCCCGGACCCTGCGCGGAGGTCGTCGTCCACGACGCACGGCTGATCCGCGCGCTCGCCACCACCGGGGCGATCGCCCTGGCCGACGGGTACATCGAGGGCTGGTACGACTCGCCCGACCTCGGCGCCGTGATCGAGCTCGGCGCGCTCCATCTCGAGCCGGACCATCGGCCGCGGATCCCGGCGTCGGTCGAGCGGGTCGGGCGGAGGCTGTGGGGGCTGATCACGGACCCGGCGTCGCCACGGGGACCGGTGACCGACATCGTCCAGCACTACGACCTGGGCAACGAGTTCTACGCGCTGTGGTTGGACCCGACGATGACCTACTCGTCGGCGCTGTTCGAGCGCGACGACATGACGCTCGAGGACGCGCAGCGCGCGAAGTACCGCCACCTCGCCGCGCGCGCACGGATCCGCCCGGGGGCCCGCGTCCTGGAGATCGGCAGCGGCTGGGGCGCGAACGCCTTGTTCCTCGCGGGCGAGCTCGGCTGCCACGTGACCACGGTGACGGTGTCGCGCGAACAGGCGGTGCACGTCGAGAAGCTCGCCGCCGAGCACGGCCTCGCCGACCTGATCGACGTTCGCCTCGAGGACTTCACCCAGGCGGCCGGCGCGTACGACCAGGTGGTCTCGGTCGAGATGATCGAGTCGATCCCCCGCACGCGATGGGCCGAGCTGCTGCGCGTGATGCGCGACCGGCTCGTCCCGGGCGGCGTGATCGGCCTGCAGTCGATCTGGGTCGCGGACACGCACTGGGAGTCCTCCGACGGCAACCCCGACTTCGTCCGGCGCTACGTGTTCCCCGGTGGCCAGGTCCCGTCGCCGGGCATGCTCCGAAGGCTGGCTCGTCAGGTCGGGCTCACGTGGGCGTCCGAGGAGTCGTTCGGGGCCTCCTACGCCAGGACGCTGCGCGCCTGGCGGGCGGCCTTCGACGCCGCACACGACCGCGTCGCGGAGCTGGGCTTCGACGAGCGGTTCGTGCGGATGTGGCGGTACTACCTCGCGTACTGCGAGGGCGGGTTCGCGAGCGGCCGCGTCGGCGTCAGCCAGATCGCCCTCGTCCGCTGAGCCTCGTCCCGTCGGCGGTGGACCTTCAGACGCGGAACGTCACGGGGCAGACCGCGCCGGTGGCGATCTGGGTCGCGGTCGCCATGATCGTTTCCCGGCCGGGCCCGTTCGCGTAGGTCCGGACGACCTGGAACGCGCCGGAGCGGTCGGTGGTGTGGATCCTCCGGTACACGCGCTCGCCGTCGCGGAAGAAGCGGACGCGCCAGTCGTCGTGGACGCCGTCGTCCTTCAGCCGGAAGGCGAGCGTGAGCACCTCGCCGTCGACGGAGGCGACCAGGCGGCACCGCCCGGCGACCGCCGCGGCGGCGGTCGCCGGTGCGATCGTGAGCGGGAGCAGAGCGCTGAGCGCGAGCACCACCATGCACCTGCGCATGACCTTCCTCCTTCCTCACCTCATCGCGGGACCGAGACGCTCACCCGCGGCGTCCGTCAGGATGCCGCGCCGGGGACCCGCTCACCGACGTCGCTCACGACCCTGAGCACCGTGTCGCCGATCTCGGCGGGGTTCCGCACGACCCGGTGGCCGAGCGCCTCGATCGCGTCGAGCTTCGCCGTCGCGGTGTCCGAGTCCCCGCTGATCACCGCGCCCGCGTGTCCCATCCGCCGGCCCCGCGGCGCCGAGACCCCCGCGATGAACGCGACGAGCGGCTTGCGCATGTACTGGGCCGCCCACGCCGCCGCCTCGACCTCCTGCTGACCGCCGATCTCACCGATCATCACGACCACGTCGGTCTCGTCGTCGTTCTCGAAGGCTTGCAGCACCGTCTTGAAGTCGGTCCCGTTCACGGGGTCCCCGCCGATCCCGACGCACGTCGACTGCCCGAGGCCGAGCCCCGTCATCTGCGAGACGGCCTCGTAGTTGAGCGTCCCGCTCCGCGAGACCACGCCGACCCGGCCCTTCGAGTAGATGTGGCTCGGCATGATCCCGACCTTGCACTCCCCGGGCGCGATGATGCCGGGGGAGTTGGGGCCGATGATCGTGGTCGATCGCCCGGCCAGGTAGCGCTTCGTGCGGACCATGTCCTGGACGGGCACGCCGTCGGCGATGATCACGGCCACGTCGATGCCGGCGTCGACGGCCTCCAGGAGCGAGTCGGTCGCCACCTGGGGAGGCACGAAGATGCCCGAGACGTCGGCGCCGGTCTCGCGCACGGCCTCCTCCACCGAGTTGAAGACGGGCAGGCCGAGGTGGGTCGAGCCTCCCTTGCCCGGCGTGACCCCCCCGACGACCCGGGTGCCGAACGACATCGCCTCTTCCGCGTGGAAGGTCGCGTGCTGGCCGGTGAACCCCTGGATGATGACCTTCGAATCGCGATCGACGAACACGCTCACACGGCCACCTCCTCGTCCGCCGCCGCGACGGCCTTCGCCGCCGCGTCGTCGAGGGCCTCGGCCTGGATCAACGCCAGCCCGCTGTCGTCGAGGATCTTCCGGCCCTCCTCGACGTTCGTCCCCGCGAGGCGCACGACGACGGGCACCCGGACCTCCTGGTCACGCGTCGCCTGGACGACCCCTTGGGCGATCCAGTCGCACCGGTTGATCCCCGCGAAGATGTTGACGAGGATCGCCCGGACGTTCGGGTCCCGCAGCACGATCCGGAACGCGTTCTCGATCTTCTCCGGGCTCGCCCCGCCGCCGACGTCGAGGAAGTTCGCGGGTCTGCCTCCGTGGTGAACGATCGCGTCCATCGTCCCCATCGCGAGGCCGGCGCCGTTCACGATGCAGCCGACGCTGCCGTCGAGCGCGATGTAGTTCAGGCCGTGGCCGCTCGCCTCGACCTCCTTCGGGTCCTCCTCCTCGAAGTCCCGGAGCTCGGCGACGTCGCCCTGGCGGAACAGCGCGTTGTCGTCGAAGCTCATCTTCGCGTCGAGCGCCACGAGCTCCCCGTCCTCGGTCTCGATGAAGGGGTTGATCTCGAGCAGCAGCGCGTCGGTGTCGCGGAACAGCCGGTACATGCGCTTCAGCAGGCGGGTGAACGAGGTGGTCCGGTTGCCGAGCCCGATCGCGGTCGCGACCTTGCGGCACTGGAAGTCGACCAGGCCCACCCCCGGGTCGATGTACGCCTTGTGGATCGCGTCCGGGCGCGTCGTGGCGACCTCCTCGATGTCGACCCCGCCGTCGGCGCTCGCGACCACGACGATCCGCTGCGCGTCGCGGTCCACCGTGAGCGACAGGTAGAACTCGCGCTCGATCCGAGACGCCCGCTCGACCAGGACCCGGCTCACCCGCTGGCCCTCGGGGCCGGTCTGCGCCGTCACCAGGGTCGAGCCCAGCATCTGATCGGCGAGCTCGGCGATCTCCTGGGGCGAGGTTCCCGATCTTCACGCCACCGGCCTTGCCGCGGCCACCGGCGTGGATCTGGGCCTTGACGACCCACCGTTGCCCACCGAGCTCCTCGGCGACCCGTGCGGCCGCCTTCGACGTGTAGACGACCTCGCCCCGGGGGGTGGTCACCCGGTATCGGCGGAGCAGCTGCTTGGCCTGGTACTCGTGGATGTTCATCCGCCCTCACCTCCGCGGGCGCGCAGCTGCCCGACCTTGTCCATCAGGTTGCGCGCCATGCGGATCGACGCGGCGTCGATCAGGCGGCCGTCGAGCGAGACCGCCCCCTTCCCCTCTTCCGCGGCGTCCGCCATCGCCTGGAGGATCCGATCCGCCCGTTCGACCTCGGCGTCGGACGGCGTGAACACCTCGTTCGCCAGCGCGACCTGCGAGGGATGGATCGCCCACTTGCCCTCGCACCCGAGGGCCGCCGCTCTCCTGGCCGCGGACCGGTAGCCCTCGGGGTCGTTGAAGTCGCCGAACGGGCCGTCGATCGGGCGCAACCCTTCGGCGCGGCACGCCGCGACCATCCGGGAGATCCCGAAGTGCCACTGGTCGCCCCAGTGCGGTCTCCCGATGCCCGCCGTCGGCAGGGCGGTCCGTGAGCACCGCGTAGTCGGGGTTCGCGCCGCCGATGTTCGTGGTGCGGGCCTGGACGCTCGCCGCGTAGTCCGCGACGCCGAAGACCATCGCCTCGAGCCGGTCGGGCCGTGCGCGGGAGATCGCCTCGACGTTCGCCATGCCCCTCGCGGTCTCGATCAGGATGTGGATCCCGATCCGTCCCGGCTCCCAGCCGTTGCGCTGCTCGATCTGGTCCAGCAGGGTTGCGACGAACTCGACGTCGCTCGGGGAGCCGACCTTCGGGACGAGCACGGTGTCGAGGACCTCGCCCCGAGCCTCGACGACGTCGACGACGTCGCGGTAGCACCAGTGGGTGTCGAGGCCGTTGATCCGGACGCTGATCGCGGTCCGGGACCAGTCGTGGGAACCGAGCGCCTCGATCACGTTCGCGCGCGCCTGCTCCTTGTCGTCGGGCGCGACCGCGTCCTCGAGGTCGAGGAACACCAGGTCGGCGCCGAGCGTCGCGGCCTTCTCCATCGCCCGGAGGTTCGTCCCGGGGACGGCGAGCTCGCTGCGGTGGAGGCGTGCCTTGTCGGACATCGGGCTACCGTGACAGGAGGGCGTCGAAGGCGGCAACCACCCGATCGGCGGTCTGCGCGGGTCGCGGTCACGCCCATCAGGCCAACCCGCCGGATCGGGGCCGTGCCAGCGCACCGTCCTCGATCTGACGGGTCACGCGAACGTTCGTTCGGTCGTCGCATGTCGGTCCTTCGTCGGCGGTCGCAGCAGCGGAGGATGCCACGAGGACGCGCCGCAGTGGTAGTCAACGGCACGAGCGGGACGGGTTCGGCGAGCCGTTCGTTGCCGGCTTGGGCCACCTCGTGTGGCGGCTCGACCGCCCGGTCGTAGGCTCCGGCTAGGAGGTGTGCGAGATGTCGTACGGACGCGCGGTGCTGGTGGACGGATCGGTCGAGGAGGTCATGCCGAAGGTGAAGGACGCACTGAAGGCCCAGGGCTTCGGCGTGCTGACCGAGATCGACGTGAGGGCGACGATGAAGGACAAGCTCGACGCCGACGTCGATCCCTACGTGATCCTGGGCGCCTGCAACCCACGTCTCGCGCACCGAGCGCTTACGGCGGATCCGGGATCGGTCTGCTGCTCCCGTGCAACGTCGTCGTGCGCGCCCATGAGCAGGGTCGGGTCGAGGTCGCCGCGATCGACCCGCAGGTCATGTCCGACATGGTGGATCACCCCGATGTCGTCGCGGTCGCCGACGAGGCCACGAGGCTGCTCGACGCGGCGCTGGACGCGCTCAGCTGAGGGCCTACTCCGAGATCTCGATCCGCTCGATCACGACGTCGTCGGTCGGTCGGTCCATCGCGCCGGTCGGGAGCTTCGAGATCGCGTCGACCACGTCGTACCCCTCGGTCACCTGACCGAAGATCGTGTGCCGACCGTTGAGCCACGGCGTCTCGGCCACGGTCACGAAGAACTGGCACCCGTTCGTCCCAGGTCCGGCGTTCGCCATCGCCAGGCGCCCCGGCTGGTTGAACGTCGGTCCATCGGGCGGACACTCGTCCTCGAAGGTGTAGCCGGGGCCTCCGGTGCCCGTCCCGGCTGGGTCGCCGCCCTGGATCATGAACCCGTCGATCACCCGGTGGAAGACCGTGCCGGGGTAGAGCGCGTCCGACTTCGCGGCGCCGTCGCGGGGGTCGGTCCACTCCTTGACGCCGGTCGCGAGCCCGACGAAGTTCTCGACGGTCTTCGGCGCGTGGTCGGGCATCAGCGAGACTGTGAACGATCCCTTGCTCGTGACGAAGGTTGCGGTGGGCATCGGCGTTGTCCTTCCGGGAGGGCACCAGGTTGTGCCGCAGCCTAGCGGACCGGGCCGGGTGCGTGGCTTGACTCCAGCAGCCTACCGGCCCTGCCTCGTCGGGTGGGCTACAGTGCGAGGCCGCAGGAGCCGATAGGCAGTGCACGGTTCGGGGGTGACGAGTGATGCGAGCACGGATGGCGACGGTGGCGATGGTGGTCATCGCTTCGTTCCTGTACCTGCCTGCAGCGAACGCGTACGTCGATCCTGGGTCCGGGAGCTTCGTCTTCCAGGCGCTGATCGCCGGGCTCCTGGCGGCAGGGATGGCGCTGAAGGTCTTCTGGCGGCGGATCGCCGGGTTCTTCTCTCGGAAGGCGCCAGCGTCTGCCGACGAGGGCTGACGCCCGGTCGCGTATGCGTCTGGCGTCGTCGTTCCGGGACCCACACGGGTTCGTCTTCAGGCGCGAGGGCGTGATCTATCGCCAGGTGAACGAGCCGCACGCACGGCACCTCGAGATGTTCGTCGAGAGTGGGCTCTACGAGGCCTTGGTCGACGAGGGCCTCCTGGTCCCTCATGAGGCCGTCACGATCGACCTGGCGCCGGAGCCAGGAGCGATCGCGGTGCTTCGGCCGCGAGAGGTCCCGTTCGTGTCGTATCCGTACGAGTGGGGATTCCTTCAGCTGAGGGACGCGGCCCTGCTCACGTTGCGCATCCAAGAGCTCGCGCTCGGCCACGGCATGTCGCTGCGCGATGCCTCTGCCTACAACGTGACGTTCGACGGATCGCACCCGGTGTTCATCGATGCCACGTCCTTCGAGGTCCTGCCCGATGGACGCCCCTGGGTGGCGTACCGCCAGTTCTGTGAGCACTTCCTGGCGCCTCTTGCCCTGATGGCCTTCCGCGACGTGCGACTGGGCCAGCTCTCCCGCGTCTGGATGGACGGTATCCCCCTCGACCTGGCGACCGACCTGCTGCCCGCCAAGATGTCCGTTCGCCCGGGCCTCGCGATGCATCTTCGGCTCCACGCGCGAGCTCAGCGACGTCACCGCGGCACGATGGACGCGGATGTGCGGGCCGACGCGGCGGGACGATTCTCCCTCCAAGCGTTCCGTGGCCTCGTCGCCAGCCTCCGCAAGGCGGTGGAGGGCATGACGGAGCCGGATGGTGTGTCAGTGTGGAGGGACTACTACCGAGATGCACGGCATTATCCGGACGCGGCCGCCGCCGCGAAGGAGCGGTTCGTCGCCAGTGCCCTCGCCGAGATTGCCCCCGCTACCGTGTGGGACCTCGGTGCGAACACCGGTCACTTCGCCCGAATGGCCACCGCGTCTTCCGCGCGAGCGGTGGCATTCGATCTTGACGCGTTCTGCGTCGATGAGGCCTATAGGGTCGCGCGGTCGACGGGGGATGGGTTGCTGCTGCCGCTGGTGCTCGACTTCGCCAATCCGAGTCCTGCGATCGGGTGGGACAACCGTGAACGCGACACGCTGCACGATCGTGGATCTGCCGATCTGGTCTTCGCTCTCGCCCTCGTCCACCATCTGGGCATCGGGAACAACCTGCCGCTCCTGTCCGTCGTGGACTTCATCGCGCGGTGCGGCTCGCATGCCATCGTCGAGTGGGTCCCGGAGGACGACCCGATGACCAGCGTGCTCCTGCACGGGCGCGATGAGCTCCTTGCGTCCTACTCGTACGAGGCGTTCCGCGCCGCGGTGGATGCCCACTTCAGGGAGCTGCGACGAGAGCAACTTCCTGGATCGAACCGGGTGATGTTCCTGCTGGAGCGACGATGACTCGCGTGAAGCGGCTCGGGCAAAGCGGACTCCTCGTAGCCCTGCTCGCCGCGACCGCCCCTGTCCTCTTCCTGTGGAGCCACAACATCGATGACCAGATCCGGGCCCGAGATGTCTTCATGGTCCTCGTCATGTCCTGGGTCGTCGTCGTCGTCGTCTATCTCGCGGTGCGGTTCGCGGTCGCGGATCGGACGCGGGCCGGTCTCGTGACGGCACTCGTCGTGGTGCTGATGTCGACCTTCGGACGCATCATGATGCCCAAAGGGTGGGTCCCAGGTCACATCGGTGCGACCCTCGTCCTCGCGGCGTTCATCGCGCTCGGGCTCGCCGGAGCTGTGCTCCTCGTGCGCGGGAGCTTTCCCGCTGAACGTGTCGCTCAAGTGCTGAACGTCTTCCTTGCCGCGCTCATCGTGATGAACATGTGGACGATCGTAGGGGAGAGGGCAACGGCGCAGACCGGATACACCGCGGGGATGGGGGTCGAGACCGGGACGCTCCGACCGACGCGTACGCCTCGAGATGTCTACTACCTGATCTTCGACCGTTATGCGAACCGATCCGTCCTGAAGGATCTCTACGGATTCGACAATGAGCCGTTCCTGTCCGGCCTCCGAGACCGTGGGTTCGTGGTGGTTGACGATGCCATCGCCAACTACCCCGGGACGACCCAATCACTCGCGTCGTCGCTCAACATGACCTATCTCGACGAACTCGCACGGGTGATCGGCGCCGACTCGTCCGACTGGTCTCCTCTGTACCGCTCGCTCCATGGGTCGGTGGTCCAGCAGGCCTTCCGGGGATTGGGGTATCGCACGGTCAACATCGGTTCGTGGTGGGAGGGAACCTACGAGGATCCGGAAGCCGACACGAACTTCGTGTACGGAGACCTCCGTGAGTTCAATGGGGTCTTCCTGTACACGACGGCCGTGCCGTGGATCACAGAGGCGCTCCAGCTCACCGAGAGCTCCGATCCGATGCGTGAGCAGTTCGAGCGCGTGTTCTTCCAGGTCGATGCGATCGAGGAGGTGAGTCGCGACCCCGACCCCACCTTCACGTTCGCTCACTTCACCCTTCCGCACGGCCCGTACATGTTCGATGCCAACGGGGGATACCGTGCGCCGGGACATGGCCTCCCGATTGAGGAGGCGTACCTCGACCAGCTGACGGCCACGAACGACATCGTGAACACGATCGTGGACACGTTGCTCGCCTCCGACCAGGATCCGATCATCATCATCCAGTCCGACGAGGGGCCGAACCCCCTGCGATTCGATGCCTCGGGGATGGACCAGAGCTGGACCGAGCAGCCCGCCGCCGACGTCGAGCGGAAGCTCCGGATCCTCGACGCGCTTTACCTGCCAGGCAGACCCCCGTCGTCAGTCGATGCGCCGATCACCCCTGTGAACACGTTCCGGTACATCTTCCGCGAGTACTTCGGGGGGGCGATGCCGCTGCTCGACGATCGGACATTCCTGTTCACCAGCTACTCGCGACCGTACGACTACCGGGAGTACACGGATCGATTCATCGACGACCCGGGCGGCGCCACCTAGCGCGTCTGGCCGTCGCCCGGCCACGCGGGAACGCCGTCGAGGTGTCGACCCAGCGTCTCCGGATCGGTGATCGGCGATCGGCAAACGAACCGTTCGCACACGTAGGCGGTCGGTTGTCCCCCGACCTGTGTGCGATCGGCGAGCAGCGCGACCCCCGCCGAGGCCCCGGCATCATCCGGCGCCGCCACGGCAAGGACGACGTTCGGTCGGAACCGCGTGCGCACGATCTCGTCGACCAGCGCCTTGGTTGCAGGATCCGCGGGCGGCCCGATCACGGCGACCTCACGGGTCGGCCCGACGTAGAGGTCGGCCGCACAAAGGGCGAGTCCGAACCCCAGTGGAGCCCGATCGAAGAGACCGCGGACCAGTCGAAGTGCCGACACCCCGGCACGTTCGTACTCGGCCTCCCCTGAGAGCAAGGCGAGCCGCTGGAGCGCTTCGGCTGCGGCGGAGTTCCCGCTCGGCGTCGCGTTGTCCTGGAGCTCCTTCGGCCGCACGACTAGGTCATCCGCATCTCGACCCGTCTGGAAGAAGCCACCACGTTCCTGATCGAGGAAGAGCTCGACCAGGGCATCGGCGACCTCCTTCGAGCGCGTGAACCAGATGAGGTCCCCGGTGGTTTCGTACAGGGTCAGGTAGGCGTTCACGAGTAAGGCGTGATCGTCTGCGAACCCCGGCCGCCCAGCGATCCCGTCGCGCCACGAGCGCAGGAGCCTCCCCGAAGGGTCACGGAGGTGACTCCAGACGAACTCGGCGGTACCCGTTGCCACCTCGACGTAAGCGGGCTCGTCGAATGCTCGCCCTGCGTCGGCGAACGCCCGTATCGCGAGCGCGTTCCACGCGGTGAGCACCTTGTCGTCTCTCGCGGGACGAGGGCGGCTGGAACGGACCGCCGCGAGCGCCTGTGTCGCGATCATCAACTGCTGGGCTCTCTGCGGATCCGCTGACTCCTCGTGGGGTCGCCACAGAACGTTGGTTCCCTCCCAGTTCCCCTCCGGCGACGCGCCGAACGCGATCGCTGCCGACTCACCCGCCACGTCGACGAGCTCGCTCCAGGACCAGGCGTAGAAGCTGCCTTCGACACCGTCGGTGTCGGCGTCCTGCGACGAGAAGAACCCACCGTCGGGACGACGCATCTCCTCCACGAGGTACCCGAGCGTCGATCTCGTGACCGCTCGGTACGGCTCGTGCCTCGTGAGGAGCCACGCCTGCGTGAACACGCGGGCGAGCTGCGCGTTGTCGTACAGCATCTTCTCGAAGTGCGGCACGTGCCAGGCGATGTCGGTCGAGTACCGAGCGAATCCCCCGCCGATCTGATCGTGGATCCCCCCGGCTGCGATCCGGTCGAGCGTCCGCGTCGCCATCTCGAGGGCTCCGGGCTGCCCTCGCGTGGCCATCCTTAGGACGAACTCGAGCGCCATCGGCTGGGGGAACTTCGGGGCACCTCCGAAGCCTCCCCACCGAGGGTCGAACGCGGCTCGCAGTCGCGAGAGCGCCCGGTCGATCACCTCGGCGGTGATCGGCTCGCTCGAGGGATCGAGCGCCGCCGACCGAGCGATCGAGGCAGCGACGCGTTCCCCCTGGCCTTCGATATCGCCACGCCGCGTCGCCCAGGCCTCGGCAACCCCCTCCAAGATCTGCCGGAACGCGGGCATCCCGTGCCGGGGCGTGTCGGGGAAGTAGGTCCCCGCGTAGAAGGGGCGGCCTTGGGGCGTCAGCCACACCGACATCGGCCACCCGCCTTGCCCCGTCATCGCTTGCACGGCATCCATGTAGAGCCCGTCGACGTCGGGTCGCTCTTCCCGATCCACCTTCACGGGGACGAAGCGTTCGTTCAGGAACGCGGCCGTGTCCGCGTCTTCGAAGGACTCGCGCTCCATGACGTGGCACCAGTGACACGCGGCGTACCCGATCGAGAGGAAGACCGGCCTGTCGAGGTCGCGAGCACGAGCGAACGCCTCTTCCCCCCACGGCAGCCAATCCACCGGGTTGTGGGCGTGCTGCAGGAGGTACGGGCTCGACTCGCCAGCGAGTCGGTTGGGTGAGCGTCGCGTCATGTCGTCCAGTCTGCCTCGTGCGTGCCCGAACGCGAACCCCGGCGTTCAGGCGCGGCGGCGCGGTGCCGATGTTCCTGAAGGTATGGAAGGACTCGTCGCACTCGTCGTCGCGGAGAGCCTCCAGGTGGCTCAGGACCTGAACCTGGCGTTCCGACGCCACCCGTCGGTGACCGTGCTCGGCCCCGCGTTCGACGAGCGGGCCGCTCGCGAGACCCTCGCCGACGGGACTGTGGACGTGGTCGTGGTCGACCTGGAGCGGACCGATGAGCAGGGGCTCGGGCTGGTGATGTCGCTCCGAGCGGCGGCGCCGGTCCCCGTCATCGCCACGGCGTCGCTCGTGGATGCGTCGTTGATTGCGCAGGTTCTCGCCGCCGGCGGGTCCGGACTCCTCCCTCGTGCGGAGGAGCCTCGACGGTTGATCGAGATCCTCCGAGCGGCGGCGGTCGGTGAGATCGCGCTCCCGGAGGGACACCTCAACTCGGTCGTCGAGCACCTGCACACCGCGCGGGCGGAGCGGCAGCGGGAGGCGATCGCCGCCCTCACCCCTCGCGAGCGCCAGGTCCTCACCCTCCTGTGCGAGGGCTGCTCGATCGCCGATATGGCGCAGAGCCTTGGGGTGTCCGGCTCGACGGTGCAGGCTCACCTCAAGGCCATGTTCGTCAAGCTCGGCGTCCACTCGCAGGTCGACGCGGTGCGGGCTGCGTGGAGGTGTGGGATCGGCATCCCCGTCTCGGCCTAACCGGCTGGCTGCCTGGGAGTAGCCTTCAGCGATGCCAGGCCACCCGATACGCGTCCTCATCGTCGCGGGGCATCCGGTCATCATGGGGGTCCTCCGACTCGCGTGCGGCGGCCGATCCGACATGGTGGTGTCTGGCGAAGCGGAGACGGGGGCCGGCGCCCTCGAGGCGGCGACCCCCGGAGCGGCGGACGTGCTCGTGCTGGATCTCGAACTCCCCGACATCGACGGCCTCGACGTCCTGCGACGATTGAGGGAGGAGGGGTGGGACCGACCGATCCTCGTTCTTTCGGACCGGACCGACGGCGTCACGGTTCTCGACGTGATGCGTCATGGTGCGGACGGATACCTGACGAAGGCCGACGGACTCCGCCGGGTGGGGGCTGCGGCACAGGCGCTCGCCTCTGGAGGGCGTGTGGTGGACCCGGCGCTCGAGGAAACGGCCCTGCTCCAGCTTGGGCACTTCGCACGCCAGGCTCGGGAGGGGGCCGAGGTCGCAGGAACCCTGACCACGCGGGAGCGAGAGATCCTAGGGTTGCTCTCGGAGGGTCTCACCACGCAGCAGATCGGGCGCCGCCTCGGCATCTCGCCTCGGACCGTCGAGACCCATGTGTCGAAGCTGTACCGGAAGCTCGACGTGCGCACGAGGGTCCAGGCTGTCGCCCGAGCGGCGTCGTTGGGGATCATCCGGTTCCGATAGATCGTCGGCTCAGGCGTCGGTGAGCTGCTGCCGATACGCCAAGTGACCCAGCCTGATCCCCGCTCCGACAGGAGGTGGGTCCACTAGGCTGACCGGCGACAGAACGGAAGTGCACATGAGCAGGCGATCTCCCCCCGAGGCAGCCGCCGCGCCGGCGACCCGCCGTCGCATCGGCGTGATCCTGATCGACCCACTGCCTGTCGTTCGGGCAGGTCTCGCTCTGCTGGTCGCTGGGGATCCCGACATGGAAGTGCTCGCCGAAGCGGGAGACGCCGACTCCGGCGTCGAGGCAATCGCGAAGGCCCGGCGGAGTCGTGTTGTCGTCCTCGCGGGGGTCGGTCTCGGAGGGGATCACGACTCAGCGTGGATGATCCGTGCGATCCGAGAGCGGTTCCCCTCCCATGCCGTGCTGGCGATGGGCGCGAACGCCGACGCGGCGACCGTGAGCCGCGCGCTGTTCGTGGGAGCGGATGGGTTCGTCGACAAGAACGTCGATCCGACCGAGTTCCTCCGGGCGATCCAGCGAGCGGCCGATCACGAGATGGTGCTTACGGGGCCGGCCTCAGGGGCGGTCGGGGCGATCGCGGACGGGATCCATCGTGGCCGTGAGCTCGACGTTCGCCTCACCCAGCGTGAGCGACAGGTCCTTGTGATCGCCGCAGAAGGACTGACCGCTCGTGAGATCGCGGCTCGCCTGGGCGTGAGGGAGCGGACCGTGACCACACATCTGGCCCGTATCTACGGGAAGCTCGGTGTCGGGAACCGTCTAGCTGCGATCCGCACCGCCGCACGGTCGGGTCTGGTCAGCGTCGGCTCGCCCGAGTAGCGGTCACGTCCGGACGAAGATCACACCGTCCTCATCCTCGTAGTCGACCGACCATGCCGGGTCCTCTCGGAGTATCGGCACCAGCCCTGCGGCGCGCTCGAGAACGATGACGTCGATACGCCATCGATCGACCACGCCCTTCCACCCTGCCCCGGCGAACTCGACCTCGAGGTAGTCCTCCCAGACTTCCTCCGGGAAGATCTCGATGCGGGTGTCGGCGAAGTAGAGCTTGTCTGGGGCCTCGAGCTCGAACCAGGAGGCCCACGGTTGATGAACGAAGACGGCGGCGGCGCTCGGGACGCTCTCGAGGCCCGCGGCCAATCCGCGAGGGGCGTTCTCGAGGGTGTCCGTCGACGACCCAACGCGCATCCAAGGGATGAGGATCGCCACCACGATCGAGAGGACGATGATTGCTCGTGCCACCGTGGGGGATCCGAGCTCGCGGGGCTTGTTGGATCGGGCGATGGAGGCGGCCACGATGGGTGGAGCGACCAGACCCCACCAGACGATCGCTCGTTGCGTCGCGAGCGCCATGATCAAGAACACGCTCAGCCACGCGACGTCCCCCCAGGCGAGCGCGCGGGTTCTGCGGGCCATGAATGCGAGCAACGCGAGGATCGACAGGTAGAAGGGGAGGGTGACAGCACGGGTGGGGACGGGCGCCATCCACTCAGTGACCAGCTCGCGGATGATCTCGTTCGTCGCCAAACCGATCACGTACGACCACACATCTGCGCCCAGCGGGTTGACGAACGTGGCGGCGATCGTCGAGACGAAGACCAGCGCCGTGGAACGTGCGCGGGGCCTGTCGCCGATGACGTCTTCGGCCAATGCCGCGCCCGCGAGGGCGGGAACCAGGACGAAACTGCCGTGGAAGTTGGAGGCGACCGCGGCGCAGATCGGTAGCAGCCACAGGATTCGGGGGCGGTTCCCTCGATCCCTCACCGCCAAGACGCTGAGGGCGAACAGCGGGGCCACGAGGAGCTGAGGCCGCATCCCCAGCCAGGGATGGGCGACGAGTGCACCCGCGAGGGTGAGTGCCGCTGCCCCAGTCGCATCGGCTCCAGCTGCTCTGCACGCCACGAAGACGAGCCACACGGTGAGCCCAGCGAGGATGACGCCGGACAGGTAGATCAGTGCCCAGCCACCGATGTCGTGGAGGGTCGACAGGATCACCTGGGCACCCCACTGTTGATTGGCCCAAGGCTCGCCGGACACGGTGAAGGTCCAGCTGTCTGATCGAAGCAGCATGCGACCGCTCAGCATCTCGCTGCCCGCACGTACGTGGTAGGCGAGGTCGGTTGCCCCCAGCCGGGCGAGGGACGCCACGACGATGGAGGTCCCGATGACGAGCCATGTCCAGGCTCGGTCGATCGGATGTCGAGCGCTACCGACCGCGTAAGTCACGCCGCGAATCCTAGGGAACGGCGCGCCTCAGCGATACGTACGTAGAATTACGTAGCCGTTCTAAGGGAAACTCGGAATGTCTCCCGGAGGAGAGTGCTTCTAGCCTTCCGCTTAGCGGAGTAGCATCCGCAAGAATGGGCTACGGAGGAAAGGAGGTGACAGATGTTCCTTCGTCTCTACACGGGTGTGACGACCTGGTGGGGCGACCTGAAGGGGCGCCTCGAGGAGGAGCACGGCGCCACCGCGGTGGAGTACGCGCTGATGGTCGCACTCATCGCGGTCGTGATCATCGCTGCCGTGACGCTGGTCGGTGAGAACGCCGAGACCAAGTTCAGCGAGGTCGGCACCGCCGTGGGTAGCGCCTGATCGACGATCCAGAGCGGCTGGCCCGCCGGCCGCTCGCTCTTCCGGGTTCCGTTCCCGGAGGAGCGAGGGACCGGCGGACGCAGATGAGGTGAGTAACGATGCGTGTCACGAGAAGCAGGCTTCCGGAGCAAGAGGGGGCCGCCGCCATCGAGTTCGCCCTGATCGCGGGTGTGCTCATGCTCCTGATCTTCGGCATGCTCCAGTTCGGGGTCGCGTTCTTCGAACTCCAGAGCCTCCGCGCTGCCTCGCGTGAGGGGGCGCGCCTCGGGGCCGTCGGAGCCGATGAACCGACGATCCGGGCTCGTGTCGAGGACGCCTCGCTGGGCTCGATCCCCGCCGGCAGTGGCGCGATGAACGTCGAGGTGTGCCCGGAGCCCTCAGGTGCCGATGACACGTCGGTCGTCGCGATCGACCTCGGAGACAGCGGGCTCCCCGTGCGCCTCAAGGAGGTCTTCACGCTCGACATCCCCCTCATGCCACCCATCACGCTGAACTCGACCGTCTCGGGTGAGTTCCGATGCGAACGCTGATGAACCTACGCGTGCGCACCCGCGACGAGGAGGGTGTCACGCTCATCATCGTTGCCCTGTCCCTCATCGCGATGTTCGGGATGATCGTGCTCGTCGTCGACGTGGGCGGCCTGCTGTTCCGTCGACGCGAGATGGTGAACGCGTCCGACTCGGCCGCTTTGGCAGCTGCGAAGACCTGCGTCGTCACGCTGACCTACGATCCCCGCACACAGGAGGAGGCCGCGGACGAGTGGGCTCTCGAGAACGCGAACGGCGTCGTCACCGCCCCAGCCAACATCATCCAGGAGTCGGGGTGCCGGACGGCGGACTCGGGGTTCGTGACGGTGGAGTACGATGCGCCACAGAGTCTCTTCTTCGCCCCGGTGTTGGGTTTCGGGGACAACGCAACCGTCGCGACCGAAGCGACCGCGATCTGGGGACCTGCCGGCGCATCGGGCAGCGTGATCCCGATCGTCCTGTACGTCTCGACGTTCCAGGGGCAGTGCGAGGTCCCGGCCGACCCCGACGCCGCGGTGAACTTCCCCCCTGGGGAGAGCTGCTACTTCTGGTTCGACAACGACATCTTCGAGAACTCCGCGTTCGGGTTCCTGGATCTCGGGGACGGCTGGGACGTGCCCGCGGACGCACAGTGTCCGAACGTCGGTGCCAGTGATCGCTCGGACTGGATCCTCGGGAATTCGGAACTCGAGCTCGACCCGTTCGAACTACTCCGGCATCCGACCTACGTGTGCCGCGTCTCTGGTCTCACCGCGTCCAACTGGAGTGATCTCGCGAGCCGGATGGACCAGGAGCTGATCTTCCCGATCACGCGCTGCGACGCGACGGTGCCCGGTGGTCAAGGAGGGCATGTGGATCGCAACGGCACCGAGGTGCCCTGCACGACCGCGCCCGACAAGTACGACGTGATCGGGTTCGTCGCGATGAAGCTGACGGACATCTTGACACCGAACCAGGCGGCAGGCGGTTCAGGATCGTGCGACGCGACGCGCCCGATGTCGGCCGGTCCGCCCGCCACGACCCTGGAGCTCGACTTCCTCGGTATCAACGAGGGCTGCTTCGTCACGGCTCCGGATCAGATCACCAACGTCGAGGTCGTGAAGGACAGGCGTCAGAACCCGGGACCTGAGCCGGTTCTGGGGGTCGACTGGACGTACGACTCGGTCCTGCGGCGGATCGCGTGGATCCCCGGAGGGCCGGCTGTCGAGGGACAGCTGTACGACATCTCGTTCGACTGGGCGACCGAGGGACCGTGCGGCATCCCGCCCACGAACAACAACAGCGGTCGCTGCGTGATCGTTGAGACGGTCGAGTTCGCGGTCGGGGGGTCGTTCCCGGCCAGGGGTCCGGGATCTCCAACGTCAGAGCGATCAAGCTCTGCGACCCGGCGATCCCGGGATCGTGCGACCCGGTTCCTGTTCCTGTTCCTGTTCAGGCTCCCTGATCAGGTGCCGATGAAGTAGCGACGAGGATGTTCGGGAAAGGGCTCGTCCCGAGAGGAGACTGAGGGAATGAGATCACGAGGTCTGGTGGTGGCCATCGCCGTCGTGCTCGCCGTCTTGGCGGCCGTGGGCGTGATCGTCTACACGAATCAGGTCGAGAAGTCGGTGACCGAGGAGAACACGGTGTTGGTCGTGGTCTCCTCGCAGGACATCCCGTCCAACACGAACCTGAACTCCCTGGTAGAGACCGGTGGGTTCCAGGAGATCCGCGTTCCCGAGAGCGCGCTCGTGGCCGGTGCCGTCACCACGCTCGACGAGCTCCGCGACCGGGTGACTTCGGCCCCGATCCTGGCGAACGAGCAGATCCCGCTGTCTCGCCTCGGCGAGGGGACCCTCAACACCGTCGGGATCTCGGAGGGCCATGTCGGCCTCGGGATCGATCTTGGCGGCCCCGAGTCCGTGAACGGTCTGGTCCAGCGCGGCGACAACGTCGTGATCTACGCCACCTTCCCGAAGGGCACTCCGGTGCTCAAGGCGAGTCTGAAGACCTTCCTCGAGCCCGCCCAGATCGAGGAGCTGTTCCAGGCGGTGTCCGGTACGAGCACGACACCTGTGTCGGACCAGAACATCCTGTTCATGCCGTTCGACTTCACGATGGCGCTCGTGCCGAGCGTGACGGTGCTGGCGATCCAGAACCCGCCGGTCGACCAGGCGTCTGGACGTCAGGGGGGTGGCAACTCCACGCTCGTGCTCGACATGCTGCCCGACGACGCCGAGAGCGTCGTGTTCGCGAACACGGCTGCGACCTCGCTGTGGCTGGGCCTGCTGCCACCTGAGAACGAGGAGGGCTACGAGTCGCCGGCGACGGTGGGCGTACCCTTCACGAGGATCGTGGGAGTGGGAACGAAGTGACGGACGCCAGCGTCGTCGCCGTCGGGACGCCGCAGTCCTTCCGTCAGCAGCTCGCGCGCGCGCTCGAGGTCGAGGTCGAGGAGGTCGGCTGGGTCCAGTCGGCCACCGCGGCCGAAGAGCTCCTGATCAACGCGTACAGCGCGGTGGACGTGCTGGTGCTGTCGCCGGAGGTCAAGGAGCCCGACGCCCTCGGCCTGGCCGAGTTCGTCGGGCGGACCGCGCCCGGCACGGCGATCGTGCTGGTCCGCGACCACACGTGGAACGGTCTGCTGCCCGCCGCGATGCGGGCCGGCATCCGCGACGTGGTCGACATGACCCAGGGGTCAGACGAGCTCCGTGACGCGGTCGAGCGGGCGATCGTCTGGGCCGCGAACCTGCGTCAGGCGACGACCGGGTCACGCCCCGATGGGCAGAAGTCCTCCCGGGGCCGGATCATCTCGGTCTTCTCGTCCAAGGGCGGGTCGGGCAAGACGTTCGTGACGACGAACCTGGCGACCGCGATCGCGGACATGACCGGGGAGGACACCGCCGTCGTCGACCTCGACGTCGACATGGGCGACGTCTTCACCTACTTCGGCCGCGAGCCCACCGCCTCGATCACGGATCTGATGGAGCTCGGTGAGGGCGCGGACCACGACCGGATCCGTGAGGTGGGTGTGGAGGTGGCGCCGCACACATGGGCGTTCGGCGCGCCACCCGACCCGGCGGCCGAAGCCCCCGCGGGCGAGGCGATCGGCAAGTTCCTTCGGGCGATCCGCAGCGCCTTCCCGTACGTGGTCGTCGACGCGTCTGTCGACTACTCGGACTCGGCGCTCGTGTGCTTCGACCTGTCGGACCTGATCTGCCTCGTCACCGGTCTGGACGTCGTGGGTGTGAAGCACCTGTCGAAGGCGCTCGACACACTGTCGACGATCGGCCTGCCGCGCGAGCGGTTCCGGGTCGTCCTGAACCGCGCCGACTCGAAGGTCGGGCTCGACGCGTCCGATGTCGAGCGCGTGATGAAGATCTCCGTGGACGCCATGGTCCCGTCGAGCCGACTCGTACCGACCTCCCTCAACAAGGGCCGCCCGGTGGTGCTGGACGAGCCCAACTCCGAGGTGTCCGCCTCGATCCGTCACCTCGCCGTCCGGTTCACCGGCGCCGACGAGCGTGAGGACGAGCTCGTCGAGGTCGGGGCGGACGGTGGCGGGCAAAGGAAGAAGGCCGGCCGGTTCGGCCGGCGCAAGGCCTGATCAAGCGAGAATCGACCGAGAACCGATCGAACCGAGAAGCCGAGAAGGAGTAGGAGCCGCCGATGTCGCTCGCAGACCGCCTCGCGAAGGCGCAGCAGCGCGACCGGATCGCTGAGGTGCGCGCCCGGGTGCAGGAGCGCCTGGTCGAGTCGCTCGGTCCGCGCCTGTACGACGCCACCATGTCCGACACCGAGCTGGAGGGCTTGGTGCACCAGCGCCTGCGTGAGCTCCTCGACGAGGAGGAGGGCACGCTCGCGGCGCAGGAGAAGCTGCTGATCGTCCGGCAGATCGGCGACAGCGTCCTGGGTCTCGGTCCGCTCGAGCCGTTCGTGCGCGACCCGGAGGTCACCGAGATCATGGTGAACAACTGGGACACGATCTACGTGGAGCGCGCCGGCAAGCTCTTCTGGACGGGGACGAAGTTCCACGACGAGCAGCAGCTCCGCCGCACGATCGACAAGATCGTCGGCAAGGTCGGCCGTCGCGTCGACGAGGCGAGCCCCTACGTCGACGCCCGTCTGCCCGACGGCTCGCGTGTGAACGCGGTGATCCCGCCGCTCGCGATCGACGGGCCGGCCCTCACGATCCGGAAGTTCGCCGCCGACCCGTACCAGGTCGGACGACCTGATCGAGTTCGGCACGATGACCTCGGCGGTGTCGCGCTTCCTGGAGGCGTGCGTCCGCGGCCGGATCAACATCCTGGTGGCCGGCGGGACCGGCGCCGGGAAGACGACGACCCTGAACGTGATCTCGTCGTTCATCCCGGACGACGAGCGGATCGTGACGATCGAGGACGCGGCCGAGCTGAAGCTCCAGCAGCCGCACGTGGTGCGTCTGGAGTCGCGCCCGCCCAACATCGAAGGCAAGGGGCAGGTCACGATCCGCGACCTGGTCCGCAACGCCCTGCGTATGCGGCCGGACCGGATCGTCGTCGGTGAGGTCCGAGGCGCCGAGGCGCTCGACATGCTCCAGGCGATGAACACCGGTCACGACGGCTCGATCAGCACGATCCACTGCAACAGCCCGCGCGACGCCCTCAGCCGTCTCGAGACGATGACGATGATGGCGGGGATGGAGCTGTCGGCTCGCATCGATCCGAGAGCAGATCGCCTCGGCGCTGCAGCTGATCGTCTACCAGGCGCGTCTGAAGGATGGGACCCGTCGATTCACCCACGTCACCGAGGTCGCGGGCATGGAGGGGGAGGTCATCACCCTGCAGGACCTCTTCCTGTTCGACTACTCGGCGGGGATCGACGAGGACGGCAGGTTCCGCGGGCGTCTGAAGTCAACCGGACTCCGCCCGAAGTTCCTCGACAAGCTGGCCGAGCGAGGGGTCTACGTCGATCCTGAGGTCTTCGCCCTCGAGGCCACTGGGAGCGTGTGATGCTCGCGGAGTCGTTCTGGACCAGCGATACGGCGCAGTTCGTGCTGGCGGGACTGGTCGCCCTCGTCGCGTTCCTGCTCGCGTGGTTCCTGCTGGGGACGGCGGCTCGTGCGAAGAAGGATCGCGACGTCGAGGCGCGGATGCGAGCGGTGATCCAGCCCGGGCAACAGCCTTCCGGGGCGACCGCCGAGGTGAAGCCCGGCTCGGGGTGGATACCGAACCAGGTCACGAAGTTCGGTACCCGGTTCGCCGAGGCGCGCGGATTCAGCGACCGGCTCGACTCGGAGCTCGACGCGGCCGGCGTGTCGCTGCGTTCGGGCGAATTCGTGGTGGCGTCGGTCGCCGCCGCGGTGGTCTTCGGGGTGCTCGGAGCCGCCCTGCTCCAGAAGCGTGCTCCTGGCCCTGGTCATCGGAGCCGCCGGCGCGGTCTTCCCGACGATGCTCCTGCGGAGCGCGTTGTCGCGTCGTACGGACAAGCTGCGGGAGCAGCTTCCCGACGTCCTGACGATCATGGCGTCGTCCCTGCGTGCCGGGCACAGCTTCCTCCAGTCGCTGGACACGGTGGCCAAGGAGATCACGCAGCCCGCTGCGGCGGAGTTCCAGCGGGTCGTGGCCGAGATCCGTCTCGGCCGGCCCGCGGAGGATGCCCTCGAGGCGCTCGCCGATCGGGTCGGGAGCGCCGACTTCAAGTGGGCCGTGCTCGCGGTGAACATCCAGCGAGAGGTCGGCGGGAACCTCGCCGAGATCCTCGACAACGTGGCGGACACGCTGCGGGAGCGAGCGATGCTCAAGACGGCAGATCAAGGTCCTCACCGCCGAGGGCCGCCTTTCCGCCTGGGTGCTCGCGCTCCTGCCCCTCGCGATCGGTCTCTACATGTTCGCGACGAACCCCGACTACATCAGTGTCCTGTTCACCGAGACGATCGGATGGGTGATGGTCATCACTGCCCTCGCGTTGTTGGTGCTCGGGGTCCTCTGGATGCGGAAGATCGTGAACATCGATGTCTGAGGTCTGGCTGTTCCTCGCGATCGGGTGCCTGTTCCTCGCCGTGCTGCTCGTCGGCATCGCGATCGAGCAATCGATGGCCGAGAAGGGTCGGGCGGTACGGATGCTCGAGTCCCAGGTCGTCGGCCCGTCGGGGCAGGCGGCCCCGAACGTCGACCTCCGGGAGCAGGGGCTCGAGCAGAGCTTCGGCTCCAGGGTGATGGTGCCCCTCGTCGCGAGAGCCGGGGGGTTCGCGCGGAAGATCACCCCGCTCGACACCCGCGACCGGATCACGAAGAAGCTGCGCCTCGCGGGGAGCCCGTCGGGATGGGACGCCGAGCGGGTGCTGGCGTTCAAGGTGATCGGCGCCGTCGCGGGCTTCGTCAGCGCTCTCGTGCTGATGCAGCTGCTCGACCTCACGGCGTTCCTGCAGATCGTGGTGGTCGCCCTGCTGACGTTCGTGGGGTTCATCATCCCGGACTCGATCCTGGGGAGCCGCGTCGAGGACCGGAAGAAGGAGATCCTCAGGACCCTCTCGGACACGCTCGACCTGCTGACGATCAGCGTCGAGGCCGGCCTCTCGCTCAACGCGGCGATCGCCCAGGTCGTCCGCAACGTGCCCGGTGTCCTCTCGTCGGAATTCGCGCGCATGCTCCAGGAGATCCAGCTCGGGGTCCCGCGCTCGGAGGCGTTCCGGAACCTCGCGGAGCGCACCGATGTGGACGAGTTGAACGCGTTCGCCCTCGCGATGATCCAGGCAGATGTGTTCGGCGTGTCGATCGCGAGCGTCCTTCGTACGCAGGCGGAACAGCTCCGGATCAAGCGGCGTCAGGCGATCGAGGCGAAGGCGCAGCAGACCCCGGTGAAGATCGTGTTCCCGCTGATCCTGTGCGTCCTGCCGGCCCTGTTCGTGGTGATCGTTGGCCCAGGTGCCATCCGGATCTGGTCGGAGTTCCTCAACACTTGAGCCGTCGCGGGGGGCCGTCCGATTCTCCACCGTGCCCGAGGCCGTTCGGAGGATTCAGCCCTTTGGACGTTGCATGAGGTAGCCCATTCGGCCTAAGATGCCGCCCACACATACACGGGGAGTAGATGGAGCTATGAAGAGGTTGCTTCGGTGTCCTGGTGATGGCGCTCGCCACACTCGTGGTCGGCGCAGGCGCCGCCTTCGCCCAGTCCACCTACCCGCCGGAGCCGGGCGCCACGTCCTCGGTCCAGGGCGGAGGGGGTTCTCTCGGCGGAACCGCCTTCACCGGGAGCGATGTCTCCTGGATGGCGATCGTCGCGGTCACGCTGCTCGCGGCCGGCATCGGGGCGCTGTTCGTGGCGCGCCGTCGCTCGGCGCGGAGCGTCGTGGCGTAGTCAGTCACCCAGCCAACCGGTCAGACCCCGCCACCACCGCACGGGCAGTGGTGCGCGGAACCGCACCTCTAGGACCGTGCGCGGTCCTGGCGTGCCTCGCCACGTCGCCGGTGCCGCCGTCGACCTCCATCGGGGCGCTCGTCCAGATGATGTCGGCGCCGGCCGGGGTCGTGATCTCGACGCGGAGGTCGGTGGGTTCGATCGTCGTTTGCCCCAGGAAGGTCAGCCGATACGCTCCGTCCGACGGCGTCCCCTCCCAGACCCCCTCGGTCCTCCAGTCGAGCGCCAGCCGCCCCCGGTCCCCGGCGAGGATCGGCCGGTAGTCGCGGTACCACGGGATCCCCAGCTCGCTGCCGAGAGCGACGGCGACCGGTTCGCCGTCGCGACGCGCCTCGGCCAGCTCGCACGGCTCGTGACATGAGGCCGTGATCAGCGGGTACTGGTCGCCGGGTCCGAGCTCGTCGACCTGGGGTCCCAGGACGTAGCGGAGGTACCCCTCCGTCGGCGCCGCGTTCCCGATCGTCGTCTCGAGCGTCGAGAGCGCTTCCCCCTCGCCGCCCAGCTCCACCCGGTAGTTCACCCGCCGGCTCGCCCAGAAGTCGACCTTGTTCCCGGACCCGTTGTTGACGTGGACGGCGACCACGTCGCCCGGGTCGGCCGTGAAGGAGCCGCCGGCCGCCGAGAGCGCCAATCCCGCCTGGAGGTCCGGGTCGCGGACGTAGACCTTCAGATGACCCCCACCGGCGGCCTCCCCGAGCGCCCGGATCCGCGGGAGGGCCTGGCCCTTGAGTGCGAGGAACCGGCCGAGCACGTCCGCCGCCACCGCGCCGAGGATCCGTTTGCGTTCCTCCGGAACGGTGAACACCGCGTAGGCCTCGTTCGCCATGAACGCGACGACGTCGCCGGCCCCGACCGTGATGTCGCTTCCGGGCACGGTCGTCGGACCCGTGACCCGGAGCATGGACTCGAGCGCGAAGGGATCGGCCGCGATCACGCCGTCGAGGGGCGTGCCGCCCCCCGCCTCCCAGTTCCCGAGGGCCGCCCGCGCGGCCGAGGGGAAGTCCGGCGTCATGTTCAGGTTGTGCCACGACGACGCGCCGCCGAACTGGTCGTAGTTGCGCCGGTAGTCGGGGTTCGGGGGGTCGATGTCGTCGACCGAGACGTCCGGGAGGCTCTGGGTCGCGGCGGCCTCCCCGACCGACGAGCGGCCGTCGCGGAAGGTCAAGACCGCGTAGGCGCCCCAGAGCCCACCCGTCCCGCGCAGCTCCGCGGGGTTCTCCGAGACCACCAGGTAGCGACGTGGCCCGTCGGCTCCGGCGAATCCCGGTACCCCCTCCAGCAGCGCCGTCGCGGCGTCGAGCGCGCGGACGGCCTCGCGGAGGTCGGCCTCCGCGTCCCACCGGGCGTCGAGGACGGGGGGGAGCAGGAACGTGGTCGGCGCGTCCTCGATCGCCGCGAGGGCGTCGTCGGCGTCGGCCGCGGCGGTCCCTGCCGCGTCGGCGACGTCCGCGTACCGCTCGATCGGCAGACGGCCGTCGACCGGTGCGAGCGCTCCCAGCCCCTCGGGGAGACCCGCGAGCGATCCCGAGAAGGTCGTCCCCGCGTCGGCCGCCGATCCGCCCGCCTGCGCGACCGCGCGCGCGACGTCCACGTGGTTGCCGAGACCCGGGAGGGCGGCCGCGAACAGGGCCACGGGCCCGCCGAGGTCGTCGGCCGCCGAGTCGAAGCGTCGGTCCGCGTCCTCGAAGGCCGTCACGGCGTCTGGGGCCTCGCCGGCGAGCAGGGCGCGCTTGCCGTCCAGAAGGGCGTCTCGACCGGCCTGGAGGTCCCCCGAGGCCTGCCACAGGACGAGGGCGGAGGCGACGACGCCCAGCAGGGCGATGCCGAACAGGATCAGCAGCGCCCTGGTGACGATCCGGCGAGGCGAACGCATGGCCTCCAAGGGTACGGCGGCAAGGGGACGGCGGGCGGGACGGGATGCGCTGTTACCCTTCAGCGCGATGAAGGTGGCGTACCAGGGCGAACCGGGTGCCTACAGCGAACGGGCCGTCCGCGCGACGTTCCCGGACGCGGAGCCGCTGCCGTGCGACTCGGTCCGTCTGGTGTTCTCCCGCGTGACGAGCGGGGAGGCCTCGTTCGGGGTCGTGCCGCTCGAGAACTCGCAGGCCGGCTCGGTGAACGAGACCTACGAGCTCCTGTGGCACACGAGCCTGCTGCGGATCGTGGGGGAGCAGATCGTGCGGGTGGACCACGCGTTGCTGGGCGTCCCGGGCGCTCGTCTCGAAGGGGTGCGGAGGGCTGCGCTCTCACTGGCAGGCGCTCGCGCAGTGCGACGAGTTCCTCCAGTCCCTGCGGATCGAGCCCGTCCCCGTCCACGACACCGCGGGGGCGGCGCGGCTGATCGCAGAGTCCGGCGACGTGCAGGAGGCGGCGATCGCGAGCGTCGACGCCGCCGCGATCAACGGTCTCACGGTGCTCGCCGAGAGGATCCAGACCGACAAGGAGAACTTCACGAAGTTCGCCGTGGTCGCCGGTGAGGACGACGCTCGGCTTGGCGAGCCGGACACGACGTCGCTGGTGATGGCGGTGCTGGACGAGCCCGGATCGTTGCTGGGGGCGCTCAGACCGTTCGCCGAGCGCGGCATCAACCTCCACAAGCTCGAGTCGAGGCCGCGTCGTGGCCGACCGTTCGAGTACGTGATGTACGTGGACGTCCAGGCGGCCGCGAGCGACCCGTCGCTGCAGGAAGCCCTCGGGGAGGTCGAGCGGCACACGTCGCTGCTCCGGGTCCTCGGGACCTATCGGTCCGCCGCCGAGCCCGTCTGATCGACGCGCGGCGCCGACCGGCCCCGGCCGACCGCCGGGATACCATGCGGTGATGTCGGCCGAGGGGCGTCACACCGCCGCCGCGCGTGGGTACCTGCCCGCGTGGCTCGGTCTGACCGTCCTGGCGGCGGCGTCGCTCGCGACCGGCGCGGCGGTGGTGGGGCTGGTCGCCTCTCCGGCGCCTTCTCCCGCGTCCGCCGTGGTGGCCGAACCCCCGTCGAACGACGCCACCTTCGACGGCGTCTGGACGTTCCGGGGGAACCTGTCCCGTTCGTCGATGGGGGAGGGGCCGGTCCCGGTGGCGCCCGTCGTGCGGTGGCGGATGCCGGCGGAGGACGAGCCGTTGTGCTCGATGTCGGCGGCCGGTCGCGACCCCGACGACCTCAAGGAATGGTGCGGGACGGGGTGGACGGGGCAGCCGAACGTCGTGCCGACGCTCCGGGGGCTCGAGCTGCGTGAGGGCGCCTACGACGGCGCCTACCACTTCGTGGACCCGGGAAGCGGCGCTCCGCTGCTCCCGCCCCTGCCGACGGGAGACCTCGCGAAAGGGTCGGCGACGACCGACCCCGACGGGTTCCCGCTCTACTACGCGGGGTCGCGTGACGACCGGTTCCGAGTGATCGCCACCGATCGGGCCGAGCCGGTCGTGCTGTGGCAGATCGACGCCCACGCGTCGGTCCCCGAGGTCCTGTGGAACGACGACTGGGACGGCGCCGCGCTCGTGGTCGACGATCACCTCCTGGTGGGAGGCGAGAACGGATGGCTCTACGTGGTCCGCCTGAACCGCGCCTACGATGCCCGCGGTCAGGTGACCGTCGATCCCGAGATCCTCGCCACGATCCGGGCGTGGGACGACGAGGTGCTGCGGGCGGTCGGCGACCAGGACACCTCGATCGAGAGCTCGGTCGCGTTCCGCGACGGCGTCGTCTACGTGGCGAACTCGACGGGGCTCGTCCAAGGCTGGGACGTCTCCGACCTCCTCGCGGGCGGGGACGCCACCGAGCGGGTGTTCCGGTACTGGACCGGCGACGACACCGACGCGACCGTGGTGATCGACGACGAGGGGATGCTGTACGTCGCGAGCGAGTTCCAGCGGTTCCTGGACCGCTCACGTGACGTCGGCCAGCTGATGAAGCTCGATCCGTCACGGCCCGACGACCCGCTCGTGTGGTCGATCCCGGCGAGCGAGATCGGGTTCGACGGGGCGGGCGGTTCCTGGTCGACCCCGGCCCTCGACGGCGACCGCGTCTACTTCGCGACCGCGGCCGGTCGGGTCCTGGCGGTGGACCGGGGGACGGGGGAGGTGGCGTGGGAGCTCCAGGTCGGCTCGCCGTCGATCGCGTCACCGGTGGTGGTGGACGGCACCCTGATCCAGGGGGACTGCACGGGGCATCTGTACGCGTGGGACCTCCTGGTCGCCGGTGAGGGACCCCCGCCGCTGCGGTGGTCGCTCGACCTGGGGGACTGCATCGAGTCGACGCCGGCCGTGTGGCGCGGGTGGCTCTACGTGGGCACGCGCGAGGGGTACGTCTACGGCCTGGCCGACCGGGACACCCCCGCCCCCGCCGCGTAAGCTGCGCGCATGGCGATCGCGATCGGCTCGAAGGCCCCCCCGGTCCCCGGCGCTGACACGAGCGGGGCTCGCGCGCTCGTGTTCTACAAGGTCACGTGTTCGGTTACCCGGATGGCCGGGCCCCCGATCGCCGCGCTCGGCGCGGCCTACCCGGGAGCCGTGGTCGGGGTCGGACAGGACCCGCCCGAGGAGCTCCGGTCGTTCGCCGACGACCTGGGGTGGGCGTTCCCGCACGTGCCGGATCTGGCCCCGTACGAGGTGTCGGATGCCTACGGCATCCAGAGCGCGCCGACCGTCGTCGTGATCGACGGGGACGGGACCGTCGCCGACGTGGTCGAGTCCTGGGATCGCGACGGGGTGAATCGCGCCTCCGCAACGCTCGCGGGCCTGCTGGGCGTCGAGCCGGTGATCCTGTCGATGCCAGACGACGGGCTCCCGGACTTCAAGCCCGGCTGAACGACCCGCAACGTGCCCTCGGTCTGAGGGTGTCGACGGCTACAGGAACGCGAAGAGCGAGCGGATCTCGTCGGTCCTGGTCATCGTCAGCCATGCGGTGACGGCGAGCAGCCCGATCGCGGCAGCGCCGAAGGTGATGGCCTTGCTCCGTCGCGACGTCCCGAGCCCGTCGACGGCGAGGCCCAGGACCACGCCGGCGACCAGCCCACCGACGTGGGCACGCCAGTCGATCCCACGGATCGAGAACGAGAAGATCAGGTTGATCACGATCAGCGTGGTTGCGGTGCGGACACGCGCGGCGTAGAAGGCGAGCTCCCGGCGGCGCCAGCTGGTCGCGAGGAACACGCCGAACAGCCCGTAGATCGCTCCGGATGCCCCGACCGACGGGACGTCGAACTCGCCGAACGCGTAGCTCGCCGCCGACGCGACCAGGCCCGTGACGACGTACATCGCGAGGTAACGGACCCGTCCGGTCTCCTGTTCGATCACGTTGCCGAAGATGAACAGCACGTACCCGTTCATGGCGAGGTGGATCAGGTTGGCGTGCAGGAACATCGCGGTGAACAGCCGCCACTCCTGCCCCACCGCGATCCCGACGAGCCCCTGGTCGGGGATGTTCGCCAGGCCGATGCTCGCGCCCATGTTCACGAGCGTGAGCGGCCCTGGGCCGGCCAACAGGCTCCCCGCCCCGGCGACGGCCACGGCCACGCCGTAGACGCCGACCAGGACCATCAAGATCAGGTTCGTGATCGAGAAGCCCCGGGTAGGGCCGGTCGCCACCCGCTGCGCCGGCCGACGGAACTCCTGCCTGGCGGATCGGACGCAGTCGGGGCACTGATGCCCGACGGGGGCAGGGACCATGCAGTCCGGGCAGATCGCCTTCCCGCACCGGGTGCAGTGCACCCCGGTGACGACCGTCGGGTGCCGGTAGCAGCGGTCGTCGAGCGCCGGAGGGGGTGGGAGGGACCGCGGGTCCATAGGGACGATGCTACGCGGACGCCGCGGTTCCGCCCGCGTGCGACTCGTGGTCGTGCGGGTCCACGTGGACGGTCGCGTCCGCCAGCCGGGGGACCTCGTGCAGGAGCGACCCGCGGACGTCGTCGGCGATGCGGTGACCCTCGCTCACGCTGATCGTCGGCTCCACGATCACGCACAGATCCGCGAGCAACCGATGACCGGACCAGCGCGCCCGGGCGTCGGTGACGTGCTCGACGCCGTCGACCGCCGCCGCGACCGTCTCGATCAGCGCGATCGTGGCCTCGTCGGTCCCGTCGAGCGCCCGGTGCAAGATCGCGCGGGCGGCGCGCACGAGCGTCACCACGATCGCGGCGGTGATCGCGATCCCGACGACGGCGTCCGCGCGGTCGATCCCGGCGATCGCGCCCAGCGCCGACAGCACCACCCCCAGCGACGTGAGGCCGTCGGCCCGCGCGTGCTGCCCGTCGGCGACGAGCGCGGCCGAGCCGATCCGGCGGCCCACGCGCATCCGGTACGTGGCGACCGCCTCGTTGCCGGCGAACCCGATCAGACCCGCCGCGAGCACCCAGCCGACCGCGTCGATCGGCTCGGGGCGCGCGAGTCGTCGGACGGCCTCGACCCCCGCGAGTACGGCGGACAGGAGGATCATCGCGACGATCACGAGGCCTGCGACGTCCTCCGCGCGGTGGTAGCCGTACGGGTAGCGTCGGGTCGGGGGGCGCCGTCCGAGCCGGAAGGCGATCAGCAGCGGGATCGCGGTGAGCGCGTCGGTCACGTTGTGGATCGTGTCGGCGAGCAGGGCGACGGAGCCCGAGATCGCGACCACGGCCATCTGCATGACCGCGGTGACCCCGAGGCCGCCGAGCGAGATCCAGGTCGCGCGAACGCCCTCGCGGGTGGCGAGGGTCGCGGCGTCGGCGGGCCCGAAGTGCTCGTGCCCGTGGTCGTCGTGGTCGTGCCCGTGCCCGTCGTCATCGTGCGCGACGTGCCCATCGTGCTCGTGCCCGTCGTGATCGTGCGTCGCCACGGCCGAACCTTACCCTCGCTCAGCCGCCGTCCGTGACGCGGTCGAGGGCGGCCTCGACCTCCGCGGGATCGAACAGGGGCCCCCAGCGCTCGGCGATCGTGCCGTCCGCGTCGATCAGGTAGAGCCACGGCTCGGTGAGCTCCTCGTCCCGGTACAGCCAGTCCGCCGCGGCCTCGTTCAGGGTCTGCGTCTGGTAGTCGGCCCAGACCTCGACGTGGACGTACGCGGCGTCGTCGGGCCGCTCCGCCGCGAGACCCTCGAGCCACTCGACGTCGGGCCCGCAGAACTGGCTCTGGCAGTAGACCGGCGTGGCGAACAGGACGAGCGCCGGGGTGCCTCGATCGATCGTCTGGGCGATCGACATCGCGTGGAGCTCGGGGTCGGGGACCTCTCCCGTCTCGGCGGCGCGGGAGTCGATCGCGGCGGGCTCGGCGTCGGAGTCCATCGTGAGGCTGTCGGTCCGGAGCGCCTTCTGTCCCGGGGCGGGCAGGCGAGGCGCCTCGTGCACCTCGAACTGGGTCTGCAGCGCCACGGGGGTCCCCTCGACCTCGACCGCGATGTCGGCCTGCCAGATGCCCGCCTCGGAGAACGACACGTCGTCGGCCTGGTAGACGCCCCGGGCGGTGGCCGGGACCCGTGAGACCGACCGGACCCTGGGCGTCGCCGGCCGTTCCGGGCGCCGGTAGGTAGGCGGCATCGATGACGTCGTCGGAGATGTCGTCTCCGAACGGGGTGAAGGCCACCTCGACCGTGCCGCCCGTGACGAGCTGGACCCCCTCGGCCTCGGTAGCGCTGAAGACCCCGATCTGGACGTCCTGAGGCTCTCCTGCCCACAGGTCGGTGCTGGCGACCTGCGCGGCGAACGTCGCGGGATCGGGTCCGTTCGCCGTGGTGGTGGGCGCGGTCTCCCCCGCAGCCCCGTCATCGGACGAGCAGGCGCTGAGCAGCGCGAGGGTGAGCAGGGCGGCGACCCGTCGGTGCATGGCACCCATCGTCCCAGAGGGTGGGTCCGTCGTCCCCGCGTCAGACCGCCCGTTCGAGCCGGAGCAAGAAGGCCCGGCGGTCCTCGTCGCCTCCGTACCGTCCCAGCCCTGGACCAGCCGGAACCACCCGGTGGCACGGGACGAACACCTCGATCGGGCATCGCCGTAGCGCCGTCCCCGCGGCGCGCGCCGCGCCCGGCCGTCCCGCGTGGCCCGCGACGTCTCCGTAGGTCCACAGCTGGCCGTGGGGGATCCGGCGCGTCACGTCGAGGACCGCACGGGCGAAGGGCGTGCCGACCAGGCGCAGGTCGACGGGGGTCGCGAACCGCCGGAGACGCCCGGCGAAGTAGCCCTCCAGCTCGCGTCCGGCCGAGGCGAGCCCGCGGGTGTCGGGGCGTGGCACCGTACCCACCCGACGCGCCAGCTCGTCGAGCAACGCCTCCGCGTCGCCGGTCGTCGTCGCGACGACCCCCTCGTCCGACGCGACCACGGTGAAGGCCCCGAGCGGCGTGGGGAAGGCAGCGAGCCGCAGCGTCAGATCGGAGGCCATGGGTAGGGTCGGGTCCCGGGCTCGGGCTCGGGGAACCGGGCCAGGTCGATCAGGCGCCCCGCCCGCTCCTGCGTGGCGGCCACTTCGTCACGGTCGAGCAGGCGAGCCAGCGCGGCGGCGGCCGGCCCGTCGTCGAGCTCGTCGCGGAGCCGGGCGAGGTCGTCGAGGAGCTCGGACCCGATCGGCTCACCCGTGAAGTCCCAGATCACCGTCCGGAGCTTCGGCTCGGTCGAGAAGCAGACCCCGTGGTCGATCACGTGGACCCGTCCGTCCTCGCCGAGGAGGCAGTGGCCGGCCTTGCGGTCGGCGTTGTTCACGACGACGTCGAACAGCGCGACGCGACGGAAGGCGTCCGCATGGTCGTCCTCGAGCGTGAAGTAGTGGTGGGCAGGGTCGAACCGCACGAACAGCTGCGCCGACCCCACGCCCTCGGGGCCGCCGCGGACGATCGTCGGTGGGATGTTCGGCCAGCCGAGCGTCCGCGATACCTCGAAGGCCGCGACCTCGCGCCGGTGGAGGGTGCCGTCGGGGAAGTCCCACAGCGGGATCTCCCCTCGCCGAGGCTTGTAGATCGCCAGGACCGACGAGTCGGCGGCCGTGCACCGGGCCAAGAACGTGTAGTTCGAGGCGTTCGGCATCAGGCCGAGCACCTCCATCTCGCCCTCCACGAGGGCGTGAGGAGGGTTCAGGCGCGCGGGGTCCGGTGACCGTTCGTCGCGGGACACGCGTGACCCTCCGGGTCGATCGGGTTCCCGCACAGCTGGCACGTGGGTCGTCCACGCTCGGCGACCTCGGCGCCGTGGCGGGCCAGTGCGAGCATCTGCTCCCGGGTGGCCCACAGGTGGATCGTCTCGGCCTCGCCCACGGGCTGCGAGCGCGCGTCGTCCTCGTCCTCCTCGTCCAGCTCCGGCACGAACTCGGTGATCTCCAGGACGAACCGATCCCGCTCCTCGTCGTAGCCGATCGACAGCCGTCCCGCTCGCCACCGCGGCTCGAACGGCGCCTCCAGCGCGAGCTCCTCGTCGCTCGGCCCCGGTCCCGTCTCGTGGGGGACGTCCGAGAGCAGTTCCAGGACCGACGTCGCCAGCAGCTGGACCTGCTGCTTCTCGACCACGACGGTGACGAGTTCCACCCCCGCGCGGGCTTGGAGGTAGAAGGTCCGCATGCCGGGTTCGCCCACGGCGTCAGCGGTGATCCGGTCGACCGAACCGAGCTCCATGGAGACCTATCCTCGCAGCTTCCGGGTCGAGCGGCTCCGAGGGGCGTGCGGCACGAACCGGTCCAGATCGCCCGTGTCGTTCATCAGCATCACCTGGGCTCGCCCCCCGCCGTCGGTGGCCACGATGGAGACCGAGGCGGTGTCGGCGCCGAACCGCTGGAACCCGTCCAGCGGCACGCCGGCGTAGTGGGCGAGCAGGATCCGGACGAGGTCGCCGTGGGTCGCGACGACGACCCGACCTCGCCGGTGCCGGCGGGCGATCCGCTCGGCCTCCGTCACCACGCGGGCGTGGGCCTCCACGAAGCTCTCGCCGTCACCGGGGAAGCGGAACGCCGACGGCTCCTTCTGCACGGTCGACCAGTGCTTCGAACGACGGAGCTGGGAGAGCGACCGACCGGTCCATCCCCCGGCGTCCATCTCGATCAGCTCGTCGCGGAGGTGGACCTCGAGCCGCGCCGCGGCCGCGAGCGGTTCGACGGTCTGCCGGCACCGTTCGAGCGGGCTGGAGTAGATCGCCGTGGGACGCAGGTCGGCGCGAGTCGCTCGCGGAGGCGCTCGGCCTGCTGGCGCCCTCGGTCGTCCAGGGGGATGCCGGGGGTCCGTCCGTACAGGATCTTCCCGGTCTGCGCGGTCAGACCGTGCCGGACGAGGAACAGCAGCGCCATGGGCCGACAGCCTACGTGGCGCAGCCGGTTCATCGAGGCGCCGACCGACCGGGGAGTCGAACGGCGAAGGTCGTGCCCTGGCCCAGCTCGCTCCGGACCTCGACGCGTTCCCCCGTGGTTCTCGGCGACGTGCCTCACGATCGCGAGGCCGAGGCCCGTCCCGCCCGTCTCGCGGGAGCGGGCGCGGTCCACCCGGTAGAAGCGTTCGAACACGCGTGAGAGGTCCTTCGCCGGGATCCAGACCCCGTGTCGGTGACGGTCAGGACCGCGTCGGCGCCCTCGCGGGCCGACGCGCGACGGTCACCGAGCCTCCCGGACGCGTGTACCGGATCGCGTTGTCGACGAGGTTCCTGATCAGGCAGCGACAGGTCACGGGCCGAGCCATCCACCCAGACGTCGTCGCCGGTGCGGACCTCGAGGGAGAGCCCGCGTCTCCCGCGCCAGGTCGTGAGCCCGCTGCGCTTCCTCGCGGACGAGCGCGTCGAGCGGGACCCGCTCGGACAGCTCGCTGCCGGATTCCAGACCGCGACAGGTCGAGGAGGTCCGCGACGATGCCGCGACAACCGGGCGGCCTCGCGCTCGATCTGCGCCGCGAAGTGCGAGACGGCCGCCGGATCGTCCGCGGCCGCCTGTCGGAGCGTCTCCGCCGCGGCCTGGATCGATGCGGCGGGCGTCTTCAGCTCGTGGGATGCGTTCGCGACGAAGTCCCGGCTGGATCGCGTCGATCCGGCGCGCCTCGGTGACGTCGCGTACCACGACGAGGACGGAACCGTCGTCACCGGCGGGCGTGGCGACGACCCGCAGGAACCTGGAGGGCTCGCCGATCTCGACCAGGACCGAGCCGGTCGCGGTCGAGCGCGGCCCGCTCGACGGCGTCGCGCAGCGAGGTCGGGAACAACTGCGCCGATGGACGCGGGTCGTCGGCCCAGGTGCCGCTCGAGCGCGACGTTCGCGAACGCCGTCGCACCCTTCGGATCGACGAGCAGGACGCCGTCCTGCATCGACGACAGGATCAGGTCCTGGACCGCTCGGGTCTCCGCCGAACTCCGCTGCTGGCGGTCCAGTTCGGTGCGCAGGGCGTGCCGCCTCCTCGACGAGGCGCTGGCATGCGCGCCCTCGTCGCCACGATCACGACCGCCGCCCGCGAGCGTCGCGCCCAGGAGGGCGGCCGCGATCGCGACGCCGCTCGGCCCGTCCATCGTGGTCGGGAAGTGTACGGGCGCGACCCCGGAGGTCCGGCCCCGTTCACCGAGCGTTCGCCTCCGGTCGATCCCGCCGAGGCCCCTGAGGAACCCGCGCATCCTCGCGGGGTACGGTCGTTCACCTCCTGTTCACGTTGGCGCCGGGAGAGCGACATCTCGGCTCCCTAGGCTCCGACCGGCCCTGGGGTGCAGATGCCCGTGGGAACGAGACACAAGGAGGACAGGCATGGTGAAGATGCGTGCCACGTGGCGCATCCTGGGGGTGGCGGTCGTGCTCTCCCTCGTGGCGGCCGCCTGCGGCGGCGACGATGAGACCAGCGACGGTGGCGCGACCGACGGCGGCTCCGAGCCGACCAGCCTCACCGGCTCGGTCAACATCTCGGGTTCGTCGACGGTCGAGCCGATCTCGGCGCTCGTCGCCGAGCTCTTCAACGAATCCAACCCCGACGTGCAGATCCGGGTCGACGGCCCGGGCACCGGCGACGGGTTCGAGCTGTTCTGCGCCGGCGACACCGACATCAGCGACGCCTCCCGCCCGATCGACGAGGAAGAGGCCGCCGCTCTGCGAGGAGAACGGCATCGAGTACATCGAGCTCGAGGTCGGGATCGACGGGATCGCCGTGTTGACCAACCCGGCGAACGACGCCGTCTCCTGCCTGAACCAGGCCGATCTGTACGCGCTGTTCGGTCCGAGTCCGAGGGCTTCACGAGTTGGAGCGACGCGAACGACCTCGCCGCCGCGGTCGGTGGCACCGGGAGCTTCCCCGACGCGAGCGCTCGAGATCACCGCGCCGGGTGAGGAGTCCGGGACCTACGACTCGTTCATCGAGATCAACGGGTTCGAGGACATCGCGCTCGGCAACGGCGTGTCCGAGGACTCCGCGGAGAGCCTCCGGAAGGACTACCAGGCGTCGCCGAACGACAACGTCATCATCCAGGGCATGGAAGGCTCGGACACGCCGCTCGGTTCGTCGGGTTCGCGTTCGCCGAAGGCGCGGGTGACGCCGTGAAGGAGAATCGAGATCGACGGCGGTGAGGGCTGCGTGGCGCCGACGACGAGACGATCGCCGACGGGTCCTACCCGCTCGCCCGGTCGCTCTACATCTACGTGAACTCGGCGAGCGCTGCCGAGAGCGAGGCCCTGCGCGCCTACGTGGATCTGTACGTCTCGGACACGGGGCTCAGCGAGGCCGTCGCTGCGGTCGGGTACGTGCCGCTGCCGTCCGAGCGGATCGACGCCACCCGCGCCGCATGGGAGGGAGCGGCGGTCTGATCCGAGGGGGTCGGCCGAGGGCCGGGGTCGCCAGGCCCCGGTCCTCGAGCCGCCCCTTCGAACCTTCGCGAGAGTCCACCGTGACAGGTACCCTGCCCTCCGACATGGCGACCACCGACGCCCTCACGGTCGAGTCCCTCCGCGGGAGCCCTCGGCGGCGACGCCGGGAGCACACGATGCGGCTGCTCCTGATGGGCGCGGCAGCGTTCTCCGTGGCGGTGAGCCTCGCGATCATCGTGGCGTTGTTCGAAGAGGCGCTGCGGTGGATCACCGGTATCGAGTTAGGCTGGCTCTGGACGGACGGCTGGTTCCCCCGCCGCAACGAGTTCGACATCCTCACGGTGTTCGTGGGGACGATGATCATCGCCGTCATCGCGATGGTGGTCGCCACACCCCTGGGCCTGGGGGCCGCCCTCTACCTCTCGGAATTCGCGACGCCGCGGATGCGTCGGACCCTGAAGCCGGTCGTCGAGATCCTGGCGGGCATCCCCAGCGTCGTCCTCGGGTACTTCGCGCTCACGGTGATCCAGCCGACCGTCGTCCAGGATCTGCTCGGGGGAGACGGGGCCTTCTCCTTCCTGGCGGCCGGGATCGGCGTCGGCATCCTCACGATCCCGCTCGTCGCGTCGGTCGCGGAGGACGCGATGTATTCGGTTCCGAACGCCCTGCGTGAGGCGGCGTACGGGATCGGGGCCCGGCGCCGGACGGTCGCGATCCGGGTGGTCGTCCCCGCAGCCGTCTCGGGGATCATGGCGTCGCTGATCCTCGGGTTCTCGCGGGCGGTGGGAGAGACCATGGTCGTGGCGATCGCCGCCGGAGCGACCGGTGGAGCCCTGCGGACCTTCAACCCCTTCGATGGGGGTCAGACCATGACGGGCGCGATCTCGTCGCTGGCGATCGGATCGGACCAGGTCCAAGGATCGACGTTCGCGTTCAACAGCCTGTTCTTCGTCGGACTGCTCCTTTTCGCGATCACCCTCGTCCTGAACGTCCTGAGCGAGCGGTTCGTCCGCAAGGTGAGGCAGACGTACTGATGTCGACGATCGTCGCGTCCGACAGCGTCCGGTCCTCGGTGGAGGCGGCCCTCCTCGGGCGGAAGCGGGACTGGCCCGGCACGGTGTTCTCGGCCGTCCTGCTGGCCTCGCTCCTGGCCTCGCTCCTGATCCTCGTCTCGCTCCTGTGGATCACGATCCGCGAGGCGATGCCGGTGTTCCAAGACCGCGGGTGGGATTTCGTGACCAGCAACACGTCGTCGATCGCGAGCAGGGCCGGCGTGCGCCAGGGGCTGATCGGGGCGTTCGTCCTGATCGGGTTCGTGACGGTGATCGCGTTGCCAACCGGGATCGCCGCCGCGATCTACCTTCAGGAGTACGCGCGCGACTCCCGGATCAACCGAGCGTTGATCTCGAACATCCGCAACCTCGCGGGGGTCCCTTCCATCGTCTACGGGATCCTCGGACTCGTGGTGTTCGTGCAGGCCCTCCGCGGCTTCACGGGTCCAGGTGGGGGCGCACTGGGTCTCAGCTACATCGGGGCTTGGATGTCTGCCGCGTGAGCAAGACGCAACTGAACCAAGTGGGTGAGCAAAGAAACA